>CBDBHH010000005.1:2277500-3598556 GCA_965205535.1 Alphaproteobacteria bacterium | reverse complement strand
CGTATATAATTCCCATTATTTTGCTACCACAGCCCTTGAAGTAGCGCCATATGACAAGCTTGTGATCAGAACGCTGCCCAAAGATTGTTACAAAAAAGATACAGTTTTTAACGGCGAATCGGGGACAACTACGAGAATATACTGGCAAATATAAATATATGTTTATGTTAATAGTCGAGCGAATCGGGGCGTAGCGCGCCGATTCGGTTCGCGGTCACCAAACCCGTTCCACAACCGTGGTTCGAAAGAGCGCCAGCATTCTTATGGACCAAGTTCTTGCAGTCTTGCGTGCGGCCGGAGAGCCAAATCGCCTACGTATCCTGGCTTTATGCGCGCAAGGCGATTTGACCGTGAGCGAATTGACGCGAATTCTCGGGCAGAGTCAGCCCAGCATCTCCCGTCATCTCAAACTCCTTTGTGATGCCGGCCTGCTTGAGCGGCTTCAGGAAGGCAGCTGGGCGTTCTTCCATCTGGCATCTGGCACGCCAACTGCGGATATTTTGCGATCGCTGGTGGACGAAATTGACGATACGGACGGACTTATTGCCCGGGACCGCCAGCGCCTCGATGAAATAAGGAACGCCCGGGCCAGACTTGCCGAAGCCTATTTCCGCGAAGTTGCCGGGTCCTGGGACCAGATACGCGCGTTACATGTCGATGAGGATGTGGTCGAAGCGGCGATCCAGGATTTTCTGGTGGACGAGTCCCATGACACGCTTCTCGACATCGGGACCGGAACGGGTCGCATGCTCCAATTGTTGGGCGGCCGCGTTCGTGAGGCGGTCGGTGTCGACCAATCGCACGACATGCTCGCCGTGGCCCGAACAAATCTTTCAGATCCGGAATATCGTAACTGCAATGTCCGTCAGGCGGACATGTATCAACTGCCGTTCAATGACCGGTCGTTCGATCTGGTCATCCTCCACATGGTCCTTCATTTCGCCGACGAGCCCGGCGACGCGATCCGGGAAGCGGCGCGCGTTCTCAACCCCGGCGGCACCTTCGTGGTGGTCGATTTCGCACCCCACGAAATGGAGGCGCTGCGGGACGATCATGCCCATCGTCGCCTGGGATTCAGATCTGAAGAAATTAACCGCTGGGCGGCAGACCAGGGCCTGCAAACGATTGATGTGCGCACCCTGCCGGGGCGGTCTCTCGACGTTACATTGTGGAAAAACCGCCGGCCCGCCGATGTGCAGGCTATCGACACGCGTCCGCGCGCCAGTGCTTAGGAAGACCCATGGCATCCGACACAGACAATATTGAACAGGTCGAAACCGACCGCCAGGTTTCTGTCAGTTTCGAGTTCTTTCCGCCGAAGACCCCGGAGATGGAAGCGTCACTGTGGAACACGGTCTGTGATCTCGCGCCGATTGATCCGTCCTTTGTTTCGGTCACCTACGGCGCGGGTGGATCGACGCGTGAACGAACCCATTCGACCGTTTCCCGGATCGTCAATGAGGCGAACCTGACGGCGGCAGCGCATTTGACCTGTGTGGCCGCCACGCGGGAGGAAATCGAAAGTGTTGCGCGGGACTACTGGGCTGCCGGTGTTCGGCATATCGTCGCCCTGCGTGGTGATCCGCCGGAAGGCGAGGCCGGATACACACCGCATCCCGATGGCTATGCCTATGCAGCGGACCTGGTCGCGGGGCTCCAATCCGTCGCCCCGTTTGAAATTTCAGTCGCCGCCTATCCGGAAACCCATCCTGAAGCCCCGAGTGCCGATTTCGATATCGAAAACCTGAAGCGCAAGGCGGATGCGGGTGCGACGCGTGCCATTACACAATTTTTCTTCGACAACGATGCGTTCTTGAGGTTCCGCGAGAAGGTCGCGGCAGCCGGGATCGAGATTCCCGTGGTGCCGGGAATCATGCCTGTCGGCAATTTCAAGAGCATGACCCGGTTCGCCGCCATGTGCGGTGCCAGCGTGCCGGGTTGGCTGGCAGCGGCGTTCGATGGTCTGGACGAAGATCCCGCAGGCCGGGCCGAAGTTGGCGAGCGGGTGGCGAGTGAGCAATGCCTCGAGCTGCGGTCTCACGGCATCGACAATTTCCATTTCTACACATTGAACCGCGCGGACATGACCCAGGCGATTTGCCGCAATCTGGGCGTGACCGGCGGCGGTTCGGAGACAAAGCCAACATGATCCAGATGCGATCCAAGAAGGCGCTGGTCGACGAGATGTCCGAGCGCATTGTCGTTCTGGACGGGGCGATGGGCACTGAAATTCAGGCCTTGAAACTCGTCTCCGCCGATTATCATGGCAAGCATTTCGAAGGTCTCGGGAATGACCTGACAGGCAACAATGATATTCTCAACCTGACCGCCCCCGACGCCATTCGCGATATCCACCTGAGCTACCTGGCGGTGGGCGCCGATATCGTGGCCACCAATACATTCAATGCCACCACGATCTCCCA
Source organism: Alphaproteobacteria bacterium (assembly GCA_965205535.1). Taxonomy (GTDB): domain Bacteria; phylum Pseudomonadota; class Alphaproteobacteria; order UBA6615; family UBA6615; genus UBA8079. The sequence goes on along the minus strand of CBDBHH010000005.1, from coordinate 3,596,133 downwards.
GGCCGACTACGCGATGGAAGAATATGTGGTCGAGATCAATTCCGAAGGGGCGCGACTGGCCCATGAGGCATGTGACCGGGTGATGGAGAATGAACCCGGTCGGACCTGCTGGGTCGCCGGTGCCATAGGACCGACGAACAAGACGACTTCGATCTCACCCGACGTCAATGATCCCGGTTTCCGCGCGATCGACTTCGACACGCTCAAGGATTCCTATAAGCAGGCGGCGCGGGCGCTGCTGGTGGGCGGAGTCGATCTGTTTCTGATCGAAACCATTTTTGACACGCTGAATGCGAAGGCCTGCATCTTCGGTCTCGAGGAGTTGTTCGAGGAAACCGAGGAGCGCCGGCCCATTCTCATTTCGGGCACCATCACCGACCTGTCGGGCCGGACCCTGACGGGCCAGACCCCCGAGGCATTTTGGAACTCGGTCCGGCACGCACGTCCGCTGACCATCGGGCTCAACTGCTCGATGGGTGCGGAGGGTATGCGGCCCTATCTCGTGGAGCTCTCCCGGATCGCGGATACTTTTATTTGTGCCTATCCCAATGCAGGCCTGCCGAACGAGTTCGGTGAATATGACGAACAGGCCGAGGAAACGGCCGGTTTCGTGCGTGAGTGGGCCCAAGAGGGGCTGTTGAATATCGTCGGCGGCTGCTGCGGCACGACGCCGGCCCATATCTCGGCCATCCGGAAAGCCGTCGACGGGCTGGCGCCGCGCGCCGTGCCGGAGCGCCCGACGGCGATGCGCCTGTCCGGGCTCGAACCGTTCACCCTCGCCACGGGAGCATCGGCATGAACGCGAGCGGCAGCCAGTTCGTCAATATCGGCGAACGGACGAATGTCACCGGCTCGGCGCGGTTCCGCGAACTGATCACGGTCGGCGACTACGATACGGCGCTCGAGGTTGCGCGCCAGCAGGTCGAGAACGGCGCCCAGATCATCGATGTGAACATGGATGAGGGCATGCTGGATTCCGAAGCGGCGATGGTTCGGTTCCTCAACCTGATTGCCGCCGAGCCCGACATTTCGCGGGTGCCTGTGATGATCGATTCTTCCAAATGGTCTGTGATCGAGGCCGGGCTGAAATGCGTGCAAGGCAAGGCGATCGTCAATTCGATCAGCCTCAAGGAAGGTGAGGAGCCATTCCTGGAACAGGCCCGCAAGATTCGCCGTTACGGCGCTGCGACCGTCGTCATGGCGTTTGACGAGGACGGCCAGGCCGACACCGCCGATCGAAAGGTCGAAATCTGCGCGCGGTCCTACAAATTGCTGACCGAAGAGGTGGGGCTGCCGGCCGAAGACATCATCTTCGATCCCAATATCTTCGCGGTGGCGACGGGCATCGAAGAGCATAACGAATACGCCATCGCGTTCATCGAGGCGACGAAACGCATCCGCGCCGAACTGCCCCACGCCCATGTGTCGGGCGGGGTTTCAAACCTGTCCTTCTCGTTCCGGGGCAACAACGCGGTGCGAGAGGCGATGCACGCCGCATTCCTGTATCACGCGATCCGCGCGGGCATGGATATGGGCATCGTCAATGCCGGCCAGATCATGGTCTATGACGATATTCCCGCCGACCTGCTGGAGCGGATCGAGGATGTGTTGTTCAACCGCCGCGAGGATGCGACGGATCGCCTGCTCGAGGTGGCCGACGAACATCGCGACAGTGGCGCGGCGGCGGCGGAGAAAAACCTCGAATGGCGCGACACTTCCGTGACCGAGCGACTTGAATATGCCCTGGTGCACGGCATCGCCGATTTTGTGGTGGAGGATACCGAGGAGGCCCGGCAGGCCGCCGAACGCCCGCTCCATGTGATCGAAGGCCCATTGATGGATGGAATGAACGTCGTCGGCGATCTGTTCGGCGCGGGGAAGATGTTTCTGCCCCAGGTCGTGAAGAGTGCGCGGGTAATGAAGCAGGCCGTGGCTCATCTGACGCCATTTATGGAGGAAGAACGCGAAGCCACCGGCGCGGCGGTGGAGGCAAATGGCAAAATCCTGCTCGCGACGGTTAAGGGTGATGTCCACGATATCGGCAAGAACATCGTTGGCGTGGTTCTTCAGTGCAACAGCTACGACGTTGTGGATCTGGGTGTGATGGTGCCGGCGGAGAAAATTCTCGCCACGGCCCGCGAGGAAAAGGTCGACATCATCGGCGTGTCCGGGCTGATCACGCCGAGCCTCGATGAAATGGTCAGCCTCGCCCGCGAGATGAAACGCCAGGAATTCGACCTGCCTTTGCTGATTGGCGGTGCCACCACCAGTCGACTCCACACCGCGGTGAAGATCGACCCCGGCTATGACCATCCTGTCATCCATGTAAACGACGCGTCCAAGGCCGTCGGCGTGATGAGCAATCTGTTGTCGAAGACGGCGCGGGACGGCTTTGTCGAAGAGATCAAAACCGAGTATGCGAGCGCGCGCGAGAAACATGCGGGCAGCGGCCGGGAATCAAAACGCCAGACCATAGACGGCGCACGGGCCAACCGCGCTCCGATCGAATGGTCAGATTATCAGGCGCCGGTTCCGTCCTTCCTCGGCACCCGCGTGTTCGAGAGCTTCGATCTGACCGAATTGCGGGACTGCATCGACTGGACGCCCTTTTTCCGCACTTGGGAGTTGTCGGGAAAATTCCCGGATATTCTGCAGGACGACATCGTCGGCGAGGCGGCGCGCGATCTGTATGACGATGCGCAGGAAATGCTCGACCGGATGGTGACGGAGGAATGGCTGAAACCGCGTGCTGTCGTCGGGTTCTGGCCGGCCAATGCACAGGGGGACGATATCACGCTCTATCGCGACGACGCGCGCGAGGAGGAGCTCGCCGAGATACACACGCTGCGGCAGCAGATGATGCGCGGCAACAATGCGCGGCCGAACTTCGCGCTTTCCGATTTTGTTGCGCCGGTCGACACGGGCGCAGCCGACTATTTCGGCGGGTTCGTCGTGACCGCGGGGGCGGAGATCGATGGGATCGCATCGCGCTTCGAAAAGGACAATGACGACTATAATTCGATCCTCGCCAAAGCGCTGGCGGACCGGCTGGCCGAGGCGTTCGCGGAACGGATGCACCAACTGGTGCGGACCGAGCTGTGGGGCTATGCCCGCGATGAAGACCTGTCGAACGCCGAGCTGATTTCAGAGGAATATCAGGGCATCCGTCCAGCACCGGGGTATCCCGCCTGTCCGGATCACACGGAAAAACGCACCCTGTTCGAAGTTCTGGATGCCGAGGCGGCAACCGGCGTGTCGCTGACGGAAAGTTGCGCCATGTGGCCGCCGTCATCCGTTGCCGGGTTCTATTTTGCGCATCCCGACGCGCGTTATTTCGGGGTGGGCCGGATTGAGCGTGACCAGGTGGAGGATTATGCGCGGCGCAAGGGTATGGACGTCGAGACGGCGGAGCGTTGGTTGGCGCCGAACCTCAATTACAATCCCGATGATCACGCGGACCGGGACGCGGCGGCCTGACTGAGACTATTCGCCGACGACCATCCGCCGGGTCTCGGTTTCCGCCACCACCCGCCCGCGACGGATCACGTAGCGCCGGTCCGGCTTTTCCACGATCGCTTCCAGCGGCGATTTTGCGTCCAGAACGACAAGGTCGCCCACGCAACCCGGTTCTGTACCGTAATCCGTCAGGCCCAGAGCCTTTGCCGCGCCTACCGTTGTCATGTTGAACACGGCTTCGATCTCGTCGGGCTGGCTCATATGGGCGGCGTGGGCCAGCAGGAAAGCCAGCTCCAGTGGGTCGTCGCGACCGAACGGGTAGAACATGTCGCGCAGATTGTCCTGCCCGAAGGCCACATTGACCCCGCGGTCCAGCAGTTCCTTCACCCGCGTGATCCCGCGCCGTTTGGGGTGAGAATCCTCGCGCCCCTGGAGCATCAGATTGGTCGCCGGATTTGTCACCATGTGAATGTCCGCCTCCGCGACCATGTCCATTACCCGCTCGGCATAGGCGTCGGGATAGGCGGCCAGCGCGCAAGTGTGGCCGGCCACGACGCGGCCCTGCCAGCCATGGGCGATCGTGGCCTGACAAAGCATCTCCAGTGTGCGCGCGTCCGGGTCGTCGGTTTCGTCGATATGCATGTCGACGGTGCAGTCATGTTCGCGGGCGATGTCGAAGGCGATCTCGATATGCGCGCGGCTCTCTTGCGGCCCGGGCTCATTAAAAGGCATGCCGCCGATCTGGTCGCCGCCGCGATCCATGGCTTCGCGCAGCAAGGCCTCGCAGCCCGGGTCGCCGACGATGCCTTTCTGGGGGAAGGCGACGATCTGCAGCTCGATCAGGTTCGCGAACCGAGCACGTACGTCCAGCAACGCGTCGAACGCGGTCAGCCCGCAGCCGGTATCGATGTCGATATGGGTGCGCATGCGGGTGACACCGTTGGCAACGGCGGCCCGGATGATGTGGCCTGCCCGCGTGACGATGTCGTCGGTCGAGTAGCTTTCCTTGCGCGCGCCGAGAATCTCGATGGCCTCGTCGAGGGAACCGCTGACATTGACCGGAATGCTGTCGGCGAGCATGACCTTGTCGAGATGGATATGCGGTTCGATGAAGCCCGGTACGCAAAGGCGGCCGCCCGCGTCGAGGGTGATCGCTGTGGCAGGATCGACGTCGGCGATGTCGACATAGATGCCACCTGAGATGGCGAGATCAGTCAGCCCGGGTTGAGCCCAGAGCGCCACGTTTCGAATGATCATGCCTGTGCTCAACGGATGGGTCTCCTGCGGTGGATGTGGCGCTTCTACTCCCCCATGTCGACGATGGCGACGACCGGCCCGCCGCCCTGGGGTCCCTGATGCATGGCGTCTACCGAGACAAACACGGCGGGATCGCCGATGGCCGTCGCTGCAACGCCACCGACCGCAGCCTTGGAATGCCTATGATGATGCACATCGGAATCATCCAGCATGATCTGGCGGCGTCCGCGCAGGCGTGCGCTCGGGTCGGCCTCGCACTTCATGAAGCAATTCACGACCTTGCCGTTCAGATCCTCCGCCCGGGGCCGGTCGGGCAGTTCGAGCCCGGCGTCGCGGATGGCGTCGTAAATACCGTCGATGTCGAGCGCATCCGTCATCACGCTATGCCCGATCCGATACCGTCCGCCGGCGCCCGCCTTGTTGCCGAACAGCACGATCTGCGCCTGATCCAGCTCGACACCCGATGAACAGGAGGCGACGGCGGAATAGAGATCCATGTTTCGGCAGATGTCTTCTTCGCTGGGCATTTCGATCTCGCCCAGGGCCACGGCGATACCCAGCCCGGTGGTGCCGTTGGACACACCCATGGAATCATGCACCTCGCAGGCGACGGTCTGGCCGCGCGCGTGGGCATCCTGTACGCCCTCGACCGTCAGCAGCGGTGTCTTGGTCTGGACGTAATGCACATCCTTGGGGTCGGTGATGCCTGCATCGGCCATGGCGTCGCGCACGGCGTCGGCGACCTTTTCGACCATCGCCAGACGGCCAATATCCTCGGGAAACAGTTCCGCACTCATCGCGGTGCCCATGACGATCCGGTCCTTGTCGTCGGGGCCGGTGGCATCGTTGCGCGCGAAGGCCACGGCGTGCGGCGTGATCACCCCGTCACAGCCGCCCGACCAGACCATCGGTATCTCCTTGATCTCGGCCTCGGACCGGCTGCCATGGTTCATCAGGACGGCACGGTAGGCCTGGTCCGACAGGATGCGGGTGAAGTCGTTGACCCCGCCATTGCCCTCGGTCTTGCCGATGACGGCGACGATTTCGTCGGCGGCGGCCTCGCCCGAGGCGACCCATTCGTCGAGCCCGGAGGCATCGGAGACGGACTTGATTTCGATCTTGCGGACGTCGATGGCCATTTGTTTTTCCTTGGTTGCTTGGCGTTTAGGCGGGGTCGACACGGTCGAGACCGCGCGCGACGTTGTGCAGGGACTCGCTGCCCGTTTCGGTGATCCGGAACGTGTCACCCGTCTGCACGCCAGCCTGCTCGTCGGTTGTGCTGACATTCGGTTGGACGATGAGGCACATATTAGGTTTCAGCGTGATGTCGGGGATCGGACCGGCAGGTCGGCTTTTGGAGCCGAGTACCGGCGGCAGATAGCCGCCGCCGAAGCCGTGGATCAGGTCGTCATATGTGGTGAAACCCGCGTCTTCGATCATGCTCGAGGCCGCGACCAGTTCGGATGCATGGGTGCCGGGTTTGAGTTTGGCGACGATGGCGTCGAGCGCGGCGTCGGCCGTATCGTGCAGGTCGCGGTAGAGCGGTGTGGGATCGGCACCCACCGTGAATGTGCGTAAAATCTGACCCGGATAGTCCCAGAAGTTGGCGCTGATTTCGGAGAACACGACGTCGCCCGTCGCGACCTCGCGCGTGAGCGGCCATTGCCGGGGCACACAGCAATCGGGGTTGGCCATGGACGTGACGCCGAAGAAGTGAATCAGGTTGGTGCCTCCATGCGGCATGAAGGCGCGCTCGACCAGATTGCCCAGATCGCGTTCATTGTGTCCGATGCGGATACCCTTGCGGAGGCCTTCGTAGCCGGCATCGGAAAGCGCGGCGCCGATGCGCAACCACTCGATTTCCTCATCCGATTTGACGAGCCGGGCGCCGAAAAAGGCACCGTTGAGATCCACCAGCGCGCTGGCGCGGGCCTCGATCGCCTGGATCGCGCCCAACGGCATGGCACCGATCACGCCGATCCGTGGGTTCGGCTTGCCGCGGGCCTCGATCGTCTCGATGACGGCAGGGATCGTGCGGCGCTCGCCGCCCCACAGGACCTCGGTTTCCCACGCCATGTGCCGGCATTCGGGCAGGTGATTATAAAATTGAATGTACATTGCCGGCGTGTGTTCACGCGTGAAGATCACGGCGGCTTCGACGGTCACGGGCCAGCCGGTGAAAAATGCCACGGCCGGTCCCGACATCCAGGCGCCGTAGACGAGGACATGATCGAGTTCGTGCGCATCCATCCAGCCGTCGATCAGTTTGCGCCGGTTGCGCATCTCCGTGTCGGAGAAACGCGGATATTCCTGGGCCATGATGTCCCGGTGCAACTTCTTGAGCCCGCGCAGGCCCGTGCGCCGAATCGTGGTTGTCATTCTGGGCCGCCTCGCTGGGTTGTCCGTTGGCCTATCGTAGCGCTCTTCTATGGTAGGCTGCCATGCTTCCGTGCCATGCCAGAAGAGCGCGGAGTGGGAGGATGATCATGAACAATACCGACATTTTAATTGGCGGCATTTGCGACCCCGCATTCGCTGCTGTTGAAGAGACCTTTCGCGAAAACTTCGCAAGCCGGCTGGAAATTGGCGCAGCGGTTTGCGTCTACAAGGATGGCGAGAAGGTTGTCGACCTGTGGGGCGGTCACCGCGACGAAGCGCGCACGGCGCCGTGGCAAGAGAACACCATCGTTCTGATGAACTCGGTCGTGAAGGCCATGTGCGCGTTGACAGTGCACATGTTGGCCGACCGGGGGCAGGTCGATCTCGATGCGCCGGTCGCCGATTATTGGCCGGAATTTGCCCAAAACGGCAAGGAGGGGATTCTTGTCCGCCATGTGCAGGGCCATGAATGCGGCGCAATTTTCTCGGATGCCGCCAAGCCCGGCGACTGGTTCGATTACCCGGCGCAATGCGCAGCGATCGCCGCCCAGCCGCCCGCTTTCCCGGCCGGCACCAAGGGGGCGTACAACACAATCAACATCGGTTTCATCCTTGGCGAGGTGGTGCGCAACGTCACCGGCAAGTCCATCGGCACCTACCTGCGCGAGGAAATCTCCGAGCCTTTGGGGGCGGAATACAATCTGGGCCTGACACCAGAAGAAGCAGCGCTGTGCGCCACGATGCACACCAACCCGGAAAACAAGTTCTGGTCGACAGGCGCGCAACCCGGCTCGAACCTACACCGTGCCTGGTCGGGCCGGCCGGACCGGGACGATCTGCTGAACTGCAAGGAAATCCGCGAAGGCGAACTCCCGGCATTCGGCGGCCACGGCAATGCCCGCGGGGCCGCGCGCATCTACGCGATGCTTGCAGGTAACGGTGAGGTGGATGGGGTGCGGCTGCTCAAACCCGAAACCGTCGAACGCGCGGCCCAGCCGGTTTGGGAAGGAACTTGCTACATGACTGACTGGCCGTTGCGCATGGGGCTTGGGTTTGAGCAAAACAGCCCGCCCTATATCGCCATGGGCGAAAACATGAAGGCTTTCGGCAAGCTGGGATCGGGCGGCGCGTTGGCCTTTTGTGACCGGGAACGCAATCTGGCCTTCAGCTACGCGACGAACTTCCAATGTGAGGGTGCCGGGACGGGCATACGTTGTCGCCTTCTGGGTGAGGCCGCCGCCGGTATAGCCCCTGAATGGTCGGCTGACGCCGCCGAATAGGAACCCTCAAGGCCGCCAGAACGGTTTTGCTGCTTTGGACAGTGCATCCGTCCGGCTGTGCCCGATATCGTCCAGCATTCGTTCGTCGAGACGGGCCAGAACCCGGCGTTGACGGGATCTCGCATACATCAGCGACAGTGACGCCAAGCCGTCTGCAGCCAGCCGCACGATCACAGTCCGGCCCTGATCGCAGACGCCGCGGAAGAGGTCGATCGCATTAGTATTAGTAATATTAATTGCACGCATAGATTTTCTCATTTGTGGCCTGCGGGTGGGTCGAATACAGTTTCGACCTGTTAGTCCCGAATTCTTCGTATAGTTTTGGTGATGCCGAGCTTTCCAGGCAAAGCATCATATTTCGGTATAGAATAAAAAATCTAATGAATGGGGTGCCGGTATGAGAGATCTTCCATCGACCATGGCCCTGCGCGCATTCGAGGTTTCGGCGCGCACTCTCAGCTTCACCAAGGCGGCGGGCGAGCTGAACCTGACCCAGGGTGCGATCAGCCATCAGGTGAAAAACCTGGAAGAACAGCTCGGGGTGAAACTGTTCCATCGCGATCGGCAGCGGCTGCGTTTGAGCGACGACGGCATGGCCTATCTGCCTTTCGTGCGCGAAGCCGTGGATCGGCTGCGCGCGGGCGCCGAATTCCTGTCGGCGCGGGAGGACAGCGGCGTTCTGACGGTCAGCGTGTCCCCCAACTTCGCCGCCAAATGGCTGGTGCACCGGCTGGGGGATTTCATTGCCGGACATCCCGAAATCGATCTGCGGATCAGTGCGTCGATGGAGCATGTGGATTACGCGCGCAACGATGTCGACATGGCGGTGCGTCACGGCACCGGCGATTGGCCGGATCTGCACATCACGCCGCTGGCGCGCGAAGAGATTTTTCCGGTTTGCAGCCCCGCGCTCCTGGAATCAGGAGCCCCGCTCGAGCGGCCGGAGGATCTTGCAAACCATGTGCTGTTGCATGACCTGAGCCGGAACGACTGGCCGCTCTGGTTCACCGCGGCCGGGGTTGAGCCGATCGACGTGTCGCGCGGCCCCCAGTTCGACCAGACGAGTATGGTGATCGATGCCGCCGTCGAAGGGCAGGGTGTGGCATTGGCGCGGCGGGTGCTGGCAGCCCGGGATCTGATTGCCGGGAGGTTGGTCCGGCCTTTCGACATCACGTTGCCCGCGCCCTACGGCTACTACATCGCCTGCCCGAAACCCGCCGCAGATCGGGCGAAGATCAGCTTGTTCCGGGACTGGCTCGTTGCCGAAGCGGCTGGTGATGCCCAAACCCTCGCGAAAACCCCCTGACGACACGCTTTTGTTGGGAAACACTGCGTGCTAAGACCGCGTGGAATTTGTGTATTATCAAAAATTACACTCAGAAAACGTAAAAAGGTGCGTTCGGTCTCGCGTGCTCAGCCCGCTGCGCCCATCCAGCACCCGGAGAACATGATGACAACGACTAGCAATCCAGAAACGCTCGCGCTTCATGCGGGCCACCGCGCTGACCCGACCACCGGATCGGTTGCGGTCCCCATCCACCAGACCACGAGCTACCAGTTTCGCGACACCGAGCATGCGGGCAACCTGTTTGCACTCAAGGAGCTCGGGAATATCTACACCCGGATCATGAACCCGACGGTTGATGTCCTCGAACAGCGCCTGGCGGCGATCGAGGGTGGGGTCGCGGCACTCGGTCTGTCTTCGGGCCAGTCGGCATCGATGTTCTCGATCCTGAATATCGCGCGCGCCGGCGACAATTTTGTCTGCTCGACCGACATCTATGGCGGCACGTGGAACCTGTTCAAAAACACCATGCGCGACATGGGCGTGGAAGCGCGTTTCGTGGATCCGGCCGATCCCGAGGCGTTCCGGGCAGCGACAGATGACAAGACGCGGGCCTACTACGCAGAGACGCTGCCGAACCCGAAACTCGAAGTGTTTCCCATCGGCGAAGTCGCGGCGATTGGCCGTGAGCTCGGCGTGCCGCTGATCGTGGACAACACGGCAGCACCGCTGCTGTGCCGCCCGTTCGATCATGGTGCGGCCATCGTCATGTATTCGACCACCAAGTATATCGGCGGTCACGGCACCTCGATCGGTGGTGTGCTGATCGATGGCGGCAATTTCGACTGGGAGGCCCATGCCGACCGGTTCCCGCTGCTCAACGAACCCGATCCCAGCTATCACGGTGCGGTGTGGACCGAGGCGGTGAAGCCGCTGGGGCCGATCGCCTACATCATCAAGGCCCGCGTGACCTTGCTGCGTGATATCGGCGCTGCGATGTCGCCGCAGAACGCGTTCCAGTTCATTCAGGGCCTCGAGACTCTGGCTCTGCGCATGGAACGCCATTGCGAGAATGCCATCAAGGTGACCGATTATCTGCAGGCCCATGACAAGGTCGAGAATGTGATCTTCCCCGGTCAGATGGACGGTGCGGCACGCGCGCGCGCCGACAAGTATCTGAGTGGTGGATATGGCGGGCTCGCAGGGATCGTTCTCAAGGGCGGCGACGAGGCCGGCCGCAAATTCATCGATTCTCTGGAGATGCTCTATCACGTCGCCAATATTGGCGATGCGCGTTCTCTGGCGATTCACCCTGCCTCGACGACGCACAGCCAGCTGGATGCGGATGAGTTGCTGCAGTCGGGTGTCGTGCCGGGTTATGTACGTTTGTCGATCGGCATCGAGCATGCCGACGACATCATCGCTGACATAGACCAGGCGCTGGCCAAAGCCTAAAAGTACCGCGCGGTACTGGAGTATAGGGCGGTCTCTGCAGAGGGGCCGCCCTTTCGCATTTCAGGTCTGCAATCTGCGCAATCGTCGTTAATCTTTTCACTTGGACTTCCGCGATTTCTCTCTAAACGCGCAACAGTTTGTTAACTTTTGATGCCTACCTTCCCTAAAAGAAAATGACGACGCACCGGGAGAGGGTTCAGTGCCAAATAACGAACAAAATGAAAATCCAGCCAAGCTGGCGAACACCGCCATCGTGCGCATGGCCAAGCTGGATATCCCACCAACACCAGAGAATTTCACTGTTTGGTACTGCTATTTGCGCGGCGACGACCCCGATGTCGCGCATATGATCGATCGACTCCTGGAGACCGGTGAAACCTTCACGGAAGAACGCTGCAATGCGCTCTATCTGCGATGTGTAGCGTTTGGCGCAAAGGCGATAGAGGATGAACGAGAGACGAAGTTGCTGGAGGCCGGTTCCAGTCTTGAGAAATCGGTCGGTTCGGTTATGTCCCTTTTGGACGAGGCGGGTGCCGGGGCCGCACGTTATGGCGAAACTCTCGCCGGCGTCGACGACGCCCTGCTGAGCGCGGATGGTGACGACACGGTTCGCCAGGTCGTCGCGGATCTGGTGGCTGAAACCAAACGCATGGCGGAACAGAATGAGGCCGTGAACGAACGCCTCAAGCAGTCGAACCAGGAAATCGCGGAACTTCAGCAGAATATTACGGAAGCGCGACGAGAGGCGATGAGCGACTCGCTGACCGGATTGAACAACCGTCGCGCATTTGATGAACAGTTGCGCAAGGGGGTCACCGAGGCGGAAGAAAACAACACCCCGCTGTCGCTTCTGATACTCGACCTCGATCACTTCAAATCCTTCAACGACAATCACGGCCATCAACTCGGAGACGAGGTGTTGCGGCTGGTCGGGCGATGCCTTGTTGCGTGCACCAAGGGGCGCGATACCGCCGCGCGATATGGTGGTGAAGAATTTGCGATTGTCCTGCCCGATACGGACATGGAAGGTGCGTTGGCTGTCGCAGAGCAGATACGCGAGACCGTGAGCAGCAAGAAGATTGTCCGCAAATCGACCGGTGAAACTCTCGGTGAGGTCACGCTTTCGGGCGGTGCCGCTGTTTATACAGACGGCGAATTGATCGAGGATTTCATCGAGCGCGCCGACGCCGGTTTGTACAAGGCGAAGGCCGACGGGAGAAATCGTATCGCGACGGTTGAAGTGCAACCGGCTCTGCATGTGGTTGGTGGCAACAAAGTCGCATAGCTGCCATACGTTAAGTCTTTGTGACGACACCGGAATCTCCATGCTACAAGATGAAAGTCGGGTAGCCGTCTGGAGGGAAACCCGTGCGTCCACCGATCATCGTGCGAGCGCGGCTGAGCATTCGCCGCATCCTGCGTAACGAACATCTGCTTTTGGCGGTGATGGCGCTCGTCGTGGGCGTTGCGGCGGCCTATGGCGCGCTGTTCTTTCGCCTCGCGATCGACTTCATGCAGGAGCTGGCCTTCGGGTTCCCGCTCGACGAAATGATGCCGAGTACCGATGCTCTGGCCTGGTGGCACATCATGTTGGTGCCGTCCGTCGGCGGCCTTCTGATTGGTGTATTCCTGCATTTCGCCAACGGCGGTAACCGTCCGCACGCCATCGGCAATGTGATCGAGGCCTCGGCGCTGCGTGGCGGCAAGATGTCTCTGCGTGACGGTCTCGTGTCTGCTGTTGGCAACGCAGCATCGCTCGGCGCCGGCGCATCGACGGGGCGCGAGGGACCGTTGGTGCATCTCGGGGCGACGCTCGCGGCGTGGATGTCGGACCGGTTGAATCTCGATCGATCTCAGTCGCGCACGCTTCTGGGTTGTGGTGTCGCAGCGGCGATCGGATCGCTTTTCAATGCGCCGGTGGCGGGTGCTGTTTTTGCTATAGAACTGGTTGTCGGCAATCTCTCGCTCAAGGCGGGCGCGCCGATCTTCATCGCGGCTGTCACCGGCACGGCAATCGGCCGGTTCTATTTCGGATCCGAGCCCTCGTTCACGGTGCCGGGGCATGAGTTGATTTCTCTGTGGGAGTTCCCGGCGTTTATTCTGCTCGGGGTGGCCTGTGCGATTGTTGCGATCGGGTTCATGCGTGGAATTTTCTTCATAGACGGGGCGGTGGCACGCACGTCTATTCCCACATGGCTCCAGCCCGCCATTGGCGGGGTAATTCTTGGCGTGATTGCACTGCAGGTGCCAGAGGTCCTGGGTGTCGGGTTTCTGACAGCGGATGCTGCATTGCACGGCTCCATCGCCCTCGAACTTCTGCTGGTTCTGATCATCGCGAAGATGGCAGCGGTCGCCATCAGCCTCGGCTTTGGTTTTGGCGGCGGCGTGTTTTCACCGTCACTTATTCTGGGAGCCCTGGTGGGGGCGGCTTTCGGCATGGTTGCCGGGAGCGTGTTTCCCGACCAGTTCTCGGGTGTGCCCGCCTATGCGCTGATCGGAACGGGCGCATTGGCCGGCGCGGTCATGGGTGCGCCGCTGTCGACGATCTTTATTATTTTCGAGCTGCCGGGCTCATCGGAGATGACCATCGCCGTGATGATCGCCACTGCTGCCGCGTCGGTCCTCACCCATCAATTCTATGGCCGGTCGTTTTTCCATGTGCAGTTGAAGCGTCGTGGATTGAATGTGTCGAGCGGCCATGATCAGGCTTTGCTCCAGGGCATGTCCGTCGGGCGGGTGATGCACACGAATATGGTGTCGGTCGAGGCTGACATGATGCTGGACGCCTTGCACGGCGAGCTGCGTGAATCTCCGAACGGCGAGGTCTATGTGGTGGATGACAGCGGCGCGCTACGCGGCATCATCAACTATGTGGATCTGAACAACGCCATTCTCGCGCGTGGCAACGAAGACGCACCCGAACGCGCGGGCGACATCGCGCATGAAATGGGCAAGGTGTTGACGGTTTCGGATAGCCTGGAAGATGCCCAGCGCCTGCTGTCGGGTTCCGATCATGAAAATGTCGCCGTTGTATCGAACCGCGACGACATGATCCTGCGCGGGACGTTGACGGCGCTCGATGTGTCGCGCGCCCACAATGATGCGTTGTTGAGTGTGCGCGAGGAAGAGCACGCCTGATGGTGTGCCGTCCGGCCTCTCGCTAGAGGCTGGGGTCGAGGCGCAGCCAGTTGTTGCGATCCATCGATTCGATCTCGATATCCCGCAGCGCACCTTCCGGAGTCAAAATACGAACGGTCACCGTGTCGCCGGCCGCCCGGTCGCGCCAGACCGCCCGGAAATATCCGGCCATGCTGACGACCGGCGCGGCATCGACCGCGACCACCAAGTCTCCTGCGCGCACCCCGGCGCGTGCAGCGGGGCTGTCGTCGGAAACGCCGTCAACGAAAAGGCGGTCACGCAATTCGGATGTCCGGATCCCGAGCCAGGGCCTAGGTGCAGCGGCGCGCCGACCTTGATCGATCATCTCGTCGAGGATCGGCGTGAGTTCATCGATCGGCACGAACATGTTGCCCGCGACCGGCCGTTGAAAAACCGCAGCTGCGCCGACAAAAAGCGACCCGATGCCGATCAGCTTGCCATCCCCATCGAACAGGCCAGCGCCGCTGAAATTTGGGTTGGGGGGCGACGTAAAGATCGCGCTGTCGAGCAGATACTCCCATGTGCCGACGAATTCTCGACGGTCAACGACAAAAACACCCTGTGCTGATTTCGGACCAAGTCGGTTGGCGAGCAGAACCTGAGTGCTGACACCCGTATTCTCCGATGTACCCAGCCGAACCGGCTCGAGACCTAGCTCGCTCGCTGCGCGGACCAGGCCAAATCCGCTCTCATGGTCGTAGGCGACGAAAGAAGCCGGGACGCGCCGACCGTTTGCGAGCGTGATATCGATTTCTATTGCTTCGAGGATCAGATATCCGATTGTGAGGACTAGTCCGTCGTCGGAAATTACGACACCGCTACCTTCGCGCGTCGTACCCAACGTGCGGGCGGTGCGTGCGGAACCGGGAATGCGCGTGTCGATCCCGACGACCGCCTCGAGAACTTCCTGCGGTCCCGTTTGTGCGTTTGCGGGCAGGGCTGCGAACAAAAGCGTTACCGCGAGGGCGGCCAATAAACTGATGCGAGCCAGTGTTGGGAATAATATCTGGGAGCTGTTCTTGGCGTAGCTGGTCATGTTGCGGTCCAATCGAGCCAGAAGCTTGTGCGGACAAGAATGTTATCATCGCCTTGAGTCGCTGTACGCGAGATCACGTGAAATTCAACCGGCGGTGCGGCCCACGACTCATCTCACCGTCATGATATAATCGTCGGCTCTAATGTCTGATCCGTTCCACATCGAAGAGCCGCAGAATTCCGGCGTTTCTGGCGTCTCTGAAGCGGCGTCTGCGCCCTATCTGACGCAGCTCAACAATCCACAACGCGAGGCTGTCGAGGCGCTTGAGGGACCTGTGCTGGTCCTGGCAGGTGCCGGGACCGGCAAAACACGTGTCCTGACGACACGCCTGGCCCATCTGCTGCGTCGCGGCCACGCCCGGCCCCATGAGGTGCTTTCCGTCACTTTCACCAACAGGGCTGCGCGCGAAATGCGCGAACGGGTCGCTGGCCTGGTGGGCGGTCCCGCGGAGGCGATCTGGCTTGGGACATTCCATGCCCTCGGCGCACGGATCGTTCGCCGCCACGCCGAACTCGTCGGCCTGCAGAGCAATTTCACGATTCTTGATGCCGATGATCAGGTGCGCCTGCTCAAGCAGCTTCTGGCGGCCGAGAATATCGACGACAAGCGCTGGCCGGCGCGTGTTCTGATGGGCGTGATCCAGCGCTGGAAGGACAGGGCGCTGACGCCGGACAAGGTCTCAGCTGCGGATGCCGGAGACCTGGCGGGCGGGCGGCTGGTCGATCTGTACCGGGATTATCAGGATCGCCTCAAGACCCTCAACGCCGCCGATTTCGGCGATCTGCTGCTGCACAATCTGACGATTTTTGCCGAACATCCAGAGGTGTTGGCCGAATATCAGGACCGTTTCCAGTACATCCTGGTGGACGAGTATCAGGACACGAATGTGGCCCAGTATCTGTGGCTTCGCTTGCTGGCCCAGAAGCATCGGAATATCGCATGCGTCGGTGACGACGATCAGTCGATTTATGCCTGGCGCGGCGCAGAAGTCGGCAACATTCTGCGGTTCGAAGAGGATTTCCCAGGCGCCAAGATAGTCCGACTGGAACAGAACTACCGCTCCACGGGGCCAATTCTTGGTGCGGCGTCAGGTCTGATTTCGCGCAATGAAGGCCGATTGGGAAAGACCCTGTGGACCGAGGCCGACGGGGGCGAGAAAGTTCGCATTCGCGGTGTCTGGGATGGCGAGGAGGAGGCCCGCACGGTCTCTGACCGGATCGAGAGTATTCAGCACAAGGGCCGGGACGGCCAGCCCGTAGCGCTGAACGAGATCGCGATCCTCGTGCGTGCCGGTTTCCAGACCCGAGAGTTCGAAGAACGCTTCCTGACGTTGGGTCTGCCGTACCGGGTGGTCGGCGGGCCGCGTTTCTATGAACGCCAGGAATTGCGGGACGCGCTGGCCTATTTGCGGGTGATCCACCAGCCCGAGGACGATCTGGCATTCGAACGTATCGTCAACCGTCCCAAGCGCGGCATCGGGGACGCGACGGTGCAGGCGCTGCATGTAGCGGCACGGGCGACGGGAAAGAGCCTTTATCGTGCGGCGGGAGAACTGGTCACGACGGATGAGCTGCGTCCGAACATTCGCAGCGCGCTGGGAAACCTGGTCGCCGATTTCGAGCGCTGGCGGGCGCTGTCGGGTGATGGCCGCGAGGGGTTGCCCCATTCGGAACTGGCCGAGATGGTTCTCGATGAGAGCGGCTATACCGAAATGCTGATGAACGACAAGGCACCCGAGGCGCCCGGCCGGCTGGAGAATCTCAAGGAACTCGTCGTTGCGATGGAAGAGTTCGAGAACCTCACAGGGTTCCTCGAGCATGTCTCGCTGGTGATGGAAAACACCGAGGCCGCCGGCAGCGATCTCGTCAACATCATGACCCTTCATTCGGCCAAGGGGCTGGAGTTCGACACGGTCTTCCTGCCGGGGTGGGAAGAGGGGCTGTTCCCCCATCAGCGCAACATGGATGAGAACGGCCTTGCCGGCCTGGAAGAAGAACGCCGGCTCGCATATGTGGGCCTGACGCGCGCCAAACGGGATGCGACGATCCTGTTTGCAGCCAATCGGCGGGTCCATGGCCAGTGGCAGTCGGCAATCCCGTCGCGCTTCGTCGACGAGTTACCGCCGGAATATGTCGACGTGGATAGCGAGCCGGGGGTTTATAGCGGTAACCGGGATGTGGGCGGGTTCGGCCAAAGCCGCGCACTGGGCTATGGCGGGGGTCAGTCCCGTGCGCCGAAGCGCGACATGGAAGCCAACCTGATCCACGCAGAGCCACAGGGGTTCGGCATCGGCGAAAGGGTGTTTCACCAAAAATTCGGCTATGGGCGGATCACGGCGATCGACGCCAACAAGCTTGCCATTGCCTTTGAGAAGGCAGGGGACAAGAAGGTGCTCGACAGCTTCGTTGTGCCCGCCGACGCGGTCTAGTGGCGGGTAACGACGCCTGGAAGATCGAACTATTCGTGCCCTCGGCGACGCATGACGCGTTTTCCGATGCGCTGGATATCTTCGCCGAAGTGATCAGCCTGTTCCCTATCGAAGGCACTTCCGAAACACGGATAACCGGTTACGGCGCCGACGCACCGCACGAAGCGCGCCTCGCTGCCGCGCTGGCCGACGTGGCGCGGCTTACCGGTGTGCCCGCGCCGGCAGCACATATTGTCTGGTTGCCGGACATTGATTGGGTGGCGGAGAATCAGGCGAGTTTCGCGCCGGTCCGGGCCGGGCGTTTCTATATCCACGATTCCGACCATCTGGACCCGCCGCCCGCCGGGGCCGTGCCGATCCGTGTGGATGCCGCGACGGCCTTCGGGACCGGACATCACGGCACCACGCGCGGCTGCCTTGAGGCGCTCGGCCGTGTGATCAACGCCGGATTGACCTCCGCACCGGTCCTCGATCTGGGCTGCGGGACCGGTATTCTGGGCATCGCGGCCGCCAAGGCCATGCGGATGCGGGTGATCGCATCTGACATCGATCCGGTCGCGGTCGACAAGGCGCGTGAGAATGTCCGTGTGAACGGGGTCACGGCGTTTGTGCGAACGTATGAGAGCCGGGGCCTCGACGCTGTGGCCGTACGGCGGCACGGGCCGTTTGGTCTTGTTCTGGCCAATATCCTCGCCCGGCCCCTGGAGCGGCTGGCACCCCTGATCGCGGCCCATCGGGCGTCCGGTGCGCCGGTTATTCTCTCCGGCCTGCTGCGGACCCAGGAACCACAGGTCATCGCCGCCTACCGACGTACGGGGCTCCGCCTGCGTGCACGCATCCACCACGACGAGTGGTCGACGCTGATCTGCCGTTAGGCGGCCTTCGAGTTCGCTGTCGCGCGACGGTCTTCGCGGATCATATCCGCGGCCTTCTCGGCAATCATGATCACGGGCGAGTTTGTGTTGCCACTCGTGATCGTTGGCATGACCGAGGCATCGACGACCCGCAGCCCTTGAATGCCGTGGACCCGGAGGCGGTCGTCGACGACCGCGCCGGGATCGTCTCCCATCTTGGCGGTGCCGACGGGGTGGAAAATCGTGGTCGCGATGTCACCGGCGGCCTTCGCAAGATCGCCGTCGCTCGTGATCTCGGGTCCTGGCTTGAATTCTTCGGGTGCGAACTGGGCCATGGCCGGTTGGGCCACGATGTCGCGGGTGAGCCGGATGGCATCGACGGCGACCCTGCGGTCGGCCTCGGTCGAAAGGTAGTTGGGACGGATGGCTGGCTTGTCCCCGGCCTTGCCGCTCTTGATGTGCACCGAGCCGCGACTTTCCGGGCGCAGGTTGCAGACGCTGGCGGTAAAGGCCGGGAAGGGGTGCAACGGCTCGCCGAACTTCTCCAACGTCAGAGGTTGGATATGATATTGCAGGTTTGGAAATTCGAGCGACGGATCGGACTTGGCGAACGCGCCCAATTGCGAAGGTGCCATCGACATCGGCCCGGACCGTTTGAACAGATATTCGAGCGCAATACCCATCTTGCCGAGCAGCTTGTTGGCGCGTTCGTTCAGGGTCCCGACGCCGGTGACCTTGTAGGCGCAGCGGACTTGCAGATGGTCTTGCAAATTCTCGCCAACACCGTTCAGGGCATGGACGGTGTCGATCCCGTGTGCGCCGAGTATCTCGGGGTTTCCGATACCTGACAGCTCCAGGATTTGTGGGCTGCCGATGGATCCGGCCGAAAGGATCAGCTCACCGTCGACCCGCACCGCCGCCGGCACGCCTTTGAGGCGCAGCGCCAGGCCCGTGACCTGGCGGCCGTCGAGCTCGATGCGGTCGACCTCGGCATGGGTCAGGACCGTCAGGTTGCTGCGATTCTGCGCGGGTCTCAGGAAGGCGCGCGAAGTGCTCACGCGTGTACCCGTGCGCTGGTTGACGTGAAAATAGCCGCATCCGAAATTGTCGCCGCGGTTGAAGTCGTTGGTTTTGGGGATTCCGGCCTGCTCGGCAGCGTCCTGAAAGGCGTCAAGCACCTCCCATGACAGGCGCTGGTTCTCGACCCGCCATTCGCCGCCGCTTTCATGCAGTTCATCGGTTGGCACGGCGGACTGGTCCTCGGATTTGAGAAAATAAGGCAGCACGTCGTCCCACCCCCAGCCTGTGTTGCCGAGTTGGCGCCACTGGTCATAGTCGCGCGACTGGCCGCGCATGTAGATCATGCCGTTGATCGACGAACATCCGCCCAGCACGCGTCCACGCGGATACGCCAGCGACCGCCCGTTCAGGCCGTCCTCCGCCTCGGTACTGAACATCCAGTCCGTGCGCGGATTGTTCATGCAATACAGGTAGCCGACCGGAATATTGATCCAGAAATAGTTGTCCTTGCCGCCCGCCTCGAGCAGCAGCACAGACACGTCCGGGTCAGCTGAAAGCCGGTTGGCGAGCACGCAGCCCGCCGAACCGGCGCCCACGATCACATAGTCATAAGAGCCGAGGTCCTGCATCTGGTCCTTCAATCTCAGTCGAGTTCGATCAACAGGCCGTTGTCATCTACCGCGACGCCTGTTTCGCGCGCGGCGTCGATCACGGACGGATGCCAATGCACTTTGCCGGTATCCGGGCCGCCGACGATGAAGAGAAGCGTGGCTGGTTCGTCGGAGACGTTCTTGAAGCCGCGGTAGATGCCGATGGGAACCGAGACGGTATCGCCGGCCTCGAGAACAACCTCGCGTTCTTCCTCGCCGTCGCGCCAGTAGATCGACCATTTGCCGTCGAGAGGCATGAACACTTCTTCGGTCTCATGCCAGTGCAATGCCGCACCGCAGCCGGGATTGCATTTGGCAAACCCGTGGGCGAAGCCATGGGCGTTGCCGAGTTTCGGTGCCAGATCCGGGTCCGATTCATTCTCCGTCACGCCGAGGCCGCACAGGTTGATCATCTCGCGTTCATGGCCGGGAATGCGCTGGTCCATGAAGCAGAGGTCACTGCCCTTGATTTCATTGAAACGGGCCGTGCATGCCTCCATGTCGGCGATGCTGATGCTGGGGCCTGGCGGCGGATCAACGCGTGTCATGATGTCTCGTCCCTTTGAATATATTCAGGTCGTGTTTTTCGCCGCGAGGATAGCGTGGCAACACGGAATTGTCATACGCCGAGGCGTCGCGTAGCTTCGCGGCCATGACCAAGCCGTCCCCGAGTGAACGCCTGTCGGCCCTGCGCAGCAAAATTGCGGAACTGGGCCTCGACGGGTTCGTGGTTCCGCATTCCGATGCCCACCAGAACGAATTCCTGCCGCCCGATGCCGAGCGACTGGGCTGGCTGACCGGGTTCACGGGTTCGGCCGGGACCGCTGTGGTGTTGGCCGATCGCGCGGCCATATTCGTCGATGGGCGCTATACGCTCCAGGTCCGGGATCAGGTCGACGGAGATCTTTATGAGTTTCATCATCTGGTGGAGGCGCCGGTCACGGATTGGCTGATGGATGCCCTGTCGGCCGGCAAACGGCTGGGCGTTGATCCGTGGCTGCACACACAGGCCGGGGTGCAGAAGTTGCGCCGGTCGGTGGATACGGTAGGCGCCGATCTCGTGTTCGTTGAAGAAAACGCGGTGGATTGCGTTTGGGATGACCAGCCGCCGCCACCATCTGCGCCCGCGGTTCCCCATGAGACGCGCTTTGCCGGCCGGAGCAGTGCCGATAAACGGGCTTCTCTCGGTGAAGCGCTGGCGCGTGAGGGGCTGGATGCCGCCATACTGACCCAGCCGGACTCCATCGCCTGGTTGCTGAATATACGGGGCAGCGATGTTGACCACACACCGTTGGCGCTGAGCTTTGCGATATTGTCTGCCGAAGGGACCGTCGATTGGTTTCTGGCCCCAGAGAAACGCTCAGACGCTCTGACGGCGCATTTGGGCGAAGGGGTTGAAATGCATGATCCCGGGGCATTTGCGCGTGCATTGGATGAATTGGAAGGCCGCCGTGTGCTGGCGGCGCCTGACAGCGCTGCGGCATGGGTCTTCGACAGGCTGGAGCAGGCCGGCGCGGTGGTCCTGCGGGGCAGCGATCCTGTTTCCCTGTCCAAGGCCATCAAGAACGAGACCGAACTCGCCGGTACGCGTGCCGCGCATCTGCGCGACGGGGCGGCGTTGTCTCGGTTCCTGCACTGGCTGTCCGAGGCCGCCACGGGTGGCGGCGTTGACGAGATGTCGACCGCGGCGAAACTGGCCGAATTCCGGGAGCCGGGCGAATTTTTCCGCGATCTGAGCTTCGGGACCATTTCCGGGGCCGGGCCAAACGGCGCGATCGTGCATTATCGTGTGACGCCGGAAACCAACAGGGTCTTGGGCCCGGGTGAGCTCTATCTGGTGGATTCCGGCGCCCAGTATCTCGACGGGACGACCGACGTGACCAGAACCGTTGCCATCGGCACGCCGTCGGACGAGATGCGTGACCGGTTTACCCGGGTGCTCAAGGGCCATATTGCCATCGCCACGGCGCGTTTTCCGGCCGGGACGAGCGGCGCACAGCTCGACAGCCTTGCGCGACATGCCCTTTGGCAGGCTGGTCTCGACTTTGATCATGGCACTGGCCATGGCGTGGGGAGCTATCTGGGTGTCCATGAGGGCCCGCAGCGCATTTCGAAGACGGGGTCGTCGGTTCCCCTGCAACCGGGGATGATCGTGTCGAATGAGCCCGGATTCTACAAAGAAGGCGCGTATGGCATTCGGATCGAGAATCTGGTGGCAGTGGCGCAGCCGAGCGAGCTGCCCGGTGGAGAACGCCAAATGCTTGGGTTGGAGACGCTGACCCTGGCACCGATCGATCGTACCCTGATCGATGCGCGCTTGCTCAGCGCCGATGAACGCAGCTGGATGGATGCCTACCATGCGCGCGTCGCCGCCGAGATCGGGCCCTTACTCGACGATGCCGCGCGCGATTGGTTGCTGGAAGTCACGGCACCACTAGAATCGAATTGAGGGCGCCCGGATTCGCGCTAAGCTGTCGCCAGAGCGAATTTCGCCACCAGAGCGACAGCATTGAGGGGGAACTCATGGCCGAACGGAAAGTGATTGTGACCATTGCGCCGACGGGCGGGATGGCGAGCAAGGAACAGAATCCCAATATTCCGACCCAGCCGCAGGAAATCGCGGATGATGTCTATCGTTGTTACGAGGCCGGCGCGTCCGTCG
Source organism: Alphaproteobacteria bacterium (assembly GCA_965205535.1). Classification (GTDB taxonomy): domain Bacteria; phylum Pseudomonadota; class Alphaproteobacteria; order UBA6615; family UBA6615; genus UBA8079. Next base: position 3,573,212 of record CBDBHH010000005.1, on the reverse strand, counting down.
TGGCGGTGCATGCGCGCCGACCAGACGACCTGGCGACCTGCAACCCCGCGATCTATCGGGATATCAACGAACGCATCCGCGACAAGTGCGACATCATCCTGAACAACTCCACCGGCGGCGGCATCAACGGTGACATGATCAAGGAATCCACGGACGGCTTCCTCGAGCTGTCATGGGAAGAGCGGCTCAAGGGCATGGAGGGCGGCGCGGAGATGTGCACCCTCGACCCGACGACCATCGTGGCGAATTTCGAAGGCCGCGAAATCATCATGAACACCTCGCCCGAGCGCTGTCGCGAACTCGCCACCAAGATGCAAGCGAAGGGCATCAAGCCGGAGTGGGAAGTCTTCAGCCCGACCCATCTGTTGCAGGACGTCATGACGCTCCTGAAGGAAGGACTGGATGCGCAGCCTTACTTCATCAACTTCGTGCTCGGTGCGGACCGCGGTTTCCAGGGCGCGATGCCCTATTCGCCGAAGATTCTCCAGGCGATGGTCGATCTGATCCCCGAGGGGGCGAACTTCAATGTGAGCGCGATCGGCCCGTCACAGTTGAATGCGGCCCTGCTGTCGCTGCTGCTCGGCGGCCATGTGCGGGTGGGTCTCGAAGATAATTTGTATTACGAGCGCGGCGTGCTGGCGAATAACGTCCAGCTCGTCGAGCGGATCGTCCGCATCATCCGCGAACTGGGGATGGAACCGGCGACCCCGGAAGAGGCGCGCGAAATCATGGGCCTGAAATCGCTGGCCGCGTAGCCGCCGTCATCGCCGGGAAAGGGTAAGCATGCGGATTGCCATCTGCGGCGGCGGGCCTGCAGGTCTGTATTTCGCCACGCTTTGGAAGAAGCGGCATCCGGAATCCGTTGTGCGGGTCTACGAGCAGAATCCGGCCGATGCGACCTGGGGGTTTGGTGTGGTGTTCTCGGACCGTGCGCTGGAGTTCCTGCGCGGTGATGACCCAGAGACCCATGACCTGATCACGCCGGAGATGGAAACCTGGCAGAACATGACCCTGATCCACCAGGGGGAGACGGTCACCATCGACGGGGTCGGGTTTTCGTCGATCGGGCGACTGAAACTGCTTCAGCTTTTGCAGGAACGCGCGCTCGCCGTTGGCGCAGAGCTGGCGTTCGAGCGGACCATCACTTCGGTGGAAGAACTCGACTGGGCCGATCTGATTATTGCATCCGACGGTTTGAATTCGGTGGTGCGGCGAAGCTTCGAGGGAGACTTCGAGACATCCCTGTCATACCTGCCCAACAAGTTCGCCTGGTATGGTGTCGAGAAACCCTTCGACTCACTCACCCAGACCTTCGTGAAGACGCCCCACGGGCCGTTCAACGCACATCACTACCGCTACACACCGACGATGAGCACATTCATCGTCGAATGCGCCCGGGAGACCTGGCTGAATGCCGGCTTTGCGACCATGGGCGATGAGGAGTCCCGCGCCTTATGTTCGGAGATTTTCGCCGAGGCTCTGTCAGGCCAGCCGTTGATCGCGAACAAGTCGAGCTGGCGTAATTTCCCGGTGCTCTGGAACGACCGCTGGTCCCATCGCAATATTGTGCTTGTCGGCGATGCATTGCACACGGCGCATTTCTCGATCGGATCGGGTACACGCCTGGCGCTGGAGGATGTGATTGCGCTGGTGGGTGCGCTAGAAGCTGAACCGGAGAGCGTTCGTGGCGCCCTCACGCGATACGAAAGCGAACGCAGACCCATCGTCGAGAAGATCGTTGCTGCCGCGACCCGGAGCGCGCGCTGGTATGAGGACTTCGCAGCGCACATGCAGTTGACGCCGAAACAGTTTGGCTACAGCTACATGACCCGGTCAGGCCGGGTCGATGATGAACGTCTGCGCCAACTGGCACCGGAATTCATGGCGCATTACGAAGGCAAGGACGGCTAGTCGGAGATCATCTCGATCCAGCCGTCTTCATCGACAGTCTGGATGCCGAGTTCGGCAGCCTTCTTTGCTTTCGAGCCCGCGCCGGGGCCAGCGACCACAAGGTCGGTCTTGCTGGAGACGGAGCCTGAAACCTTCGCACCCATCGCCTCGGCGCGCGATTTGGCTTCCGAGCGTGTCATTTTCTCCAGTGTGCCTGTGAAGACGATTGTTTTCCCGGCGAGTTCGGAATCGCTTTCGGGCTGCTTGAAGGGCTGTATCTCGAGCAAAGTATCCAGGTCGTCGAGGATCTGGCGGTTATGTTCCTCATGCACGAAGGCGAGAAGGTCGTTGGCGACGGATTCGCCGATACCATCGATATTCAGAAGATCGCCATAGGCTTCACCCTCGCGGTCCTGGGCCGCGGCCATGGCCGCGCGCCAGTCTGACAGGCTGCCGTAGGTCCGCGCGAGCAGCCGGGCTGTTGCCTGACCCACTTGACGTATCCCCAGCGCGTAGATGAACCGGTCCAAAAAGACGTTGCGGCGCTCATCGATCGCCTGAAGCAGATTGTCCACCGATTGCTCGCCCCAGCCTTCGCGTTCGAGAAGTGTGTCCTTATGTGCTTCGAGGCGGAAGATATCCGCGGGGTTCGCCAACAGGTCGTCGGCATGCAATGCGGTCACGTTCTTTGCGCCCAGTCCCTCAATGTCGAAGGCGTTGCGCGACACGAAGTGCTTGAGCCGTTCGACGGCCTGGGCCGGGCAGATCAGGCCGCCCGTGCAGCGGCGGACGGCCTCGTCTTCGTCGCGCACGGCTTCGGAATCACAGACCGGGCAGCGGTCGGGAAATACAAATGCCTTTGCATCTTTTGGCCGTTTCTCGGCGATGGCGCTCACCACCTGGGGAATGACGTCGCCGGCGCGCTGGATCACGACGGTATCGCCGACCCGGACATCCTTACGGTTGATCTCGTCTTCATTGTGCAATGTGGCGTTTGAGACCACGACCCCGCCGACCGTAACCGGCTCAAGGCGGGCAACGGGTGTAAGGGCGCCGGTGCGGCCGACCTGGATGTCGATGTCCTGCAGGATGGTCGTGGCCTGTTCGGCCGGGAACTTGTGGGCAATGGCCCAGCGCGGGGCTCGGCTGACAAATCCCAGCCGCTGCTGGAAGTCGAGGCGGTTCACCTTGTAGACGATGCCGTCGATGTCATAGTCGAGCGTCGGACGTTGCGCGGATATGGATGTGTAGTTCACCAGGATTTCATCCAGGCTGCCACAGATGCGCGACAACGGGTTGATCTGGAAGCCCCACGCCGCAACCCGTTCAAGGAAGCCCATTTGGGTCTCGGCCACATCCGCGCTCATATCACCCCAGGCATAGGCGAACATGCGCAAGGGCCGCTTTGCCGTGATGCTCGTGTCGAGCTGGCGCAGGCTGCCGGCTGCGGCATTGCGCGGGTTGGCGAAAACCTTGGCGCCTTCGGCTTCCTGTGCTTCGTTGAGGGCCCGGAAAGCGGATCTGGGGAGATACACTTCACCGCGAACTTCGACCACGTCCGGGGCATCGCCATTGAGTGCATCCGGGATGTCTCCGATGGTGCGCAAGTTCGCAGTGATGTCTTCACCCTCGTTGCCGTCACCACGTGTCGCGCCGCGCACGAACTTTCCATGCTCGTATCTGAGGGATACGGAAAGCCCGTCAATTTTGGGTTCGGCGACGATGTCCAGGAGATCGTCGGCATCGAGGCTCAGGAAGCGTCGGATGCGGCTGAGGAACTCCGCGACATCTTCATCCCCGAACGCGTTGCCGAGGGACAGCATGGGCACAATGTGAGCCACTTTCGCAAACCCCTGTGCGGGCGCGGCCCCGACCGCCTGGCTGGGGCTGTCGGCGGTGGCGAGGTCGGGATGGGCGGCTTCGAGCTCAAGCAGGCGTCGGAACAACGCGTCATACTCCGCGTCGGACACAACCGGCGCGTCCTGCTGGTGATATGACACGTTGTGCGCGCGAATTTCATCGGCCAGGCGCGCATGTTCCGCCCCGGCGTCTGCCGGTGACAGGGTTTCGGGATCGGGTGGCGTCGTATCGGTCATTTCGATCAATTTAGGGCCGTTGGACGATTCAGGCACGTTTGTACGTATGTGGCCAGAATCTAGGGCAGGGTAGGCGCCCGCCGCCGCGCGGGTATCCCGCCCGCCATCATGCCGAGTACGACAAGGGCTACACCGCCGGCCGCGATACCGCTCAGCGGCTCTCCCAACACATACCAGGCGATCAGCGCGACGGCGGCGGGCACGATGGCGACTGCTGTGGCCGTGGGTGTAGCGCCCAGGGCCGCCACAGCGCGCGGGTAGCCGAGTGTGGAGCCCATGAACACGATCAGGCCCTGGAAGACCCATTGTGCCGTGATTTCCTCCCAGGAGGCCTCCAGCAAGCCCGAGGGAAGGAAAAGAAGATGGATCGGCGTGTAGATTGCGAATGTAAACGTGGCGACGATCGCCGCACTGCGCAGGGGCGTGACGTTCCATTTGCGCGCGAGGATGCCGAACAGCGACCAGGATGCGGCACCAACAAAGAAAAGCAGGTCTCCCAACCATTCATTTGCCGCTCCGCGTTCAGATGCATCGAGAACCAGGAACATCGCGCCGGCGAAAATCATGGTCACCGAGATCACCCGCCAGCTGCCCATCCGCTCGCCAATCAGCCACCAGGCGAGCGGCGCGGTGAAAAGCGGCAGGGTGCCCGCCAGGATCGTGGCGCCATGGGCAGCGGGCGCGAACATATAGCCGCCGAAGGCGAAAACGGAGAATCCCGGCCCGGCGGTCAGTGCGAGAAGGAATGCCTGCCAGAAGCTGATGCCGCCCAGGCCGTATTTCAACAGCCACGGGAAGAAGATCGTGCCCGCCACGCACACGCGCAATGTCGTCAGATCGAATGGCGTCAGGGTGAATTGAACCGACAACCGCCCGGAGAGGTGGAACGCCGACCAGATGACAATGATCGCGCTCACCCACAGGATCCCGATCATCCGTTCACGATGTTGAGGCGTCATCCGAACAGATTGCTCAGGCGTTGACTTCGGAAGGCGTGCTTTCGCGATCCATCAGTTTCTCGGCCGCAGCGCGTGCTTCGTCGGTGATGTCGGCACCGGCGAGCATCCGGGCGATTTCTTCACGCCGTTCCTCGGCGTCCAGCCGTGCGACGTCCGTGGTGACCGTTTTGGCGGATGCCTTGCCGCCTGTTCTTTTCTCGACCCGCAGATGTTCGCCGGCCGCCGCCGCCACCTGCGGGCTATGGGTGACCACCAGGATCTGTTGATCCTGGGCTGACCCGGCCAACTCGGCCAGGCGTTCACCCACCGCGGCTGCCGTTGCGCCGCCAATGCCCGTATCCACCTCGTCGAACACGATGGTGCCGGCACCCGAAGTGCCCGCGAGCACGACCTTGAGGGCCAGCATGAAACGGCTCAACTCGCCGCCTGACGCGATTCGGCCCAACGGCCCCGGGGTTGCTCCAGGGTTGGTCGACACATTAAAGGCAACGGCGTCGATGCCATGCTCGGCCCAATCGGCCTCATCCAGCGGGGTGACGCTGGTGGTCAGGGTCGCGTTGTCGAGCTTCAGCGGCGGGAATTCCTTGGCGATCCGGCTGTCGAGCTTCCGGGCGGCCTTCTGGCGGCTCTGGGACAGGCTTTCGGCAGCCTCGCAATATCCGCGCCGGGCGGCCTCGACATTCTTCGCCAGAGTGTCGAGATGATCGTCACGACCGTCGATGGCTGCGAGTTGAGAGGCGAGGCTTTCGCGCAGTGCGGGAAGTTCGTCTGCGGGGATCTGATGGCGGCGTGCGGCTGCCAGAATAGCGAAGAGCCGTTCTTCGACGGCCTCCAACTCTCCGGTGTCCGTGTCGAGCGCATGGGCGACGGAGTTGAGCTCTTGTATGGCTTCGGCCAGTTCATTGCTGCTCTTGTCGATCGCGGCGATGACCGGGGTAAGACGGCCACCGGAAATATCATCTTCGCGTTCCAGGCGCCCCGCGGCCCGCTGGAGCATTGTCTCTGCACCGTTTTCCCCGGTCAGCGCATCTGACGCCTCATTCAAGGTCTCGACCAGGCGCCCGGCGTTCTGAAGCAACTGCCGCCGGGACGATAGTTCGCTCTCTTCACCGGCTTGCACGTCCAGCTGTTCGAGTTCCTCGAGTGCCGCGCGCAGTTCGTTGGCCTTCTCTGCCGATGCTGACAAGGCCTGCTGTGCCTCGTTGTGCCGGGCGACAGTATCGCGCCATGTGTGGAAACGCTCAGCGACACGTTTGCGTGTTTTATCGGTTTCGGCGAAAGCATCCAGTGCGCGGCGCTGGTTGACAGGTTCGGCGAGTGAAAAGCGCTCGAACTGCCCGTGTATCTCGACCAGCGAATCCCCGATCTGACGCAGGAGCCCGATACTGATCGGCTGATCATTGAGAAATGCGCGGCTGCGACCCTCGGCTCCGACCGTGCGTCGAAGGATCAGTTCTTCCCCGGGATCGATTTCGATCCCGTGGGTATCGAACAGGTTTTTAAGGCTTGCGGCGCTGTTCTCGTCGAATATCGCGGTGACGGCAGCCTGATCTGCTCCCTGGCGAACCAGGCCGGCATCGGACCGTGCACCGAGGGTCAGGCCAAATGCGTCCAGCAGGATAGATTTGCCGGCGCCTGTCTCACCCGTCAATGCGCTCAGACCGGGGCCGAACGAGAGTTCGACCCGATCGATCAGGACGACGTCCCGGATCGACAGATGCCTTAACATGCGGCGCTAGAAGGGCCAGATGCGGCTGAAGAACCCATCATCCTCGGCCCGGTCGGGCACGCCGTCTCCATCGAGATCGCGGACGACTTCTCCTTCGACGAGCTCGTAGCTGTCGATGTACCACTCGCTGCCGGGGAAATTGTGGCCGAGGACGGCTGTGTTGGACTGTGCTTCAGGCTCAATTCCAAGGGCCGAATAGGCTTCCGAGAGTCGGTGCAGGGCTTCGGGCACGTGCGTGGTGGTCTGATAGTTCTCGATCACCGCCCGGTAACGGTTGATTGCGGCCAGATAGTTATCGCGCTCGTGATAGTAGCGGCCGATCTCCATTTCCTTGCCTGCCAGATGGTCTCGGGTAAGATCGATTTTCAGGACCGCATCTTTGGCATAGCGGGAATCGGGAAACCTGCGGACCACATCATCAAGGGATTGCAGCGCCAGTTCGGTGGTGCGTTGATCCCGCCCGACGTCCGTAATTTGCTCGTAGTAGCTCAGTGCCTTGAGATAGTAGGCGTAGGAAACATCCCGGTTGCCAGGGTGGAGCTGAATAAACCGGTCGGCCGAGAGGATTGCGTCGTCATATTGGCCGTCGGAGTAGTAGCTGAAGGCCGACATCAGCTGTGCCTTGGTGGCCCAGACCGAATAGGGATGTTGGCGCTCGACTTCGAGGAAAGTATCCGCGGCCTCGGCGAATTCCTCGCTTTCGGCCTGATCAACCGCTTCGTTGTAGAGCTCTTCGACAGGGCGCTCGACATATTCGGGCTCATCGTCGGATGCGCAACCGGCCAGAATCGAGACAGCCAGCAGGGCGGCTCCGATACTGCGGTACTTCATGCAGAAATTTCTGTTCGGCATAATTTTCTAATCTCGCGAGTCTGGACTGCCCTACGGAGACGTTTGGCAGTGGATTCAAGCGCGATCATCGCTGTCTGTTTATATCATGCCAATCAGGGATTCACAGCAAAACGGGCCGACAATGCCGACCCGCTGAAACTCGAAGTGACCGGCGTCGTGACTATGCCGTGGCGGCGAGGAGTTCCGGTTCATTCACCGTTTGCGGAAATTCCGCATAGCGCCATGCGCTGGGGTCGGCGAACAGTGCGCGCACGATCTCGTGGTTCATCGCGTGGCCCGAACGATACCCCTGGAAATGTCCCGATATCAGTGCGCCTGCCAGATAGAGATCGCCGACACTGTCGAGGATCTTGTGACGGACGAATTCGTCCTCGTAGCGCAGGCCTTCGTCATTGAGGATTTCGTCGCCACTGACAACCACGGCATTGTCGAGACTGCCGCCCAGGGCGAGGCCCATGCGACGGAGCTGATCAACTTCCTCGGCAAATCCGAATGTGCGTGCGCGCGAGATCTCACCTTTGAACGTACCGTTGACCAACCGCACGTTCATATCCTGTTTTCCGATTGCGTCGGAATCGAAGTCGATACCGAAGCCAACCGAGAAGCCCGAACCGGGGGAGAGTGATACTTCGCGGCCGTCGATTTCAACATCGACCCGCTTGAGAACTTCAATGAATCGGCGCGGCGTATCTTGCGATACCATTCCGGCGCATTCGATCAGGAACACGAAGGGTGCAGCGCTGCCGTCCATAATCGGGAGTTCGGAACCGGTCACCTCGACATACACATTGTCGATCGCGCAACCGGCGAGCGCGGCCATCAGATGTTCGACGGTCGCGATGGTCACACCGTCTTCATTTCCCAGCGTTGTGCAGAGCGTCGCCTCGACGACATTTTCAACCAGTGCCGGAATTTCGGCGCCATTTCCGATCTGGTCTGTTCGACGGAAAACAACTCCGGTATTCGCAGGTGCTGGCTTGAGGAGGATCGAAACTGTTTCCCCCGTGTGCAAGCCGGTACCGCTGCAGCCGATTTCGCTTTTCAGCGTGTGCTGCAGGCCCAGGTCGATGTCCGAAGTAGAAGTCATCCGTTCACTATCTTTCATGTCGGTCGCGTTGTGTGCGCGAGTAACCAATTTCTGATACCGAGTGTAACAACTCAGACCAGGCTGTCACAAATCACTCTTTGTTACAGAATGTTGCGGACGGAAGCCGCGGATTACTGGAGAAATCCGCGGCTTCGCCCATTCAGGTGATCAGTTGGCCTGCCGGCGCAAAAACGCCGGTATCTCGAGCATGTCCTCATCCTCGCGAGCGGTCTCGCGGGGTGCTGCAGGCTCGATATTGGCCAGGGTCGGCTGCGCTGCCGCCTCGGTCACAGGCTCCGGGGTCGGAGCCGGGGTCGCAACGGGAGCCGCTACCGGTTCCGCCACCGGGGCGGGCGCGGTCTCGGCGACCGTTTCAACAACCGGTTCGGCGACGGTTTCGGCCACAGTCTCGACTTTTGGCTCGACTGCTGTCTCCGCGACCGGTTCCACAACGGTCTGTGCGACCGGTGCGGGTTCAACGGCAGGTTCTGCGACGACTTCTGCCGCTTTTTCGACCGCCGTTTCGACCACGTCCTCAACGACAGGCTCGACAGCCGGCGCCGGCGTGGCAGCGACCGCAGGTGCGGGAACTGGTTCAGCCGGTTTTGCCGTTTCGGCCACTGCCTGTTTGGCCGCGACCGGCTCACGCCGTTCCTCGACCTTCGGCTTGGCGTCCACCTGTTCCTCGGCCATCGCCCGATTTACAGCGCCCGTCACTTTCTGAAACAGGCTTCGACCGCGACGGCGTTCGGCCTGGGCCCCGGCGTTGGTGATTGCCGCTTCGGCAAACGCGTCAGGCCGCTGGGCCTCGGCGCGCGGTGCCGGACGACGTTCTTCGACAACCGGCTTGGGCGGAATGAACGGTGACGCCGCGGACGGTGCCTCCGCGACCGTCGCAGCTGGTTGCGGTGCAGGGGCTGCAGCCACCGGCATCGCTGGTGCTGCCGAGGCCGGCGTGGCCTCGGTGGTTTTCGCAGCCGGCGGGGTCGCATCTGCTGCCGGCGCGGCCTCGGGCTCCGCATCAACCTGCTTTGCCTTTGACTGATCGGAATCATGCACCAGGGAAATCATCGGTGATCGGGGCAGGGATTCAGCATTTGCATCGATGCCCGTGGCGACGATCGAGACCCGCATCATGCCTTCGAGTTTTTCGTCGAAGGTCGAACCGAAGATGATGTTGGCATCGGTGTCTACTTCCTCGCGGATGCGGTTTGCAGCTTCATCGACCTCGAACAGGGTCATGTCGGGGCCGCCGGTGATGTTGATCAGCACACCGCGTGCACCGCGCATCGACACATCGTCGAGAAGCGGGTTGGCGATCGCGGATTCGGCGGATTCGATCGCGCGACTGTCACCCGACGCTTCGCCTGTACCCATCATCGCCTTGCCCATCTCGCTCATCACCGTACGAATGTCGGCGAAGTCGAGGTTGATCAGGCCCGGCATGATCATGAGGTCGGTCACGCCACGTACACCGGAGTGAAGAACGTTATCGGCCATGCAGAAGGCATCGGCGAAGGTGGTGTTCTCGTTGCAGATTCTGAACAGGTTCTGGTTCGGAATCACGATGAGCGTATCAACAAAGTGTTGCAGTTCTTCGATACCTTCATCGGCCAATGTGGCGCGATGGCGGCCCTCGAACTGGAACGGCTTGGTCACAACGCCGACCGTCAGGATGCCCTGTTCGCGCGCGGCGCGTGCGATGACCGGCGCCGCACCGGTGCCCGTGCCACCGCCCATACCGGCGGCGATGAACGCCATATGGCTGCCTTGCAGATGATCGATGATCTCATCGAGGGCTTCTTCGGCGGCGGCACGACCAATATCCGGCCGTGCGCCGGCGCCAAGGCCGTTGGTGATATTCGCGCCGAGCTGAATACGCCGCTCGGATGCGTTCATCGCCAGGGACTGGGCGTCTGTGTTGGCGACGACGAATTCGACGCCTTCGAGGTTGGACGCGATCATGTTGTTGACCGCGTTCGAACCGGCACCACCAACGCCGACGACGACGATCCTTGGCTTGAGTTGGGAGTCAGGGGGGGGAGCAGTGAGATTGAGCGTCATTTTTGCCTCCAGTTTTACAGCAGTGAGCTCATGGGAAGATCGACCAGACATGGTCGGGACGGTGACCCACCGTCCCGGCACATGCCGAAACCCTGGGTCGGGGGAGTGGGGGAGAGAATCCTAGAAATGTTCACGGAACCACTGACCAAACCGCCCTGTGAAGCGGCCTGGTTCCCCCTGTCGTACCGGCGACGGCATCGTCAGCGACGACGAATTGTTGACCGCATGGGCGATGAGGCCCGCGCCGGTGGCGAATGCAGGGCCGGCGATTGCTTCCGCGAGACCGCGGACACGCAGGGGCCGACCCATACGAACCTGTTTATCGAGAATGCGTGCTGCGAGATCGCGCACACCTTGTAGTTGGCTGGCGCCGCCCGTCAGAACGACGCGCCGGCCCGCAAGGGGACCAAATCCGCTATCGTCGAGGCGTGCGCGTACCAGTTCGAAGGTTTCTTCAACGCGCGGTTGAATGATTCCGTTCAACAGCGAACGTGGCATTTGCACGGCGGCGTTATGTTCCTCTTCGCCAACCTGCGGCACGTCGAGCAGTTCATGCTCGTCGGACTCGGTCGCGAGAGCGTTGCCGTAGAATGTTTTGAGACGTTCCGCGTTGGCGAGTGTCGTGGAGAGGCCGCGCGCCACGTCGGACGTCACGTGATTGCCGCCGACGGGAATTGTGTCGGCGAACATCATCTGACCGTCATAGAAGATCGCCAGACCGGTGGTCCCACCGCCCATGTCGACGACTGTCACACCAAGGTCGGCCTCGTCCTCGACCAATGTTGCGAGACCCGATGCATAGGGCGAAAGGACGAAGCCCTCGATGCTCAGGTGACAGCGTTCGACTGCGGCACGGATCGTGCGCACGCTGTTTGCGGACGCGGACACCAGATGCATGTTGACCGAAAGTTTCTGCCCGAACATGCCACGCGGATCATCGATACCCTTTTGGCCGTCGATCGCGAAGCCCACGGGAATCGAATGGATCAGTTCCCGTTCTTTGCCGTTCCCGACGCCATTGCCATTCGTGCCGTTGTTGGCCTGGCGCACCGTGTGGGTCTGCTGGAAGACCCGATGCAGGTCCATTTCGTCGATCTGTTGGCCGCCGATGTTCAGGTCAACACCCAGAATCTCCGATTGCGGCGCGCCGGTGCTGAGGTTGACCGTGACCGAACTGATGGTCTCCTGGGCCATCTGTTCAGCCATATGTACGGCCTTGCGGATGGCATCCTCGGCCGCGTCGATATCGATGATCGTTCCGTTTTTCAGTCCACGACTGAGCTGGTGGCCGGCGCCGATCACGCGCGGCTGCGCGCTGGGGGCTGCGCTGCCTTCTGCGGAAGGCCGTCCGGCCCGTGCGATCAGGCAGCAAACCTTGCTGGTACCGATATCGAGGACGGCAAATGTGCCGCTCCGGGGTCTGGTCAGCTTTTTCGGCAATCCGCCGGTCCCCCAATCCATGCTCATGTGTCTTTTCCCTCGGCTTTCGGCCGGGGCGCGCTATCGCGACCGACACGGACAATCAAACGATCAGGAACCCGCAGATCGACGGCAACGACGTCGCGCTCAAGCAGGGCGTGCTCGCGCTGAAAGTCGTCGAGCCGGGTCAGCGCGGCGGAAATATTCTGTTCGGGCAGCCGCACATCGATTCCGTTGCGCAGGCGAAGGTTCCATCGGCGTTCGGACACCCGGACAGCCGCTTCGAGGGCCTTGGCCACGGCGGGGTAGGTTTGCAGCAGATCGATCAGTTGCGCGGCGTGCTCGGGCGCGCCGTTACCGACAATCAGGGGCAGGTGCGCAAAGGCATCCAGCCCGGAGCGCTGGATGGTCTGGCCGAAGCGGTCCACGAGCGCGGCCTGTCCGTCATGCTGCCAGATGGCCAACGGCTGGCGTTCGATCACGCGAACGAACACAACATCGGGCAGGCGTCGGGCGATCTCCGCCGACCGGACCCAGCCCAGGGATTCGATGCGCTCGCGCGCATCGTTCATGTTCATGGCAAGGATCGGAGATCCGCGCTCGATATCCAGTGCGGCAAGAATTTCGGCCGCGTCGGAGTTCCGGCGACCGCTGAGCACGACGTCGTCCACGCGCAGTCCCACATTGCCCGATATATCGAGAACGGAGGCGCCCAGCGCGTTCATGCGCGCCTCGACCCAGCCATTCGCGGACAAATGCCACACGCCGCCGGCGAACGCACCGATGCCCGCGACATATATGCCCGCGGCAATCATCCGGCGACGCCGGCGATTGACCGGCGGGCGTCGGGTGCTTTTGCTTTTCGAAGCGCCGATCTTAGGGATCAATCGCATTGTGCGGTCTCCACCATCCAACTCACAAGTTCAGGGAATGCGATGCCGCAATGGGTCGCCTGCTCCGGCACCAGAGACAGGCGGGTCATGCCTGGCTGGGTATTGACCTCCAGGATCACCAGCGCATCGCGGTCGTCGTCGTATCGAAAATCCGCTCGCGTCACGCCACGGCAATAAAGTGCCTTATGTGCCTTGGCCGCCCAGGACATCGCCTGCTCGTAGACACCATCGCTGACGGGCGCCGGCACAAGATGCTCGGTGACGCCGTCTGTATATTTGGCCTCATAGTCATAAAAGCCCTTGGTCGGCCGTAGTTCGGTTACGGCCAACGGGCGCGGGTTTTCTCCCGCGGCACCCATGACGGCCACGGTCAATTCGCGGCCCGGGATGAATTCCTCGACCAGATTTGCGTCGGCCTCAAGCGCATCGGGATCCGGTCCGTTCGCACCATCTTCGATGATCTGCACGCCGACCGAAGAGCCTTCGCTGTTGGGCTTGATCACATAAGGGCGCGGCATCACGTCGCCCGCGAGAATTTCCTCGCGGCTGGCCAGCATGCCTCGGGCAATACCGAGACCTTCGGTTGCGAAGACGGTGCGTGCGGCAGCCTTGTCCATAGCCAGTGCCGATGAGAGCACGCCGGAATGGGTGTAGGGCAGGTCCAGGAGGTTCAGCAGGCCCTGGATGTTGCCGTCCTCGCCGAAGTTGCCGTGCAGTGCGTTGAAGACCACGTCGGGCCGCGGGTCGAGGGCGTCGAGCAATGCGCCGATGTCGGCGGTGACGTCGATTTCATACGTGTCGTATCCGGCCTCGCGAAGTGCCTCCGCGCATTGTCGACCGGACTCGAGCGAGACCTCGCGTTCGGCGGATGTGCCGCCCATGAGGACGGCGACGCGTTTGCGCACAGGAGCATTCATTGCTCACCCCCCGCCGGATCGCCGATCCGTTCTAGTTCCCAGGTCAATTCGATGCCGGTTGTCTCGCGGACCCGCCGGCGTACTTCCTCGCCGAGGCCCTCGATATCGGCGGCGGTTGCCCCGCCGGTGTTGACCAGGAAATTGCAATGTTTCTCCGACACCTGGGCGCCGCCGAGCTTGAGCCCGCGGCATCCGGCGCGATCGATGAGTTCCCAGGCCTTGTGCCCGTTCGGATTCTTGAATGTGCTGCCGCCGGTGCGCGTCCGGATCGGCTGTGTTTCTTCGCGCGATTCCTGCACCAGGGTCATCGCGCGTTCGATCTCGTCCTTGTTGCCCCACACGCCTTCCATGACGCAGCCGACGAAAATCCAGTCGCACGGTACGGCGGAGCCGCGATAATGCGGCCCCCAATCTTCCGGCGTGAGAACGCGGATTTCGCCATGGGGCGTCAGCACGGTCGCTTCGCGCACCACATCCTTGAACTCACGGCCATACGCTCCGGCGTTCATCCGCAGGCCACCGCCGACAGTGCCGGGGATCCCGGCCATGAACTCAAAACCCGCCACCCCGGCGTCGCGCGTGGTTTTCGCGACGTTATAGTCGAGTGCCATTGCGCCTGCCTGAACCGAAACGCCGTCAGTGCGAATGGCAGAGAAGGGTCGACCGAGACGGATCACGACGCCGGGTACGCCGCCATCGCGGATCATCAGGTTTGAGCCCGCACCCAGAATTGTCACCGGGACGTCGTCGGGCTTGCCGGCAAGGAAATTGGCCAGGTCGGTGACATCCGCGGGTCGATACAGGACCTCTGCCGGCCCGCCGACACGAAACCATGTGTAACGCGCAATCGCGCCGTCGGGTTCGTATCGCCCACGCACGGCGGGGAGCCTGTCGAGCAGTGAAGGGGTGCGTGAAATGGCCGCCATGGTCATCCCTCCGTCCCCGTGTCGCGTGACATCAGCTGATTCATTTCGTCAGGCAGGGCTTGCGCCCAGTTGGTCACCGTGCCGGCGCCGAGGAACACGACCATGTCGCCGTCCCTGCCGCTGGACGTGATCAGCTCGGCGAGCCGATCCGGATCGGGGAGTGGACGCACGTCCCGGTGGCCGCGGGCACGAAGCCCGTCCACCAGTGCGTCGCGGTCCACTCCCTCGATCGGGGCCTCGCCGGCCGGGTATATGTCCGACACGAACACGATGTCCGCGTCGTTGAAGCAGGTGCAAAAATCGTCGAACAGGCTTTCTACGCGCGAATAGCGGTGGGGCTGGAAGATCGCCATCACCTGGCCCGGCGTTGCGCTGCGCGCGGCGTCGAGGACGGCGGAGATTTCCACCGGGTGGTGACCGTAATCGTCGATGACCGAAATACCGCCGGCCTCACCGGTCTTCGTAAAGCGTCGCTTCACACCCTCGAAACCGGCGAATGCGGTTTGAATTACCGCGTCGGGAATTTCCATCTCTATGGCGATTGTGACCGCGGCGAGCGCGTTCTGGGCGTTGTGAGCGCCGAACATCGGCAAATGGATGCCTTCGATCGTGCGCGCGCCGGCATTGTTTCGCTGCGCGACGTTCACATCGAAGCGCATCCCGTTTGAATCGGTTTCGAGATTGATGCCGCGTACGTCTGCCTGGCGCGAGAAGCCGTAGGTCACGATCCGCCGATCCTTCAGCTGCGGAATCAGCGCCTGGACCTCGGGGTGATCGATGCACATCGCCGCAAAGCCATAGAACGGGATGTTTGAAACGAAGGTCGCGAAGGCTTCCCGGACCGCGTCAAAGGTGCCGTAGAAATCGAGATGTTCGGGGTCGATGTTTGTGACAACCGCGATGGCGGCCGGCAGTTTGACAAAGGTGCCGTCGGACTCATCTGCCTCGACCACCATCCACTCGCCTTCGCCCAGCCGCGCGTTGGTGCCGTAGGCGTTGATGATGCCACCGTTGATCACGGTGGGGTCACGGTCGGCGGAATCGAGCATCGCCGCGATAAGTGATGTGGTCGTGGTCTTGCCATGGGTGCCGCCGACGGCGATCGACCATTTGAGGCGCATCAGTTCGGCCAGCATCTCGGCGCGGCGCACGACCGGTACCAGGCGCGCACGGGCGGCGACGACCTCCGGGTTGTCGCTTTTTACTGCTGTCGAGACGACCAGGACCGAGGCCCGTTCGATGTTTTCTGCGCGCTGGCCGATATCGACGTGAATGCCGAGGTCTCGCAGCCGCAGGACGTTCGCGTTCTCGGACAGATCACTGCCCTGTACCTGATAGCCGAGCGCATGCAGTGTCTCGGCGATCCCGCTCATGCCGATTCCGCCGATGCCGACGAAATGGATCAGTCCGATATCGATGGGAAGCGCCCTCATTCGGCTGCCTCCCGCAAGTCCGTCGGGCCGCCGTTCATGCCGTTGCCGTTGGCCGGAATCAAATGTTCCACCAGGTCCGCGAGCCGATCGGCGGCGTCCGGATGTCCCAGCGTGCGTGCTGCCGAGGCCACCCGTGCCAGCGCATCGGCGGATTCGAGGGCGGCCTCGAGCCAACCGGCCATAGCGGCGGGCGTAAATTCGGTTTGTGCCATGACCCACCCGGCACCGGCAGCTTCGACCGCGCGCGCATTGGCCATCTGATGGTCATCGATGGCATGGGGATAGGGCACATAGAGCGCCGGTCGCCCGGCGGTCGTAAGCTCTGCGACGGTAGATGCACCGGCGCGGCCCACCACCAGATGGGCGGCCGCGAGCCGTGCGGGCATATCGTCGAAGAAGGTCTCCAGTTCGACCGGCATGTTCTGCGCCGCGTAGGTGGCGCGCACCTCGTCGATATCTTCGGACCGGCATTGCTGCGCGAGGCGGAACCGTGCGCGCTGGGGCGCGGACAGAGATTTGAAGGCAGCGGGCGCAATCTTGGAGAAAACTTGCGCACCCTGACTGCCGCCGACGATCAGCAGATCGATGACACCGCTTGGGGGTGTATAGGGACGGGCGGCGAGAGCGGCGATTTCCAGTCGCACCGGATTGCCCACGACCGTCGCTTTCGAGTGACCTGCGGATTTCAGACGCTGGGTCTGGGCGAAACTTAACGCGAAAGCATTGGCGCCGCGGGCCAGTCGCCGGTTAGCGCGGCCGAGCACGGCGTTTTGTTCGTGGATCACGGTTGGCAGTCCGGCGAAGCCTGCCGCGAGAATGGGGGGGACGCTGGGATAGCCGCCGAACCCGACCGCGATGGCGGGTTTGTATTCACGGATCAGGCGTCGGGACTCGAAGAATCCTGTCGCCAGTGCCTTGATGCCGGTTGCCATGCCCCTGGGACCGCCACCCAGACTGCGGGCCGAGATTGTGTGACGCATCACCGACTTGGGCAGACCGAGAACATCGGACGTCACGAGCCCGCCGCGTGGATCGGTCACGAAGAGAATGGACCGCCCGCGCGCGCTGAGTGCGCTGGCGAGAGACACTGCCGGGAACATATGGCCACCGGTGCCGCCGGCGGCGATCAGAACGGGATGTTGGCGAGCGTTCATTTGGACGCCCCCGATCCCAGTCGCCGCCGCGTCAGGGCGAGGGTCATGCCCAGGCCGAGTGCGACACCGAGCAGCGAGGAGCCGCCATAGCTGATGAAGGGCAAGGTCATGCCCTTGGTGGGGATGAGCTGCAGGCTCGATCCCATATTGATCAATGCCTGAACACCGAATTGAACCAGCAACCCGGCGACGGCGAGCAGAATGAAGAGATTCTGCTCCGACATGGCGCGGGTCATGCCGCGGAGCACGATAAAAGCGAACAACGTGACGATGAACAGGGCGACGAAAAGGCCGAGCTCTTCGCCGGCGACCGCGAACACAAAATCGGCATGGGCGTCGGGGAGGACCTGCTTGACCTGACCTTCGCCCGGGCCGCGGCCGAACAGCCCGCCGCTCGAAAAGGCCTCGATGCTGCGCTCGATCTGATAGGTGTCTCCGGATTTCGGATCGATAAACCGGTCGATGCGGCTGGCGACATGGGACAACGTGAAGTAGGAGCCGATCAGGCCTGACACACCGAGAACCACCAATCCGGCGACCAGCCACATCGGCAAGCCGGCCAGGAAGAACTGCGCCATCCATACACTGGTGATCACCACGGCTTGGCCGAGGTCGGGCTGGGCGATGACCAGGGCGATGACCGCGGCGAACAGGCCGGTACAGATCAGACGCCCCGGGAAACGCGGGTCATGTGCGGCTTCGCTGAATAGCCAGGCCGCGACGACGGCGAACATCGGCTTCACAAATTCAGTTGCCTGGAGTGAGAAGCCGGCAATCGAGAGCCAGCGTCTTGCACCCTTGATCTCGGTACCCAGCAGCAGGGTCACGGCAAGCAGGAAGAGGCAGCCGAGGAAGGCAACGACTGCCATGCGGCGCACCTGGGTCGGTGTCATGGCTGACACAGCCAGGATCATCGCGATGGCGACGGGCAGCAGCATGAAGTGGCGTTTGATGAAATAGAACTCGTCCAGGCCAATTCGCTCGGCCACGGCGGGACTGGAGGCAGCCGCGAGCAATGCACCGAACGCCATCAAGGCAGCGATCGCGGCAAGGCTCCAGCGGTCGACGGTCCACCACCATTGCCCGAGAATTGAGGTGTCGGCGCGTGTGAACGGCGTCATGCGGCACCGCCTGTCAAATGGGGCACAAATCCCGAAATGGCCGCCGCTGCGTCGCGAAAAGCGTTGCCGCGCGCTTCGAAACTCGGGAATTGGTCGAAAGATGCGCAGGCCGGCGAAAGCAGAACCACATCGTCGTCATCGGCCATCTCGTTGGCCTGGCGCAGCGCCGTGACAAGGTCGCGGGACATGGTCACCGGGACCCGATCCTTCAACGTGGCGGCGAACTCGTCGGCAGCTTCACCGATGAGAAAGGCGTGGCGAACGCGCTCGAACAGGGGATCGAGTGCGGTGATTCCGCCTTCCTTGGCGATGCCGCCGGCAATCCAGTGGATATTCTCATAGGCGGCCAGCGCGTGGGCCGCAGCCTCGGCGTTGGTTGCCTTGGAATCATTGATGAAACGTACGCCGGCCCGGGTGCCCAGAAGTTCCTGGCGATGAGCAAGGCCCGGGAAGTTCTCGATCGCGTCGGTGATGCCGGCGCGGGTTTCGCTCGTGCGGTCATTGAGGATCGCGGTGACGGCGGCATATGCCGTCGCCACATTCTGTGCGTTATGCGCGCCGGGAAGCGCAGCCAGGGCGTTCATCTCGATGATCGGCTCGGCCATGCCGTCGCGATCGTCGACGATCCAGCCGTCATTCAGGTACACGCCGCCGGCGCATGCACCGTGGGTGGAGATGGGGGTCATCGCGGCCAAGTTGCGCGCGGCAACCTCATCGAAGATGCCGCGCGATTGCGCGTCATCGATCCCGACGATCGCGCTGTGCGCATCGCTCTGGCCATCGAAGATCCGGCGCTTGGCGGCGACATACCCGTCCATGCCGCCATGGCGATCCAGGTGATCAGGCGTGATGTTCAACAACACGGCAACGTCGAAGACCGCGCGCGGCAACAGATCGAGCTGGTAGGAAGACAACTCGAGGACATAGATGCCATCACGCCCCAGCGCATCGAGAGAAAGGGCCGGAGCACCAATGTTGCCGCCGATCGCGCTCGAAATCTCGAGCTTCGAGAGGATGTGCCCGATCAGCGCCGTGGTGGTCGACTTGCCGTTTGTGCCGGTGATCCCGATGTAGCGCGCCTCGGGCACAGCCCGGGTCAGAAGCTCCACATCACACAGAATTTGGCAGCCCGCGTCGCGCGCGCGCGCGACGACGGGGTGCGTGTGGGGGTGCCCCTGGGGAATGCCCGGGCTCAGGATCAGCAAGTCGATGTCGGCGAATTCGGTCGTCTCGAGATCGCAGGGCGTCAGGCCGCGCGTGGCCGCACCATTGCGACGGTTTTCGTTATCGTCCCATGGCAGCACGCGCGCGCCGGCACGACGTAGTTCGCTGGCCGCGCTCATGCCAGACACGCCGAGCCCCAGCACGGCGATCGCGTGATCGTCGTAGGCGCTGAGGTCGAGCATGTTTCGGGTTGCCGTCATCATCTCACCGCAGCTTCAGGGTTGCCAGCCCGATCAGGGCGAGGACAGTTGCGATGATCCAGAAGCGGATCACGATGGTCGGTTCGGCCCAGCCCTTCTGTTCGAAATGGTGGTGAAGCGGCGCCATGCGGAACACGCGCTTGCCGGTCAGCTTGTACGAACCGACCTGCACGATCACCGATACGGTTTCGAGCACGAACAGGCCGCCGATGATGGCGAGGACCAGTTCGTGCTTGGTGACGACGGCGATGCCTCCCAAGGCGCCTCCCATGGACAGGGAGCCCGTGTCGCCCATGAAAACCATGGCCGGTGGTGCGTTGAACCAGAGAAATCCCAGTCCTGCGCCGACCAGCGCGCCGCAGAAGACGGCGAGTTCGCCGGCCCCGGGGACAGCGAAGATCAGGAGATAGTTCGAGAAAACCACGTTGCCGGTGACGTAGGAGATCAGGCCGAAGCAGGTGGCCGCGATCATCACCGGCACGATGGCGAGCCCGTCGAGGCCGTCCGTCAGGTTTACGGAGTTTGAGGCGCCGACGATCACGAAAATCGCGAAAGGCACGAAAAACCAGCTCAGCTCGATCAGGAAGTTCTTCACGAAGGGTAGCGCGAACGTTGTGTCGAGCGGGGCCGGCGTCAGGTGCATGATCCACAGGGTCGCGATGCCGGCGACGATGATTTCCGCGAGCAGGCGGACGCGGGCGGGAATGCCCTTGGACTTGGATTTGGTGAGTTTCTGATAGTCGTCGGCGAAACCGATGGCGCCGAACCCGACGGTAATCAGCAGCAGCGCCCACACATATCCGTTCGTCAGGTCCGACCAGAGGAGGGTGCTGACGATGATGGCCAACAGGATCAGGAATCCGCCCATTGTCGGGGTCCCCGCCTTCTTGAAGTGCGACTGGGGTCCGTCCTCGCGGATGGGTTGGCCTTCCGGTTGTTGCTGGCGCAACCAGCCGATGATCTTCGGCCCGAACAGGAAGGCGACGATCAACGCCGTGACCACCGCACCGCCTGCCCGGAAGGTCAGGGAGTTGAACAGATTGAACAGAATGAACTGGTCGGCAAGGGGCGCGAGGAGATTAAACAGCATGATTGACCTCCAGCCCGTCACGCGATTCCAGCGCGCTGAGCGCATCGACGATCACGGCCATGCGGCTGCCGAGTGAGCCCTTTACGAGGACCACATCGCCGGCGTTGATGGCGTTGCAAACCTGTGGCGCGAGGGATTTTGAATCTTTGGCTTTCCCGCCGCGCATGGCGCTGGGCAATGCGTCATCGAGCGCCGCCATGTCCGGCCCGGCGCAGAACACCTGATCGATGTGGTTGGCTTCGAGGTCGCCTGCCAACGCGGCGTGCAGCTGGGCACTTTTGGGGCCCAGTTCGAGCATGTCGCCGAGCACCGCGATCCGGCGCCCGCCTGATTTTGGTTGGGTGTTGCCCAGCACGGCAAAGGCCGCGCGCATTGATGCGGGACTGGCGTTGTAACTGTCGTCGATTACCGTCAGCAGACCGTCGGGCATCTGCACGTTGACCCGCGCGCCGCGACCCTTGGGGGGTGACAGGTCTGCCAGCGCCGCCGCGGCAAGGTCCACGTCACCGCCGAGAGCGGCGACGGTTCCAAGGACGGCCAGGGAGTTTTGCACCCAGTGGCGGCCGGGAACATTGAGCCGGTATCGAACGATCCGGTCGCCCATGCGGGCCGTAACGTCGCTGCCGGTGTCGCCAAGCTTGCAGGCCGACAGATGTATGTCGGCCTCGGGGTGCGCACCGAAGCCTGTGACGTTCTCGAGGCCGCGTGCCCATGCCCGGGCAGCCAGGATGGCGAAGTAAACATTGTCGCGATTGAGGACAGCGATGCCGCCCTGGCTCATGCCATCGAAAAGCTCCGCCTTCGCATCGGCGATTTCCGCCACATGGTCGAAAAATTCCAGATGGACAGCGGCGATGGTCGTGATCACGCCGACCGCGGGACGTACGAGCTTGGAAAGATCGGAAATCTCGCCCGCGTGGTTCATGCCCAGTTCGATCACCGCGAAGGACACGTCGCGTGGCATGCGGGCGAGAGTCAGCGGAACGCCGATGTGATTGTTCAGATTGCCCGATGTCGCATGGGTCGGACCGAGCGATCCAAGGGCCAGAGACATGGCTTCCTTGGTCCCCGTCTTTCCGACGGACCCGGTAATGGCCACGATCGGGGCATCGGTGCGTTCGCGCGCTGCACGACCAAGACGGGTGAGCGCACGCAATCCGTCGTCGACGCGGATGACAGAGGAATTTTCCGGCCCGGAGCCCGCATTGCCACTGATGATTGCGGCAGTGGCGCCCGCTTCGAATGCGTCGGCGAGGAATTCATGGCCATCGAAGTTCTCGCCGGTGATGGCGACGAACAAATCACCCGGTCGACAGGTGCGGCTATCGATCGACACGCCGGTAGCGGCCCAGTCACTGGTGGATTTCTCAGCTTGTCCCTGTGTCGCGGCCAGAACTTCGTCGCGTGTCCAGATTGGCGCGGTCGACATCATGTGACGACCTCCCCGCCCATTTCGGTCAGGACGTCGGCCGCGATGCTGGCATCGTCGAACGGCAGGGTCTCCGTGCCGATAATCTGGCCCTGTTCATGGCCCTTGCCGGCGATCACAAGAATGTCGCCGTCCTGCAGGTTGCCAATACCGACCTTGATCGCTGCCGCCCGGTCGCCGATTTCGGCAGCACCGGTGCAGCCCGTCAGGATCTGCCGGCGGATGGTCTCAGCGTCTTCGCGGCGCGGATTGTCGTCCGTCACGATCGCGTGGTCGGCATGCCGGGTGGCGATTTCGCCCATCATCGGTCGTTTGCCCGGGTCGCGGTCGCCGCCGGCGCCGAAAATCACATGCAGCTGACCACTGACATGGGGCCGGATTGCGTCGAGTGCGGTTTGCAGCGCGTCGGGGGTATGGGCGTAGTCAACATAGACCTGGGCGCCGTTCTCGAGCGCGCCGATCCGCTGCATGCGGCCGCGCACACCCGTGAGGTGGGCGAGGGTGGAAAATGCCTCCGTCAGGTCGCCGCCCGTCTCGGCGACGAGGCCGAGCGCGGCGAGGACGTTATAGGCCTGGAACCCGCCGATCAGATTTAGGCGGGTCTCCAGGCTTTGATCCTTCACGGTCACGCAAATTCGCATTCCGTCGGGCAGGGCCGAGACATCAGCGATATGAATGTCACTGGTCTGGACGCCATAGCTGCGCACCCGGTGCCCGGTCGCCCGGCAAATCTCAGCAACCGTGTCGAAATGGTGCGAGTCCGCATTCAGCACCGCCGCGCCGTCCGCCGGCAGCAGATGCCGGAACAGGCGCATTTTCGCATTCAGATACGCCTCTTCGGTGTCGTGATAGTCCAGATGATCGCGGCTGAGATTGGTAAAGGCAGCGGCGGCGAACTGAACCCCGTCCAGACGAAACTGATCCAGCCCGTGTGAGGAGGCTTCCAGCGCCAGATGATCGATTCCCGACAGCGCCATTTTGGCGAGTGTGGCGTGCAGGTTCACCGGGTCGGGCGTGGTGAGGCTCGGTCCCGTATCGAACCCGTCCGCATCGACGCCCAAGGTGCCGATGGCGCCCGATCGATGGCCAAGGAGGGTCCAAATCTGCCGTGTGAAACCGGCGACGGAGGATTTGCCGTTGGTGCCGGTGACGCCGACGATGTGACGTGGCTGATGCTCATGGAATCGCGCGGCGAACTGGGCCAGTCGCCAGCGGGGGTTTTCGTCGGTAATCAGATACGGCGTGTCGTCGGGTGTGTCGGCGCGCGGACCGTCGAGCTGCGTGCCGTCGGGCGCGAGGATCGCGATTGCGCCACGTGCGACCGCATCTTCGATGAAGTCTCGCCCGTCGGTGCCGGAATTGACCGACGCGCTGGGCAATGCTGCGAAAAGGTAACCCGGTTGCACTTCGCGGCTGTCCGCCGTGAGCCCCGAAATCTCGGTATCGTGCATCCGCGGATCAACCATCACCATATCGACCGCCAGCTCAATTAACCGCATCGGAACGATTCCCGATTGCCGGCTGTGCGTTGATGTTGATGGCGTGCCGGATGTCCGGCGCACTTTCGTCGAGGGGGGCAATACCGAACAACGGCGCCATGCGGGCGACAACGCCCTTCACGACCGGTGCGGCCGTCCAGCCGCCGGTGGCGTAGCCATAACTTTCCTTGATGCCCTTCGGCTCATCCAGCATGGCGAAGACGACGAACCGCGGAGCGGTTACCGGATAGACGCCGACGAAGGATGAAATCAGCGCGTTGCGCTTGTAGCTGCCGTTGACCTGTTTCTCGGCGGTGCCTGTTTTGCCGCCGACCAGGTAACCCTTGGCGTCGGCGTTGCGACCGGTGCCGGTTTCGACGACGAGACGGAGCAGGCGGCGCATCCGATCGGACGTCTTGGCGGAGAAGACCTGAACACCATCCGTCGACTTCGCGTCGTGACTGACAAGCGTCGCAGGCCGCAGAATTCCGCCATTTACGGTCGCCGCAACCGCACTCGCCAGATGCAACGGGCTGACCGCGATCCCGTGACCGAATGAGATCGTCATCGTGTTGATTTCGCGCCACCGCGACGGATACATCGGGGTTGCCTGCTCCGGCAGCTCGATGCTGGTGCGGCGCAACAGGCCGAGATGGCCGAGATACTTGCGCTGATCCTCGGAGCCTATATCCAGTGCGATTTTGGCGGAGCCGATGTTTGACGAGTGCTGGAAAATCTCCGGCACCGTCAACCAGCGCTTTTCGGGGTGGAAGTCGGAGATCGTGAAACGGGAAACCCGGATCGGCTTCGTTGCGTCGTAGCTGCTGGCAAAGGACGCGACGCCCGTTTCCATGGCGATCGCATGGTTGAAGATCTTGAACACGGAGCCGAGCTCGTAGACACCAAGTGTCATACGGTTGAAACGGGTGTCATCCGCGGCCTGGCCAGCGGCGTTGGGGTCGAAGTCAGGCAGGGAAACCATGGCCACAACCTCGCCGCTGTCCACGTCGAGGACGATGCCGCCGCCGCCGATGGCCTTGAACTTCTCGATCTGGCCGGCCAGCTCCTGGCGGAGGATTTGCTGAACACGAATATCAATGGACAGACGCAGTGGCGGATTGTCGCCGGCGATGGCGGCATCCATGCTTTTCTCGATGCCCGAGAGCCCCACATTGTCGACGTTGGTGAAGCCGACGATGTGCCCGGCGAGACGTCCATGGGGATAGACCCGGCGTTCTTCCTTCTCGAAATCCAGCCCGGGAATGCCGAGCCGGTTGACCTCGAACTGCTGGCGCGGCGTGAGGTTGCGCCGCAACCAGACAAAGCTTTTGCCCGAACCGAGCCGGGCCGCGACTACTTCCTCGCTCAAATCGGGCAGAATCTCGACCAGCCGGTGTGCGGCGCCGGCCGGGTCCGAAATCTTGCGCGGGTCGGCGAAGAGTGATGCGGTCTTCAGGCTTGTGGCCAGCAGGACACCATTGCGGTCCACGATGTCGGCGCGGGCCATTGTGGCGGGCCGTACAATTTCGCGCGACGCGGCACGGCGCAAATCTTCGGTTTCGTTGAATACCGCGAGATCGAACATGCGGACGCCAACCACGAAGAAGGCCGCCGCCATCAACGAGCCGCCCACCAGAAGACGCGTCCGGGCGGTCTCGATCGCCTGTTTCTTGGTGCTCTCGAACGCGATCCGGTCGTTCATCGCTGAACACCTCCGGATGCAGAGGCCGGTGTTGTCATCACCTCACGCAAAACATCGTCGAGGGAACGAACCAAATCTGCCCGATTGACCTTGTCTGTCGATGCGGTCGCCGGCGCGCGCGGGGTGGGCGCGGCCGGTTTGGCGCGGGGGGCAGCGGCCGGGATTGCCGCCGGTGTCACGACGCCTGCGATGTTCGAGCCGCTCGTCGGGAGTTCGTCTTGCGGCAGCACGGGCATCGCACCCGTGCCCGCGATCTGTGCGCCTGTGACCGGCAGCAGGTCGAGATGTCGGCGGGTCAGCTCTTCGAGCCGTTCGGGCTGGTTGAGGAAGCTCCATTCGGCCCGCAGCACGTGGATGGCGTCGCGATCGGTGCGTATGTCCCGGTTCAACTGTGCGAGTTCGTCGTCCAGCTCGGACACCTCGAAGGCGACCTGGAACAATGCACCGCCGGCCGCAGCGGCGAGCACCATTAATATGAGGGAGGTCGGGCGGATCATCCGGCGACCCCTTTCGAGACCGTTTCCGCCGTACCCCAGGAGGGCTCGGCGGTGCGCTCTGCGACCCGCATGCCCGCCGAGCGAGCGCGGGGATTGATGGCGGTTTCCGCGTCGCCAGGGCGAATGGCGCGGCGCGATACAAGTCGCCAGGCAGGTGCCCGACGGTCGGGCTGGTCGGGCAGATGGCGTGATCCGCGACCTTCGCTGCCGCTGCGCGCACGCAGGAACGCTTTTACCGGACGGTCTTCGAGAGAATGGAAAGAGACGACCGCCAGCCGGCCACCGGGGCGCAGGATGCGCTCTGCGGCGGTCAGACCGCGGTTGAGCTCACCCAGTTCGTCGTTTACGTGTATGCGGAGCGCCTGGAACGTGCGCGTCGCCGGATCGATGTGGGATGTGCGCGATTTCGGAATTACCGAACGGACGATATCTGCGAGCCGGGCTGTTGTTTCGATGGAGGCCTGCTCGCGTGCGTTGACGATGGCGCGTGCGACGCGTCGTGCATGACGCTCCTCGCCCAACTTGCGTACGATATGCGCAAGGTCGGCCTCGTCAGCGGTGTTGATGACATCGGCAGCGGATTCGCCCGCGCGCTCCATCCGCATGTCGAGCGGCCCGTCGCTGGCGAAAGAGAAGCCGCGTTCGGGGGTGTCGATCTGAGGGGATGAAACCCCGAGATCGAGCGCGACCCCGTCCACCGCGTCGACGCCATTGTCGCGGAGCAGCGAATCCATGTCGCCGAACCGCCCGGATAGAAGATGCAACCGCCCGGAGAACTGTGCGGCGAGATCGGCGTTACGCGCGATTGCGTCGGGGTCGCGATCAATCCCCCAGACCGTGCAATCCGCGGCCTCCAGGATTCTGCGTGTATAGCCGCCGCCACCCAGGGTGCCGTCGACATAGATGCCACCGTCACGCGGCTCGAGCGCGGTCAGGACTTCTTCAAGGAGTACGGGGCTGTGCCCGGGAGTCACGGAGACTCCGGATGTGTTGATGTGACGCGATGTGCGCGCCGCCGTCACGGTTGGCCCCCGTCGGACCCGGATCCGGGTGGACTGCCGGGTCGCAGGGTCAGACCCTTTTCGGCGGCCTGACGGACAGCGTCGGTCTGATAGGTGGCGAAGGAATCCGGATTCCAGATCTCAAACAACGGACCGCGGCCGACGAAGGCCGCCTGTTCGGAAAGGCCGGCATGGGCGATCAGGGCTTCGGGCAACATGACCCGCCCTTCGCCGTCGAAGGCCAATTGCTGCGCATTGGCAAACAGTGCGGCCGTCAGCGTGTCGTGTTCGTCGGAGAACATGTCGTAGGCGTCGACGCCGGCGCCGAGCTTTTCCATCCAGTCCATGCCGCCGCACTGGACGGCGGGATGTTTAAAGGACGGGAACGCAACTATGCCGTGGAACGTCTGCGCCGACAGGACAGCACGAAACGCCGCAGGAACGGACACCCGTCCCTTGCGGTCGACCTTGTTGGTAGTGGTCGACAAAAACATCGCCATCGATTCCGCCCACTGCCGAAAAAACTTCGGCAGCTCCTCGTCTCCCCGTTGCCCTGGCACATGCGCCAAAATGGGATTGTTTGGGATATCATGGGATAAATTGGGTCGTCAACGTCAAAACCAGTAAAAATGACGAAAAATCAGAGTGCTGGATGCTGCCGATTTGCACGTCCAAGTAATCGCCGTTTGGACATCAGAGGACATTCGCGAACCCACAAAAGAAGGATCGACGCATAAAGCGGCAGAACTTTGTTCTCGGAATGTTCTTTTCTTGGGGAAATAATCGTCAGGCGGTCTGTAAGCCGGGTTCTGTCTCCGTTTTCACGGGAGATGGCCATTCATCTGGGACGTCCGTTGCCGAACGCCTCGCGCGACCTACCCGGGCTGCGGCGCGGAAGTGCGCCATATGCCGCCCCTATTCGGTCTTGCTCCCGGTGGGGTTTGCCCTGCCACCCCCGTCGCCGGGGGTGCGGTGCGCTCTTACCGCACCCTTTCACCCTTACCCGCCCGAAGGCAGGCGGTTTGCTTTCTGTGGCACTTTCCCTGGGGTTACCCCCGCCGGCCGTTAACCGGCACCGTACTTCCGTGGAGCCCGGACTTTCCTCACATGGACGGGTTTCCCCATTGCCCACGCGCGGCCATCCGACCGCCTGACGAGGGCTTTCCTTAGGCCGAACCGGACGAGGCTGCAACCAGACTGTGTACCTGGCCGATCCTCTGTTTGGTCTCGTCATCGAGCACGCCATCGAAAACAGACGGGCGAAACCGCCGCTGGAACGCCGAGATAATCGTCTCCTCGGCATAGTTTTCGGTGTCGTAGCCGATTTCCGACAACATGATGATCGGCGCGTCGCGCATCGGGGCCGGGGTATCAATCGGGGCGTCCGCATCGGGCCAGAGACCGATACCTGCCGCGGCGAGCTGCGCCCAGGGAAAGCGTTCGCCGGGATCGATTTTGCGGTCGGGCGCGATATCGGAGTGCGCGACCACATTGTGAGCCGGGATCGGATGCCGGGCGAGAATGTCCCGGGACAATGCGATCAGCGCCGCGACCTGCGCGTCGGGGAAGTCCCGGTAGCCATAGTCATGGCCGGGGTTCGACAGCTCGATGCCGATGGAGCGGGAGTTGATGTCGTGCCAGCCACGCCAGCAGCCGATCCCGGCGTGCCAGGCGCGGTTGTCTTCGTCGACAAGGCGCCAGCTCGTTCCGTCTTCATCGAGCAGGTAATGCGCGCTTACTTGTGATGCCGGATCGCACAGCCAGTCGCGCGCGCGTTCGGTGGGCATCATGCCGGTGTAGTGAATGACCAGCGTGTCGATTTCCGGCGCGTGGCCCTGTTCGGGCTTGCGTGCACCGCAGTTGGGCGATTTGAACTCGGTGATCATCGCGCGGCCTCCAGGCTCTCACGTCGCGCCTCGAGATCGAGCCAGCGATCCTCGGCCGACGCGATGGCCGCTTCCACTTCGGCCAGTTTCTGCGCCGTCGTTTCATAGGTCGCCGCGTCGCGTGTAAACAGGTCCGGGTCGGAGAGCGCCTTCTCGAGTTCGACCTTGGCGTTCTCCAGCGCCTTGATCCGGTCCGGCAGCACGCCGAGTTCATGCTCTTCCTTGAACGTCATCTTCTTGGGCGTATTCGATGTCTTGCGTGCGGGTTTGCCGGCGGCCGGCTTTTTTTCTGTCTTGGAAGACGGCTTGGCGACTTTCTTGCGCTGGCGCAGATAGTCCGAATAGCCGCCCGGATACTCCATCACCCGGCCGCCGCCCTCGACGGCGATGGTCGAGTTGACCACCCGGTCGAGGAAGTCCCGGTCATGGCTGACGAGAAGAACCGTCCCCTCATAGCTGTCGAGCATGTCGAGCAACACATCCAGCGTATCCGCATCGAGATCGTTGGTCGGTTCGTCGAGCACGAGCAGGTTGGAGGTCTGGGCGAGGATCTTGGCGAGCAACAGACGGTTGCGCTCACCGCCCGACAGAGTGGCGACGGGCGCACGGGCCTGCTTCTCGTCGAACAGGAAGTCGCGCAGATAGGCCACTACGTGGCGCTGGCTGCCGCGGACGTTGATCGAATCTCCGCCCTGGGGCGCAAGCGTCTGCCAGAGCGTGTCGTTGGGATCGAGCTGTTCGCGGGTCTGGTCGAAGAAGGCGAGTGCCGTGTTCTTGGCGCGGCGCAGGCGACCGGAATCTTTCTCTAGTTCGCCGATGAGAAGCTTCAGCAGCGTGGTCTTGCCCGCACCATTGGGGCCGACCAGCCCGACCCGGTCGCCACGCAGGATGCGGGTCGAGAATTTGTCGATGATGACGTGATCGCCGAAGGACTTGCAGAGATTTTCACACTCGACGACCAGGCGGCTGCTGATCGGGCCCGCGTCGGCCTCGAGCTGGACAGGGTCCTGGCCGGTGAGAAGTGCCTTGCGCTGGGCACGCATTTCGTGGAGCCGGGTGAGCCGACCCTGGTTGCGCCGCCGTCTGGCGGTCACGCCGCGCTCGAGCCATCGCGCCTCGGCCTTGAGCTTCTGGTCGAGCTTCTGCGCCGCGCGCACCTCGGCGTCGGCGATCTGTTCGGTCCAGGCTTCGAACTTGCCGTACCCCTCGCCGTTGTGCCGCAGGGAACCCCGGTGCAGCCAGAAGGTGTCGGTCGTGATGGTTTCGAGGAACGCCCGGTCATGGCTGATCGTGATCAGCGTCTTGCGGCGGTCGACCAGCTCGCGCTCCAGCCATTCGATGGTGGGCAGGTCGAGATGGTTGGTCGGCTCGTCCAGCAGCAACACGTCCGGGTCCCCCAGGAGCGCGCCGGCGATGGCCACGCGGCGTGACTCGCCGCCCGACAGGCTGTCGACGTTGCGCGTGCCGTCGATGTCGACCCGCGAGAGCGCGGCGTCGACGGCGTGGCGTGGCGCGGTGTCCGGGCGCATGCCCAGTTCGGCACCCATCCGGGCGACGAAGTCAGCGATCAGCATGTCGTCGGGCAGGGGGATGTCCTGGGGCAGATAGCCGACGGTCAAGCCGGGCTGGACATAGAGGTCGCCGTCATCGGGTTCGAGGAGCCCGGCGAGGAGTTTCAGGATTGTCGATTTGCCGGTGCCGTTGCGCCCGACGAGGCAGGCACGCATCCCCGGCGTGACCGACAGTTCCGCGCCGGTGAACAAGGGCGTGCCGCCGAAGCCGACGGCGGCATTCTTCAGGGTGAGGACAGGAGGGTCGGCGGCCATGGCGGAAAGGCGGGGCTACTTGATCCCGCGCGCGGCGCAAATCTTGTCATAGGCGGCGTTGATCGTCGCCAGCTTCTCGTTCGCGACCTCGACGAATTCCTCTGGCATGCCCTGGGCGATCAGCGTGTCGGGATGGTTCTCGCGCACGAGCTTGCGGTAGGCGGACTTGATGGTGTCGTCGTCGGTGTCGTGCCCCACGCCGAGGATGGTGTAGGGGTCGGCCGCATCGGGGCCCATATTCTCTTCGCGGATACGCGCGAAGTCGGTGTCGGTGAACCCGAATATTGCCGACACGTTGCGCAGATAGTTCAGTTCCTCGTCATGGACCTCGCCGTCTGCCTTGGCGATCAGGAAAAGGCAGTTCACCAGTTCCTCGAGCACGGCCGGGTTTTCCCGGAACATGCCGGCGACCTGTTTGGCATAGAGCTCGTAGCCGTCGGTCGACTTGCGGGCCATGTTGAAGACTTTGGCGACGTTCTGGGTTTCTTCGGGCGCCACCTTGAAGACCCGGCGGAAGGCACGGATCTCGTCCGGCGTGACCACGCCATCGGCCTTGGCGAGTTTCGCACCCAGCGCGATGACGGCGATGGTGAAGCCGACCTGCTTGGTCGGGTCGCCGCCGGTCACTTCGGCGGCGCTCCCGCTGCGGTGGGAATCGTAGATGTGCCCGGCGACCCCGCCGAGCAGCGCGCCCAGCGGGCCGCCCAGCGCGAACCCGGCAGCACCACCCAGTACCTTGCCCCAAATGCTCATGAGAGACGTTTAACCGAAACCGCGCGCCGATGGAATGTTGGGCGAGAAGCCCGCATCCGAGCACTGTCAATCGGCGCCGCGCCAAATCTTATGCGATTGGGTCTTGTGACCACGTTATATCCAAACTTTCCAGTTCACTCAGGTAAGTCTGAAGGTCCACGAATCCGATGCAAGGATGCGCACCTTTATCTGCACATATTCCCCGCGCGAGCTTCCTGGCCATGATGATGGCTGGTGCGCACGGAATGTATGGCCCATCTCCGGCGTGTGCCACGAGTTCGAAGTTTCTCGATATGAAAGTGCCGGATGAATCGCGTCCTGTTAGATGCATGAAAAACGCGCTGACATCACTGCCAAACAGGTCGAATAGACGCGAAATGCGCAGCAACAAAGGCGCAAATTTCTCGAGTGATGGCAGCAAGTGAAGCCGGGTGAACCAGCTCATTAGCCATAGCCCAAGATGGACAACCGGTACTTCAAGCCCCGCGTAAAAGTTAAGTGACTTTAAATCAGGATATCTTTTCGCGAACAACTCAAGGTCCGGCACATCGCAGTTGCCGAACCAACGTCGTCCAACGTCGCGAAGAGTGCGCCGGTGGATATCTTGCCAGCCGTACACGGTTTTGGTCTGTTCATCTTGCAACGTCGTGAAAGGTTTCCCCGCATAGCTGAGAACAGCGGATGTTGTTGCCAAGCCACGATTGGTGTGTTGCGCGGTAGCGATGCCGTACTCGATGCTTTCCAGGCTCTCAAACGACGTTAGGTAGTGATCGATAATGGCGGCGCTCAGACATGGGACGGAACTTGCGCCACTGAGGACTAAAACCCCTTCTTCCGAAGCTTCCTGATTCAGGTCGCCAATACCGGCGACGAAGTCGCGAGCATCCGACAAGTCGATGTAGTGGCAGCCGGCGGCGATGCATTGCCGTGCTACATCGTAGCTTTGGTTTTGGAATGGGCCAGAGGTGTGAATGACGATTTCGGGTGCAACCTCTGCAAGTATCTCAGGCAACCCTGTTCGATAGTCGAACTGCCTCCAGATCGCTTTATGCTTTGCGCTGGTCAGGTTGTTAGCGAAAGAACGAGCTTTTTCTGCTGATCGACCACCGATGACGATCTGTATGAATTTGTCCTCGGCTAGTCTTCGGGCGATGTACGCACCGAAATTCCCGTATCCGCCAATAATCAATACCCTGCTCACCATGTCGGCTTGGTCACCATCAAACAGAAGATGGCGACCAATGCCAAGAAGGCGGGCCAACCCAAGATGAACCAAACACGAAAAAGAAGTTTGTACCTGTCCGAGAGGGGATCGCCTGACACCATCGCCTCCGCAAGCATCTTCTTCATCTGGATATGAATCCAAACGACTGGGAGCCAACAGAGCCGGCAAGTAAATACAATGCGTAGGTGATAAGCAGCCAATCGGCTAGCGGATCAATTCCACTCATCGCAACGAGGGCGAAACCGGTTGCGGGTTGAATGACGGCGGCAGGTGCGGTGAAAACATAGTCCGCGAGCACTGTTGTTCGGGCGAAATAGTATCGTGTGCTCAGGTCGCTGCACCGGTTGCCCCGGAACATGAAGAACGCAATACCAAGGCCCGTGCCGAATAGCACTGTGGCGCTAATTATATGAACCACTTTCGCGAGTGCGAACCAGTCGATCATCATCGTTTGTGAGGGTCTCTATTGCAGACGTCGAAGGGCCCGTCGGATAGGATCAAGATACTCATATGCGATCAATAACCTGAATCATCAGATCAACGAAACGTTGTGCGATGGCGATCGCAAAACCGTCTCGCCCACGCCTTTGATTTTCTTGATGCGACAAACCGGTCTGCCGCGGAGACGTTTAACCCAAAATCCCGTGGGGAGAAATGCCGGTATCGCTCCCGCGAGTGACATTTGGGACCCAACGGGTGACAATTTGCGCATCCCTGTGAGGGATTATTAATGGTGGGAAGGGTTGGTACATGAGGTCTGGGTTAATTCTAGGTGCTTTGGCGCTCGCCGGGTCGACGGTGTTTTCCGCGAACGCACACGCGCAGGATTTATCGTTCACATTCAATTGGGGAGATATTCCCCGGTGTACCACGGGCTACCCCAACCGGGTTGAGAACCCGATATTCGAGTTGAGCAATGTGCCGGAGGGAACCAAAGAAATTCGGTTCTCGCTGACCGACCGTGATGCCCCCGGTTTCAATCATGGAGGCGGCACGGCCGACTATACCGGTGACAATGTTATTCAGCCGGGCGCGTTCAAATATCAGAGCCCGTGCCCGCCCAGCGGCCAGCATACCTATGAGTGGAGTGCGCGCGCCCGCGATGCGGATGGCGACACACTTGCGCGCGCGAAATCCAAGCAAAAGTATCCCTGATCTGCTGTGTGATTCCGTAGCCCATCGAACGGGTCTCGGCTTTGTTGCGCGAACAGAAAGGCCAGCCGGCATGTGATGTCTGCTGGTTTTTCTGTTGAGGCTTCGGGCCTTTGACTTTCGCCGTGCGACAAACCAGTCTGCCGCCAAATATCGGGGATAGTTGATGACGGGTGACGAACCCATAGGCGCAGCGGATCGCTGGCACTTCTGGATCGATCGTGGCGGCACGTTCACCGACATCGTCGGGCGCGCGCCGGACGGGTCGCTGCGTACGCATAAACTTCTGTCGGAGAATCCCGAGCACTATGCTGACGCTGCCGTGCAGGGCATTCGCGACCTGCTTGGGCTGGCCGCCGGCGAGGAGATTCCCGCCGGCCTGATCGGGACGGTGAAAATGGGCACCACCGTCGCCACCAACGCCCTGCTGGAGCGCAAGGGCGACCGCACGGCGCTGGCGATCACACGCGGCTTCCGCGACGCCCTGCGGATCGGCTACCAGGCCCGCCCGCGGTTGTTCGACCGGCACATCATTTTGCCCGAGCAGCTCTACGAAACGGTCGTCGAGATCGACGAGCGGGTGAACGCCCGCGATGAAGTTGTGGTGCCGTTCGATGCGGCAGGCGCACGCGCCGGGTTGCAAGCGGCATATGACGACGGCATTCGCGCCGTGGCGATCGCCTTCATGCATGGTTATCGCGTGCCCGATCACGAGCGTGCCTGTGCGGAGATCGCCCGGGAGATCGGCTTCACCCAGATATCCGTCAGCCACGAGACCAGCCCGCTGATCAAGCTGGTCGGCCGCGGCGATACGACCGTGGTCGATGCCTATCTGTCGCCGATCCTGCGCCGCTATGTGGACCGGGTCGCGGCGGAGCTGGGCGATGTGAATTTGATGTTCATGCAGTCGAACGGCGGGCTGACCGACGCGCATATGTTCCAGGGCAAGGACGCGATCCTGTCCGGCCCCGCCGGCGGCGTCGTGGGCGCGGTACAGGTGAGCGAGGCGGCCGGGTTCGAGCGGATGATCGGTTTCGATATGGGGGGCACCTCGACCGACGTGACCCACTATTACGGCGAGCTGGAGCGCGCGTTCGAAACACTCGTGGCCGGGGTGCGGATGCGTGCGCCGATGATGCAGATCCACACCGTCGCGGCCGGCGGCGGGTCGATCTGTTCGTTCGACGGTGCGCGCTATCGCGTCGGGCCCGAAAGCGCGGGCGCCGACCCGGGACCTGCCAGCTACGGTAAGGGCGGGCCGCTGACGGTCACCGACTGCAACGTGATGCTGGGCAAGCTGCAGCCCGAACATTTCCCGTCGGTCTTCGGGCCCGCGCAGGATTCGCCGCTGGACGCCGATGCGGTGCGCGCGAAGTTCGAGGCCCTGACCGACGACATCCGCACCGCGACCGGTGATACCCGCAGCCCCGTCGAGGTGGCCGAGGGGTTTCTGAAGATCGCGGTCGAGAATATGGCCAACGCGATCAAGAAAATCTCCGTTGAGCGCGGCTATGACGTGACGCAATATACGCTTTGCGCTTTCGGAGGTGCTGCCGGTCAGCATGCCTGCCTGGTGGCTGATGCGCTCGGTATGACCCGCGTGTTGCTGCACCCGTTCGCCGGCGTCCTGTCGGCCTATGGCATGGGCCTGGCCGATATCCGTGCGTTGCGTGAGCAATCCGTCGAGGCACCGCTGGGTGACGCCGTCGATGACAGGGTCGCCACGATCCTCGAACGGCTGGCCGGCGCGGCGCGTGATGAGGTGTTGGGCCAGGGTGTCGATGCGGCACGTATTGCCGTCCGCCGCCGCCTGCACCTTCGCTACGAAGGAACAGATACGTCGCTCGAAGTCGATTTTTCAGGTGCGGTCGAGATGGCGGACAGCTTCGCCGAGATGCATCGCCAGCGCTACGGCTTCACGATGCCCGAAAAGGCGCTGATCGTGGAGACGGCGGCCGTCGAGGCAATCGGCGCATCGGACCAGAGCGCGGACGCGGATCTGGCGCCGGACGCGACGGGAGATGCGTCATCGGTTGATCAGGTCACCGCCCATATGGAGGGAGCTGCGCACTCGACCCCGGTCTATGAGCGCGAGGCGCTGGCGCCCGGTGTTGCGATCGATGGCCCGGCGATCATCAGCGAAGCGGTGGCAACCACGATCATCGAGCCTGGCTGGCGCGCGGCGATGACCGAGCGCGGCGATCTGGTGATCGAGCGTGTGGTGGCCGCGGAACGCGTCGCCGCGATCGGGACAGATGTCGACCCGGTGATGCTCGAGGTCTTCAACAATCTCTACATGTCGATCGCCGAGCAGATGGGCGTGACGCTGCAGAACACAGCCTACTCGGTCAACATCAAGGAGCGGCTGGATTTCTCCTGTGCGATCTTCGCACCCGACGGGAATCTGGTCGCCAACGCGCCCCACATGCCGGTGCATCTGGGGTCCATGTCCGAGAGCATCCGCGTGGTGATCCGGGAGAACGCATCGCGGATGGCGCCCGGCGACGTGTACATGCTCAACGCGCCCTACAACGGCGGCACGCATCTCCCCGACGTGACGGTCATAACGCCCGTGTTCGATGACGCGGGTGGTGAGATTCTGTTCTACGTCGGCAGCCGTGGCCATCACGCCGACATCGGCGGCATCTCGCCCGGCTCCATGCCGCCGGATTCGCGCACCATCGACGATGAAGGCGTGCTGATCGACAATTTCAAGGCGGTCGACGCGGGCGTGTTCCGCGAGGATGCGATCCGCGAATTGCTTGGCTCGGGTGCGCATCCGGTGCGCAACCCGGACCAGAATGTGGCCGACCTCAAGGCCCAGATCGCGGCCAACGAGAAAGGCGTGTCGGAACTGCGCCGGATGGTCGATCAGTTCGGACTGGAGACCGTCCACGCCTATATGGGCCATGTGCAGGACAATGCCGAAGAATCCGTCCGCCGTGTCCTCGATGTGCTCCGGGATGGCGAGTTCGTCTATCCGCTCGACAATGGCGCAGAAATTCGCGTCGCGGTCTCGATCGACCGGGCGACCCGAAGCGCGCGGGTGGACTTCACCGGCACGAGTGCCCAGCTCGACAGCAACTTCAACGCGCCGACGGCGATTGCGCGGGCGGCGGTGCTTTATGTGTTCCGGACGTTGGTCGACGATGAAATCCCGATGAACGAGGGATGCCTGAAGCCGATCGAGATCATCATCCCCAAACGCTCCATGCTGGCACCCGAATATCCCGCCGCCGTGGTGGCGGGCAATGTCGAGACCAGCCAGGCGCTGACCGATAGCCTGTATGGCGCGCTGGGCGTGATGGCGGCCGCCCAGGGCACCATGAACAACTTCACCTTCGGCAATGCCACCTATCAGTATTACGAGACGATCTGCGGCGGCTCGGGGGCGGGCCCGGATTTCGACGGCACCTCGGCGGTACATACACACATGACCAATTCGCGGCTGACGGATCCGGAAATCCTCGAATGGCGTTTCCCGGTGTTGCTGGAGAGCTTCGAGGTTCGCGAAGGTTCGGGCGGACAGGGTGCCCATCATGGTGGCGACGGGGCGCGGCGGCGCGTCCGTTTCCTCGAGGTTATGGATGTCATGATCCTGGCCAATCACCGCGAGATCCCGCCCTATGGTCTGGCGGGTGGTGGCGATGGTGCCGTGGGTCGAAACTGGCTGGAACGGGTCGACGGGTCGCGGTTGGAAATGTCCGGGACCGACCGAACGCAGGCCGGCCCCGGGGATGTGTTCGTGATTGAAACGCCGGGTGGCGGTGGTTACGGGGCTGCGTGACGCCACCGGCTAACACAAGAATGCTGATCGGCGTCCTCGCGGTTATCACCGCGCTCGGGCCGCTGGCGATGCAGATCATCCTGCCGGTGCTGCCGGTCATGCAGGACGCATTCATGGTCAGCGCCGGCACCGTGCAGTATGTGCTGTCGTTCGCGCTTTTCACCATCGCCTTCGCGACCCTGGTTTATGGCCCGGCATCGGATCGCTACGGACGGCGCCCGGTCATGCTGGTCGGACTGGTGATATTCCTGCTCGGATCGGTGGTGAGCGCCCTGGCGCCCAGTATCGAGCTGCTGATCGCGGGTCGTGTGATCCAGGCCGTGGGCGGCGCGGCCGGTATGGTGGTCAGCCGCGCCATCATTCGCGATCTCTATGACCGCGAGACGGCCGCGCGATTGATGGCCTACATGATCACGGCACTGGTCGTTGCACCCATGGTCTCGCCGCTGATCGGTGGCTTGCTCAACGATGTCTTCGGCTGGCGTGCGGTGTTCATGTTCTCCGGTGTCGTCGGGCTGATCGTTCTGGGGTTGGCGCTGCCGCGTGTGCCGGAGAGCCTGCAACCCGGGGCGTCGGCCCAGACTTTCCGCGGCATGGTGTCGGGTTTCGGGGTGCTCCTGCGGGTGCCGGCCTTTCTCGGCTATGCCGGACAAGCCGGTTTCGGCATGGGCATGTTCATGGCGTTTCTCGGTGCCGCGCCCTTCGTGACGATAAATGTACTCGAACGCCCGCCAACCGAGTTCGGCCTGTTCTTTGTGCTGATTTCGGCCGGATTCATGGCCGGGACCTTCATGACCGCGCGGCTCGGCCAGCGGATCGGTCTGGACCGGATGATGCGTGTCGGTAGCGCGCTCGCGGTCGTGTTCGGGGGTGTGATGCTTGCGTTCGTCATGGCGGGCGCCTGGTCAACCTGGACGATCTTCCTGCCGGGCATGGGCATGGCGTTTGCGAACGGCCTGTCCATGCCAAATGCGCAGGCCGGTGCGGTAAGCATAAACCCGCGTTTCGCCGGTACTGCGTCCGGTTTGC
The DNA here is from genome assembly GCA_965205535.1 of Alphaproteobacteria bacterium. Classification (GTDB taxonomy): domain Bacteria; phylum Pseudomonadota; class Alphaproteobacteria; order UBA6615; family UBA6615; genus UBA8079. The sequence continues at coordinate 3,534,393 of CBDBHH010000005.1, read as the reverse complement.
TCGCCTTCCTACAGATGCTTATGGGCGCGGGTTTCGCTCAACTTGCCGGAATGTTGCAGGACGACACCCCCTTGCCGATGGCGGTGATCATGTTGACGGCCTCGACGCTGGCGTTCTTGTGTGCGGTTTTTCTCACCCGGGTTGGTGCCGAGCGCAGCTAGTCTCCGCGGGCGATCCCTTCGCGTCGCGGATCCGCACCGCCACGCAGGTTCCCGTCGACGATCTCGATCCCGTGCAGGCCGCTGTTCAGGTCGCGCACCCGCACGCTGTGTCCCAGAGCCTCGAGCGCGGGCGCGAATGCCTCGGCATCGGTGCCGGCCTCGATGTCGGTGGCACCGTTGCGGTTCACCACATGGCCAAGGTCAATGGCCGCCTGGATATTCATGTCCCAGTCCAGCACGGCGACCAGGGTCTTGGCGACGTACCCGATGATACGGCTGCCTCCGGGCGAGCCGACGACCAGCCTGAGTGTTCCGTCAGCATTGAATACGAGCGTCGGCGCCATCGAACTGCGCGGGCGCTTGCGCGGTTCGACCCGGTTGGCCACGGGCTTTCCATCCCGGGTGGGTGCGAAGGAGAAGTCCGTGAGCTCGTTGTTGAGCAGGAACCCGCGGACCATCAACTGGGACCCGAATGCACCCTCGATCGTGGTGGTCATGGACACCGCATTGCCGTCTTTATCGACGATCGAAATATGGCTGGTGCCCGGTCGTCCACGCTGGTTGTCCGGCGCGCGCGTTGGGCGCGGTGCGCCCGGCGGGAGGCCGTGGACGACGGGTGCGAGGATGGCCGTTTCCGGGCGAATGAAGGTCGCGCGTTTCGATACATATTCAGGATCCAGCAGGCCCATTTCGGGGACCGGGACGAAATCGCTGTCGGCGATGTATTGATTGCGATCAGCGAAAGCGAGCTTCGAGGCTTCGGCGAGCAGGTGCCAGCTTTGGGGATCGTCCGGCGTCATGGCGCGAAGGTCAAAGGCGCTCAGCATGCCCAATGTCTGGCCAACCGTCAGCCCGCCCGAACTGGGCGGTCCCATGCCGCAGACCCGGTAGCTGCGATAACCGTGGCAAACCGGGTCGCGCCGGACGATGTCATAGGATGCGAGATCGGCCAGTGCGAGGCGACCCGGGTTGCCGGGCGCGTTGCGGACCGCGGCGACGATGTCTTCGGCAATCGCGCCGGAATAAAAGGCCGCCGGCCCGCGTTCGGCGATCGCGATCAGGGTCTCGGCAAATTCCGGGTTGGTTTTGCGCGCGCCGGCGGCAAGGGGCATCCCACCGGGAAAGAAATAATCCCGCGCGGCGGCGTAGGTGCGAAGCCGTTGGCCCCGCATGCTGGCCAGCATCTTCGCCAGCCTCGGTCCGACGATGAATCCGTCCCGGGCGAGACGAATCGCCGGCGCGAACATCTCCGGCCAGGTCAATTTCCCGTGTTCCTGGAACAGCCGGGCGAGCAGCGCGACAGTGCCCGGGGTGCCGACAGAACGACCGCCAACGATGGCCGCGCCAAACTTCATCGGCTTGCCGTCTTCGGTCAGAAAAAGGTCCGGGGTTGCCGCGACCGGTGCCGTCTCACGACCGTCAAACGCCATGGTCGTGTTTTTTGCGGCGTCGTAGAAAAGCAGGAAGGCACCCCCGCCGATGCCGGAGCTCTGGGGCTCCACGAGGTTGAGGACGAGCTGTACGGCAATCGCCGCATCGGCCGCACTTCCGCCGCGTCGCAGCATCTCCAGGCCCGCCGCCACGGCGTCGGGGTGGGCGGCGGCGACCATGTGGCGTTTGGCCGTCGCGAGCTCGTTTACGCTTCGGCCCGTTGAATCCTCGGGCTGGTTTTGCTGGGCCAGGGCGGGTGCCGCTGCAACGGCGCATGCCGCGATGAGCCCAATTCCGATTGTGCGTTGAAGGCGCTTCATTTCGACAGGCTGCCACGAAATCGACAGCGAACCCAACTGTGCGCACCGTCACATCTTCGCCAGCCGAATCATGTGCATATGTCGGTTGGTTCGGTTTGCGTCCAAACGGTTGATATTCTAGCTTTCGAATGCGGCGCAATCCGGGCCAGAAACCGTTCTGGCACGGTGAAAACACAGATGCGCCGGACAATTTTGGAGACGCCGTCTCGTGCGAAAATTACTCATCGGCCTCGCTGTTCTGGCCGTCGTTGTTGTTGCAGTAGCGTTTGCCGGTCCGCTCTTGGTTCCGGCCGATTCCGTAAAGGCAGATATCGCGCGAGAAGTTGCGAAGGCCACGGGTCGTAACCTTTCGATCGATGGGTCCCTGAAATTCCGCATTCTTCCCGCGCCGGGCGTCTCGGCCAGGGACGTGCGTTTGTCGAATGCTGCGGACGGTAGCGCTCCGGATATGTTGCGTTTGAAGGCGGCAGCCGTTGAAGTCGCGCTGTTCCCGCTGATCACAGGCAATATTCAAGTGAGCCGTGTCGTGCTTTCCGAGCCCGACATTCTGCTTGAGACATATGCGGACGGCACGAATAATTGGACATTCGAGCCAGCACCCGATGGATCATCGGGCGCGCCGGGCGGCAATAATGCTGCCACCGCGGACGCGAGCGGCGCCGGATCGCAGACGCCTGCCGTGCGGCTGGACAATGTGGTCATTGAGGGCGGCACGCTCGTCTACAGGACGCCGGAAAGTGTTGAGCGGGTTGAAGATATAAATGTTTCGCTTGGTGCGGCGAGCCTCAAGGGCCCGTTCCGCGCCGAGGGAATGGTCTCTGCGCGAGGGTTCCGGATAGGTGTCGATGCGGCGATCGGCGAGCTCGCGGCAGACAGGGCGACGCCGGTTAACCTGAAGGTGTCAACCGGCGGGGCCGAGATCGGATATTCGGGGGCGCTTGCCGGCGCCCCGGACGCGGCGCGACTGTCCGGGCAAATCGAGGTGCGCGCAGAGGATCTGTCGACACTGGTTGCCGCTGCGTCCGATGGACCGGCGCCGGCCGCCCTGCAGGGCAAACCGCTTGAACTGACTGGCACACTGGCCGCCAGCCAGGAAGCCATCTCGATCGATGACCTGGTTTTGCGGCTGGGCGATGATTCCGCTACGGGCGCCGTGGATGTTGTGCTTGGTGATATTCCCTCGGCCGCCGTGGTGATCAACCTGGCCCAGCTCGATCTTGATCGTCTGCTAGCGACCACGCCAATCGCGGCGGGCGCGGGTGGCGGGTCTGGTGAAGGCGCGCCGGCGCAGGGGAGCGAGGCCCCGAATAAGGGCACGCCGGGACCGGCCTCTGAAGGCGCCGGTTTTGCGTTGCCAACCGGAATTTCTGCGACGCTCGAAACGAAGATAGATGTGGTTGTCTATCGTGGCGGCGTTGTCCGTCAGGTGTTGCTCAACGCCGAACTGGCTGACGGCAGTGTGACGGTGTCCCAGGCCGCGGCGCAGTTTCCCGGGGGCGCGAATGCGTCCGTGATTGGTTTCGCCTCGACGGTCGATGCGGCACCGAAATTCGAGGGGCAGGCCGAACTCTCGGCAGACGATTTTCGGGCGTTCTTGCAATGGGCCGGGATCGATGTTGCAACCGTGCCGCAGGACCGCCTGCGCAAGATGGCAGGCTCGGTTTCGATAGATGCCACGCCAGAGAATGTGACGCTCACCGATATTGACGTCAGCGTTGATGTTTCGCGAATGCGCGGCGGCGTGGCGATTGCCGTACGTGAACGTCTTGGCCTGGGTATCGGGCTTTCGCTCGACAAGGTGAATGTCGACGCCTACCTGCCGGCGGCGGCAACGCAGGCTTCACCTGCATCCGGCGAGACCACGAGCGGAGGCGATGCGAGCGCCGGGTCCGGTGGAAAACCCGATAATGCGGACGCCGGGCCGGCCGGGTTGGCCGCACTCAATGCGTTCGATGCCATTCTTCAGTTGAAGGTCGGTGAGGTGGTCCTGCGCGACCAGCGCCTCAGCGGAATCAATCTCGACGCGACGTTGCAGGGTGGCAGCCTCGAGTTGCGGGACATGTCTGTGGAAAGCCTCGCCGGCGCGAATGCGTCCGTATCCGGGCGTGTCGATGGGTTGTCGGGTGCGCCAAAAGCAGATGTAAAAATCAACCTCGATGCGCGCGATGGCGACCGTTTGCTCGCACTGGCCGGGGTTGAGGTTCCGGCAAAACTTGGCGCCACGAAGCTGAATGGCTCGCTTCAGGGCGATATGCAGAACCTTGTTGTGGACCTCACCCTCAATGCGATGGGTGCCAGCATGCGAACTGCCGGGAGCCTGGGCGTTCTGGCAGTGCCGCCGCGTTACGACGTGAAACTGGATGTCAATCATCCCGATGCAGCCGGCTTTGCCGCGCGAATGCGCGGAGGCGACGGTGCAGGCGGGCCCGAGCTCGGGGCGCTTGCGGCAAGTATCAGCGCGCGCGGTGACCTCACGGCGAGCGACATTGACGCGAATGTCGGCGTCGGCCCCGGGGAAATAAGTGCGCGGGGTCGATTGACCGACCTCGCTTCGGGCAGCCCGCTGGGCAACCTCGCGATCAATGCTGCCCATCCCGACATGGTGGCATTCGCACGTCTCCTGGCACCTGACTACAGGCCGTCGAAGTCGGACCTCGGGCCATTTGCGTTGAAGACGGATCTGACGCTGGCCGCCAACACGATGACCCTGGCGAATCTGGAGGGCAATGCGGGTCCGGTCGGATTCAAGGGGGGCGCGAATGTCGATACAGACGGACCACGTCCCAACGTGTCGGCGAACCTCGAGACCGGCGAGATCGTCGTCGATTGGTTTCTCCCCGCGCAAGCGGGTGGCGCGTCTTCCGCTTCGAGCGGACGCGGCAGCAGCGCGGCCGGAGCGTCGGCCGGCCGTGGACCCGGCGCGCGCGCAGATGCGCAGCGCTGGTCGCGCGAGCCGATCGAGCTGTCGGGCCTTCGCGCAGCGGATGCAGATATCAAGCTTTCCTCTCCGGCGATTACCTACACCAATATTCGCGTCGACCAGCCGCGCCTCTCGATCAAGCTCGATGACGGTGTGATGGATCTGACCGAGTTGTCGGGGAAGGCGTTTGGTGGCGGATTCAATATGACCGGCCATGTGGCCGCAGGTGACGTTCCGACCATGCGCTATGCGATGCGGGTCGAGAATGCTGATGCCGCGAAGTTCCTTGGTGACGGCGCGAGTGGTGAGCGCGGTGTGATGAGCGTGCTCGACCTTCTGTTTCCGGTCTCGGACGTCAAGCTCGCATCCGGTCGCCTGGGCGCGAACCTCGATGTGACATCGCGCGGGCGCAGCGAGTTCGAGATGATTTCGAATCTCGCGGGCAAGGGTGCGATGCGGTTCACCGATGCGGTGGTCGAGGGGATCGATGTCTGTCAGATCAGCGATCAGCTCGATCGGCTTAACGGGATCGAGGGGTTTCTGGGTCTCGCGACGTCGGGTCGGGGCGGCCAGACAAAGGTTGCAAATTTCGACGGGCGGTTCGATCTCGCCAATGGTGTCGCCACGCTGCCGCAGCAGCAGATCAATGCGGAATGCGCGGCGGTGGCATTCAGCGGCACCACCAACCTGCCGGCATGGACGGTTAACATTCGCGCGCGGGCAGGGTTTCCGGCTCACCCCGAATTTGCCGGTGTCGTGATCGAGCAGACGGGCCCGCTTGATGCGCCCAATACCCGCCTGGTCAACGTCAACGAGATCAATCAGTTCATCGTCGGCAAGGCCGCGGGATCGATCCTGCGCAAGCTCCTGCCGGGTGCGACCCGCGAACAATCACCGCCGGCCACCGAAGGGAGCACGTCGCAGCAGCCGGCTCCGTCAAAGCCGGAAGATCAGTTTCGTAATTTGCTGGAAGGCCTGATACGCGGTCGCTGATATGTGACCGGTGACAGGCGGCAAGCGTGCTACTTGCGCAGATCCTGCAGGATGAAGACCCGGATGGCGCTCGACAGGCTGCCGTCGCGTTCGCGATCGATTTCCGTCACGAGCTCGTTCACCGATATTCGCCGTGTCTTCGCGACCGTGCGCAGATGGTCCCAGAAAACGTTCTCCAGAGACACACTGGTGCGATGCCCGGCGACCACGACGGATCGTTTCTTGTTGGCCGACTGGCGCGGCAAAGTATCGACAACGTTCGTAATCATGACGGCTTGATCATATTCTCCGGTTTCACCCACTCATCATACTGCTCCGCCGTGAGCAGGCCCAAGTCAATTGCGGCCTCTTTTAGGGTACTACCGTCTGAAAACGCCTTTTTCGCGACCTTCGCGGCATTATCGTACCCAATATGCGGATTGAGCGCGGTCACGAGCATCAGGGATTGGGCCATCAGTTCGCCGATCCGATCATGGTTCGCCTCGATCCCGTCGACGCAGCGATCGGTGAAGCTTCGACAGGCATCACCCAACAGCCGCGCCGAGCGGAGCACGTTGAAAATGATGACCGGCTTGAACACGTTCAACTCAAAATGACCGTTGCTGCCGGCAACCGTGACGGCGACATGGTTGCCCATGATCTCTGCCGACACCATGGTCAACGCTTCGCACTGGGTCGGGTTGATCTTCCCGGGCATGATTGACGAGCCGGGCTCGTTTGCGGGCAGGCTCAACTCGCCGATCCCGCTGCGCGGCCCGGAGCCGAGGAACCGTATGTCGTTGGCGATCTTCATGGCCGCGGCTGCCCCGACGTTCAGCGCGCCGGATGCGGCGACCATGGCGTCATGGGCTGCCAGGCCGGCAAACTTGTTGGGCATGGTGACGAACGGCTTGCCCGTGATGCCGGCCACTTCCTCGGCAAATCGTTCGGCAAACCCGATCGGCGTGTTCAGGCCGGTGCCAACGGCCGTGCCGCCTTGTGCCAATTGAAGCAGGTCGGGGGTGGCGCGATCGATACCGGCAATGACTGCTTCGACCTGGGCCGCGTAGCCCGAGAATTCCTGTCCCAGTGTCAGCGGGGTCGCGTCCTGGGTGTGGGTGCGGCCGATCTTGATGACGTCCGCGAACTTCGTCGCCTTGGCTTCGAGCGCGTCTTTGAGATGCGTGAGCCCGGGGACCAGCCGGTCCTGAAATTCGATGGCCGCGGCGATATGCATTGCCGCGGGGAAGGTGTCGTTCGAAGACTGGCTGCGGTTCACATGATCGTTGGGATGAACCGGGGACTTGTCCCCCGGTTTGCCGCCGAGAATTTCATTCGCGCGGTTCGCGATGACCTCATTGGCGTTCATGTTCGACTGGGTGCCCGAACCGGTCTGCCAGACGACCAACGGGAAATTGTCGTCAAACTTGCCGTCGATGACTTCCTGCGCGGCTTCGACCACAGCGTTGGCGACATCCGGCTCGAGCTGCCCGAGCGCCAGATTGGCCTTGGCGGCTGCCTGCTTCTGAATCCCCAGCGCGCGCACCAGCGCGGTCGGCATGCGGTCGTCGCCGATCGGGAAATTCTCGATGCTGCGTTGGGTCTGGGCGCCCCAGTATTTGTCGGCCGGGACGGCCACTTCGCCCATTGTGTCGCTCTCGGTGCGGGTCTTGTTTGTCATCACTTCCTCCGGGTTCGGCGCGCATTATCGTCGCCGCATTCCATAGGTAAAGGCTTAACGCGATGTCACGTCAGGATTTGGGTGGTTTCTTCTTCGCCTTGGCGCGGTTTGCGGCCGCGAGCGCCATATGTGCCCAGGGCCGCAACTCGTCAATGTCCTCGGCCGCATCGTCGGGCACCGTCAGGTAGGACAACGCCACCGACTTTCCAGATTTGTCATAGGTGAATGGCTCGCAGCCCGCGTCGAGGAAGGCAGATTTGGTCTCCGCATCGACTTTCAAATAGAGGACCTCGTCGGCGATCAGGGCGAACATCACACCGTCGCAGAAAATGCCGTGGCCGCCGAACATCCGGCGCAGTTTCGTACCCTGGTCGAAGGGGGCACCAACATTGGAAAGCAGGTCACATGCGTGCTCGGCGAATTCCTGGCCCTGTGGCATGCGCGCGTTTCTACTTTTTTCGGAACTGGTCCAGGTTCACAACTTCTGCACCGTCTCCGTCGTCTTCCGCGTCGCTGTTTGCACCCGCGTCGGTATTGCCGGCGTCCGGAAGGGCGTCGTCGGTGTCGTCCGCTGTCGCCATATTGTCGGGCACGGGCACCAGGTCACCTTCGGAGCGGACGGCAGGAACCATGACGCTGCTGCCGGTTTCCACGTTGAACTGAAGCCCGAATTTCACCGAGGGGTCGACGAACGCGGAAAGTGCCGCATACGGGACGCGCAGTTCGGCAGGGCGGTTCTTGAAGCTGAGGGTAATCGAAAAGAAGCTGTCTTCGACAACCAGGTCCCAGAACTGGTGCTGCATCACGATCGTCATCTCTTCGGGATACTGATCGTGGAGATAGTCGGGAATCGAAACGCCCGGCGCCTGGGTGCGGAATGTCAGATAGAAATGATGCTCACCCGGTAATCCCTCATGAAGGGTCCTGGTCAGCGCCTCGCGGACAACGCCCCGGAGGGCCGTTTCCACCATCTGATCGTATCGCATTTGGTCGTCGGTCATGGTCGCGATTTGGATGCGCGTCTCAACGGGACGCTGGTCAATATCTGTTAGAGGTGAATATCGTGCACCGCGCCGCGAAGAGCAACGGTTTGCCGAACAAGATTATCGCGAATTTGTGGATGCAATATGAAAGGCGGGACCGTCGGTGCCTGTTAGTGGGGGGCTTCTGTTGCCCGGTGCCCCCCGAACCGCGCTTATTATCGCTTATTAAGCGGCAACAGCGAAGGTTTCAACATTGTCGTTGGCACCTATGAATATGGCCCGATGTCGGTGGTACCATGCCGGACGAAAGTTCAGCCTTTACGCGCCCGTCGATCCTGTTTCGCCCCCATTCCGGTCATGGCAAACGCCATGAAATACCGCGGTAAAATGGTGGAGGCGCCGGGTACTGCCCCCGGGTCCGAACGTTTATTGCGCAAAACGTTTATCGCCATAGTCGAGTAAACCCGACACCTCATTATATAGGGTCGGCGCGGCAAATACGAAGGACTAAGCTGGGTTATCCCCGTTGGACCGGCTTTTCACAGGGTGTCTCGGATATCCGCGACTCGTGTTGCGGACTAGGTTTACGCCTCACGCAGCCCAATCCGAGACCTGAGATCCGATGCAGCAATATCTCGATCTGATGCGACATGTTCGCGACAATGGCGCCGAGCGGACAGACCGCACCGGGACCGGAACCTTGTCCGTCTTCGGTCACCAGATGCGTTTCGATCTCAGCGCCGGCTTCCCGCTCGTGACGACCAAGAAGATCCACATGAAGTCGGTGATCTATGAGTTGCTCTGGTTTCTCAAGGGCGACACGAACATCGAGTATCTGAACAATAACGGGGTATCGATCTGGAACGAGTGGGCCGATGCCGACGGCGACCTTGGTCCTGTCTACGGGCATCAATGGCGATCCTGGCCGGCACCCGACGGCAGCCGGATCGACCAGATCGAGAATCTGCTGGAGCAAATCCGCACGCGGCCCGATTCACGCCGTCTGATTGTGTCCGCCTGGAATGTTGCGGACGTCGACACGATGGCCCTGCCACCATGTCATTGCCTGTTTCAGTTCTATGTCGCCGACGGCAAGCTCTTCTGTCAGCTGTATCAGCGCAGCGCCGACATATTCCTCGGCGTTCCCTTCAACATCGCATCCTATGCGTTGCTGACGATGATGATCGCCCAGGTCGCGAAGCTGGAGGTCGGCGAATTCATCCACACCTTCGGCGATGCGCATCTCTACCTGAACCATCTCGAACAGGCCGACGCGCAGCTCGCGCGCGAGCCATATGCGTTGCCGCAGCTGACCCTGAACCCGGACATCGATGATCTGTTCGCGTTCGACTATGACGATTTTACTCTCGACGGATACCGGTTCCACCCGCACATCCCGGCGAAGGTCGCGGTCTGAGATTATGCGGGTCTCGCTGATCGTTGCCGTGGCCGAAAATGGTGTCATCGGCCGGGACGGCGATTTGCCCTGGCGTATTCCCGCCGATCTGAAGTTTTTCAAGGAAACGACCACCGGCCATCCGATCGTGATGGGCCGCAAGACCAACCAGTCGATCGGCCACGCCTTGCCTGGCCGAATGAACATCGTCATGACCCGCGACAGCGATTTTGCGGGCGAGGACGTCGTGGTTGTCGGTGATCTGGACGCAGCGTTCCGTGCCGCAGGTGATGCGGCCGAGGTGATGGTGATCGGGGGTGCACAGATTTATGCGCTGGCGCTGCCGCGCGCGGACCGAATTTACCTGACGGAAGTGCATGTTGCGGCGGACGGCGACACGCATTTCCCCGCGCTTGACCCGGGTGTCTGGCGCGAGACGGCGCGGGTGGACCACCCGGCCGAGGGTGAAACGCCCGCGTTCAGTTTCGTCACGCTTGAACGCTAGATCCTGATTTCAAGCCCGTTAGCTGCCGTCGCGCAGGCCCGGCCAGTTGCGGTCGCCAGACGCGATGTTGCCGGACTTGTCGATCGCCCAGCGCGCGCGCACAAACTTGGAGAAATTCAGATACAACTTGCCGTCGCGGACCGACCAGGCGTCGGGGTCTGTGGTCGCGGTGTAATTGTTCGCGACGGCCCAGGCGCAGTAGCCGCCATATTGCGGCGCGTATTTCTCGGGCGCAGCTGTGAACTTGTCGCGGTTCGCCGCAGACGCGAAGTGCCATGTCGCACCTTGATAGGTGGCGCTATGGGCAGGGTCCCCTTTCACCGGTTTTTCCTCAGTGAAATAGGCCACCGGATCATAGCCATGAATGGCGGCACCATCGGCACTGTACACGGGCTCTATTGCGAGGGCCGGTGCGCTAAACAGCAGGCCGATGATCAGGAAGGTCGCCGCTCGGGTCGCGCTGCGCATGAGAATTCTCCCGGGTAAGTGTTGATCTGCTCCGTAAACACACAGGCCACAGAAATCATTCCACCGCCAGTGCAATAAATTCGTTCGTTCTGTGGGGTGGCGGGGAATGAAATCCGTCGGGTCGGAGACCATATGGTGCCGGCCGTTTTGGGGGGCAAGGTGGCCGGCGGCCTGCGGGGCACGACCGATCGCCGACCCGACGGTTTCGCGATGCGGGCATGAAATTCAGGGACCCGCCTCTGCCTTGAAGCTGGGTCGTGTCAGGCATTTCGACAACGCACGAAGATGTGTCGAGCGATCAACTAAGCGCGACCGGCATGAGAGGCGTCGTGAACGGGGACCTAGTCGATGGAGATACTGGGCGCCGGCCGGGTCGTCGCTGTCGAGATCTTCGCCAACACCGCCGAGGCGAGGTCACGGTAGGCTTCGGCGTGCGGGCCGTCCGGTTCGCTGGCCGTAATCGGCTGGCCGGAATCCGATGTCACCCGGATGGCGACATCGAGGGGGATTTCCCCGAGGAAGTCACAACCGAGGCGCTCGGCCTCGCTTCGTGCGCCGCCATGGCCGAAGATATCCGTCTGTTCACCGCAGTTCGGGCAGATAAACATGCTCATATTCTCGACGATGCCGAGAACGGGGACATTGACCTTGGCAAACATGTTCATGCCCTTGCGGGCGTCGATCAGTGCGATGTCCTGAGGGGTCGAGACAATCACCACGCCGGCCAGCGGGACCCGTTGCGCCATGGTCAATTGCGCGTCGCCGGTTCCCGGTGGCATGTCGACAATCAGGACATCGAGCGTGCCCCATTCGACCTCGCGCATCATCTGTTCCAGGGCACCGATCACCATCGGCCCGCGCCAGACCATGGCGGTGTCTTCCGGCACCATGAAGCCCATCGACATGACTTTCACGCCATGCGCATCAAGCGGCTCGATCTTTTTGTTCGCCACGGGCTTGGGTTTGTCCGAAACCCCCAGCATGCGCGGCAGCGATGGTCCGTAGACATCCGCATCGAGGATGCCCACCCGCTTTCCCAGTGACGCCAGCGCGACGGCGAGATTCACGGCCGTTGTAGATTTGCCGACCCCGCCCTTACCGCTGGCCACGGCGACAATCGCACCAACCCCCGGCAGTAACGATGCGGCCGGTGCCTGGTCGGCGCGTGGCGACGATTTCGCCCCGGATTCCGGACTTTCTGTCGGCGCTGCAGGGGCCGCATTGTGGGCGGTCAGCACCGCCGAAACGGAGGACACACCGTCGAGCGCGAGCACCGCGCGTTCTGCTGCTTTGCGCAGCGGTTCCATGCGTTCTGCGTCTGCCGGGTCGATCTCGATCGCGAAGCCGATATTGCGGTCCTTGATGACCAGGCCCGAGATCATGTTGTTGGCGACGACGTCCTTGCCGCTGACGGGATCGATGATTGTGCATAAAGCCGCGCGAACATCATCTTGCGAAAGGTCCGTCATGCTTGAAAACTCCGGGTATACAGACAATATCGTCTAGGACTGGTCGCCATGGCGTGATCACGCTTCACAGCGTGTTGTGTGATATAAGCCTGAGTGATTGATTTATAAACCCGGCACGGTGACCGTTTGCCCTCAGGGGGGCCGACATCAGGTCTTGTGCCAGCATACCGGTGAAGGAATTTGTGATGCCTTGGAATAGTCAGGGAGGTGGCGGTGGCCCGTGGGGCGGCGGCAGTGGCGGCGGCGGCGGCCCCTGGGGCGGGCAACGCCCACCGGGCGGCGGCGGCATGGGCGGCGGACAGCAGCCCAACATCGAAGAAATGCTTCGTCGAAGCCAGGACAAGGTTCGCCGTATCATGCCGGGCGGTTTCGGCAGTGGTCGCGGAATTGCCATTGTCATTCTGATCGTGGCGCTGCTCTGGGGCCTGAGTGGCTTCTACCGGGTGCAGGAAAATGAACGCGGTCTCGAGCTGGTGTTCGGTAAGTGGAACGAGCAGGTCACGTCCCCGGGGCTGCGTTGGCGCTGGCCGACACCGATCGGTGAGGTGCTGACCCCGGCGGTGACGCAGATCAACCGATTGAACATCGGCTTTCGTGACAGCGAGAATGTTGGCGGTCGATCTTCCTCTCCGCGCGATATTCTCGGCGAATCCCTGATGCTGACGAGTGATCAGAATATCTCCGATGTCGACTTCACCGTGCAGTGGCGCATCGCCAATCCGGCAGATTACCTGTTCAATATTCTGGCACCGGAAGCGACGGTGAAGGCTGCGGCGGAAAGCGCCATGCGCGAAGTCGTCGGCCAGACGAAGCTTGATGATCTGCTGACCACGGCGCGTGAGGGTGTCCAGGACGATACTCGCGTGCTCCTGCAGGCGATCCTCGATGAATACGGGGCGGGCATCAATATTGAGCGTGTTCAGCTTCAGAAGACTGAAGCGCCACCGCCGGTCATCGATGCTTTCAATGATGTTCAGCGCGCGCGACAGGATCAGGAGCGACTGCAGAACCAGGCCGAGGCCTACCGCAACCGAATCGTGCCGACGGCGCGTGGTGAGGCGGCCGGACTCCTGGAAGAAGCCGCTGCGTATCGCGAGCGAGTTATCAAGGAAGCCCAGGGCGAGGCTGCGCGTTTCGACCAGATTTTCGAGACATATCGTGTCGCGCCGGATGTGACACGACGTCGTCTCTATATCGAGACGCTGCGTGATGTCCTCGTGGGGGCCAACAAGGTCATCATCGACGAGGGCGCCGGCGGCGGTCAGGGTGTTGTGCCCTACCTGCCCCTGAACGAACTCAATCGCAACCGATCAGAGAACACCGGAGATCAGCAATGAGCCGCGCGAAACTCGCCATATTTGGCGGTCTCATCATTGTCATTGGCGTGTTGCTGAACTCGGGCCTGTTCACCGTTCGTGAGACGGACCAGGTCCTGGTCCTGCAGCTTGGTGAACACAAGCGGACAGTTCGCGAACCCGGCCTGCATCTAAAGGTGCCGCTCATCCAGAATGTCGTGTCCTATGACAAGCGGGTGCTGAGTGTGGACCCGCCGCCCGAGGAAATGCTGTTGAGCGATCAGAAACGTATTCTGGTGGACGCCTTTGCCCGATACCGGATCACCGACCCGCTCAAATTCTTCCAGACCGTGGGAGATGAGCAAATCTTCGGAAACCGGTTCGGCAACATCCTGACCTCGACGGTCAAGGAGTTTGTCGCCCAGCGTGAGCTCGCAGACCTTCTGTCAGACCAGCGAAACGTCATCATGGAATCGATCCGCGACGGCGTTGCCAACGAGACTGACGGGTTCGGGATCGAGGTTGTCGATATTCGAATTGGCCGTTCGGAGCTGCCGGAAGCGGTGTCGCAGACTGTGTATGAGCGGATGCGGACAGAACGTGAGCGGCAGTCGAACAAGCTGCGCGCCGAAGGCGAAGAGAATGCGCGTCGCATTCGTGCCGAAGCGGATCGCCAGCAGGTCGAGATTGTTGCCGAAGCACAGCGTGAGGCGCAGTCCTTGCGCGGTGGTGGTGACGCCACGCGTAACGCCATCCTCGGTGAATCCTATGGCCGAGACCCGGAGTTCTTCGAGTTCTTCCGTTCGCTGGAAGCCTATAAGGAGACGTTTGCCAAGGAGGGAACGACGATGGTCCTCTCTCCAAACAGCGATTTCTTCAAATATTTCGGAGATCTGCAAGGTGGGCGCGATCGCGTCACTGATCGGCAGGGGCAGTAGGCGGCCATGGGACAACTCCTGCTCTGGGGCAGCTTCCTGCTCATCGGTTTTGCGCTGGTACTGCTGGTCGAGGGTCTGATCTATGCCGTGGCGCCGAACATGATGAAGCGCTTGCTGTCGCAGATGAACAGCGTGCCCGAAGCGACGCTACGGTCGGGCGGTGTCGTTGCCGCAGTTGCCGGGTTTGGGTTGCTGGTGCTGTTGAAGGTCGTACAGCTCTGATCGGGCAGGGTGCAAAGCGGTGGTTCACGCGAAAGTCATGCGTAAAGCCGCGATGCCTCAAATGTGCCGGGAGGATGCCCAATTCCGACCATCTTTGGGTTCCATATCGGTATTCGGCGGCTCGGGTGTCGCCGTGTTTTCGGAAGTGCTCTTGAACGATCGGTTTGTGTTTCACATATCGATTGGGCCGATAGCCCGGAGCGCGACGGAAGGCACAAAATGCCTGGAATGGGAGTAACGGAAAAAATGTACGCAAAACAACCTCAACTATCTCGTGCGTTGGTCGGCTGGACAGCCGGTCGCGCCGGTGCGGCAAGCACATTCCTGATGGGGATCGTGCTGATTGTCGCGCTTATCGTCTCTGCGCTGCCTGCTTCGGCGAGATCCGCCCCGGATTCGTTCGCTGACCTGGCCGAGCGATTGCTGCCCACGGTCGTGAATATTTCCAGCACGCAGCTGGTAAATCAGACCCCCGGACAGGAACGCGGACCGGATATTCCCCAGGCCCCGCCGGGATCGCCGTTTGGCGACATGTTCAAGGATTTCTTCAATCGTAACCAGCAAGGTGCGCCGCGTCGTGCCACGTCGCTGGGTTCGGGCTTCATTATTGATCCCAGCGGATTGGTTGTGACCAACAACCATGTGATCGACGGTGCCGACGAAATCATGGTCACTCTTTCCGACGATACCCAGCTCAAAGCCGAGTTGTTGGGCCGGGATCCGAAAACGGATCTGGCGTTGCTTCGCGTTGAAACGGACCGCGACCTGCCTTTCGTGCCCTGGGGCAATTCCAGCGTGGCCCGCGTGGGCGACTGGGTCGTCGCGATCGGCAATCCCTTCGGTCTTGGCGGCACTGTGACCGCCGGGATTATTTCGGCGCGCCAGCGCGATATCCGCCAGGGACCGTATGACAGCTTCCTGCAGACCGATGCCTCCATCAACCGGGGCAACTCCGGCGGCCCGATGTTCAACATGAATGGCGAGGTCATTGGTGTGAACACGGCCATTTTCTCACCCACGGGTGGCAGTGTCGGTGTTGGTTTCGCCATCCCGTCATCCATCGCGTCACGGGTCATCGATCAGTTGCGTGACTTCGGCCAGACGCGCCGGGGCTGGCTGGGTGTTCGCATTCAGTCGGTGACCGACGAGATTGCCGAAAGTATCGCCCTCGAGGGCGGTGCGCGCGGTGCGCTCGTGTCTTCCGTGACCGCCGCGGGACCTGCCGAGAAAAGCGGTATCGAGGCCGGTGATGTGATCCTGACGTTTGACGGCAAGCCGGTCGCGAGCATGCGCGAGTTGCCGCGTATCGTTGCAGAGACCGACATCGGCAAAAGCGTGCCGGTGGAAGTGTGGCGCAATGAGCGCCTGGTGACCGTGGGCGTGCAGATCGGTGAACTCGAGGAAGAAGTGCCGATCCTCGCATCCGCCGGGCCGCGTGGTCAGGCGATTGAGCCCGAGGAAGCCGCGATCGATGCTATCGGTATCACCGTGACATCCATCACCGAACAGATGCGCACGGAGTTTACGCTGCCCGACGATCTGCGCGGCGTGGTGATCACCGGTGTCGAGGCTGACAGTGCAGCAGCCGTAAAGAGCCTTCGCCCCGGCGACGTGATCGTCGAGGTCAGCCAGGAAGAGGTGAGCACGCCGGGTCAGATCGCGGAGAAAATCCGCAAAGCCCGTGATGACGACCGCAGTTCTGTGTTGCTCAAAATCAACCGCAATGGCGACCGTCGGTTTGTCGCGGTTCGGATCAACAAATCCTGACGCAGGCAGAGTTTAAACTTCCTGGGTAAGTGACAACGGCGGCACCTTCGGGTGCCGTCGTTTTTTCTGTGGCAGCTGTCTTTCCACCGCGGGTGCTTTCGCTGGCTATTGCAATATGCGATGAGGACGCGCTGTAGCGTTTCTTCCATTCACGCAAACAAACGAGTTGCCGATATGAGCGATAGCCTGCTCCACCCGTTCCCCGGATTACGTCCCGCACCTGGTGCCGCCGAGGATGTTGCCGCACCGCCCTATGACGTTGTGTCGTTCGATGAGGCGGCGGCGCTGGCGGATGGCCGGCCGTGGAGTTTTCTGCATGTGTCGCGGCCCGAGATCGACCTTCCGCCGGGTACGGATTCCCATGCTGACGAAGTCTATGCCAAGGGGGCGTCGAATCTCGCGACGATGATAGAGGCCGGTGTTCTGATCCGCGATGAAGCGCCTTGCTACTACGTATATCGGATCATCATGGGGGACCATGTCCAGACGGGTTTGGTCGCGGCCACGCCGGTCGATGCCTATCTGAAGAATATTGTGCGCAAGCATGAGTTCACGCGCCCCGACAAGGAAGATGACCGGGTTCGCCAGATCGATGAAGTCGATGCCCAGACCGGTCCGGTACTGGCGGTGCATCAGCCGCAACCCGCCATCGCCGAAGTCCTCCAGAACATCACGGCGCAAGATGCGACCTATGACGTCACCCAGCCTGATGGCGTGCGCCATATTGTCTGGGCCGTAACGGAGACAACGGATGTAGAGCGGGTCGCCGACGCCTATGCGCCGGTGGATGTGCTGTATATCGCTGACGGCCATCATCGTTCGGCTGCCGCGGCGCGGGTCGCGGCGCTGCGTGAGGGCCGGGACGGCACGTCGAATTCACATCAACGGTTCCTGATTGTCGCATTCCCGACCGACGAACTTCGAATTCTCGACTACAACCGCGTGATCAAGGATTTGAACGGCCTGTCGGTCGAGGCGTTCCTCGATCGTGTTGGCGAGGTCTTCGATCTTTCACAGGTGACCACGCCCGCGCGTCCCGCCGGCGCACATGATTTCGGGATGTATCTTGCCGGCAGCTGGTACAGCCTCACGACCAAGAACGCGCCGGGCATCGACGCACCGCCGCTCGACCGGCTGGATGTGAAACTGCTTTCCGACAGGTTGCTCGATCCGGTTCTCGGTATCGCCGATCCGCGAACCGATCCGCGTATCGATTTCGTGGGGGGAATTCGGGGGCTGGAAGCATTGGAGGCCCGGGTGGACAGCGGTGACTGGGCCGTGGCGTTCGCATTGTTCCCGACGAGCATCGAGGACTTGATGGCGGTTGCCGACGCGAATGAGGTGATGCCGCCGAAATCAACCTGGTTCGAGCCCAAGCTGGCAGATGGCTTGGTTTCCTACCCGCTCGATGTGTGAGTTCATCACCGATGGCTGAGCGCCCGGTCATCGTCGTTGCCGGACCCACGGCGAGTGGCAAGTCTGGGCTCGCGATGGATCTCGCCGATCAGTTCGACGGCACCATCATCAATGCAGATTCGATGCAGGTTTATCGCGACCTGCGCATCCTGACGGCCCGTCCGTCACAGGCCGACGAGGCCCGTGTTCCCCATCTTCTTTATGGGGACCGTGACGCCACGCAAGCGGGTTCGGCGGTCGACTGGGCAGGCGAGGCCCTTGCCGCGCTGCAGTCTGTTTTCGATGCCGGCCGACGCCCCATCCTTGTTGGGGGTACCGGCCTGTATCTGAAGGCTTTGATGGAGGGTCTGGCGCCCATACCCGAAGTGCCTCGCGAAATCAGGGCGCGCGCCCAGGCGCGCCGGCGCGAGATCGGCGATGTCGCATTCCACAACGAACTCGCCACACGAGATCCCGAGATTGCGGCCCGGCTCCACCCGGGCGACAGCCAGCGCGTTTTGCGCGCCTGGGAAGTCGTGGAGGCGACCGGGCGGCCATTATCGGAATGGCAAAACGAACCGGTGACCGCACCCGACAAATCGTTTCATGTGATCGCCATTGAACCGCCGCGTGAAGAGCTTTACCGGAACTGCGACGGTCGATTCCTCGACATGATCGAGGCCGGCGCAATCGACGAGGTGAGTGCGCTCGCCGCACGCGCCCAGGCGGAGGGACTGGATCCGGCTCTCCCGATCTTCAAGGCCCTCGGATATCCTTCTCTTTCGGCGCATTTGAGAGGCGAAACACCGCTGGACGCCGCCATAATCGCCGCTCAACAGCAGACCCGGAACTACGCGAAACGCCAGACAACATGGTTAAGGCATCAGTTGCCGGGAGAAGATGGGGATCATCCCCGAATCAGCGTATTGAAATATAATTACTCAATAGATGATAATCTGTTGTCATTTATGAGTTGACGGTTCATAAATCTTTTCTTAAGTTACTTATGCGCTTGTAGCGGGGGTCGTTAAGGATGCGACATTCGCGCAGCGATTTTTTGTGCCTGGCGTCATTGTGCATTCATTGATCGACGTGGATCCGGTGTAAATCGCACCGGCCAAAGCGATCTGGCTGGTCAACGGGAAGTATTTCGTTTATCCCGCCAGTCTTTGGTGCAGTGCAGCAACAGAATATGAATACCCAGGCGTTATATCGGGTTGAAGCGAACGAGAATGAAAGGTGTGGGCGTTATGTCTGGCAATCGCATGACCGGTGCGGAAATGGTGATCAAGGCTCTGGCTGACCAGGGTGTTGAAGTTGTCTTCGGTTATCCCGGAGGCGCCGTGCTCCCGATGTACGACGCGATGTTCAAGCAGAACTCCGTACGCCATATCCTGGTCCGCCATGAGCAGGGTGCTGTTCACATGGCCGAAGGCTACGCGCGTTCGACCGGCAAGGTGGGCGTTGTCCTCGTGACGTCTGGTCCCGGGGCGACGAATGCGGTGACCGGCCTGACCGACGCGCTGATGGATAGCATTCCGGTGGTTTGCCTGACCGGGCAGGTGCCGACCCATCTGATTGGCAATGATGCGTTTCAGGAAGCGGATACGACGGGCATCACCCGGCCGTGCACGAAACATAACTACCTGGTGAAGGACGTTGATGATCTCAGCCAGGTCATGCACGAAGCATTCTATGTTGCCGCGGCGGGTCGTCCCGGGCCGGTCGTTATCGATCTGCCGAAAGATGTGCAGTTCGCCGAGGGTGAATACCACTCCCCGGAAAACGTTACCCACCGGCACTACAAACCCCAGCGTGACGGTGCCGACGCGGCCATTGAAGAGGCCGTGGAACTGATCGCCAATGCCAAGAAGCCGATCTTCTACATCGGCGGCGGCTGCATCAATTCCGGCCCGCGCGCCTGCGAACTTGTCACCGAGCTGGTAACGGCCACCGGCTATCCGGCGACCACGACGATCATGGGGCTGGGTGCGTTCCCGAGTTCGTCGTCTCAATGGCTCGGCATGCTGGGGATGCACGGGACGTATGAATCGAACTTGGCGATGCATGATTGCGACGTGATGGTCGCGATCGGCGCGCGGTTCGATGATCGCGTGACCGGTCGTACCGACGCCTTCTCACCGAATTCGAAGAAGATCCATATCGACATCGATCCCAGCTCGATCAACAAGAACATCACGGTCGATGTGCCGATCATCGGCGATGTTGAAAACGTCGTGGAGGAGATGCTCGAGAAGTGGAAGGCCCGTAAAGCCAAACCCGATGGCAAGGCGCTGGAGGCCTGGTGGAAACAGATCGAGGAATGGCGCGCGGTCGATTGTCTTAGCTTCGAGCAGGGCACCGGTCCGAAGGACGAGATCAAGCCGCAATATGCGATCAAGCGCCTGTATGAACTGACCAAGGACATGGATGCGCTCGTGACCACCGAGGTGGGCCAGCATCAGATGTGGGCGGCCCAGTATTATCACTTCGACAAGCCGAACCGCTGGATGACGTCGGGCGGTCTGGGCACGATGGGCTATGGCCTGCCGGCCGCTGTGGGTGTCCAGGTGGCACATCCGGACTCGCTCGTGATCGACATCGCGGGCGAAGCGTCGACGATGATGAACATCCAGGAGCTCGGCACGATTGCCCAGTACAAGCTCCCGGTGAAAATCTTCATCCTGAACAACTATTGGCTCGGCATGGTTCGGCAATGGCAGGAGCTGCTGCATGGTGCGCGTTATTCGGAATCCTATTCTGACGGCCTGCCGGACTTCATCAAGCTCGCCGAGAGCTATGGCATCACCGGCCTGCGGGCGACCCATCCGGACGAAGTGGACGATGTCATCAAACAGATGATCGAAACCCCGGGGCCTGTCCTCGTGGATATGGTTGTCACGAAGGAAGAGAACTGTTTCCCGATGATTCCCGGCGGCGCTGCCCATAACGAGATCCTGCTCGGCCTCGAAGATCAGCAGGAACAGAAACAATCCGAAGACGGCATGGTCCTGGTCTAGGTCGGGCAATCAATTGGGCGGCTGCGAACGCTGCTTCCGTATGACGACTATTCAGTGAAAGTGACGCGTTATGGCGAAAAGAATCGATGCCGTCGAACGGCATGTTCTGGCGGTTCTGGTGGACAATGAACCGGGCGTTCTGGCCCGGGTTGTCGGCCTGTTCTCCGGCCGGGGATACAATATTGAGACCCTGACCGTGGCGGCGGTGAGCGAAGATGAAACCTCCTCGCGCATCAATATTGTGACGACCGGCACGCCGATGATTATTGAACAGATCAAGGCTCAGCTCGAACGCCTCGTGCCCGTCCGCGACGTCCATGACCTGACCACCGAAGGCCCGCATGTGGCGCATGAAGTGGCGCTGGTCAAAATCGAAAATGAGGGCGCCGAACGCCGCGAGGCGCTGCGGATTGCCGACATTTTCCGTGCACGCGTCGTCGATACGGGCGTGGATTCATTCGTCTTTTCCCTGACCGGTGCGTCGGAGAAGGTCGATAGTTTCCTGCAGCTGATGCGCAACCTCGGCCGGACGGAAATCTCCCGCTCGGGCGTGGTCGCACTCCAGCGAAGTGACAAGGACGGGGTCCCCAATTTGTCCGGCGGCCTGGACGGAGATTAAACGCCGGCGCGACGGGTCATTGCCCGGCGGCACCGAGCACTGTAAAACCGCGCCACACCGGGCGCGGAAACGCGAAACCACCGATACATCAAGACTGACGCAGAACAGGGAACAGAGATATGCGCGTTTATTATGACCGCGACGCGGACGTGAATCTGATCAAGGGCAAAAATGTTGCCATTATTGGCTATGGCAGCCAGGGCCATGCCCATGCCATGAACTTGCGCGACAGCGGTGCGACGAATGTCGTGATTGCGCTGCGCGCGGACTCTTCCAGCGTTGCCAAGGCGGAGGCTGCCGGATTCGAGGTCAAAACCTCAGCCGATGCGGCCGCATGGGCAGACGTGGTGATGCTGGCCGTCCCCGACGAGTTGCAGCGGGACCTCTACTACGATCACCTGCATGAGAATCTGAAGGAAAATGCCGCCATCGCCTTCGCGCATGGTCTGAACGTGCATTTCAACCTGATTGAGCCGCGGGCTGATCTGGACGTGTTCATGCTCGCCCCGAAGGGCCCGGGACATACCGTTCGCTCCGAATATGAGCGTGGCGCGGGTGTGCCGAGCCTTCTGGCTGTGCACCAGGATTCCAGCGGCAATTGCCACGACATCGCACTCAGCTACGGTTCGGCCATTGGCGGTGGTCGTGCAGGGATCATCGAAACCACGTTCAAGGAAGAGTGCGAGACCGATTTGTTCGGCGAGCAGACCGTTCTTTGCGGTGGCCTTTCGGCGCTCATCCAGGCGGGCTTTGAGACCCTGGTCGAGGCGGGCTATGCCCCCGAGATGGCGTATTTCGAGTGTGTTCACGAAGTGAAGCTGATCGTCGACCTGATCTATGAGGGCGGCCTCGCCAACATGCGTTACTCGATCTCGAACACGGCCGAGTATGGCGATTATACCCGTGGCCCGCGCCTGGTTACCGACGAGACCCGCGCGGAGATGCGCAAGATCCTCAAGGAAATCCAGGACGGCGACTTCGCGCGTGAGTGGATGCTCGAGAATCAGGTCGGTCAGGCCGCGTTCAAGACGGTTCGCCGCTTGCAGGCTGATCAGCAGCTCGAAGAGACCGGCGCCAAGCTGCGCGGCATGATGCCGTGGATTGCCGAAAACGCCATGGTCGACAAGACGAAGAACTAGTCGGGTTCCAAATTCGGTCGGTCCGCGCACCGAAATATCGGGCGCGGACCCAAACCGACTGGTTTGGTTAACAAAATCGTTGCGGTCGAGCATAAAAACGCTCTAAAACAAGGGCGTTAAGGCACTTTCTTTGCATGCTGGTGTACAGATTGTTCACCAATTATTAACTGCCCTGCGTCGATTCTTCGGGTTCGAGGTTCCGCCAGGGCCGTTGGGGAGATTCAGGGCGTGGCAAATGTCCGCACAGGGTTTGATCTGTCAGTGCATGCCGTTCGCGGTTTGCCGACAGTCGATCTGTGCCTGATCACGCCTGATCTCGATGCGCTTCTTATCGGTGGCGCCGCCCTGCGACTTAGGTGCCCCTGAACATAAACAGACCATAGCGGCCTGTGTTGTTCAGGGGAGACGATCTCCACCCTAAGTCAGCAAACCGAATTTGAGGCAGGACCAATGACCGCCACCGAGACAAACACACAAGGCAATGATTCGCCGGTCGACAAGAGCGACCCGAATTACGTTCGTATTTTTGACACCACATTGCGCGACGGAGAGCAATCGCCGGGCTGTTCGATGAACCTCGAAGAGAAGGTGCGTGTCGCGCAGATTCTCGAAGAGCTTGGTGTCGACATTATCGAAGCCGGTTTCCCGATCGCCTCGAATGGTGATTTCGAAGCCGTTCGCGCGGTTGCGAACACGATCAACAATTCGACCGTGGCCGGGCTCGCCCGCGCAGCCCATCAGGATATCGATCGCGCCTGGGACGCGGTGAAGGTTGCGGAAATGCCGCGCATTCATACGTTCCTCTCGACCAGTCCCCTGCACATGAAGTTCAAGCTCCAGATGGGGCCGGATGAAGTGCATGACGCAGTCATCGACAGTGTCAGCTACGCTCGCAACCTCTGCCCGGATGTCGAATGGTCACCGGAAGATGGTTCGCGAACCGAGCATGATTTTCTTTGCCGGACAGTTGAGAGCGCCATTCGCGCCGGTGCTTCCACGATCAACATTCCCGACACGGTCGGGTATGCGATGCCCGAGGAATTCGCCGCGTTGATTGAGATGCTGTTCAACCGGGTGCCGAATATCGACAAGGCCGTTATTTCCGTGCACTGCCACAATGATCTCGGGCTTGCGGTTGCCAACTCGCTGGCCGCTGTTGGCGTCGGCGCGCGCCAGGTCGAATGCACGATCAACGGCATCGGTGAGCGCGCGGGCAATTGCGCGCTTGAGGAAATCATCATGGCGATGCGCACACGCCAGGACGCGATGCCTTATCTGACTGGCGCGGACTCAACCGTGATCACACGGGCGAGCCATCTGGTCTCGACGATTACTGGTTTCAACGTCCAGCCGAACAAGGCGATTGTCGGTGCGAATGCCTTCGCGCATGAATCCGGTATTCATCAGGACGGTGTGCTCAAGAACGCGCAGACCTATGAAATCATGACACCGGAATCGGTCGGACTGAACGAGTCCAATCTGGTGATGGGCAAGCATTCGGGCAGCCACGCCTTCCGCGAGAAGCTCAAGGATCTCGGCTACGGCGACATGGGTGACAATGCCATCCGTGACGCCTTCCAACGCTTCAAGGACCTTGCCGACAAAAAGAAGGAATTGTTCGACGAAGATCTGATCGCGCTCGTTGATGACACAATTCAGCACGAGAATGTCCGTCTGAAGTTCGTATCGCTGCAGGTGCGGGCCGGATCCAAGGGGCCTCAGGAAGCTGATTTGGAACTCGAAATTGATGGCGAACTCGTGAAAACGACGGCGCGCGGCAACGGGCCTGTCGACGCGACGTTTAATGCCATCGGCGATTTGTTTCCGCATGAGGCCAAGCTGCAGCTTTACCAGGTGCACGCGGTGACAGGCGGGACGGACGCGCAGGCGGAAGTTACGGTCCGTCTGGATGAGAATGGAAAGACCGTGAACGGACAGGGGGCGGATGCCGACACGTTGGTCGCGTCGGCCCGGGCCTATCTGCACGGGTTAAACAAACTGCTTGTGAAACGAGAAAAAACCGCGCCGGCGGCTCTGTCGGCGTAGTCGGTAACTGGGCGGAGCTCTGGCGCTCCGCCCGGATCCCTTATTTCCGGGATCGAACAATTAACGGGCGAGGCGACGCATTATGTTTTCGCGAATCATGGGAGCGCTTTCCGCTGACATGGCAATTGACCTGGGAACGGCGAACACCCTGGTCTACGTCAAGGGACGGGATATCGTTCTCAACGAGCCGTCGGTGGTTGCGATCGCCGAATCCAAGGGTAAGAAAAAGGTCCTGGCCGTTGGCAATGAGGCGAAGCAGATGCTCGGGCGAACGCCGGGCAACATCCAGGCAATCCGGCCGTTGCGCGATGGTGTAATCGCGGACTTCGAGGTTGCCGAGGAGATGATCAAGGAGTTTATCCGCAAGGTGCACAACCGCCGCGGCTTCCACAGCCCGCAGATTGTTGTCTGCGTGCCGTCGGGTTCCACCGCGGTCGAACGCCGGGCTATTCAGGAATCGGCCGAAAGCGCGGGCGCGCGTCGTGTCTGGCTGATCGAGGAGCCGATGGCCGCCGCGATCGGTGCCGGCCTGCCGGTGACCGAACCGACGGGGTCGATAGTTGTCGATATCGGTGGCGGCACCACGGAAGTGGCGGTCCTGTCGTTGGGGGGCATCGTCTATTCGCGCAGCGTGCGCGTTGGCGGCGACAAGATGGACGAAGCGATTATCGGTTATATCCGGCGAAATCATAATTTGCTGGTCGGTGAATCGAGCGCCGAGCGAATCAAGAAGGAAATCGGTTCGGCCTGTCCGCCGGAAGACGGTGAAGGCCGGACGATGGAGATCAAGGGGCGCGACCTGATGAACGGCGTGCCAAAAGAAATCATCATTACCGAGCGGCAGATTGCCGAAAGTCTGGCGGAGCCGATCAGCGCAATAATCGACGCGGTCAAGGTCGCGCTTGAACATACGGCGCCTGAATTGGCGGCCGATATCGTCGACAAGGGCATTGTCCTGACCGGCGGCGGTGCGCTGCTCGGCAATCTGGATTATGTATTGCGGCACGCGACGGGACTTCCGGTCTCGATTGCAGATGACCCGCTCACATGCGTGGTGCGCGGCACGGGCCGTGCGCTTGAGGAATTCAAGAAACTCAAGGATGTCCTGGTCAGTATGTACTGACCGGATACCGGGGTGACGGCGAGAACCTGGACGACTGGATAGTCTGGTGGCGAAACGAAATGCGAGCATGTCGGTTGCCGGTTTGGCGGTGCCGATCCGCATCTGGGGCCAGAGATTCGCGTTTCTCGGGCTTCTGGCGCTCGCGTTTGCGTTGATGCTTCTCAGCAAGGCGGAAACGGGTGCGCTGGAGCGCGCCCGCACCGCGATCGTGGATGCGGCGACGCCGGTTCTCGATGTGATGTCGCGTCCGGTAGAGGCAGGTCAGACGGCGGTTGAGGCTGTTGAAGGTTTTTTCGTTGTTCGTGCCGAGAATGACCGTCTGCGTGCGGAGAATGCACGGCTGTTGCGCTGGATGTTGATGGCGCGACAGCTTGAGGTTGAGAATGCCACGTTGCGCGCCCAGCTTGATTTTGTCCCCGGGAGTGCGCCGCGCGCGATCACTGCGCGAGTGGTCGCGGATACCGGTGGCGCATTCTTCCACAGTCTTTTGATTAACGCTGGTGCACGGCATTTCGTGCAGCGCGGACAGGCGGTCGTGTCTCATGGCGGCCTGGTGGGCCGGGTCGCGGAAGTTGGTGACCGCTCCGCCCGTGTCTTGTTGTTGACCGACCTCAACTCGCGTATCCCGGCGATCGTGGAATCAACGGGTGATCGGGTCATCGTGACGGGTGACAACACCCCCTGGCCGACGCTGACCTATCTGGCGTCGAATTCTCCGGTCTCGGCAGGAGATCGTGTGCTCACGTCCGGCCATGGCGGCGTCTTCCCGCCCGGGCTCGTGATTGGTGTCGTGGCCGAAGCGAGCGAAGCGCGCGTTACCATCCAGCCCGCTGTGCCGCTGTCGCAGGTGAGTGAAGCGCGGGTTCTCGACTATGGCGTGAACGGCATTCTGCCGCCGCCGGAACAGGTGCCGGCTCGGGTCCCCCAGCGGCCCGCAGATTTGGCCGCGCCGCCCGTAACCCCGGCTGCCGACGCAGAGCCGGCCCAATGAACGCGGCCGCATTTGGCCCGGTCCTCGAATATTCCCGGCGGGTCGTGCCGGGCCTCACCACACTCCTGTTGATCCTGCTGGCGCAGCTGCCGATGCCGCTGCCATTTTTCCCCGATATCGCACCGGCGTTGTCATTGATGGCGATCTACTACTGGGTCGTTTTTCGGCCCGATCTGATGCCCCGGATTCTGGTGTTCGCACTGGGCCTGTTCCAGGACGCGCTGATCGGTGCCCCGTTTGGTTTAACGGCCCTGATCTATCTCCTCGCGCACGCCTTCGTACTCAACCAGCGCCGCTTCCTTGTCGGTAAACCGTTCTGGATTTTTTGGTCCGGATTCGCAATCGTCACACCGGTAGCCGCGTTCCTGAACTGGCTCTTGGCGTCGGTACTGCGCGGGGCAATCCTGCCCACCGACGTGGTGCTGATGGGCATGCTCCTGACCGTCATAACCTTCCCCGCCATCGCCTGGGCGTTGCTGCACAGCCAACGCTGGTTGGTCGGCTCGGCGCAGCCGTCATGAACAACCGCGACAACAACCGTCAGCGGCAGTTTACCCGGCGCGCCGCATTGTTGGCGGGCGGGCAATTCACCCTGCTGACGGCTCTGGTCGGTCGAATGTACTACCTGCAAGTGGTCGAATCAGAGCGCTACCACATGCTGGCCGAAGAAAATCGAATTAACATGCGACTTCTGCCGCCGTCGCGTGGCCGGGTCATCGATCGTTTCGGGGTACCGATCGCGATCAACCAGCAAAATTATCGTGTGCTGCTGAAAGCGGAGAATGCGCCGGATGTCGAGGCCGTGCTGGATCGACTGTCGATGATCATTCCGATCAGCGCCGACGAGAAAGCACGTGTGCTCAAGGAAATTCGTCGGCGGAAGAAATTCGTACCCGTGACCGTCCGCGAGTTTCTAGACTGGGAGGATGTCGCCCAGCTTGAAGTAAACACACCCGATCTGCCCGGCATTGACATCGATGTGGGGGAACGGCGTTTCTACCCGAATGGCGCGGCTGGCGCCCATATTCTCGGTTATGTCGGTTCCCCGCGACCGCAAGATCTCTCCGGAGATCCGCTGCTTGAACTGCCGGGCTTCAAGGTGGGTCGCAGTGGCGTCGAGCGCGCATTTGATCTGCCGTTGCGTGGACGCGCGGGTGCCAGTCAACTCGAGGTGAACTCGGTCGGACGCGTTATTCGCGAGCTCGACCGTCAAGATGGCGATCCCGGACAGGATGTGGTGCTGACCATCGATATGGCCCTTCAGCAAGAGGCCATGAAACGGCTGGGTAACGAGGCCGGTTCGGTGGTCGTCATGGATGTGGAAACAGGTGGGGTCATCGTCCAGGCGTCGACGCCAAGTTTCGATCCCAATGCCTTCACCGAGGGATTGAGCACGGCCGAGTGGCGTGCTGTGGCCGACAATGAACGTGCGCCATTGCGCAACAAGGCTCTCGCCGGCGAATACGCCCCGGGTTCGACTTTCAAGATGATCGTCGCACTCGCGGCACTCGAGGCCGGTCTCATTACGCCGCAGACCAACTATTTCTGCCCGGGCTTCCTCGAAGTGGGCGACGGCAAGTTCCATTGCTGGCGCCGGCATGGCCATGGCCATGTGAATCTCGATCGGGGGATTGCGGAATCCTGCGATGTCTATTTTTACGAGGTTGCGCGGCGGGTCGGCATCGACAACATCGCACGCATGGCGAGCAAGTTTGGTCTTGGTGCCGAGCTTGGCATGGATACGCCGGGTGAACGGGCAGGGTTGATTCCGACCAAGGCATGGAAACGGGCGGTGATTGGCCAGCCGTGGGTTCTCGGTGAAACCCTTGTGGCAGGTATCGGTCAGGGCTTCATCACCACCACACCGATGCAGCTCGCAACCATGACCGCACGCATGGTCAACGGGGGCAAGATCGTAAAGCCGCATTTGGCCCGCGATGTTGTTGCGCGCGACAAGCTCGCAGCGCGGGTGCCCGCCGACATTGAAACGATTGATGTCGATCCACGGCACCTCAGGTCGGTGGCTGACGCGATGGCGCTTGTGACGACGGCCCCGGCAGGTACCGCTTACGCCGCGCGTATCATGACGTCAGGCATGTCGATGGGTGGCAAGACCGGGACGGCGCAGGTCCGACGGATCACCCAACGTGAACGCGACGGCGGGGTCATCAAGAACAAGGATTTGCCCTGGCGTTTCCGCGATCACGCATTGTTTGTCGGCTATGGCCCGGTCGAAGCGCCGCGCTACGCCATTTCGGTGGTGGTTGAGCATGGCGGTGGTGGTTCGGCGGTCGCAGCCCCGATTGCCCGCGATGTGATGACCGAAACCCTGAAGCGCGATCCCGCGCGGCTGGCACCCGGTGCCAATGTGGCCGGGCTGCGTGCGCCCGGCAACCAGGGCGGCTGACCATGGCACGTCTCAGCGGTACCTCTTCGGCCAAGCTTACGTTTCGCCAGAAGCTCCTGCATCTGAACTGGGAGTTCGTCCTGTTGATCGTGCTCACGGCATCGATTGGCTTCGCGATGCTGTTTTCGGCTGCGAATGGTGACTTCGATCCATGGGCGTCGCGCCAGCTCATGCGATTTTCTGTGGGCATCCTGTTGATGCTTGCCGTCGCGATGACCGATATCCGCATCTGGCTGCGCGCCGCGTTTCCCATCTATGGGGTGTGTCTTGCGTTGCTGGCGGCGGTCGAATTCATGGGGTCGGTCGGCATGGGTGCGCAGCGCTGGCTCGATCTGGGGTTCTTCCAGTTGCAGCCGTCCGAACTCATGAAGGTTGCAGTGGTGCTGGCGCTGGCACGTTATTTCCACGGTCTGGAATCGGAAGACGCGGGCCGGCTGACGAACCTCGCAATTCCACTGCTCCTGGTCGCGGCCCCCATGGCCCTGGTGCTGCGCCAGCCCGACCTGGGAACGGCCGGTGTTGTGGCGATGGTGGGGGCTGCGATGTTCTGGCTCGGCGGTGCACGCCTCTGGCAGTTCGCCACGGTCGCAGCAGCGGCGGCGGCGGCGGTGCCGATTGGCTGGCAGTTTCTGCACAGCTATCAGAAGCAGCGGATCTTCACCTTTCTCAACCCCGAGACCGACCCGCTCGGCGCGGGCTATCATATCCTTCAATCGAAGATCGCACTCGGCTCCGGCGGGCTGTTCGGCAAGGGTTTCCTGGCCGGCACCCAGAGCCATCTGAATTTTTTGCCGGAAAAGCAAACCGATTTCATCTTCACGATGCTGGCCGAGGAGTTCGGCCTCATCGGCGGGACGGGGCTGATTGCGCTCTACGGGTTGCTGATCGCCTACGGCATCTATATCGCGTTCCGCGCCCGCAGCCATTTCGCCCGGCTCCTGGCGATGGGGCTGACGGTTAACTTCTTCCTCTATGTCTTCATCAATATCGCGATGGTGATGGGCATTCTGCCTGTCGTCGGTGTACCCCTGCCGCTGATTTCCTACGGCGGCACAGCGATGCTGACGGTGCTTCTCGGCTTCGGCCTGATCATGAGCTGCTGGCTGCACCGCGACACCTATATCAACAAACGCGGTGGCGCGGCCTGACGGGGCCTGTTTCGTGTCGGTCACTTGTACCGAACGAGATGTAAACTCATTCCATTGTTGCATTTCTCGTTCCGGGGCAAGCCACCTACTATCAGCATAATGTTGGGGGAACCGGCACCTGCGTGCGTGCCGGTTTGACACCCGACAATGGACTTGGTTCTGAACGTGGAACGATCCTGCGATCACCCGTTCGGACGCAATTTGAATTGGGAGGATGAAAAATGCGTAAGGGATTTCTGGCAACTCTGCTTGGGGCTGCCGCACTGGCGACCGGGCTCTCGGTCCATACGGCCCCGCCTGCTCATGCAGCGGTAGACCTGCCGTGCAACACCGCACGTATTATTGTGCCCTGGGGTGCAGGCGGCGGCACGGGCGTGATCTTTGGTATTTTTGAGAAAACCATCAACGCCACAGACCCAGCCACGAAGGTCAAGGTTGTGACCATTCCCGGACAGGGTGGCGCAAAGGGTGCGAAAGAAGCATTCGCTGCAAAGCCCGATGGCTGCACCCTGTTCGCGATCCATCAGCACATGGTGGTGAACTTCATTAACGGTGTGACTGATTTCAACTGGGACGGTTTCGAGCCGGTCGCACTGTTGACCGATACGCCTGAGATTATCGGTGCCGGTGGCCATGTGGATTACAACAACCTTGGTGATCTGCTCGCCGACGCCAAAGCGCGCCCGGGACAGATTCCGACCGGTGTGTCCATGGGTGCGACCAGTCATTTCCTCTGGATCCTGTTGGGACACAATACCGGTACGAGTTTCAAATACGTGCCGTTCCAGGGTGGAACCGCCGGCCGTATCACGGGCCTGCTGAATGGTTCGATTGATCTCGGCGGCATCAACATGGCGGCGGCGCGCACCCAGCGTGGCGACGGCAAGCTGAAGGCGTTCGCCATTGCTGCGGATGAGCGCAGTGCGCTGATCCCGGATGTCCCGACCCTCAAGGAGCTGGGCGTCGACATGAACTATTCGCTGACTCGCGGAATCATGCTGCCGAAGGGCACGCCGCAGGAAATCGTCGATCAGTGGGCGGCCGTGTTCAAGGCGGCGACGGAGAACAAGGAGTTCCGCGACCAGCAGGCCGCGAAAGGAACGTCCGTTGTTTATCTGGGCCCGGACGACTACCGCGCATGGTGGCAATCGACTTCTGATGGCTTCCTGGAAGCCGCCAAGCAGGTCGGTGTTGGCCGCTTCCAGAAGTAGGCTGCAATAATCGTGTGACGCGCAGTCCGGGCTGAGCCCGGGCTGCGCGTGCACTTTTTTGCACTGCCATCATGGGCGCCATGCGGATTAATCGCGACGCTATCGTCGCTATCGTGCTGTTACTGCTGTGCGGGATTTTCATCGCCTCCAGCTTTGACATTGTCGAAGCGAGCTTCGGGCAGATGTCGTCGGCGCTGTGGCCGCGGGCCATTCTGGTGCCGCTGACGCTGTTGTCTTTTATCTACCTCATACGCTCGTTGACCGCGCCACCGGAAGCAGGTGAGGCACGCGGGGGATTGCCAGGCTGGTTCGTCTACTACCGGAATCCCATCCTTTGTTTCGTCCTGTTCTTTGCCTTTCTGTGGACCATGCCCTGGCTGGGTATGCTTCTCGGCGGATTGATTTTCGTATTCTTGATGTTGTCGGTGCTTGGTGGATGGTCGCCACGATTGCTTGGCCTGCACGCGGTGATCGCGCTGGTGGCGGTGGGCCTGATGTGGTCGATCTTTACCTTCGGCCTTGGCGTGATCCTGCCGCAAGGCGAACTGGTGAGCTTCCAGTGATCGGCCGGGAAACATGATTTTCGAAAACATTCTGATCGCCGCTGACGCGCTGTTCACGATCAACACCATGGCGCTGATGGCGCTCGGCGTCATATCGGGTCTCCTCGCGGGCGCCATTCCCGGATTCACCATCGCCATGGCCGTGGTGCTGGTGTTGCCTTTTACCTTCGCGCTTGAGGCGGTGCCAGGCCTGGCGACGATGATCGGCGTTTATGTCGGCGGGCTGTCCGGTGGTCTCATGTCGGGCATTCTCACCGGCATTCCCGGCACACCGTCTTCCGTTGCGACCACGTTTGATGGATTCCCGATGGCCCGTGGCGGACGTCCGGGGCTGGCGCTTGGCATCGGGGTCTGGTCGTCATTTTTCGGCGGCGTGGTAAGCGCGATCATCCTGATCCTGGTTGCACCTCAACTGGCCTTGATCGGCCTTGAATTTCAGCCCTGGGATTTCTTTTCGCTGGTCCTGTTCGCGCTGACGGTAACCGCCAGCCTCGCTGGTGATCAGATGCTCAAGGGGCTGATCTCCGGATTGCTCGGGTTGTTGATCGCGACCATGGGGACCGATGTCATTTTCGGTTTCCCGCGCTTCAATTTCGGAATCGACTCACTGACGCAAGGGTTTGCGTTTCTGCCCGTGCTGATCGGTTTGTTTGCGTTTAATCGGCTGTTGCACGATGTGCGTGATCGCGAGGCCGCGAAGCGGCATCTCGGGACGGGCGAGGGTCATTCCGTGCGTATCGAGCATCGCAAAGCGGTTGCAGCTGTCTTGAAGCGGTGGGTCAACGTGGTGCGCTCGTCCTTGATCGGGGTGTTTGTCGGTGTGTTGCCGGCGGCCGGGAGCACGATTTCAAACATTCTTGCTTATGATCAGGCAAAGAAGGCGTCCAAAACGCCCGAAGAGTTCGGGACCGGCAGCATTGACGGGATTGTCGCACCGGAATCAGCCAACAATGCGACGGCGGGCGGCGCACTGATTGTCATGATGGCGCTCGGTATTCCGGGCGACATCGTAACGGTCGTGATGCTTGGCGCGCTGTTGATCCACGATGTGATACCAAGCCCGTCATTCATCTCCGACGAACCCAAGATCGCCTATTCGATCTTTCTGGCCTTCTTTGTGGCCAATTTCCTGATGCTGGCGCTTCAGTCCATTACCTTGCGCGGCTTTGTCATGATTACCCGCGTGCGCATGTATGCGCTGGCCTCGGTGATCCTGTTTTATTGCGCCGTGGGCGTGTTTGCGCTGAACAATGTCGGCTTCGACCTCTGGACCCTGCTTGCATTCGGGCTGCTCGGCTATGTGATGCGGACACTCGATTTCCCGATCGTCCCGATTATCCTGGGTGTGGTGCTTGGCCGGATCGCAGAACAGAACCTTTCCCAGGCATTCGCCATCACCACCGATCTGGAGCCGTTCATCACCCGGCCCTGGTCGTTGTTCTTCCTGATCCTGGGCACATTCTCGATTGCCTTCCCGGCCTATCAACGCCGCCGCAACAGCCGGAAATGGACGCTCGCGTTTATCCCGGTGGTGATGATCTGCCTGGCATTGCCGGTCTTTATGATGAATGGCTATATCCGCCCGGTTCTGGCCGTAGGGATGGTCCTTGGTGGGCTCTACCTGCTTTGGCGTCGTCACCGCGGGGGCTGGGTGGTCAGCAACGCCGAAGGGGAAGTGGCGGAACGGGGCTCGGCGGGGGCGTAGCCGCGGCCCGGGTGGGGTTCGCGTATCGACAACCGTGATCACGGGTGTTATATCCGCCGCCGCTTCAGGCGCACGGTGGGCGATTAGCTCAGTTGGTAGAGCAGCTGACTCTTAATCAGCGGGTCCAAGGTTCGAGTCCTTGTGCACCCACCAATTAAATCAAAGGCTTAGGCAGAAATGTCCGGGCCTTTGTTCGTTGTATGGTGCAGTAATGGTGCACTAAACATTGAACATCAAGGAATACTCATGCACGATTAGGTCAATTAGGGGCAATGGAGCGCCTGACGATGGCTTACATACAAGAGCGCAAAGACAAGAGTGGAAAATCCCACTATCGGGTCCAAGTTAGGAAAAAAGGATTCCCGCTGCAGTCTGCGACCTTTACACGAAAAACCGACGCTAAGAATTGGGCGCAATCGGTCGAAGCAGCGATTGAAGAACGTCGGTACAGAAATGTATCTCAGGCGAAGCGGCGGACGGTTGCAGAATTGATCGATCGTTATATCGAGGACGTACTTCCAAGAAAGCCAAAATCAATCCGTGCTCAGAAACAGCAGCTTCTGTGGTGGCGTAGTCAACTTGGCAAGTTCACGCTTTCTGACCTCACCGTCGACGTTATTGTCGATTATCGCAACAAATTGGCAAGGAGGCAGGTGCAACCGGGAAAACAAATTAGCCCAGCAAGCATTAACCGTTACATGGCGGCGCTGTCACACGTGCTGACAATTGGGGTGAGGGAGTTCAAATGGCTTCCGGATTCCCCCATGCGCGATATCACCAAATTGCCGGAACCAAAGGGACGGGTTCGCTTCCTTTCAGATGATGAACGGACCAGGCTTCTCAACGTATGCGCCCAGAGCAATAGCCAATACTTACTGGTGATAGTCGTTCTGGCTATTTCGACCGGCATGCGGAAAGCTGAGATTTTGAATCTAAAATGGGAAGACATAAATTTGGAACGGCGGTCGATCATTCTGCATGAAACTAAAAATGAAGAAAGACGAGCTGTTCCTTTAGTTGGAAGGGCTCATAAATTAGTCTCTACTCTCCAGGCATCAAAGCCGAACAACTCGGAATATTTGTTCCCGAGTTCGCATGCTGACCGACCAATCGATATTCGTAAGGCATGGCAGACCTCATTGGATCGCGCGGAGATCACCGATTTTAAATTTCACGATCTCAGACATTCAACCGCGAGCTATTTGGCTATGAACGGAGCTTCCTTACCAGAGATTGCTTCGGTTTTGGGTCATAAGACTTATGAGATGGTGAAGCGATATGCGCATCTTAGTGACCTCCACACGGCGGGCGTAGTCGAGCGCATGAACGAGAAAATACTCTCCGATGACAATTCTTAATTGGAAAACGGAAAAAGACTACGCATACACAGCCGATCTTAAGGATCCAGGCTGGGCATGGGAGTTTCTGAGGCGGAACAAAAGTTACAGAAAAAGCTGGTTTGAGTTTCTGGAACAAGCTGATGAATACGAGAAGGAGTTTGGTGCCAATTGGAAGGCTTTGGATTCAACGCGACGTTACGATCCTCCGCTATTAAACGGAGAAACCCCAAATGAGTGGCGGGGACGGTGCATAGCATTTGAGGCAGATTTCGAAGAATTTTCCTTTGAATCTTACTGTGCGAGTCGCTGGGGGCTTGCACTCCGAATGCCTGATCCAAGTATTCCGTACCATGAACAGGATGGCCCCGTGCGATTCCGGAATCCATTGGAGTTTCCAAAACCCGTAAACGCCGACATTGAATTCAAAGCCTTCACCGTGAAGGGGGATGAGTTTCCATTCCGGGAGGTAGAACATGGATACTCAATCATCGCGTTCGATCTTTCACGTCCAATTGACCAACAGTTGGTCAGTGCCAAGAAGCGATTAATGTTGGCGGCCAAGCACGTCAAAAAGAGAACGAGAATCAGGCGTGATAAGACAGCCTGGCGGAGGTACTTACGGGTACTGGACGCAAGGGAGCAGGGGGCAACATTAAACGAAATTGGCGTTGAATTTAATCTTTCGCCCAATAAGTCGAACCAGCAAAATCCAGCGGCAGACGCAGCGAAGAGACTTCACAACCGAGCAAAGGTACTTGTTTCAGAGTATGAGAAGATTTTAATTCCCTCTTCGAGCAAGAAAAAGAAAGCGACCGCGAAGGGGTAGCCTTTATACCCTAGGTGTATCCCGGCCAATTTACCCATTTCTTCTGCAAGTCTAAAACGTTGGCAACCGTCCATGACGGACGACGACTAGCCACGAATTGGAGGAACAGGAAATGGGCAGAGAGAGTAGTAATCACCGTATAGCGACCATGAAGCAGATGGTTGAAATGCCAGAGTATCAGTGCTTTTCGCTAAGCTCGCTCCACCATCTGAGATTTCAAGCAGAGCCTCGAATTAACTCCCTCGGGGAGATCATTCCGGGGAACGGTCTTGACGCCGCGATCATTAAAATTGGTCGAAAGGTTCTTATCGATCTAGATGCTTTTGATCGTTGGGTCGAAACCCATCGCGTTGGTGTGGAGGAATAGGGTTAACTGCATCAATTTCAGAACCGAAATTCCGCATGGAGTACACAGCGGAAGATTCGCTTAACCGACACTGAAAATACGAAGGCCGATCATGGGCTGCAACCCGAACTGACCGACCTTCGCATGGATATAAATGATGACTAATAATAACACGTCTTCGACACTCGACGCCACGACCAAACACGCTGGCGGTATCGGCAATTTGAGAGGGTCCCTTGATGATCCGTTGGATATAAGGAACAAAAAAGAAAAGAAGACAAGACAACAAGAAACAAAGTGTAGTTCGGAAACGCGGCCGACCGACAAGCCACGGTCTTTCGGGCACACCCACTTACAAGTCCTGTGACAATGCACGTCAACGCTGCTGCAACATCAATCACCCCCACTACAAAAATTATGGGGGGCGAGGCCTAAAGTGGCTTCTCACCGTAGAGGAGGTGACTGCAGAGATAGGTCTCCGTCCTGATGGAATGTCTTTAGACCGCAAAGACTCCAACGGAAACTATGAACCCGGAAATATTTGTTGGGCAACTTCTAAGCAGCAGGCCCGCAACCGGAACTCTAATCACTACATCGATTTCAATGGAAAGAACCTCACCATTGCGGAGTGGTCGCAAAACACTGGAATTCCAGAATCTACTATCTCCTGGCGACTACAGAATGGCTGGTCATCGTGTCGGGTGCTGTCAACCAAAAGCAGTGACAAATCACCCGAGGAGTACAGGAACGAAATAGGTTTCCTGAAACTTCGGGACCAAAGACGCGATGTTCTGACCCGCCGTCATATGGACAATCTTATCGATTGGCACAGGCATGTAAGTGAGTTTGGAGAACCACCATCAAATCGTGATGATGTTTGGCAGGATGCGGGTACAGAAATTTTCTATGACTGAGCTACTCCCCGATCATTGGACAGTTTTCGGTGTAAATTAAGCTACTCTCTGCACCTGCTGATCGGGTTGGTTTTGATCGATTGCCTGCCAGTAGATCACGGCAGGCGGTTTGCCGCCAAGGGCGGAATGCGGTCGCGCTTTGTTGTAGAACTCGATCCATTTTCGAATGCCGGCGCGAGCTTGTGACCCGGTCTCCCAGGCGTACAGGTAGACGCACTCGTATTTGAGGGAGCGCCACAGCCGTTCGACAAAGATGTTGTCGAGGAACCGTCCCTTGCCGTCCATGGAGATGCGCACACCCATCCGCTGCAGCCGGTCCGTCCATGCGAATGACGTGAACTGCGATCCCTGATCGGTGTTCACGATCTCCGGCGTGCCGAACTTGTGGATGGCCTCGTTTAACGCTTCGACACAGAAGTTGGCTTCCAGCGTGTTTGAGATGCGCCAGGCCAGCACCTTGCGGGTGAACCAGTCCATGATCGCCACCAGATAGAGGAACCCGCGGCGCATCGGCAGATATGTGATGTCCGCTGCCCAGACCTGGTTCGGCCTATCCACCCTCAGCCCTTTGAGCAGATAAGGCCAGATCTTGTGACCCTTCGCCGGCCTGCTCGTGTTGGGCTTCTGGTAAATCGGCATTAGGCCCATGAGCCGCATCAGCCGGCGAATGCGCTTCTCATTCACCCGATGCCCCTCATTGCGCAGGTGCCAGGTCATCTGACGAACACCGAAGAACGGCGTCTTCAGGAACTGTTCATCGATCTGCCGCATCAGGGCCAGGTTCATATCACTTTCGCCCGTCGGCGTGTAATAGAACGACGACCGAGAGATCGACAGCAGCGCGCACTGCTTGCCTACAGACAGATTGGGACGGTTGGGTTCAATCATGTTCCCCCTCACTTGCCGGTCCAGGGTTTGAGCTTTCTTGATAAAAAATCGTTGGCCACAGCCAACTCCCCGATCTTGGCGTGGAGTTCCCTGACCTGATCCTCATCGATCTCCGGCTTCTGTCGACCGCCCCGCTCGAATACGCCCGAGGCGCCTTCCAGCAGTGCACGCTTCCATTGATGGATCATGGTCGGGTGAACACCGAACCGGCTTGCCAGTTCGGATGCCGTCTCTTCGCCCTTCACCGCTTCAAGAGCAACCTTCGCCTTGAACTCGGGGGAGTGCTGCTTGCGTTTCGACATCGCTGATCTCCTTTTCGTCGAAGACCAGCAGACAACAAATCGTAGCTTACGTCAGTGTCCCATTTCCGGGGAGTAGCTCAGACAAAGACTTCTACCGTGACGACGAAGACAATTTATTTGAGGCATTGGGTTTTCCACAACCGCCGATGACAAATGCGGAGAAGGATGAAACTTGGGAATTATTGATGGAGAATCCTTCTCCAGTACCAGAAGCTTCACGCGCAGCTAAACTGGTTTCCGCAGCCGACATCTTTGGCCCCCGCAAGAATACTATTTGGGGACAGCCGATTGGTATTCCTTCTGCCAAAATGAAGGAGAAATTCCGAGAGTTGGAAATTTATTGCAGCAAATTCGCATTGGGGCTGCTGATTGAATATAGCGATCAACATTTCCAGCCAGATTTTGATGACTACCTAGAATTCATAAAGTTTTTGAATTACCAGCTTCTTGATGCCGCAACTAACTTTCGAGTTAATGACCTAGAAGTCATCGAATAATTATCGAGATTGAAGATTGAATTTAGAAAGCCTCACACGTGTGAGGATATCATTAGAAGAGACTAACATGACGGTAAACTTTAACTTCACGGGCGGTTGAGCTACTCCCCGGAAATGGGACACTGACGTAAGCTACGATTTGTTGTCTGCTGGTCTTCGACGAAAAGGAGATCAGCGATGTACTGGCAAGCCGGTTCGGTGTTCACCCGACCATGATCCATCAATGGAAGCGTGCACTGCTGGAAGGCGCCTCGGGCGTATTCGAGCGGGGCGGTCGACAGAAGCCGGAGATCGATGAGGATCAGGTCAGGGAACTCCACGCCAAGATCGGGGAGTTGGCTGTGGCCAACGATTTTTTATCAAGAAAGCTCAAACCCTGGACCGGCAAGTGAGGGGGAACATGATTGAACCCAACCGTCCCAATCTGTCTGTAGGCAAGCAGTGCGCGCTGCTGTCGATCTCTCGGTCGTCGTTCTATTACACGCCGACGGGCGAAAGTGATATGAACCTGGCCCTGATGCGGCAGATCGATGAACAGTTCCTGAAGACGCCGTTCTTCGGTGTTCGTCAGATGACCTGGCACCTGCGCAATGAGGGGCATCGGGTGAATGAGAAGCGCATTCGCCGGCTGATGCGGCTCATGGGCCTAATGCCGATTTACCAGAAGCCCAACACGCGCAGGCCGGCGAAGGGTCACAAGATCTGGCCTTATCTGCTCAAAGGGCTGAGGGTGGATAGGCCGAACCAGGTCTGGGCAGCGGACATCACATATCTGCCGATGCGCCGCGGGTTCCTCTATCTGGTGGCGATCATGGACTGGTTCACCCGCAAGGTGCTGGCCTGGCGCATCTCAAACACGCTGGAAGCCAACTTCTGTGTCGTGTCCGTCGTCATATAAAATGGGACATCAGAGTGGTTTGAGCATTGGAGTCTCTGGCTCGTTTGTGTGATTGATTATGCGGCTTGTTTCTGATGTTGCAAGCGGCGTTGTTTGATTGTGTTTTTCTTAATCTTTTCCCTTTCTCTGAGAATTGCTTTGTCGCGGCCGAAGTAGACGTCGACTGGTGTGACGTTGTTCAGGCTCTCGTGGTAGCGCCGGTTGTTGTAGTATTCGACGAAGGCCCCGATCTGGCGTTCAAGATCGCCTGGCAGATAGTAATTCTCCAGCAGAACCCGGTTCTTCATGGTCTGGTGCCAGCGTTCGATTTTGCCTTGGGTTTGTGGGTGGAACGGCGCGCCGCGAACATGCGTCATTTTTTGATCCTCCAACCAGTTGGCCAGATCGCCGGAGATGTAGCATGAACCGTTGTCGCTGAGCAGACGTGGCTTGTGACGCACAACCGCCTGGTCGCAACCAGACGCCGTCAGCGCCAGCTCGATCGTGTCTGTCACGTCCTCAGCACGCATGTTGGTGCAAAGCTTCCACGCAATGATGTAGCGGCTGTAATCATCGAGGATCGTGCTCAGATAATACCAGCCCCAGCCAATGATCTTGAAGTAGGTGAAGTCTGTTTGCCACATCTCGTTGATGGCCGTGGTTTTGTCGGTGAACTCGTCGGCAGCTTTGATCACCATGTAGTCTGGCGCGGTGATGAGGTCAGCTGCTTTGAGAATGCGATAAGCTGATGATTCAGAGACAAAATACCGCCTCTCATCCGTGTATTTGACCGCCAGTTCCCGTGTGGTCAGCGCCTCATGTTCCAGCGCGAACTCGATCAGGTCATCACGACGAGCATCAGGGATGCGGTTCCAGACCGATCCTGGGCGTGGGGATTTGTCAGCCAGTCCATCCAGGCCGCCGTCAATATAGAGATCATACCATCGGTAGAATGTCGTGCGTGGGATGCCCAGCATGTCGAGGGTTTGTTTCACCGGCAGATGTGATCCCTCAACGGTGCGGATGATCTCCAGTTTCTCAGACGCAGGGTATCTCATTCCTCGAACTCCCCAGCCCCTGTCATGCTTTTTTTGAGCAGACGGTTCTCAAGGGTGAGATCGGCAACGCATTCCTTTAATGCCAGCGACTCCGAGCGCAGATCCTTCACTTCGGGCGGCGTAGCCTGCCGTGCCGTGTCACCAGATAACCGGCGCTTGCCAGCTTCGAGAAATTCCTTGGACCAGCTATAATACAGGCTCTCGGCAATCCCCTCGCGGCGGCACAGCACCGAGATGCTTTCCTCGCCACGCAGGCCCGCCAAGACGATGCGGATTTTCTCTTCAGCTGAATAGGTTTGCCGCGTCTTGCGGCGGATGTTCTTAACCACCTTGCCGGCGGCGTCTTTCGATGTCTGGGGCTTCTTCGTCATCTCGATCTCCTAATCGATAAGATGAACCAGAAATCCTCCGTTATTCAAATCCTCAATTCTGTCCCACGGGTGCTGACGTCAGACAGACTGGAACACCTGAGTGTCCCGAGAGGTTGCGCAGACGATCTTCAAGGTTCGTCGTGCGCCCCACCTTGATGAGGTCCGGGATCGCTGGGTTGGTGAGGATGTAGACGATTTCGATCATGTTCCCATTCTACTCACTTATGTGGAACGGGAAAGACCTCAGATGATCAGGAACCTTTAGGCCTCATTAAATTTCAGTGACTTAAAGGGTCCCATATTGAATCCCAATCTATATTGATTCCCCTCAAAGTCCTGAGAAATATCGAAGACCCCCCCCTAAAACTGGAAGGGGTATGGATGAAACTTCCCTTATTTCACTGCCTTGAGTTTTCGATATCCAACATACAAAAGAAGTGCCGGGATAACGAAATACCAAATCCATTCAAAGATTACGGTTAGATATCCAGCGAAAGTGATATCTTTTCCTCCAACACTTTCAAACGTGGATAAAGTATCTATTCGGGAGACCCCTGCGATAAGAAACAACAATCCGAAACCTATGAGAAAAATACCAAAGACTTTTCTCCCATTCATTTTCCCCACATCAAACTCCTTTTGATTTGATTCCAAACCCCAACCTGCAACCACAATATCTTTACTAGATTTATATGTAAGACCCCCCGTCAAAACTGGGGGTTTTTTGTGTCTTTACGGGTAGATCGAACAGAAGACCGTTTATCTCTGTCACCAAGTCTTGCGTGTCCTGATCTGTTTCGTTTGTCCTGACTTGAAGTTGACCCATTAGAACAAGGTTCGTCAGAATTCTCTGAACTTGGGTGTCTCGACCCATCAACCATTTCTCACTCTGGGTGTCCTTCCGATAGACGTGTCTGCGTTTCAGTTCTGCAGAACTGACTTGAAGAACAAAGACCCGCGCATCGTATCCAGACACCAACCATTCGATGTTCTTCATTTGAAAGAACCGATCACCCTCGATCACGATGTGTCGATGTTTTGGGTACTCTTGGAGAATGAAGTCTGAGAACTTGTTGATCGCACCGTAGGACAGTCGATCAGTGCCTCCGAAGGTTTCACCCTCTGGGTATCTTCCAACCACCAGAACGTCACCGTGTCGCTGACAGGGGAAGAGGTTTAGGGGTTCCAAATAGTCCGGTTGTTCAAGTCCGTGGATCACCCGTTTAACGATTGTCGATTTACCCGATGCAGGGACACCACCCATCATGATCACAGTCATGCGACTATTTAGGTGGGATCAGATTCCAAGGTGTGCGTCTGGGTGACCTAAATACAATGACACCCATATTTGTGGACTGTCAGTGTGGATGCTTCATAATGAGAATATGTCGAAGGGATATTCCCGCCATACGCGAACGGTATCGATCATGGGAACATCCGTAGATATTCAGGCGCTGCGCGAAGGTTTTCGCGAGGGTCGCAATGTCATGCAAGCCTACAATGCCCGCGCAGGACTGGACGCCAATACGTCCGAGGCAATCGAGATTGCCTATGACCTGCAGGCGGGCCAGTACATTCGCAACCATGCGTGTGAACCCGACTACTACAACGCCTATACCGATGAACAGGCGGCTCTCCTCGAGGCCCATTTCCCCGAATGTGAGAGTTTGCTCGATGCGGGTTGCGGGGAACTTACGAACACGGCGCTTTTATTCGGAAAACTCAAGACAGTGCCCCGTCTGTTCGGTTTCGATCTTTCCTGGAGTCGGGTTCATCTGGGCCTGAACCATTATCGCTCAATTGTTGACGCGGATTGCGTTCGGCGCACCGAGGTTTTCGTCGGCGATATGTCGGAGATTCCATTACCGGACAACAGCATCGATGTGGTGATGACGTCTCACGCGCTGGAGCCCAATCACGGACGCGAAGCTGAACTGCTTGGCGAGCTGTTGCGTGTGGCGCGGCGCGGGCTGTTGTTGTTCGAGCCGTCCTACGAACTTGGTGACGATGCCCAGCGGGAAAACATGGCGCGCCATGGCTATGTGCGGAATTTACCTGACCATTGCATGGCGCTTGGCGCGGATGTCGCGGAGCATCGATTCACGAGCGTGAACTACAACCCGATCAACAGAACCGCCGTGACCGTGGTTCGAAAACCGGCTCCCGCGAACATCAACGCGCCTGATTTCGTCGACCCGGTGTCGCATACGCCGTTGCATCTGGATGGCGCCGACAATGTCTATTATTCGCCCGAGCGCGGCGTCGTTTATCCGACCCTTCGGGGAATCCCGATCCTGCGTGACAGTGCCGCCGTCCTGGCGACCGGGTTCTGCGTTTCGGCCTAGCGGCCCCAGATCAGCATCACGGCGAGAATGAACGCCACATAGCCCACGAACATCCGATGGACCAGCAGGTCCGGGATCCAGTGTGAGGCGCGGATACCGAACGGTGAGCCGATCAGCGCGCCGGCGGCCAGGCCGCCTGCGGCAGGCAGGTAGAGATATCCCAGCGAGAAGTCCGGAAGGCCGTGCTCTCCGAACCCGCCATAGACATAGCCGCCCGTCGCCGACAGGCCGAGCAGCCCGGCCAGTGCCGAGGCGCTCGCGGCGACCATCGCCATCGAATACCGGCGCTTGCGCAGATAGGGGCCGATCACGATTGCCGGGCCGGGGCCGAGCAGGGAGCCCGTGATCCCGGTCAGCACCCCATGGGACCACAAGCGGGGCCCGCGCACATCCTGCAGGTCGCCGCCACCCTCGACCGTCTCATGGCCCTTGTAGAAGACGCCCCGGACAATGGTGAGGACCAGGAAGCCCATGAAGATGGCTTTCAGAATGTCACCGGGCAGAAAGTCACCGAACAGGGAACCGGCCACCGCGCCGATAATGATGTAGGGCACGAAGCGGAATGTCAGGGGCAGCTGCAGGTCGCCGATCCGGTAGCGCAGAACCGCCACATAGGCCGAGGTTGTGAACATCACTGCCAGCGACGTGCCGACGGACAGATGCATCACGTGATGGTCCGGCACGCCCTGGAGCGGCAGGCCGATGATCAGGATCGGCGCCATGGTGAAGGCGCCGCCCACGCCGAACATGCCCGAGACGAACCCGGCGAGCGCGCCGGTGGCGCAGTAGATCAGGATAACTTCGTAAAGCACGCGGATTCCCCCAGGGCGCTCGCTCAGCCGGTGCGGCCATGCAGCAGCATGACGACGAGCACGCCAGCAAGATAGACCAGATACAGGCGAGACTGCAGATGATCATCCAGGCGTCGGGAAAGGAACAGGCCAAGAGGTGCGCCGGTCAGGCCCCCGGCGGAGAGGCCCATAAATGCCGGCAGGTACACGTAACCGAAACTCCAGGCGGGCAGG
This sequence comes from Alphaproteobacteria bacterium, assembly GCA_965205535.1. Taxonomy (GTDB): domain Bacteria; phylum Pseudomonadota; class Alphaproteobacteria; order UBA6615; family UBA6615; genus UBA8079. The sequence continues at coordinate 3,489,709 of CBDBHH010000005.1, read as the reverse complement.
TCCGGCTCGTTGAACCCGCCGATGATGTAGGCACCGCCCGCGAACAGCCCGAGGCAGGCCGCCAGCGTCGAACAGGTGGCCACGGTCGACGCCATGGAGAATTTCAGCTTCCGCAGGAAAGGCGCGACCAGAACGGCAGGCCCGGGCCCCATCAGCGAACCGAGCAGGCCTGCGAGACTGCCCGAAATCCAGTATTCCGGGCCGCGCACCCCGGTCAGGTCGCGGCCGCTCTGGAGATTGTCGATCCGCTTGGAGAACAGCCCCCGCAGGATGGTGGCGGCGATGAAGAAAATGAAGATCGCCTTGAGCAGCGTGCCGGGCATGGCGTCGCCCAGGGTGGCGCCGACAACCGCACCGATGGCAACCAACGGAAAAAATCGCGTGACGAGCCACCAGTTCGTGTCACCGGCCCGCCAGCGCAGGACCGCGCTGAAACTCGCCGTGATGAAGATGACGGCCTGGGTTGTACCGACGGTCAGATGCATCGTGCGATCGCCGCCGATGTCCTGGAAGGTCAGTGCGATGAGCAGAAGTGGCGCCACGGCAAACCCGCCACCCACACCGAACATGGCGGCAACCACGCCGGCAAACACACCCGATGCCACATAGATGAGGATGATCTCGTACAGCATACGCCGATCAGACCGTGTGGGAGATCATGATGATCAGCACGGCCGACAAGTAACCGATGAACAGCCATGCCTGGGTGCGGTCCCGGACCCGGTGGGAAAACCGGATGCCGATCGGAGAACCAGCCAGTGCGCCCAGGGTCAGCGCCGCGAATCCCGGCAGGTAGAGATAACCGAGGCTGTGTGCGGGCAGGCCGATTTCGTTGAACCCGCCGACGATGTAGCCCCCGGCGGCCATGATGCCCACCAGCCCGGCGAGCGTCGCGTTCGCTGCCGCGATCACGGGCATCGCGAAGTTGAGGCGGCGCAACTGCGGAGCCAGCAGGATCGCGGGTCCGGGCCCGAGCACGCCACCCGACGCGCCAGACAAAATGGCGAAGAACAAGACGGCGGGACCGCGTGCAACCGACGCGTCGCGGCCGGCGCCGGCCGCGATCCGACGGTGTTGCATGATCAGCGCGCGGGCAATCGAGATCGCGACGAACCCGATGAACATGAGCTTGAGTACGATGCCCGGCAGCGCGTCGCCGATGGCCGCCCCGATCAGCGCACCGACGGCTACGAAGGGTGCCAGCCGCCAGACCAGCGGCAACAGGAGATCACCCGCCCTGTGACGCAGGACGGTGGTCAGGATCGCAGTGACGACCTGGGTCGCGAGCGAGGTGGCGATCGTCATGTGCATGATGTGGACGTCGGCCACGCCCTGGATCGTCAGCGTGATGATCAGGGCCGGTGCCAGCGCGAAGGCCCCGCCGACCCCGAACAGCCCCGACACGAAGCCGGAGAACACGCCCGCGGCGAGGTAAATAACGATGATCTCTGTCACGTGGTGGATTCCTGGCGGAGATAGATGCCGTTCGGCTGAACGGCAAATGGCTGGCGATCGTAGTCCTTCCGCCGGTTGGCGCAAACTGATGTGACCGTTCGGGCGTTTGCTTTTGCGCGTCTGCGCGCTAAGTAACGTCCAGGTACAACGCAGAGAGAGAAGCCCCGTGAGCGATTTCGATTACGATCTGTTTGTCATTGGTGCCGGTTCCGGCGGCGTCCGTGCGGCCCGGTTCTCGGCCGGTTTCGGCGCGAGCGTGGCGGTCGCGGAAGACCTGCACATGGGTGGCACGTGCGTGAATGTTGGCTGTATCCCGAAGAAACTCTTCGTCTATGCCGCGCACTACCATGAGGATTTCGAGGACGCAGCAGGTTTTGGCTGGACCGTCGGCCCGCGCGCCCACAACTGGCGCACGCTGATCGAGAACAAGGACAAGGAAATCTCGCGGCTCAACGGCATCTACCAGCGGCTGCTCGAGAATTCCGGGTGCACCGTGATCAACGGTCGCGCGACGGTCGTCGATGCCCACACCGTGGCCGTCGGCGACGAGACCTATACCGCCGAGCGCATTCTGGTGGCCGCCGGTAGCTGGCCGACGGATCAGTCCTATGAGGGCGGTGAGCATGTCATCACCTCGAACGAGGCCTTCTATCTCGACGAATTTCCGCAGCACGTGGTGATCGAGGGCGGCGGCTATATCGCCGTCGAGTTCGCCTGCATCTTCAATGGCCTGGGTGCCGAGGTGACGCTGGTCTATCGCGGCGAGATGTTCATGCGCGGTTTCGATGACGATATCCGCGCCCATCTCAAGGCGGAGATGGAAGCCCAGGGTATCAACCTGAAGTTCCAGACGACGTTCGAAAAGGTCGAGAAGACGGATGCGGGCTATCGCGTGCATCTGTCAGACGGCAGCGCGATCGACACCGATTGCGTGATGTCGGCCATTGGCCGGAAACCCAAGGTGACGGGGCTCGGCCTCGAAGAAGCCGGCGTCGAACTCAAGGAAAACGGCGCGGTTGTCGTGGACGATCATTTCCAGACCTCCGTCCCGTCGATCTATGCGATCGGCGATATCATCGACCGGTTCCAGCTCACGCCGGTGGCGCTGGCCGAGGGGATCGCGCTGGCCAAGACGCTCTACAACGACACGCCGACGACGGTGAACTACGACAACATCCCGACCGCCGTGTTCAGCCAGCCGCCGATCGGCACGGTTGGTCTGACCGAGGCCGAGGCCCGCGCCGAGTATGGCGACGTGTCGATTTTCCGAAGCAGCTTCCGGGCGCTCAAGAACACGCTCTCGGGCCGCGCCGAACAGACCCTCATGAAGATGATCGTCGACAAGAAGAGCGACCTGGTCGTCGGGGTGCATATGGTGGGTCCCGATTCCGGTGAAATCGTCCAGGGCATCGGTATCGCCCTGAAGGCGGGCGCGACCAAGGCGGTGTTCGATTCAACAATCGGCATCCACCCGACGTCGGCCGAGGAATTCGTCACCATGCGCGAGCCGGTGGCCGAGGCGGCCGAATAGGCGGCACACCGGCAGGTGGCGCGTGGGTAGCGCGTTGAATTCGTGCGGTTTTTGCTGGCCTTCGTGCGCCTGACGGCCTATAGGCATGGCCCCGCGCGATAGTGCGACCTGGTAGAACAAGAAGATGGACGGACCGGACGTTTCACGGCGCCGGGCCGGATAGCGAAATGTCGAAAAACTGGCAGCCCGAAAGCTGGCGTAGCCGCGATATTCTGCAGGTCCCCGAATACGGGGATGCGGAAGCGTTGGCCCAAGTCGAGGAATCCCTTCGCAAACAGCCCCCGCTGGTATTTGCCGGCGAGGCCCGTGCGCTGCGTGCGCAGCTGGGCAAGGTGGCCGAGGGGCAGGCATTTCTGCTCCAGGGCGGCGACTGTGCGGAAAGCTTTGCCGAATTCCATGCCGACAACATCCGCGACACCTTCAAGGTGCTGTTGCAGATGGCGATCGTGCTCACCTATGGCGCGGCCTGCCCGGTCGTGAAGGTCGGGCGCATGGCCGGCCAGTTCGCCAAACCACGTTCGTCCACCACCGAAGAAGTCGACGGCGTTACCCTGCCGAGCTATCGCGGCGACATCATCAACGACATGACGTTCAGCGCGGAGACGCGCGAGCCCGATCCCGAGCGTATGCTGCGCGCCTACAACCAGGCGGCGTCGACCCTGAACCTCCTGCGTGCGTTCGCCCAGGGCGGGTTTGCGGATCTGAACCAGGTGCATCGCTGGAACCTGGATTTCGTGAAGTCGAGCCCCCAGGGTGCGAAGTTCGAGGAACTCGGTGCCCGGATCGACGAGACGCTTGCGTTCATGGCCGCCTGCGGTCTGACCAGCGACAATGTCCCGCAGATGGCCGAGACGGATTTCTACACGAGCCATGAGGCACTGCTGCTGGTCTATGAGCAGGCGTTGACCCGCCAGGATAGCCTGACCGGCAAATGGTACGACACCTCGGCGCACATGCTGTGGATCGGCGACCGGACGCGCCAGCCCGACGGTGCGCATGTCGAGTATCTCTCCGGCGTCGAGAATCCGCTGGGCCTGAAATGCGGTCCGTCGATCGACATCGACGATCTGCTGCGGCTCACCGACATCCTGAACCCGGAGAATGACCCCGGCCGGCTAACCCTGATCTGCCGGATGGGTGCGGAGAAGGCCGAAGAACATCTGCCCGGTCTCGTGCGCGCGGTGGCGAGCGAAGGCAAGAATGTCGTGTGGTCCTGTGACCCGATGCATGGCAACACAGTATCGTCGTCGAGCGGCTACAAGACCCGCGCCTTCGATGCGATCCTGTCGGAGGTGGACACCTTCTTCTCGGTGCATCGCGCCGAGGGGACCCATGCCGGTGGCGTGCATTTCGAGATGACCGGCCAGGACGTGACCGAATGCATCGGCGGCGCCCAGGAAATCACCGAAGAAGGCCTGAGCGACCGGTATCACACCCATTGCGACCCGCGTCTCAACGCCAGCCAGTCGATTGAACTGGCCTTCCAGATCGCCGAACGGCTGAAGCGCCAGCGCGATCTGACGGCGGCGGAGAATGCGGACCGTGTGGCGGCGGCCAGCTAGGCGACAATATTTGGCGGGCGTCTAATCGCGGGCTTTCGCAATTCGCCGACACGCGCCAAACTGCTTCCCTGACATACGGGGACGAACAGCGGGGACGATATGGGCACCGTAAAGTCCAGTGACGCGAAATCCAGTGATACGCCGACCCGAAATGTCGAGCCGGCGACGGATGTGAAACCACATCCGCGCATCGACGAGATAACAGGTCTCACCGATACCTATTTCAATAAGACGCGGGCGATTGTCGGCAAGTTCGGCGATACCAAGGTCACCTATGCCGTTTTCATGCGTCGCCCGGTGATTTCCGCGCCGCGCCTGGCGCTCGACTGGCTCAACGCCGTCGCCGAGGCGCGAAACGCCAGCTTCGAAATCGACCTGCGGTTCGACGAGGGCCGTTGGGTCGGTGCGGGCGAGCCGCTGCTCTATATTTCCGGCTCGTTCCACGATCTGGTCGATCTGGAGACGTTGTATCTGCAGAAACTGGGTGCGGCCTGTGTCGCCGCCTACAACGCCGCGGCCATGTGTGTCGATCTGCCGAATGTCTCCTTCATGGCCTTCGATGCCCGCCACTGCACGGGCCCCGACATGGCCGAGATGATGGCCTATGCCGCCTCCGTCGGGTCGGGCCGGGCGAACCGCAAGGTGGGTGCCATCGGGTTCGTTGGCAATGCGACGGATGCGACGGCGCATTTCTTCGGTCAGACGCGCGGGCTGGGAACCATGCCCCACGCGTTGATCGGCTATGCCGGTTCGACGGTACGTGCGGCGGAAATGTTCCAGGAGACCCATCCCGATGAGCCACTGACGGTTCTCGTCGATTATTTCGGGCGCGAAGTGACCGACAGCCTCGAGGTGTGCCGGCGTTTTCCCGACCTGGTGCGCGCGGGCCGGTTGTCCGTGCGTCTCGACACGCCGGGCGGGCGCTATATCGAGGGCATCGACCCGTCACAGAGCTACGCTGTGCTCGAGCGCCATGCGCCGGACGCGATCCGTGGTTACCGCACCGAGGGTGAACTGCGTCACCTGATCGGTGGCGGTGTGTCGGCCGCAGCGATCTGGCATCTGCGCGAGCGGCTCGACGAGGGTGGTTTCGAGGGCGCCAAGATCGTTGCATCGTCCGGCTTCGGGCCGGAGAAATGCAAGGTGATGGCGGCTGCCGACGTGCCGATCGATGCGATCGGGACCGGTTCCTTCCTGCCCGGCGACTGGCAGGAAACCTATGCCACCTCGGATATTGTCGAATATGGCGGCACCAAGCGGGTCAAGGTCGGCCGCGAGTTCCTGCTGCGCCGATAGAGCCTCCGGGGATCTCATGTTCAGCGCGTTGACACATCCTGGTGCGGTGCATACCGTCCGCCGCGTTTCACCCCGTCCCGGCTCACGATCATGACCGACAGTTTGAAAATTTCCCTGGCGCAGCTCAATCCGGTCGTCGGCGATATTGCCGGCAACATGGACAAGATTCGTGCCGCGCGCCAGACCGCGACCGGCGAGGGTGCGGATCTGGTGATCGGCACCGAATTGTGCGTCACCGGATACCCGCCGGAAGACCTGATCCTGAAGAATGCATTTGTACGCGCGGCCATGGATGCCGTCGAAACCCTTGCGGCGGAAACCGCCGACGGCGGTCCCGGCCTGATCGTGGGGGCACCCTGGTTCGACGATGATGACAATCGCTACAACGCTGCGATCGTGATCGACGACGGCAAGGTTCAGACCGTCCGCTACAAGTGGGATCTGCCGAATTACGGCGTCTTCGACGAGAAACGCATCTTCAAGGCGGGCGAGCTGCCGGGGCCGGTAAATTTCCGCGGCGTGCGCCTGGGCCTCGCGGTCTGTGAGGATATGTGGACGCCTGATGTCTGCGAGACCCTGATGGAATCGGGCGCGGAAATCCTCGTGGTGATCAACGGCAGCCCCTACGAGCGCGACAAGGTCGATGTGCGGATGAATTTTGCCGTGGCGCGGGTGACCGAGACCGAGCTGCCGCTGATCTATGTGAACCAGGTCGGCGGACAGGATGAGCTCGTCTTCGACGGCGGCTCCTTTGTGCTCGGTGCGGACCGGCGGATGGTCGCGGCCTCGAAGCAGTTCGCCGAGGATCTGACCCTGACAGAATGGACCCGCACGCCGGACGGCTGGACCTGCACGTCCGACAATGTGGCCGAATGGATCGAGGGTAGCGAGCGCCTGTATCAGGCCATGGTGCTGGGCCTGCGCGACTATGTGAACAAGAACGGTTTCCCCGGTGTGGTGCTCGGCCTTTCGGGTGGCATCGATTCCGGGATCACGGCGGTCGTCGCCGTCGACGCGTTGGGCGCCGAGCGCGTGCATTGCGTGATGATGCCGTCGCCCTATACCAGCGAAGACAGCCTGGTGGACGCAAGCGAACTCGCCGAACAGCTGGGTGTTCGTTACGACAGCGTGGGTATCGGCCCGGCCATGTCCGCCTTCGACGAGATGCTGACCGAGACCTTTAATGAGCCGGCCGCCGGTGTCACGGCGGAGAATATCCAGAGCCGCGCGCGGGGCCTGACCCTGATGGCGATCTCCAACACCACCGGTGCGATGCTGGTGACCACGGGTAACAAGTCGGAGATGTCGGTTGGCTATGCCACGATCTACGGCGACATGGCGGGTGGGTACTCGGTCATCAAGGATGTCTACAAGACCGACGTGTTCAAGCTGTGCCACTGGCGCAACGAACATCATCCCGACGGTGTCCTGGGCCCGGTCGGCGCGGTCATCCCCGAACGGATGATTTCCAAGCCGCCGTCCGCCGAGCTGCGCCCCGACCAGAAGGATGAGGATTCCCTCCCACCCTACGAGGTGCTCGATGCCATCCTGCACGGCCTGATCGAGGAAGATCTGGGCGGGGCCGAACTCGAGGCAAAGGGCTTCGAGCCGGCGACGGTGCAACGCATCTGGCGTCTGCTGGAACTGTCGGAATACAAGCGCCGCCAGGCGCCGCCGGGGGTGAAGCTGACCAGCCGTTCGTTCGGCCGCGACCGTCGCTACCCGATCACCAACGCGTTTCGGGGCAAGGCCTAGTCGGCAAGCCTTTGAATTGCTTTGCTTTCCCGGGCGGGGTATACACCGCGCGTGATGATTATTTGTTCCCCTCGATGTTGCTGCCGCACCCACTGCGGGTTCGGGCGAATTACCGCCTGACAGGTCCTGTCCGCGCGCGGATGATCCGTGCGCACACCGCATCCAACTCCGGGAACTCAAGATGACCCTTCATCTCCACAACACCTACACGCGCCAAAAAGAACCATTCAAGCCGATCGATGCGGCCAATGTGCGCATGTATGTGTGCGGGCCGACGGTCTATGACGACATCCATATCGGCAATGCGCGCCCGCTGGTGGTGTTCGACGTGCTGTCCCGGGTGTTGCGCGATGCGTATGGCGACGCGAACGTCACCTATGTGCGCAACATCACCGATGTGGACGACAAGATTATTGAGCGCGCCGCGGAGAATGGCGAAGACATTGACGCGCTGACGACGCGCACCACCGAAAATTTCCATGCCGCCGCGGCGGCAGTCGGCTGTGTGACACCGGATGTGGAGCCGCGCGCGACGGATCACATCCCGCAGATGATCACGCTCATGGAGACACTCATCGCCTCGGATCATGCCTATGCCGCCGAAGGCCATGTGCTTTTCCACGTCCCGGCGATGGCGGCGTACGGGCAGCTTTCGGGCCGCAACCGGGATGAGATGGTCGCCGGTGCGCGGGTCGAGGTCGCACCCTACAAGCGCGATCCGGCGGATTTCGTGTTGTGGAAGCCCTCTAGCGCCGAGCAGCCCGGGTGGGAGAGCCCATGGGGCCGGGGCCGCCCGGGCTGGCACCTGGAATGTTCGGCCATGAGCGAGGAACATCTCGGCCGTTCCTTCGATATCCATGGCGGCGGCGTCGATCTGGTATTTCCCCACCATGAGAACGAGATCGCCCAGTCCCGTTGTGCCCATCCCGACGAAAGCTTCGCGCGTTTCTGGGTCCATAACGGCTACCTGATGAGCGAAGGCGAGAAGATGTCCAAGTCCCTGGGCAATTTCTATACCGTCACCGATCTGCTCGACGAGTTTCCCGGCGAGGCGCTGCGTCTCGCCTTGCTGAAGTCTCACTACCGCCAGCCGCTTGATTTCACCAAGGATGGTGTCCGCGAGGCGCGCCAGGAGCTGAACCGCTTCTATCGGGCGCTCGCGCTGCGCGAGGGTGCGCTGTCTGAGGCCGGTCTTTCCGAAGGCGACCATCCGTACGCGGTGCCCAACAATGTCTCGGATGCGGTGTATGACGACCTCAACACGCCGCTCGCCATCGCGGGCTTACATGCGGAGGCAGACGCCGCGTTCGCTGCGGAGTCCCCCGAGGAAGTGTTGATGTCGACCGGCGCGCTCAAGGCAGGAGGGCGCCTCCTGGGCCTCCTGCAGGCTGACCCCGACGTCTGGTTCCAGGGCGACGGCGATGCGGCGATCGACGCGTTGATCGCTGAACGTATCGCCGCGCGCGCCGACAAGAATTTCGCGCGGGCAGATGAGATCCGCGACGAACTCACCGCCCAGGGCATCGTCCTCGAGGATGGCGCCGGCGGCACCACCTGGCGGCGCGAGGGCTAACCGATGGCTGAGCGTATCCATATTTTCGATACCACCCTGCGCGACGGCGCGCAGACCCGTGGTGTCGATTTTTCCGTCGATGACAAGCGGGCCATCGCACGCGCGCTGGACGAGGTCGGGATCGACTATGTGGAAGGCGGCTGGCCCGGAGCCAACCCGGTCGACGATGCCTTCTTCGAGACCTCGCCCGGCCTGAAGAACGCACGCTTCACCGCCTTCGGCATGACCCGGCGGCCCGACCATAGTGCGGCCAACGATCCGGGCATCAACGGCCTGCTTTCGACGGTCGCCGATAGTATCTGCATGGTCGGCAAGACCTGGGATTTCCACGTCGATCTCGCACTCGGCATCCCGCGCGACGACAATGTCGCGATGATCGGCGAGAGCATTGCCTATGCCGCCACCCGCAAGGACGAGGTGCTGTTTGATGCCGAGCATTTCTTCGATGGCTACAAGGCAAACCCCGAATATGCCCTGGCATGCGCGAAGGCGGCGCATGATGCCGGCGCACGCTGGGTTGTGCTGTGCGACACCAATGGCGGCACCTTGCCGCATGAGATCGCGAAAATCGTTACCGAGGTGCTGACGCATATCCCCGGAGATCGCGTCGGCATTCATACCCATGACGACACCGGCAATGCGGTGGCCAACACACTGGCCGCGGTCGAGGCGGGCGTGCGCCATGTGCAGGGGACGCTCAACGGGCTGGGTGAACGCTGCGGCAACGCCAATCTGGTCACGGTGCTGCCGAACCTGATGCTCAAATATGACGGCGCCTATGAAACCGGTCTCGACGGTGACGGCCTCAAGCGCCTGACCCATGTCTCGCGGTTGCTCGATGAACTACTCAACCGGGCGCCGGACCGCACCGCGCCCTATGTGGGCGAGGCGGCGTTCACCCACAAAGGCGGACTGCATGTCTCGGCGGTCCAGAAAGACCCCGCGACCTACGAACATATCGATCCCGAAAGCGTCGGCAACGCGCGCCATATCGTGGTGTCGGACCAGGCAGGACGTTCGAATATTCTCTCGCGTCTGTCGGATGCAGGGATCGAGGTCGAGAGCAAGGATCCGCGGATTTCCCGCCTGGTAGAGGACGTCAAGGCGCGCGAATTCGAGGGCTATACCTATGACGGTGCCGAGGCGAGCTTCGAGCTGCTCGCGCGGCGCGCGCTGGGCGAGGTGCCGGAATTCTATCGGGTCGAAAGCTTTCGTTCCGAGGTCGAGCGGCGGTTCAACGCCAAGGGCGACGTGACCACGATCAGCCAGGCCGTTGTGAAGATGCAAGTCGGGGACACCCATTCGATGCAGGTGGCCGAGGGAAATGGCCCGGTCAACGCACTCGATGATGCGATGCGTAAATCCTTGCTGCCGGCCTATCCCGAGCTGGAAGCGATGCGGCTGGTTGATTTCAAGGTTCGCATCCTGACCCCGCAACAGGCGACGGCGGCGGTGACCCGGGTGATGATCGAATCTTCCGACGACACCGGCTTGCGCTGGGGCACGGTGGGCATTTCGCCGAACATCATCGATGCGGCCTATGAGGCTCTCGACGACGCGATCGTCTACAAGCTGCTTCAGCGGTAAAACTAGGCATTCCGATCACACCGAATTGAAGGTCTTGTCATGCACGCGCTGCCGGTTGGCGCGGTAGGTTCAGCCTTGGCCGATACAACGGCCGAGGAGACAAGATGATGATCGCCCGACTGCCCGTGTTTTTGCGTGTGAACCTGTTTGCATTCCTGTTTGGCATTGCCGCGATAGCTTTCGCCGTCCCGGTGGCTTTCGCCGATATCGACCAATGGGAAAAAGATTGGCCGCGCACGGATTTTTCACAGACGGGCGTCGACCTCGGCGAGATTTTCTCAGGCGGAATCGGCCGCGACGTAATCCCGGCCATTGATACGCCCACCATCGGGGCGCTGGCCGATGTCGCGGACACCCATGAACCACGCGAACCAGTCATCCGGGTCACCGTCAACGACCAGACCCGAGCCTATCCCCTGTCGGTCCTGATCTGGCACGAGATCGTCAATGATGAACTCGGCGGTGTACCGATCGCCGTGACCTATTGCCCGCTCTGCAATACGGCAATCGTGTTCGATCGTCGCATTGACGACCAGGTGCTCGACTTCGGCACCACCGGCAACCTGCGTTTCTCAGATCTCGTGATGTATGACCGCCAGACGGAGAGCTGGTGGCAGCAGTTCACGGGCGAGGGCATCGTCGGCAAATTCACCGGAACGCAACTGACGATCATTCCAAGCCGGGTCGAGCCGGTTGGCGTGTTTGCCGCGGCGTTTCCCGACGGTGATATCCTGCAGCGCCCGCCGGGGTTCCCGCGCAACTACGGCGTGAACCCCTATGACAGCTATGACACATCACCAACGCCGCTGTTTCCCGGCATCCCGCTACCGGAAGGGATCGCACCCATGGCCTATGTGGTCGCGGTCGGGGACCAGGCCTGGACCCTCGACCGGCTGAAAGCCGAAAAGCGCATCGAGGCGGGCGATCTGGTCCTGACCTGGGAGACGGGGCAGCTTTCTGTGCTCGATATCGCCTACATCAAGGAAGGCCGCGACATCGGCTATGTCACGGTCCAGCGCAAGACACCGGCGGGATTGCGCGACGCCATCCATGACATGACGTTCGCGTTCGCCTTCAACGCCTTTAATCCCGAGGGCACGCTCCACAAATAGGGTGGTTGGCGGCTACTCGGCAGCGGCGGCGTAGTCGGGCACGTCGAGCTCGGGCAGCACCTTCTCCATGAAGAGCTGGATTTCCTCCAGCACCAGATCCTTGGGCTGCGGGGCGAAATGCCAGATCAAGGTGATGTACTCGAACGGTGCCTGGTCGAAGATCCCGCGCCAGTAGGCGATCGCATCGTCAACCGTGCCGCCGGTCAGGAAGCTGGTGTTCTGCATGGCTTCGAACGCGGCCTCGTCGCTCGGGTCTGCCCGTTCGACATTGTGGCTGGCGAAAGCCGAGTAGAAATTCTTGAAGATGTCGATGTCGTATTTCATCACCCGGCGTTTGAACTCGTCGCGGTTGGGGGCGATCCGCGTCTGGCGGACGATATTCTGCCGTTCGCCGAGCTGGAGGTTGAGGCCGGCCTTGTTGGCCTCCTCGAGATACATCTTCGCCAGATCGATCACGATGTCGGTCGGGTTGAAGTAGCAGGGGTGAAAGCCGTTCCGAGCACAATATTCGATGGTCTCGGGGCTCTTGTGCACGCCGATGAACACCGGCGGATGGGGCTTCTGGAAGGGTTTGGGGACGACGCAGACCCGCCGGATATTGCCGTCTTCATCCACCTCGCCCTCGGCACCGGCGGTCCGCGCGATGTCGTCGCCCGGATAGCCCTGAACACCGGTCTCGATCGGGTAGGGGGCCTGGTAGAACTGGCCGTTGAGCTCGACCGAATCCTTGGTCCAGCAATCCACGAGCATTTCGAGGCGTTCCTCGAAAATCTGCCGGTTCAGGATGTCGGCGGCGCTGCCGTCGGACGTCGATGCCGGGGCGTCGGATGCCTGGCCCAGAATATCGGTCCAGCGCTTCTGGTAGCCGCGCGCGAAGCCCACGAAGTATTTGCCATGGGTGAGATGGTCGATAATCGCGGTCTCTTCGGCCACGCGGATCGGATCCTGGGTCGCGAGCACATAGCCCAGCGCCCCCACATGCATGTTCTTGGTGTGGGCAGCCCAGTGGGCGTTAAGGACACCTGGGTTGGGGCCGACTTCGTAGCCTTCGGAATGAAGATGATGCTCGATCGTAGACATGCCCCACACGCCCATCTCGTCGGCGGCTTTGACGATGTCCGTCCATTCGTGGACTGCCTTGTAGTAGGCGTCGCTATCCGCCCCGACGGGTGCGCGGGCCTTGCGATCTTCCTCTCCATCGGTGAGGATCATCGGATAGAGCTGCACGATTACTTTTGGTTTTGCCATGGTCTGTTCCTCCCGGGATGCGCGATTGCATCTTCGTATTATTAGGTGTCGATCCAGCCGTCTTCGGTCTTCAGGCGGTGCGTCACCGAGGTTGGCTCGCGGACGATCGCCTCGATGAAGCATCCTTTTTTTGCGGCCTCAATGAGCCGCAGCCGTTCTTCCACCGGTGCGTCGCTGTCGAACTCGATATCCATTCGCACACCCCTGGGTGCGGCGACATAGGGGTCGCGCCCCTCGATGGTCGCGTCCCATTCCGCGTGGCAGTTCACGACCGCGTTGTGAATATCGATCCGCATTTTCCTGGCAAAGGCACGGAGCTGGGTCATGAGGCAGCTGGTCAGCCCGGCCATGAAATAGGCCATCGGCAGGGGTGCGGAGCTATCACCGCCCTGGAATCCGGTCTCGTCTGCCGCCATCTCCCAGCTCTGTTGCCGGGGCTCGCGCCAGTGAACGGTCATTTCAGATCGCATTTTACCGACGGCGCGCGCTTCGCAATCGAAGACCGCCTTGAAAGATTTCTGCATCGCCTCCGACATGGATGCGCTCCCGCTTTGAAGCTTTCGACGCAATAGTGTAGCGGTATTCTGGTGGCGCTGTCTGGCGCGTGTTTAAAGGAATTTCCATGGCAGGTACTGACCGCACCCAGGCCCCCATTCTGGGTGGCCCGCGTGTTATTCTGATCGAACCCCAGCTCAGCGAGAATGTGGGTGCGGTGGCGCGCGCAATGCTGAATTGTGGCCTCGATCAGATGTCGCTGGTCAATCCGCGCGAGGGATGGCCGAATTCCAAGGCGAATGCGATGGCGTCGGGGGCGACCGAGGTCCTGGAGGGTGTACAGGTCTTCGCGACGCCTGAGGAAGCGGTCGCCGATATCACAAACCTCTATGCCACGACCGCGCGGCCGCGTGAGTTGACCGTACGTGTCATGACCCCGCGCGAAGCCGCGGCGGACATGCGCGCGGCCCACGCGCGCGGGGAGGAGATCGGTGTGCTGTTTGGGCCCGAGCGCTCGGGCATGACAAATGATCACATCGCGCTGGCCGATACGGTCATCTCGGTGCCCCTGAACCCGGCCTACACCTCGCTCAATCTTGCCCAGGCGGTGTTGCTGGTCGCCTATGAATGGTTCACGACCGGTGACGAGACCACACCCGACGCGCTTTCAATGTCGGGTACCCGGCTCGCCGAGAAACAGGAGCTGATGGGTCTGTTCGACCGGCTCGAGACCGAGCTGGATAACGGCGGTTTCTTCCGGGCGCCCGATCTGCGGCCGACCGTCATGCGGAACCTGATGTCGATGTTGCAGCGCGCGCGTCTGACCGACCAGGAGGTGCGAACCTTCCACGGCATGATCAGCGCGCTGACGCGGAGCTGGCAGCATACCCAGAATGCCAAACGGCGGCGGGGTGAGCTTGACGATTGAGTGAGGCCGGGCCGTCAGCCCTACAGCCTGATATAGTGTGACACTGGTGCAGGGGAACATCGGTATGGACGACACAATTGCTCCGACGCACGGCCTGTTGCCGTTACAGGGCTCGAATGCCTGGCTCATTGAGCAAGGGTTGAGCGACGCCGGTCTCGCCGAGATCGTCCAGGGGCTGGGGCAAAATCTTGTGGGCCGGGGAATCGCGCTGCACCGCATTGCTGTCGGCGGAATGCTGCTCCATCCGGTATTTGGCGCGCGCGATGTCATTTGGGACGCGCGGACGGGCCACATAAAAAGCGAGATGGCGACCCGCAATATCATCCGCTCCGAAGCGTTTCAGAATTCGCCGTTTTTCAACGCCTTGAGCAACGGTATCCCGGTCGGGCGATACCGGCTGGACGGCGACGAACCGCTGCCGTTCCCGATCCTGCAGACGCTGCGCGAAGAAGGCGTGACCGACTATCTGGTGTTCTACCGTGACTATGGCCGCCGCGAGCTTTCCCTCTGGGAAGGGCTGCCCCAGGGGCTTGAGGGCGCGGTGAGTTCCTTTTCCACCCGACGTCTGAGCGGGTTCTCCGATGAGGAAGTCACCTATTTGCAGGCGATCAACAATTTGCTCGCGCTGATCGTGAAGGCCAAGACGACCCAGGAACTGTCGATGACGCTCCTCGACACCTATCTCGGGACCTATTCGGGTGGCCATGTCATGGATGGGCTCGTTGAACGGGGAGACGGGCGTCGGATCGAGTGCGTGATCTGGCAATGCGACCTGCGCGGATCCACGGCGCTCGCCGAGGCGCTGTCGATGGAAGACTATCTCGACACGCTGGACGCCTATTTCGATTGCACCGCCGGCGTCGTTCTCGACCATGGCGGCGAAGTGCTCAAATTCATCGGCGATGGTGTTCTCGCGATCTTTCCGGTCGATGCCGAGACGCGAACGGTCGAGAGCATGTGCCGGTCCGCCCTGTCGACGGCGCGCGAATCACTCGACCGTGCCGCACATATGAACGCCAAACGGGGTGAGTCCGGCGCCCCGCCACTCAGCTTCGGTATCTCGATGCATGTGGGGGAGGTGGTGTATGGCAATGTCGGCACCGACCGCCGGCTTGATTTTACCGTGATTGGCTCGGCTGTGAACGAATCCGCGCGGCTGGAAGGCCTGACCAAGACACTCAATGTCCCAATCGTCGCGTCGGCAAAGTTTGCAGAATCAGCACCGGAACCGCTGACGGCACTTGGAGCCCATAATGTGGCGGGGGTGAAAGACGAGCTCGAGGCCTTCACGCTCCCGGAGCTGGCCGCAAGCTAGGGTTTCCCGCTTTCCTGACGCAACCCGATCGCGAAGTGAACGGCCAGTGTCCCGACGATCACCGCGCCACCGGTCAGCGATAACGGGGATGGGGTCTGGGAGATGAACCACCAGGCCCAGATTGGCCCCAGCACGGCCTCCAGCAACATGATCAGGCTGACTTCCGGCGCCGGCAGGTGGCGCGGCCCGAGCATGATCATGAAGAACGAGATCGGCAGCACCACGAACCCCAGCAAACCAAGCCAGAGCGCATCGAGAGCGACGATGGTGACTGTGGGGGCGACGACCAGCGCGAGTGCCGCGACCATGTAACCGCTCAGCGCCATCGCGGGGCCCGGATCGTCGATCTGGGCGTGGCTGAGAACCACCACCATGCCGGCCCACACGAGCGCCGTCGCGACCGCTGCAAGGTTGCCGACAAGGTCACCCCGGCCCAGCCCCTCGGCAAAGATCACGCCCATCGCGGCGATGGCGATGAGAATGGTGACGACCGTGCGCGGCGGGACGCGCTCGCCGAGGAAGATGCGCGCGAATATGGCGGCGAACAGCGGCGCGCAGGCGACGATGAACAGCGTATTTGCAACACTGGTCAGCGTGATGGCGGTGACCCAGCCGATCGAGGAAGCTGCGAACAGCACCGCCACGATCAGCTGTGGTCGGTGGCGCAGGCGATCAAGGATCTGGCGGGGCTGGCCGCGATAACGCGCTAGCAGAAACAGCGTCATCGCGATGCCCAGCAGCAGGCCGCGCCAGAACAGCGAGGTGCGGATGTCGGCGGCCACGAGCGAGGTGATCAGCCCGTCAGGAGACAGAATGGCCACGCCGGCTGCGGTTATGGCTATGCCTTTGAGATGATTGCCGGATCGGGTACTGGGCGTCATGAGTCGATACACCTGGGAACCGGAAAAATGCGGGTGTTCCAACACGCCAAACGCGTTTGACATAGCGCCGCCGATCCCTATAGTGCGCGCCATTCCCGTGTATGTGGACCGGCAACGACCGGATCCCCGTATGGCGTGACTTATAGCGCGGTGCTGATCGGGACAACAAAGATAAGAATGGAACTGAAATATGTCTAAGCGGCATTCCGCGAAGTACAAGATTGATCGCCGTCTCGGCGAGAATCTCTGGGGCCGGCCCAAGAGCCCGGTCAACCGACGTGAACACGGCCCGGGCGAGCATGGTCGCCGCCGCAAGAAGCCGTCCGATTACGGCCTCCACTTGATGGCCAAGCAGAAGCTCCGCAAATATTACGGCGATGTCGGCGAACGCCAGTTCCGCCGCTATTACGACGAAGCCGTGCGCCGTCGTGGTGATACGGGCGAGAACCTGATCGAGCTCCTGGAACGCCGCCTCGATGCGGTCGTTTACCGGATGAAGTTCGTCCCGACGATTTTCGCCGCGCGCCAGTTCGTCAATCACGGCCACATCCGTGTGAACGGCAAGAAGGTGAACATCCCGTCCTACGCCGTGCAGGATGGCGACGTGATCGAGGTCAAGGAGAAGTCCCGTGAGCTGCCGCTGGTGCTCGAGGCGATTGCCTCGACCGAGCGTGATCTCGCCGAATACATGGACGTCGACCTGAACAACCTGAAGGGCACCTATCTGCGCGGCCCGAAGCTGGCCGATGTGCCGTATCCGGTGAAGATGGAACCGAACCTGGTCGTCGAGTATTACTCGCTCTGATCGGTCGTTCCAGCCGAACACATACAAAAGGCCGCCCTCGGGGCGGCCTTTTTCGTGGGGGCTGGCTGATTACTAACCGGAAGCATTTCCGCGCAGGACTGTCAGCACATCGTCGATCCGGGGGCGGGTCGAATAGTGGCGCTCCGAGAAACGGTGGCTGACCCGGCCGTCGGCGTCGAGGACCACAATCACCGGGTGGGGCACGCCATAATAAAAGCTGCCTTCCGGATAATTCTCGGCCAATAGGCCGAACGCACGGATCACCTGTGAACCCACATCCGAGAGCATCGGATAGTCGATCTTCTGGCGCTTGTCGAGGCGTCGCAACTTGCCGACATCGTCATAGGTGACCGTGGCGACCTCGTATCCGAGCGCGTGAACGTCATCGATCCTGTCGTTCCAGGCGACCGCCTGGACAACGCAATAGGGTCACCAGGACAGGGAGCGGGAGAAGATCAGGATCAGCCCGCGGTTCTTCTTCAAGGTGGTGAAACTCTGCACCTGGTTCGATTGATCGGGCACTTTCAGGTCATGGGGCAGGGGGGCACCTACCTGCACGCCCGCACGGACAGCGTCCTGAACCTGTGCGGTGGCCGTATTTGGTGACGCCAGGCCGACCAGGAGGACTGTCGCGAATGCGAGCAGCCATAAACGACGTAGGATCATATTCGTGGACATCATTGCTTCATGCCGTGCGCAGGTTCCAATTGCTCTGAGCCCCGTATGTGCTTGATCGCGCGCTCGCTTTCAAAACACATTCGTTTGAAGATCGTTGGATAACTACGTGGCTACTGCGTCTTCGGGTTATCCGCGGCCTCGACCGCGTTGCTGACGATCGTCGCAATCTCATGTTCGGCGGTATAGCCGTGGCCGGTATAGGTTCGGGTGACCACGCCCTCGGCGTTGACAACGACCACCATCGGGATGGCGGTGCCGCGATACCGGCTGCCTTCGGGGAACCGGTCATTGAACAACCCGAACGCGTTGATCACGTCGCGGTTTTTGTCCGAGAGAAGCGGATAGTCGATCTTGCGCAGTTTTGCGAAGCGTTGGACGGTGGCGACGTCGTCAGCCGTAACCGATACGACCTCGATGCCGTTTGATCTGATTTCCTCAATATTTTCGTTCCAGACGACCGCCTGGTGAATGCAGGTCGGTCACCACGCCAACGAGCGTGAGAACAGCATGACCAGGCCCTTTGTGCCGCGCAGATTTTCGAACCCGCGCACCTGATCGCTCTGGTCGGGCACCTCCAGCATATTGGGGATGACCTTGCCGGCCGCGACGGTCTCGGCTGTCGCGTCACCGGGGTGATAGAGGCTTGCAGCCCCGATCAGCGCCGTGACGGCGAGCGCCTTGCCGAGCTTCGAAGAAAGTAATTTCATACCAAACATAAACTGGTACTCCGACGTGAATCGCTACCTGTTTAACACCCTGGATAGCGTATTATTCCATTACATTTAAATATTCTTATATTCACGTCCTCATTGGCGCGCTTTTAGGCATTGCGAGGGCGCTGTTTGGGCGGGCGGATCGCTTTGGGATGGCCCAGCTTCTTGTTGGTCCTGGATGTCTTCGCCTTGGATTTTTTGAGCGGCATCGGCGGGGTCGTGTTGATCTCTGCGCCCTTCTTGAAGCGTCGCTTCGCGGCGGCGCTTTTGCCGGGGAAGGGCTCCATATCGTCCTTACCCGTGGCCGCGAACTGTACCTCGATCTTGTTGCCGTCCGGGTCGAAGACGTTGACCTGAACCATGTTGATCTCGAGCAGCGGCACCATCTCGTAAGGCGCGTCATGGTCGCGCAGCTTGCGCTGGAACGTCTTCATGCTGCCGCCGGCGCGCAAGGCGAAATGCTCGACCTGGGCTTCGCCCGGCTTGATCTTCTTGACGGACTCCACGAGGTGGACGATCGCGTTGCTGCCGCAATAATGCCACGCCCCGCCGAACTGGAAATTCGGACGCTTGCCGCGTTTCAGGCCAAGCACGCCCTCATAGAAGGCGGACATCTCGTCGAGTTTGGCTGTGCGGATATTCACATGGTCGAGCCAGAACATAGCCATCGTGCGTGTCTCCGTTGTTTTTTTGAAGTTGGCGCATATTGCGCCCAGTCACGTGTGGATTCAACGCGTCAGGCCGTCACATCCGCAATCAGACAATGCGTGTTCGGAAAATCTCGGCCGTGTAGATGATCAGCGCCAACCAGATGAAGGCAAAGGTGATGATCTCGGCGGTGCCGAAGGGCTGGGGAAAGAAGGTCAGCGCGAAGATGAGGTAAAAGGACGGTGCGATGTATTGCATCAGTCCAATGGTCGCCAGCCGGACCCGGCGGGCCGCCGCGGCGAACATGAGCAGCGGTAGCCCGGTGACGACACCGGAAAAGGCGATCAGTGCATCAAATCCGAGGCCGGATTGCCCGAACGCGCCGGTACCCTGAACAGAGAACCAGATGAGTGCGGCCGCAGCGATGGGTGCGACGACCGAGCATTCGACGAACAGGCCAACGGCAGGTCCGGCCGCGACAGTCTTGCGCAACAGGCCATAGCTGCCGAACGAGAAGGCGATAACCAGTGCGATCCATGGCACCTGGCCAAATGCCACGATCTGAATGCCGACGCCGATAGCGGCCAGCACGACGGCGATCCGCTGACCTTTCGAAAGGCGCTCGCGCAGCACGACGAATCCCAGCAGCACGTTGACCAGCGGGCTCAGGAAGTAGCCGAGGCTGGAGGCGAGGAGCTGATCGGTGACGACCGTGAAGATAAACATGCTCCAATTCACGCTGATCAACGCGGAGGTCAGGAACAGGGTGGCCAAGACCCGCCGGTTGCATATGGCGGCGAACAGGTCGGGCCACTGACGCGCGATCGTGAGGACCAGCGCCATGAACGGAATGCACCACAGGAAGCGATGGGCGACGATCTCGATGACGCCCAGCGTCTGAACCGCCTCGAAATAGAACGGCGTGAAGCTCCAGATCAGGAACGCGCCGACGCCCATGGACAACCCGGCGGTTTCCGCGCCCGAGAACCGGCGTTGGCCATTCGGTGATGTGGGGGACTGCGGCAGGAGTGGGCTCCGTGTGGAGGCGGCAAGCAAAACGGGCCGCGAAAATCGCGGCCCGTTCACATTAGCTGAAGGTCGTAGTTCAGGCAGCTTCGCGTGCGACACCCTTTTCGTCGAACATCTGCTCGAGCTCGCCGGTCTCGAACATCTCGCGGATGATGTCGCAACCGCCGACGAACTCGCCCTTCACGTAAAGCTGGGGGACGGTCGGCCAGTTTGTGAATTCCTTGATGCCGTCGCGGATCGCCGGGTCGACCAGCACGTCCGCGCTGCCGAACTTGACACCCACATGGTTCAGGATCTGGACCACGGCGGCCGAGAAGCCGCATTGCGGGAACACGGGGGTTCCCTTCATGAAGAGCATCACTTCATTCTGGTCGATGTCGGTCTTGATGCGTTCCTGCACGGGGCTGTCGGTCATATCGAACTCCGGTTGAATTGGTTAGCTGTTCTCGGGGGCGGATGTCTGAAGCGCAAGCGCGTGTAGCTCGCCCCCCATCCGGCCCTGGAGAGCCTCATAAACCATTTGATGTTGCTGGACCCGGGATTTACCGGCAAATGCCGACGAGACGACATTGGCCAGATAATGGTCGCCGTCACCGCGCAGATCATCGATCCGGATTTCGGCATCCGGCAACGCGTCCTTGATCAGGTTCTCGATCTCGCTGGCGGCCATCGGCATTTGGGTAACTCCCCGGGTGATTGCGGTATCGCGTGGGCTTAACTCTCGCGCGATGCCATATACGCGGGCAACCAGCGCGAATGTGCATCGCGCAGCGCCGCGACGGATATAGGCTTCGCTTCGGGGAGTGTCAACGCGGCCCCACCCACGGTGCCAATGTGTTCCACATGGACCTTGGCATCCTTTGCAGCAGCGGCGAATGCCGCGGCATCGGCGCAAGTGACGATGTAACGTGCCTGATCTTCGCCGAAGGCCCAGGCGTGAGCCGGCAAGCCGCTTTCATGGCTGATTTCTGCCCCGATATCACCGGCGATCGCCATTTCAGCCAATGCGACTGCGAGTCCGCCGTCGCTGACGTCATGGCAGGCATTGATCCGGCCTGCACGGATCCCTTCGCGCACGAAATTGCCGTTCTCCCGCTCGGTATCGAGGTCCACCGGCGGTGGCGCGCCGGCCGCCCCGCCCGCCTGGTCGCGCTGATAGATCGAGCAGCCGAGCCAGCCCGACGTTTCGCCGACGACGAAGATCGCATCGCCTTCGTTGTTCAACGCGCCGCCCACCGCCGATGTCAGGTCGTCAATCAGACCGACGCAACCGATTACGGGGGTCGGCAGGATCGCCTCGCCATTCGTCTCGTTGTAGAGCGAGACATTGCCCGACACGACGGGCGCATCAAGCGCTTCGCAAGCGGCCCCCATGCCCTGCACGGCCCCGACCAGCTGGCCCATGATCTCGGGCCGCTCGGGGTTACCGAAATTCAGATTGTTGGTCACGGCCAGCGGTGTCGCGCCCACCGCCGTGATATTGCGCCAGGATTCCGCGACCGCCTGCTTGCCGCCTTCGACGGGATTCGCGACCACGTAGCGCGGCGTGCAGTCGGTGCTGATCGCCAACGCCTTGTTGGTACCGTGGACCCGCACCAGCGCGGCATCGCCACCCGGCCGGCCCACCGTGTCGCCCATGACCATGTGATCATATTGTTCCCAGACCCAGCGCCGTGAACACAGATCGGGGCTCGCGACCAGTTGCAGCAAAGCCTCCGCGAGATCGTCGGGGGCGGCCACCTCATCGGGGCCGAGCACCGCGCGGGGCGGAGTCGCCGTCCAGGGACGCTCATATTCCGGAGCGGCGGCAACAAGCGGCGGGACGGGGATGTCAGCGGCAACCTCGCCCTGCCAATTAAGCACCAGTCGCTGGCTGTCGTTTGTCTCGCCGATCACGGCGAGGTCGAGCTCCCATTTGTCGAAAATGGCGCGCGCCATCTCCTCGCGCCCCGGCTTCAGCACCATGAGCATCCGCTCCTGGCTCTCCGAGAGCATCATCTCATAGGGCGTCATCTCGGTTTCGCGCTGGGGGACCTCGTCGAGGGTCAGCGTGATACCGACTTCGCCCTTGCTTGCCATCTCGACCGACGAGGATGTCAGGCCCGCGGCTCCCATGTCCTGGATCGCAATAATCGCATCGGTCGCCATCAATTCCAGGCAGGCTTCGAGCAGCAGTTTTTCCGTGAACGGATCGCCGACCTGCACCGTGGGGCGCTTTTCGTCGGAATCATCATCGAACTCGGCTGACGCCATCGTGGCGCCGTGGATTCCGTCGCGCCCGGTCTTGGCGCCGACGTAAACCACCGGCAGGCCGACGCCCGCGGCGGCGGAGTAGAAGATCTTGTCGGTGCCGGCGATCCCCACGGTCATGGCGTTGACCAGGATGTTGCCGTTGTAGGCGGGATCAAAATTCACCTCGCCGCCAACCGTGGGCACGCCCATGCAATTGCCATAACCGCCGATACCGGCGATCACCCCGTCGACCAGATGTCGCGTTTTGGGGTGATCGGGAGCCCCGAAGCGCAGTGCGTTCATGTTGGCGATGGGGCGGGCACCCATGGTGAACACGTCGCGCATGATGCCGCCCACGCCGGTGGCGGCACCCTGATAGGGCTCAATGAAGCTTGGATGGTTGTGGCTCTCGATCTTGAAGATCGCCGCCAGCCCGTCGCCGATGTCGATCACGCCGGCGTTCTCGCCAGGGCCCTGGATCACTTGGGGACCCTCCGTCGGGAGGGTCTTGAGCCAGAATTTCGACGATTTGTAGGAGCAATGCTCCGACCACATTACGGAGAAGATGCCGAGCTCGGTGAAGTTCGGCGTGCGGCCGAGAATTTCAAGGATCGTGTCGTACTCTTCGTCGCTCAGACCCATCAGGTCTTCGGGACGTGCCGCGGTGTCGCTCATGCTGCAATGGCCCCGGCCAGAGCCGTGAACATCGGCGCCCCGTCGGTGCCGCCGAGCTGGATATCGGCCAGCCGTTCGGGATGGGGCATCATGCCGAGGACATTGCCGGCCTCGTTCAGAATTCCCGCGATGTTGGCCAGCGAACCGTTGGGGTTGGCTGCATCCGTAATCGCACCATCGGGTGCGCAGTAACGGAAGGCCACGCGGTCATTGTCTTCGAGTGATTTCAGCGTGTCCGGGTCGGTGAAGTAGTTGCCGTCGTGATGGGCGACCGGCACCCGGATCACATCACCCGCACCGTAGTCGCCGGTGAAAACCGTGTCGTTTCGTTCGACGCGCAGATCGACGTCGCGGCAGATAAATTTGAGGCTCGCATTGCGCATCAGCACGCCCGGCAGCAGGCCGCATTCGGTCAACACCTGAAACCCGTTGCAGATGCCGAGCACCGGCACGCCGCGTCCGGCCTGCGCGACGACTTCGCGCATGATCGGGCTGTTCGCTGCCATGGCCCCCGAACGCAGATAATCGCCATATGAAAAGCCACCCGGGACGGCAATCAGGTCGACATTCGGAAGCTCGCTGTCGCCGTGCCAGACCATCTCGGGGGCGTGCCCGAGCGCGGCCTCGAGCGCGACGGCGATGTCGCGGTCACAGTTCGATCCGGGGAATACAATGACGGCAGCAGACATGGGCGTGGGTGCCTAGCTCTCGATCTCGACCGTGTAATTCTCGATCACGGTGTTGGCGAGCAGTTTCTCGCACATCTCTGCGACCCGGGCCTTGGCCGCCTCGGCGTCGCCATCGGAGAGCTCAAGCTCGATGAATTTGCCCTGGCGCACATCCTCGACGCCGTCGAACCCGAGCCCTTCGAGGGAGTTGTGAATTGCCTTGCCCTGAGGGTCCAGGACGCCGTTCTTGAGAGTGATATGGACGCGTGCTTTCAACGGAACCGCCGACTAATGGAGTTACTGGATGGTCGAGGGACCCTTGATATCCTGTTGCCCTGATTCGGGGGTGATACCCAGTCGACGTGCCACTTCCTGATAGGCTTCGGCGACACCGCCCATGTCCCGGCGAAAGCGGTCCTTGTCCATCTTCTCGTTCGTCTCGACGTCCCAGAGCCGGCAGCCATCGGGCGTGATTTCGTCAGCCAACACGATGCGCATCTGGTCATTCTCGTCATAAAGGCGGCCATATTCGAGCTTGAAGTCGATCAGGCGGAGGCCGATCCCCAGGAACAGCCCCATGAGAAAGTCGTTTATCCGGAGACTGAGCGACAGCATGTCGTCGATTTCCGGCGGGGCGGCCCATCCGAATGCGGTGATGTGCTCTTCCGAGATCAGCGGATCACCCAGCTCGTCGTTCTTGTAGTAGTACTCGACGATCGAGCGGGGCAGGGGTGTGCCCTCCTCGATATTGAAACGCTTGCAGATCGAGCCCGCGGCGATGTTGCGCACAACCACCTCGACCGGGACGATCTCCACTTCCTTGACCAGCTGCTCGCGCATGTTGAGGCGCCGCACGAAATGGGTCGGAATGCCGACCTCGGCCAGGCGCAGCATCAGATACTCGGAAATCCGGTTGTTGAGGACGCCCTTGCCGGTGATGACACCCTTTTTCTCATTGTTGAAGGCGGTCGCGTCGTCCTTGAAATACTGTACGAGCGTGCCTGGTTCGGGGCCCTCGAAGAGGACCTTCGCCTTGCCTTCATAGATCTTTCTGCGTCGCGTCATGGTCTTGAAATCCGCGGTGTTGGCGCGCTTTGCATCGTGTTTGCGCGTTGCCGAGGTATACCAAGCGCGGGCCGCGTGAACAATCGCGTCCGGTGCCGAACGGTGGATAGATCGTCGGTAATTTGGCGATCAGTAATCCGCGCGGCCACCCGAGATATCGAACACGAAGCCGGTGGTTCCCGAGCAGTCCTCGGATGCCGCCCAGACGGCCAGTGCTGCGATTTCCTCGGGCTCGATCAGGCGGTTCAGCGGCATGGCCGCGGCAATTTGCTGGGCATATGCCTCCGGCAGACCATCGAACAGCTCGGTGTTGGCCCCGCCCGGTGCCACCGCGTTGACCAGGACGCCTGTTTGCGCCGCTTCCTTGGCAGGGTTTTGGTGATGCTGATAAGTCCCGCTTTCGCGGCGGCATAGGGCGAGTTCTGCAGTGTCGCCATCTTGCCGGCGTTCGACGCGATATTGACGATCCGTCCATAGCCATTCTCGATCATGTGCGGCGTGACGGCCCGGCAACACAGGAATGCGCTGGTCAGGTTGAGGGTGAGCATCCGCTGCCAGTTCTCGACCAGTTGTTCCCACAGGGTGGCCACCGTGCCGACGGAGCCGGCGTTGTTGACCAGGATATCGACGTTTCCGAAGGCGGCGATGGCTTCATCGAGCCCGCGAGTGATGGCGTCGGGGTCGGTGACATCGACCATGTCGGCGCGCAGGCCGTCGCCCGCGCCGAGTTCCTTGACGGTCTGATCCGTTCGCGCGACATCGATGTCCCAGATGGTCACGCGCGCACCGGACGCCAGCGCGCGGGCTGCGATGGCTTGTCCTATGCCTTTGGCGCCGCCGGTAACGATGGCATGGCGGTCGTTCAGGTCGATCTGGTTCATGCTGACCTCGGTTTCAGGGAGTTAGGACGACTTTGCCGGTGACGGTTCCGCCCTCGATAAGGCGATGTGCGTCCGCCGCTTCATCGAGTGGCATCGTCGTGTGGATGTGGGGCGAAATCTCGCCGGCGGCGAGCGCGGCCATCGCGGATTTCATGGCGCCGCGGCGAATGGCAGGCTTGTCGTCGAGGACATGGATGCTGAACAGGCGAAACGCGATGCTGTCGCCGAACCCGGCGCGCATATGCTTGAACAGGTCAGGATCCGGGTCGCCACCGAGATAGCCGAACATCACGACCATTCCCATGGGCGCGAGCATGGCAAAGTCATTTGATAAGCCGGGGCCGGCGACGGAATCATAGATGTAGTCGACGCCATTGCCATCCGTCAGGTCGGCAATCCGTGTCCCGATATCTTCGGTATTACGGTCGATCACCGCGTCGGCACCCTGTTCTGACACATAGTCCGCCTTGGCCTTCGAACCGACGATGCCATAAACCGCCAGGCCCATGCTTTTCGCGACCTGGACGAGCGCACCGCCGACGCCGCCTGCCGCCGCGTGCACAAGGATACTGTCGCCTGCCCTGGGCGCGCTGGCGTAGTTCAGGAGTAGCCAGGACAATTGATAGTTGCCGAGCGCGACCGCCTGTGCGCCATCGACGTTGTCGGGTATGTCGAACACCGCCCCGGCGGGTGCGACCATCGCCTCGGCATAGCCGCCGCCACGTTCGGGAAGTTCGCGGGAATTGATGTACACGCGGTCGCCGACCGCGACCGTATCCACGCCTTCGCCCACGGCATCGATCGTGCCGGCCAGCTCATTGCCGGGAATGACCGGCAGGGGCGGAATCCACCCATAGTTTCCACGGCGCATCAGGATGTCCGGCACGCCGACCCCGATGGCTTCGGCGCGGACGCGTATTTCGCCCGGCCCCGGCACGGGATCGGGGATATCGTCCACGCTCAGGACTTCCGGACCGCCAAAGGAATGGAACCTGACGACTTTCAATTTTCAATGTCCAATACCCTTCATTGCCGTAATCCCGCTTGTTTGACAGACTTCACCGCAAGGATAACAGGGGGAAACGATATGACCGAACGCGAAAAGGTCTGGGACGAGATTACCTACTTCAGCGACGGGATCGAGATCGCAGCGCATCTCTACACGCCGAAGGGCTGGAAGCCGGGTGACCCGGTGCGCCCGGCCATTGTCTGCCTACACGGCTATTCCGGCATGAAGGAGGTCTACGGCATGGATGTGCCGCGGCGCCTCTGGGAGGAGGGCTACTTCGTGCTGGCGCCGGACCACCGCGGGTTCGGTGAAAGCGGCGGCGAATGCGGCCGGCATCGCCCCCTGGAACAGGCGCAGGACGTCTATGACGCGTTCACCTATATGGAGACGGTCGAGGGCGTCGATCGCGACCGGATGGGCTGCTACGGCACCAGCTGGGGCGGCGCCTCGGTCATCTGGTGTGCGGCCTTCGACGAACGCATCAAGGTGATCGTCAATTCCGTCGGCGTGTCGGACGGCGAGCGCTGGATGAAGCAGGCGCGCCGGCCCCATGAATGGCTCGATTTCAAGGACAAGGTCGCCGAGGCGGCCCGCAAACGCGTGACCACGGGCGAGCACACCTACTGGCCGCTGCTCGACATCATGCTGACCGACCCGCACACGCTCGACGTGATCCAGCAGCACCATCAAAAGCACGGCCATTATGTGTCGGATTATGATCTCGAGAGCGCGGAGACCTGCCTGCGTTTCAAGCCCGAGGCGGTGGCGCACCTGATTTCGCCGCGCCCGGTTCTCGTGGTCTATGCCGAGGATGACTGCACGGTCCCGCCCGAGGAGCAGTTCGGCTGTTACGAACAGCTCGGCGAACCCAAGAAGCTGGTCAAGCTGCCGGCCGCGCAGCATTACGAGAGCTACTATTTCTGCAATCCCGAAATGCACGAGATCGGCATGACCGAGGCCGTCGCGTGGTTCGAGAAATATCTTTAGGGGGAAACAAGAAATGTCTGATTCAGAAAACGAGTACGGAACGCTCCACATTGAACGCAGCGGCGGTGTCGCGACGGTGCATATGTACAACCTGACCGACGGTATCGTGGCCGGCCGGAAGCTCGATTTTCATTGGGAAATAGCCATGGCGCTGGGCGAATTGCGCGACGACCAGGATATTCGGGTTGTCATTCTGACCGGCGTGAATGACGGAGAGTTCATGGTCTCACCGCGCACGCCGCACTATGAGGATCCGGGTGCTTTGGCGGGCCACAACGAACCCAAGGGCTCGTGGAAAATTTTCAACGGCATCATCCGTGCCCACACCACGCTGACCGAGATGGAAAAACCGGTGATCGCGCGCGTGAACGGCGACGCCGCAGGGTTCGGCCAGAGCCTGATGTTCGGCTGCGACCTGATCATCGCACGCGAGGACGCGCGCATCGCGGATATTCATATGGGTATGGGTGACGTGGCGCCTTACGGCCCACCATTTGCGCTGGTGCCGGGAGACGGCGGTGCGTCGCTGATTCCGCTCTACATGTCACCGGCGCTGGCCAAGGAATATCTGATGCTGGCCAAGGAGTACACGGCGCGCGAGATGGCGGATATGCATATCATCAACTACGCCGTGCCCCTGGACGAACTGGACGCGAAGGTCGACGGGATCGTCGCCAAGTTGCTCGAGAAACCGCCGCTGACACTCGCGTGGACCAAGCGTTCGGTGAACCGCTACATCGCCGACCAGCACAATCGCACGCTCGATGCCGCGGCGGCCTACGAGATGGTCAACTTCCTGCAGTGGGAGCGCGCCGGCTACAAGCAGGACATGGACTTCGAGTAGGCGCGCACCGCCCTTACGACGTCGGCGCGGTCGGGAACTCGTCCGGCCAGTTGTCAAGCAGGTGCTGCAGATATGCCTTCAGCGCGTCCGGGCTCACCTGTGAGCCGGCACCGACCGCGTCCGCGCCGGCGGGCGGGTCGGGGTCCAGATGAAGGGAATCATGCATCCGGTTGCGCATGTTGCGGAACGCACACACGGTCGTCATTTCAACGATCTCGGCCTCAGAGAAGACCGCCGCGACCTCGTTGTAGACATCGTCCCGGTTTTTCGCCGTGTTCAGCGTGACGTGCTCCGTCCACAGCAACGTCGCCTTCTCGCGCGCCGTCAGCAGGTCGGAGTTCATGTATTCGTTGCCCTGAATGACCTCGAGCTGCTCGTCTGTAATTCCCGCCACCCGACCGAGCGACACATTGTGATGGGTTCAGTAGAAACAGTCGTTGATGGTGCTCGTCTTGATGTCGATCAGCGTCTTGATCTTGGCGGGCAGGATGCTGCCCGCACCGTTGCGCTGCATGGCGGCGATCAAAGGCGCCAGCCAGCGCCCGACCAGCGGGACATGGGCGATCAGCTTCAGGGAGTTGATCGTCGAGGCGCGTTCGCCGAACAGCGCGTCGTTGGCGGCATAGTTGACTTCGATGTCCGCTTTCAGGTGAGCGGGCGCGTTGCTCGCATCAATCAGGCTTACCCTTGCCATGTTCTCTCCAATACCGGGTTTGGGTGCGTGCCGGCTGTTGGGCCGGCAGGGATGGGGTGATCAGACCTTCGGCCAGACGCGACGGCCCGCGTGGGGGCTGCCGGGTGCGTGGGTTACGTAGTCCAGGACGTGTGGCCCGGGCCATTCTTCGCCACGGTCGGCGTCGATGAAACGTGACTCGAACGAATAGTCGTCCGCGCCCAGTTCGACACCCTCCCACAGCACGCCATGCTTGGCCCAACCCGTGACCGACAGCAACTTGCGGCCACGGATGATGCCCTGGGAGACCGCGATGCGCGGGAAACGTTCGGCCCGATACCAGCGCGCCAGCATTTCGTTATGGGCGGTCGTGTCCGCGTTGAACGAACCGATCTGCATGGCCGACGGCGGGCCCGCGCCATAGGGCATGACCCTCTCCTCGGGTCCGTTGACAACCTTCTCCTCGACGGACACGCAGGCGCGATGATTGCGCCAGGCGGCGAGCCCCGCCGCGTTTGCCGTGTAAAGTGCGTCGACCCCGTTGTCGGGGCCGAGGAAGGTGTCGGTGGACAGACCGGCCGTCAGGACGACATTTTGCCAGCCCGTGGCGATGTCGGGGTCCGTCGTTTCCTTTTTCGTCGGGGCACCCTCGATATAGGGCCTGTCGGGATGCGCGACGATGTCGTAATGCCCGACCCATGCAACTCCCTGGGTGGCGGTCAATGACGGCAGAAACTCGCCGTGCAGCCACTCGAAATGTGTGTCGCGTTCGTCGTCGGACAGGTCGAACCAGTCCGCGCGCAGGACTTCACCCATGATGCAATTACTCCCTTTGTGTCGGCTGGAACTAGAGCATGACCTCGCCGCCACAAACGGCGAGGGTCTGGCCCGAGATAAACGAACTCGCGGGCGAAGCCAGGAACATGGCCGCCCCGATCAGATCGTCCGGCGTGCCGGCGCGTTTGACGAGGCGTTTGTTCTGGATGAACTCGTGGAGATCGTCATCCATGCTCGCATGCTCGATCTCGGTCGTCGTATAGCCGGGCATGAGCGTGTTGACGTTAATGCTGTCGTCGCTGAGTTCACGTGCCATCACGCGGGTCATGCCGATGATCGCCGATTTCGAGGTGACATAGTGCATGAATCCCGGAGCGCCCTGGGGCACGGTGCCGGAGGAAATGTTGATGATCCGGCCCTGTCCGGCCGCCTTCATCGGCTTCGCCACCGCGCTGGCGCAGAGGTAGGAGCCGGTAATGTTCACGTGGATCACCTTGTTCCATTCCTCGAACGGGATGTCATAGAAGGGCCGCTGGGGCAGGGTGGCGAAGATAGCGGCGTTGTTGATCAGCACGTCGATCCGGCCATAGGCGTCGAGCGCTGCCGCGACCATCGCGTTTACGGAATCCGGATCTCCGACATCGGTTTCCACGGCGAGGCACTGGCCCCCTGCCGTCTCGATCTCGGCTGCGACGGCGCGCAAATTTTCGCCGTTGAGCTCGGCCAGCACGGGTATTGCGCCCTCTGCGGCAAAGGCGAGTGCATATTCGCGGCCGAGGCCCTGTCCGGCCCCCGTTATGACGACGACGCGATCACTCACATCGAAACGGTCGTTTCCCATGGTTTATCCAATCCCTGATGTTGGTCTGTGCATATTACGCATCTGAGTTGGCAACCTCTATGAGATTGCCGTCGGGGTCCCGGAAATACACAGATTGAAGCGGGCCCGTGGCGCCGGTCCGCGCCACCGGGCCCTGAATAATCTCGATGTCCAGTGATGTAAGATGTGAGACGAGCTGTTCGACGGGTGTGTCCGTC
The DNA here is from genome assembly GCA_965205535.1 of Alphaproteobacteria bacterium. Taxonomy (GTDB): domain Bacteria; phylum Pseudomonadota; class Alphaproteobacteria; order UBA6615; family UBA6615; genus UBA8079. Next base: position 3,458,249 of record CBDBHH010000005.1, on the reverse strand, counting down.
AGAAAGCACAGATCACCGCTGCCGGGTGTGGCCCGGGTGGCTTTCGGTTCGAACTCATGTCCCACCTCGTGCAGGTTGATCTTCTGATCGCCGAACCGCAGCGCGTAGCGCCCTTCGGCGAAAATCTCGACATCCATGCCCAGAGTCCGCCTGTAGAAAGCGCAGGTTGCTTCAATCGATGCCACGGTGAGCACCAAATGATCGAGCGACCGGACGTTCATTGGGTGCCGTGTGACAGGATCACCTGCTTGTAAGGGTTCGTGTCTGGACGTCCCGGCGCGAAACGCCAGACGGCTTCCGCATCGGGTCGTTCGGCTGATGGCAGGGCGATCAGGCTGCTCGAAACCGTCCCGTAGCCCTTGTCGGTGACGATACACATAGTCTCGCGCGGGTCTTCCTCGCTGTCATGCAGGCGTGTGACCAGAAGCCGTTCCCACGCTGACCAATCTCCTGCCTCGATGTCAGGTTCGTCGGCGCCCCGGAATCGCGGCAGAAATCGCCCGATCCGCACACTTTCCACGTCGTCGAGTTCGCGCGACGTGATCATGTGGAGCCCGGGTGGAATCTCGAATATCTCGACCTTCGGCTGTTCGGTGCCCCTGATCCAGAAGGCGTCATGATTGTCGGCGATGATGAGATTGAAGGAACGATACGCGCTGCCATCCAGTTCGGCCATCGCCTCGGCCGCGACCGCGGCGTCCGGGTGGCCGACCGCCTCGAGCACAAGCTCGCCGCGCGAACGTTTGTCGATCGTGGGGCCGAGGGATCCTTCACGGTTCAAGATCGCTGCGGTGACGCCGTTATCGTTGAGCGCCAGCCATGTGCCGCCCGCCAGTTCATCAATGCCGGCGACCACATCCTCGCGGTCGGGCCAGTGCCGCGCCGGCGATTTCCAGGCCCGGTCGATCATTTCATCGCGATTCGCCGCGATGAGGAGCGGCCAGGCGTGGTCGGGTCGGCGAAGAATGACGAGTGTGCACATGAGATTTCAATTCAAACCGGGACGATGGAACACTATATCTATCTTCTAAGAACGACCGGCAAGTAAGCAACGGAGAGCAAATTAGATATGTCGACTTTTGACGAGCGCGAGAAGGGCTTCGAAAACAAGTTCAAGCTCGATGAAGAGTTCAAGTTCAAGGCGACGGCGCGTCGCAACAAACTGCTGGGCCTGTGGGCTGCGGAGCTGCTCGGCTTGAACGAGGCTGAAGCACAGGCGTACGCGCAGGAAGTAGTGAAGTCGGACTTCGAGAAGCCCGGCGACGATGATGTCCTCGAGAAGGTCTTTGGCGATCTCCAGGCGAAGGGCGTCGACACGTCCGAGCATATCGTGCGCAAGCATATGGACGAGCTTCTCACCGAGGCCATGCAGCAGGTCCACGACGGCGTCTAGCGCCGACCAGGCTTGAGACAGGAATCAGGGCGGCCGGTCCCCAATGGGACCGGCATTTCCATTTGGCGGCGGGGTCTGCGCGCTACGAAAGAGAAACTGGAGGGCTTTGAAGATGGATGATCTGACACCGGGGGGCGGACATGCGTGTCTCGTGCCGCTCGTGGAAGACGAGGATTTTTCCGCACCGTTCCGAAAATCGGCCGAGAGAGTTTCCGGCCGCGTCGGCATGATCGCCAACAATGTGCGCGCCATGGCAAATTCGCCGGAACTCGGGGCGACGATGCGCCAGTTTCTTGACGATGTGTGGGATCACGGCGATCTGCCCAAGCCGATGAAGGCCCTGATCCGAAGCAAGGTCTCGAATATCAACGCCTGTCTTTACTGCTCGGCCCACCAGGTGCGGGTGATGCGAAGCCAGGGCGTGGAACAGGAGAAAATCGACAATATGTACGATTATCTCTCGCACCCCGCCTTCTCCGACAAGGAACGCGCGATTCTGGCCTATAGCGAGGCGTTGACGCTGGATGCCGGCGCAATTCCCGAAGAGGTCGTCTCGACCTTCGTGGAACATACGAGCGCGCAAGAGCGCACCGAAGCGACGATCGTCGCGGCGGCGATGGGTTTGCTGAACCGCCTGAATGACGGCCTGCGCGTACCCCTTGAAGAGCCCATGCTGGAGATTGCCAGCGGCATCTCCTTCGAGCCCAAGTAGCACGACGGACATGGCGCGTATTGATATCGGACATATCACGCTCAACTGCGCCGATGAGGGCGAGGGGCCGGCATTCATTTTCATTCCCGGTCTGGTTGGGCTGCATGACGCTTGGTCGTTCCAGTTCGAGCATTTCGCCCAGCGTTACCGCTGTGTGACTTTCGATCATCGCGGGACGGGTGAAAGCGACAAGCCGACGGGGCCGGGGGCGTATTCAACCCAGGCGATCGCCGCCGACGTGATTGCCCTGATGGATACGCTGGGCGTCGACAAGGCGCACATCGCGGGCACCTCGACAGGCGGCTGTATTCTGCAGAATCTCGCGCTCGATCATCCCGACCGGGTGCGCGCGTGCATCTTCAACAACACCTGGGTGACGGCGGATGAATTCATCACCCGCGTGGCCGTCACCCGCAAGAGGATCGCTGAATCCTATGGCCCGGAAGAGTATGTGAAGGTCTCGTCCATGTTCACTTCGGGCGCAGATCAGTTCCGGCACAATCTCGACGCGGTCATGGAGCTTGAGCGCCGGGCGCTGGAGACGGTCGGGCCGGTCGAAATTCTGACCGCCCGGCTCGACATGATGCTGGCCCATGACCGCACGGACGAGATCCCGCGCATCGACAAGCCGTCGCTGGTTGTCGGGACGATCGACGATGCGACGATCCCCTATTACTTCGCGGAAGACCTGAGTGCTGCCATTCCCGGATCGCAGATGACGCTGTTTGATGATGGCGGGCACTACTCCTATCGGCGCCACCCCGAAAAGTGGAATACGATGATCGGGGAATTCCTGGCCGAGGCGGAGAAGTCCGTCTAGTTCAGAGCAATCGATTGGGAGTAAACGCAATGGCCAAAGCCTATTGGATCGCCGCCTATCGGGAAGTTCATGACCCGGAAAAACTTGCGGCCTATCTTGAGCTCGCCGGCCCGGCGATTGTCGCCGGCGGCGGGAAATTCCTCGCCCGCGGGCCTGCAGCGCGGGTCTATGAGGCAGGAATCAAGGAACGCACGACGGTCATTGAATTTCCATCCCTCGATGCGGCCGTCGCGACCCATGACAGCCCGGCCTATCAGGACGCATTGAAATTGCTGGGTGACGGCGTGACCCGCGATCTGCGGTTCGCCGAGGGGCTGGAGTAGCCCTCACCAGGTGAAGACCACCGTCGGCTAGAAAATATCGTAGGGGTGCCAGCCCTCGCGGTGCTCGATTTCGATCACCCAAAGGTCGGGATCGCGCGCGACGGCACGTTCAATGTAGGCATCCGCTTCGGCTTCCGGAATGGCCGCACCGTCCAGCGCGGGAAACCAGGTCAGGTTCCCGTCCAGGTCCCGGGTCTGGGTCAGGATGCGGCAGCCCCGGTCGAGCTGATTGAGCTTCAAAATCACTGTGCCAGACTGGCGCTCGCCCTTGCGCACCACGGCGATGGGGACATTGTCGTCGGAAGCCTGGCGCAGGCCGGCGCTGACCCAGAGATCGGTTGGCAGCCGGTTGTCGCTCATCGGCGCCGCCGGTTCAGGCCGCGCCGAACACGCGTTCGAAAATCGTGTCCACATGCTTGGTGTGGTAGCCCAGGTCGAAACTCTCGGCGAGGTCGTCGTCGGAGATGAGCTTGTTGACGGCCTCGTCGCCCTGCAGGAATGACAGGAACGCGCCCTCGCGCTCGGCCTCGGGCAGCCCCCAGACCTGCATCGCGTTCCGCTGGACGGCCTGATAGGCGTCCTCGCGGCTCATCCCGGCCTGGGTGAGGGCGAGCAGGACACGCTGGGAATGGATCAGCCCGCCGAGCTTTTCCATGTTCGCCATCATGGTGTCGGGATAGACCAGTAGTTTCTCGACCACGCCGGTCAGGCGCACCAGGGCGAAGTCCAGAGTGACAGTAGCGTCCGGGCCTATCATGCGCTCCACGGATGAATGCGAGATATCGCGCTCATGCCAAAGCGCGACATTCTCCATCGCGGGCACAACAGCAGAACGGACCACGCGCGCGAGGCCGGTGAGGTTTTCGGTCAGGATCGGGTTGCGTTTGTGGGGCATCGCGCTCGAGCCCTTCTGGCCCGCCGCGAAGAATTCCTCGGCCTCGCGCACTTCCGTGCGTTGCAGGTGCCGGACCTCGACAGACAGCCGTTCGACCGCACCGGCGACCACGCCGAGGACGGCGAAGAACATGGCGTGCCGGTCACGCGGGATGACTTGCGTCGAGACCGGCTCGGAGGTGAGGCCCATTTTCTGGGCGACATGCACTTCGACGGACGGGTCGATGTTCGCAAACGTGCCCACCGCGCCCGAGATCGCGCAGGTCGCGATTTCGGCACGCGCGGCGACCAGCCGGTCGCGGCAGCGGGCGAACTCCGCATAGTGGCCCGCGAGTTTCACGCCAAAGGTCGTCGGCTCGGCGTGGATGCCGTGGCTGCGCCCGATGCAGACATCGTTCTTGTGTTCGCGCGCGCGTTTCTCCAGCGCCGTCAGCAGCCCGTCCATATCTGCGAGCAGGAGATCGGCCGCCTGGGTGAGCTGCACCGACAGGCAGGTATCGAGGACATCCGAGGAGGTCATCCCCTGATGCACAAAACGCGCATCTTCGCCGACATACTCGGCGAGGTTTGTCAGGAAGGCGATGACGTCATGGCGGGTTTCACGTTCAATCTCGTCGATCCGGTCGATTTCCCACGCGCCCTTTTCCCAGACGGTCTTGGCCGCGGATGCCGGAATCACGCCGAGTGCCGCCTGCGCGTCACAGGCATGGGCCTCGATCTCGAACCATATCCGGAACTTGTTCTCCGGTTCCCAGACGTCGGTCATTTCGGATCGGCTGTAACGGGGGATCATGCGTGCAGGCTTTCGCGAATTGGATTTGTTTGTCGAACGATAATGCTGATCAGCGAGTGATACCCCGGTCAGGCGAGTCGGGGGTTGTGGACGGGTGTTGCCCATGCCCGGCCGGTACGGCGCCCGACCGGGCTCACACAGGGGTACCGTTAATACATATTAACGGAGCCTTAACGGGTTCGGAGCGATGTTATCGCACACGCATGAGGCGAGAGACACGATGTCTGTAACCTACCCAGGAACGATCCCGGCGCGCCGGACGATCTTTAGAAAGCAGAGCCGCTGGCCCGGCGTTGTGCGTCGGCTGATTGTGGTTTGCCTCGTCTTGATCGCCACGGCGTAGCGCGATTCCGGCTGCCTAGATAAGCCCCAATGCGCGCAGGCTTGCGTGCCGCCCCCGGGCGATAATCACATGATCATGCAGGGCCACGCCGAGGCTTTCACCGGCCGTTTCGACGGCGCGTGTGATCTCGATGTCGGCGTCGCTTGGCGTTGGGTCGCCCGAGGGATGGTTGTGAACCATCACAAGCGCGCTGGCGTTGAGTTCGAGTGCGCGCTTGATGACCTCGCGCGGATAAACCGATGTCTGGTCAACTGTGCCCATGCTTTGTTGCTCGGCGGCGATCAGGCCGTTCTTGCGGTCCAGAAACAGGACATGGAAGCTCTCGCGCGGCAGATGCCCGATCGCCGCGCGGCAATATTCCAGCACCTTGTCCCAGGAATCGAGGATCTGGCGCTCGTGCAGATCTTCGCGGGCCTGGCGAATGCCGGCCTGGTGCACGGTCTTGATCAATCCGGCGACGCTCGGTCCCGCGCCGTCAACCAGAATGATGTCCGCGCGATCGGCGGCCAGCACGGCGGCGAGGCTACCGAAGCGTTCAATCAGGCGCTTGGCGAGCGGCTTGGTATCGCGGCGGGGAATAGCATTGAACAGGATGAGTTCAAGCAGCTCATAGTCCGGCATCGACGCGCCATCGTCGGCTGCAAACCGCTCACGCAGTCGGCTGCGATGGTCTCGCTGATTGTTCTGGTTCACGCGCGCGGCCATGTGGTCGTCGGCGCCATCAGTCGTAGGGTGGTTTGTCCCAACCCTTCGGCGAGTGGGTGAAGACCTCGCAGCCGTCTGCGGTGACGCCGATCGAATGCTCGAACTGCGCCGACAGGGAACGATCCTTGGTCACGGCGGTCCAGCCGTCGCCCAGAATTTTCACATCGAACCGGCCGACATTGACCATGGGTTCGATGGTGAAAAACATACCTTCGCGCAACTCGGGCCCGGTGCCCGGCTGGCCGAAATGCAGGATCGACGGGGCATCGTGGAACACCTGCCCGAGACCGTGTCCGCAGAAGTCCCGCACCACAGAGAAACGCTCCGCCTCGACAAATGTCTGAATGGCGTGACCAATATCGCCGACCGTCGTGCCGGGGCGGACGATGTTGATGCCTTCCCACAGGGCCTGGTGGGTCACGTCGACCAGCCGCTCGGCGAGGCGCTTCACCTTGCCGACGTTGTACATACGGCTCGTATCGCCGTGCCAGCCGTCGAGGACGACCGTAACGTCGATGTTGACGATGTCGCCGTCGGTGAGCCGTTTTTCACCGGGAATGCCGTGGCAGACGACGTGGTTCACCGACGTGCAGATCGACTTCGGGAAACCGCGGTAACCGAGCGGTGCGGGGATTGCGTCATGGTCGAGGATGAACTCGTGGCAAAGCCGGTCGAGTTCCTCGGTCGTGACACCGGGCACCACGTGCGGGGTTACATGATCGAGTGTCTCCGCAGCGAGTTTTCCGGCATGGCGCATGCCTTCGAAGGCATCGGCATCATGAATGCGGATGCGGCGCGCTTCGGAATCAAGGGAGGCGGATTGGGTGTCGGTCATCTTGTGTATCGGCTGACGGTCTAGGGTCTGGAGTCAAATATCAATCGGCAATGGCCGGGTGATTTCGATGCGTTCGGGCGAAACGTCGCATGCATAGCAAATCGCCTCAACCCCTCGATGCCGGGCATCCGCGAATGCGGCCGCATAGTCGGGGTCGCGATGTCGTCAGCGAGCCGAAAATGGTCACAGTCGCCGCGCTGAACGACATAGAACATGACCGCCCGGGCACCGGCCTCAACCGCATTTGCCAGCTCACGCAGATGCTTGGTGCCGCGCTTGGTGACGCTGTCGGGAAACTCCGCGGCGCCGTCGGTCTCGTCGCGTTTCAGGTGCACATTCTTGACCTCGACATAGCAGTCCGGTCGGCCAGGCTCCTCAAGCAGGATATCGATGCGGGAGTTCTCGCCATACCGAACCTCGCGGCGCCGGCTCCCATAGCCGGTCAACTCGGCGATGCGCCCCGCTTCGATCGCTTCATCGACCAGCGTATTGGGCAACGCCGTGTTGATTCCCACATGGTGGGTGCCGACACGGATGATCTCCCAGGTGTATTTGAGCTTGCGGTTCGGGTTGCGTGCGGGCGAGACCCAGACCTGCGAGCCGGGGTCCTTGAGGCCAAGCATTGCGCCGGGATTGGGGCAGTGCGCCGTTATTTCCGTCGGTGTCCCGTCGCTGTCGATGATCTCGATATCGGAGAGAAAGCGCTTGTAGCGCTGGTTCAGGCGGCCGGGAATGAGTGGATCGGGAAATATCATGATGCGGCAAGGTATGAAGCCGGTCCACGATGATCAAGCCAGCCATCAAGTCATTGTGTTTTTTTGACTGTCCATAAGGTGCATGATAGTTCGTCGGATCGGTCCGGTAAGGAATCAAACGCATGAAACCTATATTGCCCCTGATATTCATACTTGCGCTGGCCGCATGTGGCGGCACGAGCGCTGCCTGGGTCAAGGAGGGCGCGAGCCGGGAACAGGCGCGCGCGGACCAGGCGGCCTGCCGTGTGCAGGCGGAGGGTGCGATCGGGCGCAGTGAGAGCTTCACGCGCGATATCCGCAGTTCGACGCGCGGCGGCCGGGAAGATACGCGCGCCATCGTTTCGGAATCCCGGGATCGGCAGGCCGCACGCTCTTTTGACAGTGTCTTCAGCCGTTGCATGGCAGCCCGCGGCTACGTACATCCGAAAACCTGACGCCGACCGGGCGAACTCCAGCAAATGGGTAACGACGGAATATGAGTGACACCAATCGCGTGACCGCAGCGGTCCTGGTTATCGGCAACGAAATTCTCTCGGGCCGCACCAAGGACGCCAACCTTCCGTTCCTGGGTACGGAGCTGAATGTGCTGGGCATTCAACTTCTCGAGGCAAGGGTCGTGGCGGATATCGAGGTTGAGATCATCGCGGCGCTCGATGCCTTGCGCGCCAAATATGACTATGTGTTCACGACGGGCGGGATCGGCCCGACCCATGACGATATTACATCGGCCTGTGTGGCCAAGGCGTTTGGTCAGAAACTGATCCGCCACCCCGAGGCCGAACGCATTCTGCGCGAACGAATGACCCAGATGGGCGTCGAGGCGACAGAGGCGCGGCTGAAGATGGCCGAGACACCCGAATTCGCTGAACTGGTGGACAATCCGGTCAGCGGTGCGCCGGGGTTTCGGGTCGAGAATGTCTTTGTGATGGCGGGTGTTCCGAGGATCATGCAGGCGATGTTCGAAGGTGTGAAACCCCATCTCAAACGCGGCGTGACCCTGTTGTCGGTGACCGTCGGCAGCTACGTGCCAGAGGGCCAGATTGCGACTGAATTGTCCCTCCTGCAGGACGCTTACCCGGACCTCGATATCGGCAGCTATCCGTTCTTCTTCGGCGGCAAGCCGGGATCGAACCTTGTGTTACGAGGGCCCGATCAGGCGCGGCTCGACGAGGCGGCGGAGCGGTTGGGGGATCTGATCCGCAATCTGGGTCAGGAGCCCGTCGAAGACGGCATCGAGGTGCCCAAGTCCGCCGACTAGAGATGGGTCGACCGGGCCTGGCGAATTCCGTTTGCGGGTCCGAAGGCGGCGTGCTTGGCGCATCGCGGCTGTTCGCCATACACTTGCAGCCGTATCGCCAACCGAGGGTGCGCAGTTAAGCGCCGTGTAAAAGGACGCGAACATATGGCCGATCGACATCTGCGGTTTGGAACATTTCTGGCCCCGTTTCACAGTCCGGACGAAAACCCCACCCTGGCTCTTGAGCGCGATCTCGATCTGCTCGTTCACATGGACCAGCTCGGGTACGACGAGGCGTGGATCGGCGAACATCATTCCGGCGGCTACGAGATCATTGCCTCGCCCGAGGTTTTCATCGCCTTCGCCGCTTCGCGCACCAGCCGTATTCGGTTGGGCACCGGGGTGTCGTCGCTGGCCTATCACCACCCGTTTATTAACGCCGACCGGATCAACCAGCTCGACCATATGACCCGAGGCCGTGTGATGTTTGGTGTCGGCCCGGGTTCGTTGCCGTCGGATGCGTTTGCGATGGGGTTTCACCCGAAAGAACAACGGCGGCGGATGAACGAAGCGATCGATGTTCTGGTTCCGTTGCTGCGCGGTGAGCGGGTCAATGCCGAGACCGATTGGTTCAAGATCGTCGATGCGAAACTGCAATTGTCGAGCTACACCAAGCCGATGGTCGAGATGGCAGTTGCTTCCCTGCGCTCGCCGTCGGGTGCGCTGGCGGCGGGCAAGCACGGTATCGGGCTCTTGTCACTCGGTGGGACCAACGATGAGGCGCTCGCATTCCACGCCGAGAACTGGCGAAAGTGCGAAGAGGCGGCTGATGAACATGGCCAGACCGTGGACCGCGAGAACTGGCGCATCGTGACGCTGATGCATATTGCCGAAACGCGCGAGCAGGCGGAGGCAAATGTTCAGTTCGGGGTGGAGGCCTTTGCCGAGTATTTTCGTCATATCGCACCGACCCCGATCGTGCCGCAGGGGGTCACGGACCCGGTGGCCTACTTACGAGAATCGCGGATGGCCGTGATTGGCACCCCTGATGATGCCATTGAGCATATCGAGCGGCTTTGGAAGGGTTCGGGAGGGTTTGGCGCCTTGCTTGACCTGGCGCATGACTGGGCGGACCGGGAACACACCTGGAAGAGCCATGAGTTGTTGGCGCGCCATGTGATGCCGCATTTCCAGGATTCGATGACGGCCCGGCGCGAGGCCTACACCCATACCAAGAAAAGCCGGGCGCTTTATGTCGGTGCGGTCGACGACGCAATCCAGACCGAAATACAGCGTTATGAAGCGCGCAAGTCAGGCAAAGCCGCCAGCGACGACTAGGGTTTTGCGGCCCATCCGATCAGGGCTGCCAGAAGGCGGTCCAGAGCAGGACACCGACGCCGGCCAGCGCGAACCAGATCACGGCATTCTGCACCGCGGCCTTCCGGTCACGCAGCACGAAGATGATCGTCGGGATCAGAATGATAAGCGCGCCGGCCAGAGCAATCAGGCGTGCGATGTCGAAACCATCCATACGGCGAAACCTATTGATGTTTGTCTGTGCGGCGTGTCGTTCGCTACAAGTATACCCCAGTCAGTCACGCGATGCGGGCGTGGTGAAATTGGTAAACACAAGGGACTTAAAATGTATAAAAAAGTTTATAAAGGACTGTTTTTATTAAATTAAATAGAACACAGTACCGTCACAAACGACACAGTGATGAGAGGGTTATCTTTTGTGGCAACGGATCGTTTACGATAATCTGATTCAATATGCGGACGTGGTGGAATTGGTAGACACAACGGACTTAAGGAAATTGAGTGCCTCGATGGAAACATCGGGAGTAGAACCGCTCAAATTCGGGGAAACCTTACCGCGGCATAGTGCCGATGGCAATCCCGAGCCAAGCCCCTTACGGGGAAGGTGTAGAGACTATACGGGTGGCACCTACGGCCAAAAGGCTACGGTGAAGAGATAGTCCAGACCACGAACGCCAACTGGCGGCGGCGAAAGCCGAAGTGGTACGAAAATCCGTTGGCCGTATGGCCGTGGGGGTTCGAGTCCCCCCGTCCGCACCATCTGAATTTTTAACTAATAAGAAGCGCAATGGCTGACAATTCACATCCCGTTCTTGACGGCGAGGTTATTGTCCGCCCTCGCAATAATACCAAAAACTGGGAAGCAAAATATAAGGTCAGCGACGGGTGGAGACGCACCTCTACTGGTACGAGCGATCCAAAAAAAGCGAAGGAGATTGCGCTCGAACTTTATATGGAGGCTAAGTCACTTTCAGAGCGTGGCATCCGGGTTAGGACCAAAGGCAAACTGATTGTCTCATTTTCCGATGTTGCGATGATGAAGCGCAAGCAATGGATCGAAGATAAGAAAGCGGGATACGGAAAGCCTGTCTATGACTCGTACATAAACGTCGTTGATAGGTGGCTGGTCCCATATTTTGGCAATATGCCATTGCTTGATGTCGATGATGACGTCATTGAGGAATTTGAGCGACATCGCAGAAGTGAACTCGGTCGAGAACCCAGCAAATCAACGATCAACAATCATAACTGTGTATTTCGCGCCGTTTTCGATCTCGCTCGCCGGAAGAAGTACATCCAATCAAGCCAGATACCAAAATTCACATTGAAGGGAAAAGGGAAGCAATCAAAGCGTCGTCCCGCTTTCGACCAGAAAGAAATTGTTCTGCTGGAGAAAAAATTACTCGTTTGGGGTGAAAACCACACAAAGAGTATCACCCGCTACAAACGCAAATTGCTATTCTTTTATGTCAAGCTGTTGCTGGCTTGCGGCATTCGCCCCAGCAATGAAATTTGAGCTACTCCCCGATCATTGGACAGTTTTCGGTGTAAATTGTCCGTCGTCATATAAAATGGGACATCAGAGTGGTTTGAGCATTGGAGTCTCTGGCTCGTTTGTGTGATTGATTATGCGGCTTGTTTCTGATGTTGCAAGCGGCGTTGTTTGATTGTGTTTTTCTTAATCTTTTCCCTTTCTCTGAGAATTGCTTTGTCGCGGCCGAAGTAGACGTCGACTGGTGTGACGTTGTTCAGGCTCTCGTGGTAGCGCCGGTTGTTGTAGTATTCGACGAAGGCCCCGATCTGGCGTTCAAGATCGCCTGGCAGATAGTAATTCTCCAGCAGAACCCGGTTCTTCATGGTCTGGTGCCAGCGTTCGATTTTGCCTTGGGTTTGTGGGTGGAACGGCGCGCCGCGAACATGCGTCATTTTTTGATCCTCCAACCAGTTGGCCAGATCGCCGGAGATGTAGCATGAACCGTTGTCGCTGAGCAGACGTGGCTTGTGACGCACAACCGCCTGGTCGCAACCAGACGCCGTCAGCGCCAGCTCGATCGTGTCTGTCACGTCCTCAGCACGCATGTTGGTGCAAAGCTTCCACGCAATGATGTAGCGGCTGTAATCATCGAGGATCGTGCTCAGATAATACCAGCCCCAGCCAATGATCTTGAAGTAGGTGAAGTCTGTTTGCCACATCTCGTTGATGGCCGTGGTTTTGTCGGTGAACTCGTCGGCAGCTTTGATCACCATGTAGTCTGGCGCGGTGATGAGGTCAGCTGCTTTGAGAATGCGATAAGCTGATGATTCAGAGACAAAATACCGCCTCTCATCCGTGTATTTGACCGCCAGTTCCCGTGTGGTCAGCGCCTCATGTTCCAGCGCGAACTCGATCAGGTCATCACGACGAGCATCAGGGATGCGGTTCCAGACCGATCCTGGGCGTGGGGATTTGTCAGCCAGTCCATCCAGGCCGCCGTCAATATAGAGATCATACCATCGGTAGAATGTCGTGCGTGGGATGCCCAGCATGTCGAGGGTTTGTTTCACCGGCAGATGTGATCCCTCAACGGTGCGGATGATCTCCAGTTTCTCAGACGCAGGGTATCTCATTCCTCGAACTCCCCAGCCCCTGTCATGCTTTTTTTGAGCAGACGGTTCTCAAGGGTGAGATCGGCAACGCATTCCTTTAATGCCAGCGACTCCGAGCGCAGATCCTTCACTTCGGGCGGCGTAGCCTGCCGTGCCGTGTCACCAGATAACCGGCGCTTGCCAGCTTCGAGAAATTCCTTGGACCAGCTATAATACAGGCTCTCGGCAATCCCCTCGCGGCGGCACAGCACCGAGATGCTTTCCTCGCCACGCAGGCCCGCCAAGACGATGCGGATTTTCTCTTCAGCTGAATAGGTTTGCCGCGTCTTGCGGCGGATGTTCTTAACCACCTTGCCGGCGGCGTCTTTCGATGTCTGGGGCTTCTTCGTCATCTCGATCTCCTAATCGATAAGATGAACCAGAAATCCTCCGTTATTCAAATCCTCAATTCTGTCCCACGGGTGCTGACGTCAGACAGTCTAATGCAGGACGATTGCGAGTGGTGCGAGCAAATCCCTCATCCACATATTCTTCAACAATCTCGTATCCCATGCGTTGGCAATAACCCCGCACATCATGCAGTTGTCTATCAACATCCTGACCAAGATTGTCCGTGGATATTCTTGCGTAGATAGCAACCTTTTCCATATTCAAAGTACCTTCAAAATAGCATTATTCATTATGTGTAATATAGCACAAGAACACATACAAAGTCAAGGTACTTATCGGTAATAACAATGGGTTAGATGTTTTATATTCATAAAATATGGACATAGAAAATGTAGGAATTTATGTTTTGTCCTCGTAATTGTGTAATGTTGGTTGTGATTGCAGGGAATTAGGATATTGTAAGCAATAACAATGGGTTAGGTAAGATTCAAAGCAGATTCAAACTAATGTAAGTCATTGATTTTATTGATTAATTTTGATGTTTCTATTGAGTGGGAGTAACGAAGTGGCGACCACCGTCCCCTCCACGATGGAGGAAAAACTAAAAAACTGGCTCCTGCCACCCAAGACTTACATCCGGCACCGGGCGCAAAAGGAATTGCGTCGGGGCGAGAAGGAACTCGGACTTCTGCCGTTTCTGGTTCATCCCGATAAAGTCGCCGTCGATGTCGGCGCGAACAAGGGGGTCTGGACATGGTTCCTGGCGGGCCTGGCACGACAGGTCTATGCCTATGAGCCGAACCCCAAGCTGTTCAATATTCTCAAGCGTAACGTCGCGGACAATGTGGAAGCCCGTCAGGTCGCGTTGTCCGACGATGACGGAGTAGCCGAACTGCGCGTGCCCCATAGTCACAAGGGCTATTCGAACCAGGGAGCGTCACTCAGTGCGATCAAGGTGGATGGCACCTTTCTGGGCGTCGAGGTTGAGGCCAGGCGTTTGGATGGTCTCGGTCTTGAGAATGTCGGTTTCATCAAGATTGACGTCGAGGGCTTCGAGGCCGAGGTGATCAACGGGGCACTGGAAACGATTCGGCGTGACAAGCCGGTAATGGTTGTCGAGTCCGAGGAAGTTCACATCAAGCGCGACGTCGAGGAGCTACTGAGATTCGTCGAGTCACTGGGCTATGAAACCTATGCGTTGAAAGGCTCCGTCCTGACGTCGATAAGGGATATTAACCTCGATCAGTACCACCGGAACTGCACGGTTCCGGAAGACTATATCTTCAATTTCATTTTCCTGCCTCAATAGGGACCGATGCCGGTCGATGCGCTGCGACGTGGAAGCAAGGAACGCCGGTCGGAAGGCCTGCGCCGGTGACTGATACGAACGAACATGGTCTGAAGGTTGGGGCTGCGGTGCCCGACTGGTCGCCGCCGCCACGCCCGGCGCGAACAGTTCTGGAGGGGCGGTTCTGCCGGCTGGAGCCTCTGGATATCGCGGCTCATGCTGGCGATCTCCATCATCAGTTCGGCGAAGACACGCAGGGACGCGATTGGTCCTATCTGCCCTATGGGCCGTTCGAAACCCTTGGTGACTTTGAGGCATGGATGGCTGAGACATGCTTCGACGCGGACCCGTTCTTCTATGCCATCATCGATAACGCGACGTCGCGCGCGGCGGGAATGGTGAGTTACATGCGCATAAACCCTGCGCATGGCTCGATCGAGGTGGGCCATGTGCACTACGCCCCCGCGATACAGCGCGGCCGGGCGACGAGCGAGGCCATGTATCTGATGATGCAGTGGGCCTTCGATGCGGGCTACCGGCGTTATGAATGGAAATGCCACTCTTTCAATCATCCCTCACGGGTCGCGGCCCAGCGGCTGGGGTTTTCCTATGAGGGCGTGTTCCGCGATCATTTAATTCATCGAGGACGCTCACGCGATACGGCCTGGTATGCGTGCGTCGTCTCGGAATGGCCGCGTTTGAAGGCTGCCTATGAAAGTTGGCTCGATCCGGATAATTTCCGGGCGGACGGCACCCAGAAGCAACATCTGTCGGCGCTGACAAAGCCCATCCTGGTGGCCATTGATCCGGAGATCGCTCCATGACCGAAGAAACTTCGAAGACGGATAGCGAAGAGCCTGCCTACAAGGTCACGGCTGGCCGGCCCGACACAACGACGCGTGCGGGCAAGCTCAAGATGCTTTACCCGACCATCGGTGACTTGCGTGCAAAGGCGCGCAAGCGGGTGCCCCGTTTCGCCTTCGACTATGTCGACGGTGCCGCGGGAGCGGATGAGCCGAACCGCAAGGGCAATGCCGCCGCGCTGGACGGGATCGAGATTCTGCCGCGATACGGGGTGGAGAATTACCGCGCCGATACGTCGGTCGAGCTGTTCGGCAAGCGCTACGCCGGACCGTTCGCAATTGCGCCTATGGGCCTGCCGGGTCTTGTGCTGCCGGGTGGGGAGAAAGTCTTCGCCCGTGCCGCCGCTGCGAACGAGATTCCGTTTACGCTTGGCAGTTCGGCGCTGGCCACGGTCGAGGAGGTGGCTGAACTGGCGGAGGGCTTCGCCTGGTTCCAGGTCTACCGGATGCCGCGTGATGATCTCGCGATCAACATGGACTGGATTGCCCGGGCGACGGCCGCACAGGTCGCCGCGCTGGTGGTTACGATCGACGTGCCGGCCCGCACCAAACGACCGCGCGAACTGCGCAACCGGCTGGTGCTGCCCTATCGGATCGGTCCGCGCACGATCGCCGATGTGGTGACCCGCCCGGCCTGGTTGCGGGCCTATTTCCGCAACGGCCAGAACCTGTTTGCCAATATGCAGAAATATGTGAGCGACAATCCGACGCCCGCGGAGGCCGCGGAGTTCGCACGCGGGGAGGGCGGGGGTTCGTTCACCTGGGACGAGATCGCGCGGTTCCGCGACGTCTGGAAAGGGCCGCTGATCATAAAGGGCATCCTGCACCCGGGCGATGCGGAGAAGTCGGCCGCGCTGGGGGCGGATGGCATCGTGGTCTCAAACCACGGCGGTCGTCAGCTCGAAGCCGCGCCTGCATCGGTGGATATGCTGCCGGGCATCGTCGCGGCGGTCGGCGGGCAGACGGAGATTCTGTTCGACGGCGGCCTGCGCAGCGGGGTGGACCTCATGCGGACGACGGCACTGGGTGCGCGGTTCAACCTGATCGGCCGGGCTTTCATGTATGGGCTGGCCGCGCTGGGTGACGAGGGACCGGGTTTCGTTGCCGATTTCTTTATCGAGGAATTGCGCGAGGCGCTGCGCCAGGTCGGCGCGCGCGATCTCGCGGCCGCCCGCGAACTGGACCACCGCCATCCGACGGCGTGGGATTTCTAGTCCGCGTTACGAATGAAAGCCTCGGCATGGCTGTCGATGGCGTCGATTCGGGCCTGTTTTTCGCTGTCCGGCAGGAATGACGCGGCGAAGGAGTTCTTCGCCAGGGTCACAATATCAACCGGTGACAAGTCCAATGCGTCGGTCACGGCCCGGTAGTTGTCGTTGATGTAGCCGCCGAAATAGGACGGGTCGTCGGAATTGACCGTGACCAGCAGGCCGGCATCCATCGCCCGCTTGACCGGATGGTCCGCCAACCGATCGATGCCCTTGAGGCGCAGGTTCGATAGCGGGCACATGGTCAACGGTGTCTTCTCGCGCACGAGGCGCGCGACGAGCGCCGGATCGTCCAGCGCATGGTTGCCGTGGTCCACGCGCGACACCTTCAGGATATCGAGCGCGTCGGACACATATTCGGCGGGTCCTTCCTCGCCGGCATGGGCGACGGCAACGAATCCCTCCTGGCGCGCCTCGGCATAGACCCGCGCAAAATTCGCCGGCGGATTGCCTGCCTCACCGGAATCCAGTCCCACGGCGTGAATATGCTCCTTGTGGTGGCAGGCCGAATGCAACGCATCGAAGGCCTGTTCCTCGGGCAAATGGCGCAGGAAACACATAATCAACTTTGACGTAATGCCGAGCTCGCTCGCGCCCTGTTCAAGTGCGGACACGATCCCGCCCAGTACCGTTTCGAACGTCACGCCGCGGTCCGTGTGACCCTGGGGATCGAAGAAAATTTCCACATGGGTCACGCCCTGGTTGGCGACTTTCTCCAGATAGGCCCAGGTGAGGTCATGGAAATCACGCGTCTCGATGAGGACGGACATGCCGGCATAATAGAGATCGAGAAAGTCCTGCAGCCCGTCGAACTCATAGGCCGCACGGATTTCTTCGACATTCTCATAGGGCAGGGAGAAGTTGTTGCGCTTCGCCAGCGCAAGCATCATCTCGGGTTCGAGGGTCCCCTCGATATGCAGATGCAGTTCGGCCTTGGGAAGCTTGTCGATGAGGGGGGCGTGGTCAGTCATGGGCCGGAATTTTAACTCAAAGTTGTTGCGCTGTACCCCCGGGCTGGATGTGCAGATCGCGCACAGATGTACATCGTCACGAGTGCGTGAAAGCTGTTTATCGCGGGTTTTGCGTTCCTTAATCTAGTAAACCAACCAAACGGGATTGTTTTTCGTATCCCATAGCAACTGACGGTAAGCGTCGGTTGTCGATGGCTCAGACGATTGGAATACCGATATGACCACTGATGCATTCACACGCAGGACAATCCTCGCAGCCGGCATGGCCGCCATGGTGACCGGGACATCGGGGTTGCTCGTGCCTGCGCGCGCCCAGGGGCTCACGCCGACACGTACGATGCGCGGCGGTGCCAACAACTACCAGCCCGGTGCGCCGATCGTGGAACGGATCGGCGGCGGTGGGTTCTGGATGTCCGGTACCGTGCGCCGCGCGGGCGATGGCGCACCGATCCCCGGCCAGCGCATCCAGATCTGGGCGCATACGACAGAAGGGCGCGAGCGTGACCCACAAAGTCATGGCGCGACATTGTCGGACGCGAATGGAGAGTTCCGCCTGGAGATGCCGCAGATTGTACCGACCTTCGGACAACCCCATGGCCATCTCGCCTATGACAGCGGCGACTTCGAAACCGTGTTCCTGCGCCCGGTCATGCGAAGCGCGGAGCAAACCAGTCTCCGTGCGGACTTTGTGCTCAAGCCTGCCTGATACCGATGCGTGAAACGCGAAAGCGCCGGGTCCCCGGGTCATTGATCTGGGCGGCGCTTGCGATTGTGGTCGCGGTGCCGATTGCCGGGGCGGCCTTCAGCCCCCAGCTTGCCTGGCGTGATCCCGTTTATATCGGGGCGGGGTTCGCCGGCGTCGTCGCGATGTCTCTGCTTCTTCTTCAACCCCTGTTGGCGGGGGGCTACCTTCCGGATTTGCCGGTTCGCCACAGCCGCCGGGTTCATCGCTTGGTCGGCACCTGTCTGGTGGCCGCCGTCGTCGTTCATGTCGGCGGACTCTGGATTACAAGCCCGCCCGACATGCTGGATGCGCTTCTGTTTCGCGCGCCGACCTTCTTTTCTGCATGGGGGGTGATCGCCATGTGGGCGGTCTTTGGTGCAGCGCTTCTGGCCCTGTTGCTGCGGCGGCTTCGAGTGCGATTCTGGGTGTGGCGGCTCGGCCATACGTCTCTGGCCGCCACCACGGTCATCGGCAGTGTCGTTCACGCCGTCCTGATCGAAGGCACGATGGAAACGATCACGAAGATACTGCTCTGCGCGCTCGTCCTTGTGGCGACGGCGAAGGTCCTGATCGATCTGCGGGTCTGGACGACCGAGACCCGCCGGCAGAAGAGACATTGAGAGCGGGTGCGGTGCCGTGATTGTGCGCGCCGCAACATCGCGACTTAACGCAGGACGGCGTTTGTCGTATGTCTTCGCTCCAGATGTCCGAGACACCGACATACGCACGCTTGGCCGTGGCGCCGATGATGGACTGGACGGATCGCCATGAGCGGTTCTTCCTGCGCCTGATCAGCGCGCATGCGCAGCTCTACACGGAAATGGTCACCACGGGGGCGATTCTGCATGGGCCGCGCGACAGGCTGCTCGCCTTCGACCCGGCCGAACATCCCGTCGCGCTGCAACTGGGCGGCGCCGACCCGGCCGAATTGGCGGAATGCGCGCGCATCGGCGCCGATCTCGGTTACGACGAAATCAACCTGAATGTCGGCTGCCCGTCCGACCGGGTGCAGTCGGGGCGGTTCGGTGCGTGCCTGATGGCGGAGCCCGACCTCGTGGCTGCCAGCGTGGCGGCGATGCGCCAGGCCGTGAATGTTCCGGTGACGGTCAAGCACCGCATCGCGATCGACGATCAACCCGAATGGGACACGCTCATCGATTTCGTGGATCGGGTCGCGGCGGCCGGGTGCGAGCGTTTCATCGTGCATGCGCGCAAGGCGTGGCTGGAGGGCCTGAGCCCGCGTGAGAACCGCGAGGTGCCGCCGCTGCATTACGATCTGGTCTATCGCCTGAAGGCGGAGCGGTCGGATTTACACGTGACCATCAATGGCGGGATCGAGGATCTGGATGTCGCCGCCGGGCATCTGCATCATGTGGACGGGGTTATGCTCGGCCGTGCGGCGTATCAGAACCCGTATATTCTGGCAGATGCGGACCGGCGTTTTTATGGTGGGACGGCCGAAGCAAAGAGCCGCCATGACGTGATCGAGGCTTATTGCCCGTATATCGAACGGGAAATCGCAGCGGGCCGTCATCTCGTGGGCATGACGCGTCACATTCTCGGCCTGTTCAACGGGCTACGCGGGGCGCGGGCGTGGCGGCGTTATCTTTCAGAGAATGCTCCGGGTTTTGACGGATCACCGGGCGAGGCGGCCGCGCTGGTTCGCGAGGCCGCGAGCTTCGTCGAGAACGACCAGCGCGTCGCGGCCTAGACCTATTCGCTTAGACGTATCCGCCGACCAGCCAAGATTCCGTGCCGCCAAGACCCGATTTGAAGCGCTCGACGCCGGGAGCCTCGGCGCTGATCCCGCCCAGATCGAAAGCCTCGAAACCGTCACTCTTCAGAAGCTCCACGGCGCGCCAAAGCAATAAATGCGTGGCGCGCAGATCGCGGCCGGTCGCGCCGGTCCAGCCCACCAGATAGGTGGCCGCCTTGCCCTGCTGGGCCAACAGGACCCCGGCGACGGGTGTGCTGGCTTGTTCGGCGACCAGCAGACGCAAGCCCGCTGTCGCGTTGCTGTGGCGGTGAAGCGCGTCGATCAGACCGCCTGAAGGTCCGCGATACCCGCCGAGCTCCATATGCTCTGTATGCTGCGCCATAAGCCAGCCGAGGCGGGTGCATTCCCGGTCGTCAATGACCATGAGATCGTTTCGCTCGCCCTGGACGAGAGCGTTGCGCCAGTTCTGTTTCTGCTCACCACGCAACTCCTCGAGCGGTTTGGTCAGGTCGAGCCAAATGGTCCTGTAGCCTTCTGCGACCCGCTTGAAACCTGCCGTCAGCATCTGCACGCGATGCTCGGGCGTGTCCTCGAGTTCGGGGTGGAAGGTGACCGGCCGCCCGCGGCGCAGGCGGAACCGCTTGCGCAGCATTTCGAAGGCGAGTTTCTGCATTTGCCCGGGGATTTCGTCGTGGATCCAGAGCGGGCCGCGGTAGATCGTCTGGCTGCCGGGCGTGCGCAGGATCGGCTTGCCGTGGGCGACCACAAGCCCGATGGGCTGTTTGTTGAAGCGGATCAAGCCGAACGCGGCCTGGGCGCCCTGCACCTCGTGCAGCGCGAGCGCATAGGTCGATGTCTGGGTGAGAGACGGGCGCTTGCATGCGGCCAGCATCGTGTCCCACTGTTTGCGCCCATGGCGATTCCAGGTGATCTTGAACGGGTTGAGGTCCGGGGCATTCGCCATGCGCGATCAGTCCGAATTCCCGGCCGCTTTGGCGAGGGCGAGGCGCAGGTCACCGCCATGGGCGTCGAGGAGTGCCTGGGCGCTGGCGAGATCGAGCCCCCGGGCGACCAGAACGGCCGGTTTGACTGCATTCTCGCTCGCCGCCAGTGCTTGACGTGCGGCGGCGTCATCGACCCCTGCCGCCTCCATGACAATCCGTGCAGCCCTGTCGCGCAGCTTGTCGCTCGACGCGATCACGTCGACCATCATGCCGCGATAGACCCGGCCAAGGCGGATCATGATCAGTGTGGAGAGCAGGTTGAGCGTGACCTTCTGGGCGGTCCCGGCGGTCATGCGGGTCGAACCGCCGATCGGTTCGGGACCCGTTTCGAGAAGGATCGAATGCTCGGCCACGTCCAGCAACGTTGATCCCGCATTGTTGGCGATGCCGACGGTCAAGGCACCGGCCTTTCGTGCCGCAGTGCAAGCGGCGACCGCGTAGGGGGTGACACCGCTGGCTGACAGCATCACGCACACATCTGCCGGGCCAAGGTTGATCGCTCCCGCATCATGCCGCGCTTGCGTGGAATCATCTTCCGCACCTTCGGCGGTCCGGGTGAGAGCGTCCGTGCCACCGGCGATCAGATAGGCCAGCCGTGCGTGGGGCCATCCGAAGGTGGGAACGAGCTCGACCCCGTCCTGAACACCAAGGCGGGCTGACGTTCCCGCGCCGCCGTAAATGAGACGCCCGGCCGGGTTTTCGCGCAATCGCGTGGCTGCCGCACCTGCCGCTGCCGTTATGCCGGAGACGGATTGTCGGACAGCGCCCAATCCATTGGACTGGGCATCGAGGATCGCCGCCGCGATGTCCTCGTTGCTGCGGGTTTCCAGGTCGCGAAACGCCTCTGCGAATTCTTCAGTTTTGCGCATGTGCCACTTTGCTTAAGATCACGAATCCTCCATAGCATATGCACGCGCGCCGCCCATTTCCCAAACATGAGACCGACCGGCCTCGTGTAGGATGGCGCCATGAAAGCAAATGGCGGCCTCTGGCGATGAATGAACGCTTTTATTGTTGCGTAGACGGTGGAGCCAGCAACACGCGGGTCGCCTTGTACGATGATTCCGGGCACAGGCTTGGCCTCACGGTAACCGGGCCGACAAGCCTGACCGTGCGCGGCACAGAGGCTTGGGATGAGATCCTCGGCGCGCTGGAGAATCTTTCTCGCGCGATTGCTCTCGATGGAGAGTATTTGCCCCATACCCATTTCGGCATCGGTCTTGCCGGGGCGAACAATAATTCCCAAAGGCAGAAATTTCTGGATGCCGCACCCCCGGCGGGCGCGCTGCGGGTCTCGACGGATGCTTATATCGCAGCACTCGGCGCCCATGGCGGCGCCCCAGGGGCGGTGATCATTGTCGGCACCGGCAGCGTCGGGTACCGCATCGAGGCGGCCGGGCGCTGCCGTCTTGTCGGCGGATGGGGCTTTCCCATTGGCGATGAGGGTAGCGGTGCGTGGATTGGTCGGCGCGCCGTCGCGCAGGTTGCGCAGATCGTCGACACAAGATTTCGCAAACGGGTCACCGATATGCATCATGCGGTGATGGCGCAGACCGGTCAGTCGCGCGACGCGCTGTTGGATTGGCTGCTGGCAGCACCACCGGCCCGATATGCCGAGCTGGCGCCCCTGGTCATCGAGCATGCAGGATGGGGCGACACGGCCGCGCTCGAGATCGTCAGCGAGGCCGGTCGCGAAATCGATGCCCTGGCGGAAGCACTGGATTCGGGGCGCAAGATTCCACTGGCACTTGTCGGCGGGTTGGCGGAACCTTTGGATGCGTTTCTGCCCGATCGGCTGCGAAACTGGGTGCGCGCAGCGCAGGAAGACCCCGTGAGCGGTGCGTTGATGCTGGCGCAGGGACGCGCACCTGATGAAACAATCATGTGGCAGAACCGATGAGTGAATCGCAACGCACAGGGCACATCCTGACACCTGACGGGTGGGTGGATGGGCGTGTCGACTTCGACAGCCATATCGTGGTTATCGAAGAGGATGAAGTGCCGGCGGATGCGCCATACATCATTCCGGGGTTTGTCGATCTGCATGTGCCCGGCGGCGGCGGAGCCGATGTGATGCAGGGTGAAGCGGCCGTGCGAACGGCCGCCCGGCTGCACGCACGGCACGGCACAACTTCGTTTTTGCCGGCGACCATCACCGCAGCCGAGGACGAATTGATTTCTGCCCTCGCCGGTATCGGTGAGGTCCAGACGGAACGCCAATCGGGCGAAGCGCGAGTTCTGGGCGCCCATATGGAAGGCCCCTACATCAACGCCGCACGGCTCGGTGCCCAACCGCCGTTTGCGCGCGATCCCGATCCCGCGTTCCTGGAAGCGGTCACGGGCGAGGGTGTTGTGAAGCTCGTCACGCTGGCGCCTGAAATTGCCGGCGGCCTGGACATGGTCCGGCAATTGTCCGCGGCGGGGGTCGTGGTCCAGATCGGCCATTCCGACGCCGATTATGAAACGACCTGCGCGGCGATGCAGTCGGGTGCGCGAGGTTTCACGCATCTGTTCAACGCGATGTCGCCGTTACAACATCGTGCACCGGGCGTTGTCGGGGCGGCGCTGGCGCACGCGGAGTATGCCGCGCTTATACCCGATGGCATTCACGTGGCACCGGGGGCCATGAAGGCCGCGGTCAGGGCAATTCCCAGGCTGTTTGCTGTCACCGATGCCACGGCTGCGGCCGGCATGCCCGACGGCGAATACCCGTTGGGAACCCACACGGTGACCAAGCGCGAAGGCGGTGTTTTTCTGGACGACGGCACGCTTGCGGGCAGTGCCCTGACGATGGATCAGGCGTTGTTGAATTTACTGGAATTGGGAATGCCGCTGGACGAAGCCAGCCGGCGCACCTCGACCTATCCGGCTGATTTCATCGGTCGCATGGACCGCGGACGCATCCAGGCGGGCGCCTGGGCCGATCTCGTGCTGCTGAATCCGGCGCACAAGCTGATCGAGGTTTTGGTCGAAGGTGAGGCTGTCGGGTAAGCGCAGGGCCTATCGCCAGCTCCGCAGGATGGCCTCGGCGGATTTACCGGCTTCCAGTTGTAACCGCAGATCCGAACGTCCGAACAGCACGTCTATTGCCATGTTGGATTTCGAGCCGGCGGCCGGCAGCCATTCGAAATCACCGTAGTTTTCGATGAGCCAGGACAGAATGTTTACACCGAGCGCGAGTGGTTCGTGGCGGGGCACCCGCCTGGGCCATAGCGCAATCCCCGGTACCGGCTGCCCCGCGCTGGGCGGACGGGTGAAGAACACGTCGCCTGGCGCTGCGCCGAACCCCGTCTTCCACTGATTGACCGCATGGCAGAGCGCATCGGCGTCGAGCCCCGGTGCGGCCACACTGCGGAACGAGACGGAGGTGCCTCGTCCCTCGCTCACATTTGTGGCTTCGAGCAACACCAGTCCGGCATACGCCGCCACCGCATCGGGGTGAGACAGGGCCGGTGACGGGGATATCCAGCCCAGTGGCGGATGCAGGGATACATCTGCGGGGTAGACCGCGAAGGGAGCCTCGGTGATCACGGGTGCGATGGCCAGCGCGATCAGTTCACCGATGGTCCGGCCATGGACAAAGGGGACATCGAAATAGGCAAGCAGCGATCTTCGTGACGGGTCAGGGCGGGGGCCTTCGGTCATCGGGCCAAGAGGGTTGGCCCGATCGCAGACGATAACTTCGATGTGGCGTTCCAGGGCCGCGGTCGCAAAACGGGCTGCGGTTGCCGCGTAGGTATAGCAACGCACGCCCACGTCACGCAGGTCGATGATCAACGCGTTCAGGCCTTCCAGGACGGTGTCGGCATTATTCTCCGCGCCCTCGTAGAGGCTAAACACCGGCAATCCGGTCAAGGGATCCAGGCTGTCGGACACGGCTTCGCTCGCATCTGCGGACAGCTGCATTCCGTGCTCGGGCGTGAACAGGCGCAGGTTGTCTGCATCCTGGGAGTACAGGCACTGCTTGATCGCCACCGTCGCGGGAACCTGATCCACTGTTGTGCAGGCATGATTGGTGAGCAGCCCGACGTTTTTGGTCGCCAGGCGCCGTATCATTATCTCATCGGAAATCAGACGGTCGAGGCCTGACAGCGCGCGTTTTCTATTCTCTGCGCGGCTGTCCGTCCCGGTCATGGGTATAGCCTACCGGTGTGGTGTGTCGGGGACAATAATGGGGGGCATCGGGTCAGGCCAGCCGATTGAGAATTGTTCCGCCATGGCTCGCGATTTCGTCTTCCGAGGCCTTCTCGGCGGGGAATCGACGCAGGACTTTCCCCGTCTCCGGGTCGAGAATCTCCAGAAATACCTCAGCGTCGAGCAGGTCGTAGTTCAGGCGTGCCTGGAATGCCCGTTTAATGGGTTCCGGTGCCCGGATCGGTTCGGGAATGCGCGGCTTCCAGACCAGATCGGAGTTCGGCCCCGGTGCCACTTCGCGGCGTGGGGCTAACCTCCCGGGTTGCGCCTCAGTCAGGCCTGAGATGTACTCGATCGCGTTCAAGATCCGCCCTGCGGCATCATCTGACGTCCTCACCATTGTCTCGGCAGCAATTCTGTCGCTGCCTGCATCGCGCAACTGGTTTGGACCGGCCCGGGACGAAACGCAAACGGGATCGCATCGAGTTTTAGAATGCTGAATTTGGGCCGTTATCGAGGATAATTTCCGGGGGAATTCGGTAAAAATTCCCGCATTCAAGGCTAACCGACGGTCCGTAGCCGAGGTTTGCTTTTGATTGCGTCGAGGACTGTGTCCAGATTCTCGCTTTGCTTCAGGCGCTGTGGCCCGCGCGATACGGCGTAGAGTGGCGGGCGGCCGCTTTTACCGGGCGCCTTCTCTATCGAATATAGCGGATGCTCTGCGGTGTGCCGGAAGACCGAGAAAACGGCGCGATCGCGGGTAAAATCCATTGCGTAGTCGCGCCACTCACCGGCTGCGACACGCCGGCTGTACTCGTTCAAAAGAACACGAAGTTCGTTGCGGTTAAACGTAACCTGGCCTGCCTTGCGATTGGGTTTGTGCAGGGTCTGATGGGTACTCATCTGTGAAGCGCTCGCCCGTGTTCGTTGTGTGGCTGACGGCGCAAGTTTTCATGATTTTCAGGGGTCTGTCCAGCGATCGCCGCTCACGGCGCGCGGCGGGTTTCCGTTTCGAAACGGTTGGTGACCTCGTAGCAGGTCGCACCGCCGAGCGCGAGCGAAGCGGGGTCTGCGTACGCCGTCAGGGCAAGGGGGGGGCAAAGGCCAGAATGATTCGAACGCCAGGTCGCATGGTCGGATTTCCCTGTGTTGGAACAGGATTGTGTCAGCGACGGGTTAAAAAATGGTATGACGCCGTACCGACTTTGATCAAAACGCCGTTAAACGGTTGATTTCGGCGCGCTGTGCGGCGATATAGCGGCGTGTGATAATCACGCGAAGTTCTTGAAAAGGAATTGTTTTTGTGTCGGACCATCTGTTTCGCGAAGTAGATGAGGAAGTCCGCCAGGACCGCTACCAGCAGCTCTGGAAGCGCTATGGCACCTATGCGGCGGTTGCAGCGGCGCTGATCGTCGGTGCGACCATTGCCATTGTCGTTTGGCGCGATGCCCAACAGAGCGCGCGCGATGCGGACAGCACGAGATTCCTCAATGCCGTCGTCCAGGAGAGTGTGCAGGCCGACTCGGCGCTGCTTGAGCTCCGTTCTTTGGCGCAGGATGGCACGCCCGCCTATCGGTTCCTGGCACAGTTGCGCGAAGCACGACTTCTGGCGACACAGGGCGATAAGGCGCAGGCGCTCGCGATCTTTGATTCGGTCGCTGCCGATTCCGATCTGCGCGGAACTTATCGTGACCTGGCGCGCCTCCTGGCTGTCGCCAACGGGCTGGATGTCTTGTCGCAGAGCGAGATTGAGGAGCGGATCGGGCCCCTGAATACGGAAAGTAATCCTTTCCGGGTGACCGCCCGCGAATTTCTTGCGATCGCTGCGATCCAGGCCGGAGAACGGGAGCGGGCGGCAGAGCTGCTGCGTACGAATCAGGTCGATTCCTCGGCACCGGTCTCATCGCGCGCGCGCGCCACTGAACTTCTTACCGCGATCGGTCTTTAACCATGGGTGCCGGTATGTTCGCGTCCGTTCGTAAAACCTGGCTTCTGCCGGTGATGCTGGTCACGCTTGCCGCATGCGATACGTTCGATTTCCTCGGCGCCAGCGACGACACGCCGTTACCTGGAGAGCGGATCGCTGTTTTGCAGGCGCAAGACAGAATAACCGCGTCATCGCGTGTTGCCGATTTGGCCATTCGCCTGCCGCGGCCTCTGGTCAATGAAGACTGGCCCCAGCAGGGTGGTTTTGCGAACCATGCGATGCACCATCTCGCCCTGTCAGGCAGTCCGACGGAGGCCTGGTCGCACAGCGTGGGAGCCGGTGGCGATGATGATGAGCCGATCCTGTCCGGCCCGGTCGTTGCGAATGGTTTGGTGTATTCGATGGATTCCGACGCCGTTGTGACGGCGCGGCGCGCGGACAATGGCGAGACCGTCTGGGCCGCAGACATCGAGCCGGAAGACGAAGATGACGGCAATTGGGGCGGCGGCGTTGTCTACGACCTCGGTCGGGTTTACGCCGGGACCGGCTTTGCCCAGGTTGTTGCGCTCGATGCCGCAACGGGACGGGAACTGTGGCGAACACCCGTTTCGGGTCCGATGCGCTCTGCCCCGACGGCCTTTGGCGGAAAGGTCTATGCGATCACGAAGGACAATCAGCTCTTCGCGATTGATGCGGAGTTGGGCGTTGTCGACTGGACCCATACCGGGATCGAAGAGGCCGCCGGCCTGATCGGTTCAGCGAGTGCCGCCGTGGATGGTGATATCGTCATCGTTCCGTATTCATCGGGCGAAATTTTTGCGCTCCGGGCGGAAAATGGCCGCCAACTCTGGAGTGATAATCTGGCGGCAATCCGGCGGGTCGATGCCGTTTCCGCCCTGGCCGACATCCGGGGACGTCCGGTGGTCGATCGGGGACGGGTCTATGCCATCAGCCATTCGGGCCGCATGGTCGCGATCGATCTGGCCAGTGGGCGGCGCGTTTGGGAAGCCGAAGTGGGTGGTGTGAACCAGCCCTGGATCGCGGGTAATTTTCTGTTTGTGGTCAGCACCGAGGGTGACGTCGTGGCTCTGGTCGCGGAAAACGGCCTGGTGCGCTGGGTGACACCGTTGGGCCGCTACGAAGACCCTGAAGACCGCGAAGGATTAATCAGCTGGTCGGGACCGGTGCTCGCCAGTGACCGCCTGATTGTCACCGGCAGCCATGGTCTTGCGGTTGCATTGTCGCCCTATACCGGCGAAATCATCAGCGAGATCGAAATGCCCGGTGACGTATCCGTGCCCCCGATCCTGGCCGATGAAACCCTGTATTTCCAAACCGACGGCGCGCGCCTGATCGCGTACCGTTAGGTCCTGCGGAAACCTGTTATGCACCCGACCGTGGTCATTGTCGGACGTCCCAACGTCGGCAAATCAACGCTGTTCAATCGTCTGGTCGGTCGGCGCGAGGCGCTGGTTGACGATAGACCCGGTGTCACGCGCGACCGCCGCGAAGGCCATGGTTCCATGGGTGATCTGGAGTTCAGGATCGTCGATACGGCCGGGCTGGAGGAGGCATTCGACGATAGTCTCCCGGCCCGCATGCGACGCCAGACCGAACAGGCCCTCGATGAAGCCGACGTGGTTTTCATGGTGTTCGATGCCCGGGCAGGAATCACCCCGCTCGACGAACAATTCTCCACATGGCTGCGCAGCCGGGACGCGAATGTTTTTTTGGTGGCAAACAAGTGCGAGGGCCGTGCCGGCGAGAGCGGCGTTCTTGAATCCTATGCGCTGGGGCTGGGTGATCCGATCGCGATCTCGGCAGAACATGGCGAGGGGATTCATCTTTTGTTTGACCCGATCGCTGCCGCCGCGCCGCCGGCGGACACGACTGCGTGGGAAGACCCCGGCGCGGATCCGGAGGGTGATACATCGGTGCTCCGGTTGGCGATTGTCGGTCGGCCGAATGTCGGCAAATCGACCTTGATCAATACCGTGCTCGGCCAGGATCGTCTGCTGACGGGCCCGGAGGCGGGGATTACGCGTGATGCGATTTCGGTTGAATGGACATACGAAGACCAGCGCATCGCACTGGTCGACACAGCGGGCATGCGCCGAAAGGCCCGGATCGACGAAAAACTCGAAAAGCTGTCAGTCGGGAATTCTCTGCATGCCATCCAATATGCGCATGTGGTGGCACTCGTGCTGGACAGCGAGCAAATGCTTGAACGCCAGGATCTCGCCATCGCCCGCCACGTAATCGAGGAAGGCCGTGCTTTTGTGATCGTCGTCAACAAATGGGATCTGATCACAGACCACAAGACCGCGCTGGGTGTTCTGCACGACCGGATGCAGGTGTCTTTGCCGCAGGGTGCGGGCACACCTATCGTAACTCTCTCGGCCACGACCGGTCGCGGCCTCGATAAAATGATGCCGGCGGTGCTGGCGGCCTACAAGGACTGGAATTTGCGGGTCACGACATCGGAGCTGAATGCTTGGCTAAACGACTCGATTGAGCGTCATCCGCCTCCACTGGCGGCCAACAAACGCCCCATTCGCCTGCGCTATGCGACCCAGCCGAAGGCCCGTCCGCCGACCGTGGTGCTATTTGGCAACCGGCCGGAAGACCTGCCAACCAGTTACATTCGCTATCTTGAGAACAGTTTTCGGGACCGCTTCAATCTTGAAGGCACACCGATCCGGGTGCTGACCCGCAAGGGCGATAATCCGTATCACGACAAGAAATAGTTTCGGCCGGGCAGGCCTGATTTTCAGGCGAGGTCGATCCGCTCGCCATGTCGTTCGCATTCCGGTGACGCCAGTTCCACAAACGCACCGGTGATGTCCTCGGGCGTCTTCAGCGTTTCCGGGTCTTCACTGGGAAAGGCGGTCGCGCGCATGCCCGTCCGCGTCGCACCGGGATTGAGCAGATTCACGCGGACGTTCGTATTGGCCAGTTCCGATGCCCAGACATGCACCATCGTCTCCAGAGCCGCCTTGGTGACCGCGTAGGCGCCCCAGAAGGCACGTGGGTTTGATGCAGCACCGCTCGTTACCATGATCGCGCGCCCGGCATCCGAACGCTGTAACAGCGGGTCCAGCGTGCGGATCAGGCGCCAGTTCGCATGGACGTTGACGTCGAAGACCTCATGCCACGCCTTGGCGTCGTAATGTGTGAGAGGCGTCATATCCCCCAGCGCACCGGCGTTCCCGACGAGAATGTCGAGCTTGTCGAAACGGTCCAGCAAGGCCGGACCCAGCGTATCGATCGCCTCGAACTCCGTCAGGTCGCACGGTACCAGCGTGGCCTGGCCACCGGCCGCCTTGATCGCGTCGTCGACCTCCTCAAGCCCACCGACCGTGCGGGCGAGCAGAATGACATGCGCTCCCTCGGCGGCGAATCGCCGGGCGACGGCCGCGCCGACCCCACGTGAGGCACCGGTAATCAGTGCCACGCCGCCCGCAAGCGCACCTGTGTTTGCAGTCATGTCCGACATTATCTCTCTCTAGGCCAACTCGGCGAGAAGCGACATCTGCGATGTGTTGTCGGTGTCGTTCATGTCGGTGAGGGTAATCGGATATTCGCCGCTGAAGCAGGCGTCACAATATTGCGGCGCCTCGTTGTCACGCCCGGTCTCTCCCATGGCGCGGTAGAGCCCGTCCATGGAGACATAGGCGAGGCTGTCGGCACCGATCAGTTTGCGAATTTCCTCGACGTCATTATTCGCTGCCAGGAGTTCGGATGCCTGTGGAGTATCAATGCCGTAGAAGCAGGGGCTTCTCGTGGGCGGGCTCGAAATCCGGACATGGACTTCGGCGGCGCCGGCATTTCGGACCATCTCGACGATTTTCTGGGATGTCGTGCCGCGAACAATACTGTCATCAACAAGGATCACGCGTTTGCCGTCGAGCTGGCCGCGGTTTGCATTATGTTTCAGCCGGACACCGAGATGACGAATCTCGTCGGTGGGCTCGATGAAAGTGCGCCCGACATAGTGATTGCGGATCAGGCCGAGTTCGAACGGGATTCCGGCTTCGGCGGCGTAGCCAATGGCCGCCGGCACGCCGCTGTCGGGGACCGGGATCACCAGATCTGCGTCGACAGGGGTTTCACGCGCGATCTCGGCGCCAATTGCCTTGCGGGCTTCATAGACGTTCTTGCCGTCGACGTTGGAGTCCGGACGGGCGAAATAGATATACTCGAAAATGCAGAAGCGCTTGCGCATCGGCGGGGTTGGTTTGTGCGAGTGCAGACCATCATCGTCGATGATGATGATCTCTCCCGGTTCGACGTCGCGCACGAAATCAGCGCCGATGATATCGAGTGCGCAGGTTTCCGATGCCAGCACCCAGGCGTCGCCAACTTTTCCGAGGACCAACGGCCGGACGCCGAGGGGATCGCGCGCGCCGATCAGTTTGCGGCGCGACAGCGCGACGAGAGAGTAGGCGCCGTCGATGGCGCGCAGCGCTTCGATGACCCGGTCGAGAAGGCGCGCCTCCCGGCTGGTGGCAATCAGATGCTGGATCACCTCCGTATCCATCGTCGATTGAAAGAGGGAACCCGCCTGGACGAGTTCGCGGCGCAGCTGGCGTGCATTGGTCAGGTTGCCGTTATGCGCGAGCGCCAGCCCGCCGAAGCTGTAGTCGGCATAGAGGGGCTGCACGTTACGCAACACCGTCTCGCCGGCGGTGGAGTAGCGGTTGTGACCGATGGCGGAGTCGCCGGGCATCCGATCAATCACCGCCCGGTCACTGAAGATATCGCCAACCAGGCCCATCGACCGGTGGGGATGAAAGCGCTTGCCGTCATAGGAGACGATTCCGGCGGCTTCCTGTCCACGATGTTGCAAGGCATGCAGGCCGAGCGCGGTAAAAGCG
Organism: Alphaproteobacteria bacterium; assembly: GCA_965205535.1. Classification (GTDB taxonomy): domain Bacteria; phylum Pseudomonadota; class Alphaproteobacteria; order UBA6615; family UBA6615; genus UBA8079. The sequence goes on along the minus strand of CBDBHH010000005.1, from coordinate 3,426,373 downwards.
GCCGCATCCTCGGTGCCGAACACGCCGAACACGCCGCACTCTTCGTGGAACTTGTCCGGATCGCTGCCGGCCTGGAACGGGTGGGTTGTAAACATGTTGGTCACTGGTTCCGCCGAATCAGATCTTCGAGGCCATCGCGCTCGCGCTCGTTATACCCTTCTTGCGGCTGTGGCGCAGAGGAATCGGGTGGACGGGTGAGGCGGTCGAGCGCTTCGCGCGCGGCATCGATATCGTTGGCGCGTTCCTGCGCACGCTCCAGTGCATTTCCCGTGTCGCCAATGATCTTTGCCGGCAGCATTTCCTTGACCATAAGTGCGCCGCGCTCGACCACCGGGAGGGTGCGAGCGGTCTCCACCCAGGGCGGTGGATCGTCCTCAAACACGTCGCTGAGGAAGAGAAAGGCAACGGAGATCACGATTCCGGCCGTGGCCAGCCCGGCCAGAAGGCCAAGCGAGCGATCAAGTGCATTGAGCCGCCCCGCGCGGACCCATCCGCTGAGTATGTGGCTCAGGAGATGAAGCACGATCAGCGCCACAATGAACAACGCGCCGCCGGCGACCAGGCCTGCCAGCCATTCCGGGCTGACATATTGGGCGGCGATGGGGGATACATGCTCCAGGCCGAAGATCGTGATCAGGCCGGCGCCGATCCACGAGGCGACGAACAGGCCGCCACGCACGAACCCGGTGACCAGGCCAAACAGGGCGCCCAGGAAGATGATCGCGAGCACCGCGATGTCGAACAGGCTGAATCCACCGAATTCCATGGTCTAGACTGTCGCCAGATTGCCGCGTTGCGGCGTTGCGTCGAACCGGTCGAAAAGGTCGCGTAGCTTGGTGATCTCACCGACGTTGAGGCTGGTTTGTCCGGTTTTGCCGCTTTGCTTGCGGCCGCTGCTTAGCGGCGGTGTCCAGGCGCTTTCAAACCCCAGCTTTTCGGCCTCGCGCAGGCGCGCATCGGCCTGACCGACCCCGCGCACTTCGCCACCAAGCCCGATTTCGCCGAAAACCACGGTGCGTGGCGGCAGGGGCTGTTCCAGGTGAGCTGACACAAGCGCAGCGGCCACCGCCAGATCGGCGGCGGGTTCGCCAACCCGCAGGCCGCCGGCAACGTTCAGATAGACGTCATGGGAGCCCATGTTCATCCCACATCGGGTCTGCAGGACCGCGATGATCATCGCCAGGCGGCTCGAATCCCAGCCGACCACCGCGCGCCGCGGCGTGCCGAGCGCCGTCGGCGCGACCAGCGCCTGAATTTCGACCAGCAAGGGGCGCGTTCCCTCGATGCCGGCGAATACTGCGGAACCGCTGGTCGTGTCGCTATGGCCCGCAATGAAAAGCTCCGATGGGTTCTCGACCTCGGCCAGGCCGGTATCGGTCATCTCGAAGACGCCGATCTCGTCCGTGGCACCGAAGCGGTTCTTGACCGCCCGCAGCAGGCGGTACTGGTTGGCGCGCTCGCCTTCGAAATACAAAACCGCATCGACCATATGCTCGAGCACCCGGGGTCCGGCAATCGCCCCTTCCTTGGTGACATGCCCGACCAGGATCATGGTCACGCCGCGCCGTTTGGCGACGCGGATAAGTTCCTGCGCGCAGGTGCGCACCTGGGCCACGGTGCCGGGCGCGGAGTCGAGATTGTCGGCATACATTGTCTGGATGGAATCGATGATCGCCACGTCGGCGCCGCCGACGGTATCGAGCGCGGCAAGGATATCGCGAACATTTGTGGCCGAAGCCAGGTCGACCGGCGCATCAGCCAGTCCGAGGCGCGCGGCACGCAGACGGATTTGATCGATCGCTTCCTCGCCCGAGATATAGGCCACGGAAGCCCCGGATTTGGCGAGCATCGCGGCCGCTTGCAGCAGCAGGGTCGATTTGCCGATCCCCGGGTCACCGCCGACCAGCAATGCCGAGCCCGGTACCATACCGCCGCCGCAGACCCGGTCGAGCTCGGCCATGCCGGTCATGCGCCGGGTGCGCTCGTCAGGCGCACCGTCCAGCGACGTGAACGCGACGGCCTTGCCCCCGGCCTTGGTGACGCCCTTGGGTACGTTGGTTTCGCCGGATTCCTCGACGATCGAGTTCCATTCACCGCAGCCGTCACATTTGCCGCTCCACTTGCGGTGCACCGCACCGCAGGACTGGCAAACGAAATTGCTTGTGGCGCGCGCCATCGCCTAGACCGCAACCTGAAGCTGGATCGGCCCGATAGAGCGCCCGTTGATGAACTGGTCGACCATGTCGTTTCCAGAGTGATCGATCTCCGCGACCGGACCGTGCCATACGATCCGACCCTGGTAGATCATGGCCACATTGTCGGCGATTCGCCGCGCGCTCGCCATGTCATGTGTAATCGTCAGCGCAGTCGCCCCCAACTCGCGGACGGATTTTACAATCAGGCTGTCGATGACGCTGCCCATGATCGGGTCCAGTCCGGTCGTCGGTTCGTCGAAAAACATGATGTCGGGCTTCGTTGCGATCGCCCGCGCCAGGCCGGCGCGCTTCTGCATGCCTCCCGACAGCTCGGCTGGAGATCGCTCGGCGATATCGCTATCGAGGCCGACCATGTTCATTGCTTCCAGGGCCGCCGCGCGGGCGTCACGACGTCGCACGCCCTGACTTTGGATCAGTCCGAAAGCGACGTTTTCCCAGACGGGCAGGCTGTCGAACAGGGCAGTGCCCTGGAACAGCATGCCGAATTTTCGGGTGACCCGCTCGCGTTCGCGCGGCGCCAGGCCGAGAGTTTCCTCGCCGTCAATCAGTACGGAACCCGAGTCCGGCTCGAGCAGGCCGATGATGGATTTGATCAAAACCGATTTGCCGGTGCCCGACCCGCCGATTACGGCAAGCGAACTGCCTACGGGCAAATCCAGGTCGATACCGCGCAAAACTTCGTTGGCGCCGAAGGCCTTGTGAAGGCCCTTGACCGAAATCTTCGGCGCATCGCCGACGACGGTCATGAGGCGAAGAACAGTGCGGTGATGATGAAGTTGAACAACAGCAGAAGGATCGAGGCCGAGACCACCGCATTGGTCGTCGCCTGACCGACACCTTGCGCACCACCCTTGGAGTGATAGCCATGATAGGTCCCCATCAGGGCGACGAGGAAGCCGAAGACCGCGGCCTTGACCAGGCCGGACAGGAAGCCGGTGCCATCGAGGCTGTCCCATGTGCTTTTCAGATAGGTCGTCGGGTTGAAGCCAAAATCGTAGATCGAGACCAGAAACCCGCCGAGCACACCGATAATGTCCGCGACCAGCACCAGCAGCGGCAGCATGGCGATCGCGGCGATCAGGCGTGGTGCGACGAGATACTTGTAGGGGTTGGTCGACAGGGTGGTCAGTGCGTCGATCTGTTCGGTAACGCGCATCGTGCCTATTTCCGCCGCCATCGCGGCGCCGATGCGGCCGGCGACCATCAGGCCGGCGAGAACGGGTCCCAGTTCGCGCGTGATACCCCAGACGACGACGTTGGCGATTGTCGCTTCGCCGGCAAACCCGAAGCCGCTGAAGCTCTGCAAGGCGAGGACGGCACCGGTGAAAATCGCCGTCAGGCCGACGACCGGCAGGGAGTAGTAGCCGATCTCGATCATCTGTTGAACGATCAGGCGCGGATAGAAGGGCGGTCGCACACAGTGATACAGGCCGATGCCCGCAAAGGTCGCGATCTGGCCGATCGTGGCGAAGGTGGAAATCGTGCCGCGGCCGATGGATGCCAGGAAACGCATGATCAGCTTGTCCCACCCAGATACTCGATATGCAATCTCGGTCCCAACCGGCTGAGCACCTCGTAGGCGATGGTGCCGGCGGCGTCCGCAAGGTCGTCGGGGGTGGTATTGGGCCCGAGCAGTTCGACCGTTTGCCCGGGGTGGCAAAGTGCAGCGGGAAGGTCGGTGATATCGATGGTGATCAGGTCCATGGAGATGCGTCCCACGAGAGGGGCGGGGTGGCCGTCGATATAGGCGCACATGCGCATGCCCTCCGTATGACCTGCCGTGTTTTCCGCGGCGCGAGGGTATCCGTCGGCATAACCTGCCGCGAGGGTCGCGAGCCGACGGGTTCCGGTGACCTGATGGGCGGCACCGTATCCAACGGTCATGGGGGTGTCAACGTCCCGCGTTTGCAGAATTTTCGTATAAATTTCAACTACTTGTTTTATGGGATTGGGGGATTCGGCGGTTGGCCGAATCCCGTATAGCGCCGCGCCCGGTCGGACCAGATCAAAATGGTACTCAGGGCCCAGAAAGACGCCGGGGGAATTCGCCAGGCTGGCGTGAAACGGCCCGATGACCGGCATGAGGCGCGCGCAAATGGCCGCGAACCGCTCTCGCTGGGCGGCGTTCATCGGATGCGCCGGGATGTCGGCACAGGCGAGATGGCTCAGGATTGTCGAAACGCCCATCTCGTTCACGCGCTCGGGTTGGGCGATCAGCATCTCGAGTTCGTCAGGACCCAGCCCCAGGCGGTTCATGCCGGTGTCGACATGCAGCCAGGCCGCCATGCGGTCGAGAGAAGCGCTTTCGTGCGCGGCAGACCATGTCTCGATCTGGGTCAGGCTGTTGAGGGTCGGAGTCAGCCGGGCTTCAAGGAATGTTTCGATACTGCCGGGTTCCGGTCCGTTGAGGACGATGATCTCGGCCGATGTATCTGTTTTGCGCAGATGCGCGCCCTCGGCCGGGGTGGCGACAAAAAAAGTATCACAACCTGCCGCTGCCAGCGTGTGGGTGGCGGGGCCGACACCGAGGCCGTAGGCATCGGCTTTGACCGCAGCGCCGACAATTGTCCCCGGGCAGGTGGCCTGGATCAGGCGATAATTCTCAGCGATGGCATCAAGGTCCACAACGGCGACCGCGCCGGCATCGGCCGGGATGACGATATCGCGGGCCATCAATGTCCTAGTACCGATCCTCGGGCAGGTAGTCGTCCGGCGACAAATCCGCAAACTGCGTGTAATCGCCGTTGAACTGCAACACCACCGTCCCGATGGGACCATGGCGCTGTTTGGCGACGATCACCTCTGCCTTGCCTCGGCATTTTTCCATCAGTTCCATGTAACGCTGCTCGCGTTCCAGATAGGTTTCCTGCTTCTCGCTGTCGCGCGGGGTCGGTTTCTCACGCTCGCGGTAATATTCCTCACGATAGATGAAGGTGACGACGTCGGCGTCCTGCTCGATCGAGCCCGATTCACGCAGATCCGACAGTTGCGGGCGCTTGTCCTCACGCTGTTCGACGGCGCGGGACAACTGGCTCAACGCGATCACGGGAACATTGAGCTCCTTGGCCAGCGCCTTCAGGCCGCGGGTTATCTGGGAGACTTCCTGGACCCGGTTGTCACCGCGGCTGTTGGCTGGCGGATTGATGAGCTGGAGATAGTCGATGATGATCAGGCTGAGCCCGTGCTGGCGCTTGAGACGCCGCGCCCGGGTCCGGATTTGCGCCATGGTCAGTGCGGGCGTGTCGTCGATGAAGAGCTTCAGGCCGTGCAACGCCTGAGAGACGGCGAAGACCCGGTTGTACTCTTCTTCGCGCACATCGCCGCGACGGATCGAGTCCGAACGCACATGGGCCTGTTCCGAGATGATGCGCGTGGCGAGCTGTTCGGCCGACATCTCGAGTGAGAAGAAGGCGACGCTCTCACTTTCCTCGATATCCGTTCCGTCCGGGCCATCCTTGCGTTGCTTTGTTGAGGCCGCGTGATAGGCGATATTCGTGGCCAGCGCGGTTTTGCCCATGGAAGGACGCGCAGCGACGATCACCAGGTCGGATTCATGCAATCCGCCCAGCAGTTGGTCGAGATCGGTGAAACCTGTCGGCACGCCCACCAACTGGCCGTCGCGCTTGTAGGCCGCAGCTGCCATGTCGATGGCACCGGTCACGGCGCTTTTGAAGTCCCGGAACCCGGTCTCGGTGGAGCCTTCCTCGGCAAGCTGAAACAGCATTTCCTCGGCGCGTTCGATCTGCTGCGGCGCCGGGGTTTCCAGTTCGTACTCATAAGCGTTGTTGACGACCTGACCGCCGATATCGATCAACTCGCGCCGCAGGAAGCAGTCATAGACTTCGCGGCCGAGATCCAGCGCGTTCTGGATGGTGATGACCGAATTCGCCAGTTCCGCGATATAGGCCTGGCCGCCGATCGCCTTCAAATCCGCGTCATCCTTGAAGTAGTTCTTCAAGGTTACCGGGTCGGCGATTTGGCCATGCTCGATCAAATGCGCGCAGGCGGCATACACGCTGGCATGGGCCGGGTCGGCGAAATGCTCGGGGAACAGGAACTCCTGGACCCGTTCGAACGAGCGATTGTTGACCAGAATCGCGCCCAAAAGCGCCATCTCCGCCTCGAAATTATGGGGCGGAGAGCGGAATCCAATGCCACCCTCATCTCCGTGCAGAGGTGTGATGTTGGCGGCTTCGTCGGCCATCGGGTCTGTCATGTCGCTCGTGGTCATAGCGCTGCACCCTAATGATGCTTGCGGTGCCAGAGTGTACTCTTCTGCAGTGAGTCTGGTGGAACATGAGGATAAGCCGATTCATTCGGTTGTTATTTCCGCTTGCGACATTCGGAATTCTGAGTAACGGCTCTCGCAAAGCGGCTGGTCGGATGATCTGCGCGGTCTATATTGGTCCGGATACAACCAATGGGGAATGAAGATGCGTGCAGCTTGGTATGCGGCGTTTGGGGCCGCGAACGAGATTTTTCAGACCGGTAAGCAGGACGCGCCGAGCGCGGGTGACGGCGAGGTGCTCGTGCGGGTGCATGCCTCGGGCATCAATCCGCTGGACGTGAAGCGCCGTGCGGGTGAACGGGGGCCGATGATCGGGGAGCAGATGATCCCGCATTTCGACGGAGCCGGCGTCATCGAGGCGGTGGGTGCCGGCGTCGACCCGGCGCACGTCGGTGAGCGGGTCTGGCTCTATGAGGGGCACTGGAAGCGCGGCAACGGAACGGCGGCGGAATACATCAACCTGCCTGCCTCGCGCGCCAATATTCTGCCCGAAGGCCAGAGTTTTGCCGAAGGCGCGTGCCTGGGCATTCCGGCAATGACCGCCCACCCGCTGGTCTATACCGATGGACCGGTGGACGGGCAGACCATTCTGGTAACCGGTGCCGCCGGTGCCGTGGGTAACTATGCCGTCCAGATGGCGTGCAACGGCGGTGCGACGGTCATCGGGACCGTGAGTTCGGACGAGAAGGCCGCCCGGGCCCAGGAGGATGGCGCGACCCACACGATCAACTACAAGACCGAGGATGTCGCGGAACGCGTGATGGAGCTTACAGACGGGAAGGGTGTCGACCGGGTGGTCGAGGTTGAACTGGGTGGCAACATCGAGACCACGATGAAGGTCGTGAAAACAGGTGCGGTCATCGCCGCCTATGCCTCGATGGCGCAACCGGTCGTGCCGTTTTCCTTCTACGGCTTCCTGATGAAGTCGCCGACGGTGCGCATTATCGGCTGCTTCACCATGCCCGAGGCCTTCAAGGCGCAGTCGGTAGCGGATATTTCCCGCTGGATGGCGGAAGGCAAGCTGACGAGCCGGGTCGCGGGCGAATTCCCGCTCTCGGAGATCGCCGCGGCCCACGAAATGGTCGAGGAAGGCCGACAGGTCGGTGGCGTGGTCGTGACGATCGACTAGGTACGGTTATCCGGCGTTTTCACGCCGCACATTGCTGGTTGCGCGCCGCAGGTGACCCCGCTACTGGTTTTGGTAGTTGGGTGTATCGGGGAGCCATGGCGCGTGAGTTTGCGTATTGCGAGATTGATCTCGGCAACATTGGCCGTGGGTCTGCTTTTGGGTGTCGCGGGCGCGGATGCGCAATCCGTTGATCGGCGATCCCTTAACGTTGGTCAAATTTTGCGAACGATCCAGCCCGACCGTCTGTCGAACATCGATGCGGAAGCAGTCACAGACGAAGAATCATTTCTGTTGCGCCAACAACCCCGGTTTGCGCCTGGCGTGGCCGAACCTGAGCTGCCGCAAACCAGGGTGCTGGTCCGGGGGTTTCGATTTACGGGTAACACGCAGATCGACGACGCGACACTTGGTCAGCAACTGACGGCGTTTGTCGATCGTCAAAACTCGATCAGGGATCTAGGTGCGGCCGCAGCAAATATTGCGGAAATTTATCATGCGCGCGGCCTTTTCGTTGCGCGCGCAGTGGTCCCACCGCAACAGGTCGTTGACGGGATTGTCCATATCCTCGTGTTTGAGGGGCGTCTGGAAACAGACGGCCTTATCGTGGCGAACGAGACCGCGCGCACACGCACCGAGTATGTTCGCGCCATTCTGACACGTGAAATTCACGAAGCCGGGTTGATTGCGCTGGCTGACTACGAGCGCGCATTGCTTCTCGTGAACGATTTGCCCGGGGTGAGTGTCAGCGCCAGACTATTTCCCGGAATCCAGGTGGGAACAGCGCGAATTTCGGTTGAGCTGGTTGAAACACCGCCCGTGGCCGCATCTTTATCCGCCGACAATTTCGGTTTCCATGGCTTCGGGTCAAATCGTGCGACCGCAACAGCGACGTTGGAAAATCTCGCGGGTGAGAATGAAAGCTTCACGGCAGGTGGGTCCACCTCGGGGCGGGGACAAAAGTACATCTTCGGCGAAGTCCTGGTGCCGGTTGGCAACAACGGCTTAACGGCAAAGCTTCTTGGCTCCTGGTTCGATTATACATTGGTCGACGACTATGCCGTCTTTGACGGCTCCGGCGATGGCTTGCAAGTTGCCGCCGAAGTCAGTTTTCCGCTGGTGCGCCGGACGACGAAAAACACCTACATCACGGGCAAAATTGAGCGCAGTCTCCATACGGACGCGGAGGCAGGGCTCGCGACATCCGAGCGCACAATTGATGCCGTGGAACTGGCTGTGCACGGTGACTTTGCATCCGTAACATTCGCCCCGGCGATTACGACCTATTCGGCACGTGTTCATGCGGGAAATGTCGATCACACCGCCGGTGATGACAGCTTCAGTACCGACGGTGGGTTTCTGGCCGTCGAACTCAAGGGCGAGCACCTTCAGAACATATCCGGCCCGCTCTCATGGTTTACCCGCGCGACGGCCCTGGCCGGGAGCCAGAACCTGGAAGGGACCTATCAGTGCACGGTCGGTGGGCCGTTCACGAACCGTGGTTATCCGGTGGGGGAAGGCAGCGCGGATCGTTGCCAGTCTGTCAGTACCGACCTTCGCTATGACGTGCCCCAGTTAGCAATGGGTGCCGACTGGCAGTTTTCCGTCTTCTACGACCATCTCGTAGGGGATCAGTTTCACACCACGCCGGTGGGGCAAACCAATTTCAATTACGACCGAACAGTGTTGGTGTCAGCGCGAATATAAACTGGCTTGAGCGCGGATTTGTCCACGCTGCGCTCGGGTATCAGCTTGCGACCAGCCCGGGAGAGAAGTTGACCGGCCATGCGGCCGACTACGGTTCCGGTGATCTCCGGTTGTGGCTCCAGGGTGTCCTGTTTTTCTGATGGTTGGAGGACGAAAGATGTTGGAAGCACCCGGCGATGGGCGGAATGCCGTGCGATTGATGCTGGCTCTTTTGTCGGCGATTCCGTTGATTTTCTTTGCGACAGCGAGCGTGGCCAACCCCCATGGCGGGCATCCGTCCGGTCATGCCTGGGGTTGGTGTAAGAACCATGGCGGTTGTGGGCAGACCACCACCACGCCTGTCGTAAATCACCCTGCTACGAGTAACCACGCGCCGACAAATTTTGCCGTACCGACACCGATCAAGATGTTGGAACCGACGGCGTTGCCGCTGGCCATCCCGCCAAAAATATACGGAAATACGGCGCCACCGTTGAAGCCGGGATTTTCCGCGTTCCCGAACTATCAGGGTCCTCGAAACCCGGATACCGGTTTCCCCGTTCCCAAGACCCCTGTCGTGGTTGCACCAACAGTTCCGCAAACCATTGCACCGCCCCAGATCGCGAGCGTGACTGCACCGCCACTAAAACCGGGGTTCGTGGATTATCCGAATTACACCGGTGCGCGGAACCCGAACACGGGGTATCCCGTTCCAACGTTCATTCAACCGGTCCCATTTCAATCGCCGATCCTGACCCCGGGTCAGACACCGACAGCCGCACCGGTATTGACGCCGCAGCAAACGCCGACGCCGATCGTCGCGCCGAACCAGGTCCCGACGGCGACACCGCAAGCCACGCCGACGCCGTTTGCCACCCCGAACCGGGTGCCGACAGTCACGCCGCAGGCCACACCGACGCCGTTCGCCACGCCAAACCCGACCCCGACGGCGACGCCGCAAGCCACGCCGACGCCATTTGCCACCCCGAACCGGGTGCCGACGGTCACGCCGCAGGCCACACCGACGCCGTTCGCCACCCCGAACCGGGTGCCGACAGTCACGCCGCAGGCCACACCGACGCCGATCGTCGCGCCGAACCAGGTGCCGACGGCGACGCCGCAGGCCACGCCGACGCCGTTTGCCACCCCGAACCGGGTGCCGACGGTCACGCCGCAGGCCACACCGACGCCGTTCGCCACGCCAAACCCGACCCCGACGGCGACGCCGCAGCAAACGCCGACGCCGATCGTCGCGCCGAACCAAGTGCCGACGGCGACGCCGCAGGCCACGCCGACGCCGTTTGCCACCCCGAACCGGGTGCCGACAGTCACGCCGCAAGCCACACCGACGCCGTTTGCCACGCCAAACCCGACCCCGACGGCGACGCCGCAGCAAACGCCGACGCCGATCGTCGCGCCGAACCAGGTCCCGACGGCGACACCGCAAGCCACGCCGAGCGTCTTGCCGGGCTACCAGGCATTTCCGAACTGGACCGGAACTCGTAATCCCGCAACGGGATATCCGGTTCCGACGCCGGCACAGATCGCGTCACCGGTGATTCACGCGGCGCTTGTACCGTTTCCGAACTGGCTTGGACCGCGTAACCCGAACACAGGCTATCCGGTGCCCGTTGCGCAGCCGATCGCGGTTCCGGGCCAAAAACCGGGGTTTGTCGCGTTCCCGAATTGGACCGGCCCGCGTAACCAGACCACAGGCTATCCGGTTGCTCTGACGCCGAACGCCGGAACGGTCGATGCAAACCTCACCGGTGTTCCGAACATCGCGGCCGAGCAGGAACAAGTCGAGCGCGAAGAACGCGGCGTGACACTGGAGGTAATCTTGCCGAAAACCGCGCCGCTTGATTTTCAGGTCATCGGTATCGCGTTACCGCATTACTAGATGTTGCGGAGGCTCGCCTGGATCGTCGTTTCCAGGGCTTGCAGGAAATTCGACCGGTCTTGTTTGGCGAAGGCACGAGGACCGCGGGTGGTCTCCCCGGCCGAGCGCAGGTCGGTCATCAAATCCCGTGTTGCGAGCGCCATGCCAATCGAGGCCTTGTCGAGGGCCTTGCCATTGGGGCGGAGTGCGCGGGCGTCTTTCTTGATGCAGCGGTCGGCCAGCGGGATGTCCTGGGTGACGACGATGTCCCCGGCGTCGATGCGCTCGGCGATCCAGTCGTCTGCCACGTCTGCGCCGTCAGCCACGACCGTCTGGGTGACCAGCGGGTGCCCGTGGAACCCGAACATACCGCTGTTCGAGACGAGATGAACGTGCAGTTGGTGACGCTCGGCAACCCGAACGATCTCGTCCTTCACCGGGCAGGCGTCGGCATCGACATAGATTTCGGGCATTTGGTTTGCTTTCGTTCGTCGTCGATAAATCTGAGACTAATGATCAGAACCATGATCATCGGAAGCTTCGGGTTTAGGTGCCTGTTGTTCGCTGACACCGGGTCGGGTTCCGAAACCGCGTTCGCGGAACCAACCGATGGGGTAGCGGCGAGCGGCTTGTGGTGCCTTTGATGAAGCAAATGAAAGGCGGAGTTTAAACCTGTATTGCCAGGTTTCTTCGGCATCCAGAGCCAAGGCGTAAGCCCAGTGTCGGGAGTGGTTGTCTTGCGCGCCGTCGGACGTCTGGCCAGAGAGTTTCTGACGGTCGGTCTCCGGCATCACGAGATATTGTCTGTATCCTTCGACGATCGCGAGTACCCGACCGCCGATCCGTGTCGGCGCAGTCAGCCAATGCCGGAAGGCGATCGTCAATAGGATAGCGGCCACACTGACACCCCAATCGAACGTTCCGGGTCGCGTGAACGTCACGGATGCCAAGTCGAGCAGCATGGCGTTCAGCACGAATAACAGCCAGGCGAACACGACCACCCGGGCAATGGTGCTGATGCTCGCAGGCACCACGCCCCGGTGCATGACACCATAGAGGCCAATGACTGCCGGGAGCGTGTATGCCGCGGCGGTAAAGAGCGGGGCGTCGGCGCTCATGGTCGGCGCGTCGGGAAGGAGCGTAACAATTATCACCAGCGATGCGAGTCCGGCGCCGGCATACCAGAGGGCGCGATTTTGCCGCAGGTGCGTGCGCCCATACTCTTCCTCCACAGCGTTCTTGACCGCATTCATCGCTTGTTCGATGTGGGGGTCGAATGCCTCGCTGATGGTGACCTCGCGAATCTGTTCCGTGAAAAGTGACTCCATCAGCACGCGTTCCCCGAGGGGCAGGTCCTGAGCAGGCAGGTTGTTCGTCTGGATCGTGTAGTGATGGTCGTGATTCTCGGTGACCGTGACCAGACCTTTCGCCGCGAGCGAGGTCAGCGTGATGGCCAGAGCATCGACGCCGCGGAAGCTTTGCCCGAAACCGCGATGATACACAAAGCCGGCCAAGAGAGGAGACAGGTCATCAGGAACCTGGGACCGTCGGGCAACGGAGGTCATGTCCGGGTCTCGTCCTACCCATACCCAAGACAGGTAGTAGTAAAGAACGAGCGCTCCAAGAAGCAGTAAGGGGAGCAGTGAGCCATCCACAATTGGCATCAGCTAACGTTGCCGCTGCTTATTGGCCATGAAATCGACCTTGGCGCGCAGGCAGGCTCATTCCGCCGCCTTTGTCCCCTCGTAGTTTTCGCTGGCCTTCGTCCGCTCCCAATCGGTGATGTAGTCGCGGGTGAGGGGGACAGCGTCCTGCTTCTTGGCGATCTGGATCTGGAAGACCATCTGGCCCATCCGCCGGAAGGCAATCTCGCAGCCGATCAGGTAAAACTCCCACATCCGGCAGAAACGCTCGTCATAGAGTTCCAGCGCCTTTTCGCGTTGGTCCATGAAGCGGTTGTACCAAAGATGCAGCGTATCGGCATAGTGCAGCCGCAATATCTCGATGTCCGTAACCCACAGGCCCGCCTTCTCGATGGCCGCGAGGGTTTCGGATAGCGCCGGCGTGTAGCCGCCCGGGAAGATGTACTTGCGTAGCCAGGGGTTGGTGTTCCCCGGCGGCTCCATGCGCCCGATCGAATGCAGAAGAAAGACACCGTCATCCGAGAGGAGCTGTTTGGCCTTGCGGAAATATTCCGCGAAGTGAACGGCACCCACATGCTCGAACATGCCGACCGAGACAATTCGGTCGAAGGTTTCCGGCTCGTCGCGGTAGTCCTGAAGCTTGAACCGGACCTGGTCGGAGAGCCCGGCATCGGCGGCGCGTTGCTGGCTGACTTTGTGCTGCTCCTTGGACAGGGTGACGCCCGTCACGTCGGCTCCCGTGGTCTGGGCCAGATAGAGGGCCATGCCGCCCCAGCCCGAGCCGATGTCGAGGACTTTCATGCCCGGCTTGTTGAGCAGCAGCTTGGCCGCGATATGGCGTTTCTTGTCGTGCTGGGCGCGATCGAGGTCATCATGTGACCCGTCGAAATAGGCGCAGGAATATTGCCGGTCTGGATCCAGGAACAGGTCGTAGAGATCGTCCGACAGGTCGTAGTGATGGGCGACGTTCTTTTGCGCCTTACCAACCGGATTATACTGCTGGATGCGACGGAACAGTCTGCTGAGGGTGGCTGAAAAGTCCGAGAACCAATGGCCCTCGAAGGTTTCGATATTGCGGCCGATAATATCGATCAAATCGTAGAGCGTACCCTCTTCGATCGTCAGGGTGCCGTCCATATAGGCTTCACCGGCAGCAAGGCGCGGCCGCATCAGCAGCCGGCGTTCGGTCGCACGATCTTGCAGGCGAATTGTGACGCAGGGAGCCGCACCGTTGCCAAAACGGTGTGTCTTCCCCCCTGCATCAATCAGGCCGAAATCGCCCTCTTTGATAATCCCGTCGAGAAACCGTGCCAGAAGCATCGTATCCCCCGTTTTGCCAAAAAATTACGACGCAGGGAAAATCTAGCAAAACATGCATCGAGGGGCAAAACACGGATTTGCGTTTAGGACGTGACCTCTTCGGTCTCGCTGTCCGCGTCCGAATCCGTAGCCTCTTCATCGTCGGCGGAATCCTCGCTTTCGGATGCTTCACCCGCGACGCGCTCGGCGACTTCTTCCTCGACCATGCCTTCGATGGCCTCGGCCTCGGCCGATTTGTCGTCGGCGACGGCCAACGCTTCATCGGCCAATGCCACGGCATTTTCGGCTGCCTCGGCATCTTCGGCGATCTGCGTGATCGACTGCCCATGTTCGCGCTGGGTCGCCGCTTCGTCCTCGGTGCGGGCGATATTGACGGTCAGCTCAACGGAAACTTCCGGGTGCAGGGAGATACGGATCGGGTGAAGACCCAGCTCCTTGATCGCCCGGTCGAGCAAGATCTGACCGCGACCGACCGTGACACCGTTTTCTGTGACCACGTCGGCAATGTCGCGCGCGCTGACCGAGCCATAGAGCTGGCCGCTGTCGCCCGCCTGGCGGATCAGTGTCACATCGAGAACCTCGATTTTGCCGGCTACGGCTTCGGCTTCCTGGCGCCGCTGGAGGTTATCGGCCTCAAGCTGAGTACGCTGGGCTTCAAACTGCTCCCGATTGCCATCGGTGGCGCGCAGTGCCTTTTTCTGCGGGAGCAGAAAATTGCGGGCATAGCCGGATTTTACGGTGACGATGTCACCCATCTGGCCGAGTTTTTCGATACGTTCGAGAAGAATTACATCCATGTCATACCTCCTGGCCGGATCGCACCATTCCGGTGCGCCGGCGAAGACCGAGTATCTGATCCACCACACCGATCAGTGCAACTGGCGCACTCAACGGCGGGAAGACGATTAGAAAACCGTAAAATACGGCAAGAATTACGATGGTAATTGGCGTGCGTCGTGCGATTGCATGGAACGTTCCGATCCCCACGAGGAACATCGGGACGAAAATGGCAATTGCCGCATTCTGGCCGAGATAGGCGTAGTTGCCGTCTCCCGCCCAAGCGACCAGCAGTGCCACGATGAAGGCAACCGGCACCCAAAGCGGGGTCCGGAGGTCTTCCATGTGCGGCGTCGGCCGTCCCAGTGCGCCGCGATTGTGGAGCAGGGCAATGGCGCCTGCAGTGGAGATCGCGAGCAACAACATCCAGACCGCTAAAACTGCGCCCGGGAAAATCGGGGCGAGCGTGTTGACCATTGACCGGATCCGGAACAGGCCGAACTCGGGAAAAATTCCCGTGAGCGCCGGTTCCAGAAACGTTCGGGTCAGAACCAGGAGATCCGTGTCGCCCTTGATCACCATCAGACCGAAGATGATCATCACGGCGATCGCCGCCGCGAGAAGCCAGGCCATCACCGTCAGCGGCGGTTGCCACTCGATGTCACCCAGCGACGAGGTACGTGAACGCCCCAGCATGTGCACGGCGAATACGATCGGTGCCGCAAACAAGAACGCGAACAGAAATGACTGCTCCGGCCCCAGCGCGAGCGCCAGAACGATCCCTGTCACGACCACAAGCCCGGTGAGGCCTGCGCCCGCTGCCGCGATCACACCAATTCCCAGTCCTGCGGCCATCAAAGGGATGCCCGTCAGGGTAAGGGGTGCGGCCGCGTCGATCCCGAACGCGAACGGAACTGCGAACAGCAGCGCCGCCAGCGCACCAGCGCTGAGCGTTAAGGCATAGGGTCGGACGGTGTTGATCATTGCCATGTTCCAAACGGATGCCTGATGGCATCCGGCCTGTCAGTCGTCAGTCGACGACGTAGGGAAGCAACGCCATGAACCGTGCACGTTTGATGGCACGAGACAGTTCACGTTGCTTCTTGGCCGAGACGGCGGTTATCCGGCTCGGCACGATCTTGCCGCGTTCGGAAATGTACCGGGACAGCAGTTTCGTGTCCTTGTAGTCGATCCGCGGTGCGTTTGCGCCCGAGAACGGACATGTCTTGCGACGACGGAAGAAGGGGCGTCGGCCGCCTCCACCGCCACCACCACCACCGGTGCGGGGTCCCATAGCCATTATTCTTTCTCCCCTTCGCTCTCAGCAGCCGGCGCTTCGTCGGCCGGTGCTTCGCTTGCAGGCTCATCGGATTTCGATGCGTCTGCCGCCGGCGCGGCTTCGGCCGAAACGGCCTCTGTCGCCGGCTTGCTTTCCTCGCTGCCTTCATCGTCATCCCGACGCGTGCCACGTTCCTTGCGGCCCTGCATCATGACCGACGGGCCTTCTTCATGTTCGTCGACCCGAAGAGTGAGATAGCGAAGAATGTCGTCATGGATGCGCTGTTGGCGTTCCAGCTCGAGCACGACGTCCGACGGGACATCGAGATTCATCATGACATAGTGACCTTTGCGGTTTTTCTTGATCCGGTAGGCGAGGTTGCGAAGGCCCCAGGATTCGGAGGCCAGGACCTTTCCGCCACCGGTCTCAACGACACCGGTAAAGGTTTCGACCAATTGATCGACTTGCGTGCCGGAAATATCCTGACGCGCAATAAAGACGTGTTCGTAGAGTGGCATATTCTGCGACTCCCCTTGGCTGTTAACTGGCCACCGACGATCGCCCCTTTCGGGCCGCGTCCGCATGGTCATAGCCGGCACGCATTGGCGAACCGGCAAGGAGTTGACGCCGGATGTCTCCCGGCGCCGCTTGAGGCGCGGGAATACACCACAAGCACCCGGTTGGCGCAAGGAATACATCCAACGCGTGCGCGCCCTTATCCGCGGGCGCTGGCTTGCGGCTCAGCGGTGGCGACGATATGAAGGTCGAGCATCGTACAAACAGGGAAGTTACAGATATGAATCGCGCGTTCGTCTTTCCCGGGCAGGGAAGCCAGGAAGTGGGCATGGGGCAGAGCATGGCGGAGGCTTTTCCCGCTGCGCGGCTCGTTTTCGAGGAAGTCGATGACGCGCTCGAAACACATCTGAGCCGGTTAATTTTCGATGGCCCGCAAGAGGAACTCACCCTGACGCAGAACGCGCAGCCGGCGCTGATGGCCGTCAGCATGGCCGTTGTGCGGGTTCTCGAGGATGAAGGCGGAATCAAAGTCTCCGAGGCGGCATCCTATGTCGCCGGCCATAGTCTGGGTGAATACTCGGCATTGGCGGCATCCGGTGCGTTGAGTATCGCCGACACCGCGCGCCTGTTGCAGACCCGAGGAGAGGCCATGCAGGCCGCCGTGCCTGTAGGTGTGGGGGCCATGGCAGCAATCCTTGGTCCCAGCCTTGAAGACGTCGAGGCGATTGCGGCCGACGCAGCCGAAGATCAGGTTTGTGACGTGGCCAATGACAATTCGGACGGTCAGGTTGTGGTGAGCGGAAATACTGAAGCTGTTGAACGTGCCGTGGAGATCGCCAAGGAACGCGGCGCGCGTCGTGCCGTTTTGCTGCCGGTGAGCGCACCATTTCATTGCTCGCTTCTGGATCCGGCCGCGGATGTCATGACCTATGCGCTGGCCAGTGCCGAAATTGCGGTTCCCACGCCGCCGGTGATCGCGAATGTTACGGCGGCACCGGTCACGGAACCCGATGAAATTCGCAACCTCCTGATCGAGCAGGTGACCAGCCGGGTGCGCTGGCGAGAGGGTGTCCTGGCCATGCGTGATCTAGGGGTCGAGGAATTATGTGAACTCGGTGCCGGCAAGGTCCTGTCGGGCCTGACCCGGCGGATCGATCGGGAGATGACAAGCCGCGCAATCGGAACACCGGAAGATATCGAAGCCTTTATCGGCGCGCTTTAAGGGGGCGACATGTTTGACCTGAATGACAAGACGGCACTCGTCACCGGCGCGACCGGTGGTATCGGCGATGCGATCGCCCGGACCCTGCATGCGCGCGGCGCGAAGGTGGTGATTAGCGGCACTCGTGCCGAACGTCTGGAAGCCCTTGCTGCAGATCTCGGGGACAACTGCCACATCGTGGCGGCGGATCTGTCGGATCCGGCCGCACCGGACGCGTTGATTGCGGCAGCCGCGGAAGCCGCCGGCGGGGTGGATATCCTGATCAACAACGCCGGCCTGACCCGAGACAACCTTGCGATGCGCATGAAAGACGAGGAATGGCAGCAGGTCCTCGATGTGAATCTCTCGGCAGCGTTTCGTTTGAGCCGGGCGGTGTTGCGCGCGATGATGAAAGCGCGCTGGGGCCGCATTGTGACCGTCACATCGGTGGTTGGTGCGACCGGCAATCCTGGACAGGTAAATTATGCCGCATCGAAGGCGGGGCTGACCGGCATGACGAAGGCGCTGGCCCAGGAGGTGGCGAGCCGGGGCATCACGGTCAATTGTATCGCGCCGGGCTTCATCGAAACACCGATGACCGACGTCCTGTCGGATGATCAGAAGACAACGTTGCTCGAGCGCATTCCCACCGGACGACTTGGGCTGCCCGAAGACATCGCAGCCAGCGCCGCCTATCTGGCGAGTGATGAGGCCGGTTATGTCACCGGGCAGACACTCCATGTGAACGGCGGCATGGCGATGCTTTGATCGCCATAATGTCGGCACTGGGCCAGCGTGCGCTTGACGTTACGGGCGAACGCCGGTAAACGCCGCCACAGTGTAGCGTTGGCATTGCCGCCTATGGCGAGACGCGCAGCGCTGTGATAGGGATGAACGGTAGATTTCGGGGGCACTCGGACACCGAATCGTCTTAAATCAATCCCGTACCAAGGGTGTCGGAAACGGCACCGAGAAACCAAGGAAGCAAGGGCAGGCAGACATGAGCGATATCGCTGAGCGCGTGCAGAAAATTGTTGTCGAACACCTGGGTGTCGACGAAGGCAAAGTTTCCGAGGGCGCGAGCTTCATCGACGACCTCGGCGCCGACAGTCTCGACACCGTCGAGCTTGTGATGGCGTTCGAAGAAGAATTCGGATGCGAAATACCCGACGATGCCGCTGAGAAAATTCTCACGGTTGGGGACGCAGTCAAGTTCCTCGATTCAGCCTCCAGCTGAACCCGTAGTTTGAACCCTGCGCATGTCGCGCAGGTCGTTCTTCCGTGAATTTCCATTGACCGTGCAACAGCGCATCGGAATCCCATGAGACGTGTCGTCGTAACCGGAATGGGTTTGGTCACGCCGTTAGGCGTGGGCCTGGACCATAATTGGGGCCGTTTGACCAACGGTGAATCCGGGGCTGTGGGGATTCAGAAATTCGACGTGTCGGACTTGCCGGCCAAGATCGCCGCTCAGGTGCCGCGCGGCGATGGCTCGAACGGAACGTTCAACGCCGACGACTATGTTTCGGCCAAGGACCAGCGCCGTATCGATGAATTTATCATCTACGGGGTCTCCGCCGCCGTCGAGGCGGTCGAGGATTCGGGCTGGAAACCGGACGAGGTCGAGGATCAGGAACGCACCGGCGTCATGATCGGCTCGGGCATCGGCGGGCTGCAGACCATTTATGAAGGTTCCACCCTTCTGAATGCACAAAGCCCACGCAAGGTGGGACCGTTCTTCATTCCATCCGCGCTGATCAACCTCGCGTCGGGCCAGGTTTCAATCAAATACGGGTTCAAGGGACCGAACCACGCCGTTGTGACGGCCTGTTCGACCGGCGCTCACGCGATCGGTGACGCCGCACGTCTGATCATGTGGGACGATGCGGATGTCATGGTGGCGGGCGGTGCCGAAGCGGCGATTTGTCGTATCGGGATTGCCGGGTTCGCGGCATGTCGCGCGCTTTCGACCGGTTACAACGATACGCCCGAGGCCGCTTCGCGGCCCTACGACAAGGGGCGTGACGGGTTTGTGATGGGCGAGGGTGCGGGTGTGGTCGTGCTCGAGGAATACGAGCATGCCAAGGCACGTGGCGCCAAGATTTACGCCGAGATCATCGGCTATGGCATGTCCGGCGACGCGCACCACATCACGGCACCGGCGGAAGACGGCAATGGCGGGTTCCGGTCGATGCAGGCCGCGATCAAACGGGCCAAGCTCAATCCCGACGACATCGACTATGTGAACGCCCATGGCACGTCCACGCCGCTGGGTGACGAGATCGAACTGGGCGCGGTTAAACGCCTGTTCGGTGATCACGCTTATGAACTGGCCATGTCCTCGACCAAATCGGCTATTGGGCATCTGCTGGGCGCGGCCGGTGCTGTCGAGGCGATCTACTCGATCATGGCGATAAATAACAACGCGGTGCCCCCGACGATCAATCTCGACGATCCTTCGGATGCATGCGATATCGATCTGGTGCCGCACGTGGCCAAGGATAAGCCGGTACGCAACGTATTGAGCAACTCCTTCGGATTTGGCGGCACCAACGCGAGCCTGGTTTTCACCGAAGTCTGACGCCTGCGACACCGATCCCTGCGAATCTCGCCAGCGCGTCTATCATGCCGTCGCGATGAGCGATCAAATTCCATCTGAATCACCCCCCGAGGGGCAACAGGCCGAACAACCGGGTGCGACACCCGTGCGTCGGCAGCGCCGCGGCGTCGGGTGGCTGATCTCGATCTTTGTTTTCGTGCTGATCGCCGGTGCCACTCTGGCCGGCGGTGGCACGGTGATGCTGCACCGCGCCTACAGCGATCCCGGGCCGCTGACGGCTGATGTTTCTGTCGTCATACCGCCCGGCGCGTCCGGTCAGGCGATCGCCTCGAGCCTTGTGAATGCCGGTGTTGCAGCCGATACGCGGCTGTTTGCAATTGCCGTGCGGTTTCTGGCGCCGGAACGGCCGTTGCGCGCCGGTGAGTACGCTTTTTCGGCTGCGATCAGTCTTCGTGACGTCGTTGCCAAGCTGCAGGCGGGCGACACCGTGGTCCGGCGTGTGACGGTTGCCGAAGGCCTGACAACACGTCAAATTCTGGAGATTATCGAGGGTGCACAAGGGCTTTCGGGACCGACGCCGACACCGTTGGAACTCGGCGAGGGCGCGATGCTCCCGGAGACATATCATTTCACTCTGGGCGACACCCGTGCAGCGCTGATCTCCCGTATGCGCGCGGCCAGGGATGCGGGCCTCGCGCGCCTGTGGTCGGCACGCAAGGAAGGCCTTCCTCTCGCCTCACCAGAAGAGGCGCTCATCCTCGCCTCGATCGTCGAACGTGAGACGGCTGTTGCTGAGGAACGCGCGCGGGTGGCCGGGGTGTTTATCAACCGATTAAACAGGGGTATGCGCCTCCAGTCCGACCCGACGGTCGCGTATGGTCTGACGGATGCGGGTGTCGCGCTTGATCGGCCGTTGCGCCGCGCCGATCTGGCCGTGGACCATCCCTACAACACCTATGTTCGCCGCGGTCTGCCACCAGGGCCCATCGCCAATCCCGGGCTCGCCAGCATTGCCGCGGTCCTCAACCCTGCGGACACGAAAGATCTCTATTTCGTTGCTGACGGAACCGGTGGGCACGCATTTGCGCGAACGCTGGCAGAACATAACCGCAATGTGGCGCGCTGGCGGCGCATTCAGCGCGAGCAGCGGGCGCGCTAATGCTGGTTATTGGGGCGTGCCGGCCGGAACATCTCAGATATTCTGGTCAGGTTGCGCCATGATCTGCTTCAGAACCCGCCAGTAGCCGCCGACATCCGTGAAGCCGCCGTCGACAGCGATATCGTGGCCGGTGATATAGCTGGAATCATCGCAGACCAAAAACAGCACGACCTTGGCGATTTCCTCGGAACTTGCACCCCGTTCCATCGGTGTTTGTTCAGACAAGGCATCCACGAAGTCGACGGAATTTTCCACCAATGGCGTGTGCACGAGCCCGGGGTGGACGGCGTTCACACGAATTCCCCAATCCACCAGTTCCATGGCTGCGCTTTTCGTGATTCCGCGGATACCCCATTTGCTGGCGCTGTAGGCGGTCGCGAAATGCCCTGTCAGGCCGGCGATGGAGCCGGTATTCACAATGGCGCCGCCACCGCTTTCGCGGATTAATGGTGCCGCCGTGCGGATACCCAGGAACGGCCCTGTGAGGTTGATCGACAGCAAATGGTTCCAATCATCCAGCTTGGTGTTGGTCACTGAGCCGCCGCGTAGCGGAACGCCTGCATTGTTGACGAGAATATTCAGCGCCCCGAACTCTGCCGCAATGCCGTCAATCACGTTGGTCCATTCGTCCTCGCTGGCGACATCGAGATGACGGTAGTAGGCCTCACCTCCGCCGTCGTTTATGGCCTGAGCCTGGGCCTCACCGGTGTCGTCGGCGACATCAGTCAGGATGACCCGCGCACCGGCCTGCGCAAACAGGCTGGCTTCCGCGGCGCCCTGACCGCTACTCGCCCCAGTCACCAATGCTGTCTTTCCGGCCAGTTTCTGATCCATGAGTTTGTCCTTCGTTCAGATTAAAGCGAGCGTTCGAATGCCCAGATACAATGGTAGCGGAAAAGCGATGCGTGGCTTTCCCGCGGCCAATCCGCGAACGATGAGGCGTGCGGCACGATCGGTGTCCATCAGCATGGGCATGTAGAAATTGTTGGCCTCGGTTATGGGGGATCGCACGAAGCCGGGACAAATCACCCCAATCTGCACGTTGCTGTCGCGGTGCGCGCGCCGCAATCCCTCGCCATAGAATCGAACGGCTGCCTTGCTGGCACAGTAAGCCGGAGATCTGCCAAAGGCCCGGAAGCTGGCCAGGCTCGACATGATGGCAATCTGGCCGGCACTTCGCGCAAGCATACGTGCGAGGGCGGGTTCGACCGAATTGACGACGCCATCGACGTTGGTGGCGAAAATTTCTGCGTCGCTGGCATCGGTGGCTTTTGCCCGTTTGCCGGTTCCGCCGGAAATGCCTGCGTTGGCAATGACAAGATCCAGTGCCTGCCCGGTATCCGCGTCCTCAAGCCACGCGGTCATCCCGGATTGGTCCGTGACGTCCACCTGGCGTGTTTCACAGCTGGCACCCCGTGATCGGCAATCAGCGGCCACTGCCTCAAGGCGCTCGGTGTTACGTCCGCCGAGTGACAGTTTTCGGCCCGGCGCCGCGAGGGCTGTAGCCAGGGCGGCGCCGATCCCGCTGGAAGCACCGGTGATAAGGACATGGCCCGGATTGTCGAATGGAGGCACAGGATGTTCCGCGGTTGCGCACCGGGTTGTTGGTGATCCGGTGCCAAGCTATAAGGCAAAGCATGATAGCAGCACTTCGGCGCGTCGCGTTGCGCGGCCTCAATGTGGCCCTCTCCGCGCCATGACTCTTCAAAGCATGACCGGTTTTGCCCGTACGGCCGGGCAGGATGATCTCTTCGCATGGACGTGGGAGGCACGCAGCGTGAATGCGCGCGGTCTCGATGTGCGCTGCCGTGTTCCCAATGGGTATGAGGCTGTCGAACACGCGGTGCGGGCGACCGCGGCAAAAATGTTCGAGCGGGGAAATATCACGCTTGGCGTATCCCTTGAGAGGGTCGACCAGACGAGTACAAATTACCGAATCAACCGGGATCTTCTCGATCAGGTACGGGCATTGCGTACGGAGCTTGGTGATGCGATTGCCGATACGCCGCCGACGATCGAAGGGCTCCTTTCAATACGGGGCATGCTTGAGCCGGTCGACGCGACAGAGGAAGAGGACAAACGTTCGGCGCGCGAGGCGGCGATGATCGCTTCGGGTCAGGAGATGCTGGCGGCACTGGTGACAGCGCGGGGTGGCGAAGGGCAACGCCTCGACGACGTCATGACGGGACATCTGGAGGTTCTTGCGGATTTGACCCAGGCAGCGACCGACGCCGCGGCGACGCAGCCCGAGGCGATCCGCGAGCGTCTCGCGGCACTCGTCGCAGAACTTTTGGGAGCTGAACCGAAACTGTCCGAAGAACGCCTGGCGCAGGAGGCGGCTGTGCTGGTCGGCAAAGCCGATATACGTGAGGAACTGGATCGCCTCACCGTTCATATCGCGGCTGTGCGCGAGCTGCTGGATGATGGCAAAGCTGTCGGGCGACGGCTCGATTTTCTGTGCCAGGAATTGAACCGGGAAGCGAATACGCTGTGTTCCAAGTCTGCGGATGTTGAATTGACCCGGATTGGTCTGGCAATGAAAGCGACGATCGAGCAGTTTCGCGAACAGGTGCAGAATGTGGAGTAGGACACGATATGGTCGATGAGGCCTCCGGCGGACTGGAGATCAAGCGGCGCGGGCTGATGCTCGTGCTCTCGTCACCCTCCGGCGCGGGCAAGACGTCGATCTCGCGCGCCGTCCTGGATCGGGACGCAAATATCTCCTTGTCGATCTCGGTAACGACAAGGCCGCGGCGGCCCGGCGAAGTGGATGGTGAGCATTATATTTTCGTTGATCGAACCGAGTTCGACCTGATGGTGAACCGTCAGGAGCTGCTTGAGTATGCCAAGGTCTTTGACAATTACTACGGGACCCCGCGTGAACCTGTCGATGAGGCGCTGGGGACAGGCCGAGACGTCCTGTTCGATCTCGACTGGCAAGGCACGCAGCAGGTGGCGGAGCGCGCGCGCGATGATTTGGTGAGTGTATTCATCCTGCCGCCCTCGACGGCCGAGCTTGAGCGGAGGCTGCAAAGCCGGGCCCAGGACAGTCACGAAGTGATTGCCGATCGCATGGCGAAGGCCGCGGACGAAATCACCCACTGGTCCGAGTATGACTATGTGGTGGTCAACGAAAGTTTCGAAGACAGTGTTGCCAAGGTCATGGCTATTCTTGCCGCCGAGCGCCTCCGGCGGCTCCGCCAGGAGGGTCTGTCAGACCTCGTGCGCCTGCTGCGGCAGGGGCAATAGCGCAAACCGCCAAATTGGCGACCCGGTGCGCGCTACTTGACGTTGCGTAGCGCCGCTTCCTCATCCAGCAACACGGCCAGCTTGCGGATAGAGTCCTTCCGGCAGAACGGCAATCCCAGGCGCGCATATTCGGGTTCATGTACCCGATGGCGAAATCCGGGGACCGTGGCGTCGGGTCGGCGACCGGCAGGGCTGTCGGAGTTGGGCGTTTTGTTCTTTAGAAAATTCAGCATGCGCGGACGCTGACATCGCCGTGTCTAACGCGCAAGAGGTTGATCGGCGAGCACGCGTGCGATCGCACAGAATTGTTCGACACTCAGGTCCTCCGCCCGGACGTCGTCGGGCACATTTGCGGCGGTAAGGATATCGGCCCCGCCGATCTGCGCGAGTGATCGTCGAAGCATCTTGCGCCGCTGACCGAAGGCCGCGCGCGTGACGATTTCCAGGTCTTCCCGACGTGCGGGCGCCAGCGGTGTTGCGCGAACTTCAAGGCCGATCACGCTGGACGTTACATTCGGCGGTGGTACGAAGGCCGACGCCGGCACGCCAAACTGGGTTCGCGGTTCGGTCAACCAGCGCGCGAGAACGGAGAGGCGACCATAGGATTTGCTACCCTGGGTCGCGACGA
This sequence comes from Alphaproteobacteria bacterium, assembly GCA_965205535.1. Taxonomy (GTDB): domain Bacteria; phylum Pseudomonadota; class Alphaproteobacteria; order UBA6615; family UBA6615; genus UBA8079. The sequence goes on along the minus strand of CBDBHH010000005.1, from coordinate 3,400,846 downwards.
GACGTTCAGCGACCTCTTTCTGAAACATCAATGTGAAACCAAGGAAGGTGTCCGCTTGCGTGAGCCAGTTGATAAGCAATTGCGTACCGACATTGTAGGGAAGATTGGCCACGACCCGGCGGGGATACGGTGTGATCGCGGTCAGGTCTGTTTCCAGTGCGTCGGCGGCAATGACGGTCAGACGACCCGCAGCGTGTTCGGCCAGTTCGTTTAATGCGGCGATTGCGCGTGGATCGCGTTCGATGGCGAATACGTGCCGCGCATCGGATTCGAGCAATGCGCGGGTCAGGCCACCGGGGCCGGCGCCGATCTCGACCACGTTGATCCCGGTCAGGTCCCCTGCGACGGATACAATTCGCCGTGTCAGATTAAGATCGAACAGAAAATGCTGTCCGAGCGATTTCTGGGCCGCGATATCGAATCGCCCCACGATTTCTCGTAAAGGCGGCAGCGTGTCGGCGTTAAACACGCAGATCGACGAAGGCAGAGCGTCGCAGGTCGCGCAGATAGCGTCGTGAGAGCATATCAACGCGCTCACGCTCGATGGTTCTGCGAATGATTTCCCGGTCCGGCCCGACATCGTCCTGGCGCTCGCAGATCATGAGGACCTGCACGCCGGACGGCACGCGAATGGGTGTGCTCGCCTGACCGACGTCCAAACTGGCTGCGAGCGCACGTAAATCGGCGTTCAGGTCCTTGAGCTTGAATGACGCAGGCGCTGCAGGTTGCGGTGTGCCGGCCTCTGCCGCGGCGGCTGCAAAATCAGCGCATCCCCGCACGCTTGAAGAAATTGCACGTGCCGTCTGCAGAAGGGCGTCGGCTTCTGCGGGTGGCGCATCCGGGGCAAGCTGGAGCAACATCTGGCGCAGCGCGACCGTTCGATCATTCGGGTCTGGTGGCTCGTTGGTGCGTTGGTCGATCAGGATGACGATCTGAATGCCTTCGGGCACCTCGATCGGGTCGGATATTTCCAGGCGCGAGAGGTTGGTAATGACAGCATCGATGGCCGGGTCAAGCTCGCCCGGCTGAACCCAGCCAATGTCACCGCCTGTCGCCGCTGTCGCGCTCTTTGAAAACTGCTGGGCTACGGCCCGAAAATCCGCACCATCGCGCAGCTGCGTGACGAGCCGGTCCGCCAGGTTCTGGATCTCCGTCGCGTTGGCCAGGTTATCAATCGGAAGAAGTATCTCCCCCACCCGGTATTCTGTGACACCGGCAGTTGATTCGATGCGCGCAATGACCGCGTCGATCTCCTCATCGCCGATTTCGATGGTCGGGATGACCGTTCTAGCGAGTAATTTTTGCCAGGCTAAGTTTGACCGGACCTGGTCGAGCGCAGCCTCCAGGGATATGCCCTGCCGATTGAGGAATGATTCAAAACCACCGGTAGGGATCCCGTTCGACGATTCGATCTGTCCCATCGCTTCTTCAATTTCAGACTGCGTGATGCGGATATTCAGGCGCTCTGCTTCCTGGTTCTGCAGGGCTTCGTCAATCAGTTCGCGCAGAACCTGAGGCGCGATCCGTCGTTGCGTTTCGGCGTTGTTTGCGAGTCCCGAGGAGTTAATCAGCAAACGCATGCGTTGCTGAACGTCAAAGATCGATATCACCTTTTCATTGACGACGGCTGCGATGCGCTGGACATCCTGAGCTGGTGCAGGCGGCGGCGCAAAGAGTATCGCCGTGAGGCAGGCTATCACGAAGAAAATTGTCCCACCGAGGCGACGTTCAGGCAGGCGTGCGCACAGGCGGGTGAAGGCGATCGTAAAGTGAGCTGCCTGTTTCATCTACAAGACCGAAGTCCCAATCTGGCCAAGGCTTTTGAACGTAAATCGGAATATTAGCGATTCAACCCGCGGGATGTCGCGGTCCGACGTGAAAGTTCGACCATATACTAGCTCGAAGTTCATGCAATCGCACTCGTACACAAGTGATGCGCCATAGGACAGCGTCCCGCCCTCGGCGGTGAGGTCGCGCTGCGTTTGCACCTGTGCCGACCATTGCTCGGTCAGTTTGGACTTCAGAGATGCTGTGACTTCTTCGCGATCTGAAAACCCGCTTGTGCGATCGAAGAACACATAGTTGAGATCTGCCTTTAATGCCGGCGGGCCAATCGAGGCGGCGATTTCCGTGCGTCTGGCGCGGAGCGAGTCATGATCGAACCGTGTCTTGTAGAGCAGGTTCATGAAACGATTGGGGGTGATATGCAGATTCGCGACGATATCGGATATCTGGTCCTCCAGGCCGGTCCCCGATGGGAACGGATTTGAATCGCGGAACCGGATGGATTGACCGACTGTCAATGTGGTGGCACCACCCATTTCACCGAAGACGCCCGTTCGGATGCCGTAGACAACGCGCTGGCCACCCTCCACGCGATCCGTGCCGGAAAACCGATTGGCATCGAACAGATTGGTCTCGTCAAATGCAATGCTCTGGCTGTCTTCGTCGGGAATGCGATCGGGGTTGCCACCGTTCGGTGCAACGACAAGTGCCATGAGGGGTTCGACTATCTGGCTGTTCGGCCCCGAGCGTCGAACCCAGGGGTAGCGCCAGCTCACAACGGCCTGGGGGAATATGCGACCGACCACGGCGCTTTCCCGACCATCGTTGGTTTTGACGTTGTTGACGTTATACAGATCGCCCTGGACCGAAGTTCGGAAACTTGTGATCGTGCCCAGACTGTCGGTATGGGATATCTGCCAGCCGGGAATCAGGCTGATCCGTTGACTTGAAGCACCTTCCTCACGAGTGAGCGCGCGCACATTTGCATCGAGTGTCGTCATACCCCCGAAGCTGCTGGGTGGACTGATGTACCGGTAGTCGAGATTCGGGGCGACGATTGGTGTTTCTTCCTGGATATCCTCGTTTCGAAGGCCCTGGAAATACAATGCTTCAGCGACCGCATAAGATCGTGAGCCGAAGCCTTCGACATACAGTCGATTGTCGAGGGTATCGTCGCGCTTGAAGCCGTAGCGCCCGAGATAGGTGTCGTCACTCGCAAGGCGAATATCCGCCCCCCAGCGCCAGAGCTCGTCAATCGAGAACCGTGTCTCGGAATCGATGTGGCCGCGAAACCGATCCTTGCCGACCTGGGCATCGTCATTGGTGAACGAGATGCGCGTGCGGTTCTCTCCATCGGCGAACCTCTGTCGGTATTCACCAGTCACCACCGGCAGCTGGTCGGTTGACAGAATGGGATCGAATGTCAGGTCGCTTTCGTTTGAAATCGCCCAGAAATACGGAACCTGAACGGAAGATCCCAATAGGCTCGAAACGCCGAAAGTCGGTGTCAGGATACCCGACTTGCGTTCGACGGTCGGATCCGGGTGGCTGAGATAAGGGGCGTAGGCGATGGGAAGTCCCAGCAACTCCAGCGTTGCATCACGATAGACGACTTCCTGGGCATCGGCGTCGTGCACGACACGGCGCGCCTTGATCTGCCAAAGGGGCTCTTCATCGAATCCAAGACAATTGCGGCACGGGGAATAGACGGCGCGTGTCAGCTCAGTCTCGATCCCGCCACGACGTTGTGCGCTGACCGCTGCGAGGCGCGAATCGTCGTTCAAAAGCATTCGGAACCCGCGCAGGAAACCTTCACGCATGTCGGAGGTTAGTTCTGCGAATTCGGCGAACAGCACTTCGCCCGTCGGTTCCAGCAGCACAACGTTACCCGATGCGGTCACGATATCGTCGCGCTGGTTGTAGGTTACGGCGTCGGCATTCAGGATTCGGTCGCCCTGGATGATTTCAACATTGCCGCGTGCCGTTGCTGTTCCGAGGTCTTCGTCGAACGACAGGTCGTCGGCCGTCATCAGAACCGGTTGCTCGGAATTCGCCTGTTGCCCGAAGGCCGACGAGCCGCTCAGGGGCACGAAAAACAGTGCCAAAACCATCGTGAGCGCGCGCACCGACATCATCCATCCTCCTGATGGAGAAGGAATGTAATGCCGATCAGCATGCTGACGCCAGCCGGGGTCCAGGCCGCAAGAACGACGGGCACGCTGGCACCCAGGCCGAGCGCCTGGATGACGTTTGTGAGAAGGAACAGGAAAAAACCGGCCAGCACGCCGGCGCCGACCAGGACAATTGTGCCGCCACGTCGGGTGAGGCGGAGTGAGAATACGGCTGCGATCAGCACCATCGCGGCCAGCAGGACGGGCTCTGCCAGGAGGGCATGGAGCTGGAGCTGGTGTGCGACCGGCGAGAAGCCGGTTTCTTCAAGCACCCTTATGAACCGGGGCAGATTCCACAACGCAACCGTATCGGGGCTTGCGAAGCTTTCCTGAATTTTATCTGGCGTGAGATCGGTTGCCAGGTCCTGCTTGGCGACGAAGACGCCGGCGCGTCCGGGCCGTGTGAGCCAGGCCTCGGACAGTTCCCAGCGCCCGTTCAGCAGCAGAGCGCTTTCGGCGTCGATCCGGCCGGTGAATTTATCGTCGCCGGCGAACTGGAAGACGATAACCTTTTCCAGCCTGAGTTCGTCGGGCTGGACCCGTTCGGCGTGAATGACCGTTTGACCAGCGCCGGCATTGCCGTTCTGACGAAGCCATATGCCCTCTGCAGAGACCGCCAGCAGGGAGGACCGACCGGTAAAGTACCTGCCCTCGAGTTCTTCGAACTGAGACAGCAGCACAGCGGAAAGAGGATTTATGACGGAGATGTTGACGATGCCGAGCGCCACGGCAGCGATCAGGGCCGGTGTCAGGAATTGCCAGACGGAAACACCGGCGGCACGCAAGACAACAAGCTCGTGGTTTCGGGTCAGGCGCAGAAACGTGAATATGCCGCCGAACATGACCGCGAACGGGACAGCCTCCTGAGCGAGGAATGGCGTGCGCAAGAGCGCCATGCTGGTGATAACGCTGAAAGTTGCCTCGTCACGCCCGCTGCCGCGGCGCAACAACTCGACGGCGTCGATCAGCATGATCACCGCAACAATCGTGGCGAACATGATCACAAACCAGATCAGGAATTGACGCAGGATATAAAACGATATGGTGCGCGAAGCGATCACGGGCGTGGCGGCCTAGGCATCTGCGGTGGCGGCGGAACGGTGGCGCGGATTGCGCACCAGCCAATAGACAGACAGCGCGATTGCGCCAAGTGGGAGCCCATAGCTGAAGGGGACGATCGCCAGAGATCGCCGCGACACGTTGAACAGGCCCAGCGCTGCGCCCTGAATGGCAAAAATCAACGCAATTGCAAGCAGTATACGGCTGGTCTGGCCTCGGCGGTTAAGGTCGCCGGACAACAAAACCGCCATGGCGACGGCGGCAAAGGCAAGGATATGCAACGGGCTGGTAAGTCGTCGATGGCCCTCGGCGATAAGCTGCGCGGAATAAGTGCGGTCGTGCAGCCCTTCTCCGGGCCAGAGAAGAGAATCCAGGAAGCGTTCTTCCGGCTCACGCCAACGCGTCGAAACGTCCTGGCTGAGGAGGCTCAGATCCAGGGAATACTGGTCAAAATTGAACAATGTCAGGCGACCGGACTCCCGGTCGACCTCCTGCTGGCTGCCGTTAAACAGCACCACCCTGGTTCCCTGGCCGGTCTGGCTCGCGGTGCCGCGCTCCGCGGTGTAGGTGATCGGGCGTTCGGGATCTCGGGAATCATGCGCAAATATGCCCCGTAGCTCACCCTCACCGGACCGTTCACGAACGTAGATGGTTAAACCGTTTACCGGCGTATTGAAGCGTTGCTCCTGAAGCAGAACGCTCCCGTAGCTGTTGCGATAGTTGAACTGCTGCAGCTTGAAGGCGTGGGTGGATGCTGGAACCAGGTAGAGCTGCAGGGCGTATCCGATGAGCACGCCGAGAATGCCGAGCATCAGGCCGGGACGTGCCAGAGACATCTGGCCGACCCCGGCAGCACGCATAACGACCAGCTCGCTGTCATTCGTGAGCTTGTTGTAGACCACGAGTATCGCGGCGAAGATCGCGATCGGCAGCACCACGGCCATGAACTTTGGCAGATTGAGCGCAGTCATCTCGAACAAAACTGCAATCGGCAGGCCGCGATTGACGATAAAGTCGATCAGCCGGAGGGAGCCGAACAGCGAAATCAGCAAGACAAGTGCACCGGCAACGAACAACGTGGCAAATGCCAGTTGCCGGAATATGTATCCGCTGATCGACGTCATGGATGCTCCCGGTTTGACGTTTCCCCGGAAACGTCTCTCAAGTTGCTGATTCGTAACACAAAGACCTGCTTGTCGAAATGTTTGTAACAGATCGCCGGGCGGGGAAAAACACCTGCGGTGGTGGTGGTCCATGTCTTGCGCCGGGTTCGTGCGTACTCTAAATCTCGATTGGCTTTCGACGGCGTGTCAGAGCCTGTGTCCCGCATATTTATGGAATGGAACGTCATGAAAATTTCGTTTGCCGAGCCGAAACTTCCCACGAGTGGTGTCCTGGTTTTTCTGGTCGATGCCGACGCGCGGCTGGGAACCAGCGCCAAGGCGGTCGACAAGGTGACCAAAGGCGCGCTGTCGCGCGCTCTGAAAGCAGCGAGTTTCGCGGGAAAGAAGGGCGAAAGTTTGTCTATCCTCGCCCCTCAGGGCCGGGAGAAGGCGACGATTTTGCTGATCGGTGCCGGCAACCCCAAGGATCTGGATGCGCTGCGTGCACAGGAAATCGGTGCTCAGATATACAAAGCCATTGGAACAGTATCGGTGAGCGCTGCGACCGTTATTGCGGAAATGACGGGTGCGAAGCTGCGTGGCGGCGAACTGGCGGCGAGTATCGCGATTGGCGCGCGCTTGCGTTCCTACAGATACGACAAGTATCTGACCGGTGCGAAGTCTCGCAGCGCTTCCAACAAGCTGGCGCGCTTTCAAATCATGGTGAAGGGCGCGACGGATGCGCGCAAACGCTACGCAGTACTTGCTCCCGTCGCGGACGGCGTCGATATGGCGCGCGATCTCGTGTCGGAGCCCAGCAACGTGAAATCGCCGAAATGGATGGCGGCGCAGTGCCGCAAGCTGACCAAGCTCGGCGTCAAGGTTGAGGTGCTGGGCGAGGCGCAGATGCGCAAACTCGGCATGAACGCATTGCTGGCCGTGGGGCAGGGCAGTGTGCGCGAATCTCAACTCGTGGTGATGCGTTGGAACGGCGGTGGCAAGGACGCCAAGACCGTGTCCTTCATTGGTAAGGGGGTCACGTTCGACACCGGCGGCATCTCCATCAAGCCGGCCGGCGGCATGGAAGACATGATCTGGGATATGGGCGGTGCAGGCACCGTGATTGGTGCCATGCGGGCCATCGCGGGCCGGAAGGCCAAGGCGAACGTGATCGGGGTCGTTGGCCTGACGGAGAATATGCCCGACGGCAATGCCCAGCGACCGGGCGATATCGTGACTTCGATGTCGGGTCAGACGATTGAAGTGATTAACACCGATGCGGAAGGCCGGCTCGTTCTGGCCGATGCGCTTTGGTACACCCAGAAGCGCTTCAAACCCGATGTGATGATCGATTTTGCGACCCTCACCGGGGCGATCATGGTCGCGCTGGGTCGTGAATATGCCGGCCTGTACGCCAATGATGAAGACCTCGCGAAACGCATCGTGTCTTCCAGCCAAGGTGTCGGCGAGAAGGTCTGGCGCATGCCGCTCGATGATGCCTATGACCGGCAAATCAACACGCCGCGCGCCGATATGAAGAATGTCGGGCCGCGTTGGGGCGGCAGCATCACCGCCGCGCAGTTCCTGCAGCGTTACGCCAATGATGTGCCCTGGGCGCATATGGATATCGCCGGTGTCGCTTGGTCGGACAAGGAGCTGCCGCTGATGGCGCGGGGCGCGACCGGCTTCGCCGTGCGCACGCTCGATCAGTTCGTTCGCGACCATTACGAAAAATAGGGCCGGTTGCGACGTGACGGAAATCCGCTTCTATCATCTGACACGCCGCACTCTCGAAGAGGTGTTGCCGGTCATGCTTGAACGGACGGTCATTCGTGACGGACGCCGCGCGATTGTTATTGCCGGTTCACCCGAGCGGGTCGAGGATCTGAACGCGCACCTCTGGACCTACAACGACCGGGTCTTCCTGCCCCATGGCAGCAAGGCTGACGGGCATGCCGCGTTGCAGCCGGTGTGGCTGACGGACCAGGATGAAACCCCCAACGATGCGCGGGTGCTATTCCTGGCAGACGGCGCACAATCCGCAGATCCCGGGGCTTTTGATCTCGTTTGCGAGTTGTTCGACGGGCGCGACGACGGGGTCGTCAGTGCCGCGCGGGCCCGTTGGCAGGTCTATAAAGATGCCGGTCATGACCTGACCTATTGGCAGCAGACGGAGCGCGGCGGCTGGGAACAAAAGGCCGCCGGCTGATCGCTTGCGCGATGCCCGGAATGCAGGTTCGGCGAATGGTGTCTTGTCGCCGCCGCCCGCGCTGGATATAAGGCGCGCACATTTCCATTCCTGACCGGAGTAAATCCATGGCCCTCGAGCGCACGTTCTCGATCATCAAACCCGACGCCACGAAGCGGAACATCACCGGCAAGATCATTGCCAAGTTCGAGGACGCCGGTCTGCGTGTCGTCGCGCAACGCCGCATCCACCTGAGCCGCGAGCAGGCGGAATCCTTTTACGGTGTCCATCGCGAGCGTCCGTTCTTCAACGATCTGGTCGCGTTCATGACATCCGGACCGGTGGTCGTGCAGGTACTGGAAGGTGAAGACGCCATCGCGCGCAATCGCGAGATCATGGGTGCGACCAATCCGGCCGAGGCGGCGGAGGGCACGATCCGTAAGGAATTCGCGGAATCAATCGAGGCGAACTCCGTGCACGGTTCGGACGCGCCCGAAACCGCAGCAGAAGAAATCGCCTTCTTCTTTGACGTAAAAGAAATCGTCGGCTGATCTCCACGCCTGATCAGGCGCGGGGACAGGCCGTTAGATGATCGCCCACCACAAAATGAGCAGGGTGATCGCGACAGCGGCCCCCGAGTAACTCATCAGCTTTAGAAAACCACCCCAGGTTTTCCAGCGTCGGTCGATATCCATTATTTCGTCGGACATGTGCACTCGCATGTTTCCGGTTGAGCCTTGGATTGAGTTTTATACGCGAGCGCGGGGGGCGTCAAAGCCCTTCGGCGGTGGCACGCATGGTTTATTCCGTGGGCGGGAAGATAAGCGGGCTATGCCGGCGATCCGGTGTCGTGATGACCGCGCGTTCGTCGACGATTTCCACCCGGTTTTCCGCCAGAAGCCTCACCGCAAGCGGGTAGCACGCATGTTCGGCCTCGAGGATGCGAGCGGCGAGCGTGTCTTCATCATCCTCGGGCATCACCGGGACGGCGGCTTGCACCAGGATCGGCCCGGCATCCATTTCCGGACGCACAATGTGCACGGTGCAACCGCTTAGCCGCACGCCGGCTGCGATGGCCTGCGCGTGGGCATCGATGCCCTTGAATGCCGGCAGGAGCGACGGGTGAATGTTCACCACCCGGTCGCGCCAGCTGTCGACGAACCAGCTGGACAGGAGCCGCATGAAGCCGGCCAGGCAGACAAGTTCCGCACCCGAGGATTTGAGGTACTTGTCGATTTCCCGGTCGAAACTTTCGCGGTCAGGGAAATCGCCATGTGCGATCACAGCGGTGTCTATGCCTGCGGCCCTGGCATGGTCGAGCCCCAGGGCATCCGGTTTGTTCGACACGACAAGCACGATTTCGGTCGGGAAATCCGGCGTGGCACAGGCTGCGATCAGCGCCTGCAGGTTGGAACCCCGACCGGAAATCAGGACGCCGACCTTCAGGCGGCTCATGCGGTCCCGCCCAGCGCGACCGACAGGTCCGAGATTTCGATCTCGCCATCGGCGAATGACGTGATCTCACCGATGACCTGGGCACTCTCACCTGCGGCATGGAGGGCGTCGACAACTTCCTCCGCGCCGTCCTTGCCGGCCAGGGCAATCATGCCGATGCCGCAATTGAACGTTCTGGCCATTTCCATCTCGTCGACGTCGCCGGCCTGTCGCAGCCAGTCGAAGACTGGTGGCGCCGTCCAGCGCGTACCATCGAGCGACGCGCCGAGGCCCTTGGGAAGAGCGCGGGGAATATTCTCGAGCAGGCCGCCGCCGGTGATATGGGCGAAACCCTTGAGTGCGGGAAGGTCGGCCACCGCAAGGCATGCACGTACATAGATGCGTGTCGGTGTGAGAAGCGCAGCCCCGAGTTCCTGATCGTCATCAAAAGGCGCGGGTGCCGTCAGTTCGCATCCTGCCCGGTCGACGATCTTACGCACCAGTGAATAGCCGTTCGAATGAACCCCGCTGGCGGCGAGACCGATAACAAGGTCACCGGCCTCGATCGGGCGGTCGGGTCGCGGGAATGCCGTACCGCGTTCCATGGCACCGACGGAAAATCCCGCCAGATCGAACTCGCCGCTGGCATAAAGTCCGGGCATCTCGGCGGTCTCACCGCCGATCAGGGCGCAGCCGGCCTGTTTGCAGCCGTCTGTAATGCCCGTGACGACCGCCGCCGCAACCTCCGGGTCGAGCCCGCCGGTGGCGAAGTAATCCAGGAAGAAGAGCGGTTCTGCACCCTGCACGACGAGGTCGTTGACGCACATTGCCACCAGGTCGATACCGAGGGTATCAAACCGACCCGTTTCGAAGGCGAGCTTGAGTTTGGTGCCGACACCGTCGGTCGCCGCGACCAGGATGGGATCCTCGAACCCCGCCGCCTTGGGATCGAACAGGGCGCCGAAGCCACCCAGACCATCGACCGATCCGGCGCGCTGGGTCGCCGCCGCCAGTGGCTTGATGGTTTCGACAAGGGCGTTGCCGGCCGCGATATCCACGCCGGCATCTTTGTAGGAAAGCCCCAGTGTCCGTCTCCTCGCGCGCTGTGCGCATTATTCGTGCTATGGCATTGCCACATTCGCGGCGCAGTGTTCTTGTAGACCGCGAATCAAGCCGTGTCGGCTCGTCAGAATAGGTGTTTCAAGGTCATTTGCAATGTGTCGCGCGCTGCAAAAATCAAGTCTCGTTCTCGCCATGTGGTTGCTCGCTGCGGGTGTGGTTTCCGTTGTGGGATCATCTCCCGCTTCGGCACAGCAATCTGCACTTGAGGATATATTCGTTGTGCGCGATGTGGCGCTGGACGAGACCGCCCAAACCGCTGCGGCAGCGCGTGCGCGGGCTCTCACGAAGGGACAGCGCCAGGCGTTTGCGCAACTCGAGGCGCGCCTGACACGTAGTGTCCATCGCGGCCTCGCGTCGAATGTTGATCCCGAGACATTGCGATTCCTCGTTGATGCCATCCAGATTGATGACGAGAAGACTTCGGACGTTCGCTATCTCGCGAATTTGACGGTGACCTTCAAACCGGATGCGGTGCGGAACCTGTTCCGCCAGTCCGGCGTCCCGTTTGCCGAACTTCGCAGCCGTCCTCTGACAGTCGTCCCTGTCCTGGCGACGCCGGCGCGCTACCTGCTTTGGGACGACCCAAACCCGTGGCGCGAGGCGTGGCGAAACCATCCCGAGGGTACCGGTCTTGTGCCGATGCTCGCACCCATCGGGGATTTGGAAGACTTGGCGGGGCTGACGGTCGATCAGGCAGTTGATGGTGATCCGGATATCCTGGCGCGATTCGCCGAGCGTTATGGCGCGCGCGGTGTTGTCGTGACGATTGCCAACATATTCGAAGTGGAACCAGGCATATTGCGCAGCGATATCGTCAGTGTGCCCGTTGGGATTCCGGAGATGAGCACGTTCAGTATTTCGGTCACCGGGCGGGCAGACGATACCGAGCCGAGTATCTTCGCGCGTGCGGTCGGTGATGTTCGCGAGATTATCGAGGACGAATGGAAGGCGACGAGTGCGCTTGCTTCGGGTGATATCGCGCAACTTCGTGCTGCGGTGCCCATCGTTGACCTGAAAAACTGGATCGACATTCGCGCGCGTATTGCGCGAGTGCCTGCGGTCACCAACATTCAGGTTATCGCCCTCACGGCAAACTCGGCGGAGATCGTGATCAATCACCGGGGCGATGAGGCCCGGCTGATCCGGGCCTTCGAGCGGTTCGATCTGATCCTAGAGGGCAACAGCCCTGGTGGGGGTGCCCAACGCCCGCAGGGGAGTTTGCAAACCGGCCTCCGGGCGCTGGTTACCCATGTCGTCCGCCTCGCGGTCAACTGAGCTCGGCGACCCATGAACCGGCAACTCGTCCTGGATCTAGGGCATCGAACCGCCCGGGGGCGTTCAGACTTCCTCGTCTCCAGCAGCAATGCCGAGGCGGTCGAATGGATCGATCGTTGGCCCGAATGGCCGGCGCGCGCACTGGCGATCTGGGGGCCGGCCGCGTCGGGCAAGACCCATCTGGGGCATGTCTGGTGCGACGTGAGCGGGGGTAGCCTGGTCGGTCCCGACGATGTGCGTCGGTCCGACGGGTCGGAGTTGCGTGCGCGAAACAGATATCTTTTCGTCGACGGTGCCGACCAACTGGCCGGCGACCGGGAGGGCGAAGAGGCGCTGTTGCATCTCTATAATTACGTGCTGGAGACCGACGGTGCGCTGTTGCTCGCGGGGCGCGACGCGCCGGCGCGCTGGAATGTGCAGCTGGCGGACCTGGCGTCGCGGCTGAAGGCCCTGTCGGGTGCAGGTATTTCGGCACCCGATGATGATTTGCTGGCCGCGTTGATGGTCAAACAGTTTCGCGACCGCCAGCTGCGTGTGAGCGAGGATGTGGTGCTTTACCTGTTGGCGCGCATGGAACGTTCTTTTGCCGCCGTGGCGGATATTGTCGCGGCGATCGATTCAGCCGCGCTCGAGCGCGGGCGGCCGGTCACGGTGCCGCTCGCGCGGGAAATTCTCGGCGATTTGGCCTGACATAAATCCGTCATCGATCCGTCATAAATTGCAGACATGATCCGATATCGCTAGCCTAGAGGGCTGTGTGGCGTGTATGCCCCTGTAATTCCTGATTAAAACGTGGTCCCTGTGGTCGCTGAAGACAATGCATTGATCCCTGACCCGGTCCCCGGGATCGGGCTGGAATCTTCCGAACGGTTCATCAACCGTGAGCTCTCCTGGCTCGCGTTCAATGAGCGTGTCCTGGAAGAGGCGGAGAACCGCAATCATCCGTTGCTGGAACGGGTGCGGTTTTTGTCGATCTCCGCATCGAACCTGGACGAGTTCTACATGGTCCGGGTCGCGGGCCTGAAGGGACAGGTCGAGGCCGGCATTTCGACGATCTCCCAGGAGGGGCTGACGCCGAGCGACCAGCTTGTGGCGATCAACGCCCGGGCCGGGGCGCTGATGGCGGCGCAGCAGAAAACATGGCTCACGCTGGTGAATGAATTGCGGGCCAGCGACATTGCGGTCGTCGAAGCCGAGGAGTTGACGAACGAGGAAGCGACCTGGCTCGAAAACCGGTTCATGAGCACGATCTTTCCGGTGCTGACGCCGCTCGCGGTGGATCCGGCCCACCCTTTCCCCTTCATTCCGAATTTCGGGCTGGCCGAGGCTCTGCAGCTCTACCGACCGAGCGACAACCGGACCATGATCGGCTTGCTGCCATTGCCTGGCCAGATCGAGCGTTTCATCCGTCTGCCGGGCGATCGCCCGCGCTTCATCCTGCTCGAGAAATGCGTGACCATGTTCCTGGACCGGGTCTTTCCTGGTTTTGAGCTGCGCGGCATGGGCACATTTCGTGTCATTCGCGACAGCGATATCGAAGTGCTGGAAGAGGCCGAAGACCTCGTCCGGCTCTTCGAATCCGCACTCAAGCGTCGCCGCCGCGGCACCGTCATTCGCCTGACCGTCGATGCCGAGATGCCGGCGGAGCTGCGACGCTTTGTGACGGAGGAGATCGGCGTCGACGAGGAGGATGTGTTCGTCCTCGACGGGATGCCCGGCCTCGACCGGACCAAGGAACTCATCGTCGATGACCGGCGCGATCTGTTGTTCGAACCTTTCAACGCTAGGTTTCCCGAGCGTATCCGGGACTTCGCCGGCGACTGCTTCGCGGCGATCCGGGACAAGGACATCGTTGTCCACCACCCGTTCGAATCCTTCGATGTGGTCGTGCAGTTTCTCCGCCAGGCCGCACGGGATCCCCAGGTTGTGGCCATCAAGCAGACGCTCTATCGCACGTCCGAAGACTCACCGATCGTCCGCGCCCTGATTGAGGCCGCGGAGGCCGGAAAATCCGTGACGGCGCTGGTCGAGCTCAAGGCGCGCTTCGACGAAGAGGCCAACATCCGCTGGGCGCGCGAACTCGAACGCGCGGGCGTACAGATCGTCTATGGGTTCATCGATCTGAAAACCCACGCGAAGATCACGCTGGTGCATCGGCGCGAAGGCACCGATCTTCGGACTTACGCCCATTTCGGGACCGGGAATTACCACCCGATTACCGCCCGGATTTACACCGACATTAGCTACCTGACAAAAGACCCGAAGCTTTGCCAGGACGCCTCGCGGGTGTTCAACTACATGACCGGCTATGCCCGTCCCGAGGGCCTGGAAAAGGTCGCGGTTGCACCCGTCAACCTGCGTGAAACCCTGATGGATTGCATCGAGGCCGAAATCGACCACGCGCGAGCGGGGCGGCCGGCTGAAATCTGGGCGAAATTCAACAGCCTCGTGGATGGCGATGTCATCGACGCTCTGTACCGGGCATCTCAGGCCGGCGTGCTGATCCGGTTGGCTATTCGCGGCATCTGCTGCCTGCGCCCCGGCGTACCGGGCCTGAGTGAAAACATCGAAGTGAAGAGCATCATCGGCCGGTTCCTCGAACATTCTCGGATCATCGCCTTCGGCTCAGGCGAGGAATTGCCGTCGCCCCAGGCCAAACTGTTCATCTCGTCGGCCGACTGGATGCCACGAAATCTCGACCGCCGGGTGGAACTTCTGGTGCCCATCGAAAGCGGCACGGTGCACCAGCAAATTCTCGACCAGATCTTGGTTGCGAATCTGCTGGATCGCGCCCAAAGCTGGGTCATGGGGGCCGATGGCACCTATACCCGGATCGACACGAGTGGTGAGCAGGACCCATTCAACGCGCACAAATATTTCATGACCAATCCCAGCCTGTCTGGGCGTGGCAGCGCGTTGAAGAAACCCGGCAGCGCGCCGCAGCTGCTTGCACATCCGGACTAGGGTCCCCCAACTTCAGATTATCCAGCGTTCACGATGCCTGACCGGTCGCCATCCCTCGGCGGGCCGGCGGCGGTTGTCGATATCGGATCGAACTCGATCCGGCTCGTCGTGTTCCGCGACCGTTCACGCGCGGCACCGGTGGTGTTCAACGAACGTGTCACCTGCGGGATCGGCCGCGAGCTGGCCGCGACGGGGCACCTTCATCCCGATGGTGTTGCCCAGGCGCTGGCGAACCTGCCGCGGTTCGCGGCGATCGTGCGCACCATGGGTGTCGAGGACACGATGCTGGTGGCGACCGCGGCCACCCGCGAAGCCGCGGACGGCGGCGATTTTCTGGCCCGGGTCGAGGAGATTTTCGGGCTGGCGGTTGCACAGCTGGATGGCAACCAGGAAGCCCGTCTCGCCGCCTGCGGCGTGATCAGCGGGTTGCCGGATGCCCATGGCATGGCAGCGGACCTTGGCGGCGGCAGCCTCGAGCTTGCCGGCATTGCGGATGGCGAGGTCGGCGACCATGGCAGCCTGCCCTTGGGACCTTTGCGTCTGGCCGCGACCGGTGTCGCCGGCGATGAATTGTCGGACTATATCGACGAGGTGTTGGCGGGCTTTTCGTGGTTGGCAGACGCGCTGGACGGGGGTGCAATTTACGCAGTCGGCGGCGCATGGCGCGCCCTGGCGCGGCTGCACATGGTGCAGACAAAATATCCCCTGCGCGTGATCCACAATTATCAAATGTCGGGCAGAGATACGGCGGATTTCTGCCGTGTCGTCGCCGGACTGGGCAGCGAGAGCCTGTCGCGGATCAGTGTCGTGCCCCGCGCGCGTATCCCGACAATTTCGACCGCAGCACTGGTGCTCGAGCGCCTGATTCAGGCCTCCAGGGCCGATACGGTCGTGTTTTCCGCCAACGGTATCCGCGAAGGCTCTCAATACGACGCGCTCGATGCAGACACGCGCGACGCCGACCCGTTGATCGTCGCATGTGAGCATCTCGCTGCGCGTGAAAGCCGCGCACTGGGCACGGGCACGGCGCTGTTTGACTGGGTGTCGCCTTTGTTCGCGGGTGAGGATGAAAATCTGCATCGCCTGCGGCGTGCGGCCTGCCTGCTTGCGGATATCGGCTGGCACGAACATCCGGACTACCGGGCCGAGCAGGTCTATTTCCGGATCCTGCGCCTGCCGTTGATGGCGCTCAGCCATGTCGACAAGACCATGATCGCGCTGGCGGTGTTCCGGCGCTACAGCGGCGCCAAGCGCGGTGCGACCCTGCGGGTCGCCAACGCGCTGCTGAGGCCCGAGGAGACCGATTGGTCGCGCCGCCTGGGCTCTGCTCTTCGTCTGGCCGAAACCTTTACCGGTGGCAACACCGCCTTGCTCAAGGGTGCGCTCCTGAAACTCGATAGCGAGGAGCTCACCCTGACTCTCGGGCCGGGGCAGGCCGACCTGTTCGGTGATCTGGTGCGCACCCGGTTCGGCGCCCTGGCCAAGCAGTTCGGGGTGTCCGGCGTGATCGAGGGCGAGGGTTTGCACGAGGTCGTCGGCTAGGACAACGTTGGGGTATTTCCGCTATTCGGCCGCTTTTTCGCTGCCTTCGATGGCGGGGCCGACTTCAACGATCCTCACCTTGCCATGACCGGCGGCCAGCGCAATTTCGCCGGCCTTGAGGCGCAGCGCGTCGTTGCCGAAGATATCCCGGCGCCAGCCTTTCAGCGCCGCCACGTCGGCATTGTCATCGGCCGCGATCGCTTCGAGATCCGGCACGGTGGCGATGAGTTTCTGAGCCACCTTGTTGGTGTCACATTTGAATTTGAGCAGCACCTTCAGCAGGTCCATCAGCGCACCCGCACCCGGCGGCAGTTCCACCGGCTCGGGGATTGACGGCGCCTGGTCCGGCGCGACGGCGCGCCCTTCGGCGACGGCAGCCAGCAACCCCTGGCCGAGCCGGCCGGCGGCGAAATTCTTCGGGATGCCGCGCATGCGCTGCAGGGATTGCTCGTCTTCGGGCGGGCGGGCCGCGATCTGGGCCAGCACGTCGTCGCGCATCAGCCGGTTGCGCGGCAGATCACGCGCCATGGCCTCGCGGTCGCGCCACGCGGCCACGGCCTGGAGCATGGCCAGATATTTCGGCTGGTTGCGTTTGGGCTTGAGGCGCCGCCAGCCTTCGGTCGGGACGACCTCATACAAAGCGGGATCGGCGAGCTTGACCATTTCTTCCTCGACCCAGGCGAGGCGGCCATTTTCCTCGATCCGGCGGCGCAGCTTCTCGTAGGCCGGGCGCAGATGGGTCACGTCGGCCAGGGCGTAGTCCATCTGGGCGTCGGTCAGCGGGCGCTGGGACCAGTCGGTGAAGCGGCTGCCCTTGTCGGGACGGACCTTTGTCAGCTTTGAAATCAACGTCTCGTAGCCGACCTGGTCGCCGAACCCCGCGACCATGGCCGCGATCTGGGTGTCGAACAGGGGCACGGGCGTCACACCGCCTTCGTGGTGGAAAATCTCGATATCCTGCTTGGCCGCGTGCATCACCTTGAGCACGCTCTCGTCGGCGATCAGGTCATACAGCGGCGTCAGGTCCATCCCGTCGGCCAGAGGGTCGATGATGGCCTCGTCGTCCGGCCCCGCGACCTGCACCAGGCACAGGATCGGCCAGAACGTGCTCTCGCGCATGAACTCGGTGTCGACGGTGATGTATTCGGCGGTGGACAGCGCGTCACAGAAGGCGACGAGCGCGTCGGTGTCTGAAATTACATTCATGGAGGGCGGTTCTACAGGGATTCCGGCGGGTTTGAAACCCGCCCGGCACCGCGCCGAACGGCTGCAGCGGCCTTGACAGGCGCGGGCGATCCGTGGCCATTGGCGCGACAGGCGACCCGCGACCTCAAAAGGGCCGATTTCCAGCTTTAAACCAGCTTCTTCGGGACCAAACATGCATCCCTATCGAACCCATACCTGCGGTGAACTGCGTGACGAAAACGCGGGCGATACCGTCCGCCTGTCGGGCTGGATTCACCGCAAGCGCGACCATGGCAACCTGCTGTTCGTCGATCTGCGCGATCAGTACGGCATCACCCAGTGCGTGATCGATACCTCCAGCCCCATCTTCGCGACCGTTGAGGGCGCGCGGCTGGAATCGGTGCTGACCGTGACCGGCCCTGTGGTGGCGCGGTCGGAGGAGACCGTCAACGCGACCATCCCGACCGGCTCGGTCGAGGTCGGCATCGACGAGGTGAATGTCGAGAACGGCGCGGATCAGCTGCCCCTGCAGGTGAACTCGGACGAAGACACCGGTGAGGATATCCGTCTGCGCTACCGCTATCTGGATTTGCGCCGCGAGAAGGTCGCGCGGAATATCCTGCTGCGCAACGACGTCATCGCGTCGATCCGCCGGCGCATGATCGAGGCCGACTTCAAGGAATTCCAGACGCCGATTTTGACCGCGTCGAGCCCCGAGGGCGCGCGCGACTATCTGGTGCCGTCGCGCCTGCATCCCGGCAAGTTCTATGCGTTGCCCCAGGCGCCCCAGCAGTTCAAGCAGCTGTTGATGGTCGCGGGCTTCGACAAGTATTTCCAGATCGCGCCGTGCTTCCGCGATGAAGATGCCCGCGCCGACCGCTCGCCGGGCGAGTTCTACCAGCTCGATTTCGAGATGGCCTACGCCACCCAGGAAGACGTGTTCAACGCCATCGAGCCGGTGATCGCAGGCGTGTTCGAGGAGTTCGCCGGGCACAACCGAGACGAGGCCTGGTCGGTCACGCCGACGCCGTTCCCGCGCATTCCCTATGCGCAATCCATGCTCAAATACGGCAACGACAAGCCCGACCTGCGCAACCCCATCGAGATCGCCGACGTGGCCGACGTGTTCGCAGGTTCGGACTTCAAGATCTTCGCCGGGTTGGTCGAGAAGGGCGGCACCGTGCGCGCCATTCCCGCGCCGGGCGGTGGATCACAGCCGCGCAGCTGGTTCGACAAGCTCAACGACTGGGCCCGCGAAGAGGGCGCGCCGGGGCTGGGCTACATCATCCTCGAAGACGGCGAGGGCAAGGGCCCGATCGCCAAGTTCGTCGCCGACGAGCGCCTCGAGAAGCTCAAGGAACTGGCGGGCCTGAAGGACGGGGATGCCGTGTTCTTCTCCGCCGGTAGCGCCGACGAGGCCGCCGACCTGGCGGGCAAGGCGCGTACCAGGATCGGCGAGGATCTCGACCTGATCCCGACCGGCCGCTACGACTTCTGCTGGATCGTCGACTATCCCATGTACGAAAAAGACAAGGACACGGGCGCGATCGAGTTCTCCCACAACCCGTTCTCCATGCCCCAGGGCGAGATGGCCGCGCTCGACGCCGACAACCCGCTGGATGTGCTGGCCTACCAGTATGACATCGTCTGTAACGGCGTGGAGCTTTCGTCCGGCGCGATCCGGAACCACCGGCCTGACATCATGCTCAAGGCCTTCGAGATCGCGGGCTATGACCGCGAAACCGTGGAGCGCGAATTCGCGGGCATGTTCAACGCCTTCCGCTACGGCGCCCCGCCCCATGGCGGCTCGGCCCCGGGTATCGACCGCATCGTCATGCTGATCGCCGACGAGCCCAACATCCGCGAGGTCATCGCCTTCCCGATGAACCAGCGCGCCGAAGACCTGATGATGGGCGCGCCTGCCGAGGTGGATGATACGCGGTTGCGGGAGTTGCACCTGAAGAAGGTGCTGCCGAAGGGTGAGAAGGGGTAAGAATTAGTTGCGGAGTTAGTTGAATAACCTAGCGCTGCAATCTCAAGCTCGACAGCCGCTGTCTTGGCACCAAATGACATTTCCATTCCGGATCAGAAAATGCGCGTGGCACGCGTTTTTTTGATGGATTGAAGGGTAGACAGTTGCACGTCCGAGTTTATCTGACTCAACTTTCCAGCGCATTTTTGTATTCAGCGATAGGGGCAATCGGTAGAAACTGCCGCATCCGCCCGGACAGTGGAAACAGGCCCACTTTGGGTTTTGATGGCTCCCTATAACTATGATGCGGTTGATGTTTGTTTCTTTAGGGTTCGGCTGTTCTGTCTGATGTTTAACAATGAACTGCGGGCGAACGACAATCCCTAGAAAAACTAACGCGTTCCGAAAAATGTCGTGAATCATTGGGCTAGTCCATCCTATCGAGGAACGGAATAATATCGCCGCGTCCCCAATAAGCAGTGCTGGCACAGATTGGGCATGTGGGCTTTGACACTCCACCTACACATCGATCTTCTGGAACGTGAAATCTCCTAAAACGTTGGCTAAATTTTCGTTTATGGCCTCGAAATCCGCTTAGCAGCTGTGTGAATTCCTCTATCGCCATACACGCGACCGAAGTTGTCATGCCAATAAAGGCAGGTTCGGGGTCACCTCCGCTCAAGATGTAACCTTCTTCCAGTTGGCGTGCATATTTTTTAGGAAACTGGCGCCGTAATTCTTCTTCCCGGGCTTGTTTTAGATCAAGAATATTGCGACAGAGTAGGCAAGGTACACCGGGGTGGAGCACAGTGACACGACCGGTCATGTCAAGGATATTTCCAGAACTGTCGACATCGGCGGCCAATCCTGAGTCAACAACGGGTGTTTCGTAGAAGTACGAATATCTGTTCAGCAATAGTCTTCCTGCGTGATCATCTGTCGCGCAGAAAACAACATCCGCCGCTTTCAATTCATCTCGACAATTTTTCTCCAGAACATTGGAAACAACAGCCCGGGCCTTTGTGGTTAACCCTAGGCTGTTGATGTACTCGACGAGTACGTTCGCCTTGGGTTTCCCAATATCAGACATTCGAGCACCGTGAAGTCGGTGGAGATTTGTTTCGTCAACAATGTCGTCATCTATAATTGTTAGGTGCGCCACTCCTCCTCTTGCAAGCATAGTTGCGATTGGCGAACCCGTGCCGCCCGCTCCAACAACTACGACCGTTAATTGTTGCAGTGTTTTGTTGAATGGTTCCCCAAATAACCGTCTCTGCCTGTCCAGGCTGGGAGTTGCTGTTGAATGATCTCCAGTGCATTCAATTAGCGAACAGCGGCCCCCAGAAATCCAGATATCGCAATCTTTGGACTGAGTGGGCGAGTTCCAAATCCGCGCACGAACTGAATCATCCGACTGCACAAGAAGGCTTAAAAGGTCCGTGTCTGGACCGTTTCGATTCTTTGCTACCCTTAGTAGCTCCTGTTCGTTTTCGTCGTCTTGACGAGAGAAGCCATTAAAACTTTCCGGGTGGCCGTGCAGAAACCCCGGAATAAGATTCTCCTTATCGGCCTTTTGGAGAAGCTTAACGTAACTATCAGTTTGAACTGTAAGATGTGACGAACTTGCAGACGCTATATCTGCCTGGGTCAGCGGAATAATCTCGCGAACGATAAGCCGACGAGAACAGATGTCATCGATCGAAAGTCGTTGGACAGAAACATTACTGGCGAGCACCCAGGCTCCAGCTTCGGAGCACCCATTAAACGCGGCGACTTTTGCCGCTTCTGCCAGACGTCCCGGAAGTACGACTCGAACTGCCATCACGCAGCTTCTTCTAGCGCGCACGAAACCCGTTTCAACATCGACCAGATACCGTCGGTTCCGGGTCGCCAACTATTGTTATGCCGAGACCAGCGTTGCCAATTTTGTTCAGCAAAGTTGAACGGTACATCAGCGCAATTGGGGAAGATGTTCTGCGCTGACAAGCGGACCCACGGCTGACAGTAGAACATGTCGGGTGGTACGTCAGGATATCCGGGCGGCAGAAGAATCAGTATGTCGACTCGGTCCTGATCATAGCGCCCAAGCGGGAGTACGTAGTCTCTGATAACCAGTCCCCGCTGTTCTTGCTCGACCAATACTTCGAAGTTCAATCCGCTGTCATCGAGATACTGTTGATCACGCCCCGGCAAGCACGACTTCGATGTGCCAGCTGTTGTTTTGTCGAGAACGGTAAAGAAGCGCTCTAGTCCGTCCTCGCTCAGATCAATAAGGTCTGCGTCCGCAATTGGCAGGTCCTCTGAACCACGAATTTCTTTCCATAATGCGTAGCACTCCGGATCGACACCCGCGATTTTCTTGAGTTTAAGGCCTGTGATGAGGTTCGTTCCCCACTCGATACGTCTCCGTCAATGACGAAGCGGTATGATGCGGAACTATCGAACGTAAGGAATCTCTCAATTCCTGGCGCAGTTAGGTCAACAGTTTCGGCCAGACGGATTTCCTCGAATTCTCCATTCTCCAAAAGCATAAAAATCAGAAATTCATCGACCGGCTTTTGCCCGGTAAGCTTAAGCAACTGTCGTCCTGTCGGTTTCGGGTCCTCGATTCGATACTTCTTACTATCGATGCGCACATTGAATTGACTAGCGCTCGAAGGTGACGAATTTTCGGGTGAACAAATATCAATGTTATCAGGTGTTTGATCGTCCATTATTTTAACTCCGATTTGGCTTTCTACTTGCCGCCGCCATATGGCTTGACCGAGCTAGAAGCACGTGATTCTATGTTGCATCGATTAAACGTTACGTATATGAAACGATTAACGTCTCACAAATGAAACAATAATTTGCCGGTTCAGACTCGTCAACTGAAAAATTTCCGGTAGGAGGAACGATGGGCCTAAACATTGAAGACCTAGGAAAAATGATTGCCGATAAAAGGCACCCTTCCGGGCTCCGAGCGGCCGCAAAGGAGATAGGGATAAGTGCAGCGACGCTCTCGAGGATTGAAAACGGTCACGTGCCGGACCTCACAACGTTCGCAGCCATATGTGATTGGCTTGGTGAAGATCCTGCCCAGTTCTTGGGAATGCAGAATTCGGGGGATTCAATCCAAACGGCGAGCGTCCATCTCCGAAAGAAAACAACGACGTCGATAGATACAGCGAATGCGTTGGGTGGGTTAATACTTGCCGCTCAAAATGCTTTGGTAAGCAAAGACAGTTTGTAGCTGAATGCGACGTGGTTTTAAGTCTAACTCTGAAAAGAGCGCGCTTACTGTCCGGTCGGATTTCAAGCTGACACCGTTTGAAAAAATCAACCTACGCACATATTTGGGTAAGCAGGGCATAGTCGTATGGGGACCAGCTGATATACCGGGTGTCTCTCAGGAACATGTCGACCAGTTGACCGTTCATGACCCAGACAGTTGGTCGGGCATTACAGTCAGGGAAGGGGACGCTATAGCGATTATAGTCAACCCAACTCACCCCAAGACCAGGCAACTGAATACACTCGCTCATGAGTGGGCGCATATCCATTTGAGGCACAAGCCGAATCGGGTGGACCATTTTGAAAACGGCTTGCTGCTGCTGAGTGATTATCCAGCAGAGATTGAGGATGAGGCGAATTGGTTGGGTGGTGCCCTTTTGGCGCCGCGAGACGGATTGTTGTTTCACAGAAAGTCTGGGCTCGAGCCAGCGCAAGTAGCGGAGCACTACGGCATTAGCACCGAACTCGCTAATTGGCGGCTGCGGATGACTGGTGTCGAGAGACAATTGCGGGCTAGTTATTAGATGGTTTCGGTTTGAATCCCGTGTGCTTTTGCGTCTTGTTGTAACCAAGAAAAATTGCTGCCGATGGGCGAGAAGTAGGAGTTTGTAACGATGAAACTCACACTGAACGGCGTCGACTTCCGCTACGAGCTCGACGGGCCGGAAGGCGCGCCGTGGATCGTGTTTTCGAACTCGCTGACCACCGACGTGACCATGTGGGACACAGAGGTGGCGCAGCTCGCCGATCGCTACCGCATCCTGCTCTACGACACCCGCGGCCATGGCCAAAGCTCGGCGCCGGAAGGGCCGTACAGCTTCGACTTGCTGGTCGGCGACATCATCGCGCTGATGGACGCCGTCGGCGTGGACAAGGCGCACTATGTGGGGCTGTCCCTGGGTGGCATGGCCGGGCTCGGCATGGCTATCGAGCATGGCGATCGTTTGTTGAGCCTGGCCGCGTGTGACGCGCGGCCCTTCGCGGACCCGGAATGGGCCGCACCGTGGGTGGATCGCATCGCGCTGGCCCGGGACAAGGGCATGGAGGCGCTGGTGGAGCCCACGGTGGCCCGCTGGTTCACGGAAGACTTCCAGGCCGAGGCGGCGAATGCCCCGGCGCTCGATCATGTACGCCGGATGATCCGCGAGACCTCGGTCGAGGGCTATACGGGCTGCGCGGGCGCGCTCCAGGGGCTCAACTATCTGCCCCGGCTGGGCGAAATTTCCGTGCCGAGCCTGTTCATGACCGGCAAGTCCGACGGCAGCACGCCGGCGGCGGCCTCACAGCAGATGCATGCGGCCGTTTCGGGCTCCCAATGCGTGATCCTGGACCCGGCTTCGCACATCTCGAACCTGGAAAACCCGGGCGCGTTCGATGCGGCGCTGTTTGCCCATATCGAGGCGGCGAATTTGGGGTAAACTCCCCTGAAGTTACCGAACGCCCCAGGAGAGACCCATGAGCTTCAAACCCCGCCTGCGCCATGTGGGCCTGTACACCAACGACATGGACGCGATGCTGGCGTTCTACACGGACGTCATGGGCCTGACCGTCACGGACGAGGGCAAGTACGGCGATCCGGTGCAGCGGATCATCTTCCTGTCGAGTGACCCGACAGAGCATCATGAGTTTGTGCTGGCCGATCCGCCGGCGGGCGACAGCGAGACCATCCATGTGCAGCAGATGTCCTTCCTGCTCGATAGTCTCGACGATCTGCGCGAGATGCATGGCCGGGTGGTTGATGCGGGGATCAACATCGACCGCATGCTGACCCATGGCAACGCCTGGTCGATCTATTTCCAGGACCCGGGCACGAACCGGATCGAGTGCTACGTCCACACGCCCTGGTACGTGCCCCAGCCCCACGGCCACCCGTTTGATCTGTCCCAGTCCAACGACGAGATCATGGAAATGACCGAGGCCCATTGCCGCGAGGATGCGGGCTTCATGATGGCGTCCGACTGGCAAAACAAGATCGCCGCCAAGATGGGTGCCTAGGCGCACAAACCGGCCCGCAACGCCAATCGTCTAAAACTTTGGGGAATTATATACGAGAATCCCATTTTCTTGTTGACTCCACCGAGGAATCGTTTACAGTAGAATCCCAATAGAGGGAGATTCTCATGGTTCAGAAGGCACCCGGCAAGCATTACCGCGAAGGTATCAGCTTCAAAGAGTTGATGAAAATGTTCTCGACCGAGGACGCCGCCAGAGAATGGCTGGAGTCGGCGATCTGGCCGGATGGGCCGTATTGCCCCAAGTGCGGATCGCTCAATGTGAAGGCCGGTATCTCACACAGCACCATGACACACCGTTGCCGTGACTGCCCGAATCGACCTCAATTCAGCCTCAAGTCGGGCACTGTCATGAAGGGGACAAAACTGGACTATCGTGATTGGGCAATTGCGGTCTACATCCTGACCACTAATCTCAAGAGCGTATCGAGTATGAAATTGCACCGTGATTTAGAGATCACGCAAAAGAGTGCCTGGCACTTACTGCACCGGCTTCGCAAGGCTTTCGAAGCGGGTCATGGCATATTCGATGGCCCCGTAGAAGCCGATGAAACCTACTTTGGCGGTCAGCGTAAGAACATGTCCAAATCCAAGCGCAAGGGCTTGAAGGGCCGGGGGGCGGTTGACAAGACAGCAGTTGCCGGGGTTAAGGACCGCGAGACCAACCAGGTTTCCGCCGAGGTGGTTCACGATACCACGGGCGAAACCCTGCGGGGTTTCGTTGAGGATCGCACCAAGAAAGGCGCGCAGATCTATACGGATGATGCCACGGCCTACAAGGGCATCCTTCGCCCGCATGAGGCGGTGAAGCACTCAGCGGGCGAGTACGTCCGGAATATGGCACATACCAACGGAATCGAATCTTTCTGGGCCGGTCTGAAGCGCGCACATAAGGGCACGTTCCACAAGATCAGCCCAAAGCACTTGAACCGCTATGTGAAGGAATTTGAGGGGCGTCATAACGACCGGGACACGGACACAAAGGAACAAATGGCGCGGATCGTCACCGGCATGACCGGGAAGCAACTGCGCTATGCGGACCTCACCGCCGACAACGGATTGGATTCGGGAGCGCGGGGAT
This sequence comes from Alphaproteobacteria bacterium, assembly GCA_965205535.1. Classification (GTDB taxonomy): domain Bacteria; phylum Pseudomonadota; class Alphaproteobacteria; order UBA6615; family UBA6615; genus UBA8079. The sequence goes on along the minus strand of CBDBHH010000005.1, from coordinate 3,374,680 downwards.
AATGCTTTCCGCCGTGGAACTCTGCGCCGGGGCCGGGGGTTTGTCTATTGGCCTAGAGCAAGCCGGGTTTCAGCCCGTCGCCCTGATTGATAACGACGCCCACGCCTGCGCCACGCTCCGGGTAAACCGCCCGCGATGGAATACAATCGAAGCTGATCTTAAGGGCTTCGACTTCTCCTCTTGGTCCGGCTCCGATCTTGTATCCGGCGGGCTACCGTGCCCGCCTTATTCGGTTGCCGGGAAACAGCACGGCGCGGACGATGAGCGCGACCTGTTTCCCGCCATGTTGCGAATCGTCGAAAGCGTACAACCGCGAGCCGTGCTGATCGAGAATGTGCGCGGCTTATTGCACGCCAAATTTACCGAGGTCCGGAAGCAAATTGACGGCACATTGCAAGCGTTGGGCTTTGCCTCATATTGGGCGATGCTGGATGCCGCCGATTTCGGTACTCCACAAACACGGTCTCGCGTGTTCCTTATCGCCCTCCGTAAGGGCGAAACCGGCCCGCTGGAATGGCCGTTTCCCACCCTAAAAGCGAGCAAGACGGTTGGCGAGGCTCTCGGCGACCTAATGGCGGCGGACGGCTGGCAGGGTGCGAAGCGATGGGTGAGGCGGGCCAACAAGGCCGCCCCCACCATTGTCGGCGGTTCCAAAAAACATGGCGGCCCCGATCTTGGTCCTACGCGCGCGCGCGCGGCTTGGGCGGCTCTTGGCGTTGATGGCCTCGGCATAGCCGACTCCCCCCCCCCCCCCCCGAGGATTCAACGGTGTCCCGCGGCTTACCTCCCGCATGGTGGCCCGGATACAGGGCTTCCCCGATGATTGGGCATTCTATGGCGGCAAGACACAGCAATGCCGTCAAATTGGCAACGCGCTGCCGCCGCCGTTGGCCACGGCTGTCGCCGGGGCTCTGGCCCAATGCCTGCGCTGACCGGCAAGAAAGGCATTCGCGCTTTCTTGCTAGAGAATGTCGGGAAGATCGTAAAAACCGAGCAAATACGCGACGCCAGCGGCGGTCAGGGTCAATACGGGCGCCGCTTGCGGGAATTACGCGATGAGGAAGGATGGCCAATTCAGTCTGATAAGGATTCTGCTGAACTCAAACCTGGCGAGTATCGCCTTGTGACTTGGCCGCCAGAGAAACCGCCGCCGCAGTTCGCCCGTAACATCAGCTCCAAAACGCGGGCGGAGGTTTTGGAGCGCAACGGCTATACTTGCAAGATGTGCGGGATTGCGGCCGGCGATCCCGATGACCGGACGGGCCGACCGGCCCGCCTGCATATCGGTCATATCAAGGACAAGGGGCAAGGCGGCAGCGATGACCCGGACAACCTTCGGGCTCTATGCAGCATTTGCAATCAGGGTGCGAAGAACATTGTACCAGAACCGCCAGGACGGATATGGCTTATGTCGCAGGTGCGGCGGGCCAAGGAAGATGATCAGAGGGAGATATGGCTAACGTCAAAGTTCAAAAGCCAAAGCGGCTAGGACAAACCAAGGTCAGAGTGAAACCGCACAGTCATCAGCCGTCAAAGGCAGAGATTGATAAGGTAGTCATTATCCACAAGAAGGATGGAACCGTACCGACGCCGGAGGAACTGGCCAGGGCCGCGCTCAGGCCCATGAAAGTGATTGAGGATTCAGATGCTTAACAGAGAATTGGGATTCTCGTATATAATTCCCAATGAGTTGTCCCTCGCCCACTGATTTAGAGAGACAAAAAGTGGTGCCCTCGGCGGGGCTCGAACCCGCAAGGATGCTGTTGTGGCAGCAACCCACCGGAATCCAAGTCCGGCGTGTATGCCAATTCCGCCACGATGGCATCAAGCTTTAGAGCCGCCCTACTAAATAGTGGGGCGGCTCTTTTCGTTCGTACTAAATAGCGTGCGGCGAGTCGAAATGGGAACAGGAGACGAACAATGGCCAAGAAACCAGCCCAAACCACAACATCGAAATCGCCGGTTGGCCGACCATCGAAACCCATGCCCGACCCCATCCCGGATACACCAAAGAATGTGGCCCGTGCGATCATGCACGGGCCACCTAAGAAGGGTTGGAATTACCTGAAAGCGGAGGCGGCTGACTAGAACGTGTAACGTAACCCCACGGTCACGTTATGGAACTCGGCGCGCTCATTGGTGAAGCTCAGCTTGTCGGTCCCGAAGTACCTATATCCCGCTTGAATTGTCGTCTTTTCGCTGATTGCGTATCCAATGCCAGCGCCAATCTGATAGGCAAAAGCCCAATCATAATCATCTGCTGACAAAGGGAGCGTTACTCCCAAGGCAGATACTGATTTCATTTCTGCGGAAATCCTTGCAGCCCCCAATCCGCCACCGATAAATGGGGTCCAGGGAGAGCCTGTGTCAATGTCGTACCAGGTGTTGACCATCAAGCCTAGAGATTGGATATCTCCGTTGATGCCAATCTTCGTCCCATTCGCTCTTGCCAGGTTTATACCCGCAACAGTCCCTGCAGCGTTCTTAATTTCCATCGAATCGATGTCGGCTTTGCGCCAAGAAATTTCACCTTCAACACGAAACTGGCCAAAATCGTGGCCCATTGCGCCATCAATCCCGAACCCCTTGTCAAAGCTGAATTCACCTGTTGCCGATAAGCCATGGCCCGAGTCGTCTACGGCGTGATCCAATGGTTGCGCCACACCTAAATTCAACGAGCCGTACCAACCCATCATATTATCAGCGTAGGCAGGGGAACTCAGCCCCAAAAGGACTGCCAAGCCGGAAACTTTCACAAGATTCTTCATAAGTCGTCTCTCCTATTTCACGTTATCCGACTGGTGTCGGGCCTTGTGATTGACGGAAAGAGACTGTCAACCCGCCTGTTCCCCGAAGCGCCGGGAGCTACCCTTTGCCTGAGATACGAGTGTTGTATTCAGCGGGAGACCCGACATAGCGGGGCTCTTTCCGTCATCACGGGGAAAATATTTCCGAAATCTATGTTTGAGTCAAGGCTCCGATGGGTAAGATTGTATATAATTCCCTTAAAAATCCTGGTTCATCGGGTAACCACAATGTTCTTGGTCGGGTCCTACAGACATCGCATTCAGGGCGTCACGGTCGAATGGCGATGCAACAAACAGCGGCCCGGGCCAATATTCAATCGCTTGCGTAGAAACGCCAGCGTGAGCCTCATCAAAAGGCGATCCAGTTGTGACGAACCAAGGAATTGTTGGCAGAGACCCACGCTGGTTTGTGTGTCGCAACTTGCGCTATCTCGAAATCGTCGGATTGGTTTTTCTCTCTGGAACCGCGGTGTCATGGACTTCGGGCAAACTCGTCAGTTATTCTGAAGGCCCGATTGGCGGATCGGATTTTGCAGCGGCAGGGCCGATCGTGATGTGTGTGGACAGCTTAGAAAGAGTACAATGGGGAAGCTAGAAACTGCTTGCCCAGCATGCCGCCAGGGTACACCGGAAAATCCGCGCGAGGTGGTCGATCGCGAATACGGAATCTCGTTCCGTGCTTCGTATTGGGAGTGTGATAGTTGCGGCACCCTGTACCAAATTCCCATGCCTTCGCTCGACGTGCTGGCGGGGTTTTATCCGGCGAAATATCACGCCTATAATAGCGACGGCCTGTTAACCCGAATTCGGCTCGACATGCGTATTCGGCGTGTGGCCGATCATTTGCAGGCGGACGAATGTTTCCTAGATTTCGGATGCGGAAACGGCGCGTTTTTGTATCGAGCCGCAGAGAAATTACCCGGGCATCGTTTTTTCGGATACGAGATTAGTGATCGTCGGGAAATAAGCACCACGGATGATGGGCTTGTTACGATCGTAAAAGGGGATCTTCAGGATCTCTGGGATGTGTTGCCGCCGTGTCGGCTGATCACCATCAACCATGCGATTGAACATCTTCCCGAGCCGGAAACGACTGTTCGTAGCCTTTACGAGAAGCTGACGAGCGGTGGCATTTTAGAAGGACAGACGCCGGTTGCAGATTCACTCGAACGACGGGTGTTCGGACGACGTTGGTCTGGATATCACGCGCCACGCCACACCGTTATTTTCTCGCGCGCCGGCCTGAAGGAAATGCTGACGCGGCTCGGCTTTGAGAATGTAGAGATCACAGGGGCGTTCAACCCGGCCGCGCTGGCCGTGAAGCCTTGGTTCGACTCTACATGGGCCTGAGCCTAGCGAAATTACGCGCAAGGGCATCTACTGGCTGTTTCTTTTGGGGCTCGGGGCAGCACTGGCGCCGATAGATCTATTGTGCCGCGCGCCGGGCATCATGAATTTCCGCGCAACCCGCGTGACAGACTGAATTATGGCAACACTGACGTTCCGGCCGCCACAGGCGGAAAAGCGGTCTGATGTTGTTTCGATGGGCATTGTGGTTTGCCATATCGCCTTCGTCATTGCGCCCTTGTGTCTTGCGGCGGCGACACCGCTCGGCCTTATCCATATCGCCTTATGGGCATGGTTTGGAATTTCGGCCCACGGGCTGACAAATCTCATGCATGAAGCCGCACACCGGCATGTGTTCAAAAAGGGCGGGGCATCCGATTTGTTGGGTCGTTGGATACTGGGACCATTGTTCATCAGCAGTTTCGACACCTATCGCGATCGCCATTGGGAGCACCACAGGAAGTTCGGCGAAGACCGCGACACGAAAGATGTCTATCTGATTGATATTGCGGGCTGGAAGCTCTTCCGATTGGCCGTTATGTGCCTGTTGGGGCAGGTGGCGGTTCAACGGTTCGTTGGCCAGTTTCGAACTGTGACAGGCAGCGCCGGTGAGGTGCAAACCGGTTCAATGGCTGTTCGGACAGCTATTTTCCAGCTTTCGCTGATCACCTTGCTGGTTGTAATCGGCTTGGTGTCTTCGTCGTGGAACCTGCAAGAGGCGTTGATCAGAAGTGGCGCGGCTTATTGTTTTGTCTATTTCTACGGTCTCGGCGGTCTGACGGTATTCGTCGCTGCGTTACGCGCGATTGCGGGCCTACCCGGCAGTGTGGACGAGGGACGGGCCGCCTTGAGAAATCTGAAAACCAACCCGGCCACGCAGCTGTTGCTGGGGGCCTATGGGTTCGCGAATCACGCCGCGCATCACCACTGGCCGGGCGTCCCATCCTATCACTTGCCTCAGGCGACGGAGGTTTTGGCAGATGCCGATCCGCGCTACGGGGCCAATGAAGGATACGGATATATACTTACGAGGCTCTGGCGAGGCGGCCACTCCGACAGCCCCTAGGGGCGTTGGCAAAGCCACCGCGGCAGTTCGCAAGGTATGACTTGAGAAAATTGGTCAATCAATCTTGCGAAACTTAAACGCTGCGTTTGCTGGCGATTTGTGCCGGCGGTGGAGGCCCGGGCCGGAATCGAACCGACGTACAAGGATTTGCAGTCCTCTGCATAGCCACTCTGCCACCGGGCCGGTCCGAGCGCGCAATTCAGCGACGGCGCTTCATATCTCAGAATTGCGCGTGGATTGGAAGTCCCCAACTGCATATCAGTGCGCGGGTTTGTACGATTGTCTTGCAGCGGGCCGGGTTTTATAAGTCTGAACGTCTTTGACGCATGACGAGAACGGGTCTTCCGACGATGAGTGATTTCGAAACCGCGCGACGCAATATGGTGGATGGGCAGCTTCGGCCCACCAAGGTCACGGACATCCGTATCCTCGATGCGATGAGCACGCTGCCGCGTGAGATGTTCGTCGACAAGTCGCGTCAGGGGATCGCCTATGTCGATGAGGATATCGAGATTGCACCCGGGCGCCACATGATGGAGCCGGTGGTCCTCGCGCGACTCGTGCAGGCGCTCGATGTCTCGCCTACGGATTCGGTCCTCGTGATCGGCGCCGGGACCGGTTACGACGCGGCCCTGATCGGGACGCTGGCAGGTCCGGTTGTGGCCATCGAATCGGACCCGCAACTGGTTGAAACGGCATCCATGCTGATCAACCATCTGGGAATTGACAACGTCGCCGTTGTGGAAGCACCTCTGGCCGACGGATATGCTGCCCAGGCACCCTATGATCTTGTATTCGTGGGCGGATCTGTTCCCGAAGTGCCGGCCGGTATCGCTGATCAGGTCGCACCCGGCGGACGTATCGTGGCTGTTGTGGGGGGCGCAGAGAACGGTATTCTGGGACGTGCCTGCCTTTTGACAAAGGTCGACGAAAATCTGTCCGGTCGTCCCATTTTTGATGCCGGAACCCGACCATTGCCGGGCTTTGGTGCGGCAGCCGAGTTTGTATTCTAAGTTTGCATTTGGGCGGGGGCTCGGGCACCTTGCCGATGTGATTTACGTATATGCGCCAGCATCTTGGCGGCGCCCGACCATAACTCCCGGGAAGAGTTTTCAGGCATGAACCTTAGGTATGGATTGAGTGCTGTCGCGGTGTTGGCCTTTATTGGCGTCAGCACGGTCGCGGCCGACGCAGAAAATTTGCACGAAGCATTGGCCCAAACTTACGAAACCAATCCCGATCTCGCCGCCGAGCGGGCCGGATTGCGTGCCACCGATGAAAGTGTGCCCCAGGCCCTGTCGAACTGGCGCCCCGAGATCGAAATCGATTCATCCTATGGTTTACGCAAGCGCGACCGTGATTTCGAGAGTACTGCCACAGACCTCAAGAACACGGATCAGCTTCAGCAGATACAGCTCAACGTCACGCAGAATTTGTTTCGTGGGTTCCGGACGGTTTCCGAAACCGATAACGCCAGAAACCAGGTGGCGGCTGGCCGCGCCAATCTTATCGACGCGGAGCAGACTGTTCTGCTCGAAGCCGTCACGGCCTATATCAACGTCGTGCGCGACCGGGTCATTCTCTCCCTTCGTGAGAACAATGTCCGCGTGCTCGAACAGGAACGCCAGGCAACTGCAGACCGTTTCGAGGTTGGAGAGCTGACCCGGACCGATGTTGCCCAGGCTGACAGCCGCCTCGCGGAATCGATTTCTCAGCGAACGGAAGCACAGGGCAATCTCAGCTCGTCACGTGCCGACTATGTCGAGGTTATCGGCTCGGTACCGGGTGATCTCGTGCGCCCGGAACTGCCGTCCGGATTGCCCGCGACGGAGGAAGATGCGGTCCAGCTGGCAAAAACGAACAATCCGGGGGTCATCGCGCAGGATTTCAACGAACGCGCAGACCGGGACAATGTTGATCTCGTCGCCGGCGAGTTGCTTCCGACCCTGACACTCGACGGCTCGCTTCAACGCAACAAAGATGTCCTCGGCGCTGACACGGTCACAACCGAGCAGTCGGTTACCCTGAACCTGACGGTGCCTCTGTATCAGTCGGGCGAGGTGTATTCGCGCGTTCGCGAGGCCAAGCAGTCAGCAAACCAATCGCTTCTGCAGTTGGCAAAGGAAGAGCGACAGGCTCAGGAATCCGCCCGACAGAGTTGGGCCGATCTGACATCTGCATCGTCACGTATCGTGTCGGGAGAGGCGGAAGTTGCAGCGCAGGAAATCGCTTTTGAGGGTGTGCAGCAGGAAGCCCAGGTGGGTTCGCGTACAGTTCTGGACGTACTTGATGCGGAACAGGAACTACTCGATTCACGTGTCGATCTCGTCGTTGCCCAGCGTGATCAGATCGTTGCCGCCTACCAGCTCTTGCAGGCAATCGGTCGGTTAACGGCAGCGGATCTTGATCTGGCGGTCACGATCTATGACCCGACGCGAAACTTCCGCGATGTCGAAGACAGGCTCTTTGGCTCCGATATTGCGGACGAGAACTGATAATTCACCCACCGCATGCAATAGCACCCCGGAAGTCGGGTTTTGGCTGGCCCAGAATCACTCGCATTTCTAGTGTGCATTCAGTTCTCATTAACCATTTTCTGCGGTCATAGGCGCCCATGAGCGATACAAATGCCGATCAGCAAGAACCGTCGATGGAGGAAATCCTCGCGTCGATCCGCCGAATCATTTCGGAGGATGGCGATGAGGAGGCCGACGGTGAGGTTGCTGCCGCCGAACCCGGCGATGATGAGCCGCCTGTCCAGGCGGTGAATGACGATGAATCCGATGAGGTCGTGGACATGCCTGAGGCCGACGATGACGATGACGATGACATCCTCGAGCTGACCGATGTGATCGAAGATGGTGAAAGTGCTGAACCCGAGCCGGAACCAGAGCCTGAGCCGGAACCAGAGCCAGAACCGGACGAAGAACTCCTCATCGCAGAAGACAAGATTGTTTCCGACGAGGTCGAGGAAGTCAGCGCTGCTTCAATGTCCGGCCTGACCGCCGTTCTGGCTGCCAATGCTGCCATTGGTGACGGGAACCAGACGCTCGAACAGTTGGTGAAGGACGTTCTGCGACCGGTGCTGAAGGAATGGCTGGACGATAATCTCCCCGAGATTGTCGAGCGTATCGTTCAGGAAGAAGTCGAGCGTATCGCCAAGCGCGCCAAGTAAGCCTGCCTCCCGGTAAATCCGATTTGTTGCGCGCGCTGGCCCGTAGGGTCTAGCCGTGACGCGTATGCTTCGCTAAACCAGCGCGGATCGCGCCATTGCGATCGCCCGGACCGACGCAAAGCCACGTGACCATGACGAACCTCGAAAAGACATACGCGCCCGCCGAGATCGAGACGCGCCTCTACGAACGCTGGGAGTCCAGCGACGCGTTTGCGTGCGGCCGCACCGAGAACGCGACATACACGATCGTTATTCCGCCGCCGAATGTGACGGGCAGCCTGCATATGGGCCACGCCCTCAACAACACGCTACAGGATCTGCTGGTCCGCTGGCGGCGCATGCAGGGTTACGACACGCTGTGGCAGCCGGGAACGGACCATGCCGGCATCGCCACGCAGATGGTGGTGGAACGCCAGCTGGCCGAGGAGGGAATCCGCCTCGATCGTGGCCGGGCGCTCGAAGACGCCGACGAGAAACTTATCGGGCGTGAAGATTTTCTCGACAAGGTCTGGGCCTGGAAAGAGGAATCCGGCGGCACGATCATCAATCAGCTCAAGCGGCTGGGTGCATCATGCGACTGGTCGCGCGAGCGTTTTACGATGGACGAGGGGCTTTCGAAGGCCGTCCTCAAGGTCTTCGTCGACCTGCACAGCCAGGGTCTGATCTTCAAGGACAAGCGCCTTGTGAACTGGGACCCCAAGCTGCACACTGCGATCTCGGATCTGGAGGTGGTGCAGAAGGAAGTCGACAGCCATCTCTGGTATTTCCGCTACCCCATCGAGGGTGAGCCCGACCGGTTCGTGACCGTCGCCACGACACGCCCGGAAACGATGCTGGGTGATACCGGGGTCGCCGTGCACCCGGACGATGAGCGCTTCCAGGACATCATCGGCAAGAACGCGATCCTGCCGATTGCGGGACGCAAAATAAAAATTGTCGCCGACAGCTACGCCGACCCGGAGCAGGGTTCCGGCGCGGTGAAGATCACGCCCGCCCATGACTTCAACGATTTCGAGGTCGGGCGCCGCACCGGGCTCGGCATGATCAACGTGTTCGATGCCTCGGCGGTGGTCGCGATCGACACCGACGAATTCCGGGCCGACACCGAAGCCTCTGAATGGGGCGATCCGGACGCGGCGATCGCGACCTTTAACGGGCTCGACCGGTTTGCGGCGCGCGAGAAGATCGTCGCCGAGATGGAGGGCCGCGGCCTCGTGGCGGAGATCGAGGCGAACCGGCACATGGTGCCGTTCGGCGACCGTTCCGACGTGGTGATCGAACCGTGGCTGACCGATCAGTGGTACGTAGACGCCGAAACCCTTGCCAAGCCTGCCGTCGCTGCGGTGGAGAAGGGCGACACGCGTTTCGTACCCGAGAACTGGTCCAAGACCTATTTCGAGTGGCTGCGGAACATCCAGCCCTGGTGCATCTCACGCCAGCTCTGGTGGGGCCATCAGATCCCCGCCTGGTACGGACCCGACGACGAAATTTTCGTGGCCGAGAGCGAAGAGGCCGCGATGGCCGCCGCCGAGGCCCACTACGGCAAGGTCACGGAACTGACCCGCGACCCCGACGTCCTCGACACCTGGTTCTCATCCGCGCTGTGGCCGTTCTCGACGCTCGGTTGGCCGGAAGAGACCGCCGAGGTAAAGCGGTATTATCCGACGAGCGTGTTGATCACCGGCTTCGATATCATCTTCTTCTGGGTCGCCCGGATGATGATGATGGGCCTGCACTTCATGGACGATATCCCCTTCCACGACGTGTATATCCACGCGCTGGTCCGCGACGAGAAGGGCGCGAAGATGTCCAAGTCCAAGGGCAACGTCATGGATCCGCTCGAGGTGATCGACGAATATGGTGCCGACGCGTTGCGCTTCACCCTGACGGCCATGGCGGCCATGGGCCGGGACATCAAGCTCGCCACATCACGTGTGCAGGGTTACCGAAACTTCGGGACCAAGTTGTGGAATGCCGCGCGTTTCTGCCAGATGAACGAATGCGCGGCACCGGGCCCGGATTTCGATCCTGCGCGTGTCGAGCTGACACTCAATAAGTGGATTGTCGGTGGTGTGGCCGAGACGGCGGGCGCCGTCACCCAGGCGCTGGAAGAATACCGCTTCGACCAGGCCGCCGGCGCGATCTATCAGTTCACCTGGCACACCTTCTGCGACTGGTATGTCGAGTTCGCCAAGCCCGTGTTCCAGGGCGACGACGAAGCCGCAAAGGCCGAGACCCGCGCGGTGGCCGGCTGGACCCTGCAGCAGATCCTCCGGATCCTGCATCCGTTCATGCCGTTCATCACGGAAGAACTCTGGCAGCATTTCGGTGAAGAAGACGGCATGCTGATCCACGCCGCCTGGCCGGCAAACGACATCGCGCCGGTCGAAGAGGCTGCCAAGGATGAGCTCGACTGGGCGGTCCAGTTCATCACCGAGGTCCGCACGGTGCGCAACGAGGTCAACGTGCCCGCGGGCGCCAAGATTCCCGCGATCCTCCGCGATGCGACCGACGAGACCCAGGCGCGGCTGGGACGCCATCGCAACCAGATATTGCGACTGGCGCGACTGGAAGACGTCGTTGTTGACGCAGAACTGCCGGAAGGTGCGGTGCAGACCGTTCTCAACGAGGCGACACTCGCGTTGCCATTGGCCGATGTCATTGATCTGGGCGCAGAACGTGACCGGCTGACGAAGGAGATCGCGAAGCTCGACAAGGATATCTCGGGTATCGACAAGAAGCTGGCGAACGAGAAGTTCCTGGCCAACGCGCCCGAAGCGGTGGTCGCCGAACAGCATGAACGCCGCACGGACGCCGTCGATGCCAAGGCGAAACTCGAGAGTGCTCTTGATCGATTGAGTGCCGCGTAGGCCGGCAAATTGCGTATTCGTGAATCTGGCCACGTTGAACCGCCGCGGTTATGCTCCGCGGCGCACAATCATTTATGGGCGTGAAGCCCGCATCAGATGAAGGAAACAGGTCATGGACGGCAACACACCCGGCGGCGAGTGGGACAAATCAAAACTGCCGAGCCGCCACGTCTCGGTCGGCAACACCAGCGCACCCCATCGTGCGTTCTATTACGCGATGGGCATGACGCCGGAAGAGATCAGCCAGCCTTTCGTTGGTGTGGTGACGACCTGGAACGAGGCAGCTCCCTGCAATATCGCCCTGTCGCGTCAGGCCCAGGCGGCCAAGGCGGGTGTGCGTGATGCCGGCGGTACGCCGCGCGAGTTCACCACCATCACCGTGACCGATGGCATCGCCATGGGCCATGACGGCATGCGCTCGTCGCTTGTCAGCCGTGAGGTGATTGCGGATTCGACCGAGCTGACCGTGCGCGGTCACTCCTACGATGCGCTGGTAGGCCTTGCTGGCTGCGACAAGTCGCTGCCGGGCCTGATGATGGCGATGATCCGCCTCAACGTTCCCTCCGTGTTCATGTATGGCGGCTCGATCCTGCCGGGCAAGTTCAAGGGCAAGGATGTGACCATCATCGACGTGTTCGAGGGTGTCGGTGCGAACGCGACCGGTTCCATGTCGGACGATGATCTGCTCGAACTCGAATGCGCGGCATGCCCGTCGGCCGGTGCGTGCGGCGGGCAGTTCACCGCCAACACCATGGCCTGTGTGTCGGAAGCCATTGGCCTGGCGCTGCCCCATTCCGCGGGTGCGCCGGCTGTTTACGAAACCCGCGATGACTATGCTGTCGCCAGCGGCAAGGCCGTGATGGAGCTGATCAAGACCCAGCTGCGTCCGCGCGACATCGTCACCCGCAAGGCCTTCGAGAACGCCGCGGCCGTCGTGGCTGCGACCGGTGGCTCCACCAACGCAGGCCTGCACTTGCCGGCCATGGCCGCGGAAGCGGGGATTGATTTCGACCTGATGGATGTTTGCGAGATATTCCGCAAAACGCCTTACATCGCCGACCTCAAGCCGGGCGGGAAGTATGTTGCCAAGGACATGTTCGATGTCGGCGGTGTTGGCCTGGTCATCAAGGAACTGCTCGACGGCGGGTTCATGCATGGTGATTGCATGACAGTGACGGGCAAGACCCTGGCCGAAAACTATGCCGACGTGAAACTTCCCGAAGGACAGGACGTGGTGCGGTCGATCTCGAAACCGCTCTCCACCACCGGCGGCGTCGTCGGCCTGATGGGCAATCTCGCCCCCCAGGGCGCGATCGTGAAGATTGCCGGGCTGGAGAAAATTCAGTTCACCGGCCCGGCCCGCGTGTTCGAGCGCGAGGAAGACTGCCTGCAGGCCGTGCTCAACCGGGAATATGAGGAAGGCGACGTGCTGGTTATCCGCAACGAGGGGCCGAAGGGCGGCCCGGGCATGCGCGAGATGCTGTCCACCACGGGCGCGCTCTACGGCCAGGGCATGGGCGACAAGGTGGCGCTGATCACCGACGGGCGTTTCTCCGGCGGCACGCGCGGCTTCTGCATTGGCCATGTGGGCCCGGAAGCGGCGGTCGGCGGGCCCATCGGCCTGCTGAAAGACGGCGACATGATCACCATCGATGCGGAGGCTGGCTCACTGAGCGTTGATCTGACCGATGCCGAGATCGAAGAGCGTCGGAAAAACTGGTCTCCGATCGAGACGAACTATCAGTCGGGTACTTTGTGGAAATACGCCCAGACGGTGGGAGATGCGCGTTACGGCGCGATCACACATCCGGGAGGCAAGGCCGAAACCCACGTGTATGCGGACCTTTAGATGTTAGGATTGCGCGCGTAACAACGGGAGACCGACATGCTCCGACGTTTATTCGAAGGTTTGATCATGCTGGTGGTAATCTGGGGGGTTTTGAGCCGCCTGGAATCCGGCGTGATCTCGGTGGTCATTCTGGTGGGCGCGGTGGTCGTCTTTACCGGCTGGCGCATTCACCATGTCTGGCAACGCTACCAGATGCGTATGTTGGTGCAGTCACGCCCGCAGAACGCCGCAAATGCCGCCGTTGAGAACGAGATGCTCGCGCTTCGCGGACAACAGCATGGACGCGGGGCGGAACTCACCTTCTGGACCGGTTTCGTGATGGGTGGCGCCATGGCCGCCGACGCGCCGAACCCGGCCCATGCGGGCGACATGTCCGAGCTGGGCGGCGGCGCCGACGGCGGGGATATGGGTGCCGGTTTCGGCGGAGACATGTAGCCGGGCTGCCGTGTTCAAGCGATTCCGGAACTTCATCGCGGTCGCCACGTTCGCTCTCCTGGCAACGGGTGTCGCCGTCGCACAATCCTCTTTCCCGACATTCTCTGGCCTTGTTGTCGATTCCGCCGGCTTGCTCACGCCCACCGACGAGACACGCCTTGCGGCATTGCTCAGACAACATGAGGCCGAGACCGGCGGGCGGGTGATCGTCGCGACGGTCCCCGATCTGGGCGGGCGTTCGATTGAGGCCTATGGCGCCGATCTCGCCCATCATTGGAATATCGCCAAATATCCCAATTCGGCGATCCTTATCGTGGCCGAGGCCGAACGGCGCGTGCGCATGGAGTTCGGCCCGCCCGTGCGCGGCACCATGATCGATGTGCGCTCGAGCCAGATGGTCCAGCGGGTCATCCTGCCGGCGTTTCGCGCCGGCCAGTTCGACATCGGACTGGAGACGGGCCTGCGCGAGCTGTTCGTGATGCTGGAGAAGGGCGTTGACCAGGCAACGGACGAGACCCGGCATCTGTCGGAGCTGCTTATCGACAAGCGGGTGTTGCTGCCCGTTGGTGCCCTGGCGGTCGTTCTGGTGCTATGTGGATTGGGGCGTCGGCCCTGTGGTCGATTGCGGGTACGCTAGCGAGCGGGAAATGACCGATGCTCTTTAAAATCAGCCTGGCAGCGACACTTTTGGCCCTCGCGATCATCGCGATCTGGCTGGATGATTCGTTTATCCTGCTCGGAATCGTCATCGCCGCCGCGTTGTTCGTCTATTTCCTCTATCTCCAGGGCAAGGTCCGGTTTCCGGAGAGCGCCAGACAGCCACCCGATGATGCAGACGAACCCGACGGCCGGTCACAATAACGAATTAGCCGAGACGTGACGGAAATCCGCCCGCATGCGATGCGTTACTGAACGTTCGATTTCCTGTTCGCGACGACCCGCTGGACTTTCATTTTCGAAGGGTCGATCAGCTTGTAGGCGCGCGGTGCGATGTCGTCGGCCCAGCGAGGGTCTGCATAAACCGCGTTACAGATCCGCTCGCGTTCCCGCTCGGAATTGAAGCGGCGCATCCACACGAAGACGGACGGGTCCGTCTCGCCATGCCACGCGCCGCACGGTACCATGCCCTTGGTCATCTGGAAGGGCACGATTTCCTCGTCGAACATCTTGAGCCATGCCTTCATCTTGCCGCGGCGGACCTTGTACTGGCGCAGTTCGAAAAATGCCATGTGACTGAATTTCCCGAGGAATGATGCCAGCGAAAACGGGCGGGTTTGAAACCCGCCCGCACATAACGGCGCTACTGAACGCTGGATTTTTTGTTCGGCACGATCCGCTGGACCTGGATCTTCTCGCGGTGGATCAGTTTGGCGACGCGCGGCGAGATTTCGCTCTGCCAGTACGGATCCTCGTACACCGCCTTGTACAGGCGCTCGCGTTCCTTCTCGGAGTTGAAACGGCGCATCCATACGAAGACCGAATCATCTGTCTCACCATGCCAGGAGCCGCAGATAACCATGCCCTTGCCGATCTGGAAGGGGGCGATCTCCTCGTCGAAGATCTTGAGCCAGTCCTTCATCTTGTTGCGACGGATCTTGTATTGCCGGAGTTCGAAAAACGCCATGTGGGTACTCTCCTCTGGTTAAGAATGGCCTCACCCTGAGCTTGTCGAAGGGCGAGGCCCAATCCTCACGCTTCGACAGGCTCAGCATGAGGATTGAATGAATGTTGCACGCAGCTTGTCTCAGACCGTGGCGTCGTTGTTATCGCCTGCCTTGACCTTACCGTAATGGGTAAAGGTGTTGGTCATGTACCAGTTGAAAAAATCCCAGTAGGTCTGGGTCGGATATCTGGGCGGGTTGTTCGCGTCGGTGCAGGTGGGCAAGCATTCGCCGATCGCCTCGAAACCCGGATTGACGAAGCAGGCCAGAGAATACCGGTCGTTGATCCGGGGCGGTACAACCCTGTGCGGTGTGGCCCGAAAACGGCTGTTCGCCCAACGTTCCAGGAACTGTCCCATATTGACGATCAGGGCGTCGGCCGGGAGCTCCGGCCAGAACCACGTGCCGTCCGTATCGAGGATTTGCAGGCCTTCCTCGTCGGCCGGCGGCAGGAATGTCATGAAACCGGTATCTGTGTGGGCGGCCAGCCCCATCTCATCCTCGTCGAGAACGGGTACCGGCGGGTAATAGGCCATCCGAAAATAGGTGTAGGCGTTTGCGAACTTGTCGGTGAAGAAGTCGGCGTCGAGTTCGAGCGCGCGGGCCCAGACCGGCAGCAGGGATTTTCCCAGTGCTGTGATCGTTGCCATGTACTCCTCGGCGACGGCGCGGAAGCCGGGCAGGGTTTCTTCGGGCAGCCATGGCATCGGGCCATAGAATTGTTTTCCGGCCACGACATTCGGGTCGTCGGCGGGATAGTCCGTCGCCACGACAAGGCATTCAACGTTGTCGAGCTTCTTGCTCTCGTGGAATTTCGAATGGGTGGTGACGCCGTATCGCGCAGGGACATAGCCCTTCTGGTCGCGGGTAACCTGGATCGACATCTTCATGTCGTCCGGCAATGCGTGGAAGCGTTTTGCCGCCTCCGTCATTCGGCGGGTCAGGTCCGGGGAGACACCATGGTTTACGATCCCCGTGAATCCGACACCTTCCCAGATGCTACGCCATTCGACGGCCAGCGCCTCGATCGCCGCGGGGTCCCCGGTCAGCGCAGGACCGACATCGATCGCAGACAATGCTTTTCGCGGAATCTCGCGGGCTTGACGTCCGAACTCTGTTTCTGCGTTGACGGCCATGTCAGGCCTCCGAACTTTCGGGGTGCGGACGACTATAATTCCAATTCGCGATCCGCCGCCAGATTAGGTGTCGGCGAACACGCTCAGTTGATCCCGAGCAACATCGGTCCGGCGAAGGACTGGATGAAGCTGGCAACCAGCAGCATCACGTAGAAAGGCGCCAGCGCACCGACGATGGTCGGCTCCAGGATCCGTCGGAACTGGGATTTCGGGCGGCTGTTGTCCGTAACCTGGAAGGCGCAATAGATCACCGGGTAGGTCATCAGCACCAGCACCAGCAATCCGCCGTTTATCATGACCGCGCGCGTCACCTGCAGCACCAGGGAGGGGCTGTCGGGCCAGGTCAGGAACAAGAACATGCCGATGGCGAAGACCCAGAAGCCGACGCCGTAGGCGATCAGGGAAGCGCGGTAACCGCGCCGGCCGAGATAGAGATCGAGAATAAACCGCAGGACCGGATTGGAAGGGTTCAGGGGTGATCGTCTTGATGGAGGCATGTCGGCGGGTTGGCGGCAATCAAGCCGACACGTTGACGTTGTTCTCGCCGTCGGCCTTGAGCTTGCCGTAATGGGTGTAGGACCGCTTCATGTACCAGTCGAAATATTCCCAGTAGGTCATGGGTTCATGTTGCGGCGGGTTGTCAGTGCTGACGCAGGTGGGTAACGCATCACCGGGCGTTTCGAAGCCGGGGTTTACGAAGCAGGCAAAGGAATAGCGGTCGTTCTCGGCCGGCGGCACAACGCGATGGGGTGTGGCGCGGAATCGGTTGTTGGTCCAGCGCTCGAAGAAGTAGCCCATATTCACCATCACCGCGTCGCCGGGCAGGTCCGGCCAGAACCAGGTTTCCCCGTCGGAATCGAGGATCTGGATGCCTTCCTCTTTGGCCGGCGGCAGGTAGGTATTGAAACCCGTATCGCAATGGGCGTTCGAGCCCATCTCGCCGTCGTCGAGATCGTTCTTGGGGCCGTACTTCGCCACCCTGAAATAGGTGTAGCTCTGCTCGAAGAACGGGTTGAAGAAGTCGGCCTCCAGTTCAAGCGAGCGCGCCCAGACCGGCAGCATGGATTTGCCCAGCTCGGTGATGCGGGCCATGTAGTTCTGGGCCGTGGCCTTGAAGCCCGGCACCACGTCGTCGGGCAGCCACGGGCAGGCACCGTAGAATTTCTTGCCGGCAATCACGTCGGGATGGTCGGCGGGATAATCCGTCGCCAGCACCAGGCACTCGACCGTGTTCAGCTTCTTGGAATCGTGGAACTTCGAGTGGGTCGTCAGGCCGCCGCGGGCAGGGACGTAGCCCTTCTGGTCCTGGGTGACCTTGATCTGCATTTTGGTGTCGAGGGGCAGATCGTGGAACTGCTTGGCCGCGTCATGCATGCCGTCGATCAGTTCGGGTTCCAGGCCATGATTGACGATACAAAGAAAGCCGAGGCTCTCCCAGACGTCTCGCCACTGTCCGGCGACTTCTTCGATCGCGGTCGCATCGCCCATGCGCGCGCGGCCCACATCGATAACGGGCAGGGCCTTGCGCGGGACGTCCCGCACGGATTTGGCGAACTCAGATTCATTATGGGCGAGTGACATCGGATCCCCCTGATCACGTGCCGACTATAGCGTCAGGCGGTCAACTCACACCAGACGGGCGTATGGTCCGAAGCCTTTTCCTTGCCCCGCGGACCCTTGTCGATCTCGCAGGCGGTCAGGCGGTCGGCGGCCTGGGGTGACAGCAGCAGGTGGTCGATGCGGATGCCGTGGTCTTTCTGCCAGGCGCCTTTCTGGTAGTCCCAGAAGGAATAGACATGGGTCTCGTTGTGCAGGGTCCGCCAGGCCTCGGTGTAGCCGAGGTTCAGGATTGTGCGGAACTTCGCCCGGGTCTCGGGTTTGAACAGCGCGTCGTTGGCCCAGGCAGCCGGGTCGTAGCAGTCGCCATCGGCCTGGATGACGTTGTAGTCGCCCCCCAACACGACCGGCTCCTCGTTGTGGAGCAGTGTCTGAGCCCGCGTGGCCAGCCGGTCCATCCATTTGAACTTGTAGGGATATTTGTCCGTGTCGACCGGGTTGCCGTTGGGCAGGTAGATCGAGGCGACCCGCACGCTGTCGTCACCGGCCTCGACCCAGGCCTCCACATAACGAGCCTGGTCGTCGTCCTTTTCGCCGGGCAGGCCGGTCGTGACGTCGCTCAGGGGGTGCTTCGAGAGGATCGCCACGCCGTTGTAGCTCTTCTGGCCGTGGATGGCGCAGTTGTAACCACGCTCCTCGATCTCCATGACCGGGAAGTTTTCATCGACGGTCTTGATTTCCTGTAGCAACGCCACGTCGGGTGCGGCGTCTTCGAGCCAGTCGAGGACGTTAGGCAACCGCGCCTTGATCGAGTTGACGTTCCAGGTGGCGATTTTCAGAGACATGCGGGCGACCGAATATGTGAACGAGGCGGCAGTTTAATGCCTGCCACGGGCGTTGCACATCACGGAAAAAGGAAACGCAGGTCTAATAAACAGAGAAAGACGAACCGCAACCGCAGGACGACGTGGCGTTGGGGTTCTCCAGCGTGAAGTGGTTGCCGCCGAGAGATTCAACGAAATTCAGGACGCTGCCGTCGATGAACTCCAGGGAGGCGTCGTCGACCACGACCTTCACGCCCTCGGTCTCGAAGGTCTTGTCGTTGTCCTTGATCTGGTCGTCGAAATCGAACCCGTAGGTGAAACCCGAGCAGCCGCCGCCGTTGACCACGATGCGGAGCATAAGGTCTTCGCGGGCCTCGGTCTCGAACAATCCCGTCAGCTGCGCGATCGCACTTTCGCTCAGGCCAACGCCTTTGGGCGCGGAGTCGGGTTGCAATGTGGTCGTGTCGCTCATGTCTGCCATTTCACCTTAACGATATCAGCTATTTAGTCATGTCACAGGGTTTGTCAATTTTCCGTTGCATTCAAGGCGCGCACACGTAGTTTGCCGAATATGCCCGCATCGCCCGCAGACCTGAGGCTGTCGCCCGCCGGACCCGAACAATTCGGAGCCGTCCTGGCGCCCTATGCCTGTGATCCGCTGGCCACGCGCGGACGCCTCCACGACGAACCCGAGAGCGGCTATCGCAGCTGCTACCAGCGCGACCGGGACCGGATCATTCATTCGAGCGCGTTTCGCCGCCTGAAGCACAAGACCCAGGTCTTCGTCTATCACGAGGGTGACTATTACCGGACACGGCTGACCCATTCGCTGGAAGTCGCACAGATCGCACGCACCGTGGCGCGCGCACTGGGGCTGAACGAGGATCTCGCCGAGGCGCTGGCGCTGGCCCATGATTTTGGCCACACGCCGTTCGGCCATGCCGGTGAAGATGCGCTCGATGCGGCCATGGCGCCGTTCGGCGGGTTCGACCACAACGCCCAGACCCTGCGCATCCTGACCAAGCTGGAAGAACGCTATCCGACCTTCGACGGGCTCAACCTGACCTGGGAGACCCTCGAAGGCGTGGTCAAGCATAACGGGCCGCTCACGGGTCACTTCGCCGACAGCGACCGGGCGATGCCGGCCGCGATCCAGGAATATGTCGCGGACCACGATCTCGAACTCGATACCTACGCGGGTGCAGAAGCGCAGGTCGCCGCGATTTCGGACGATATCGCCTATAACAGCCACGACATCGACGATGGCTTGCGGGCGGGCCTGTTCGACCTCGAAGACATCGCGGACGTGCCGCTGGTGGGGCCTGCCTTCAAAGCTGTGATGGAAGAACATGGCGATCTCGACCGCCCGCGGCTGATTCACGCGGGTATCAGCAAGATTATCGGCACAATGGTGTCGGATGTTCTCGCCGAGACGCGACGCCGTCTTGCCGATGCCGATCCGGGCTCACCCGAAGAGGTCAGGTCCCTCGATCATGCGGTTGTGGCATTCTCGCCGGAAATCCATGAGTCCGACCGGGCGGTGAAATCCTATTTGCTTGAAAACATGTACCGACACCACCGGGTGAACCGCATGACGTCCAAGGCGCGCCGCGTGGTCGCCGAGATGTTCGAATTGCTGTTTCACGAACCGGAACTGTTGCCGACCGAATGGCGCGCGCGTGCCGAGGCCAAGGACGAGGCTGGGCGGGCGCGGATGATCGCCGATTACATCGCCGGCATGACCGATCGCTATGCGCTTGAGCTGCATCGCAAATTGTTTGATCCGGAAGTTCTTTGATGAATGTTTTCAGTGCCTTCAAGGCGATCGTTGAATCAGAAATTGAATCTCTTGTGGCCGACGGCACTCTGCCGGATGGAACCAACGGCGCGCGAGTGAGCGTCGATCCGCCGCGTGATGCGAGCCATGGCGACCTGGCGACCAATGCAGCCATGGTGCTGGCCAAGCCGGCGGGGCTTAAGCCGCGTGATCTCGCCGAGACCCTGGCCGAGCGCCTCCGCACGCAGGATTCGGTCGATTCTGTCGACGTCGCGGGCCCCGGTTTCATCAACCTTCGTCTGAGCGACGCCTATTGGCAGGAATTGCTCGTCGGCATTCTCAAAGCCGGTGAAGCCTACGGTGAAAGCGGCCTCGGGCAGGGGCAACCGGTCAATGTCGAGTATGTATCTGCAAACCCGACCGGGCCGCTGCATGTGGGGCATGCCCGCGGCGCGGTGGTGGGCGATGTGCTGGCCTCGCTGCTCGCCAAGGCCGGATACGCGGTGACCCGCGAGTATTACATCAATGATGCGGGCTCCCAGGTGGATGTGCTCGCACGGTCGGCCTATCTGCGCTACCGCGAGGCACTGGGCGACGACATTGGCGAGATTCCTGAAGGGCTGTATCCCGGGGACTATCTCGTGCCGGTTGGCCAGGCGCTCGCCGCACGGGACGGCGACAAGTGGCAGGGCTCCGAAGAGGCCGATTGGCTCCCGGAATTTCGGACATTCTCGGTCGTGGCCATGATGGACCTGATCCGCGACGATCTGGGTGTCCTGAACATACGGCATGACGAGTTTTCATCCGAACGCGCGCTCGTCGAGGCGGGCGGCGTCGATGCCGTCATGAAAACCCTCGATGATGCAGGCCTGATTTATGAGGGCGTGCTGGAACCCCCGAAGGGAAAACTGCCCGACGATTGGGAAGAGCGACCTCAAACGCTGTTCCGGGCAAGTGACTTCGGTGACGACACGGACCGGCCGCTCAGGAAATCCGATGGATCCTGGACCTATTTCGCCAGCGATCTCGCCTATCACCAGGACAAGTACCGGCGCGGGTTTCCCAACCTGATCGATGTCTGGGGCGCTGATCATGGCGGTTACGTCAAACGCGTTGGCGCCGGGGTTAAGGCCTTGACCGATGGCGAAGCAGAAATCGACGTGAAACTTTGCCAGATGGTGCGGCTGCTGGAAGACGGTGAACCTGCGAAAATGTCCAAACGCTCGGGCAATTTCGTGACATTACGCGATCTCGCCGATGCCGTGGGCAAGGATGTCATTCGGTTCATCATGCTGACGCGCAAGAACGATGCGCCGCTGGACTTTGACCTGATCAAGGTACGCGAGCAGAGCCGCGACAATCCGGTGTTCTATGTTCAGTACGCGCATGCGCGGACCCATTCCGTCGCCCGCATGGCCGCCGAGGCATTTCCGGACGCGGATTTCGGCATCGAAACGTTGAAGGACGCCGATCTGGCTCGCTTGACCGACTCAGATGAGCTTGCGTTGATCAGGCTGCTGGCGGCGTGGCCCCGCACCGTGGAAGGCGCGGCCGAGGCCCATGAACCGCACCGCCTGGCGTTTTATCTCTATGACCTTGCCGCGGCGTTTCACGCGCTGTGGAGCAAGGCCCGCGGAGAGCCGGGATTGCGGTTTGTGGTTGCCAACGATGTGGATGTTACGCGCGCCCGCATGGCGTTGGTTTTCGCCGTACGGGCGGTTGTGGCATCGGGACTGGCCGTCATGGGGGTGACCCCGGTCGACGAATTGCGCGAATGAGGCATGAATGAGCGATCCAGAGATTATCGGCCCGGGCGACATCTACATGGAACCCCGGCGAGGTCTGGGACCGCTCGCAAAAATCTTTGCCGTAAGCGCAATCACGATTGGTGTGGTTGCTCTGGCGGGTGTTGTCTGGTTTGCCTACCAGCAGGGCATCCGTTCGGGTGCCGAAGATGCGGCGCCGGTCATCACGGCCCGGGAAGAGCCCATCAAGCGGGAACCCACAGAGCGCGGGGGACTGAACGTGCCCCATCAGGACAAGCTGGTCTTCGGGCGTCTTGCCCCCGGGCAGATTGAGGAACCGGTCGAACGCCTTTTGCCACCACCCGAGGAACCGGCAGAACGGCCCCGGGCGCCGGTCGTGGAACCCGTGCCGGCTGAAGTCCAGGCAACGCCGGCAGAGGTGCAAACACAGGCCCCGGCGCAAGCCGCAAATGAAACGCCGGCGGAAGAGCCGAATGTGGTGGCCAACGTGGAGTCCAACGTGGAGACGATCGTCAAGGCCGCAGAACCGGAGCCGGCACCTGCGCCGACGACCGCAGCAGTGACACCGCCGAGCCCGCCGGAAGTGGTTGTGGCGGCACCACCGCCGCCACCGCCACCAGCGCCCGAGAAAACGGTTGCCGTCGCCCAACCCCCGGCGCCGGTTGCAACGCCGACACCTACTGTTGCCCCGAAACCTGCTGTTGCGCCGGCGAATGCATGGCGTATTCAGTTGGCAGCTGTATCCAGCCGGGAACGGGCGCTGTCGGAATGGGACAGGCTGAAAAAGCGCAATGACGATCTTTTGGGTCAACTCGCCCTCAACGTTCAGACCGTAAAACTCGATCGTGGCACTTTCTTTCGCATCCAGGCTGGGCCGCTGACTGATCGCGCTGCCGCGAGCGGCCTCTGTGGCAAACTGAAGAGCCGCAATCAGGATTGCCTCATCGTTGCGCCCTGAACGTCGCTTGATGGCATGACTACACCCAACGCGGTCGTCTATGGACTATCCGGGAGCCGTCTGACGGCGGATGAACGCGCGTTCTTTCGTGACGCAAACCCGCTCGGTTTCATCCTGTTTGCCCGAAATTGCACCGATGCGTCCGGCATTCGTGCACTCACCGCGGAATTGCGCGATGTGGTCGACCGGGACGATGCGCCGGTCATGATCGACCAGGAAGGGGGACGTGTCATGCGGCTCCGTCCGCCTCACTGGCCGTTTGCACCTGCCGCACGAGAAATCACAGACCTGTATGACCGCGAACCCGAACTGGGTGTTTCCGTCGCCGAGGATGTCGGGCGCATGTTTGGTGCCATGTTGGGTGATCTCGGCATCGACGTCGATTGCGCGCCGGTCCTGGACCTGGGCCTGCCGGAGACGACGGATGCGATCGGCAATCGCGCTTACGCTGCCGACCCGCAAACTGTTGCTTTGCTTGGCGGGGCCATGGCGCGCGGTCTCATGCGGGAAGGCTGCCTGCCGGTGATTAAGCATTTGCCCGGCCACGGGCGCGGCGCCGTCGATAGTCACAAGGAACTCCCGAGCGTCCGCGCGGACCTCGCGACGCTCCGCGAGCAGGATTTTGCCGCATTCCGTTTGCTGAACCATCTGCCGCTCGGGATGTCGGCTCATGTCGTGTATGCCGCGGTCGATACCGAGCGCCCCGGAACCGTTTCACCGGTCGTGGTCGAGACGTTGATCCGAGGCGAGATCGGTTTTGAAGGCTTTCTGTTCACCGACGACATCACCATGGAGGCGCTGGATGGCACCGCTGCGATACGTGCCGCAGCGGCGCTCGACGCGGGATGTGATGCGGTTTTGCACTGTTCGGGCGTGCTTTCGGAGATGATCGAGCTGTCCGGCGCTGTCACCAGCCTTTCACAATCGTCTGAAAGCCGCTGGACACGGGCACGGGCGGCACGTCAAAAGCCTGAAGGTGCAGATATCGAGGCACTCGCCGAGACTCTGGCCACCCAGTTCGACAACGGGACCTGATCATTTGAACATCGACGATATCCTGTTCCTTGCGTCCATCTGGGTGATCCCGGTCCTGCTCGCGATTACCATGCACGAAGCCGCCCATGGCTGGGCCGCCTGGAAGCTCGGCGACGATACGGCCAAGCGTCTGGGACGGGTTACATTTAACCCGCTGGCGCATATCGACCCCTTCGGAACCATCGTTTTACCGGCGATACTGATATCTGCGGGCGGCATCCTTTTCGGCTGGGCAAAGCCGGTTCCGGTCATTTTTGGCCGACTCGGCCGCCCGCGACGCGACATGGTGCTGGTCGCGGCTGCCGGTCCGGCGATCAATATCGGGCTCGCGATAGTCTCCGCTCTGGCCCTGCATTTACTGCCATTCTTCGGTCCGACATTCGGCGAATGGCTCGGCCGAAACCTAATTAATTCCATAAATATCAACCTGTTGCTGGCGATATTTAACATGATGCCGCTGCCGCCTTTGGATGGCGGCCGGGTGGCGGTCGGTATCCTGCCGCGACCGCTTGCCATCCAGCTCGCGCGGCTCGAGCGCTACGGTTTGTTTATTCTGATCGGGCTGATCTTTATTCTGCCGATACTCGGGCGGCAGCTTGGGACCGACCTCAACATTTTTCGTTGGCTCGTTCTCGGACCGCTTGAATTCCTGCGTGGGATCCTACTGCATGGCGTCGGCCTGATATGAGCGAAACCAGCGAGAACTTCGAACAACCGGTGCCGGACCATCAGGCCGGGCAGGTCGAAGCGTCCGAGCACGCGCTCGTCGTTAATCTCGAGGGATTCGAGGGGCCGCTGGATCTGCTATTGGCACTGGCGCGAGACCAGAAGGTCGATCTCACGAAGATATCGGTCCTGGCGCTCGCCGAGCAGTATCTCGAATTCATCCAGTCGGCCCGTCAGTTGCGCCTGGAAATTGCCGCCGACTATCTCGTCATGGCGGCGTGGCTCGCCTATTTGAAATCCCGGCTGTTGCTGCCCAGCGAGGAAAGCGAAGACGAACCGACGGCCGCCGAGATGGCCGCCGCCTTGCAGTATCAGCTGCAGCGGATCGAGGCGATGCGAACCGCAGCCGAAACCCTGTTTGCACGCCCCTTGCTGGGCCGTGACGTGTTTGATCGTGGCGCGCCGGAGGGTATCCGTGTGATCACGCATCCGGTTTACGAGGCGTCCCTGTTCGAGATGCTGGATGCGTATGGCGCGATCAACCGGCGCGGCAAGGCCGAAACGCTGACGATCCAGCAATTCGAGCTGTTCTCTATGGATGATGCGCTCGGCCGCCTGCGCGGGGTGCTCGGCCACGCACCGGAATGGGCCACGCTGTTGAGTTTTCTGCCCGAAGGCCTGCACGAGGGGTTGCCGAAACGCGCCGCCATCGCCGCGACGTTCGCGGCCAGCCTGGAGCTTGTGCGCGACGGACATGCCCAGATCCGTCAGGACGGCAGGTTCGGGCCGATTTTCTTCCGACGCAGACCCGATGACGAACTTCCCACGCCAGCGAATGAAGGGGGCGAATCCCTTGACGATCAATCCTGAACTGGAACCGGACGAACACACTGAGCAGTTACGCCTGGCCGAAGCGGTTCTCTTCGCAGCGGTGGAACCTCTCGACGAGGCGTCAATCGCGGCCCAGTTGCCGAAGGGTACCGATATTCCTGCTCTTCTGGACGAATTGCAGCGGCTCTATGCCGGTCGGGGCATCAACCTGATCAGTGTTGCCGGAAAGTGGGTGCTCCGCACCGCACCCGACCTGGCCGACAAGCTCAAGATCGAACGTGAATCTCAACGCCGTTTGTCACGCGCCGCCCACGAAACACTCGCGGTGATCGCCTATCACCAACCGGTCACACGCCCGGAAATCGAGGAAATTCGCGGTGTCAGCCTGAGCAAAGGCACCATGGACGCCCTGTTCGAAGCCAACTGGATCAAACCGGGGCGCCGCCGCAATTCTCCGGGCCAACCACTGACCTGGGTTACGACCGAAACGTTCCTGTCCCATTTCGGGCTCGAAAGCGTGAAGGAACTGCCGGGTATCCAGGAGCTCAAGTCTGCCGGACTGATTGATTCACGGCCGGCCGTCAGCATTTATGCCTCGACGGCGCAAACAGACGAGCTTCCATTTGATTCGATGACCGGCCAGGACGAAGCCGATCCGGAAATGGACGAGCCCCTTGCGCCTGAGGACGAAGCCCACGCTGGCGGTGAATTCGAGGCAGAGGTCCAGGAAGACGGCGAAGCGGTCCGTGAGGGCGAAACGGGGACCTAGGTGTCGCCGGAATGCACTCGGTTGCGACTGATATGCATTTTCAATAGGCTCCGCCGACTTTAGCGAGACCGGCCCACGAGGCCGATACCCGACGTGGGCCCTGATCGTTGGCCCCTGAAGCTGGAACATGGCGCGCGACCTGAACGACCTTGCCCTTGAGCACCTAACGCATCGGTTCGATGACATGATCGCGGTCGACGATGTCGACCTGACGGTCGGGGCGGGTGAGGTGGTTTGCCTGGTGGGTCCCTCCGGCTGCGGCAAGACCACATTGTTGCGGGTGGCCGCCGGGCTTGAACCCCTGCAGCAGGGTAAGGTTCTGATCGGCGGTGAGGTTATGGCTGACGGGCGCGTTTCGGTGCCGCCGGAAGACCGCAATGTCGGCCTCGTGTTCCAGGATTATGCTCTGTTTCCGCACCTGACCGTGCGCGGAAACATCGCGTTTGGACTTAAACATCTGTCCTCCGACGAGCGCGACGTGCAGGTCGCGCATGCCCTCGATCGGACCGGCATGTCCGGTTATGCGTCGATCTACCCGCACCAATTGTCGGGCGGGCAGCAGCAGCGGGTAGCACTCGCACGCGCGCTCGCACCTCGACCGCGCATTGTTTTGCTCGATGAACCGTTTTCGGGTCTCGACACCTCGCTGCGCCATCTGGTTCGTGACCAGGCGGCCGAGATCCTGCGTGATGCGGGTATCGCAACCCTGATGGTGACCCATGATCCCGAAGAGGCGATGTACCTCGCCGACAAGATCGCCGTCATGGACAAGGGGAAACTGCGGCAAGTCGGCAGCCCCGATGAAATTTATCGAGAGCCGGCCAATGCGTTCGTCGCGGCATTTTTTGGCGATGTGAACCGCTTTGCGGGCCAGGTCGCATCGGGGCAGGTACACATTCCGCTCGGGCCGATTGCAACCAACGGGCATGCCGAGGGGCAAAACGTCGAAGTCCTTATCCGGCCAGAGGCCCTCAGCATTTCTCAAGGCGATCCGATGCCCGGCACAAAAAGTATCGAGGGAGCGGTCGTTGCGGCCCGTTTTCTGGGCCGCAGCAGCCTGATCGATGTCTGCCTGAATGATGCCGCCGCAACGAATATACGCGTCCACATGGATGGGCGGGTTCTGCCGGACACGGGGTCTGCGGTTTCCGTATCGCGCGATGACACGCAGACTTATGTCTTTGCGACATCGGGCGCACACGAGCGCAAATAACACTGCGAACCCAACGGGCTAGACAGCACGAGCGTGTGAGTCACCATTGCGGGGGGAATCCCTTTCTGCGATAGTCCCGGCGATTGGCCCCGGACATTCCGGCGCCGAAGCTAAACACTGGAGCGCATGTAAATGGGCACGTTTTCAATCTGGCATTGGCTCATTGTCCTCGTGGTTGTGCTGGTTCTTTTCGGCGGGCGTGGCAAGATTCCCAGCCTTATGGGCGACGTCGCCAAAGGCATTAAGTCCTTCAAAAGCAATATGAAGGACGAGGGCGCGAACGCTGAATCGAGCAAGATCGAGGAAGACACCACGTCCACGACGGCCACAACGGCCGCACGCGAAGACGAAACGGCCAAGAGCTAGCTCGGCCTGCACTCAAAGGTCTGACGTAAGTTCGGACCTGAACGGACCCCGCGATCATGTTTGATATCGGTTGGCCAGAGCTGTTGCTGGTGATGGTCATCGCCTTGATAGTGATCGGCCCCAAAGAGCTGCCGAATGCAATACGCACGGTCATGATGGTGGTGCGCAAACTGCGTGGTGCGGCGCGTGAGTTCCAGAGCGGCCTCGATGATATCGCACGTGAATCCGGTCTTGACGACGTCAAACGCCAGATGGACGACATCGACTTCTATGACCCGGGTGAAGCGCTGAAGAGCATCGCGGAATCTGATTCGGACCTTCTCGGCCTCGATAAGGATCCCGATTTGCCGTCGGGTAACAGCATTCTCGATGCCGAAAACGCCTACACGCCACCCGAGGATACCGAACCGCCTCATGGCGATGCCGCGGGACCGTTTGACACGACGCCAGCAGACAGCAATGGCACGACGAAATCAGACGAGCCTGCTGTAGCGACATCGGATACGGGGTCCGATGAATCGAGCGGCGAGGAGCCAAAACCCGCCAAGAGCGGCGACATCGCATGACCTCCGACACGCAAGAGCCGGAAGAAACGTCCGTTGATGCGGGCCCGGAAACGGGGGCCGATGAACGAAAGATGTCTCTGATCGAGCACCTGACCGAATTGCGTCGCCGGTTGATGTATGCCGCGATCGCGTTCGTCGTTGTCTTTCTCGTCTGCTTCTATTTTTCCGACACGTTTTTCAATTTTCTGGTCGAACCGCTGGCCTCGGTCTGGAGTGGCGGTGATCGGCGCCTGATCTACACGGCCCTGCACGAAAAATTCTTCACCAACATCAAGGTCGCGTTCTTCTCCGCCGCCTTCCTCTCGTTCCCGATTTTTGCCGCGCAGATTTATATGTTCGTCGCACCGGGTCTCTACAAGAACGAGAAGGGTGCGTTCCTGCCATTCCTGATCGCGACCCCGTTCCTGTTCTTCGGCGGCGGCGCCTTCGTCTATTACATCGTGATGCCGGTCGCCTGGCAGTTCTTCACCGGGTTTGAACAGTTGGCCGCGGGGTCCGGTGGGCTCCCGATTCAACTGGAACCCAAGGTCAACGAATACCTGTCTCTGGTAATGCGTCTGATCTTTGCTTTCGGCATCAGTTTCGAACTTCCGGTGGTGCTGACGCTTCTGGCAAAGGTCGGGATCGTCTCGGCCGACGGCCTCAAGAAGAAGCGACGCTATGCAATCGTTATCGCCTTTGTCGCCGCGGCCGTGCTGACGCCGCCGGACCCGCTCAGTCAACTCGCGCTCGCGATACCGATTATCGTTCTCTATGAAATCTCGATCTATTGCGCCGTCCTGATCGGGCGCGGAAAAGATCGTGCGGCGGCCGAGGCTGAAGAAGACAATTAAGTCGGCAGAACTGGACGCGATTCGTCCGGAGTCCCTATAAGTGCGCGACCTTTAGTCGGCGGATTTCCCATGCTTGATCTCAGATGGATTCGTGAGCATCCCGATGCGTTTGATCGCAGCCTTGAGCGCCGCGGCGACCAGCCTCTGTCGGACGAACTGCTCAATCTCGACGCGCAACGACGCGGTGCACAAACGCGCCTGCAGGAGATGCAGGAGCGGCGCAACGCGGCTTCGAAGCAAATTGGTGCGGCGATGCAGGATGGCCGCAAGGACGAGGCCGAACAGCTCAAGGCGGAAGTCGGTGAAATCAAGGGCGAGATGGAGGCCGTTGAGGCCGAAGAAAAACAGGCATCCGACACCCTGAATGATCTGCTGTCGGGGCTTCCCAATATTCTGGATGACGATGTTCCCGACGGTGCGGACGAGGATGATAATCGTGAGGTCCGCACCCTCGGAGATATTCCGAATTTTGGGTTTGAGCCGAAGGAGCATTTCGACCTCGGTGAGGCGCTCGGCCTGATGGATTTCGAGACGGCGGCGGAATTGTCCGGGTCGCGGTTCGTCATCCTGAAGGGTGCACTCGCTCGCATGGAACGCGCGCTCGCGGACTTCATGCTCGATATCCATACCGACGAATATGGCTACACCGAAATCAGCCCGCCGCTGCTGGTGCGCGACGAAGTGCTGTTCGGCACCGGCCAGCTTCCGAAGTTCGCCGACGATCTGTTCCGCACCGAAGACGGGCGCTGGCTGATCCCGACAGCCGAGGTCCCGCTCACAAATATGGTCGCCGGCAAAATTCTCGAAGCCGCGGAGTTACCTGTTCGCGTGACGGCACACACCTCGTGCTTCCGTGCCGAAGCGGGGGCCGCGGGCCGGGACACACGCGGCATGCTCCGACAACACCAGTTCTACAAGGTGGAACTGGTTTCGGTTGTCGCGCCGGATGAATCCGACGCCGAACTCGATCGGATGACGAACTGTGCGGAAGAGATCCTGAAGCGCCTCGGCCTGCCATATCGCCTTGTTGTCCTGTGCAGCGGTGATACGGGATTTGGTGCGGCCAAGACCCATGACATCGAGGTATGGATGCCGGGCCAGGCGACCTATCGCGAGATTTCGAGTTGCTCCAACACCCGGGCTTTCCAAGCACGCCGCATGAATGCGCGATATCGTCCGGCCGGTGACGGAAAGGGCCCGGAGCATGTCCATACCCTCAATGGATCAGGAGTTGCCGTTGGGCGCGCGCTGATCGCCATACTTGAGAATTACCAGAACGAGGACGGCTCGATCACCGTGCCCGAAGCGCTACAGCCCTACATGGGTGGTCTCGAAGTGATCCGTGCCGATGTATGAGTTTCCCAGACAGACCGGCAAGCTTCGCATTCTGATTTCAAATGATGACGGCGTGCGCGCGCCGGGCATCAAGGTGCTGCACCGCATTGCGCGCGAACTCACCGACGATGTCTGGATCTGCGCACCGCTGAACGAGCAGAGCGGTGCGGGGCATTCACTCACGCTGCGGTATCCGATCTGGCTTCGACGCCTCGCGACCCGGCGTTATGCGGTAGAGGGAACCCCGACGGACAGCGTTCTGGTGGGCATTCACCAGGCCCTGAAGGACCGCAAGCCCGACCTCGTGCTGTCGGGAATCAATCGCGGCAGCAACATGGGTGAGTTCATTACCTATTCAGGTACCTGTGCTGCGGCCATGGAAGCCACGATCCTTGGTGTGCCGGCAATTGCGCTCAGCCAGCAAACCGATTTCGACCGCAGCTTTACCCATTGGTCGACCGCCGAGCAGCACGCGCCGGGGGTTATCCGAAAGCTGCTGCGCACCGGCTGGCCGGACCGGACCTTCATCAACATTAACTTCCCCGATTGCCTACCCGAGGAGGTGGCCGGTGTCGAGATCACGGAACAGGGGACCCGTCCCATGGGGGATTCCCTTGTTGAGAGTCGGCATCCGCGCGGCGGGCGCTATTTCTGGGTCGGTGCGTTACCCACCCACGCGAAAGGCAAGAAGGGCACAGATCTCGCAGCGGTCGAGGAGAAACGTATCTCCGTGACACCGGTCGATCTGAACTTCACGAACAAACGTGCGATGAAACCACTCGCCGAAGCTTTCAAAGGGTACCGCAAGCGATGAGCACGCCCGCGCATCGAGCGCGCCTCGTGCTCGCACTACGCAGTGCGGGTATCACCGACACGAAGGCGTTGTCGGCGATTGAGAGCGTCCCACGCGAAATGTTCGTACCCGACGCGTTCCAGGACAGGGCCTATGAGGATACGGCTCTACCCATCGGGTACGGCCAGACGTTGAGCCAACCGCTTGTTGTGGCGACGATGATCCAGGGATTGGAGCTTGGAAACCGCGAGAAGCTCCTCGAAGTTGGCACGGGCTCGGGCTACCACGCCGCAATTTTGTCCCATTTGTGTCGCCGGGTGTACACGATCGAGCGTCACAGACCTCTCCTGGTCGAGGCGCATGCACGGTTCGAGGCACTCGGCCTGAGCAACGTTGTGACCATGGCAGGGGACGGCATGAAGGGTTGGCCGGAACAGGCACCATTTGACCGGATCAGTGTTACGGCAGCGGGCGACACGCCGCCGCAGCAGTTACTCGATCAACTGAAGATTGGCGGCATCATGATCATGCCGGTCGGCGGACAAAGCCGGGTCCAGCAACTCGTGCGTTATCGCCGGACCGAGACAGCGGTGGAAAGTGAAGCGTTGATGGATGTGCGTTTCGTGCCGTTGTTGCCGGGGGTCGCCGAGGCTGCGGAAGGCTGATCATGGCAACGACGCCTTTCCGGACCACTCGTTTGCGATCTCTGACCTGGCTGGTCCTTGCGGCCGCTACTCTGGCGGCTTGCGCCGGGCCCGGCGGACGTGCCGAGATCATCGACAGGAGTTACAAGAGCGAAAACCAGGCATCGGTTCCCGCTGGTGCTTATGTCGTACAACGGGGGGACACGGTTTATGGCGTGGCCCAGCGAAATGGTGTCTCGACGCGGGCGCTGATCGACTGGAATAGGCTGAGGC
The DNA here is from genome assembly GCA_965205535.1 of Alphaproteobacteria bacterium. GTDB lineage: Bacteria > Pseudomonadota > Alphaproteobacteria > UBA6615 > UBA6615 > UBA8079. Next base: position 3,342,128 of record CBDBHH010000005.1, on the reverse strand, counting down.
CGCCCTATCTGCTCGTGCCGGGCCAGGCGCTCCGGCTTCCGCAAAGCCGGAATTACACCGTGCAGCGCGGCGATTCCGTTTATGCCATCTCACGCCGTTTCGGCGTCGACATGACAACAATCGTACGGCTTAACAACATCCCGTCGCCCTATACAATTCATGTCGGCCAGCGTCTTCAATTGCCGGCCAACGCCGGTCCGGGAACGCAGGTCGCAAGCACAACAGCATCTACAACACAAAGCACAACCACGACGAAACCGGTGGCGGGATCACCCTCGGGGCCCGTGGCCAAACCCGCAGCACCACGACAGGTCGTATCCGTACCGCGCCCGCCGGCACGTGGCGGTAGCGGGTTCGTCTGGCCGGTCGACGGCCGGGTGGTGTCGTCATTCGGATCTAAAACCGGCGGTCGACACAATGACGGGGTAAATATCGCAGCCCCGCGAGGCGCGCCGGTGAGGGCAGCAGAGAATGGCGTTGTGGCGTATGCCGGCAAGGAAATCCGCGGTTTTGGGAACCTGTTGCTGATCAAGCATGACGGGGGCCTGATTACGGCCTATGCCCATGCGGATTCATTGCTGGTACGGCGAGGTGATATCGTTACCCGAGGCCAGGTTGTCGCCAAGGTCGGAAAAACCGGCGGCGTGGACAATCCCCAACTTCATTTCGAGGTTCGGCGCGGCACAAAAGCCGTCGACCCAGGACAGTTCCTGCCGGGCTGACAGATTAGTTGCGCAAGTCGATCGGTTTGCCGATCCGGCCCGCGACTTCCTGAACAAACTGCCACGCCACACGGCCTGAGCGTGAACCGCGCGTCACCGACCATTCCTTGGCTTCGGCGCGCAGCTGATCTGGTGGGACATCGAGCTCGAAATGGTCGCAATAGGCGAGCACCATGGCGAAGAAAGTGTCCTGATTGATGTTGTGGAACCCAAGCCAGAGCCCGAACCGGTCCGACAGCGAGACTTTTTCTTCCACGGCTTCTGACGGGTTGATAGCGGTTGATCGCTCGTTTTCCATCATGTCGCGGGGCAGCAGGTGGCGCCGGTTCGACGTGGCGTAGAAGACGACATTATCCGGGCGACCTTCGATGCCGCCCTCCAGAACGGCCTTGAGTGACTTGTAGCTGCTGTCGGAATTGTCGAAGCTCAGGTCATCGCAAAACAAAATTGCCTGGCGTCCGCTGTCACGCAACGTGGTCAAAAGCGCGGGCAGGGACTGGATGTCCTCGCGCTGTATTTCGACCAGCAGTAATCCGTCTTCAGTTTCCTGATTGATTTCGGCGTGGGCCGCCTTCACCAGGCTCGACTTGCCCGTCCCCCTTGCACCCCACAGCAATGCGTTGTTGGCCGGCAGTCCTTTAGCAAAACGACGGGTGTTCTCGATCAGCGTGTCCGCCTGATCATCGATGCCCTTCAACAGACCCAATGGTACGCGATTAACAGCTGGAACCGCCTCGAGATGGCCTTTGTCGGGGCCATCCGCGTGCCAGATATAGGCATCAGCTGCGGACAGGTCTGTCGTCGTTTCCGTTTGCGGGGCGATGCGGTCCAGTGCGTCGGCGATGCGGCCCAGCAGCGGTACCAATTCCTGATCTTCCATGGGAATTCGTTCCATAGGTTTGAGCCCAAATAGCCGGGCACGAAAGGCGGGCGGAACCTAAGCCCGGACAGGTTCTTGGTCAACGGAGATCACATTTTTGCATTTCGGCGCCGAGAACCCTCATTGTGCCGTGATTTCAATGCATTTTGCTGCAAGCCTTCATTGCAATTCGGTCCCGCGTCGCTATCATCCGGCGACTTCAAGATAAGCGCCCTGGAGGGGACATGTTCATTACGCCGGCCTATGCACAGGGGTTGGGTGGTGGCGATGCGTTCACATCGTTCCTGCCGATCATCCTCATTTTTGTGGTTTTCTATTTTCTGCTCATTCGACCGCAACAGCGCAAGATGAAACAACACCGGGCGATGCTCGGTCAGGTGAAGCGCGGCGATCGCGTGCTCACCGGCGGCGGCATTATCGGCACCGTGACCAAGGTGAAGGAAGAGACCGATGAGGTCACCGTCGAGATTTCCGATGGCGTGAAGGTGGATATCCTTCGCGGTACGATCTCCGATGTCTTCACCTCGGCGCCAGCAACCGGCGGTGGACAGACGCCGGGCAAGGGTGGGCCGACGGTCGTGGGCCCGACTGCCAATGACGGACAGTCCAGTGGCGGGCTTCTCGGTGGTCTCTTTGGCGGCCGCAAGTAACCTGTTGCCTGTTATCTAACGGGAAGGACCCGCCAGGATGGTCAATTATCCTCGTTGGGCGATTATCACGACGGTCGTGATAGCGCTGCTCGGCCTGATTTACGCCGCGCCGAACTTTTTTCCGCAACCGGATGAAGCGGTCGAGACGTCGAGTTTCTTGCCGTCCAACCGGATGAACCTCGGCCTTGATCTGCAGGGCGGTTCGTCGTTGTTGCTGTCGGTCGGCGTGGAAACAGCTATTCGTGAAACCCTCGAATCCGTCGAATCAACCGTTCGACGTGAGTTGCGGCAACGTGGGTCACGCATTGGATATTCCGGATTGCGGGTTGAAGGGAAGGCTATCGCTTTCACCCTGCGTGACGCGGCAGACAGTGATGCAGCACGCGACCGACTTCGTAATCTCGAAGAGGGCTTCGATCTCGAGATCGAAGATGATGTGAGATTCCGCCTCGCGATGATCGAAGAAGCCGAGGCTGGCCGTCGCCAGAGCGCGGTTGAGCAATCCATCGAAATTGTGCGCCGCCGGGTGGATGAAACGGGTGTCGCAGAACCTGTCATTCAGCAACAGGGGCAGGATCGAATTCTGGTGCAGTTGCCGGGCATCAAGGACCCGGAACGGATCAAACGCCTGCTCGGCCAGACGGCAAAACTGAACTTTCATATGCTGGATGAATCCGTTCCCATCCAGGATGCCGAGAGCGGGAATCTTCCGCCCGGGTCGATGCTCCTGTTCAGTCCCGAAGCAGAAGGCCGCATCCCGTACGTCGTTCGCCGAACTGTTGAAGTCGGCGGCGACAGGCTGGTCGACGCCCAGCCAACCTTCCAAGACGGTCAGCCCATCGTTTCTTTCCGTTTCGATGCGGCAGGCGGCCGACGTTTTGGCGAATTAACAGCTGACAATGTTGGACGCCGTCTTGCCATTGTGCTCGATCGCGAAGTCGTCAGCGCGCCGCGGATCCAAACTGCCATTCTTGGAGGCAGCGGAATCATCACAGGCCGTTTCACGGTGCAGCAGGTGAATGACCTTTCACTCGTGCTGCGCGCCGGTGCCCTGCCAGCGCCTCTTACCGTTCTTGAAGAGCGCACGGTCGGGCCGGGGCTCGGTGCAGACTCAATCGAGGCCGGCAAGATCGCCAGTATCATCGGTCTGATCGCGGTGGTTGTGTTCATCGTCGTCAGCTACGGACTTTTTGGTCTGATGGCGTCCGTTGCTCTGTTGTTCAACCTGTCCCTGATCGTGGCGCTGCTCTCGGTGCTACAGGCAACGCTCACACTTCCGGGTATCGCGGGAATCGTGTTGACCATCGGTATGGCGGTTGATGCGAATGTGCTCATTCTTGAACGGATCAAGGAAGAAGTCCGTAACGGGCGAACACCGATATCCGCGATCGACGCCGGCTACCGCCGCGCCCTGACCACGATTATCGACTCAAATCTCACCACGCTGATCGCAGCCATCCTGCTGTTCCAGTTTGGCACCGGGCCAATCAAGGGTTTCGCGGTGACGCTATCCATCGGGATCATCACGTCCATGTTTACGGCCATGATGCTGACCCGGCTTTTCATCGTCGTCTGGCTTCGTCGCCGGCGGCCGCAAACCCTGCCGATCTAGGGGAATTATCGTGCGTCTCAGCATCGTTCCCGCCAATACCAAGTTCGACTTCGTCAGCCGCCGCAGGCTGGCCTACCCGCTGTCGGCCCTGCTGATCATCCTGTCGATCGGCGCGTTTCTGACCCAGGGTCTGAATTTCGGCATCGATTTCCGTGGCGGCATTTTGGTCGAAATCCAGACCGAGGGCCCGGCCAACGTCGCCGAACTGCGTGCCACCGTCAGCAGCCTCGAACTGGGGGAAATCCAGGTACAGGAATTCGGTGCCGTGGACGACGTCCTGATCCGTATTCAACAGCAGGACGGTGCGGAAGCCGAACAGCTTCAGGCGATCAATATTCTGAAAGAAGCGCTCGGCGACCAGGTCGCCGAATACCGGCGAACGGAGTTCGTCGGGCCAACGGTGGGGGCGGAACTGATCAGTTCGGCCATCTGGGCCGTTATGCTCGCGATCGGTGCGATCCTGATCTACATCTGGTTCCGGTTCGAATGGCAGTTCGGCGTCGGGGCCGTGATCGCGTTGACCCATGACGTGCTCACCACGATCGGTCTGTTTGCGTTTACCCAGCTCGAATTTAACCTGGCAACCGTGGCCGCGATCCTGACCATCGCCGGTTATTCAATCAACGACACGGTCGTAATTTACGACCGTGTGCGTGAAGAACTGCGTCGGTACAAGAAACTGGATATGCCTGCCGTACTGAATCTGGCGGTCAACCGAACCTTGTCGCGAACCTTCATGACGAGTGTCACGACACTGATCGCGCTTCTCGCACTGGCGATCTTCGGGGGTTCGATCATCCGTGATTTCGCCTATGCGATGATCTGGGGTGTGATCATCGGGACTTACTCGTCGGTGTTTATCGCGGTGCCGGTGCTGCTTGGGCTCAAGCTGAGCCGGGAAAGCCTGTCGGCAGGCCAGGATGAAAATGACGGGGCAGAGCAGGACGCGTCAGCGGAAGACATGCCGTCGGACAAATAATGCCGGCCGATCCGACAACCCCAAATGTGTATCAGGTCGTCGAGCGTTACGGCGCTGGAAAGTTCCAGATATCCGGCCTGTCGTATCAAAGTTCCGTACTTGTGTTTCCCGAGCGCACCGTCGCCTGGTCTGTTTCGGACTTTTCGGACATTGATGATGACGCGCTGGCGCCTGTGTTGGCTGAATCCCAGGCGACGCAAGGCATAGAATTGCTTTTGCTCGGGTGCGGGCCTCGGATGCAGCTGGTGCCCACGGCACTGCGCGCACCTCTACGTGCGGCAGGGATCGTCATCGAACCCATGGACACCGGGGCCGCCGCGCGGACCTTCAACCTGCTGCTGTCCGAAGATCGCCGGGTGGCCGCTGCACTCATCGTGCTTGCCTAACGAAAACGGGGCCCCGAAGGGCCCCGTAATCACATACTGCTTTTTACTCGATCAGAATGGCGAGTTTTGTGCCGCCACCATGCCGTAGAGCATGGGGATCGAAAGCAGGGTGTTGGTGCGTGAGAACAGCATCGCCCGCCGCGCCGACGCCGGCTTGGCTTCGGCCGGTGCGTCCACGATGCCCAGTGCGATTTTCTGATTAGGCCAGATCACGAACCAGACATTGAAGGCCATGATGAGACCGAACCACATCGCAATTCCGATCATCGCGCTGACGAAGCTGCCGTCGGTGAGACCGATGGCGAGCCAGCTGCCGAGCGAACCCTGCATCCATGCGAGGATGAGGCCGAACAGAACTGTCGATGCCGCGCCCCAGCGAAACCAGAACAGGACCGCCGGAGCAATATGCTTACCGATGGCCGGTTTCATCTCGTCGGGAATTTTCGGCATTGTCGGCACCTGGACAAAGTTCAGGTACCAGAGAAGTCCAATCCACATGACGCCGCTGATAACGTGCAGCACACGGATTAGATGTAAGAGGAAAGGATCAAATTCCATTTTTCTGTCTCCCTTCCGCGCCTAGCTGGCGATTGCTTGAGCTACGAGCACCATGATGACGGTCAGCACGACCCCCAGCACGACAGTCATATGCAGTGATTCCAATGGGTTTTTCATAGTATCCCCCTGTGCAAGAACCCGAATCGGACTATAGCAAATTCACCGCGTCGATCCTACGCGTGACACGAAACGCCCGATCAGCGCGGGCGAGGGTGGCCATGAGCCTTACGGCGAGCGAACAATATTGTCTGGATGAGGTGCGCCGGCACGACCATGACCGCTACCTGACAGCCCTGTTTTTGCCGCCGGACCGGCGCAAGGCTGGCCTCGCGCTATATGCTTTCAGCCTGGAAATTGCCCGCACCCGCGAAATCGTCAGCGAGCCGTTGCTCGGCCAGATACGTCTGCAATGGTGGCGCGAGACGATCGAGGGCCTGTATGCGGGCGCACCGCGTGAACACCCGGTCGTCGAAGCGCTTGAGGCCGCCATCCAGTCCCATGACCTGCCTCGTGACAAACTCGATCTTCTGGTCGACGCCCGCGAAGCTGACCTCGAAGACACCCCGCCGCGCGACCTCCAAGCGCTTGAGGCTTATGCGCGGGAGACATCCGGCGGATTGTCTGCGCTTGTCATGGGTTGTCTCGATGGCGCGAACGATACCGCTGTCGGGGCAGCGCGACTTGTCGGTACAGCCTGGGCGATCATCGGGCTGGCCCGCGCGGTCGGATTCCACGCCCAGACCCAGCGCCTCTATATTCCCGAAGACCTGCTCAGTGAGTATGAGATCGAACGGCGTCGGCTGTTCGACCTCAAACCGTCACCGGGTCTGAACCAGGCCATCGAAGCCATGGTCGCGCGCGCCGACGAATTGCTGGGTGAGGCGCGTGCGCGGTCTGACGAAATCTCCAAGCCGGCGCGACGCGGTCTGATGCTGGCCGGGCTAGCCGACAGGCATGTCTCAGCGATCCGGAAGGCGGGTCACGATCCCTTCGCGATCCCGCCTGCGCGGCCGGCGCCTCTGCTGCGTCTCACGTTCAATGCCTGGATTGGCAAATACTGACTGGGGTCATTTTGCCGGGTCGTCTTTTCCAGCGTTAAAGCTGAAACCAAGGGACAGTAACTTTTCCACGACATCCCCTCCGAACTTGGCAGCAAGCTCATCGGCGACGATCTGTGGTTGTTCGATGTCGTTGAAGTCCTCTTCGGTATCGCCATTGACGATCACCAGAAGGCGTGCGGTTTCGTCGCTTACATTCTCGAACCGCCGCACGACGCGCGGCGGCACGGCAACCAGATCATAGGGTTCGAGAACAAGTTCGTTTTCGCCTTCGTCACCTCATTGAATTTTGAAGCGACCGTCGAGGCACATGAAGGTTTCACGGGTGATCTTGTGGGAATGGAGAATGGGGCCATTGCCCGGCGGGCATTCGGCAATAATTACGCTCATTTTGTCTTGGGTCGTTACGGCAGGAGCCTGGGCCATGGGGCCACCTTGCTGTTCAGGCGACATCAGCAAATACAACGTGCGCGCGGTCATCGCCTCATAGACTTCCTTTGGAATGTTTCCACTGGAATCATGGCTGTCGCTCTGGCCCCGCAATTCGTGAAACCGCGCGACCCGTGTGTCCATCTCGTCAGTGGTATAGTTCACGGTCTTCATAGTGATCTCCTTCAGGTTCAGGTCCGTTCGCTCTTGGCTGACGGAGACTCACCGCGCGAGGAAAGGTTGGCCAATCCGGAGAGCTGATGTTTTCAGTATGTGGAAACGGATAAGACGGTTACGCTCTTGCGATGGCCCAATACACCAACACATCGCTCGAACGGGGAATGTCGATTCTGAACACCCTGGGTGATGCGGAGAATCCCATGACCCTGACGGAAGTTGCGGGACGTGTTGGCCTGGCGCGATCAACATGCTTCCGGCTGATGGCCGTATTGCAAGACCTCGGCTTTGTCCTCAAAAGCCCACGTAACGGCACATACGCTCTCGGCTTCAACGCCTACCGGCTCGGGCAGACAAGCCATGCTGTGGAAGCCATCGTTCGCGATGCAGGCCCGTTCCTGAACAATCTCGCGCAAGACACCGGGTTGGTCTGTTACCTGGGCGCCATGGAAGGACCGCAGCTATTGATCTGCGATGTCGCATTGCCGACGGATATCGAAAAAGCACCGATTTCCACGCGTATGCGTATCGACGCACATACCCTGGCTGCGGGGAAAATGCTGATGGCGACACGCCCGGAAGAAGAAGTGGCCGCGTTTTTCGCCACGCACCCGCCGCGTCGTTACACCGCGAAAACTTTGAATACTTATGACCGGCTAAGACGGGAGCTTCGCGAGATTGCCAAGTCGGGCTTTGCCGTAGAACGGGGCGAAATGCGTGAAGACATCGAGGCCGTTTCTGTACCGGTCATCAGCAGCTTTGATAGCCCCATCCTTTCGTTGGCCACCATTGGCAAGGTGCCGAAAGCTGGGAGTGCACGGTTCCGACACAGGATCAACGCGATGCAAGCTGCGATCAACGAACTCTACGAATTTCGTGTGTTTGGGCGGTAGTTTTCTGCTGTTCAAGGGGTGTCCGGCGGGCCTTTGAGTTCCACGATATTTCCCTCGGGATCGCGCAGGTAAACGCTAGGTCCGGTGCCGTCTGCGCCGTATCGCGGGCCTTCCTCGACGATCTCGATGTCGTGTTCCGCGATATAGGCATGCAGCGCGGCATCGTCGAACCGGTCGATGCGAATGGCGAAGTGATCCAGATTGCGGCCTTCCGCGCCCGGCGCCGCACCGCCCTTGCGCCCCAACACGCCATCGACTGTCACCAGATCAATCAGCTGGCGGCCGGCACGGAGCTGAAGCAGGTCGACTTCCGTGTTGTGCCGGTCGACCGTGCAGCCCAACACATCGCAGTAGAAATGCAGCATCGCGTCGAGATCGACGCAGCGGATCACCACGTGGTCCAGGCCTTCCATTTCAAACGGGGGTGTCGTCGCCATGATCAATTATACGCCGGGTCCGGCGGTCCCTTGAGTTCGACTGTGTTGCCCTCGGGATCCTTGATGTGAATCCCGGGACCTTCACCTTCCGCACCGCCGCGAATGATGGTGGCTCCCAGATCCACGCCGCAGCCTGAAAGATAGGCGCGGATTGCGTCATCGTCATAAGGCTCCACCTGAATCGCGAAGTGATCCATGTTGTGGCCATTCGTGCCCGGCGCGGGGCCACCTTTTAATCCGGAGGGCTCACCCACGGGCATCAGATCGACGATGTGATCGCCGATGCGCACCTGGTAGAGGCCGATGTCGGTGTCTTCCTCCTGCATCGTCCCGCCCAGCACATCGCAGTAGAAATGCTTCATCGCCGCCAGATCAGCACACCGGATGACGACATGATCCAGGCCCTTCATCGCAAACGGGGCCTGCGTGCTCATTCGCTCTTCCTCCGCGCGCGCAGGCGGATCACTGCCGCCGGGCCGCCATGGCGTTCACTGGCCGGCAGCTCGGTTCTCAGCGCTTCGAGATACTCGATATCGAGCAGATCTCCGAAATCCTCGCGCAGCCGGTCTTCGGTGAACATCATGTCGGTGACCGGCGGGCCGCCTTTGCCATATCCCAGATGATCGGGTGTAAAGCCTTCCAGAAGCAAGAGGCCGCCGGGTCGAAGGGTCAAAGCTATTTTGCGGTGCAGCTCGGCGCGATCGTCGGGTCCCACGTGCAGAAACGCCAGCACGACCAGGTCGAATGCGCCGACAGGCGCATCCCAGTCCCGCAGATCGGCGTTCTCGGCTTTGATCGAGACTCCGCGCGATGCTGCGAGTTGTGTCGCTTTCTCGACCCCCACGGGAGACGCATCCACGCTCGTCACGTTGAGCCCGCGTTCGGCCAGCCAGACGCCGTTGCGGCCTTCGCCGTCACCGGGCATCAGGGCTTCCAGTCCCGGTTTCAGGAGGTCAGTATTTGCTTGCAGCCACTGATTGGGTTCGTGGCCGAAGACCATGTCGCCGCCGCCGTAGCGCTGATCCCAGAAGTCTCCGGGTCTGTCGCGCGGATGAGCGGGATCGCGGGCCATGGCTAATTGCTTTCAGGCGTGCTGGCTAGCAGATAGTTTGCGAACGCAGTGCAACTGACGAGCATGTACTTCGCATCATCAAAACTCAGAGAACTGACTCCTGAAAGAGCATGACGGATACCGTTTGAATCACTTGTGTAGCCGTAAAGGCTGGAGAATGAAGTTTTCAGTGCCGGGTGGAGTTTCCCCTGGCCTTCAATTTTCTTGAGTGCGTCCCCGAGAGTGGCCTTTGGCAATCCAGATACGAATCGGGAAACTGCCTCTACGGCTGAAATAGATTCCTTAATTGAATTTCTATAGTCCGGGTTATCTCGGTCGTTCATCAGAGCAAGTGCTTGCGAAAAGTGCTCGCTCACTTCGGATGAAATGCTGCATGCTATTGCTTCTTCAATTGATTCTATTTCGTTCTCAGAAGTGATCGGGGCTATCTCGAAGTCGACGAATCGGTATCCGGACTTCTCGCGCTCGAATATCGAATTGCAGGTTTTCGTAAACTGCCGCACACGTTCACTTTCATCGTCAGCATTTGCCTCTCTATTGAAGTAGTCGACCGTTGCCTCTAAATAATCTAATACTTTAAACCACTCCCATTTTTGGAATACAGTTTTTATTGTCCGTTTATATTTGTACAGTTCAAAAGGAATCTCATCGAGTGGATATTTAAAATAGTGCATCCACATATTTAGGTGGTAGTACTTGTATGTTGATGTTTCTGTATTCGTGTAGTCTGGTTCGTCGAAATAGAAGGCTGACAGAACATTCCAGAGCGAATTTCGTAAATCTCCATCTAGTTCCTCAATTTGGAACGCTTTTGCGGCCACATGTCCATTTCGTTCCGAAAATCTCATTTTTATGCCTCCGTTATTCCGCCGCCAGGGGCGTGTCGCTGAACCAGACCGCGATGTCGGAAAGGGCGCGCTGCGACATCAGCCGACGTCGCTCTTTCTTGCGTTCCTTGCGCTTGATATCGGCCAGTGCGCCGTCTTCAAGGGGCGGTATCAGCCCGAAATTCACGTTCATCGGCTGGAATGTTTCATCGTCCGCGCCTCCCGTGACATGGGCCAGCAACGCACCATGGGCAGTTGTTTCGGGTGGCGGGGTGACCGGTTCCCCGTGGCGTTCGGCGGCGGCGAAGCGCCCCGCGAGCAATCCCATGGCAGCGCTTTCCACATAGCCCTCGACGCCGGTGACCTGCCCGGCAAAACGAAGCCGGTCCTGAGCCTTGAGACGCAGGCTCCCGTCGAGCAGGCGCGGGGATTTCATAAAGGTGTTCCGGTGAATACCCCCGAGGCGGGCAAACTCGGCGTTCTCCAGCCCGGGAATGGTCCGGAAGATATCCTGCTGGGGGCCGTAGCGCAGCTTGGTCTGGAATCCGACCATGTTGAAAAGGGTGCCCAGCGCATTGTCCTGGCGCAGCTGCACGACGGCGTGTGCGCGAGTGCCGGTGTTCGGGTCCGTCAGCCCGACCGGCTTCATGGGCCCGAAACGCAACGTGTCCCGGCCACGCGAGGCCATCACCTCGATCGGCAGGCAGCCTTCGAAATAGGGCGTGCTCTTCTCCCATTCATGGAAGTCGACCTTCTCGGCTTCCAGCAACGCGTCAATGAAGCCCTCGAACTGGGCCTCGTCCATCGGGCAGTTGATGTAGTCCTTGCCGGTGCCACCTGGGCCCGGTTTGTCGTAGCGTGACTGGAACCAGGCGATGTCCATATCGATGCTCTCGGCATGAACGATGGGGGCAATGGCATCGAAGAAGGCGAGGTTTTCCTCGCCGGTCAGATCGATGATCGCCTTGCTGAGATCGGGCGAGGTGAGGGGGCCCGTCGCGATGATCACGTTGTCCCAGTCTTCGGGTGGCAGCCCTGCGACCTCGCCACGCGCCACCTCGATCAGCGGGTGATCGTTGATCGCTGTCGTAACTTGCGCGGCAAACCCCTCGCGATCGACTGCCAGCGCGCTGCCGGCGGGTACCCGGTTCGCATCGGCCGCCGCGATGATCAACGATTCGAGGATTCGCATTTCCGCATGCAGGATGCCGACTGCATTCCCCTCGGCATCGTCCGAACGAAACGAGTTGGAACAGACCAGCTCGGCCAGGCTGTCGGTCTGATGGGCGTCTGTGACCCGGTCGGGGCGCATCTCGTGCAGGATGACCGGCACCTGGGTGCGGGCCAGTTGCCAGGCCGCCTCGCTGCCCGCAAGGCCGCCGCCAACCACATGTACCGGGGCTATATCTGTTTTGCTCATGGATCAGGACATAGCGAGCCGGGCGGGTGAAGGCAATTGCGCGTTGCGCACAGCAAACGCTTCGTGAATTGACGCGACGCGGGCCCGGTGCGACGGTTTGTGTGAAATTCACGAACAGGAGGCTCCGATGCACAAAATCGGACTGATCGCTGCACTTGCGGTTCCCTTGCTTGCCGGTTCCGTTTTTACATCCTCGGCCCAGGCCGAACCCCAGATGCTCGGGGTCGTTCAGACCGCATCGGCGGTCCCGCTGCACTGCATGAACGGTAACTGCACTGCCGAACTCTCGTCGATATGTCTGCACGAGCAGCGCGCGACACCCACATCGGGCTATCCGTATACGGCCTTCAATGCAGACGCGATCACCGTCACGGGGACCCGCGTCGACGGGACGGTCGTTGCGCTGCGCGCCGCCGACGTCGTCAAGTTTTCGGCGTCCCGGGGCTTTCACACGGTGCAGGTCGATATTCCCGACACGGTTCGTCGCGACCACGGGCTGGTCGCTCTCGCGGTAAAGGTTGAACAACCGCTGACTCTCATCCCCGGCAAGACGGATTTCGACAGTGAAGATCCGCTCACGGATGCCGATATCGCACTCGGCTCGGGGCCGATGCGGGCCACAGCGGCCGCCATCGTCGACCGCAACACCGACACCATGCATGCCGGCCAGATCCTCGCGCGGATGATCGACGCCCTGCCGCGACACGGCCGCGCCGGGACCGATGCCCGCGCCGGCCTGTGGGACAACGCAGCCGTGAGCCATGTGCCCAGCCACTCCAAGACCGGCGTGCACAAGGCGCGCACGGCCTATAACCGCTGCTATCGCCAGACCCGCATTGGCGACAAGAACCTTCGCGGTTGCCTGGCTGAGACCCATGACGGCCTGGTCCTCGACCTCAACGAGACCTATTGGGAAGCGGTGAAAGCCGGCAGCTGAGCTCACACAAACACAGGTTTATTTCATGAAGTTCGGACTGTTCATGCTGCCCTGCTTTCGCGAGGGTGTCGCACCCTCGCTGGCCGATTTCTACAACGACATGTCCGAGCTGGTGGCCGTCGCCGACAACACAGGCTGGGCCCGTGTCTGGATATCGGAACATCATTTCCACTATTACGGCGGCGCGTCACCGAACCCGGCTGTTCAGCTGGCGGCCTGGGCGCGGGAGACCAGGCAAATCCGGCTCGGCCCGGCGATCTCTCTCACGCCGCTGCGCAACCCGCTGCACATCGCGGAAGACTATGCCGTCGTCGACCAGCTGTCGGGCGGGCGGCTCGATTTCGGGATCGGGCGCGGTTATCTGCCCCACGAGTTCGCCGGCCATAACCTCGATCCCGATGATGTCAGCGACATGCGCGAGGAAGGCTTCGGCATCATCCGCCGCGCCTGGTCCGGTGAGACGTTCGAGCATTCGGGCGATCACTACAGTTTCCCGAAACTGCGGCTCCACCCGCTGCCCCTGCAGGACGAGGTCCCGATCTGGGTGGCGGCCTCACGCACCCGCGACAGCTTCGACTGGGCCGGGCGCGAGGGCTTCAGGATCATGATGAACCAGTATCCGATGACGCCCGACGAAGCCCATGAGCGTTTCGCCTGGTATCTCGATGCCCGAAAGGCCGCCGGGCATCCCGAGGGGCAACACGAAGCCATGATGTCGGTGTTCCTGCATATCGCCGATACCGAAGAGCAGGCCATCGCCGAGGCCAAGCTTGCCGTGCAGGAGCACGCCAACCTGTTCCGACTTCTGTTCTCGGGCGACCAGTGGAACGAGGATTACGCGGGCGACGAGAGCGTCTTCGAGTTCCTCGCCCCCGATGGTGATCTCGAGCGCATGTTCCGCGAGCGCACGTGCATCGGCACGCCCGAACAGGTGATCGAGCGGATTTCCCGCTACCGCGACTGGGGATTTACCGAGATGAGCTTCATCGTGCGCACGGGCGAGATCGGCCAGGATCAGGCGCTGCGCACCATGGAGCGCTTCAACAACGAGGTGGTGCCGGCGTTCCGGGAGAAACAGGCGGCGGAGTAGGGCAGCTTACAGCCCGTCGACGAAGATCACCCGGTCGTTCGCCGCCTTCAGGCGCAGCGGCAGCACGGCCTGATATTCCGGCGAGTTGTACCAGCTGCGCGCGGCGTCCATATCCGCGAATTCGAGAATCACGATCCGTTTGGACGCCCAGCCGCCCTCGACCGCGTCGATGGTCGAGGTGGCGGCCAGAAGCTTCGCGCCATACTGCTTGAGGGTCGCCGGCACCTCTTCCAGATACTTGTCCATCAGGGACGTGTCGTGGATGTCGGCATCGAAGATCGCGTAGGCAGGCATGGCGCTTGCTCCTTAGGTCTCGTCATGCCCGCGCAGGCGGGCATCCATAACCACAGGGCTTAACCGGTAAGAGCCTGAGTCTATGGGTTCCCGCCTTCGCGGGAACGACGACTTTGTGAGGCGCCTAAAGCCCTGGCACCAACACCAGACTATCCGTGGCGGCGACCTGACGCAGGGGGATGATCTCCTGATACTCAGGCGAGTCGTACCAGCCACGCGCGGCAGCTTCGTCGGCAAACTCGAGGATCACCATGCGTTTCGGGCACCAGTCGCCTTCGAGGGACGCCGGAGAGTTATTTGCGATCGGCTTGCCGCCATGGGCCTTCAGGGTGGCGCCGACCCGCTCGGCATAGGCCTTGAAGGCGGCGGGGTCGTGAACGTTGGCATCGACGACGATGTATGCGGACATGATGTTCTCTCCTGTGTGTGGGCCTAAGCCCGTTTCTTCGTTTTCTTCGCCAGTGACGGCAGGTAGGGGGCGAGGAAGTCGCCCGTGAAGCTGCGCTCGACCGCGCAGATGTCTTCCGGCGTGCCCGTGGCGACGATCTCGCCGCCCTTGTCGCCGCCCTCGGGGCCGAGATCGATGATCCAGTCGGCGGTCTTGATGACCTCCAGGTTATGCTCGATCACGACCACCGTGTTGCCGGTGTCGACCAGGGCCTGGAGCACCTCGAGCAGCTTGCGGACATCGTGATAGTGCAGGCCGGTCGTGGGCTCGTCGAGGATATAGAGCGTCTTGCCCGTGGCCCGGCGCGAGAGTTCCTTGGCGAGCTTCACGCGTTGTGCTTCACCACCCGACAGGGTGGTCGCCGCCTGGCCGATCTGGATGTAGCTCAGGCCGACCCGTTCGAGGGTCTCCAGCTTGTCGCGGATCGACGGCACGGCCTTGAAGAACTCCCGGCCTTCCTCGACCGTCATCTCGAGGACATCGGCGATCGACTTGTCCCGGTAGAGAATTTCCAAAGTCTCGCGGTTGTAGCGCTTGCCGTGACACACGTCGCACTCGACATACACATCCGGCAGGAAATGCATCTCGATCTTGATGACGCCATCACCCCGACACGCCTCGCAGCGCCCGCCTTTCACGTTGAACGAGAAGCGGCCTGGCTTGTAGCCGCGCGCCTTGGATTCCGGCAGGCCGGTGAACCAGTCGCGGATCGGCGTGAAGGCGCCGGTGTAGGTCGCCGGGTTGGAGCGCGGGGTCCGGCCGATGGGCGACTGGTCGATGTCGATGACCTTGTCGAGATAGTCCAGGCCCTCGATCGCGGTGTGGGCACCTGGTGCCGGGCGTGAGCCATAGATATGCCGGGCCGCAGCATTGTAGAGCGTGTCCAGCACGAGGGTGGATTTGCCCGAACCGGACACACCGGTGATGCAGGTGAACGTGCCCAGCGGGATTTCCGCGGTCACGTCCTGCAGATTGTTGGACGAGGCGCCGATGACTTTCAGGACCTGGCCCTTCTTGCCCGACCGGCGCTCGGCCGGGATCGGGACCTGCTCGATGCCGGTGAGGTATTTGGCGGTCAGGCTCTTGTTGACCTGCTGCATGACCTTCTTGGGGGTGCCGTGGGCAACCACT
The DNA here is from genome assembly GCA_965205535.1 of Alphaproteobacteria bacterium. Classification (GTDB taxonomy): domain Bacteria; phylum Pseudomonadota; class Alphaproteobacteria; order UBA6615; family UBA6615; genus UBA8079. The sequence goes on along the minus strand of CBDBHH010000005.1, from coordinate 3,326,128 downwards.
TCGCCGCCATGTACGCCCGCACCGGGGCCCATATCCACCAGATAGTCTGCTGCGCGGATCGCGTCCTCGTCATGCTCGACCACGACGACGGTGTTGCCCAGATCGCGCAGGCGTTTGAGGGTCTCCAGCAGCCGCGCGTTGTCGCGCTGATGCAGCCCGATGGACGGCTCATCGAGCACATAGAGGACACCGGTCAAACCGGAACCGATCTGGGACGCCAGCCGGATGCGCTGGCTCTCGCCGCCCGACAGGGTGCCCGACTTACGGTCGAGAGTGAGATATTCGAGCCCGACATCGTTGAGGAAGCCCAGCCGTTCGTTGATCTCGCGAAGGATGCGGTCGGCGATCTCGCGCTGCTTGGCCGTCAGGTGATTTTCGAGATCGAGGAACCAGGCGCCGGCCGCCGCGATCGACATCTTGGTGGTCTCGCTGACATGTTTGCCGTTGATCCGCACGGCCAGCGCCTCGGGCTTCAGCCGCGCGCCCTCACAGGTCTCGCAGACGGACGTCACCTGGTACTTGCCGATTTCCTCGCGCGCCCAGCTGCTCTCGGTCTCCCGGTAACGGCGCTCCAGGTTCATCACCACGCCCTCGAAGGGCTTCTTGGTCTCGTAGGTGCGCAGCCCGTCGTCATATTTCATCGTGATCGAGGTCTTGCCCGATCCGAACAACACCGCGCGCTGGACCTTGTCCGGCAGTTCCGACCAGGCATCCGCCGCCGAGACCTTGTAGTGACGGGCGATCGCATCCAGCGTTTGCGCGTAATAGGGGCTGGACGAGTTGGACCAGGGGGCAATCGCGCCGTCACGCAGGCTTTTGGTCTTGTCGGGCACAACCAGATCCGGATCGACCACGACCTTGGTCCCCAGACCGTCGCAGGCCGGGCATGCACCGAACGGGTTGTTGAAGGAAAACAGCCGTGGCTCGATCTCCTCGATCGTGAAGCCGGAGACCGGGCAGGCGAACTTGGACGAGAAGATCGTCTGTTCGCCGTCATCGGCATTTTCGGCGAAGGCCAAGCCATCGGCCAGTTCCAGGGCGGTCTCGATGGAATCCGCCAGCCGGGTCTCGATGCCGGGGCGCACGACGATCCTGTCCACGACCACGGCGATATCATGTTTGAAATTCTTGTCGAGCGCGGGCGCATCGGCGATCTCATACATCTCGCCGTCAATTTTCACCCGCTGGAAGCCGCGTTTCTGCAGGCTGGCGAGCTCTTTGCGGTATTCGCCCTTGCGGTCGCGCACGATGGGGGCAAGCAGATACAAACGCGTGCCTTCTTCCATCTCCAGCGTCCGGTCGACCATCTGGCTGACCGACTGGGCCTCGATGGGAAGCCCGGTCTCTGGCGAGTAGGGGATACCAACGCGGGCATAGAGCAAGCGCAGATAGTCGTAGATCTCCGTCACCGTGCCCACGGTCGAACGCGGGTTCCGGCTGGTGGTCTTCTGCTCGATGGAAATCGCCGGTGAAAGCCCCTCGATGGAGTCCACGTCCGGCTTTTGCATCAACTCAAGGAACTGGCGCGCATAGGCCGACAGGCTCTCCACATAACGGCGCTGGCCCTCGGCATAGATCGTATCGAAGGCGAGGGACGACTTGCCCGAACCCGACAGGCCGGTGATCACCACCAGGGAATCCCGGGGAAGGGACACATCGACGTTGCGTAAATTGTGCTCGCGGGCGCCGCGGACGACGATTTTCTTCTGCATTTGTGCCTTACGGGCGAGGGTTCAGGGCCAAATTCAGCCGTTCCGAAGCTGTTTTCGAATATGGCGTGGCGGGGATCAAAAGACCAGTGGACAGGCGTTGGTTGATATGAGAACAAAACATGAATATCGTGGGGATAAGTCAGCGTCCAGACCGCTTGTGGGGCATCGGGCCTCATGCCAGTGTGAGCGTGGATTTGCGCCCCGAGTCGCAGCCTTTTCGGGGCGCATGATGATCGATTCCCAAGTTTAGGAGACACACCCCATGTCAGGCAGCGTCAATAAAGTCATTCTCGTCGGAAATCTGGGCCGAGACCCGGAAGTTCGCTCCATGCAGTCCGGCGACAAGGTGTGCAACCTGTCCGTCGCGACGTCCGAACGGTGGAAAGACCGTAACTCCGGCGAAATGCAGGAAAAGACCGAGTGGCATCGGGTGGTGATGTTTGACCAGAAACTGGTCGAGGTCGCGGAGAAATACCTCCAGAAGGGTGCCAAGGTGTTTCTCGAGGGTCAGCTCCAGACCCGCAAATGGACCGATCAGTCCGGCCAGGAGAAATACACGACCGAAGTCGTGCTCCAGCGCTTCCGGGGCGAGATGGTCATGCTCGACAGCCGTGGCGGTGGTCAGGGCGGCGGTGGATATGATGCGCCGCCTCCGCACGAACAGCAGCCCGCGATGGCCGCAGGTGGCGGTGGCGGCATGGGCGGTGGTGACGACCTGGACGACGAGATCCCGTTCTAAAGATATCTCAACGGTATTTATTTCGGATTCTAACGCCTTGGAATCTCACTAATATATCGTCCCGACATACCGTTATAAGTGGAAAAAGCCCGGAAAAGCACCACATACTGGCGTATTGTAGGGTTCAGTTTGCAGTATTGAGGGGCATTTCATGGAAGCGTTTCTGCCGAGCGGATTTCTCACCTTCGTCATTGCGGTCGTCATTCTGGCGGCCGTTATCATCAAGTCCGGCGTCAAGCAGGTGCCGCAGGCCCAGGAATGGACCGTGGAGCGGTTTGGGCGTTACACCCGCACACTTTCGCCCGGCCTGCACCTGATCGTTCCCTTCGTCGATCGGGTCGGATTCAAGCTGTCCTTGCGCGAGACCGTGCTGGATATCCCGTCCCAGGACGTGATTTCATACGATAACGCGACGATTACCGCCGACGGCGTGGCGTTCTATCAGGTCGTGGATTCGGCCCGGGCGGCCTATGAGGTCAACGACCTCGAGCGCGCCATAACCAACCTGGCGATGACGAACATTCGTACCGTGATCGGCTCCATGAGCCTCGATGACGTGCTGTCCAAGCGCGACGACATCAATGAACGCCTGCTGCGGGTCATCGACGCGGCCACCAACCCCTGGGGCATCAAGGTGACCCGGGTCGAGATCAAGGATCTCACCCCGCCAACCGACCTCGTCGAGGCGATGGGCGGCCAGATGAAGGCGGAACGCGAGAAACGCGCCGAAGTCCTGACGGCGGAAGGCGAGAAACAAGCCGCCATCCTGCGCGCCGAGGGTATGAAGCAGTCGGCCATCCTCGAGGCCGAAGGCCGCCGGGAAGCGGCTTATCGCGACGCCGAGGCCCGCGAACGCGAGGCCCAGGCCGAAGCCAGCGCTACCGAGGCCGTCTCGACGGCCATCGCGGCCGGCGACATGCAGGCGGTCAACTACTTCGTGGCCCAGAAATACGTCGAGGCGATCGGCCAGCTGGCGTCGGCACCCAACCAGCGTGTAATTTTGTTCCCGATCGAAGCTTCCAACTTCATCGGCAGCCTCGGCGGTATTGCCGAGATCGCAAAATCCGCGTTTGGCGGCGACGATGTGGGGCCCAGCAGCGCTAATGGCGCCGGGCGTGGCGGTTCCGTGCCCGTTACCCCGCGTGGCGACGCAGACTAGCCGGGGTATTTCGCATGGATGAGTACGTCGCATTCTTCTGGGAAATCGAGTTCTGGCACTGGTGGGCTTTAGCCGTGGTGCTGGTCGCCGTGGAGGCATTCGTGGCCTCCACCCTGTTACTGTGGCCCGGGATATCCGCCGCCATCATCGGTTTTGTCGTTCTGATCCGGCCGGACTTCGACTGGCGCTATCAAATGCTCCTGTTCGCAGTCCTGTCCGTCATCAGCACTGTTTTCTGGCTGCGCTGGCTGCGCAAGCGCCCCATCAAGTCCGACCACCCGAACCTGAACACCCGAGGTCGCAGCTATGTCGGCCGGCGCATTACCCTGTCCGAGCCCCTCAATGACGGCCGCGGACGAGTGCAGATCGACGATACATGGTGGCAGGTAAGCGCCGACGGTACGTTGGAAAAGGGCGTCGAGGTCGAGGTGACCGACACCGACGGTGCAACCTTGATTGTTCGACCGTTCGAAGCCCCGAAAACCGCCTGAAACGCGTACATTTCGGCGCCGAAACAAGCGGCTCGATTCCTTGCCCGAATCCCCGGATTCAGGTAGTCTCTGACGATGAAAATGCACCCGATTCGGCTTGTTCGAAATTACATTAATTTCACGCCGTACAGCGTTGATAAAACACAATGAGTGATCAATCCGCAGAGCTTCCGCCGGACGGTTTTGATATCGCCCCGGTGACCATCGAGGACGAGATGAAGTCCTCGTACCTCGATTACGCCATGAGCGTGATCGTGTCCCGCGCCTTGCCCGATGTGCGCGACGGCCTGAAACCGGTGCACAGGCGCATCCTGTATTCGATGAAGGAGTCCGGTTTCGAGTACAATCGGCCCTATCGCAAGTCTGCGCGTATCGTCGGCGAGGTCATGGGTAAGTACCATCCCCATGGCGACAGCGCGATCTACGACGCCATGGTGCGTATGGCGCAGGATTTCTCCATGCGCCTGGAGCTGATCGACGGCCAAGGTAATTTCGGCTCCATGGACGGCGATCGGGCGGCGGCCATGCGCTACACGGAAGCGCGCATGTCCAAGGCCGCGCACTCGCTGATCGCGGATATCGACCGGGATACAGTCGATTTCCAGCCGAACTACGACGAAAGCATCAACGAGCCGGTGGTTTTGCCGGCCCAGTACCCGAATTTGCTGGTCAATGGTGCCGGCGGCATCGCCGTGGGCATGGCGACGAACATCCCACCCCACAACCTGGGCGAAGTGATCGACGCGTGCTGCCTGTACATCGACAATCCCGAGACGACCATCGACGAGATGCTCGAGGTGATGCACGGGCCCGATTTCCCGACCGGCGGCATCATTCTGGGCACCAGCGGCATCCGTGCTGCCTTCCACACCGGCCGCGGGTCGGTCGTGATCCGGGCAAAAACCGCCTTTGAAGAGGTTCGCGCCGGACGCAACGCCATTATCGTCACCGAGATTCCCTATCAGGTGAACAAGTCCCGGATGATCGAGCGGATCGCGGAAGTCGCCCACGAGAAGATCATCGAGGGTATTTCCGATCTGCGTGACGAAAGCGATCGCGACGGCGTTCGTGTCGTCATCGAACTGAAGCGCGAGGCCGTGCCGGAAGTCGTGCTCAACCAGCTGTTCCGCTACACCCAGCTACAATCGTCGTTCGGCGTAAACATGCTGGCACTCAATGGTGGCCGGCCGGAACTCCTCAACGTCAGGGAGATCATCGCCGCCTTCGTCGCGTTCCGCGAGGAAGTCATCACCCGGCGCACGATCTACGAACTCGCGCGTGCGCGCGACCGCGCCCATACACTGGTCGGTCTGGCCGTTGCCGTGGCCAACCTGGACCCGGTGATCGAGCTGATCCGCGCCGCCAAGGATGCCACGGACGCGCGCGAACAACTCTGCGCCAAGATGTGGCCGGCCAAGGAGGTCACTCCGCTGATCGCGCTGATCGACGAGCCGGGCCGGGAAGTCGACGATAAAGGCAATTATCAGCTCTCCGAGGAGCAGGCCAAGGCGATCCTAGAACTGCGCCTGCACCGCCTGACGGGGCTCGAGCGCGACAAGATCGCCAATGACCTGGTCGAGCTGGTCGAACAGATCAAGGAATACCTGTCCATCCTCGACGACCGCGAGAAGCTGTACGGCATATTGCGCGACGAACTGCTGGCCATGCGCGAAGAGTTCGCGGATCCCCGCCGCACCGAGATCATCGAGGGCGAGTTCGAACAGGATCTCGAGGCACTGATCCAGCGTGAGGACATGGTCGTTACCGTGACCCACAATGGCTACATCCAGCGGGTTCCGCTTTCGACCTATCGGGAGCAGAAACGCGGCGGCAAGGGCCGGGCGGGCATGAAGGCCCGCGATGAAGACTTCATCAGCTCGGTCTTCGTGCTCAACACCCACACGCCGGTGCTGTTCTTCTCGTCACGCGGCATGGTCTACAAGACCAAGGTCTACAATCTGCCCGTCGGCACGCCCCAGGGCCGGGGCAAGGCGCTGGTCAACGTGCTGCCGCTCGAGGAAGACGAGACCATCACCACCTTGATGCCGTTGCCGGAAGACGAATCCGAGGCCGAGAACCTGTTTGTCATGTTCGCGACCGTGAGCGGCAATGTCCGGCGCAACCGGCTGTCGGATTTCGTCCAGGTGAAATCCAACGGCAAGATCGCCATGAAGCTCGACGAGGGCGACCAGCTCGTCGGGGTGCAGCCTTGCGAGGATACCGATCACGTCCTGCTGGCAACCGCCAAGGCCAAGTCGATCCGCTTCGAGGCGACCGACGTGCGTGTGTTCGCCGGCCGCAACTCGACCGGCGTGCGCGGGATTCGTCTGGGTCCGGATGACAACGTGATTTCGATGTCGATCCTGTCCCACGCAGAATTCTCGGTCGATGAGCGTGAGGCCTACCTCAAGCGCAGCCGCGCCGAACGCGCCGAAGCCGAAAGTGATGCATCTGCAGAAACGCCTGTCGCCGATGCGGATGATGGCGAGGCAACCGAAGTGCTTGTACTTTCCGACGAACGCTACGCGGAGCTTGCCGAGCAGGAGCAATTCATCCTCTCTGTCACCGCCAACGGCTTTGGCAAGCGGACATCTGCCTATGAATACCGGATCACCAACCGGGGCGGGCAGGGCGTGGTCAACATCACGCTGTCGGATGTGAAGGATAACGCGGTCGTGGCGTCGTTCCCGGTCGAGGAAGAGACCCAGCTCGTCATGGTCACCGATGGCGGCCAGCTCATCCGTACCGGCGTCGGCGATGTGCGCATTGCCGGGCGGTCAACGCGTGGCGTGACCCTGTTCCGGGTGGCCGACGACGAACGGGTTGTGACCGTCGCCCATTTGCGCGACGATGATGAGGAAGACGAAGCAGACGAAAACACCGAACAAGATGCCGAAAACGGCACGGATCGGGGGAGCGAGACGCCAGACGACGAAACCGGTGATTCATCTGACAACGATGATGCGGCCGGCAGCGACGAAACGGCGCTCGAGGACGAAAATGGCGAAGAATGAACGCATCGGGGTTTACCCCGGCACCTTTGACCCGACCACGAACGGGCATATGGACATCATCAAGCGTGGTGCACGTGTGCTCGATCGGCTGGTGATCGGCGTGGCTGTGAACGCAGGCAAGGGACCGCTTTTTTCACTCGATGAGCGGGTTGAGATGGTTCGGGACGAGGTGGCTTTGATCGACGACCCGAAGGTTGGCAAGATCGAAGTTAAGCCCTTCGATTCCCTGTTGATGCAGTTTGCCGAAGCGGAGAATGCCGATTGTATCCTGCGCGGCCTGCGCGCGGTCTCGGACTTCGACTATGAATTCCAGATGGCCGGTATGAATGCCCGCCTTAATGCTGACATAGAGATTTTGTTTTTGATGGCTTCGGAACGACACCAGTTCATCGCCTCGCGCCTGGTCAAGGAAATCGCGGCACTCGGTGGTGATATATCGAGTTTCGTTTCCCCCACCGTTGCCCGGCGCGTAAATGAACGTTTCGGGCGGCTCGACCTGCAGGCCGTCAACGAGTAAACACCCATGATGAAACGACGAATCTTTTTGGCCGCGCTGATAGCAGCGTTCGGCTTCGTTACAATGGACGGGTATGTGCCCCCTGCGGCCCATGCTCAGAAAAGTGCACAGGAGCGCGACTTGGAAAACACACTCTACATCGACCTCGAAGGCGGACGCGTCACAATCGAGCTGCTGCCCGACGTTGCCCCCAACCATGTCGCGCGCATCAAGGAACTGGCCCGCGAGGGTTTCTATGACGGCATCGTATTCCACCGGGTGATTGACGGCTTCATGGCCCAGACCGGAGACCCGACCGGGACTGGTTCAGGCGGATCCGAACTCCCCGATCTCGATGCGGAATTTTCCGAAGTGAATCATGGCCGCGGTGCCGTTTCGATGGCCCGCACCCAGGATCCTAACAGCGCCAACAGCCAATTTTTTATCGTTTTCGACGACGCCTCCTTCCTCGACGGTCAATACACCGTCTGGGGTCAGGTGACCGATGGCATGGAACTTGTCGACGCGATCAAGCGTGGCGAAGGCTCAAGTGGTTCCGTGCAGGACCCGGACAAGATGATCAAGGTCCAGGTCGCGGCCGACGCACAGTAGTCACGTCACGAAACAAGACTGAAAACTCACGCGTCGGGCATTGACCCGGCGCGTGTCGGTTTCTAAATAGACGCATTCCGCACCCGCCGCCCATTTCAGATGGCCGCGCGTGCCGTGTGGGCACTTAGCTCAGTTGGTAGAGCATTCGACTTTTAATCGAACGGTCGTAGGTTCGAATCCTACAGTGCCCACCATTTCCTCAGCATTCCCGGACGTGACACCTGGCCGTTCCCGATATTGTGGCGCCGGGGATACTTAAATACTGTGTTCTCCCATCTTGGCTGCATTGGCAGACCATGGATACCATCAGTCGCGGGTGATACACGCGACATGAAGCCGGAGACATGATGATGGCCATACCAAGAATTTCAGTCGAGGAAATGGAAACCAAATTTGTCGCTCGGGAGGCGAGCTCCAAGGGATCTGACCTCGCGTTTCTCGACCAGCGACTGCCGGGCTACCAGCGCGAAATCATCAACATGATCGGCACCAGCGTCACGGAAAACCCTGAAGATCCGGCCCTGGAGCCCAAGATCAGTTCGCCGGCGCATGGGTTCGCCGTGATCTACAACCGCGCCGAGAACGGGAACGGCGCGGCATTGCACGCCCATTTGACCGAAGAGGTCTTTGTTCCGATCCGGGGCACATGGGAACTGTTCTGGCTTGAGGGCGAGGACGAGCGCGCCGTGAAGCTTGAGCCAGGCGATATCATCAATGTCCCAACCCTGATCTATCGCGGCTTTCGCTGTGTATGCGATGACCCCGATGCCCTGATCCTGACAATCGTCGGCGGCCCGGACGCGGGGAATGTTGCCTGGCACCCGAGCGTCGTGGAGGCCGCTCGCGGGACCGGTCTTGAAGTCGACGAAAACGGAAACCTTCGCGAGATCGACAGTTAACCCGCGCAATCAGGAACCGTCAGCATGCCACTTGCAGATATCGGAAACGGCGAAATCCATTACGAAACCCATGGGGAAGGGCCGCCATTGATGCTGGTTGCCGGTCTCGGCGGCACGGCTGATTACTGGAATCCTCAAATCGAGGCATTCGCCGAGCATTACACGGTCATCGTCCACGATCATCGTGGCACAGGCCGGAGTACGCACTCCGAGATCGAATACTCCGTCGATCAGATGGCAGACGATCTGTTGCGGCTGATGGATGTCCTGAAAATCGATCAGGCACATATCGTGGGACATTCGACCGGCGCCGCCATGGCGATGGTCATTGCCGTGAAGGCGCCCGAACGTCTCTCCAGTGCCGTCATCTACGCTGGCTGGACCAGGGCGGATCCACAGTTGACCCGTTGTTTTGATGTGCGCCGCGCCTTACTGCACGGCTCCGGTGTTCAGGCCTATGCCCGCGCGACACCGCTATTCCTTTTCCCGCCATGGTTTATCCGAGAGCATGGCAAGGCGATGCTCGCGCAGGAACCCGACGCCGTTGCTGCTCTCCCGTCAGCTGCAATCATGGAAAGCCGGATGGATGCGGTCCTCGCTTTCGACTGTTCGGATTTTATTGGTCGGGTAAGCGTCCCGTCTCTCGTCATCTGCGCCGAAGATGACTTCCTCACCCCCGCCTATTTCTCCCACGAACTCGCAGACCTCATTCCCGGTGCTGCATTGAAAATTCTGGAGAATGGCGGTCATGCGGTTTCCGTGACACGCCCCGAATTGTTCAACGAAGAAGTCCTGGCGTTCATCGCGAAACAGAAAGCGGCGTAGCGCCGTCGAAATTTGACCCGGGCTGGGTCCGCGCCGCGATCGCCGCAACTGCGATCATCTCTTCAATTCTGTTTCCCAGGCTACGCGAACATCCGACAATCCTGACGGCGGTGACTGAAGCAATGCGCGACCGACTCGCCGCACTTTGTCGCGGTCGACATCATCCGTGATGTATTCGACCGGCGATTTTCCGTCCACACGTGCCAGAAACAGGCCCGGCAGCAAGTGCGCCGTCCGCGTTTCCATCTCGTGCGGTGATTCCCAGTCCACACCGTCGAGATAGGCATCCGTCATTGCACCGAAACAATCGAGGAAAGCGGGTATGGCGGATGGAGTCCACAGGCATTTCAATAAGAAATGGTTGAGGCAGAAGGCCAGATCAAACGCCGGGTCTCCGATGCAGGCGCATTCTGCATCCAGAAAAACCGGGCCTTCCGGGCCGATCAGGATGTTCTTGGGACTGACGTCGCCATGGATCATCGCCAGGCGGGTGACGTGGGTGCGTTCACTCAACGCAAACAGCGCGTCATGCAGATCGGGGTGCGGGCCCGCTGTTGCCTCAAGATATGGCTCAAGGCGGATTGCGTGGAAAATATCGTTGCGCGGGAATGTTTTTGCCAGTTCCGGACGCCCGGCAGTGCCCGCGTGTATCGCAGCGAGCCGACGTCCAACTTCTGCGGCAGTTTCCGGATCGGCACGTCCGGCGTGCAGTTCATCCTTGTAGAGTTTGAATTCCGAAGGATCGAGAAATTCCATGGCGAACAGCATGGCGTCGTCATCATGCGCCAAAACTGTCGGTGCCGCTCCGGGGATGATTCCGTCGGCGATCCGGTACCAGTCGACTTCGAAGCGGTTTCGCTCAACCGGGACCTGCCACTCAACTTCGACCGCGAGTTGGGGCAGGGCGCGTTTTACGCAGAAACTGCGCTCGGGTGTCGTGACCTTCCAGATGTCCGATGATATCCCGCCCGTGAGCCGTTCGAAGGACGCAGATTCGTCGATCAGGTGCGCTTTGTGCAGCGATGCAACGAGATCTCCATCGGGTTGCGGCGTTCCGCTCACGCCTTGCCCTCATAAACCTCGATCACCCGTGTTGCGTCATCCTTCGCCCAGCCGGCATCGGCGGCGCGTTGAAACATCGCGCGCGCCGCCGGAACAACGGCCAGATCGATCCCGTTGTCCTTCGCCAGGTCGATGGCAATGCCCATATCCTTGACGAATATCTCGACCGCCCCCCGCGCCGTGAAATCACGCTGGGTGAGGGGGTCGATGGACATGTCCAGCATCTTGCCCTGCACGGACCCCTTGGGCAGGCAATGGGCCATTGCCTCATGAGAAAGACCGGCGCGCTCACCGGTAATTATGACTTCCGCCAGCAACGCGGTGCTCGCATTGACGAAAAGATTTGTGACGACCTTCATGACGGCGCCGGTACCTGATGCGCCGGTGTGGGTCGCATCCGCCGACAAACTTGTCAGGACGGGTCCAACGCGCCCGAACGCCGCGTCACTTCCACCAACCATGAAAGTGATCGAGCGATCATCGACCTGGGGGTGGGAGCCGGAAATGGGTGCGTCCAGCATGTCGATGCCCAGTCCGGCGAGTTTCGTGCAGAGGCTCTGGCAATAGAAGGGCGGCATGGTGCTCATCTCGACATGGATGAGGTCCGACTTGCCGGCCTTGTCGATACTGTCGGGGCCAAACAGGTTTTCTTCGATATGTTCGGGCTTCAGGAGGATGGAAAAAGTAATGTCGCTGGCTTCGGCGACTTCGCGCGCATTGGCGCAAGGCGTGCCGCCGGCTTCGGCCAACATATTCATCCGCATCGGGTCGATGTCGTAACCCGATACCGCATGGCCGTCGGCCATCATCTCCCGCGCCAGCGCCAGGCCCATCTTGCCTAGCCCGATCATGCCCAGTTTTTCGCCCATCAGTCATACCCTCTGGATATTTCAACCAACCAAATTCACCCGTGAAATATACCCGAGAAGCATCGAAGTTTAAGCTTTGGGTAACCTGCAAATTTTTGATTTCCTTGACAAATCACTGGCACACGCCCACATAGCGCTCATCAGTTGTCTCGCGATTGCGCGAAGCGCCGTATTATTCAGGCGCATATCTTGAGAATAACAATCAAGAAATAGAGCCGATCCGGCCGCGCCCGGAAGCGGCAGAACGCCAAGGCGAACCTGCGTCGATCAATCGACCGGGCCTGTGGCGATAAAGGAATTCAAGTGAACGATATTAGTTTTACGGATCTCGGCCTGGCCGATCCGATCCTGCGGGCATTGGCTGACCGCAACCATGACACGCCGACGCCTATTCAGGCCCAGGCGATACCCCGACTTCTCGAAGACGTCGACCTTCTGGGCGTTGCGCAGACCGGCACCGGCAAGACCGGTGCCTTCGCACTGCCGATCCTCCACGTGCTGTCACGCGGACACGCAGACGGTAAGCGCAGCCACCCGCGTGCGTTGGTACTCGCACCGACCCGCGAGCTCGCAATCCAGATCGGCGACGAGTTTCACGCCTACGGCAAATATCTGCACCTGCGACATGTCGTTATCTTCGGTGGTGTCTCACAGCACGCCCAGGTGACCAAGTTGCGCCGCGGTGTCGACGTTGTCGTCGCCACCCCGGGTCGACTGTTGGACCTGATGGAGCAGGGGCATGTGAACCTCAAACATGTGGAACATCTCGTCCTGGACGAGGCTGACCGCATGCTCGATATGGGCTTTATCCGCGACGTGCGGAAAATCCTCGATAAGCTGCCCGAAGACCGTCAGTCGTTGCTGTTCTCGGCAACCATGCCGGCAGAAGTGGTGAAGCTTTCCCACGACATGCTCTACGAACCCGAGCGGATCGACATTGCGCCCAAAACCATCGCGGTCGAAGCAATCCGCCAATCCGTCCATTTTGTGAACGGCAAGGAGAAGCAGAGCCTTCTGCGTGAGCTGCTCGGCGATAAGGACATGAAACGCGTGATCGTATTCACGCGCACGAAGCATCGGGCAAACAGAGTTGCCGATAATCTGGTCAAGGCCGGAATTGAAGCTGCCGCCATTCACGGCAACAAGTCACAGGCTGCCCGACAGAAGGCCCTCGATGCCTTCCGCAAGGGCCGGGTGCGGGTGTTGGTGGCAACCGATATCGCGGCCCGCGGTATTGACGTGAAGGAGATCACCCATGTGATCAACTTCGAGCTGCCGAACGAAGCGGAAAGCTACGTTCACCGGATTGGCCGCACCGCGCGCGCCGGCTCGGAGGGTGTGGCCCTGTCGTTCTGTGATGATACCGAGTACGGTGAACTCAAGGATATTGAGAAACTGATCGGCCGACCTGTTGAAACGGCCAGCGGAGAACGGCCGCTCAAGGCTGCGGCAAAACCGGCCAGAGGCGGGCGTCAGGGAAAATGGGCCAGCAACAAGGGTGGCCAGCAGGGACGTTCGGGAGGTCAAAAGCGGCGATCCGGTCGCAACCGACGGCCCACTCGACGCGCAGCCTGAGCGGTGAACAGTTTACGCGCAAATAGTTCATTCTGAAGGAGACGTAAGCATGGCACGCAAAACGAACTACAGCTTTGAGAAACGCCAACGCGAACTCCAGAAGAAGGAGAAGAAAGCGGCCAAGGCCGAAGCCAAGCGCGCCGCCCGTCAGGGCGGTGACGATAGCGCCCTGGAACCGGACGTCGATACGCCCGACCCGGTTCAGACCGAGCCAGCGCAGGACAAGCCGGTCGAGTAATATCACCGCGTTCGATATGAGTTTATAAGGGCGCCCCGATCCGTGGGCGCCCTTTTTCATGCGCCGGGCTTCAATCGCCGGTTTTATTCATACCGTCTTTTCCTGTAACCAATCTGCAAATGTCTCGAACCCGTTACATCCTCGCCATGGCGCCGGGGCTTGGTCTCGCCTTTATTCTGAGCCAGTTTCTGCGCTCGATCCCCGCGGTGATTGCGCCCGACTTGCGGGCCGAACTTGAACTGACGGCAGGTCAGCTCAGTGCCTTACCGTCGGCACTGTTCTTCGGGTCAGCAATCATGCAACTGCCTGCCGGGGTTCTGTTGGACCGATTTGGACCGCGTATCACCGTGGCGGCGTTTCTCTTGATCACGGCGGCCGGGGTGCTCGGATTTTCGCTTGCCACGACGACGACCGGTCTGACGGCCTGGCTTCTCGTCACAGGCTGGGGCATCGCCCCGGTGTTCATGGGCACCATCGTGCTTCTGTCACGCTGGGTGCGTCGGGACAGGCTCGCGACCGCCACCGCGTTGACTGTCGGCGTGGGCGGAACCGGCATGCTTCTTTCTGCATCTCCATTTGCCGCCGCGACCGAAGCATTCGGATGGCGCGACACATTGACGAGCGTAAGCATTTTCGCCATCGCGTTGATCGGCGTCATTCTTGTTACCGTTCGGGATCGACCGCCCGACAGTCCGGCCCCGAAAGGACCCAGCGAGAGCTTGGTTCAGGTTGTTCGTGGGTTGGCCGTCGTGTTCCGGGAACCGAAACTCTACGCCATTGGCTGCATCGGCGGCATCACCGTCGGCTCGTTCCTGACCTTCCGGGCATTGTGGGTCGGCCCGTATCTCAATGACGTGTTCGGATCCGACCTGATCGCCCGCGGCAATATTATCTTCGTGATTTCTCTCGCCTGGCTGGTCAGCGCCGTCGCAATCGGGCCCCTGGACCGTATCTTCGACACGCGCCGCATGGTCGTGGCCATCGGTGCCACATTTATGGCGCTTTGGTTTGCCCTGTTGGCTGTGGCAGATGGTAGTTCACTGTCATTTGCTGTTGGTGTGATGGTCGCTCTCGGCCTTTGTTCCGGGCTGTCGTCACCGATTTTCGCCCATGCCCGAGCGCTGTTTTCAGATCGCTATGTCGGGCGCCTCGTCACCGCGATTAACCTGTTCATCTGGGGCGGCGTGTTTCTGGTCCAGGTGGGGACCGGTCTCTTCATCGACGCCTTTCCGGTCGACGAATTGGGGCGGACACCCGTCGACGCCTATCGCTGGACTTTCGCCGTACTGGCCGGGCTTCTGTTCGCGGCTGTCCTGTTTTACTGGCGCGTTGACGATGTGCCGCCGTCACGGGATTCAGGTGCCTAGAATTCACACTCGGCATCTCGACGATACCGGGACTTCGTGCGAACCTGTCAGCATGATCGGACGCCACATATTGTCACTTTCCGCACTCATGCTTGCGGCCTGCGCGGTCGCGTCTCCGCCGCAGATCATTGATGCCGGTAACGGCTGTGCAGTTCACAATCCGAACCCCAAATTTGGCGAGAGTATTTCGTGGACCGGGGGATGTCGGGACGGGTTTGCTCACGGACCGGGAACAATCCAGTGGTTCCTCGATGGCGAGCCCAATGGCCGGTATGAGGGTGCTCTCAACAAAGGTCGAATTGACGGCGAGGGGACGGCCTACTATCCGAGCGGCAACCGCTATGCCGGCGCTTTCACCGCGGGACGGCCCAATGGCCCCGGTACACTGTACTTTGCCGATGGAAGACAATTGCAGGCAGACTGGGAGAACGGGGAACCCGTCAACCGGTGACCCCGCGTGAAAAGAGGCGATCCCAGACCCGCAGGACCACGTAAGCGGCGACAAGCCCAAGTATAACGCCTGCCGTGTTCGATACGGCATCGGCAACGCTGGCATTCCGGCCCGCCCAGGCGCCTTGTGCGAATTCCAGGAAAACTCCGATGCCGATCGCCGTGATACCGGCGAGCCAACGCCGCCACCAGCTCGTGAAACCCAGCCCTGCGCAGCCCGCAATGACGCCGTAGGCCAGCAGATGCAGAGCTTTATCGGTGCCTTCGGGGGCATCCAGTTGAGGTTGGGGAATAAGCGATAACACCGTCACAACCGCGATGCAGGTGACGTAGCCCAGGATGAACACCCGATGGGGCAGTCGGATCACAGTTTCGTTCGCTCCGGGGCTTGCCCATCTTCGAGGTACAAATCATCGAGGCTGCGATATGCGCACGACCCCTGGTTGATGACACGTGTCGCACCTACGTCGACGGTCTCGACATAGCGCGTGCCATCCAGGCGCGCGTCCAATACGCCGATATCCCCGAACGTAATCCGGATCTGGTCGCCCGACTGTTCGACGGGTGAGAGCTCATAGATCGAGCAAATATGCTGGTCGCACCGGCGATAGGCGTCTTCGATAAAATCGATCTGAATTTGTGGCTGAGCCGGGTCGTCGGGCAGGCAAAACCATTGCCCCGACGCGTCCGAAATTGCCGGGCCGGCAGCTGCCGTGGCCACCAGGCGAGCGGATATCAGAACCGAGATTGCGATCGTGGCGCGCATGACCACTTTGATAGCATATTCAGGACATATTCAGACCCGATAACCCGCCGTATCAGGGTTAACCGATTCCTAACTCCACACGAGGACACTGGGAACATGTCTGCGATATCAACAACCTCATCACTAATCATCGCCGGTGCGGGAGGTCACGGTCGCGTTTGTGCCGATGTGGCGCATCGGGCCGGGTGGTCTGTATCCGGATTTTGCGATCCGGCATTCATTGGTGTGCCCGATATTCTGTCCGCGCCGCATGCATGCCAGCCTTAATCAGATCGCCAGGGATAGACACAAAGTCCGCAACCGCCTCAACAACACCGGAACCAAGATGCTTTGCAGCCCCGCTAGGTGCGCGCGTCTCCTGCCCTTTTTTATTCAGCTCCCCTGCAATTTCGCCTAGAGCTTTCTCCTGCTCCTCAGGCGAAAGCTCTAGGAAGTTATCTGAAACCTTTGCGCGCGTGCCGTTTATATCCAGGGCGGTCATTTAATAACCCTCCATCTAACCCCGTTACTTGTTTCATTCACCTCGCTTTCTGCTTTGTCCATTAATTTAGGATCGCCAAGCTGAGCAAGAAGGGATTCAATAGCAATCATGTTTGTAGCTGCAGTTTCTTTCATTTTGGAGGTCGATTCTGGGTCGTATCGAGCGCGTTTGTACAGTTTATATCGGCGCACCAAAGTGTCATGCCATGTTTTCAAAGCGGCCTTTGCACTTTCATCAGATTCCCAGACACCGGTCGTCGGTAGTTTGTTATAAATAATGCGCCGCTCATCAACACTCAATCGACAGTCTTCATTGATTGCCTGTGTGAATGATTCAAGAATTGTATTGTAGAGTGTTTTCTTTTTGGTCGACTCTACACTTACGGAACCAGGCCATAGCTGCCCGAATGTCCGCGCCCAAAAATGGTTTAGATTCGGGCCAACCCCGAACATTCCATCAATATTTCCAAAAACTGTTTGATCTTGAGGAAACTTGTATAGACTGGATATCGTTTCATCTTCTCCCGTGGCTATATTCACCGGCTCTGCTGCGTCCCGTGCGGACGCATCATTTGCAATACGACCTTCAAGTTCGGCCTGTCTTTGGTCCACACCTGCCTCATACGACTTTTCAGGATTAGCATCGCTTGTACGTTCCAATTCATAACATACTTCGGTTATCCCATCTTCATAGCCTCTTATATATGCATCTTCGTTGCTTTCACGGCAAGCCGACAGGGTTATTAGTAGAAGGACTACAAGGAAGATTTTTTGCATGATGGTGTTTTTCATCTAACGGCATAGGAATTGTCTCGTTCAACTTCGGGTAGGCGCGCTGCAGGCTGCGCGTGAAATTCTCCCAGTTGGGCGCAGCCCGCATCAATGCCATGACGGCGGCGAGGTGCTCTTTGAGTTTCGGGTGCCCCAAATCCGGCGTGAACCACTGGTGGTGCTTGCTGCCGCGTCGCCCTGACGGTAATTTCGGGTTCTTGCGCTTAAGTTCGTCCAGCACACCGGGGGCCAGGCGGTCATAGATGAAATCGTTGGTGTAGTGGCCGACGACGGACGGGCGCTTCACGCTATACAGATTGGGCCAGCCCTTGAGTTTGCATATCCCTTCATAGAACTCGATAGGAAAGGTCTTGGTCCAGGGTTGCAGTTCCTTGGCGATAAACCTCTCAAGGATGTCCGCAAGGGCGCGTTCTCCACGGATGCGCTGATAGCCGGTTGCTTCATCGACGAGGGCGATGATGCCAACACGCCGAAGACCTCGATTCAACGCCCGTGCGCGAACAACGACACTGGCATATTTGTCATGCAGTGCCCCTGCCTGTTCCGCATCCATGACAGCATCGATGATGTGTTCAATCACTTCCGCCGGATAGCCGTAGGCGTTTCCGCCGCCAGCCGGATTCTGAAACAGAACCGGGGCCTCCAAGGCCGGCGCTATCTCATTGGAAACAAACTGTTTTATGGCCTTGGAAGCTAAGAATTGAGGCATTCTAAAGCCGGCATCGGGATTGAGGCCGATGCCGGCCGTCAAACCTCTCTGACTCAACACTCGCGTCTCGTCCTCCAGCACATAGCAGGG
This sequence comes from Alphaproteobacteria bacterium, assembly GCA_965205535.1. GTDB lineage: Bacteria > Pseudomonadota > Alphaproteobacteria > UBA6615 > UBA6615 > UBA8079. The sequence continues at coordinate 3,307,783 of CBDBHH010000005.1, read as the reverse complement.
AATCTCTATGTCACCGATGGCCAGCGGCTTGTCCGGCGCACCGGCGATGATCTTGAGTGGATGTTTCAACTTTGCCTTGCTCATGTCCGCACTCCCAGCCCGAGGTTGATGGTGAGGTCGAAGGCCGCAAACGGATCTGTTTCACGCAAATTGTAGCGGTAGCAGAACTCATCGACATAGCGTTGCAGGTGGCGACGGCTGACGCTGTGGAACTGGCCGAACATGCCGCGCTTCAACAGTGCCCAGAAGCCCTCGATGGTGTTGGTGTGAATGTCGCCGTCCACATACCAGTCGGCGTGTTTTATGACGGCGTGAGGCAGAATCTTGCTCATACCGAGATAGCCTTTGTATTCGTCAGTGATCAGGCTGGCGTTGCCTGTGTCCACACGGTCACGCACAAATGCCCGCAAGTCTTTGCCTTTAACTGCCTTGGCAGTAACCTTGCCGTCACGCTCCACTGCACCCACCACTGGTGCCTTCTTCGTGCCGCGACCTCTTGGGTGTTGACCGTCCGGTCCATCACCCTTTGTGCCCTTTCTGGGCTTCCCTCCAACATAGGTTTCATCCATTTCGACAATACCGGTAAGCAGATTGCGATGCTCTGCTTGGGTCATGGCTTTGCGGATTTGCATTGAAATGCGCCAAGCAGTATTTTTATTGACTTCAATGTCCCGCGATAATTGCAGGGAAGAAATACCTTTCTTTGCGTTCAAGATTAGCGAGATAGCCAGAAACCACTTTTGCAGTGGCATATGTGTATGGTGAAAGATCGTGCCAACTGTAACGCTGAAAGACGTTTTGCAATCATAGCACCGATGGCGGTGCTGGTTTCGGGCTGTGTTGACCGATCCGCAATAAGGGCAGGTAGGTGTTCCCCGCCAACGCGCATTTTCAAGGTGTGCTATGCAATCTTCTTGTGTTGGAAACCGCTGAAAAACTTGTATGATGTTCATGGCATTTCGTCCTGTTTTGGTTATTTTGAGCCGGTGACAGGATCGATATGGCTTTTACTGGGCGGAATGTCAAGACCTTAAACTAGGCGATTCCGTTGTTTTTTTCGTCACTCAGACTAAGGGTAATGCCGCCCTCCGCCGGGGCGGAGCTGCCGGGGTCACCCGGCGTACCGGCCGCCGTCTCGGGCGGAGCACCGCCAAACACCGACCCAAGCTTGCGATAGACCGCCCGGATGGCGCGGAAGATCTTCGGCAACAGCCAGATCATCAGCAAAATGAACAACCCGAGCAGGACCAGGAACACGATCGGGTGGTTGAGGGCGGTCCAAAGGCCCGCGATGACTGCAATATCCTCGAGAATCGATGCCGTCCAGTTGGTCACCGGTTCGGGCGAGGTGTTGATGGCAAGCCGGGTACCGGCCTTTGTGAAGTGAGAGGCGCCAGCGAGAGACCCGCCGGCGATCGCCGCGGCCAGTTCGGCACCCGCTCCCACATCGCCGACCGCACCCGCCGCCAGAATTGCGCCGGCTGGTATCCGGATGAATGTCTGTATCGTGTCCCAGCCCGAATCTACGCCGGGAACCTTGTCTGCGAAGAACTCCGCAAGGAACATGATCCCGGCAGCACCGATAACCAGTGGGTTGGACAGAACTTCGAGGTCCGGTGGCAGGTCCATATTGCCCGTGGCGTTCATCAGGCCGAGGGTCAGGATCGCAGCGTAGAGGTTTATCCCGCTGGCCCAGGCCACTCCCATAGTCAGTGCAATGGTTTCTACCGGCCCCATGGATCACTCCCGCATTCGTGAATACCGCTCCCTGCACGTTGGGGCGCGCAAGGCATGTGTCAATGGATGCGCAACTGGCGCCCCACAAACGTCACAATCTCAAAATGCCTGATTCAGGCGGTTTTCGGAAGCTTTCGAAGGCCGTTTACGAGCCAGACCAGCAGTGGCTTAAAGGCGAATTCGGCGCGTGCCTGCGCACCGATCGTCATCAAGCTTTCTTCCATGACCCGTCCCGGAACGCGTTCGCCGAGCCCGATATCGCACAACTGGTCGAACATACCCACGGCGATATCCCAGTAGCGGTTATCTTCGAGCGGGACTTCAGACAATCTGGCGCAGTCCACGAGCGTGACTGCCGCCGCGCTGGCCACGAATTCCGTGCTCCCGCGGCTACAGGCCCGCAGCAGGTAACGGAAGTCCGCGAGCCGGCTCCGTTCCATGCCGTAATGCCGTCCGATGAGTTGAAGGTCACTCGACAATTGTCTGAAATCAAAAGAACTATCGATCTCCAGCGGCATCCGCGGAAGATCCGCGATGACCGAAGGCGGTGCGCCAACATCTTCCATCAGATAGGCGAAGACCTGGTTCACGCACACCCGGGCAAGCAGCCAGGCGCGCTGTGCGTGGCGGCCGTCATTCGTCCCCATGATCCGTGTCGCCAGAAGCTTGAGCCCCTGGCGGGCATCGCAATCGAGCGTGTCGTTGATCTTGATGGCGTAGGACGCGATGACGGGGCAGGCCGTCACGGGGCGATCTGTATGGCGTTCGCCGGCCAGCAGAGCGACCAGCGACATCACGCACAGTTCGCTTTCCCGACGCTCGCCGACACGCGGCACGAGATCCAACTGGCGAAAGAGGGTTTCGACTTGTCTGTGACCCGGCATAATGAAAATCGTACCCCAAGAATCGATTAGCGTCCATCGAGGACGTATCACGAGTTCTTGCATACTGAACCCGTGATGCGGGATGAGGAGCCAGGAAATGTCGGAATTTGAGCGCGGCACCGTTAAAGCAAACGGTGTGACACTGCATTACCGGGCCTGCGGCGAGGGGCCGCCCATGATTTTGCTGCATGGTTGGCCTCAAACCTCCTATTCCTGGCGCAAGGTACTCCCGCTACTGGCACCGCATTACCGATGCATCGCCCCGGATTTGCGGGGTTTTGGCGATTCCGACAAACCCGTTGGCGGCTACGACATGCGTACGGTCGCCAACGACATTCACGCCCTGTGCGAGGCCCTTGGGCTGGAGAACGTCTATCTTGTCGGGGCTGACTGGGGCGGGTTGGTCGCCCGGCGCTACGCGCTCGACCGGCCGGGTGTCCTCGACCGGCTGTGCATCGTCGATATCGTGCCCCACGACCAGATTTTCGCGAATTTTACGCCGTCCTATGCACGAGGCGCCTGGCATTATTTCTTTAACGCCGTTCCCGATATGCCCGAACAGCTCGTCGCCCACGACATCAAATTGTTCCTGCAGGCGATGTTCCGCCCGAAATATCACAACGCCGAGCATATGGACGAGGCGATCGACGAGTATGTTCGTGCCTATTCCAAGCCGGGGGCGTTGCGTGGCGGGTTCGCCTACTACAAAGCTATGTTTGATGAGAATCCCGCACTCGATGCAGAAAACCCGGATGCCCGCATCGCCGAGCCCGTGCATTGTGTCTGGGGCAACAGCGGCGGTATGGGCGGACCGTTCGATGTCCTGAAAATGTGGGAAGACGTGGCACCAAAGCTGACTGGCTGGGGACTCGACGCATGTGGGCATTATGTCCACGAAGAGCAGCCCGATGCCCTTGCCGAGGAAATTCTCGCCTTCGGAAAGGTCTGACCGGCCTCGTCCACAGGGAGCTCGATCGATCATGACCGACAGCATCATCGAGGATTTGTCGCCCGGCGAACTGGCAACGGTCGTCGAGTTGCAGCGGGTGGAGCTCGATCGCCTGTTGTCCGAACAGAAACGCCTGAACGACCGGATCGACTTGTTGCTGCAACTCCAGGAGCGCGAACAGGTGCTGCGCCAGCAGATGCAGGCGTCGCTCGAACAACTCGTAAGCCAGCGGGGAGGCGCACAAGCGCCATCGGCGCTGAATATGCCGGACGAGGTGCCGTTGCTGAGTGACCGGCTGGATCGGGCGGAACGGAGATTTCGTGCGTTGCGCACCGCCGTCGGGCAGCTTGTCGTCGCACTTGAACGTCAACTCACCGGACAGAGAGCCTGATCGGGCGAAACTAAACCCGCCTAGTGTGCCATCAGCACCGGAATCTCGGCGTTTGCGAGAATTTGGCTGGTCGCACCCCCGAAGATCATTTGGCGCAGGCGGCTCTGGGTGTAACCACCCTTGATGAGCATGTCGCCGCCGACCTCCATGGTCTCGGTCAAAATGATATCGCCGGCATCCGCCGCGGAACGCCGCCCGGGGACTTCCCGCACATCCACTGCGACATCGTCACGCTGCAGATTGACCTTCACGTCTTCCGCGCTGGGTCCTGGCACCATGCCGCCCTCGACGGCCAACACGGTGATCCGGTCCGCCTCGCGCAGGACCGGCTTGGCGAACGCGATCGCCCGGGCGGTCTCTGTCCCGCCGTTCCAGGCGATAACGACGTGACGGCCGATTTCCTGGGGAACCGTTGGCGGCGCGATCAGAACCGGGCGACCCGATTCAAACAATACCGTCTCCAGTGTGTTCATCGCCGGTGTCATGGCACCGGGCATGGGCCGGCCGACAACGGTCAGATCAAAGACCCGCGCGCGTTGCCCGAAGATGCCAATCCCCGAAGCCTCATCCTCGACCCAGCTGGCACACAGCTTGGTCGAGTTTCCCTGCGCCTCGGGAATATTGTTCTGGGCGACGAATTCCTGAAACTGGACCTGCAGGCGATCTGCGCGCATGCGCTGTTCCTGCTCGAACTGTTCCTCGGTGCCCGACAGCGCCGCAGCGCCACCTTCAAATCCAACAGCAACCGCACCGGCCAGGGTCGGGCGGATGCACAAACCCTCGATATAGCTGTCATAGCGTTTGGCAAAAACGAGAGCCGTTGCCAAAACGGATGCCAAAATCTCGCTCTCTTCGAGCGGTACCAAGATTGAGCTAAATGCCATAAGAGCCTCCCAACGCGTATGGCTTTTTCTAGATAATGCGCCTAGTCGATGGTTTCGGGCAACCCGGCAAGAATTCCGCGCGGCGATGGTTGCCACACCGCTGGTGTTCGGGTAAGAAATCGCGCTTCCGAACGGAGCGGCAGTGGCGGAATTGGTAGACGCGCAACGTTGAGGGCGTTGTGGGCGCAAGCCCGTGGAGGTTCAAGTCCTCTCTGCCGCACCAACATTCGGAAGAAAGATGTCGGGTCACGCGGCAGTGGCGGAATTGGTAGACGCGCTAGCTTCAGGTGCTAGTGATCGCAAGGTCGTGGAGGTTCAAGTCCTCTCTGCCGCACCACCCGAAAGCCAAACCGAAAAGGGCGCCCCAGCCGGAGGCGCCCTTTCTGTTTTCTGATCGGGGGAATTCCTTACCACTCGATACGATCAAGCCCGTCAAAGTTGATCACACTGCCATCGTCCATGGTGACCGTGCCAGATGCGTCTTCCGTGAGCGTCAGAAAATCACTGCCGGTCGCTTCAATCGCGGAACCGCTGTCGAGTGAAATGGTCCAGTCGCCGCCATCCGGTCCACTGTCGACCATGTTGCTTAGGTCCATTGTGTCGGTCCAACCGCTGCCGCCATGGACGGCGGTATCACCGCCTGATTCGAGAATGAACAGGTCGTCACCCGAGCCGCCATAGAGTTGGTCGTCTCCATCGCCGCCGGTGATTGTGTCATTTCCGCTACCCCCGCGAACGGTGTCATCACCCGAACCGGCATCAAGCCGATCATCTCCGGCGCCGCCGCTCAGTCGATCGTCGCCAGCGCCACCATTCAAACGGTCATCTCCGCGTCCACCAACGCGGTTTACACCCTGGGTTTCCGCGGAAGCATCTGGTTCCGTATTCGTGACTTCTTCGACTTTCAGCTCAGCGCTGTCGGCCGGAACTTCCGTTGGTGACGCGACCGTATCCGGGGCAGACGGCACGGTTGGCGTGACAACTTCTATGGGATCACCTGCAGCAGATGTCGCCGGCGCATCCCCGGAGGGCCCCGATCTTTCCTGCGTGTCACCTTCTACAGGCGGTTCCGGTGCATTCGTCGAATCTGCGGATCGCGCCCCAGACTGGTCTGCTGCACGTTCCGGGGATTCAATGCGCGGTTCCGGGGCACTGCTGTTGCTTTCGTGCGCCTGAACCGCCTCGCTCTCAGGGTTTCGGGATTCCGAGCTGTCGCTTTCCTGATCGTTCGGGCCATCAATCGGTGTCCGGCCGCCGGTCGGTGAGTTCGACCCGACGACGCGATCGCCGTGCGGCTCTTGCCCATGGGTGCCTGTATGCAAATTGGGGTTCGTGGTGTCCGAATCCGGGCGCGCCTCGTTTGTATTTCCGACACCTGCGTCGCGTGCCTGGGGACTGCGGTATTTTTCCCCATCAGCAAGGCCACGATCACTGTCGAGATTCTCGGACAGTCCACTATCGGTTTGTTCGTCAGCCATCCGGATCTCCTGGGGCGATTACACAGTTCAGAGTGATCGGAGACTAGGTTGAGTCCGTTTACAGAAGGTTTCGAGAAATACACATCTGTGTATGCCCGTTAAGTATTGATCAACCATATCGCTCGATGATCGACGAAAGTGTGACGTGAAACTCTCATTGTCGGAGTTCAGGTCGACGAAAGGTTGGGAGCGGGCATGTCAGCCCCTGCATCGAAAACATACATCGCACGCAAGCCGCGTGCCCTACGTTCACTGGCCCGATCCGCATTCGGGCGGGTCGATGTTCTGCTGTCGTCCGTTCTGATCAATATTCTTTCGCTCGCACTGCCACTGGTCATTCTGCAGACATTCGACCGCGTGCTCCCCAATGGAACGAGCGCGACCTTCGTTTATCTCCTGATCGGGCTGGGCTTTGCCGTTCTCGCGGACGGTGGCATGCGAATGGCGCGTTCCTATATCACCGCCTGGGGCGCTGCGCGGTTCGAACATGCCGTCGGATGTCGAACGATCGACCACATGCTCAATGGGAATATTCTCAATTTTGAGAAGGAACCAACAGGCACACAGATCGCGCGCGTAAACGCCATCGAGACGTTGCGGGATCTCTATGCCGGGCAGGGCATGCTCGCGTTGATTGACCTTCCGTTCGTTGCGGTATTTCTGGCACTGATCGGCCTCGTCGGCGGGTGGCTGGTTCTGGTTCCTCTGGGGGTGATCTTTCTTGTCGGCGGCATCGCCGCGCTGATCGGCTTTCAGCTGCGTACTGCGCTGGACGCGCGCCAAACTGTTGATGATCGACGCTACAGCTTTGTCATTGAAGTTCTCGGAAGCATGTCCCTGATCAAGGGCCTGGCGCTCGAGGGATTGATGATGCGCCGGTATGAGCGCCTGCTGAGCAGTTCCTCGGAAGCCGTTCACAATGTCATTCTCAAATCGGGCTCGCGCAGGCGCACGGCGCCATTTTCTCGAATCTGACGATGATTTCCGTCGCCGGTGCCGGTGCGCTCCTGGTTCTGAACGGGCAACTTACCCTCGGTACGCTTGCCGCCTGCATGCTGCTCGCCGGCAGGTCCGTGCAGCCGGTGTTACGTGCGATATCCGTTTGGGTGCAGTTTCAGAATGTGCAGGTCGCCGAGACCCGATTGCAGAACGTGATGACCTTCTCCCAGGAAGGCCAGAACAGAACGCAGGACGCACCCGAGATAACCGGGGCGGTGCAATTCAAGGATATGGGGTTCATCTACCCTGGTACCGAGAACGCCCTGTTCCTCAATGTCGACTTCGAATTGAAGTCCGGTGAAACGGTCGCGCTCGTCGGAGAAAACGGCCGTGGAAAGTCCACGTTTCTCTGGCTCACCATGGGACTGATCGAACCCACGGCCGGGGCCATTGAACATGACGGTGTGAACATAGCCGACGTGCCGCCAGCCGACATTCGCCGACAGATTGCCTATCTGCCTCAACGCAGCGCCCTGTATCGCGGCACGATCCGGGAAAACCTGACGATGTTCGCCGGGGAAGACCGATTGGATGCGGCGATGGAATATGCCCACGCCCTGGAACTGGACACCGTGTTGGCACGACTTCCCGAGGGGCTCGATACCCAGCTCGGCAGCTCGAGCAACGACATCTTGTCCGCGGGTGTCCGACAACGGATTTCAATCGTACGCGCGCTTGCCGCACGTCCGAAACTGATGCTGTTCGATGAAGCCAACTCGGCCTTCGATTTCAGAACCGACGACAAGTTGCGTGAGTTGCTGGAATCGATGCGCGGCTCGGTTTCGATGTTGCTGGTCAGCCATCGCCCATCTCTGATCCGGATGGCAGACCGGGTTTGCGAAATCACCAATTGTCAGATCCTCGAGCGCGACCCGTCCGCCGATGATCAACAGCCCCACAATCCGACACCACAAATGCGCGTGCCGTCCGCGCCTGCCATGGGAACCTCGCAAGCATCATGACCGCATTACTTGCAACCCTTCCGCAGGCAAGCGAACAGGTTGAGCAACTCGAAACCAACCTGAAACGCGCCGATCCTGATGCGACCCTGCATGGCTCGGCAGGTTGTCTGGTACCAATTCTTACCGCGCTGAAATGGCGTGGAGATCCCGATCAGCTGGTGGAATCCTTGCCGCATTTTGTCGGCGCGCTCAGCGTGGATGATCTCCGTGACGTTCTGGCCCGGCTCGGCTTTCCCACCAACGTGGTGCGCGGACGCATATCGAAAATAGACGCGCGCATGCTCCCGTGCATATTCGTCACGGACCAGGAACGGATTGTCGTCGTCCTCGAGCGTGACGGCCGCGATCTCAGGGTCTACGACCCGGAACATGGCGAAGAACTCCTGGAGGACTTTCGGGGCGTTCATGGCGAGATATACTTCGTCGGGGATGAATCCGGACCAAGCGGAGATACCGGCAATCCCGAAGACGCGTGGTTTACGCAAACCATGGCGCGATTCCGCAAAACCGTCGTCATCATGTTTGCCACGACATTCGCCATCAACATGCTGGCGATTGCGGTGCCGCTATCGATCATGGTGATTTACGATCAGGTCATCGGCCGACAGAACGGCAGTTTCCTGCCCTATCTTGCCCTCGGCGTTGCCATTGCGATGTCCATGGAATTTGCGCTGCGTCTGGTGCGCACCAAGGGCCAGGCCTATCTGAGCTCGCGTCTAGAGTTTCTCATCGGCACCAAGGCAATGGCGCACATTACGCATTTGCCATACTCGGTCGTCGAACGGGCACCGGTTGACAAACAACTCGCACGGATCAAGGAATTCGAATCGCTACGCGATTTCTTTACCGGCCCGCTTGTGACAATCGCGTTTGATCTGCCGTTCGTGATCGTTTTTATCGCCGTCATCGCGCTCGTCGCCGGGCCAGTGGCACTGGTCCCGATCGGGCTCATAATTCTATACGGCATACTGGGTGTTCTGACGTTCCCGATCATGCGTCGGCGGGTCAAGGCCGCAAGCGTTGAGCGTTCGGAGCGGCAATCCTTCATCGTCGAGACCCTTGCCGAGATGCGGTCGATCAAGGTCATGGGCGCCGAACAGCTTTGGTTCGAGCGTTTCCGGGACATTTCGGCCGGCGCCACGATGCGCACATTTAACGCAAACCACCTTTCAAGCATGGTTCAGACAGCATCCCATATGCTGATGGTCCTCGGTGGTGTCGGCGTTCTGGCCCTGAGTGTCGTTCGCATCGAGGCGGGCGCCATGACGATGGGTGCCCTGATTGCAACGATGGCACTTACCTGGCGTGTTCTCGCCCCCATACAGACCGGGTTTAACCTGACTTCAAAACTGGAGCAGGTCCTCTTAAGCATTCGCCAACTTAACGACCTGTTGCGGGTCCGGCTTGAACGCGAACCCGGTCAGTTTGTCGGCGAACGAAAGCTGTTCGCCGGCAACCTGGCTTTTCACCGGATCAGCCTGCGGTATCTCCCGCGTCACGAACCTGCGCTGATGAATGTTAGTTTCGGGGCCCGGGCCGGTGAAATTCTTGCGCTGGCCGGCACCAGTGGCTCAGGTAAATCATCGCTCCTGCGTGTGGCGTTGCACCTGTACGAACCGCAATCAGGTTCGGTGACCCTGGACGGCATCGACACCCGGCAGCTTGATCCGGCAGAACTGCGCCGTGCACTGGCGTATGTCTCGCAAGACACGCAGGTGTTGTATGGCACGATCGCCCAGAACCTCAGGTTCGGAAACTACTCGGCCAACGAGAAAGAACTCCGCGATGCCTGCGCGATAGCCGGTTTGCTGGAGGAAATAGAACAGCTCCCCGAAGGCTTCGAGACCCGAATTGGTGACAATCTCACGGCCAGTTTGCCGTCGGGGTTCCATCAGCGGCTTGCGCTGGCGCGGGCATATCTTTCTTCGGCGCCGGTGCTGTTGCTGGACGAAGCTGCAAATGCGCTCGATGAAGCCGGTGACGAAAAATTCCGAAACGCACTGGATGCCATGCGCGGTTCACGCACGATCCTTCTGGCAACCCACCGACCAAGTCATATGCGTATCGCAGACCGGGTCATCGTCATGTCCAATGGATCGATGGTGGCCGAAGGGCCCCCCGAAGAAATCGTCCCGAAACTACTTCGCCAAGCCATATGACGCGCGAAAACAAAGAGGTTTCCATGTCGAAGACGAACCATCAAACCCCCGCACCATCCGCTCCCCGGACCGAACTTCTGGCGCCGGCAAAAGCGCGCCGTGGTGCGACCCGGCACAATCTTCGGTTTCTGTCGCACTCCGCTCAATTGGAGGAGGCGGGGCCTCCGCGGTTCCTGACGACAGCGATCGTCATTGTCGCGATATTCGTCGTCGGCGCCGCCGGCTGGGCCGGTGTGACGAACGTAACATCCGCCGCGCAATCTTCGGGAACTGTCGTGCCGACAGGCACGATCCACACGGTCAAACATCTCGAGGGCGGCATCGTCAGGGAGGTCATGGTCCGCGACGGAGATCATGTCTCGGCCGGCGATCTTCTCGTCCGGCTGGATGATGTGGCCAGCAGCGCGGATCTCGATCAGCTGGAAACGCGCCGCCTTACCCTCACGGCTAAATCAAAGCGACTACGTGCCGAGATTGGCGGATACCCGGAATCCTTTGCTGACCTCGCAGATCGGGTCCCCACGTTGGTGCAGGATCAACTGCGACTCCTCAACGCGGCCCGCCAGAGTTTCGAGGCCGAGCAGGATGTTCTCGACAACCGCCTGTCGCAGCGTCGCCTTGAAGTCGAAGCGTTGAAAGAACAATCGTCGGGGCTCACGGACCAGCTTGCCGCCATTCAGGAGCAGGCGGGCATAAGAAAGGGTCTTTTCGACAAAGGTATTGGATCAAGAATTACCCTGCTGGAAACCCAACGCGAGGTTGCACGTCTGCGCGGGACATTGGGTGAAAGCAAATTCAGCCTACGCCAGGCAGAAAGCGCGGTGCTCGAGGCCCGCGGTGCCATACGAGAGCATTATTCACGCTGGCAGAACGATCGGGAACGGGAACTCGAGACCGTCATGGCGGAACTGAGCGAGGTTCTCGACACACTGGCGTTGTTCCGGGATCGGGTGAAAAGACTGGAAATCAGAACGCCCGTGCGCGGTACCGTAAACCTTCTGTCCATTGCCGGCGCCGGTGCCGTCATCGCCCCGGGCGAGGGACTGATGGAAATTGTCCCCAACGATGAAATGTTGATGGCCTCCGTCAAGGTCGATGCCCGCGATGTCGGTTATCTGTCCGCCGGCCAGATGGCTGATGTTTCAATCAGCGGATTTGATGTCTCACGATACGGAACCATTCCGGGCCGACTGGAGTGGGTTTCCGCGACCAGTCACGCCGACGAACAGGGGCGCGTATTCTACGAAGCGCGCGTGGCGTTGGAGAATACCGAGTTGAACTACGCGCAAGACCGTCGGCGCGTTATTCCCGGGATGTCCGTGCAAGCCAGCATCAATACCGGGACCCAGTCTCTGCTCAGTTTTTTGGTCCGTCCCGTTGCCGCATCCTTGCGGCTGGCGTTTGCGGAGCGGTAATCGAGCCGCGTTCCGTGGTGTTTTAGCAACGTCGGCACCAACAAAACGTCCCGTGTTTTCGCCATATTGCATTGGTACCTTTGCAGTCTGCCCCTATATGTGTTGCGCAAGGTGGAGCATTCATGGCGGACGACGAGAAAAATCAGCATAAACGTGCGGATCGGGTCGGGCTCGGAGGCCGAAAGCGGCACGGGATCGTCGCCCGTTTGCGCGGCTATTTCTTCGCCGGCCTTCTCACGGTCGCGCCGATCGGGCTGACGATCTGGCTGTTCTGGGTTCTGCTGAAGTTTGTCGATTCGCGGATCACACCGCTCATCCCGCAGAATTACAATCCGAACACCTACTTGGACGCGGTCGTGCCGTTCGAGATACCCGGTGTCGGGCTTATTGTCCTGATTGCAGCGCTTATCATTATCGGCGCACTGACCCGCGTACTACTGGGCCGCACGCTGGTGCGGATGAGCGAGAACCTGGTCAGCCGCATGCCAGTGGTCCGCAGCGTTTACGGCGCCACCAAGCAAATTGTCGAATCCGTACTGAAGAGCCAGTCCGACGCGTTTCGCCAGGTTGTGTTGTTCGAATATCCGCGCCGCGGCAGCTGGGCGATCGGTTTCGTCACCGGCTCAACCAAGGGCGAAGTTCAGGCGTTAACCGACGACGACGTCGTCAATGTGTTCCTGCCGACAACGCCGAACCCGACATCGGGTTATCTCCTTTTTTTACCGCGCCGTGAGCTAATGCCCCTGTCGATGACGGTGGAAGAGGGGATCAAGATGATCATCTCCGGTGGCATCGTCACACCGGAAGACAGACGTTCTCTGGAAGAACAGAAAATCAAACGCGTTGCATCATCCGACGGTGACAAACCGACGATCACACCCGGTGCGACCCTGTTTGCAGATCCCGACGACGATTGACGGACAGTCTGGCCTAGCCTGAGCGCGCGTAACGCACGGCGGCATCTCTTTCAAATAGGTAAAGCAAGGTGCGCAACGCATCGCCGCGCGCGGTCTCGAGGCCGGGATCGCGGTCCATGATCAATCGCGCATCGTCGCGGGCCACTGCCAACAATTCTCCATGCGCGTCGAGATCGACCATTCGGAACTCCGGCAGACCGGACTGGCGGGTTCCCAGAACATCGCCGGCGCCGCGCAAACGCAGATCCTGCTCGGCGATCTCGAAGCCATCATCGGTGTCCCGCAACACGCGTAATCGCTCGCGCCCTGTCTGCCCAATTTCATGGCCGTACAGCAGCAGGCAGGTGGCATCGCGCTCGCCGCGTCCGATACGGCCCCGTAACTGATGCAGCTGGGCCAGCCCGAACCGTTCCGAATGTTCGATCACCATCACGGTTGCCTCGGGGACATCGACACCCACCTCGATCACCGTCGTCGCCACCAGGACATCAATCTCCGGTTCCACACCGTCGGCAAACCGGGCCATCACCGCATCCTTCTCCTTGCCCGCCATTTTGCCGTGCACAAGGCCAACCCGATCGCCGAAACGCTCACGCAAAGCGCTGTGACGCGCGGTTGCTGCCGCGACGTCGATGGTCTCGGATTCTTCGACGAGCGGGCAAACCCAGAAGACCTTGCCGCCGCCATCGAGTTGCCGCTGAACCCCGGCGATCGCGTCTTCGAGCCGATCCACCGAAGCGGTCGTCGTCTTGACGGGTTTGCGACCGGCGGGCTTCTCGCGAAGCTGGGATTCCTCGAGATCACCATAGGCAGCAAGCATCAGGGTGCGTGGTATCGGCGTTGCAGTCATCAACAGTACATCGACCGCCGAACCTTTCTCGGCCAACAGCAGGCGTTGATGGACGCCAAACCGGTGTTGCTCATCGACCACGGCCACTGCCAGATCATTGAACGCGATGTCGCCCTGGAACAATGCGTGGGTGCCGACCACGAGAGGAGTCTCGCCCGACGCCATACTTTCGAGGATTTCGTCGCGCGCCTTGCCCTTGTCGCGACCGGTCAGCAACACGCAAGGCACATCGGCAACTTCGGCCAACGGAGCAATGGTCGCGTAATGCTGTCGTGCGAGAATTTCCGTCGGCGCCATGAGTGCCGCCTGTCGTCCCGCTTCGACGGCTGTCAGCATTGCCATCAGCGCCACCACGGTCTTGCCGCTGCCCACATCGCCCTGCAGCAGCCGCAGCATGCGATGATCCGAGCCCATATCCTCTTCGATATCGACGATGGCTGCTTTCTGGCTTCCTGTGAGTTCAAAGGGCAGGGCGCCCAGCACCCGGGACCGCAGACGCCCGTTGCCGGTGACGGGCCGACCGGCCTGTTTTCGGACATGAGAGCGGACCAGCATGATGGCCAGCTGGCTTGCCAGAAGCTCGTCATAGGCCAGGCGCATGCGCGCGGGTGACGCCGGATCGAGATCCGTGAGTTCTCCCGGCGTATGTGCCCCGGTCAGCGCTTCGCGCCAGTCGGTCCATTCTCGCTGACTTACGAGCGCCGGATCGAGCCATTCCGCCAACTCCGGCGCGCGTTCCAGAGCGCCGGTGAGCGCCTTGCCGAGCACGTTTTGCGACAAGCCTTCGGTCAACGCGTAGACCGGTTGCACCCGCATCACATTGTCCCGTTCGGATGGCTTGGCGACAATGTCCGGATGGGTCATTTGCAGTTTGTCGTCATAGAGTTCCGTCGTCCCACTCACAAGGCGGACCTCGCCTTCCGGCAGAGCCTTTGAGAGGTAGTCGGCCCGGCCATGGAAATAGACCAGGGTGATTTCTCCCGTGTCGTCTCGGCAATCGATCCGGTAGGGGATGCGTCGGTTCGCGACCGGTGGCGCATGATGCTTGACCACCGTGAGCTCAAGCGTGGCGACACGGCCGGGTTCAAGGTCGACAAGGTTGGGGCTGTATCGGCGATCGACGATACTTGTCGGCAGGTGCCAGATCAGATCGACAATCTGCGGCCCCACCAATCGCTCGATATGCGCACCAATACGCGTCCCGATACCTTTCAGCGCCGTGACCGGTGCGAAAAGAGGAAACAAAATCTCTGGGCGGGCGCGTTGGGGCACGGCGGGACCGATTATGAGGTTCGTGCGGCTGACAGCAGTTCACAGGAAGGCTATATCCTACGGAGCATGAGCGCCCGAGTCAGCATCGGGCAGACAGGACCGGAAAGATGACCGCCGAGAAGACCACGGAATCACGCGAGGACCGGATCAAACGCCTGATCTATCGCAGCATCTATACCGGAACCCGGGAAACCGATCTGCTGATCGGCAACTTCGCCAAACAAAACCTCGACGGCCTCAATGACGAACTGCTCGATGAGTATGAAGCGCTGATCGATAACAGCGATCCGGACCTGTACATGTGGATCAGCCGACGCAAGCCGGTGCCGGATGACTGGAACGGCGAGATCATGCAGCGTCTCCAAGAATTCAGCTTCGAAGACTAACTTGTTGCTAAATCACAATTTTGCGTGGGGCGAAGCCGGCTCCGTAATGCGTTTTACCGGTGTCCCGGATGGCTGCGATGCGCTGCTTCTCACCGAGCTTCTCAGCCAGGCCACGCAGCCTTTGCTGCATGTGTCGAGTGATGACCTCGGGATGAACCGGCTTGCGGAATCGGTTGCCTTTTTTGCGCCCGGCACCCGCATCCTCAAATTTCCCGCCTGGGATTGCCTGCCCTATGACCGGGTGCCGCCGCGTGCCGAACTTGTTGCCGAACGGATGGCGACCCTCGGCAGCCTCGCACATGAGGACGACACCAAGGCAGAAGCCGGCTCACCGACGCTGATTCTCACGACTGTTGCGGCGGTCCTTCAGCGTGTCCCGCCGCGCGGGCATATTCGTGAAACGCATATTGAGCTGGTCCCGGGCCACACTGTGGATTTCGACGTCGTTATGGGGTTTCTTGCGACCAACGGCTTTCACCGGACCGAAACAGTCCGTGAACCGGGCGAATTCGCACGCCGCGGCGACATCATCGACCTGTTTCCCCCAGGTTATCCCGAGCCTGTTCGCATCGATCTTTTCGGTGATGATACCGAAGGGTTACGGTGCTTCGACCCGTTGAGCCAGCTAACCACCAGATCTCTCGACGAGCTGACGCTTCTGCCGGCAAGCGAGATATTGCTCGATGAGGCGGCAATTGCGCGGTTCCGGTCGTCCTACCGAAGTCGTTTCGGCGCCGTGCGCGGCGACGATCCGCTATACGAAGCGGTCAGCGAGGGCGTGCGCCATCCCGGCATGGAGCACTGGCTCCCGTTGTTCTACGAGGCACCGGAGACACTGTTAGACTATGTCGATGGGCCGGTAATTCTCGGCGCCCAAACTCCCGACGCGATGACCGACCGGTTCGATCAGATCACCGACTATTTCTCTGCGCGTGCAAACGCGCCCGACCGCGCAGAAGGTGAAGCCCCCTATAACCCGCTTCCGCCCGATGCCCTGTATCTGGGGCCGGAGGAATGGGAAGACCTGCGCAAAACCAGGCCAGCCGTCGATTTCGATGTGTTCGAGGCACCTGTTAGCGGCATGGAATCAAACTCGATCGGCGGCCGGCGCACGGTTGATTTCGCCGAAGCACGCAGCCGTGCAGATACGAACCTGTTTGATGCCGTGCGCACGCGCATGGCCAACGAACAGAACGAAGGTCAGACAATTGCGATCGCCTGTTACTCCAACGGCTCGCGTGACCGGCTGACCCAGCTCCTGATCGACCACGATGTCGATCGTGCAACTCCGGTGTCGAACTGGGAGGCCGTGCTCTCGGCCGAGCCTGACCAGATACCGGTTTGCGTTCTCCCCGTGGATAACGGTTTTTCGGTGCCCGGGCGAACGGTCTACAGCGAACAGGACATTCTGGGAGACCGTCTCGTCCGTCGGCGTCGCGCCACGAAACCGAGCGAACATCTCATCTCGGAAATGTCGAGCCTGTCGATGGACGACATTGTCGTTCACGCCGATCACGGGATCGGCCGCTATGACGGACTGGAGACGCTCGAAATTGGCGGCGCACCGCATGATTGCCTTCGACTGGTCTATGCCGGTGACGACAAACTGTACCTGCCGGTCGAGAATCTCGATCTGCTGTCGCGCTACGGCTCGGAGGAATCCGGCGCCCAGCTCGATAAGCTTGGAAATGCCAGCTGGCAGGCGCGGCGCGCCCAGGTCAAAAACCGCATCACCGAAATGGCGGACAAATTGATGGCACTCGCTGCCGAACGAGAGCTGCGCCACGCACCGAAACTGACCCCACCCGCCGGTTTATATGAAGAATTTTGCGCGCGCTTTCCCTTCGCCGAAACCGAAGACCAGAACCGGGCCATCAACGACACGGTGGACAGCCTCGGCGCGGGCAAGCCCATGGACAGGCTGGTCTGCGGCGATGTCGGATTCGGTAAAACTGAGGTCGCGCTGCGGGCCGCGTTCGTCACCGCCCTGAACGGACGCCAGGTGGCCGTAGTCGTCCCGACGACACTGCTCGCGCGCCAACATTACCAAACCTTCAAGGAACGGTTTGCCGGGCTGCCGGTCAATATTGGGCAACTATCGCGGCTGACCGCCGGCAAGGAGGCGGAAGACGTTCGCGCCGGGTTGGAAGAGGGCCAGGTCGATATTGTCATCGGCACCCATGCCCTGCTGTCCCAGTCCGTCGCGTTCCGCGATCTCGGCCTGCTCGTCGTCGACGAAGAACAGCATTTCGGCGTTGCTCAAAAGGAACGCCTCAAGGGGCTTGGCAGCGACGTCCATGTCCTGACACTGACGGCCACGCCGATCCCGCGAACCTTGCAGCTGGCCTTGACCGGTGTTCGAGAGCTCAGCCTGATCGCCACGCCACCGGTGGACAGGCTCGCGGTGCGGACGTTCATTTTACCCTATGACGGCGTGACCATCCGCGAAGCCATCATGCGAGAACATTTCCGTGGCGGACAGTGCTTCTATGTCTGCCCGCGTCTTGCAGACATCGAACGCTTGCAGGAACGGTTGAAGGACCTGATCCCGGAAGTGACCGTCGGCGTCGCCCATGGCCAGATGCCGGCCCGGGCACTCGAGGACGTGATGACAGCGTTCTACGATCGCAAGTATGAGGTGCTGTTGTGCACCAATATCGTGGAATCAGGGCTCGACGTTCCGTCGGCAAATACGATCATCGTCCACCGATCAGACATGTTTGGCCTGTCTCAGCTCTACCAGCTACGCGGGCGGGTCGGACGATCCAAATCCCGGGCCTACGCCTACCTGACCCTGCCCAACGATCGCATCCTGTCGGAGACAGCGCGGCGCCGGCTCGATGTCATGCAGACGCTGGATACATTGGGTGCGGGCTTCAGCCTGGCCAGCCACGACCTCGATATCCGTGGTGCCGGCAATCTGCTGGGCGAGGAGCAGTCGGGCCACATCCGGGAAGTCGGGGTCGAGCTCTACCAGCAAATGTTGGAAGACGCTGTTGCGGCGGCACGCGAGGCCGGTTCAGGCGTTCTGCCTACCGATGAATGGACCCCGGTCATCTCCATTGGTGCGCCAATCTTGATACCCGACAACTACGTCGCTGACCTCGGTGTTCGCCTGGGTCTCTACCGGCGTATCGCGTCCCTGGTGAAGCCGGAAGAGATCGAGGGATTCGCCGCCGAGCTAATCGACCGGTTCGGCCCGATCCCGAACGAGGTTGAGAACCTGCTGGAGGCCATCACCCTGAAGGGGCTTTGCCGCGATGCTGGTGTCGAGAAACTGGACGCCGGCCCCAAGGGAGCCGTGGTCACCTTCCGGGACAACAACTTCTCGAACCCGGCTGGCCTCGTCGCGTTCATTGCCAAGGAATCGGGAACCGTCAAACTGCGCCCCGACCACAAACTGGTCTACCGACGCGACTGGACCGACCCGAACAAACGATCTGTGGGCGTGCGACGCTTCATGCGAAATTTGTCGGCCGTCGCGTCAGCTCCGGAAGGCGCGACTGGCGACTTGTCGGCAGGTTAGGGCAGTTATTCCGCCGCCAGATCGACACCGGCCAGATCGAAAAGCGGGAAAAACGCCTCGGGTTCCTGCGCCCCGGAAATCGCGTAGTCACCGTTCACCACATAGCAAGGCACCGCGTTGATGCCCATGCGTCGCGCACGCAAATCCTCAGCCAGCACAGTGTCGCGGTCATCGTCACAGGCGAGAAACGCCGACGTCGCGTCGCCATCGAGGCCGACCAGATGCGCGACCCTCAAGAGGGTCAGATCGTCTCCGATATCTTCACCGTCGAAGAAGAATGCCTGGAACAAGGCTTCGACCACGGCTTCCTGCATCCCAAACCGATCCGCGTAACACACGAGCCGGTGTGACTGGATTGTGTTCGGCATGCGCGGGATTGCATCGAAGTCGAAAGCGATACGCTCGGAATGGCCCGCCCGCGTGATCGTGGCATAGATACCTGCGGCACGATCCGGACCGCCGAACTTCGTCGCGTAATAGCGTTCCCGCTCCATACCGGCGAGCGGCATATCCGGGTTGAGTTGGAACGCATGCCATTTGATCGTCGCCGCGATGTCGTCGCGCGCGGCCAGCGCCCGCTCGAGGCGTCGCTTGCCGATGAAGCACCAGGGGCACACCGTGTCCGAATAGATATCGATCTGGACCATGCCGGAAATCTGCGACGCACGCGGCAGTGGGTCAAGTGCGGGCGCAGCGAGCCCCTTCGAACAGGCCTTCTCTGGCCGTGCCTCCTTGCGTCATAATCGGGCCGAGGGAAGGGGAGCCGACATGATTCTCGAACATCGCGCCTACACCATGAAACCCGGCCTGCGGGAACGTTTCTACGAAACCCAGGTCGAAAGGGGTTTCGATGCGGTGCGGCCCGTCATCGACCGGGTCATCGGATATTTTTCCACCGTCAGTGGCCCGGTGGATCAGGTCATTCATCTCTATGCGTTTGACTCTCTGGATGACTGGCAGACCCGACTACACGGGCTATACGGCGTGCCCGAGCTGGAGCCGTATTTTCTGAACGTTCGCCCGCTAATGCTGACGCAGGAAAACCGAATTCTTCTGCCCGCGCCCGTGGCTGCCCTTGCCCCGCATTTTTCTGCGGACGGTTACTGGACGCCGAGCGACCCGCCTCTGGCCGATCCGACGACAAGCCGAGATTTGTTGATCGAGGAACAGATCGTCAGCCTGACACCCGGATTTCTGGGAAAGTACTGGGAGCTGATCGAGCGCTATGGCGTTCCGGCCATGTCCCCGCTGGAGACCAACCTGATCGGCAGCTTCCACATGATGGCCGGCCCGTTGCACCAGGTTTACAACTACTGGTTTTTCGACGGGTTCGACGACCGGACACGCCGTCATAACGCTGTCCGTGTGAACCCGGACTGGATCAGGTTTCAGGACGAAATCCGCCCCAACGTCGCCAGTCAGGAAAGCAAGCTCATGGTTCCGGCACCGGTCGCGGAAATGGTGCCGCTGTTTCGCGCACCCTAGTCATTGAATTGTCATGCAGGTGTAACAATCACCAGCTAACCAGCAGCAAATGCCCTGATAAACGCCCCATGGAGCGCGACGGTGAATTCGAGAACCTACAACGTACTTTTCATTTGCACGGGAAACTCGGCCCGGAGCATCCTCGGCGAAGCAATCCTGAACAGAGCGGGCAACGGCGTGTTCAATGGTTTCAGCGCCGGCAGCCACCCGACAGGTGCCGTCAATCCGAACGCCCTGGAACTGCTCGAGAGCCTGGACCACCCGACCGACAATCTGCGATCCAAGGACTGGCAGGAATTTGCGGCAGCCGATGCACCGTCGCTCGATTTCACATTCACCGTTTGCGACAACGCCGCGGGCGAGGTGTGTCCCGTCTGGCCGGGCCAGCCCATGTCGGCACATTGGGGACTGCCGGACCCCGCAGCCGTGACCGGTACCAAGGCTGAAATCGCCGCCGCCTTCAATGAAACCTACCGCATGCTCAACAACCGCATTGAGGCCTTCATCAATTTGCCGCTGGTGTCCCTCGATGGGCTTTCTCTTAAGAATCGCCTCGACGACATCGGCCGCGATCTTCCGGAATCGGCGTAGAATTCACTCATGAATGATCACGATCTGCCCCGGCGGCTAGCCGCAGAGTTCATTGGTACGGCCTTCTTGCTGGCGACGGTCGTCGGCTCCGGCATCATGGGGGAGATCCTGTCCGGCGGAAACGTTGCCATCGCGTTGCTCGGCAACACGATTCCGACGGGTGCCATTCTTGTCGTCCTGATCCTCGTCTTCGGGCCAATCTCGGGGGCGCACTTCAACCCTGCGGTGACGCTCGCCTTCCTGATGCGACGCGAGATTACACCCGGACATGCGGCGATCTATGTCGTCGTACAGATCGTGGCCGCCTTGGTAGGGGTCTACGTCGCGCATGTGATGTTCGGAGAACCGGCGTTTACAGCTTCGCTTCATGCCCGCACCGGCGTCGGCCAATGGACCGGCGAGTTCGTCGCAACGTTCGGGCTGATCGCTGCGATCCTCGGCAGTCTGAGGTTCCGGCCCGAGGCAGTTCCCTACGCCGTTGGCCTTTTCATCACCGCGGGCTACTGGTTCACGTCATCAACGTCCTTTGCCAATCCCGCCGTGACGATCGCTCGCTCGCTCACCGACACATTTGCCGGCATACGGCCCGAGGACGCTCCCTTGTTCATCGCCGCACAGCTGATCGCTGCCATCGTGGCCACCCTGGTGTTCGCCTGGTTTGCCGCGGGCGACAAGACCGCGTCCGAGTCAGAATAAGCCGGCTCGCAATTCGATCGGCTCTGCATCGGTCAAACGGGCAGTATCCGTCTGCGCAAGCATGTTGAACTCGATCAGCGCGCGCACTTCGTCGACATACGCCTGACGGCGCTCGGAATACGCGATCAAGCCCTGGACGAGTGTCGGGCCACGCGGGGTGGTTCCGGCGTCACGCGCATCCGTGCGCAGCTGTCGAAATGCCTTGTATGCCGGGTTCGAATTTAGGTTCCGTGCGTAGCTGCGAACCGAATCCAACGGCGTCTCGAAACTTGCGATCCGATAGTCTCCCAATGCCTCGCGCTGTTGCTCGGGCTTCAGACCCTTGCCATATCGCCATTGTCCGAACAGCGCGTTGCCCTCAACGGCGAATCGCGACAAGGCATAGGCGCTCTCGATTGCGCCCTGGGCTAGGGCGAGCGATGGCGGGATGACATCGACCCGCGCCTTCAGGGTCGCGAGCTGTTCTGCTGAAAGCGGTAGGTTCGCATCCACTTTTTCACGATCCAGGACACCGTAGTCGTCGGCGAGATCGAACAGCCACGTCAGGTCCGACCGCGGCAGAGATTCTTCCGCTCTGCGGCGCTCCTGCAGTTCCGCCAGGCGGCTGGCGTCGGCCCGTATGTCCTTGTTGACCTGCAGCACCAACGGCAACAACGTGCGGAAAAACATGCTTTTCTTTTGCCCCACGTCGAGATCTTTTGCCCAATCGTCGGGTACCGATGTGATGAACACAGGCGGCACTTGAGCATTTCCTGCCCGAAGCGCCTGCATGGTGTAGCCTTGGTCTGTGTAATAGGTCTCCAGTTGAGCGGGAGACTTGATGCTGATCGACGGGCTTCCGGCGGGGCCCAATGCGAACCACAGGATCACGCCGGCGAAGAGCACGGCCGCTGCAATAATTGAGTTACGGTGCCGGACGAATGCGGGAAGCCGGTTACAGATTTTTGTGAATAGTGGCTTCACACCGTCATCCTTTTCAGAGGCCGCAATTCTAGCCGTTGGGCCGGATTCAGCTTGGCGTTTCCACGTCGGATTGCCTAAAGTCTGGCCCTCTGTATTCCGGCGCCCCTGCGGCGTCAAATAGCCAAAAATTTCCCATGGGAGGATGAAAAATGGCCGACGGCCCACCGACACGCTCACAAATTCTCGAAGCCAGCGGCGACATGCTGAAATGGCAAGTCTATGTCGTGCACACATTCCCGACCGACGGAATGGGTCCGGTTATGGAGAATATCGGCCCGCATCTCGCCCATCAGGCGAAAATGGAAGAGGAAGGCATCTTCGTTGCAGCAGGCCCCCACTGGGCCGATGACGAGGAGACATGGGAAGGCGAAGGCATGTTTGTCGTCCGCGCCCGCGATCTCGCCCACGCAAACGAGATTGCCGCGGCTGATCCGATGCACACCAGCGGTGCGCGCTCCTATCGCGTCCGGCCCTGGCTCATCAACGAGGGCACCATCACGGTGAAGGTCAATTTCGCTTCCGGTGCGCGCGAAGTTACCTGAGTTCTTTCAATCGCTTATATCCTGCGGCGGCCGTCCCTCGGGGCGGCCGTTCGTATTTTCGCCGCAAAGAGCGGAAAACATGCTGGTATATGCTCAACTGGCAAACTTCTTGCGTAGTTCGTGATGAAAAATTCATTCCTCACGCAAAACGAGACAAGGCAGGCACACGATGAAGAAAATTTTGATCGGACTGGGCGTTCTGGTGGTGATTGCGGCGGTCGGGATCTTCGTATTCCTCGGCAACCTCAACGACATCGTTCGCGCAGCGGTGGAGAAAGTCGGCTCCGACATGACCCAGACCAGCGTGGTCCTGAACGAGGTCGATATTGAGCTGACATCGGGCAAGGGCGCACTACGCGGCTTCCGGGTGACCAATCCGAGCGGGTTCAGCGACGACGACGCGTTCAAATTCGATGAAGTGAGCGTCAACATCGACCTGGGTTCGGTCCGAAGCGATCCGGTGATCATCAAGGAAGTCATCATCTCCGGCCCCGAAGTCGTCTATGAGTTCGGCGACGACGGCGACAGCAACCTCGACAAGCTCAACAAGGCCGTCCAATCGAAGGCCGGCAGCGGAGAGAAAAGTTCCGGCGGTGGCGATGCACCCAACATCGTGATCGAAAGCCTCGTGCTGCAGAACGGCAAGGTCGCCGTATTGGCACCACTGTTGAACGAAAAACTCTCCGTGCCGTTGCCGACGATCCGCCTCAAGGACATCGGCAAGGATGGCAAGGGTGCGACGCCGGAAGAAATCGCGACCCAGATCATGGATGCGGTCCTGAAGGGCGCGCAGAACGCTGTCGCCAGTGCGAAGATCGATGTCGACAAACTGACCGGTGCGGCCATGGAAGAGGTTGAGAAGGCCGCCGGCGAGGCCGCCAAGGCTCTCGAAGGCATGACCGAGGGATCCGGCGGCATGGGTAAGGATGCCGGTGATGCCGTCAAAGGCCTGATCAAGGGTTTCGGAAAATAGGCGCCGATAACCAATACAACTAGTCCAGGTGAGGGCGGTCTTCGGGCCGCCCTTTCTGATTCCGGTAGCGTGTTTGTCCATCAAATCGCGTGGACAATCGTGCAAAACCCGGCACAATCCACATCGGAAACCGGGGAGAGCCAGGATGAGCGAACAAGAGATTCAAACACGCCCGCCTGCCGTGATGTTCAGCCATTTCGGCGTGAATTGTGACGATGCTGACAAGCTGGAAGATTTCTACACGCGCGTTCTCGGTTTCTGCGTCAGCGACCATGGCCTCATCCGCGGCGACAGGGACCGGATCATTTTCATGACCCGGCGACCACGCGAACACCACCAGTTCGTGCTGGCAGCGGGTCGACCGTCGACCTTTGCACCGACCGTCGGCGAGACGGGGTTCAAGGCGCCGGACATCGACGCGTTGCGCCAGGTAAAGGGTCTTCTGGCTGGTGAAGAGCAAGTCACCGATATTGTCGCCATTGACCACGGCATCAGCTGGACATTGTATTTCCGAGATCCGGAAGAAAACCGGTGTGCCGTATCCGTCGAAACCGGCCACTACGTGCCGCAACCGGCGGCCTGGCCTCTCGATCTATCCCTATCGGACGCGGACATCCGGTCGCAGACCCTCGCACGTTGCCAGGGGTCACCCGGTTTTATGACCCGGGACGACTGGCGCGCGGGAAAAACCACCACATTCTCTGCCGAGGGCCGGCTGACCGAAGAAGGGCCGGAAACCGGCAATGAAAACCCCGACTTTGAACGGCCCGACGAACCGGGAAGAGTTCTGCTCCAGGCAAGGACGAACACCGCACCGCCGCCCCGGATCGCGCAGGCGCATTGCGGGTTCAAGGTCGACAATATGGACGCGATGGTCACCTTTTACGACAAGGTCCTGGGTTATGCAGTCACCGACCGCGGTGTCATGCCGCCGATCGGGTCTGAGCCCGAACGCGAATACACCTATCTCAGCCGCGACCCGTGTGAACATCATCAGGTTATTCTCGTGTCGGGCCGCGACCTCGACGCGCCGACCAGCGTCAATCAGCTCAGCTTGCGGATCAAAACCCTCGATGAACTACGTCGTATGGAACGCGAACTTGAAGCCCATGCCGACGTCGGCCCCCTGCGCAAAACCTGCCACGGAAATTCCTTCTCGATTTACTTTCCCGACCCGGAAGGCAACATCGTCGAGCTCGCAGTGGAGTCTGTCTGGTACGTGCCCGCGCCGCATGGTGCGCCGCTGGACTTGTCCCTGAACGATGAGGCGTTAATCGGTTGGGCCGAAGACCATTGCCGCGAGACGCCAGGCTTCATGATGCGCGCAGACTGGAAGGCCCGCGCGCGCGACGAACTTCTCGCCAACGGCCATCTTGAAGCCGAGGGCCTGGTCAACGACGTGGCATAAAAATTATAGGAGCTCCCCATGTTCGAATATTTTCCGGATAACTATGCCTGGAGCCTGACGGCGGCGACCCTGTTCGACGAGGTGGGCACCGTCAGCGAGGCCGAAGAGGTGCTGCGGTCGGTCAAGCACCTGGCCGGCGGCGATCAGGCCACGGCCAACGAGGCATGGTACGAGGCGTTCACACGCCTGGCCGAACGCCTGGAACGCCTGGGCGACACCGACATGGCGGAGGGACACCCGTTGACCGCGTCGCGCAAGTATCATCGCGGCGGGCTCTACCATCTGCGTGCCGAGCGGTTTCTGCATCATTCCGACCCGCGCGAACTCATGGCCTATCAGCGCGGCATCGACACCTTCCGCAAGGCCCGCGAGGTCGGCCGCGAACCGGTCGAGTATGTCGACATCCCGTTCGAGGACGGGCTCATGCCGTGCATGTTCGTGAAGGCCCCCGTCGACGGCCCGGCACCCTGCATGATCCACATCCAGGGCTTTGATTCCCTGAAGGAGCTGCACCACCCGGTTATCAGTGCGGAATATCAGCGCCGCGGCATGCATATGCTCATCGTCGACCAGCCCGGCGCCGGCGGCGCGCTGCGCCTGCACGGCCTGACCGCCGGCCACGAGACCGAGCATTATGTGGCCAAGCTGGTGGATTATGTGGAGGCCCGAAACGACGTGGATGCCGAACGCATCGGGCTGTCCGGCAACAGTCTGGGCGGATACTACGCGCCCCGCGCGGCCGCTTTCGAGAAACGCCTGAAATGCTGTATCGCCTGGGGGGCGCTCTGGGATTTCAGCGTCTACTTCGAACGCGCCTACGCCAAGATAGAGACGGCACCGTCGGTCCCCGACATGGTGAGCCACGGCATGTGGGTGATGGGCCAGAAAACGCCTGAAGACGCGCTCGCCGTCGCCCGCCAGATGACCCTCGAAGGGGTCGCCGACAAGATCACCTGTCCGCTGCTCGTCGCCCATGGTGAGAACGACCGCCAGGTGCCGCTGTGGATGGCGGAGAAAACCATCGAGGCGGCTGTCAACAGCCCGAACCGCAAGCTCAAGGTCTTCCGGCTGGACGAGGGCGGGGCGGAACATTGCCAGATCGACAACCGGCAACTGATCGGCGACGTCATGTCCGACTGGGCGGCGGAGATCTTCGGGCTGGATCCGGCGGGGATCGCATAACCATTGATAGGCAAAAGAGCTGGTGACATGAGAATTCACGCGCTCGGCGTTTTCCTGCTCATCCTGCTGGCGGCCAGTCCCGCGACCTCCGACAGCTCATCCCCGATGCTCGCGGCCTACTACGATCGTCAGATGGCGATCGTGGCGGGCAAAGTCTACGCGTGGAAGGGGGATAGCCCGCCGGTACCGGTTGCGATCTCGGCCCGGCAGGTTGGTGTCGGGCGTGACAGCTACTATGTCCTCACCAATGAGGCGGACCTCGTTCGTTTAAGTACAAACCTCAAACGACAGACCGTTCTCATGACCGGAATCGTCAATTTTGCAGCCGGCGACAGCGGCGTACTTGCCATCACGAACGCCGGCGATCTCTGGTGGGTATCGGGTGACACCAAGGAACGCGTGGCATCCGATGTCGCGGACGCCGCCGTGGGCGACGGTGCGAACTACTACATCACCCGGTCGGGAGACCTGTTCGTCAAAGGCCGCGCCCATCGCGGGCAATATGGCGATGGCCGGCTGGAGACCACGGACCGGTTTGTGAAAACGGCATCCGGTGCTGTCCGCATCACGGCCCATACAGGACACGCCATCCTGCTCTTCACGAACGGGGATGTCGTCGGCACTGGCGGTAATATCTACGGCCCTGTCGGCAAACACGGCCTCGGCGACAAGGCTATCCGATGGAGCCGAATTATGTCCGGCGCCGAGGCCATTGCGACGGGCTCGTCCCATTCTCTGGCCATCCGCCCCAACGGTACGTTGTTCGCCTGGGGCAGGGGCTATGACACCGAACCGATGCCGATTATGGAGGATGTCGTGGCGGTTGCGGCGGGATCGCGGACGACGATTGCCCTCACGCGCGACGATACGCTGTGGCAATGGGATAGAGGCCGGGAACCCCGCCACGTGCCGCAGCCCTCAGGCCGATGACCGCGGCGAAATTTCTCGCCGCCAACCCGTCCGTCAACCGAGTGGTTCCGAAAGCAGGTCGCCCAGGTTCCGGGTGATCTCTTCCGGGTTGTCGACCGTCGTGAAATGTCCGCCACCCTCGATCCACTCCAGCCGGGCGTTGGGGAACTGGTCCGCCGCCGGGCTGTCGGGATCGTTGTAATAGTGCATGGGCTGGCCCTTATCCTCGGTCCCATAGAGAAGCAGGACGGGAAAATTCATCTTTCGCAAGAGGCGCTCGACCCGGTCGGCGAGTTGTTCTTCGAAGCTGGAGGCCCGGAAGTAGCGCGGCACGGCCTCGGGTATGCCGGGGAACGACTGCTCCCGGACAATCCGGTCACGGTGTGCGTCGGACAAGGGCTTCTTCAACATCTTGGCCATGCGCTGCTCGAAGAAATCCCGGAATATCTCCGGCCCCTTGACCGGGTCCGCGAACCACTGAGCCTGGGGTGACCCGTCGGGCTCCCAGATGTGAACGAGCTGGGCCATCCGCAAATAGCGGCGTATCCGTTCCGGATGGTTCCCGGCCAGATAGTCCATGAGTACCGCGCCACGGTCATGGGCGGCGACGTTGAAGGTCCGGAGATCGAGTGCATCGAGAAGCGCGAGGGCTTCCTCCGAGACATGCTCCCAGTGATAGTTGCCGTCGCTCTTGTCAGACTGGCCATAGCCTTTCATGTCGAAGGCGACGATCCTGTAGCGGCTACCGAACGCCTCTATCTGATGGTGCCAGGAATACCAGGACTCGCCGTTGCCATGAACGAGCACAATGGCTTCGGCATCCTGCGGGCCGGCCTCCACATAGTGCCAGAGGACCGGGCCGTCGGGTCCGTCCACCGTCTTGAAGCGATGGGTGACGGTGACGTTACCAAATGTCTCGGTATCGCCGTCGCGATCTGTGCTGGGGTCGGTCATGTTTCGATAATCCTGCCTATTGCCTCTACGGCCTCAGATGCTGGTCTAGGAAGGCTATTGCCTTACCCCAGGCATCCTCCGAAATGGCCTCGCGATAGCGTTCCGGGTTTGCGAAATTCTGAAATGCGTGGCCGGCACCGTCATAGCGATGGAACTCGAAATGCTTGCCGTTCTTTTCTAGACCGTTCTCCAGTTCGTCCACATCGTCCGGCGATGGGCTCGCATCTTCATTGCCGAAGAAGCCGGCAATCGGGCATTGAATGTCGCCCACATTCGCCAGCGGCGCGGGCATGCCATCTCCCCACGGCGCGTTGACGCCGCCGCCCCAAAAATCGATGGCGGCCTTATAATGACCATCCCGCGATGCGGCCAGAATCGCCATCCGGCCACCCGTGCAATGCCCGAGGACACCCATGCGATCACTCGCCACGTCATCCCTGTCGGACAGATAGTCACGGGCAACGGTGAGATCATCCATCACCTCGTTGTCGTCCATATAGGCGCGTTTCTCGCCGCGCGGTCGATCCGCCGGCTGCCGGTGGAACACCTGGGGCACGATCGACAGATATCCGGCGACGGCGTATCGGTCGACCACCCCGTGGGTGAAGGATTCGTCCTTAAGGCCGAGGTCGGCCGGCAAATGGGGCGCGATCACGAGGGCCGGATGCGGACCCGGCCCGTCCGGCACGGCCACGAGGCATTCCATCTGGTTGCCGTCACTGGTGAGATAGATCTGTTCGGCCATGCGGGCGCTCCAATGGAATACGTAAAATCGGTAAGCGGTGGAGACCCATACTATCTGCCGTAACCGACAGTGAATACGGCAGAGGTTTGCGCTTTCGCCTGACGCCACCTCGGATGATCCTGTAGGTTCGCCTACGGCATTGCACCAATTCTCAATCCTGCCCCGACGAACAAGGCGATATGACCGCAGCACCTGAAGAAATTCTGAATTCGGTCTTCGGGTTTCCCGCTTTCCGCCCCGGCCAGCAGGAGATCGTCGATCGGCTGCTCGCGGGCACCCACACTCTGTCCATCATGCCCACGGGCGCCGGAAAATCTCTCTGCTATCAGATTCCCGCCATCATCGCCGAACAGTTGACGGTCGTGGTCTCACCGCTGGTCGCTCTGATGGATGATCAGGTGGCGGGTCTGCGCGCCAACGGCGTGGCGGCGGCCTGCATTCATTCCAACAGGCCGCGCGAAGACAATGTGGCCGACTGGCGGCGGGTGCAGGACGGTTCGATCAAGTTGTTGTATCTGTCGCCCGAACGGCTGATGACCGAGCGAATGCTGACGGCGTTGCGCGAGCTCGATCCGGCAATGTTCGTCGTGGACGAGGCCCATTGCATCTCGAAATGGGGCTTCAGCTTCCGGCCGGAATATGAGGCGCTCTCCAGCCTGCGCGAGCATTTCCCCGGAGCCACACTCAGCGCATTTACCGCCACCGCCGACACCGCGACCCGGCAGGACATCGCCACCAAGCTTTTCGGCGGGAAGGGCGACACCGTCGTGCGGGGTTTCGATCGCCCCAATCTGACGCTGGCCGTCGCCCCTAAGACCGACCGGAACAAGCAGCTTCTGGATTTTGTGGAATCCCGTCGTGCCGGCGCGGGAATCGTCTACTGCCTGTCACGCAAACTTACCGATGAAACCGCGAACCTGCTGCGCGAGAAGGGCTACAAGGCGCTGCCGTATCACGCCGGACTGTCCCAGGAGATTCGCCGGGAAAACCAGGAAACATTCATGGCCGAAGATGCTGTCATCATGGTGGCGACGATCGCCTTCGGGATGGGCATCGACAAGCCGGATATCCGCTACGTCTTCCACATGAACCTGCCCGGCAGCATGGAGGCCTATTATCAGGAGATCGGCCGCGCCGGGCGCGACGGCAAGTCCGCCGATGTCCACATGCTCTACGGCCTCGACGACATCCGCCTGCGCCGCCAGTTCATCGCCCAGGATGAGGGCAACGAGGATCACAAACGCCGCGAGCATAAGCGCCTGGACTCGCTCCTGGCATATGGCGAGGCCATAAGCTGCCGGCGGGTCGCATTGCTCACCTATTTCGGGGAAGACACGCAAGCCTGCGGCAATTGCGACATCTGCCTCGACCCGCCGACCCTGATCGACGGCACGAAGGAGGTGCAGATGCTGCTGACCGCCGTGGCGCGTACAGGCCAGGTCTTTGGCGCCGCCCATATCGTGGATGTGTTGCGCGGCAGCGCGTCGGAGAAAATCCTCGCGCGCGGTCATGACGAACTGCCGGTCTACGGGGCCGGGAAGGACCATTCGAAGAATTTCTGGACCGCCTTCATCCGCCAGGTCGTCGCCTCGGGCCATCTGTCGATCGATGTCGAGGGCTATGGCGGGCTCAAGCTGACCGAAAGCGCCGAAGCGATCTTGCAGGGCGGGCAGAGCTACGAATATCGGGACATCCCGAAGACCAAGGCCAAGGGTTCAAAGAAGGCCCGCGCCGCCGAGGCCGCTCTCGATGATGCCGATGCCGAGCTTCTGGCCGGCCTTAAGGCACTGCGCCGCGATCTCGCCCGCGAACGCAAGGTGCCCGCCTATGTGATCTTCTCGGACGCCTCGTTGCACGACATGTGCGTGATGAAGCCACACGACCTGGAAAGTATGGCGCTGGTGAATGGCGTCGGGCCGAAGAAGCTTGCCGATCTCGGCGAGATATTCCTTGAGGCGCTACGCGAATCCCGAGTTTAGGGAACCCTCAGACGACTGGCGGAGGGGGTGGGATTCGAACCCACGAGACGCTTGCACGCCTGCCAGTTTTCAAGACTGGTGCCTTCAACCACTCGGCCACCCCTCCGGCGGCAATCGGATAGCACCCGCCAGCCCAGTTTGGAACGCCGAACTTGCGTTCTAGTCCGCCATCCGATCCGACCTGCGGGGTTGCCCGGAACGTGCGGCAAAGCGCAAATCATCGACGAGCCGCCGCACGTCGCGAATCTGGAACAGCACCCGGCTCATGGAGTGACGCAACTCAAGCGCCGAATCCTGGTTTCGCAGAGCGATGGTGATGTCGTTCTCGATATCACTGATCGGCGCGCGCAAATCGTCACCGATCTCGTCGAGCACATTGCGTCGCCTGGATTCGAGGTCCTTCAGCGCTTCGTGGGTCTGGCGTAGTTCACGTGTCTGTTCCGCGACGGTTAATTCGAGCTGTGAGCGCGAGACCATCGTATCGCGGAGATTCTTCGCCATATCGTCGAATACGTGCGCCAGTTCACCCAGCTCGTCAGACCGCCTGGACGCGATTTCAACGCTGAAATCCCCGGTACCGATGGATTTTGTTGCCCGGGCGAGCTCTCGGACCGGACGGCTCATCCGCCCCGCGAGGAATGCAGCGGCAATCCCCGCCAGAATCAGCGCGACCAGCAACACCAGAGCGAGAAGCATCTCAAGTTCGCGCAGCGCTTCTTCAGCCACTTTCGAGAGCTCGGCCTGCATTGCGGTCACTTCAGCACCGATATACTGCGCGTTGAAAACGACCTCGACGGCACCGAACACATAACCATCCTCGATGATGGGTTCGATCACGCGAAGGTTAGAGGCATCGGTTTCAAGACCGTGCTGCTGCTGACGCAATGCCGCAACGACACCCGGAGGCGCCTGGTCGCCAAAACGAGCCAGCTTCTGAGTGCCGTCGTGGAAGACTGTCTCGTCGCGCCCGTAAACATTGACGGCCCGCACGTCATCGCGCGCGGCAAGGGGACGAATGATGTTGCCAACCCCCGAAATATCTTCGGCGAAAAGCGGCTCCAACAGCCGGTCCGCCGTTATTCGAGCGGTCGAAACAGCCTGCTTGCGCGCATTCTCCGTCAGGACGGCATCGATGCGTTTCAGATTCTCGACCTCGAAACCATGCACGATACGGTCAATGGTTGCCCGCTGCGCGCCCAACACAACAATCGTCA
This sequence comes from Alphaproteobacteria bacterium, assembly GCA_965205535.1. GTDB lineage: Bacteria > Pseudomonadota > Alphaproteobacteria > UBA6615 > UBA6615 > UBA8079. The sequence continues at coordinate 3,275,333 of CBDBHH010000005.1, read as the reverse complement.
CAACGGCCACGAGCGCCACGAGCGTGAAGACATACTTGGTGCGAAGCCCGAAGTTCATCATCAACCTCCGTGGCGCAAGCGCACCGCGTCACGAATGCGCTTTAGCTCGGCTTCCGCAGCCGGGTCGATCTCGTTGTAACGACTGACCTTGAAGTATCGTTTCATCACAGGTTCGGCAGTCTCATCGAGATGCATGCTCAGCAGAATTTCGCGCAAACGCGATTTCATCGCCGGCTGCATGGAACGGCGCACCAGCAAAACCGAGCGGGGCACCTATTGTGTCAGGTGGAACACACGAAGTTCGGGCCGAAAGCGCTCCGTCATCACTTCCGGATCGTCGAGGTCAGTTTCGCTATTTGCGCCGACATCTGTGCGCCCGCGAATAACGGATCCGACAACATTCACTTCCGTGCCTGCGAATGTGTAACGCACCGCCATGCTGTCTCGACTTCGCACGCCCATAGGGGATAGATCGAGGCCGCTGTCCATGATCTCGAGATAGGGCAGGAAAAACCCCGAAGTCGAACCGGGATCCTCAAATGCGATTGTGCGTCCACGTACATCCGCCAATGAATGTATATCGCTGTCCTTACGCACGATCAGCGCGCTTCGGTATTTCGATACGTCACGCTTCCATTCAAGGAGCAGAATTTCCATTTCGCCGGTATTCTCAAGCCGCGCAGCAGAGAACACGGTTTCGGAAATCAGATCGATATCGCCACGCGCGGCTGCCGACTGGATGTTCTGGAGATCCGCATCCATCACGATTTCGGCCCGGGTCGGAAATTCATTGCCCAGTCGGTCTGTCAGATATTCTCCAAAGGCCATCAAACGCCCTGCATGCTTACGCGGGTTTCCCGAAACCCGTCCGATCGTCAGCGTCGACTGCGACAATCGCGTCGCTTCGTCATCAGCCGCCTTTGCGTCGGATGCCGTCGAAACCAGACTGGCAAATGCCAAAATCAATGCACAACAACCCGGCAGCAGAAGCCGCGGCATCAGTGGTCGGTGGTTATCTCTCTGCATCATTCAATAATACCGTGAAGTATCGGCAATCTGAACCCGGCCCAGATCACTATCGACACCCGGTATCTCGCACAAATACGGACTGAATCGCCATTCATGTTGCCAAGTCGGTTTGGCCTGCCGATATTGCTTATCCACAACAACGAACGAGCCGCAACCATGCCAAACGATATAGACACCGACCCGTCACATGTCCGTGCGGATGTGAAGTACATGACGGACACCGGCGAAAAACGTTTGATCTATATCCCGTCGGAAGCGGGACAGGATAATTCCAAATGGGCCGGCTTGTATGAGGATCGCAGCGTCGACATCCAAAATGCACGCCGCGTGGCCGAAGCGCTGGATCTCGATACAGCGGGTTTCGGACTTGTCGAACAGACCAGCAGCGTGTCCGATTTCTATGACGATGCGCAGATCGCCAACACCTATGAAGACGAGATCGCAGAGCTTCTGTTGGAACTCACCGGCGGTAGACGCGTACATGTGTTTGATCACACGCGGCGTGCCGATTCCGAAACCATGCGAACCGCAAAGGTCGTGCGTGAGCCCGCCGGTGTCATTCACAACGACTATACGCAAGCGTCGGCCGAGAAGAGGGTGCGCGACCTGTTCCCCGAGAACGAGGCCGAAGACCTGCTGTCGCGCCGCTTTGCCATCGTCAATGTCTGGCGGTCATCGAATAATGCGCCCATTGAAACCGCACCATTGGCCCTGTGCGATGCACGCAGCGTGGGCGATGCTGACCTGATCACCGTGGAGCGCCGCGCGAAGGATCGAATAGGTGAGGTGCAGCAGGTGGTCTTCAATCCGGATCACAAATGGTTCTACTACCCGCGACTCCAGGCGCACGAAGCCCTGCTCATCAAGACGTATGATTCAGCCATTGACGGGCGTGCCCGATTTTCCGTCCACACCGCGTTCGAGGATCCGACGTCGCCGCCCGATGCAGCACCACGCGAAAGCATCGAGACCCGGGCTTTCGTCTTTTTCTAAGCGGACACGCCGTCCGCGCGTATCGCACCTGGCCGGGGAACCCTGTAAGCTCCGCATCCACGGGCCAGCGGAGCAACTGTGACATCACCCAATTCGAATCCGCCTGCGCGCCGCCGGCCCGATAATGTCACCGGGATCCTGTGGATGGTCGGCGCGACGTTCATCGCGGTTTCGACCCACGCCATGATCCGCCATGTGGCCGAAGGGGGGATGCACGCCTTCGAGGTCGCGTTTTTCTACAACCTGTTCACGATGCTGATCATCGTCCCGATGATTGCGCGCAACGGGACCGGATTCCTGCGCACCCGACGCCACGGCCTGATGTTCGTCCGCGCCGTTCTGCATCTGGCATCAATGCTTCTGTTTTATGTCGGACTGACACTCGCGCCGTTGGCCGCAGCGAGCGCGCTCACATTTCTGGCGCCGCTATTCGCTGTGTTGCTGGCGGCAATTTTTCTGCGCGAAGGCTTTCCGCTCCGCCGCGTCATCGCGCTTGTGGTGGGCTTTACCGGCATGCTGATCATCGTCCAGCCCGGGCCGTCTGCGCTCGACACCGGCGCTCTCTACTTCGTCGGTGCCGCCTCGCTCTGGGGCGCTGTGTTGCTGATCATCAAGATCATGAGCCGAACGGAATCAAGCGCGACCATCACGGCCTGGATGGCGATCATGATGGCGCCAATGGCATTGCTGCCTGCCATTCCTTACTGGGCAACACCCAGCCTCGTGGATATCGGCTGGCTGGCCGCAGCAGGATTTCTGGGCGCATTCGCCCAATGGGCCTTGACCCAGGCATTGCGCACGGGATCAACCAACGCCGTGATGCCGATCGATTTTCTGCGTCTCGTCTGGGGAGCTTTAATCGGCTTTGCGATCTTTACCGAAGTGCCCGGCATCTACACATGGGTCGGTGGCACCGTAATCTTCGGATCCTCGATGTGGCTGGCATGGCGTGAACGTGTCGCGGCGCAGCAAGGCGGAAACAATTGAGCGCTATTCTGCCGCCGTTCCTCGGAGGTCACGCAGCGTGACGATATCCTGCAGGACATCGAAGGCGTTTCCCGGCAATTCATAAAATTCACCACCGAATTTCTCTTCCGCAACATCCACATTCGTAATGTTGACGAGAATCAGCACGTCACGGCCGCGGTAGTCGGTGAAACGCAGCTCGGCCAGCTGATCCACTTCAGGCCAGACAATATCCTTCGTGACCTGTTTTGCGCCGTCGGCGCCGAACCTCGACAGGCCGATATCGAGAATATGGATTGGCTGATCGTCGAGCATCGCCTCGATGACGATCTCGCGCCGACGATCGCGGCGGCGATCACCATTCGTATAACCAATCACACGCGTGGCCATATTCTGCTCAATTCCTCTACCCAATATGCCAATTTCACTGAAAGACCTTAACCAAGCCTGAACGAACCACCGCGAAACAAAAGCCGGGGTGACATCATCACGGGCCTCGGTCATAAACGAGCAGCCACCCTGCGGGCGCTCGAGGACATCAAATTGGTCAAAGTCATCGTCCAAATGTATCCGGTCATGCCAACCGCATCCGAAGCCGAGCGCATGGAACGCCGGCCCATCGGGCGGGATGCGACGCTGTTTCAGGAGACACTCCGTGGCTGGTGCGACATCGTGGAACAGGCGGACAAGCTCGGCCTGTGGGGCGTTACCGCGATCGAGCATCACTTTCACTCCGAGGGATACGAGGTCAGCCCCAACCCAGGCGTGATGAACGCGTTCTGGGGCGCGCGAACGGAAAATATCCGCGTCGGCCAGCTCGGTTATGTGATGAGCGCCCAGAACCCGATCCGGGTGGCCGAGGAAACCGCGATACTCGATCACCTGACTGAAGGGCGTTGTTTTGTTGGTTTGTCGCGCGGTTTCCAGTCCCGCTGGACCGACGTGCTCGGACAACATCTGGGCACCCGCGCGACCCTGTCCGACGGCGGCGAGAACGATCGACTCAACCGGGAAATCTTCGAAGATGCCGTCGATATCGTGATCAAGGCATGGACCGAGGAAAGCATCGAGCATAACTCGGCGCGTTGGCAGATTCCGTTTCCCCATGACACCGGCGTGCAGGACTGGCCCATGGCCTCATGGACGGAGAAGCTCGGGGCCGAAGGGGAAATCGGCGCCGACGGCGAAGTGCGTCGCGTCAGTGTTGTGCCTGCACCCTATACCAAGCCCCATCCACCGGTTTTCGTGGCCTCGAATGCGAGTCAGGAAACCGTCGAATATGCCGGGCGCCACGGCTTCATTCCGGCGTATTTTTCACATATGGACAAGGTTGCCGACTTCGGCCCGGCCTATGTCGATACCGCCCGTCAGGCCGGGCATGACTTCGCGCTTGGACAAAACCAGGCCATCGTGCGCATGCCACGGATCGCCGACACCATGGCGGATGCCCGCCAGGCGGTCGCCGACTATGACGGCATGATCTACAAACATTTTTATGAAAACTTCCTGCCGGGGGCACTTCGGGCGAAGGCAAACGTCCAACCGGAGACTCCGCTGGAAGACCTTGTCGACCCGATGATCGACACCGGCCTGTTCGTGCCCGGCACCGCCAGCCAGGTACGCGACCACTTCGTTGAACAATGGAAACACCTGCCGGCGGAGTATGTGATCCTGATCTATCACTACGCTCAGCAGCCCAAGGAGAGCGTGATTCAGAACCTTAAATTGTTCATGGAAGAGGTGAAGCCTGCGCTCGACGAGCTCACGCCCTACACCGACAACGAATAAATCGTCGTCGGTCAGCCCAGCATCAGGGTCGCGCCGCCGTCGACCACCATTTCCAGCCCGGTAACATAGGAAGATTCGTCCGACGCCAGAAACAGCGCGGCGTTGGCGATGTCCCAGGCATCACCCCAGCGACGCAGCGGGATCTTCTCTTCGCGCCAGGCATAGTATTTGTCGAGGGTCATGTCCGGGTCGGTGCCCCGCTGGACCATCTCCACCACCGTGTTGTCCACCATCGGGGTGCGGTTGAAGCCCGGCAATATGGCGTTCACCCGTATATTCCATCGCCCGTACTGACCGGCCGTGACCTTGGTGAACTGATTGATCGCCGCCTTCGTGGTCGGATAGGCGACATAGTTGATGCCCATGTAACGCAGGCTCGAAATCGACGACAGGTTGATGATCGAGCCGCTATTCTGCGCCTGCATGATCGGAATGACGCTTTTGCAGGTCAGGAACATGCTCTTGAGATTGGTCGCGACGACCCGGTCCCAGTCCTCTTCTGTCTGCTCGGCCGCACCACCGGGCGCCACGATCCCGACATTGTTGTGAAGCACGTCGATCCGCCCGAATGCCTCGGTGCAGGCCGCGACCATCGCCTCGACCTGGTCTGTTTGGGTGACGTCCGCTTCAAAGATTTCCGCGTTGCCGCCTTCGCCGCGGATTATTTCCGCCGTCTCGCGCGCTGCGTCCAGGTTGATGTCGGCGCACAGAACCCTGGCACCCTCGCGCGCAAACAAAACAGCCGCCGCCTTGCCATTGCCCCAACCCGGCCCGATTGAACCGGCACCCGTTACCAACGCCACCTTATCCTTGAGACGGTCCGCCATCGGTCAGTCCTCTTTCGTTGCAGGCCAGTTCGCCTATAGCCGTTTGCCCGCCGCGTCCGCAGCGCCGTGCAGCGCAGCCTTGGGCAGCATCACATGGCAGCCCTTATTGACATTCACCAACTGGGAAACACGCACGTCTGCGGCAAGGCTGCACAGGGAGTAGGCGTCTTCGGCCGACAGGTTCGTACGTTCCTGGATTAAAACGATCATGTCCCGCAGGCCCTGCTTGGCCGCGTCGTCCAGGTCCTGATCGATCCCGATAGTGATGTAATGGGTGTCGGTTTCCGCGCGCGGCATCTTGTAGGAGAGGTCCTTGCGGAGATGGAACTCGAACGTTCCGATGAGCGCGGTTTCGGCGGCCGACAGGCAGCTCTCGCCATCACCCTGCAGCGCGTGGCCGTCGCCCGTCTGGAAGTTCCCGCCCGGCACATGGACCGGCAGATACAGGGTCGACCCCGCACCCAGCTCCTTGATGTCCAGGTTTCCGCCATGGGGCTGGGGAACAATCGAGGTGATGGTGCCCCATTCGGGCGGCGGCGAGACCCCCATTACGCCGAAGAAGGCGTTGCATGGCAGATCCACACCCCAGGGCAGCTTCGCGACATGCGCCTCGCGATCGAGTGGGATATTGAGCACGCGTTTCTTGTGGAAATCCTCGGGCAGGGAGCCCTTGAGCGGCATGATCATGTTCCACGCCCAGTCCTGGCGCAGCTCCACATCGATGATCCGCACTTCCAGCACGTCACCGGGTTCCGCCCCGCGCACTGCCACGGGTCCGGTCATGATGTGGCCGGGCAGGATCGGTTTGTTGTCGGCGATGAAGGCGGCGTGATCCGGCAGGAGGCTGTCGCGGACTTCTTCCGGGATCTGGTCCGGCCCGCCGGAAATCGTCTCGATGACCACCCGGTCACCGGGCTCAATCTCCAGAACCGCCTCAAAGTCGGCTGAAAACGCTCCCCAGCGAAGATTCTCCGGTGCAGATGTCAGTCGATGTTCCGTGGCCATGTTTCTTCCCCCAATACACTTTTCTTAATCTCATTGTGTCGGTGCGCCGGAGCAGGGGCAAGGGCTGCTACATGGCCGATACACCACCGTCGAGCACCAGTTCCGAACCGGTCATGAACCGGCTTTCGTCGGACGCCAGGTAGATCACCGCATAAGCGACATCATCAGCCTCCGCGACGACGCCCAGGGGGATCTGCTGGGCCAGCCGTTCGAGGCCTTCCTCGCGGGTCCCGCGCTTGAGAATCGTGTCGAGGATCGGCGTGTCGACGAAGGCCGGATGGACGGAGTTGCAACGAACGTTGTTCGCCTGCCGCGCGCAGTGCAACGCGACGGACTTGGTCAGATGCCGGACGCCCGCCTTGGCCGAGTTATAGGCCGCCAGGTTATGCCCGGCGATGATTCCCGAGATCGAGGAGATATTGACGATCGACCCGCCACCCGATGCGGCAATATGAGCGATCGCGTGCTTGCAGCCGAGGAACACGCTATCGAGATCGAGCGCATGCAGATTGCGCCAATCCTCCAACGAGGTTTCCTCGACCGTGCCGTTGATCGCCGTCCCGGCGCAATTCACCAGTACATGCAGGCCCCCGAATGCCGCCACGACGGTATTGAGGGACATCGTCCAGGCATTCTCCTCCGTCACGTCATGGGCAATCGCGACCGCGTTTTCACCGATCTCGTCGGCAACCTCGCGCGCGCCATCCAGGTTGATATCCGAGACGGCCACCCGCGCACCTTGTTTCGCCAGCATCAGTGCCGACGCGCGCCCAATACCGGACGCCCCGCCGGTCACCAGCGCGATTTTTCCACTCACCCGTTCCAAATCGAAACTCCTCCGATAGACTGATTGCATGAAGGCGCAAGGACCCGATCAATGCAACCGCTGACGACCGGCCGTCTCGCATTGCGGCCCTTCGCACTCGACGATGTCGAGGCCGCATTCGGTTTCTTCGGCGATCCCGAGGTCATGCACTTCAGCCTCAACGGCCCGCATGCATCGCGCAAACCCACCGAAGATTTCATCCAGACCAACATCAACCGTCAGGAACGACTGGGGTTTTCGATCTGGGCGGTCATCGAGGCCACCAGCAACGACCTTATCGGCATGTGCGGCCTGGCCGAATTCGGCCATGGCGTACCCGGCATCGAGCTGGCCTACCGATTGCGCCGCGACCGCTGGGGGAAGGGCTATGCGACCGAGGCGGCGCAGACGGCTATCGATCATGCCTTCGGTGATCTGGGGCTGAACCGCCTGATCGCCGCGGTGGAACGTGAAAACACCCCGTCGATCCATGTGCTGGAGAAATGTGGCTTCGGATATGTCCGAGATCAGGTGATTGCCGGCAAGGATGCGCTCGTCTTCGAAAAGCTCGCGCCGGCCTAGAGTTTAAGCGAGCGGCCCGCCCGCGGATTTCCACGCATCGATCCCGCCCGCCAGGTGGCAAGGATTCTCGATCCCGGCACCCAGTGCTGCTTCCACAGCCATCGCCGAGCGTTCACCGAAGGCGCAGTAGAAGACGATCCGCTTGCCCGACGATTGCGCGAGTTCGAAAAGCATCCCGCCCGGGTTCACGTTTTCGTCGAGATCGAGGTAGGGGGCGTGGACCGAACCGGGGATCACGCCGTTCTTCTCACGCTCCGTGTCGTCGCGCAGATCGACCAGCATAATGCTCGGGTCCTCGACCTGGGCAATACCCTGGCCGCAATTGAGAGACATCCCCATGCGCTCAAGATCGTCCTGCTTCAGCCCGATTTTGAGATTGGCGGGAACGGCCACGTCCATCATTTTCGGGTTGGCGAGATTCAGGTTTTCCATGATCTCGACATACTGGGCTTCGCTCTCGACCTGCAGGCGCGGATTGTAGGTCTTCTCCTCGCCGATGGTGCTGACCGTGTCGCCCTTATAGTCATGGGCCGGATAGACCAGCGTGTCGTCGGGCAGTTTCAGCAGCTTGTTGAAGATCGAATCATACTGGGCGGCAGCATCGCCATGCTGGAAGTCGGTCCGGCCAGTCCCGCGGATCAGCAACGTGTCGCCGGTAAAGACCCGGTCGTTCATCAGGAAACTGTATGAATCATCCGTGTGACCGGGGGTGTAGACCACGTCCAGACGCACGCCTTCGATGTCGATCGCGTCTCCTTCGGCCACCCGCATGGACACGACATCCACACCGCTTTTTTCTCCCATCACCGTGATGCAGCGGGTGCGGTCGCGCAAAGCGCCGAGGCCGGTGATGTGGTCGGCATGGACATGGGTATCGACCGCCTTGATCAGGCGCAGGTCGAGTTCATCGAGTAACTGGAGATAACGATCGACCTTATCGAGCACCGGGTCGATGATCAGGGCTTCACCGCCGGGGCGGCTGGCCATCAGATAGGTGTAGGTACTCGATTCACTGTCGAACAGTTGCCGGAAGATCATCGGCGTTTATCTCCATGCGGGTAATCACACAGAGAATACGTGAAATGGCTCCTGCGATGGAAACAAATTCGCGCGATCAGAGGCTGTAAAACTCACGCGCGACGTCGTGGAAGAACTTCTCCTGCTCCGCCTCGGAGCGGTCCGCCAACACGTCTTTCTGCGTCGACACGTAATCCCCGAACGACGTCCACATGCGCTCGACGGGATAGTTGCTGCCGAAGAAGCAGCGGTCCGTTCCAAACATGTCCAGCGCGGTGTTCGCGGCGATGCCCATGATGTCTGCGTCGACCACCCGGGTGAAGGTATTGAGCCCCGACACCTTGATGAAAACATTCTCACAAGGCTTCAGCACGGCCAGCGCCTCGCGCCATTCCTCGACAGTTGAACTGTCGGTCGACGTCAGCATCCCTGCATGCACAAGACAGATGTTCAGATTCGAGCATTCCCGCGCGAGCATCGCCAGATCGGCGAACTGGGATGCGAAGCCCTGAAAATCGAACGTCAGTTCCTTGTCCGACAGGATGGACAATCCGCGCCGGAAACTCGTGGACAGGCAAAAATCTGCCCTGTCCACAAAGCGCCAATACTCGTTCTCGGGGTGCCAGTAGATCTGCTGGCGAATGCCGCGCGTATTGGCGTGGGACAGATGCTTGTCGAGCACACTCTCCAGGTTCGGGTCGGTCAGATCCGCGTAGGCGACGATACCGGAGGGGAAGCCGGACTCGTCCGCCATTGCTTGCAAGCCAGCGGTCTCATCTTCGGGCCGGGCGATGTCGAAATTCGCCTGAACATGGACCGACTGGACCACGTTTTGGGGTTCGAAATCCGCCATCAGGTCGCCGACGGAGTATTCCTGCTTCAGGGCCGACCAGTCATCGCCGAATATCATCGGCCGCATGGGTTTGCTCATCCACGGATAGTTGGCCTCAAGGTCCCAGAAAATATGATGGTGAGAATCGATGATCGGACCGTCGTAACGCGGCATGAAAAACTCCTTCAGAGATATCGTCTATTCGCCGAGCGCCTTGTTAACGCGCGGCATGACCTCATGGGCCATGAGTTCCATTGAACGGCGTGACAGTGCCACATCTGCCCAGTCATGCCCGGTGTACATCAACTGCCCGAACGGACCGATGATCTCGCGCAGTTCCAGCAACTGTTCGACGACGCTCTCAACCGACCCGGCAATCACCTGGGTGTCGAGGGAATGCCGCACCGAGACTTCCTCGTCGGGCTGCTCGGGGTGCGACTTGAACAGGCCCATGCCGGTCGCACCGCGTCCTTTGAGCAACTTCTTCTGGATGTTCGAGAAGTAGAACCCGTAAGGCCCGTCCTCGCTGCGCGCATATTTGATTGCCGTGTCGTCATCGTCGGCGACGAAGATGCTCTTGGCCACGGACCATTGCGAGGGGTCTTCGGGCAGGCCGGCATTCTTCTGGCCTTCAACGAACTTCGGCAGATGGGTCGCCACCCAATGGGCCTGCACATAATTCGACGAGATACCGCGCCAGCCGCGCTCAGCCGCCATCGTGATCCCCTTGGAGTAGGGGGCCAGGGCGGTAAAAACGATTGGCGGGTGGGGCTTCTGGAGCGGCTTGGGAATCAACCCCTGGCCGATTTCCGGGTACAGCGTGCGCTCGGTCGAGGTCTTGAAGAATTTACCCTCCAGATTGTAGGGCGCTTCCCCGGCCCAGATATCGAGCACCTGGTTGATCGCCTCGACCATCTTCTCGTTCTTGTCGAGATCCAGATTTCCGAACACCTCGATATCCGAGGGCAAGCCACCCGGACCGATACCAAAGACAAACCGCCCATCCAACAAATGGTCCATCATCGCGACCTGTGCGGCGACATGCACCGGGTGGTAGCTCGGCATGTTGATCACCCCGGTCCCGAGCTTGATCTGCTTGGTCCGGTCGATCAGCGTCGCGAGAAAGACCAGGCAACTCGTGATCGGCTCGGCCAGGTCGGTCATATGTTCGCCGACGAAAGCCTCCGTGTATCCGAGCTCATCCGCCAGGATGATCGCCGCCTGATCCTCGCGCAGCACTTCGCGGTAATCACGGGTGATGGGGTGTACGGGTTGGGTAAAAAATCCGAGCTTCATGGCCCTCTCCAGATCGAGCAGCATTCATAACCGGGTGCAACGCGTCGGTCACGCCAAACCACCCCAAAAACAGAATTTCACTCGGTACCTGTCGCACAATCGTGATTGCCCGACGCGAAGCCCATATGGCACGCCTGAGGTGGTTACCATATCGAGGCCACATGCGACTGAACCGAATACTCATGGGAGGGTTGCTCGCAGTTCCACTCTGGCTTGCGGCGGGCACGGCATCTGCGCAAAGCGACGACGCACTCTTCCTCAAATGGCTCGAGGGTCTGCGCGCGGACGCCCTGGAGAACGGGATCAGCCAGTCGACGCTGGATCGCAGCCTCGTCAACGTGGCGCCGATCCCGCGGATTATCGAGCTCGACCGCCACCAGCCCGAATCCACGATCACCTTCGAGAAGTACCAGGCCCGCATCGTCAATGCGACACGCATCCGGATAGGGCGGGAGCGTCTGGCAAAGCATCGGGCGCTGCTTACCGAGATCGGCGACCAGTTCGGCGTGCAGCCGCGATTTGTCGTGGCCCTGTGGGGCATCGAGACAAATTTCGGCAGCTTTACCGGCGGCTTTCCGGTGGTCGATGCGCTGGCGACGCTCGCCTATGACGGCCGGCGCAGCAAATATTTCCGCGGCGAACTCCTCAAGGCGCTTCAGATCATCGAGGAGGGACATATCGAACCTGAAGACATGAAGGGAAGCTGGGCCGGCGCCATGGGCCAGTCCCAGTTCATGCCGTCGAGCTTCCTCAATTTTGCCCATGACTATAATGGCGACGGCGCCAAGGACATCTGGAACACCCAGGCGGATGTGTTCGCATCCGCAGCCAACTACCTGAAGGGCGTGGGCTGGCGTGACGACATTACCTGGGGCCGAAAGGTGAACCTGCCAGACGGGTTTGACGGCGCACTCATTTCTCTGGATGTCGTCAAGCCAATTGGCGATTGGCAGGCCCTGGGCGTGCGTCGCGCAGACGGCAGCGATCTTCCGGCACGCAATATCCCCGCATCGATCCTGCGACCGGGCGGCGCGGGCGGTCAGGCGTTTATTATCTATGACAACTACCGCGCGATCCTGCGCTGGAACCGTTCCCACTATTTCGCCATGGCGGTCGGCCAACTGTCCGACCGAATCGCCGGGCGCTAGGGTAAAAACACACCATGAGTGAAATTGGCTTGAGATTCATAGGGATACCCAGGATCGGCCGCCGGATGAGGCCGGTCGCTCTGGCAGCCATTTGTTGCTTCGGGCTCGCCGCCTGCGCGGAAACCGAATTCCTGGTCCACACCGCAAAACAGGTCAACGGCCCGAGCGAATCCGGCACCAAACTCGGCCGCTACAAAGTCGGTTCGCCGTACCAGATCAAGAGCGTCTGGTATTATCCCGCGGAAGACTATGACTATACCGAGTCTGGCATCGCGTCCTGGTACGGACCGAATTTCCACGGCAAGAAAACCGCCAACGGTGAAATCTACAACCAGAACGACCTGACGGCCGCCCACCGCACCTTGCCGCTTCCCAGCGCGGTTCGGGTGACAAACCTGGAGAATGGTCGCTCCCTCGTTCTGCGCATCAACGATCGCGGCCCGTTCGCACATGGCCGAATTATCGATGTATCGCGCCGTGGCGCCCAGCTTCTGGGCTTCGAGCGAAATGGCACGGCGAAGGTCAAGGTCGATATATTGCCCGATGAGAGTCGCCAGCTGAAAGTTGCTGCGATCAACGGCAGCGAGCAACAGCTTCAGGTCGCCGCATCCCCGCGTGAAGCCGTGGTCTCGAAACCGCTGCCCGCCAATGGCACGAGTGCAGGCTCGGCCCAGACTGCCAGCCAGACACCCGTGACGACCGCCCCCCTGGAGCCGACCCCCGCAAGACCATCAGGTGCGCCGGTTTTTTCTGCAGAGGTTGAAATTCTGCCTGTGTCACCCACGGGCATCTATGTTCAGGCCGGGGCCTTCTCGCAACTGGAAAACGCGCTGCGCATGCGCGACAGGGTCTTTGACATGGGCCCGACCCAGATCAGCCGGTTTGCAGTCTCCGGGAGCGAAATATACCGGGTTCGCATCGGCCCTCTCGGCAATGTCGATGTGGCGGACGCAACACTTTCACAAGTTTTGAATGCCGGCGTGGGCGAGGCCCGGCTCATCGTCGAGTAGGCGCGTGACATCTTTCTGTCGCATTCACCGGTATAGTTGCGCCGTACGTCCCACCTGCACACGTGAACTTTCGCCATGACCCGTCTCGCCCGTCGCATCCGTCATACCCTTCTGGCCCTGATCACCCTGGCGATCATCGCCCCGGCCCAGGCAGCCCCGCCGACGTTCCAGACCTCGGCCCGCCAGGCAATCCTGATCGATTTCGACACCGGTGCGGTGCTCTTCGAGAAAAACTCGGAAACACCTATGTTTCCGGCGTCGATGAGCAAGATCATGACGTCGCTTCTGGTTTTCGATGAACTCCGCGCCGGGCGTCTGGAGATGGACAGCACCTTCCGGGTGTCGGAAAAGGCCTGGCGCAAGGGCGGCTCGAAAATGTTCGTCAGCGTCAAGGACGAGGTCAGGATCGAGGACCTGCTGCGCGGCATTATCGTCCAATCCGGCAACGACGCATCGATCGTCATCGCCGAAGGCATCTCGGGCAGTGAGGAGGCATTCGCGGAGCGGATGACCGAGCGGGCGCTCGAAATAGGGCTCACCAACACGCAATTCCGCAACGCCACGGGCTGGCCGGATCCCGATCATGTCACCACGGCGCGCGACCTTGCCATGCTGGCCATGTTTCTGATCCGTGAGTATCCCGAGTTCTACGGTCTGTATTCCGAACGTGAGTTCACCTACGGCAAAAGCCTCGACGGCAAACCCATCACCCAGGGCAACCGCAATCCGCTGCTGTACAAGGCCGTCGGCGCCGATGGCCTCAAGACCGGTCATACCGAAGCTTCCGGTTTCGGCCTGACTGCATCGACCGTGCGCGGCGATCGCCGTCTGGTCATGGTCATCAACGGCCTCGACAGCGTGCGCGCCCGAAGCTCGGAATCGGAACGACTGCTGAACTGGGGCTTCCGGGTCTTCGATAATTACCAGCTGTTCGAGGCGGGTGAGACAGTCGAAGAAGCCAAGGTCTGGCTCGGTGATGCCGGCGTGGTGCCGCTGATCATCGAAGATTCTCTGGCCGTGACCATACCGAAATCCTCGCGCCGGGGTATGCGGGTCAAGGTCAAGTATGACAGCCCGATCCCGGCCCCCATCAGCGCCGGAGTCGAGGTCGCCCAGCTCGAGGTGACGGCACCGGACATGGAACCGATCAACCGGCCGCTGAAAACCGCCAGCGATGTCGGTCAGCTCGACTTTTTCGGTCGCATCACGAGTGCCATCAATTTCATCATCTTCGGTTCCTCCTCGGGCGGTTGACGCCACCGGCAACCCATGTGACATCTGCCGATATGAATGCGAACCAGCCGCGCGGGAAATTCATTACATTCGAAGGCGGAGAAGGGGCCGGCAAAACGACCCAGATCGCTCGCCTCGCGGATCGCCTGCAGTCCCACGGCATCACCACCATCACGACGCGCGAACCTGGCGGTGCGCCGGGCGCGGATTCCATCCGGTCACTGCTCGTGTCCGGCGCCACCGACAAATGGGACCCCATCAGTGAAGTGTTGTTGCTGTATGCCGGCCGTCGCGAGCATCTAAAACAGACCATTCTTCCGGCACTCGATCAGGGTGCCTGGGTGCTGTGCGACCGGTTCGCCGATTCCACCATGGCCTATCAGGGCTATGGCCACGGCCTGTCGAAGGATTTCATCCGCGCCGTGCACGATGAGGTGGTCGGCGCGGCAGACCCGGAACTGACACTGATCCTCGATATCCCGGTAGACGTCGGCATCGAACGTGCCGTTTTGCGGAACACGAGCACGCGCAGCGGGGAAGACCGCTTCGAGCGCATGGACAAATCCTTCCATGAAAGGTTGCGCGCCGGTTTTCTGGATATTGCCGAGCGCGAACCCGAACGGGTCCGGGTGATCGACGCGGATTCAACGCCTGAGGCGATCACGGAGGCCATCTGGCAGACCGTCACCGCCAGATTTGAACTCGATATGTCGGCAGCCGCCCCATGAGCGACGAGCTGATCGAACGCATCGAACGGCCGCGGCTCGAGACTGGTTCGGTGATCGGCCACGACACCGCGCGCCAGACCATCGTTCAGGCACAAAAAACCGGGCGCATGGCCCATGCCTGGCTGATGACAGGGCCGGCGGGCATCGGCAAGGCCACATTGGCCTGGCGTTTTGCCCGCCACGTGCTCGCGTCGCCGGATGCAGCCGTTTCAGACAACGATATCGAGACCGATCCGGAACATCCCGACGTGCGCAAGATCATCGCCGGAGCGCACCCGGACTGCCGGCTGATTCGCCGCAGCATGACCAAGCGTTCGCCGTATCGGTTCCGGACCGAAATATCTGTCGAGGATATCCGCGATTCCGCGACATTCCTGCACCACACGGCCGCAATGAGCGATTGGCGTTGCCTGATTGTCGATGCCGCCGACGAGATGAACCTCAACGCCCAGAACGCGTTGCTCAAGGTTCTCGAAGAACCGCCGCCGCGCACGCTGATATTGCTGGTGGCCCATGCGCCATCGCGCCTGCTGCCGACGATCCGGTCGCGGTGCCGCGCGTTACCCTTGCATCCGCTGAACACCGAACAGGTCGCGGAAGTCATGGCGCGCGCGGGCAGTGAGCTCGCACCCGATGAAATGCAGATTATTTCCGACATTTCGGGCGGTTCGCCGGGAAAGGCGCTGGATCTGGCGCGCGCCGGCGGGCTTGAGCTTTACCAGGACCTGTCGCAACTCGTTGAGAATCTGCCGCAACTCGACACCGAGCATCTGCATATGACGTCGGACAAGTTCGCAGGGGCCGCGGGAGAGGCGGGATACCGTACATTTCTCGAGATTCTGAGCTGGTGGATGTTGCGCCGGATCCGTACCGACGCAACATCGGGCGTGAGCGGGCTTGAGCGCTGGTTGAAAGCATGGGAGAACGTCAACGAGTTGACGACCCGCGCCGACAGCGTGAACCTCGACCGAAAACAAGTTGTTCTGAATACATTTTTCGAACTTTCCGCCGCCGCAAAGACGGCCTGACGAACGGACCCCGGTGAGCCACCATGCAGGCCTATCTTCTGCGATATCTGACGCCGCTGACCTACGTGATGTGGGTGGCCATTATCATCGGCATGGTCGATCATTTCTTTCTCGAACCCCGCGGCATGGCGTTTCTGCCGCCGCCCGTGTTCGACTGGCTCCTGATTTTGATGTGGCCATTGCTCGCGGCGGTCTGGTTCGGCAACAAGGCAAACGAGAAGCGCAAAGCCGAAGCGCAGGCCGCGGAACCGCCGGCCGACGACTGAAACCGAACATCGCGTAACCCTGACACCCGAAAGACCGATACCGTGGCATCAAGCCCGTACTACATCACGACACCGATCTATTATGTGAACGATCGGCCCCATATCGGCCACGCCTATACGACGTTGGCGTGTGATGTACTGGCACGCTTCAAGCGCCTCGACGGCCATGAGGTGCATTTCCTCACCGGAACCGATGAACACGGGCAGAAAGTCGAGAAATCCGCCCAGGCCGCGGGGGTCGATCCGCAGGCGTTTACCGACAAGGTGAGCCAGAACTTCCGCCGTCTCGCGGAAGACATGAATTATTCGAACGACGATTTCATCCGCACCACCGAAGAACGTCACATCAAGTCGGCGCAGGCGATCTGGCAGGCGATCAAGGACAACGGCCACATCTATCTGGGCAGCTATTCGGGCTGGTACGCCGTGCGTGACGAGGCGTTTTACGGGGAGGGTGAACTCGAAGAGGGCGAAGACGGCCAGAAAGTCGCGCCCACCGGGGCCGAAGTCGAATGGGTCGAGGAGCCCAGCTACTTCTTCGATCTGTCGAAATGGCAGCAGCCGTTGCTCGATTTCTACGCCGCCAATCCTGATTTCATCGGCCCGGACACCCGGCGCAACGAGGTGGTCAGTTTCGTCGAGGGCGGGCTCAAGGATCTCTCGATCAGCCGCACCAGCTTCAAATGGGGCATCCCGGTACCGGACGACCCCGAACACATCATGTATGTCTGGCTCGACGCGCTGACGAACTACATCACCGCTGTCGGCTATCCCGACGAGGAAAATCCAGATTATTCAAAGTTCTGGCCTGCGGACCTTCACATGGTGGGCAAGGACATCGTGCGGTTCCACGCGGTCTACTGGCCGGCGTTCCTCATGGCCGCCGGGCTGGCGCCGCCGAAACGCGTCTACGCCCATGGCTGGCTGCTCAACAAGGGCGAGAAAATGTCCAAATCCCTGGGCAATGTGGTGCTCCCCGAGGATCTGGTCGAACAATATGGTCTCGACCCGGTGCGCTACTACCTCTTGCGCGAGGTGCCGTTCGGCAATGACGGCTATATCAGCCACGAAACCATGGTCTCGCGGATCAACGGCGACCTCGCCAACGATATCGGCAATCTGGCCCAGCGATCCCTGTCCATGGTTGCCAAGAATTGCGACGGAATGGTGCCGGAACCCGGTGATTTCACCGATGACGACCAGAAACTCCTCGCGGCGGCTCACGGCGCGCTGGAGAAAGTCCGCACGGAATTCGACCGGCAGGCCTTCCACCGCGGGCTCGAAGCAATCTGGCAGATCGTGAGTGATGCCAACCGCTATGTGGACGCGCAAGCCCCGTGGGCGCTGCGCAAGACCGACCCGCCGCGGATGGGCACGGTGCTCTACGTCATGGCCGAGACCATCCGCCATCTGGGCATTCTCGTGCAGCCGGTGATGCCCGCTGCGGCCACAAACATGCTCGACCAGCTCGAAATTTCGCCCGACGCGCGCAGTTTCGCCCATCTCGGGCCCGATCACGCGCTCGTCGCCGGCACCGCGCTGCCCAAGCCGAGCCCGGTATTCCCGCGCTACGTGGATGAAGAGGCATCGGATTAAGCCCCATGCTGGTTGATAGCCACTGCCACCTGGATTTCGAGGATTTCGGCGACGAGGTCGATGATGTCGTCGCCCGCGCCCGCGATGCGGGCGTCGGGACGATGGTCTCGATCTCGACCCATCTCAGCAAGTTTGACGGGGTCAAAGCCGTCGCTGAACGTTTCGACGATGTCTGGTGCAGCGTCGGCGTGCACCCACACCATGCGGGCGAAGAGGGACAGGACACGCCCGACCGGCTGATCGAACTCGCCGCGCACCCGCGCGTGGTCGGCATCGGCGAGTCCGGGCTGGATTATTACTATGACCGCAGCCCGCGGGACCGCCAGCAGATCAGCTTTCGCGCGCATATCGCGGCCGCGCGCGAGACCGGTCTGCCGCTGATCGTCCACGCCCGCGATGCAGATGAAGACACCGCCGACATCCTGCGCGATGAAATGGAGAAAGGCGCGTTCACCGGCGTCATGCATTGTTTCTCCAGCGGGCGCGGCCTGGCCGAGGCGGCGCTGGAACTGGGCATGTATGTGAGTTTCTCCGGCATCGTGACCTTCAAGAACGCCCAGGAACTGCGCGATATCGCCCGCGATGTGCCCGAAGACAGGCTATTGGTCGAGACCGACGCGCCGTTCCTCGCGCCGGTGCCAAACCGGGGTCAGCGCAACGAGCCCGCCTTCGTGGTGCACACCGCGGAGGCCCTGGCCGAAGTGAAGGGCATGGATATCGCCGCCCTGCAAGACAAAGCCAGCGAAAACTTCTTTCGCCTGTTCTCGCGTGCCGATCCGCCGACAAAGCGGCCCGCAAACCCGTGAAAATCACGCTTCTGGGCTGCGGCAGCTCGGGCGGCACGCCCTTGCTGGGACCGAACGGTTGGGCCGATATCGACCGGGATGACCCGCGCAACCGCCGGCGCCGGCCCTCGATCATCGTCGAGACCGAGAACACGCGGATTCTGGTCGATACAGGCCCGGACATGCAGGTCCAGCTGCTCGATGCCGGGGTCTGGCAGGTGGATGCGATCGTGTTTACCCACGCCCACGCTGATCATGTGAACGGCATCGATGATATCCGCACCCTGAACCACTATCATGGTGGCGCGATAGACGGGTTCGGGAGCCCCGAGACCCTGGAAGTTTTGCAGGAACGCTTCGCCTATATTTTCGAGCCATATCGGGATGTTAATCCGCAATTCTGGCGGCCTTGTTTAACGCCGCGGGTGATCGACGGGCCGTTCACGGTTGGCGATATCGACATCCAGCCGTTCCACCAGGAACATGGGCGGATGCCGTCGCTGGATTTCCGCTTTGGGAAGTTCGGCTACTCGACCGACGTCAAAACCCTGCCGGAAGAGGCTTTCGAGCTGCTGGACGGCATCGATGTCTGGATCGTCGACGCGCTGGGTGAAACACCCCATCCGACCCACAGCCATGTCGACCAGACCATCGAATGGATCGAGCGGATCGGGCCGAAACGCGCGATTCTGACCCATCTCAGCAATCGAACGGACTATGCGCGGCTTTCCGCGCGGCTCCCGGCGGGGGTGGAACCGGGCATCGACGGAATGGTGATCCATATTCCCGAATGATGTGCCGGGAAGGGGTTCGCAATGGCAGAAATGACAGCCTACTGTGGTCCAACGCGTGAAATCTGAACGGGTGAAGATCATGGAACGAGAGATTATCTACGTCGGTGACCCGATGTGCTCCTGGTGCTGGGGGTTTTCGCCCGTTTTGCAGAAGATCGTCGACCAATATGGCGAAACCGCGCCCATGCGCCTGGTCGTCGGCGGCCTGCATGCCTTCGACACAGACCCGATGAACGACGAATACAAGGCCCGCATCAAGCATCACTGGGAACAGGTCGCCGAAGCGACCGACCAGCCGTTTAACTACGCGTTTTTCGACCGCGAAGGCTTTGTTCTCGACACCGAACCCGCATGTCGCGCCTCTGTCGTCGTTCGAAGCATGAAGCCTGACGCGCTGTTGTCGTTCTACGAGCGCATCCACAAGGGCTATTACGTCGAAGACACGGACACCACGAAGCTCGAGACCTTCATCGACTATGCGACAAAGGAAGACATCGACACCGATGCTTTCAGAGCCGCGTTCGAATCCGAGGACGCGAAACAGGAAACCATCCAGGATTTCACATGGTGCCAACAGGCCGGGGTGACCGGATTTCCAACCGTAGTGCTGCGTGAGGATGAAACGCTGGCCGCACTCAGCGTGGGATATCAGCCGTTCGACAGCCTCGAGCCGATCCTGGATGCCTGGGTTTCGGGTGAAATGAGCGTCAAGAAGCAGGTCGAAGCCGCACAGGCGGCCGACAACTCAGCACCGCCAACGACACATTGACGAACGAAGTGACACTTAAAGTGTTGGTTTAAATACGTATATAGTATTTAACATAATATATATTATGCGCCTAACGGACCGAGCAATATTGTTGCTCTTTTTTTATGCCTTGAGTTTAGGGACTTATCCCACCTTTCCACATGAGGTCCGTTGGCCGTTCGTTCATGGTTCGTTGCCATCAACATCTAGTTAACCGACCGCCGGGTATAATTTCTTGTTGCCTTAGTACACGTCATGTACTAGGTTTAGGCATGTCAATAAGAACCTTTTCAAATCGCAGGACAGAGAAGCTGTTCGATGGAGAGACCGGCCACCGGTTCGACTCACACATCGTCAACCGAGCACGGAAAAAACTGGACCGGATCAACAGCGCAGCAGACCTGAACGACCTGAGAGTGCCACCAGGCAACAGACTGGAACCCCTCACCGGCGATCGAGAAGGACAATATAGCATCCGCATCAATCGAAACTGGCGGATTTGTTTTAGGTGGGAAGACGGAGACGCGTTTGACGTCGAAATCAACAACCACTACGAGGACTAGGAGAATTATCATGCCACGGATACCAACGAACCGCGTATCAGAGCACCCCGGCGAGTTTCTCAAGGAGATGCTCGAGGACCTCGATATCAGTGGCAACGCGCTCGCCCGCGATATCGGCGTGCCGCCCAACCGGATCACCCGGGTCATGAGCGGCACATGCGCCGTGACAGCGGACACCGCGCTGCGCCTCGCCCGCTACTTCGGCATGACCGCCGAGTTTTGGGTGAACGCCCAGGTGGCCCATGACCTCTCGAAGGCCAACATGGATCGCCAGCTGCAGCGGCGTATCGCGGCCGACGTTCAGCCCCGCGAGGCAATGCTCGCACACGCATGATCATGATGATCATGTTCATGGTGATCATGAGGACACAAAAAAACGCCCACTGCCCGAAGGCAGTGGGCAGTGTCTCGTCGTCAGTGTGGGGGTCGGTAAACCCGAGCTGACCAAACCCCCGATGGAGCCAGCGCGGAATCCTCTGTTTGGCTTAGTTCCCGCGCCGGCGGTTCCACTCCGCAATCGAGCGGTTCGAGATAGGCTCACTCTCGTCAGCCATCTCCGCGGCATACGTGCCCGATGCAACGTGCTCTTTCTGCGCCTCGCGCTCCTGCGCCTGCCTGAGCTCCGCAATACGACGCTGCTGTTCTTTGAACGCCTCGGCCGACATCGCCAGGTTCTTCCGGTCGCGGCTCTTGCCAAGCTCGCGCGCACCGAAGAAAAACGTGATGATCACGCCGGCGATGATCCACATGCGTTCTGGAACGCTGCTCAGACCCAGGTTGATGATCTGAAATTCGGTCGGGTCGGTCGCGGACAGATAGAAATAGTAGACGACCATCAGGACGATCACCGGTCGCCAGGATGACCGACACGGCAACGGCCAGTATCAGGCTCTTGCTGATCGCCGGATGGGTGATCGCGTTGGTCCACTCAATGCCGTCGAACACCGGATAAAAGCGGTTGAGGCCCAGTTGGCGCGGATTAAAGACCGCCCACCCCAGCCGGACGACGATAATCACGCCCACCGCATACCCCAGCCAGTCATGGATGAAGCCGAAATCCCCGGTGAAATATGCCAGCAGCGTAAGAACCGCGAGAACCGCGTGATACCAGCGGATTTTGTGCATCAAACTCATGGAACATACTTTCTTGCGCCGAATTAGAACGTCTTCACGTCGCCCGCGCCGCCATAGGCCATCCAGCCGCCGTCGACGAACAGGGTTTCACCGGTGATAAACGAGGCAAAATCCGACGCCAGGAACGCAATTGCCTGCCCCACTTCTGCTGGTGTGCCCAGCCGCCCCATGGGAGTGCGATTATTGATCCGGTCCGTGTCGATCTTGTCTTCGTCGACCAGCCCCTGAATCATGGGCGTGGCGATGTAGCCCGGGCCGACCGCGTTGATTCTCACGCCGTGTGGACCCCATTCGCAGGCCAGCTCCCGGGTCAGCGCGATAATCGCGGCTTTCGAGGGCCCATACGCCGTGCGTCGGGGCCAGCCGCCGGGGCCGTTGACCGAGGCGATATTGACGATCGCCCCGGTACCGTTCGGGACCATCGTCCGCGCGGCGGCCCGGCAGATCTGGAACGTGCCCCTGAAATTGACATCCATGATCCGCTGCCAGGGTTCCATGTCGCGCTCGAGAGCGTATTTCACCTCGTCTACGATGCCCGCGGCATTGACGGCGATATCGAGCCCGCCCAGGGCCTCTGCGGCCGCAGCCACGGTGGATTCCGCCTGCTCCTCATCCGACAACATCGCAAATGAATGTCGGGCAATCGCCAAGCGCCGCGCTCACGCTCGCCAGGCCTTCTTGGTTGATGTCGGTGATGGCCACCGTTGCGCCCAGATCACGCAGAATTCCCGCCGTCACCGCGCCGATGCCGCTCGCACCGCCCGTTACGAGGGCGCGCTTGCCCGCAAGTGAAACTCCATCAGTCATGTCGTGATCCGCCTTCCGCTGCCCCATTCACCAGCCGATTGGACCATTGGCGGCAGGATGCGGCAAGACCGGAAACCGGGATTGCGGCGAACTATTCTGAATTCAGTTGAATCAGGCGGCGTTAGCCGAACTGGATATCGTCGGACCAAGACCCGTTCGAAGCCGCGCAACAGCGACCAGGCGGCGCCCAGGGTCTCTTCCTCCGCATTGAGCGCGCCGGCGTGACGGGCTTCCATCTCGACCAGTGCGGCACAAAGCGTCGTGCCCTTCTCCGTCGCACGGATCCGCACCGACCGGCGGTCGCGTTCGGAACGCTCCTGATCGAGATAACCGGTCTCGACCAGATGGCGGACGTTGTAGGTCACGTTGGAGCCGATGTAGTAGCCACGATCCACCAACTCGCGGATCGAGACCTCCGAGGCCTGCACGTTCATCAACAGCAGCGCCTGGACGGCGTTGATATCATCGATGCCGAGCTGGCTCAGCTCATAGCGAATGACATCCAGGTAGCGACGGTGCAGCCGCTCGATCAAGCGGGTGATGTCGCCATAGGAGGCCGCGGTGGTATTTCCAGATGCGTCAGGCATACCCGCATCATGCGCGAGCGCTTCTTAACGACGGGTGAACAATAGATTGGACGCAAGATAATCGCCGATGAAGCGCGATCCTAATCCGCTGCCATGGCCAGAATCGCCGTCGTACGGGGCCGGTAGATCGCCTGATAATAGAGGCGCTGGGCCGGAATCATCAGCGGCAGCAGCAACGGCTCATAGTCGAAATAGACTTCCGTCACCACCAGCCTCTCGCCCTCGTCGACATTGAAATTCAGCGGCAAAACCGCCGGATCGCCGGGCACGCCGACCTGACTGGGCTCCGTGATGTGTCCGGTGCCGATCTGCTGCCACAAGACCTCCGGGCCGGTGTCCTCACCGGTGACCGACGTGACGATGATGTTGCCGGCATCGAACAGGTCAAACGGCCGGCCGATCTGGTCGGCGGCGGCGAAATAATCGTCAAAATCCGCCTCGTCCAAGGCTTCAGCGCGGGCCACGAAATCCCCAACGAAACTGGTCACCCGTTCCATCTTCTGATTGACCAGCGCGAAGCGGGCGAATTCGACACCGCCCATCAGCAAACCGACCAGAATGGGCATGGCGAAGGCGAATTCGAGCATCACACCGCCGCGTCGATCGCGCAGAAACCGACCGTTATTCGATAATTCCATCGCCATCCTCCAGATCATAGGGCTCGTTGCGAACGGCGATGCTGGCGACAAGCTGAATGACATTGTCGTCGCCGCCGATCAGATGACTGAGAAATCCGGTCAGCGAGGGCGCGTCATAGGTCACCCGATACAGCACCACCTCGCCGGACTGTCCGGCGCTGGCCAGGCCCTGATCCGGGTCTCCCACTGGCTGTTTCCGTTGATGTCCGTGTAGCTCTCGCCGACGTCGTACACACCGTTGAAGGGCGGACCGTCGACAAAGGGTTCCGGCGCCCCGATGACGTCGAAACTGCCATAGGTCAGCACATCGATCTGGGCCTCATCGGTATCAACGAGGCCAATGGTCCGGTCGGCGATGATGTCCTGAATGATGCTCAGCCGTTCCGCCTCGTCCTGTCCGGTGACACCGAAACGGGCCGCATCACGCACCGCACCCTCCATCAGGGCCTCGGTCGAGAGCACCATGCCGATCTCCATGGTCCCCAGAATGGTGAGAATAAACAGCGGGCCCACGAGGGCGAACTCGACACCGGCCGAACCCGAACGATCTCGGCGAAATTTATCGAAAATCCTATTTAATACAGATAGTTGTGATTTACTTCCTGATAACTTAGTTGAATTTATCATGATGTCATCCTTTCACTTCCAGAGGCATCCAGATGACCCTCGTAAATCGACTGAAACAGCACCCTGCCAGGCTCGCCATCGCGGTCGGCCTTTTGCTTTCCGCCTGCGCGCCGGCCGCCCACACCGACGGTGTGTCGGGTGGCGGCGGCGATACCATGCTGCGGATCGGCGATGCGGCCCGGGATGCCGGCGATATCAGCGCCGCGATCCCGATCTACCGTCGTGCCCACATGCTGGCACCGCTCGAGCTCGATCCGTTGCTCCGCCTGGCCGACACGCTGAGCCATGTCGGCGCCCACCGCGAGGCGGGAAATGCCTGGAAACGCGCGCTCACCCTCGAACCGCGCAGTTTCGATGCCCGGCTCGGCTACGGTGAGACCCTGGCGGCACTGGACCAGCCCAGCCTGGCGCTCGAGCAATTCCGGCTGGCCGCCGAACTCGGTGACGGTGGCGATTTGTACAACGGTATGGGTGTTGCTCATGACCTGCTGGGAGACGCGGCGGCGGCACAGGCCGCTTACCGTAAGGGGCTGGACGGGGAACGCAGCCTGAAGCTCCTCAACAATCTGGGGCTGTCCCTGGCCCTGTCGGGCGAATATGACGAAGCGATCCCGGTTCTGGAGGAAGCCAACGGCTTCCCGGGCGCTGGCGCCCGTCACCGCACCAACCTGGCGCTTGCCTATGCCCTTTCGGGCCAGACCGACCGGGCGCGTGCGATCATGGCCATGGACACCGACGCAGTCACGGCCCAGCGGGTCCAGGCCTTCTACACGATGCTGGCCAGCCTGCCCGATCATGAATCCCGGGTCGCGGCGGTCGGCACCTACAGCGCAGCTCGCGGCAACGGTGCCCGCAGCACCGAGAACCCGAGGCGCACGCGCTAATTCGCGTTTATCCGATTGCGTTGCGGGGTAGATCACAACACGCCCCGCAGCGCATCGATCGTTTGCAATGCGCCGGGGCCGATCAACACCACGAACAATGCCGGCATGATGAACAGAATCATCGGCACCGTAAGCACGGCCGGCAACCGGGCGGCCTTCTCTTCCGCCTTCAACAGTCGGTTGGTCCGCATTTCCGAAGACAGGACCCGCAAAGCCTGGGACAAGGGCGTGCCGTATCGCTCCGTCTGGGCAAGCGTATTGACCAGACCGCGCATACCCGGGATACGCACGCGCCGAGCCAGGTTCTGCAACGCCTGACCGCGATCGGGCAGAAAACCGAGCTCGATCGACGTCAGGCTTATCTCATCGGCGAATTCGGGCCATGACTGGCGCAGTTCGCGCCCCACCCGCTCCAGGGCCGCATCGAGGCTCAAACCCGCTTCCGCACAGATCACCATCAGGTCGAGCCCGTCGGGCATCGCCTTGGTGATCTTCTGCTTGCGCTTCGAGACCGTGTTGGCAGTGAACAAATCCGGCGCGTAGGCCCCAAAAATAACCGCCAGCAAGGCGATCATCAGCTTGCCCATGGGGCCCATCTCGAAGACCGGCAGCAGATAAAGGAAAATGACCGCGATCAGCCCGAAGATCAGCGGCAGTGCGAATTTGAGAAACAGGTAGACGACCATCGCGTCCTTGCCGCGCCAGCCGGCCTGCAGGAGCTTTTCGCTGATCCGCTTCGCCTGGGAGGACTGCAGCAACCGCAGCCGTTCGACGACACCGGTGGCGACGTTGAGGCCGCGGATACGCATGGGATGCGAGCGCGGCTGCAGCCTTGCCCGGTGCAGCGCCACCCGGCGGTCGGACAGGGAACGCATGCGCGCCTTGATCGGGCGTGGTGCGATCAGGCCCACCCAGACCGCAAAAACGGCCGCCATCGCCGCGAACCCCGCCAGCCAGACGACCAGCTCCTCCATGGGAACGGGAATCAACTCACCCGGGGTCATATTTCAAACCTCACCATCTTCCACATGATCGCCACGCCGATGAACTGGCTGGTCAGCCCAAAGGCGATCAGGGTCGTGCCGCGCGGATCGGTGAACAGGGTCATCACGTAGCCGGTGTTCACGAAGAAGATGATCGCGAACATGATGAAAGGCAGGCTACCCAGGATCCACGCGCTCGCCTTGGGTTCCGACGCCATCGCCTTCACCCGCTTCTTCATCTGGCGCCGCTTGCGCAGCACATCGGCGAGGTTTTCGAGCGTCTCACCCAGATTGCCGCCGGTCTCACGCTGCACGGCGATGGACACAACGAAGAACTTGAACTCCGGCGTGTCGACCCGCGGCACCGCATCCCACAGGGCATCTTCGAGGGTTTGGCCGAACCGCACGGCGTCCGTGATGGTCTGGAACTCCTGTCCGACGGGTTTCGGCATTTCGCGGGCGACGGTCATGATCGCTTCCACGACCGGAAGGCCCGAGCGTATGCCGCGGACAATCAGGTCAATCGATTCAGGAAACTGGCCCGTGAAGGCGCGCTGACGCCAACCGGCGAGGTAGCCGATGAACATGTGCGGCAGAAGCAGACCGCCCGCACAGCCGCCGAGTATCGAGACGGGCAGCGAGAACCCGAACGCAAACGACATCACCGTCCCGGCGAGGACACCCACGACCAGGCAGGAAACAAGATATTGACCCACGCTGATCGATCGCCCGGTCCGTTTCAGGCGCTGGCGAAGCATTTCGCGCCGCGGCAGCAAGCGTTTGAGAATACGGTCGACGGACGGAAGCGCACTGTCATGCTGGGCCAGTCGCAGGGTTGGCGTGCCGTCCGCGGCAACGCTCGGTTGCCAGCGCCGCACCACGCCGTTCATGCGCTTGTTCGTCTGGCGCTGCTCGCCGAACACAAGAATGCCGCCGACCACGGACAGGCAGACCGTCGCCAGAACCACACTGGCGATCATCACCGCGACCGACAAATCCACGGTGCCGAACATCGTGCCACCCATCAGCGCAACGCCTCGGAAAGTGCCCGGCCGAGGCCGAAATATTCCGCCTTCGTGGTCAGGTGCGGGCGCACGCCGGAATATTCATAGGTGCCCATGATCCGGCCCGACGGATCGTCTCCCTCATATTTGAAAACAAAAAGATCCTGCGTCGTCACCACATCACCCTCCATCCCCACCACTTCCATGACATGGGTGATCCGGCGCACACCGTCGCGCATGCGGCTGACCTGCACGATGATATCGAGCGCGGCGGCGATCTGGGTGCGCACCGCCTTGGCCGGCAGATTGATCCCCGCCATCCCGACCATGTTTTCCAATCGGGTCAGCGCCTCGCGGGGACGGTTCGCATGAACCGTACACATCGAGCCCTCATGGCCGGTATTCATGGCCTGGAGCATGTCGACGGCCTCCGAGCCACGCACCTCGCCAAGGATGATGCGGTCGGGGCGCATACGCAGCGCATTCTTGACCAGATCGCGCATGGTGATCGCCCCATGGCCCTCGAGATTCGCCGGGCGGGTCTCCAGGCGCACAACATGGGGCTGCTGGAGCTGCAGTTCGGCGGCATCCTCGATCGTCACCACGCGTTCGCCGTGGTCGATCATCTGGGACAGCGCGTTGAGCAATGTCGTTTTACCTGAACCCGTCCCACCGGAAATCAGGATGTTCAGCTGGGCCCGGCCGGCGATGCGCATGACTTTCGCCATCGCCGCAGACAAATTGTTCTGCGCCTCCATCACGTCGAGCGTGATTTTTTCTTGGCAAATTTTCGGATCGAGATCGACGGGCCGTCGATGGCCAACGGCGGAATGATGATATTCACGCGGCTGCCGTCGGCCAGCCGTGCATCGACCAGCGGGCTCGTCTCATCGATCCGTCGTCCGATCTGGGACACGATGCGGGTCGAGATATTCATCACATGCTTGTTGTCGCGAAACGCCACATCGGTCAGCTCAAGCTTGCCGAACCGCTCGATGTAAATTTGGTCATAACCGTTGACCATGATGTTGGTGATGTCCTCGTCGGCGAGAAGCGGCTCGAGCGGTCCCAGCCCGAGCATCTCATCGAGCAACGCCTTGACCAGATCCTGCTGCTCGAACTGATTGAGCTGCAGTTTCTCCTCGTTGAGGATTTCGGTGACGATGTCCGCGATCTGGGCTTCGAGTTCTTCACGCGGCAGGTTCAGGGCCGCTCCGACATCGATCCGCTCCACCAGCTCCGGCTGGACCTTGCGACGGGCATCTTCCACGACTTTGGAGACTTGACGCTTTTCTGTTTTCAGATCCTCGAGGGAATACTCCCGCGCCGGGTCCGAATTTTCCGGTGTGAGACTTGCTGCGGGTTCGGCCATCACGGGTTCGTCGCGAACAGGCGCGCTGTAGACCTGGTTCAACACCTGGGTGATCAGGTTGCGCTGTTCGATCTGATTGAGTTTGCGGTAACCGCGACCCAGGCTTTTTCGGCCGTTTGGGTCACCAGATTTGCCACCTCACCCCGAGGCAAGCCTTCTATCGGGTTGCCGTTCTCGATTTCCGCGACGAGTTTCTCGGCAAAATCCTCGGGATCAGGTCTCGGATCAGAACCATCATCCGGATCGACATGCCCCGCGTCGGCGAACGCCACCACATTCTCGCGCGGGCGCGGTGCCGACGCGGTTGAGGAAATCTCCCGACCCGATGCAAGCGGCCGCCCATCGGACCGACGACCGAAGCTCATGCCTCCGCCTCCGGATCAGCCTTGCGCAACGACAGCAAGCCGCGACGCTTTTTAGGCAATGGTGCCATTTCCTGGACGATCTTCCGCAGGCCGACCGCAAACTTGCCGCGTCCGGCAATCTGCGCGACCGGTTTTCCTGTGGTCGCGGCGTTGCCTGCCTTGGGGTCTTCGGGCAATCGCGCGATGACCGGCTTTGGCACACCCTTGGCAAACTGTGTGGCGGGAATACCTTTCGCACTCCCGGCGCGATTCACGATGATCGCGATCTCGGCATCCCGGTTGAGACCTTCACAATAATTGGCCACGCGCATCGTATCGCGCATGCCGGCGAGCGACAGGTCGGACACCACGTAGGCGTGTGATGCCTCCGCGATCACGTTGGCATTCACATGGCAAAGCGTTCGCGGGATATCGATCCAGACCCAATCGAAGCTGCGGCGCAATTCCTCGATGAGGCGATCAATCCCCGCACCGCTGTAGCTCGCATCCCGGCCCAGGTCCTCCTCGGCCGCAAGGACAGAGAAATTTGCCGTCTTGGGCACGAGCGCACTCGCCCGAAACAGGCCGTCGACCCGGTCGGGGTTGCGCAGGGTTTCGATCATACCCCCGGCGGGCACCAGATCGAGGGACAGCGCCGTCGAGCCGAACTGCAGATCGAGATCCACCAGGACAACCTTTTGCTTCTGTTCCTCTGCCAGCATCCACGCACCATTCGTGGCGATCGTGGTTGCCCCTACCCCGCCCCGCGCACCGATCGTCACGACAATCTTGCCGTGCGGCACATCGACCGCCTGGATGACCTGTTGCTCGCGAAACGCCGCCGCAAGCAGCGCCGTCTCCAGGTCTTCTGCGCTCAACGGTTTGACCAGGTAATCCGCGACCCCGGCCGCGACGAATTGTTTGTAAAGACCCAGATCGTTGACCGTTCCCAGGGCGACAACCTGGGTTGAGGCTTCGCAGGAATCCGCCAGTGTCAGAAGCTCCTCAAGCGGGTCCTCACTGTTCCCCAGATCGACCACGAGCAAATCCGGCGCCCGCGTGTTGTCGAGATAGGTCGCAGCGGCATTCAGGCCGCCCTCCACGACTGTCGCGCCGGGCCAGTGATAACTGGCCACCTGCTCGATCATTGTCGCGGTTATCGCATCGGCTGCGAAAGCCGCCAGGACGACCCCGCTCTCACGTCTGGGTTCAATCGCTGCAACACTCATCACTATTCATTCGTCTCGACGGCCACGGGACTTTTGACCTTTCCGGTGCGGTAGCGCTGAATTCCCTGTGACAACGCCTGCCCGTCACCCGCCGACAGGCTTCGGCCACGAACAAGGTCGGCCGGATCTGCAATCATCAAGCTTAGGTTGGTCGCTGCGGCACATCCGAAGTTCGCGTCTGTCAGGTTGCCGTGATTGGAGGCCGACGGGCGCGACCAGTTCGGACAGTTGGGCGGTACAGCCACATACCGCCCGACCACCAGACGCGCGCCGCCGTTCGGCGCCGAACCGCCCGAGTACATGAGGGCATCGACGCCGGGAACATGACGGCGCAGGCGTTGCGAGATGGCACTCGCGCGGGCCTGCCCCAGGGGATCGAGCCCGCCGGTGTCACCTGTGTCCACCAGGAACCGGTCACCGCGACGCAGGGCCAGGCCTTCCAGAAACGCATCAAGATGAAATCGCTCGGAGTTCGAAAGTACGCTGGCGCCCGGCTCGAACAGAACCGAATGATCGAGCGAAACCCAGCGAACCTGAATATCGCGTGGCGATTGAGCGGGGCTGTAGTCCGCAAGTGACTGCGCACAGCCGGTGACGATTACGGCCGCCACCGCCAAGAGCGGCCACCATCGCGAGGGTCGCTTGGTGAAAATACGCCGGCTCCTGATAACCTTTTGTCGTCTCATCATGTTCAACCTCTACTCGATCTGAAAACCGCCGGGTCCGGACGCCCCATCGAATTCCGGTACGCGTACTTCCCGCTCGTTCGGTGTCGCCTTCCGGCGATGTGTTTCCCCGTGAAACACCCGATCGAAATCGTCGGGGATCTCGAAACCGTCTGTCGGTGCCAGCAAGGCGTTGCTCGATACCGGCCGCACCAGGTAAGGCGTGACGATGATCACGAGTTCCGTCTCCTGCCGATTGAACTCGGTCGAGCGAAACAGCGCGCCGAGGATCGGCAGGTCCGCCAGCCCCGGGAATTCATTGACGTTCTGATTGCTGTCGGCCTGTAGCAGGCCCGCGATCGCAAAGCTCTGACCGCTGCCGAGCTCGACCGTCGTGTTCGCCCGCCGCGTCGTCAGCGCCGGGATGTTCAGCCCGTTTACGTTGACCGCGCCGGAAGACGACAAGGCGCTCACTTCCGGCAGGACCTTGAGGCTGATCCGGTTGGCACTCAGTATCGTGGGGGTAAAGGCCAGCGACACACCAAACGGCTTGAAACTGACGGTGACTTCGCCGTCATTATCGACAACCGGCACCGGGAATTCGCCGCCCGCCAGGAAGCTCGCCGTTTCTCCGGTCAGCGCGGTGAGGTTTGGCTCCGCCAGGAGCGAAATCAGGCCCTCCGTTTCCAGCGCGTCGACCACGCCGGCCACATCAACCGAGCTCGAAATATAGTTTGCCTGGGCAAGTCCTGTATCGGGCAGTCCGCTGATCAATGTGCGGGCGGGGTTCAGGAACCCGCGACCCGAGGCCAGTCCGAATGAGAAGGTTCCCACATCGATGAGAGC
This sequence comes from Alphaproteobacteria bacterium, assembly GCA_965205535.1. GTDB lineage: Bacteria > Pseudomonadota > Alphaproteobacteria > UBA6615 > UBA6615 > UBA8079. The sequence goes on along the minus strand of CBDBHH010000005.1, from coordinate 3,243,174 downwards.
ATCGAAGTTGAACCCCAGCCGTTTGAGGACGTTGCGCGAAACCTCGGCGATCCGGACCTGAAGGTTGACCTGGTTCGGCCCCACCACCTGGATCTGGTTGACCACCACTTCATTCTTGGCCAGGAACCGCGCGGCGATGCGGCGCGCTTCCTCGGCCTCCGTGGCGGAATTGACGAGCCCAGCCAGCATCAGCCCCCCGGGCACCGAACGTGCCTCGATGGCTGTATCCGGTAGTACGGAGCGCAATGACGCGCTGAGAGCCGACACGTTGTGGGTGACCATCAGATTGATGTTCGCGAGCACCGCATCGCGGCCATCCAATGCGAACAACGATGTCTCTCCGGTCTGCTTGGCCATGACGTAGACGAGCGTCGGAGACTTCATCGAGATGTCGGCATAGGCCGGGTTTGCCACGAACACCGCGGAGGCCGGCTCGGGCAGACGCACCAAAGCACCCTTATTGACCTCGATATCGATCGTCTCGACGCCCGATCCCACGGTTCTTACGGGTGCTTGTGCCTGTGCGTTTCCGGTACTGATCAACAGCATTGAGAGTGCGGTGAGCAGGCCCAACGCGGGCGCCAACCGGGATAAGAAGTGGATCATTTGCGGCCTCGCTTGAACTCGACAACCGCAGACTGATCGCCACGCACCACACGAACCTGATGCAGGTTTCCTTTCGACGCCGGGGCCACCAGCAGACGGCTGACTTCGCTGTCCCAGGTGTGTCCACGGCCGCGCGCCGGTTCCTCCCCACTGATAAGACGGGCCAGAATCGGATTGAGATCGGCGTCACCGGTTGCCGCGACACCCGGGTTACCAACCGGGGCATCACCGTCATCAGTGCTTTCAATCGCCCCCTCATTGCGCTGCAGGCTGCGCAGGCTGAGAGACAGGCGGCCGATATCGCTCACCAGCGAAACGATCTCGACCTGTTTGGGCGTGACCTCAAGCGTGACGTTCTTTGAAGGGTTGGGTTTTTCCGCCTGATCATTCGTCGATTGATCGATGGCCAGGACACGGACATCCGTAAGCACGGTTTCGGATGCGCGCCGCACGCGCCCGTTCTGTCCTTCCCGTCCCACCGAATGGGACAGGATCAGATCGATCCGGTCGCCGGGGAACACAAATCCGGCCACGCCGCTGGTCGTGTTGACCCCGACGGTGATCGCGCGAAAACCGGGGCGCAGAACGGCCGCCATGAAACCATGTTGTCCCGGACGGACAACGCGGGTCTCCGTGACGGGTTCTCCGGCGGCGATCCCCAGGCGCACTACCGTGCCGACCAGACTTTCGAGATTGGTTTTACCGTCCACCAGGTACGCATCGGCCACACCGGCGTCCGGCCAGACCTGCCAGCGAAGATGGGTTTTCTTGATGAGCGTGCCGGCAGGCAGTCCCCGTTTGGCGACAATGATGCGCGTGTGATCTTTCTTCACCTGCACCTGGTTGCGGTTGGCTGCCTCAAGTGCGGCGCGTTGGCCCGCGAGCCAGCTGTTCGCGCCAAAAATAGCGCCGCCGGCCGCGAGCAACGCGACCAGCACGAGACCAATCAATCGGACGTTCATCAGAATGCCTCCAGGGAGCCGAAGAGAATGACCGCATGGGACACGGCGACGTACAGCGCACCGGCCAGGATTGCCGCGGCATACGGAACAACTGCCCTGTCACGAGCTGCCGGCACGGCGATCGATCCATCCATCGTCGGAATATGGCGGGCCAGCAGTCGGTTGAATCCGCCGATGCGGAACCATTCGGCGAAACTCATGATTCCGCCGGTCAGCGTGATGATGACGACCATGGGCAGGACGAGTTCCGTCCCGGCCCAAAGACTGAGCGCGGCGAGCAGCTTCACGTCGCCCCCGCCCATCCAGTCGCGCGAATAGAGAAAGACACCAATCGCGAAGACCAGGGCGCCGGCAAACAGACCACTACGGAAATCTCCGCCGCCGGTGAGGACAAAAATGGGGAACCCGGCGGCGATCGCCAGGCTCACGCTGTTGGGTATGCGGTAGCTGCGCAAATCTGTGATGGCAGCGGTCCCTGCCAACCCCAGGAGGGTCAGGAGGAGGAGGATCTGGAGCGAAAAAAATGACGTCATGTCGATGTGTCCGGATTCCGTCGAATAATTCGGGAGTGAGTGGCGGACGGCGCCTGCCTGGCACCGTCCGCCCTTCCACTTGTGTGTTGTTTACGGGCTACCCGTACCGCCACCCGTGCCGCCGCCAGTACCACCACCGGTACCGCCGCCAGTTCCGCCGCCCGAACCTGCGCCGGCCGGCATATTTGCTACCGCGGTGTCGAGACGACCGGATACGGCCGTGAACATCGTGTCCAGCGAGCCGCCCATCAACGTCAGGGCACCGATCGAGGCCACCGACACGAGCGCGGCAATCAGGCCGTACTCGATGGCTGTGGCACCCGACTCATCGCGGGATAGATTCTTGAGAGTTTGGTACATCGATTATCTCCTTGTGGACGCATAAGTGACGGGATGGAGCATCGCGCCGGACGTCTTAAGGAAGTCTTAAAATCGATGTCTAGTTCATGTATTCGAACGGCTTTTTACTAATACCGGAACGTATGTAATGAATGTTATTATTAAGCCATATGACGTTTCATTAGTGTTTTTGTTTTATAGTAAAACTACGTGAAATTTCAACGATTTATTTGATGTACATCCCGGTAGTTTGAATGCGTTTTATGTGGTTGTTTTTATTTGATTTAGTTGAGTTCCCAGTATCAACATCTTTATTCGATCCGAATTGATTGAAGCATCATAAAGGCCAAGTATTGGCGCACCGAAACGAACGCGCGGTGACCATGAAACGCCCCTCCCTGTCGATATCCAATTACCTGTCACACGCCCTCGCCGGCGCCCTGCGCCTCTGGCCGGACCGGCGCGGTGCCGTGGCCGCCTTCGTGGCGGTCGGCATTGTCCCGACAATGGGTTTCGTCGGCCTGGCGACTGATGCCGCACGCGGCTACATGGTGAAAACGAAACTCCACCAGGCACTCGATGCGGCCGGACTGGCCGGTGGTCGCGCCATGCTGGAGCCCGACCGCGATGCGGACATCGTGCAGTTTTTCAACGCCAACTTCCCCGACGGCTATCTGGGCGCAACCGTCGACGGCCCGGTGATCGATGCCGACGAGACCGAGGGGCTGTTGACCCTGACGGCGTCGGCGGACATCCCTACATCCTTCATGCAGGTGCTCGGCTTCAATGACATTTCGGTCAGCGCCCGCACGGTTGTTCACCGCGCCGTCCGCGGCATGGAACTGGCCTTGATCATGGACAACACCGGCTCCATGCGCAGCAGTGGCAAGTTGGACGCCATGAAACTGGCAGCCCATGACCTGATCGACATTTTGTATGGCGAAGAGGAGACGGTGAACGACTTCTGGGTGTCCCTCGTTCCCTATGCCGCAACCGTCAACGTGGGTGCGGGCCGGACCGCATGGCTTGCCGCCTATGATCCTGCTGATTATCTGCCGTCCACCTGGGAGGCAGCCACGAACTACGCCACCGGCGACTTCGCCAGCTTCAACAACCTGCCCTTCCAGGCGCTCCAGCCCAATGTCGGCTCACAACCCGACATCAACCCCGCCGATTGGGTCTCGCTGACGGCGATCCAGTGGAAGGGTTGTGTGGAGGCCCGGGACGCGCCCTTCGATCAAGCCGACACGCTACCGACGACCGAGGCTTTTCCCCACCAGTATTGGCCCACGACCACAGGCGTCTACACGCCGCAGACTGGCGACAATGACTGGGACTGGGCCAACATCAACGAAGCCAATGGCGCGCAGAATAACGGCCTGGGTCCAAATCTCGGTTGCGGTCCCGCGATCACGCCGCTGGTCGGTGCCAAGACGACCGTGCACGACGCAATCGACGATATGCAGCCCTGGCACAGGGGCGGCACCATGGCCAACCTGGGTCTCGCCTGGGGCTGGCGGGTTCTTTCGCCGACCTGGCAAGGGTTGTGGGGCGGCGCCACGCCGTCGGAACTGCCGCTCGATTACGACACGCCGTTGATGGACAAGGTCGCCATCATGCTCACCGACGGCGTGAACCAGTGGTACGACTGGCCGACCGGCCTGCCCAACAATCCCGACGCCGACTACACGGCCTATGGGCGTGTCAGCGAAGGTCGGCTCGGAACTGTAAACGGCGGCGCCGCGACGACGGAGATCAACAACCGCATGCTCACCGTCTGCAACGCCATGAAGACCCAGGGCATCATCATCTTCGCGATCACGTTTCGTTTGAACAACAACGCGCCCCAGGATCTGTACCGGAATTGCGCCACGTCACCGGCGCATTACTTCGACTCACCGTCGAATAACGAGTTGCAGGATGTGTTCCACGAAATCGGTAACGAGCTGACGAATCTCCGGCTCGCCCAGTAGGCCCATTCCACCGACTCTCCGCACCCTCTAGGCTCCGCCTCCCTGTTTAAGCGGAGGCTGGAATGACGACCCGGAACATCGATCGGCTCAACGAGATCATGGCGCAACTTCGCCATCCGACCGACGGCTGCCCCTGGGACGTGGCCCAGGATTTCAAATCGATTGCGCCCTATACGATCGAAGAAGCCTACGAAGTTGCTGACGCGATCGAACGCGATGATCGCGAGAGCCTGCGCGAGGAACTGGGCGACCTTTTGCTTCAGGTGGTTTTCCACGCGCGCATGGCCGAAGAGGAGAAATCCTTCGACTTCGAAGACGTTGCCGGCGCCATCGCCGACAAGCTGGTGCGCCGTCACCCCCACGTGTTCGACACCGAGAATCACAACCCGGACACGAGCCTGCGAGACAGTTGGGAATCCCAGAAAGCAAACGAACGCGCCGATAAATCACGAGCCAAAGGCGAGGAAGCCAGCCTGCTGGATGATATTCCGATCGCCCTGCCCGCCCTCACCCGCGCTGAGAAACTTCAAAAACGCGCCGCACGCGGTGGCTTCGACTGGGAGGACATCGTCCCTGTCATCGAGAAGCTCGAAGAGGAACTCGGAGAGTTAAAAGCCGAAATTTCCAGTAACGGAAGTCTCGAAAGACTGGCAGACGAGATGGGCGACCTTTTGTTCTCTTGCGTCAATCTTGCCCGGCACCTGAAACTCGATCCGGAAGATTGCCTGCGCGGCACCAACGCGAAATTCGAACGCAGATTCCGCCATGTCGAAACGTCGATCCGCGAGGATGGTGATGACCTGGGAAAGGTCGGATTGGATGTATTGGAAGAACGCTGGCTGCAGGCAAAGAAGCTTGGCTTGTGAGCTGATATTTCAGCTAATCCCTTAAAATCCAACGCAAAATCAAAAGCGTATTAATCTCGTTTTCCTATATTCGACCCGCGATGCAAACCATGCGCACCAAGCGCGTGCACCATGAATGGCGGGGAGAATATCGATGGATATGAGTGTTCTCGATGGAAGTGCCGGAAGTCCGGGATTGAACGAGCTGCTCGAGCGGGCGCGAGAGGCTGTGCGCGGCGGTCGCCTCGACGACGCACAGGAAACCTGTCAGTCGCTCATCGACACCCATCCAGATCAACCCGATGCATGGTTTCTTTTCGGGGTGACGGCGCTACGTAACGGCGATGCCGACAGCGCACACACCTATCTGTCGCGCGCCGTCGATATGCGACGTGGGTTCGCTCCATACCGGGTCGCACTTGGCCAAACCCAGCGACGCCTGGAAGATTACGATGCTGCCAACCAGCAGTTCCGCGATGCCTGGATACTCGACCCGCGTTCGCATGAAGCCGCATTCGGGCTTGCAAGCACCTACTCGGCGAAGGGGGATCGCGCCGAGGCGGCCCAACTCCAGCGGATTGCGTTACGTTTATTGCGACGAAACACGGGTCGATACGTCAATCGAAACCTCCTGACCCGTGCGGCGAACATTGCCGCATACTTTCAAACAATTCCCGGTGCGGGGTCATCGCGGGAATTTCGTTCTTCAATGACAATGGCCCGGTGGCTTACGAAACGGAATGATCCCAATGCCGCCTTCGCTGCGCTGGAACGGGCGCAGCGTGCAGCCCCGGACGATCCCCGCCCCCTCGTCGCACTGGGCCGCCACGCATTTGATGCAGAAAATTTTCTGCTGGCGCTCGACTATCTGGAACGGGCACACGAAATCGCACCTCAAAGTCTCGAAGTCAGGTGCGATTACGGTCGCCTGCTGAGCCGGATCGCGCGCCACGAAGAGGCCTTGGCGCTACTCGAAGACGCCCATCTGCAAAACCCGGAAACAACCAGGCCACTCCTTCTGCTGGGTTGGGCACGATATCGGGCAGGCCAAAGCCGGCGTTCGATCGCAGATTTCGGCGCCGTTCTCGAACGCCAACCAGCCTCGCTCGAAGCGCATTACGGCCGCGCCCGCGCGCTCATCGATGCCGGTGATGTGTCAGATGCCAAGCGGTGGCTCCGTCGAACCATCGCGCTGTCTCCCGGTCACGCCGGCGCATTGCGCGAGCTTGCCAACCTGAAGGACCTCGCCCCTGGCGATGCCCAGTTTGGCGGCCTGATATCTGCCATCGAGGACGAGTCCGCACCTCCGAAGCGCCGCGCCGTCCTCCACATCGCTGCCGGGGCGAGCTGCCACAACGTGAAAGCCTATGCCGACGCGTTCGATCATTACCGCAATGCAAATCTGCTCAAGGACGTCGTCTTCGACATCCGCGCTTATGCCGGGCACATCGACGATCTGATCAGTAGTTTCGACCGTCGACATTTCGAACGCGCAGAGAATTGGGGCCATCCATCCGATGTGCCCGTTTTCATTCTCGGGATGCCGCGTTCGGGGACGTCCCTGGTCGAACAGATTCTTGCCAGTCACTCGCGTGTGCATGGATCCGGGGAGCGCGAGGAAATGCTCCAGCTCGCCGACAGGTTGTCCGAAAACCTGAACGACAGCCGTCCCTACCCGGCCTGTATCGAGGGGTTATCCGGCGGCAACAGCAAGGATATCGCCGAGCGCTTTCTCGGCGTCCTGAAGCGTGCGCATCCCCATGCCGCGCGGATCACCGACAAGATGCCCGGCAATTTTCATCATGTCGGCCTGATCGCCACGCTTTTTCCCAATGCAAAGATTATTCATTGCCGGCGCGATCCGCGCGACACCTGCATGTCCATATTCTTCGGAGATTTCGTCGGCAGCCACCCCTATTCCTACGACCTGACCAACCTGGGGCGTTACTACCGTCAGTACGAACGTTTGATGGCGCACTGGCACGCGGTACTGCCCGGTCGCATTCTTGATGTGAACTACGAGGATATGGTCGACGACCAGGAGGAATGGTCGCGCCGGATGGTGAACTTCTGTGATCTCGACTGGGAGGCTCAATGCCTTGAGTTTCACAAAACGTCCCGAAACGTGAAAACGCGAAGCAACGCGCAGGTGCGCCAACCGATCTATCGTTCGTCAATCGAACGCTGGCGGCCCTATGAGGCACAGCTCGAACCGCTGTTGGCAGCACTCTCAACACCCGCCGAGGGTGCGGACTAGGCGCTTTCGTCCGGGGCCATTACCGATTGTATTTTTTGCCACACATCGTGGCTGCGCGCCGTCAGCATATCGCCTTTCGGTCGCGTCAGATCATATGGGCGACCATCCAGCAGCGCATTGTGTCCACCTGCCTCTCGAACGAGGAAGAATCCTGCAGCGTGATCCCATGGCAGGAGTTTCGTATAGGCAGAGAAGGCCCGTTCGCCCGACAGAATCTGGACATACTCGTGGCCGGCACAGCGCGGTGGGAATACTTCCCGGACCGTCTCTGTTGCCTGTTCCGCGCGCTCGCGTAGATATCGCGCAGCGGTGCCGACAAAGTCGACCTCCGTTTCCTCTTGCCCAAGCACGATAGACCGACCGTCAAGGTGCACGCCTTCGCCCCGCGCACCAACCGCAAGCGTTTCGGACACCGGTTCATAGATCCAGCCCGCCTCGACCCGGCCGCCGATGACGTAGGCCACGATGACCGCGAATGTCGAACGGCCGTTGGCAAAATTCCAGGTGCCGTCCACGGGGTCGATAACCCAGACAGGATCATTCGCCGACAAGCGGTCGAACACAGATTTGTCGGCAAACACCGCCTCTTCGCCAACGACCGTGCTGCCCGGCGCCAGTTCCGGCAGTCGTTGCGTCAGCCATGCCTCGGTCTCGATATCCGCGATGGTGACCAGTTCCCCGCCATCTTTTTCGTCGATGTCCCCGTCCTTGAGAGCGCGAAAGCGGGGCAATATCAGCTCTGCCGCCGCCGTCGCGATCAGTTCTGCGACCCTGTCCATGTCTGGTCGTGACGGGTTCATTCCGGAACAGCTCCTTGCGCGAGACGCCTTTGGAACCGCGCGACGTCGCGCGGCGCCAGCCGCACCGTAATACGCGTGTTCGCGCCGTTGTCATCGCGCTCGATGACCTCGCCCTTTTCATACAGCCAGGCAAGCGCCGCACCGTCCGCAAACGAAACTTCAAACGTCTCAACGCTTTCGTCTGCGGCAAGAATGGCATCCAGCCGCGCCAGGAGTTCCGTGCAACCTTCTCCGGTTTCCGCCGACAGCATCACGACATCATCGCTATGACGCGCCCGGTCGGCCAGGAACGCGTGCTCGTCGGCGTCGACCAGATCGATCTTGTTGAGAATTTCCAACTGTGCAGGCGGTCCCTTCTTGTCACTGTCATCATCGGGCCCGCGCTCTACACCGGCGAGCAGGTTGGCCAGGATGGTTTCAACATCCTGTTGCTGCGCATCGCTATCGGGATCCGCGCAATCACGGACATGTACGATCACATCTGCTGCTGTGACTTCCTCCAACGTGGCGCGAAAGGCCGCGACCAGGTCCGTTGGCAGATCCGAGATGAACCCAACTGTATCGGACAGTATCGCGGTCCGGCCCGATGGCAGTTCAAGTTGCCGCATTGTGGGATCGAGTGTCGCGAAAAGCATATCTTCGGCATATACCTCCGCATCCGTGATCCGGTTGAAAAGTGTTGATTTGCCGGCATTGGTGTAGCCCGCAAGGGCGATCAACGGATATGGCACGCGCGCGCGAGCGCGCCGATGCAGCCCGCGGGTGCGTCTCACCTGTTCCAGTTCACGCTTCAGACGGGCAATCCGGTCATCGATCAAACGTCGATCGATCTCGATCTGACTTTCGCCGGGACCACCAACAAAACCGAACCCGCCGCGTTGACGCTCGAGATGGGTCCAGGAGCGCACGAGCCGGCTGCGTTGATAGCTGAGCGCAGCCAACTCCACTTGCAGCTGACCTTCGCGTGTTCGCGCCCGCGCACCGAAAATCTCGAGAATTAGTCCGGTTCGGTCGATGACTTTGCATTTCCAGGCGCGTTCCAGATTTCGCTGCTGGACGGGCGTCAGCGGCCCACCGACGATCACGAGCCCTATTTCATCGGCGTCGATGCGCGCATGAACTTCCTCCACCACACCGCCCCCGAATAACGTCGCAGGACGCGGGCGGTTCAGCGGTACGGCACGCATGCTGACAATATCCAGCGCGATCGCACGCGCAAGGCCCGCCGTCTCTTCGAGCAACGTGTCCGCGCTGCGACCCTGATGGACGTCGGCGGGACTGCGAAGAACAGGCTGCAGCACCAACGTCCGCGTTGGCAGCGCGCCGGATTCATCCGTCACTGAATACTCATTGGTTCCCAAAGCGCGTCGTTACTCAGCCGCTTCGGCGTCGGCCTCGTCCGTCTCCGGCTCGAAGAGCTGGATCGGCATCGACGGCATTACCGTCGAGATCGCGTGTTTGTAGACAAGTTGCGAGTGCGCGTCGCGACGCAGCAAGACACAAAAATTGTCGAACCAGGTCACGACGCCCTGCAGCTTTACGCCATTGACGAGAAAAATCGTGACGGGAGTTTTGTTTTTCCGAATGTTGTTCAGGAATACGTCCTGAACATTCTGTGACCGTTCTGCAGCCATCTTGATTACCTCAGCTTTGTTTTTGTGTTGGTTATTTTATGCGCTGTACGGATTTTGCTTTAAGCCCTGTGTTCTCACCGCATCGCGGTATCTCACACACACGGATATATACGTTAGGCTTCCCGGGCGGGATTTCCAGTCCTACGTGCAACGATTTCGCGGATTTATCCCCGGCTCAGTGCGCGCGGCGTTGCATCCATAAAATCCATATACCGGTCATGCAAGGCCGTACTCAGCGAGCCCGGTTGCCCGTTTGCGATGACCGTGTCGTCGATGCTGGTGACGGGTGTCACGAAGTGTGAGGAATTGCTCAAGAATGCCTCGCGCGCGCCAAGGGCTTCCTCGCGGGAGAATTTGCGTTCCTCGAACGTCAATCCCATGTCCGCGGCGATGCGGATTATCGTCTGGCGCGTGATCCCCCGCAGGATGTCGGGCCCTGCCGGACGGGTTACAAGACTACCGTCCACCGTCACGATCCACGCGTTGGATGACGTGCCTTCGGTTACGAACCCATCGGCGTCACACATCCATGCCTCATACGCACCGGATTCCGCGGCCGCCTGCTTGCCAAGCACATTGGGCAACAACGCAACCGTCTTGATGTCGCATCGGGCCCAGCGCAGATCATCGATGGTGATCACCTTGACCCCTTCATCACGCATCTCGGCAGGAAACTCCGGAATAGGACGAACGGTCATGACCAGTGCGGAACGGGTAGACGTCGGAAACTTATGATCGCGTGGCGCCACACCACGGGTGACCTGAATATAGAGCAGCCCCGTTGCATAGCGATTGCGCCGAACCATTTCTCGCATGGCCAAGCCAAGTGCGACGCGCGAAATCGGCCAGGCGATTTCCAGTTCGCCCAGTGACCGGTCCAATCGATCGAGATGTGGCTCTTCGTCAATCAGCCGTCCACGATACAGGTGAATGACCTCATACACGCCGTCGGCAAACTGGTATCCGCGATCCTCGACATGCACCGCAGCACGGCGGTGCTCGATATAACGGCCATTTACATAAGCAACACGCGGCACGGACAACTCCCGGTTACGTCTCGGCGACGGTCGTCCGCAGCCCTACGCTTCGTTGATCTAGAAGAATTCCACGCTAACGGCGAACATTCGCTCGACCTTGCGTACGGCATCCTTGGTCGCGAACAGGACGATCCGGTCACCGACGTTTACCACCGTTTCCTTGGTGACCATCAGCACCTGGTCATCACGCAGGATGGACGCCACGATCACGCCTGCCGGCAGTTTTGCGTCCTTGATCGCCTTGCCGACGAGGTTTGACGTCTCGAGCGCCTCGGCCTCGATGACCTCGCCAAAATTCTCGCCGATCGAGTGGACGGACCGAATGCGGCCACGACGAATGATTTGCAGAATTGTCGAAACCGTTATGACACGGGGATTGACCACCACATCAATGCCCAGCGGCGCCAACAACGGATTGTAGGTGTTGCTGTTCACGAGCGTGACCGCACGCTCCGCCCCGTAACGCTTGGCCAGCAACGAGGCGAGGATGTTGACCTCATCATCGTTGGTGATCGCCACAACCGTGCTTGCCTTGCTGACACCGGCTTCCGCCAGGATGTCCGGATCGAGTGCATCGCCATGTATGACGTTTGTTTTGCTGAGCGCGTTGGCCGCTTCTTCGGCACGTTCCTTGTTCAGCTCGATCACGCGGGCGGTGATACCCGAGAATCGCTCCTCGATATCCGCCGCGAGGCTTTGACCGATATTGCCACCACCAATAATGATGACCCGGCGCGCCTCCTGCTCCTCATGACCGAACGCAGCCATCGCGCGCGGCACATGTTCGGCATCGATGACGATGTAGACCTCATCGCCAGACTCCAGATGATCATCCCCGGTCGGCACCATCGGCTTGCCTTCGCGGATGATCCCGACAATCGACAGACGCAGATCCGGAAACAGCGTCGTCAACTGACGCAACGGCGTGTTCAAAATCGGGCATTCCTCTTCACACCGAACACCGATCAATCGCAGCCGGTTGTTGGCGAGCGGAATCATTTCGAACGAACCCGGCACCGTGAAACGCCGGCTGATCGCCCGGGCAACCTCGATCTCCGGAGAGATAATCACATCGATCGGCATGTGATCGCGCGAGAACAGATCGGCCCAGATCGGGTTTCGGTATGCCTGTGAGCGCACCCGGGCGATCTTCATCGGCACATCGAACAGTGAATGCGCGACCTGACATGCGATCATGTTCACCTCGTCGGCGAAGGTCACCGCCACAATCATGTCGGCATCCCGTGCGCCGGCCGCCTCAAGCACATCGGGGTGCGAGGCAAAACCGATCATCGTGGTCACGTCCAACGTGTCACGAATACGCCGGATCAGCTCCGGGCTTTGATCGATGACGGTGACATCAACACGCTCCGAGGCCAACTCGCGCGCGATACTCGATCCAACCTGACCGCCACCACATATAATCGCTTTCATGGGAATCCCCTGAAACCAGCCGCACAAAGAGGCACAGCATCCAACAGCTCGACCGTTCGACTATTCCATACCCCGAACGGTAGGTCCTTTTACGCCAAGCGACTTCAATTTGCGATGCAGCGCTGAACGATCCATTCCGACAAAAGTTGACGTCTTCGAGATATTGCCCCCGAACCGGTTGACCTGTGCCTCGAGATATTGCCGTTCAAATTCCTCCCGCGCATCGCGCAGCGACAGCCCGAGAAACTCTGTGTTCGACGCGCTTTGGAGTGCTGTCGGCGTTTTTTCGATGATCTCCGGCGGCAGCATCTCGGGGCGTATGGAATCGCTGGAATCGCTCGAAGACATAATGAGCAGCCACTCCATCACGTTGCGCAATTGACGCGCGCTGCCGGGCCAGTTATGCGCCTGCAGCGCGGTCATCGCATCGGGTCCAATCCGGCGTGGTGGCATGCCCGCCTGTTCCGAAGCACGGCGCATGAAATGCTCGGCCAGTTTCGGAATATCCTCTCGGCGGTCGGTCAGGTTCGGAATCTCGAACGGCACAACATTCAGGCGGTAATACAAATCTTCTCGAAACGCACCCGATTCAATCTCCTCAAGCAGATCGCGCGTGGTGGTGGCAACAACGCGTACATCGACCTTGATCCGCTGCCCGCCGCCGACCCGCTCAAAGGTCTGATCCTGTAAAACCCGGACGATCTTTCCTTGCGTTTCGATCGGCATATCGCCGACTTCGTCGAGAAGCAGAGTCCCATTATGCGCCTGCTCAAACAGCCCGATCTTGCGGCCTTCTGCCTCGCTGGCGCGACCGGACTCAACACCAAACAATTCGATCTCCATGCGGTCCGGTGCCATGGATGCACAATTCACGACGACAAAGGGTTGATCGGCGCGCCGGGAACTCGCATGCAGCATGCGAGCGGCGACTTCCTTGCCCGCACCCGCCGGACCCGTGATCAACACCCGACTGCCGGTGGGCGCCACCTTTTCGATACCCTGGCGTAACTGCACGATCCCGGGTGAATCACCCACCATCTCCGTCTCGGGTCCGGCACGCAGCCGTAATTCCCGGTTCTCGCGACGCAAGCGCGCAGCTTCAATAGCGCGGTTTACAATCGTGATCAGGCGGTCGGTCTTGAACGGCTTCTCGATATAGTCATACGCCCCGACCTTGATGGCCTGTACCGCCGTCTCCACCGACCCATGCCCGCTGATCATCACAACAGGCACATTGGGATGTTCACGGCGGATCAGATGCAGAAGCTCCATGCCATCAAGGCGGCTGTCCTCAAGCCAGATATCCAGCACAACAAGGCTCGGCCGCCGCGTAGCGATTTCCTCGATCGCCTGCTCGGCATTTGCCGCGTTGCGGGTTTCATACCCTTCATCCTCGAGCACACCGGCAATCAGAAGACGGATATCGTCTTCATCGTCGACTATGAGAATATCTTCAGCCATGTCCTGACGTATCGTCCCTAAGCCACCGTTGACGGGTCTTCGTCGTCTTCTCTGCCCGGTATCGGTAAATCAACCTGGAGGGTCAACACAACGCGTGCGCCGGGCAGATTCTCACCCCGGTCCTCCAGGCTCAAGGTTCCACCATGTTGCTCGACGATTCGCGACACAATCGCCAGTCCGAGACCCGTCCCCTTGGTGCGCGTGGTGACATAGGGCTCGGTCAGGCGATCACGCTCCTCGACCGGCAACCCACGGCCGTTATCCTCGACGAGGATCGAGGCCGTATTACCGCGCGCGGTCAGTTCCATCCGCACCCACCCTGGTTCCTCGGCATTGTCCGGGGTTGCATCGGGCCGACCAACAATCGCATCAACCGCATTCTGCAAGAGATTGGTGAGCGCCTGGCTGACCAGCCCGGAATCGCAATTTGCCAACACGGGAATGTCGGGTAACTCAGATTCAAAGAGGATATCCGCCCGCGCCTGGTCCTGCAAAAACACGGCCTCACGACAGGTCTTGACCAGATCAACCGGCCGCATGACGGGGTTTGGCATTCGCGCAAAGGCAGAAAATTCATCGACCATCCGGCCGATGTCCCCGACCTGGCGGACAATCGTGTCCGTACATTGTGCAAACACGTCAGGGTCGCTCTGCATTTCCTTCAGATATTTTCGCTTCAGGCGTTCCGCCGACAATTGAATGGGTGTCAGCGGATTTTTGATTTCATGTGCGATACGACGCGCCACATCCGCCCATGCCGCCTTGCGTTGCGCCGACTGAAGCTCGGTGACGTCATCGAATGTCACAACAAACCCGATCACCGTCTGCTGGGCGTCATGCTCAGCCGCGATGCGAACATGCAGGGTCTTGCGATCCGTACCGGTTTCTACCGAGACCTCGTCTTCGACGAGCCGCTCCGGGTCCCTGACCGCGCGTGCAACCAGGTCGGCCAGCTCCGGTACGCACTTCCCCAGCTCGCGCCCCATGAGCTCGTCCAGGCGCAAGCCTAAGAGGGCCGTCGCCGAACGATTTGGCAAACTGACCCGACCGGTGCTGTCGAGACCGACCACACCCGCCGATACACCACCCAGAACGGCCTCGGTAAACCGTCGCCGATCCTCCAGCTGACGGTTGGCCTCGGTAAGCTCGCGGCGTTGTTCGTCAAGTTGCCGGGTCATTCGGTTGAAGGACCTGGTCAGCATTCCAATTTCGTCATCCGAACGCCCGGACTCGGCAAGCCGCACACCCAGATTTCCCGACCGCACCATTTCCGCAGCGTGAACCAGGCTGGCGATCGGACGAGTCAAACGGTTGGCAAACACAAACGCGAGCCCGACAGCCGTCATCAGCAAAAGCAGCGTCACGATGACGAAGATTGCCGCGAGCTCGATCTGCAGGTCCGTCAGTTCAGATTCTACCAATGCATAGTCACTCGCCGCGCGCCTTGTCGTCTCACGCAGTTCCAGCACATTCGGGTCGATGAAACGGCCGACATACAGAAAAACCTGGGGGCTAACGTCCAGCCCCACCAGGGCACGCACCCGGTCGCGGCCCTCCGCCACCAGGACGACTGGCTCGCCGTTGCTCGAATCTCCGTAGGCCCAGGCCGGTGGCAAATCGAAGGTCAGGGAAGACGTAAATCCCGCTTCTGAGAGAATTCGTCCCGAGGGTGCAAGCAACAATGCGCCATGAACCGAGTGACGTTCCGCGAGCACATCAAGACTGCGTTGTGTACGTCGGCCGTTGGTCGCAATTTGTGGCCAGATACGATTCAGTTCCTGGCTCATTGCGAATGCATCGGAGCGAAATATTTGCTCATGCTCGCTCAGATAGGCTTCTGAAACCCGCACCGAACTTTCAACCGCCTCGCGCACCCTGTCGCTGAACCAGTTTTGAATCGTGACATTGAAGAACAGGGCGGCCAGAACAACCGCCAGGATCGCCGGCACGATCGCCACAATCGAGAACAATCCGACAAGGCGTACATGCAATCGCGCTGCAGCAAGGCCTGAGCGTCTCTGACCCCACAGCCGAACCAGCGCCTGGACGACAACCGCACCAAGAGCCAGAACGAGCACCAGATCGACAGCGACCAGCACATCGAGCGCGGAATCGCCCATACCGAAATCGCTATTGCCCGTCAGGGTCAGGAAGGTGGCGATCGCCGCGGTAACACCGACGACCATGAGCACGAACGCCAGGCGTCGCCCGATGTTGGCACGCCCGGCCCACATGGCCACGCGCCGCATAGCCGCTGCATCCCGGCGTCCGGACGAACCGCCTGCATATTCCGGGGTCGGTTCGGACGTGACCTGCAAGGTCTGTCCGTGCACCTTCCCGGGGCTTACTTCATCGGTCATTCGATGCTCGATAGTGCACGTGCTTCCTTTGGACCCGACAGAGGTCTTCACCATATGGGGTCATGCCGACGAAAACGCACGATGATCTATTTTACGCCCCGCACAACATCAATGTCTAACTCACGGATTTTCTTACGTAATGTGTTCCGGTTCAGACCCAACATTTCGGCTGCGCGGAGCTGATTGCCGCGTGTGGCCTCGAGTGCCAGCGATATGAGAGGGCGTTCCATTTCATGCAGCACACGCCCGTAAAGTCCCGGCGCGGGCAATCGATCCCGATGAGCCGAAAAATACGTCCGCAAATGGCGCTCGACCGATTCCGAGAGTGATTCGTCCTCGCTTCCCGCTTCATTCACGCTGCCCGGCGCGGATTGCGCCAGTTCCGCCTCGATCGTCTCGACACTGATTACGTCCTGGCTGTAGAGCGCGGTCAGACGCTGTACGAGGTTCTCGAGCTCACGAACATTGCCGGGCCAACGATAATCCTGAAGTCGCTGCATCGCTTCGGGCACGAAACTCTTGGCCGCCATTCCTCCGGTTTCCGCAGAGGCGAGAAAATGGCTGACCAGTTCCGGGATGTCTTCCGATCGCTCCCGAAGTGGCGGAATGCGCAACGGCACCACATTCAGGCGATAGTACAAATCCTCCCGGAACAAGCCCTGGCGGACCGCCAGACGAAGATCGCGATGGGTAGCGGCGATGATCCGAACATTGGTCGAAATCGGCGTGCGGCCGCCGACCGTCGAATACTCACCTTCTTGCAAGACCCGAAGCAGCCGGGTTTGTGCCTCGATCGGCATATCGCCGATCTCATCAAGAAATAATGTGCCGCCCTCGGCTTGCTCGAAACGGCCGGAGTAACGGCTCGTGGCGCCGGTGAAAGCACCTTTTTCATGGCCGAAAAGTTCGCTCTCGATGAGCTCGCGCGGGATCGCCGCCATGTTGATCGCAACGAAGGGGCCGAATTTGCGTTTGCCGTAGTCATGCAGTGCGCGGGCGACCAGTTCCTTGCCCGTACCGGACTCACCGGTCACCATCACCGTGAGGTCGGTGTTCATCAGTCGCGCAAGAACTCTGTAGATATCCTGCATCGCCGCGGAACGTCCGATCAGCGGTAATTCTTCTTCCTCGCCTGGCAGGCCAAACTCAGGTACGGTCGCAGGCGCCGTACTTTCAGACAAAGCCCGCTGGACAACCTCAACCACTTCCTTGAGATCGAACGGTTTGGGCAAATACTCAAACGCGCCACGCTCTGTTGCCCGAACGGCCGTCAGCAACGTGTTCTGTGCACTCATCACGATGATGCGCAGATCGGGACGGATCTTTCTGATACGCGGGATCAGGTCGAGACCGTTCTCATCCGGCATGACCACGTCCGTGATCACCAGATCCCCCTCACCGTCGGAAATCCAGTTCCAGAGATTGGCGGCCGTTCCCGTCGAGCGCACCTCGTGGCCGAGGCGCCCGAGCGCCTGCCCCAATACGGTGCGTATGCTCCTGTCGTCATCGGCAATCAGTATTGTCGCGCTACTCATTGCCCGCCTCCCGCAACGGTTTCATCCACCGGCAGCATCACCTTGAACGCGGTGCCGGAATTGTCGCTTTCGAGGTCGATCACCCCGCCATGATCGCCAACGAGCTTGGCAACCAGGGCCAGGCCCAATCCGTTCCCGTTCTTCTTGGACGTCACGAACGGGTCAAACAGATAGGGGCGGATATCCGGCGGTACGCCCGAACCATTGTCGCGGATGGTGATTTCGATCGGCAAATCGACACGCTCGCCTGTGCCCGGCAGCGCCAGGCGCAAGCCATGCCGGTAACGTGTCTCGATACGAATTTCGCCACCATGTGCATCGACAGATTCCGCAGCGTTCTTCACCAGATTGAGAAAGACCTGGATCAGTTGATCCTGGTTGCCGAACACCATTGGCAGAGACGGGTCAAACAACGGAATAAAGCGGATATTTCGTGCAAATCCGCTTTCTGCAGAACGCTGTGCACGATCGAGTACCTCATGAATGTTGACCGCGCTTCGCTCAGGAAGCCGTTCGTCGGAGAACGCCTCCATCCGGTTCACCAGCGAGACGATGCGATCGGCCTCATCGCAGATGAGCTGCGTCAGCTCGCTGCCGCTCTCGTCTGTATCGTCTTCCAGCAGTTGCGCCGCCCCGCGAATGCCCGACAGCGGGTTCTTCACCTCATGCGCCAGCATCGACGCCATCGCGGTCACCGAACGCGCTGCCCCACGATGTACCAACTGCCGGTCGATATGCCGCGCCAGTGTCTGTTCATGCAAACTGATCACCACCACGCCGTCCGCGTCAGACAACGGTTGCGCCTGCACCGACATTTCCCGCTCATCCAGGCGTGGCCCTTCAATGCGGACGTCTCGCTCGGCATAGCTCGCGCCGGTCTGACGTGACTTTTCTATAACGAAAAACAACGGGTTGTCCGAGGTGATGAATCCATCAAGTGGATTGCCCATAAGACTGTGCGCCCCGATGCCGAACATCAGTTCCGCGGCGTCGTTTACGTATCGAATGACATTGTCCTCACCCACCGCAAACACTGCGTTGCTGAGAGAATTCAGCACCGACATGGGGTCAACGACCGGCAAAATACCGGGCTCGGCCTCATGTGCCATGTCGTCCGTCACCGACATCACGCGCCCTCCAGCGACAAATCATGGAAGCGGTGCATTTCGTCAAAGATCACCCGCTCATCGAGCGTGTTGTTGACGACGTTGCGGAACTCGGCTGCCCCGGGAATGCCGGTGATGTACCAGCCGATATGCTTGCGGGCATTACGAATGCCAGTGCTGACCCCGTAGAGGGACAGCATCCCGTCAAGATGCTCACGCAGAATCTGCCAGCGTTCGGCGATGTCCGGCTCCGGGCGCACCTCGCCGGTCATGAAATGATGCGCCACATCACCGGGGAACCATGGATGTCCCTGCGCAGCGCGGCCGATCATCACCGCGTCGGCGCCTGAGCGTTCCAGGCAGGCATAAGCATCATCTATCGAGCGAATATCGCCGTTCGCGATCAGCGGAATGGAAACACTGTCTTTCACTTCGGCAATGAAATCCCAGTCGGCAGTGCCGGTGTAAAACTGACAACGGGTGCGGCCATGCACGGTCAGCATCTGCACGCCGATATCCTCCGCGATGCGCGCGAGTTCGGGAGCGTTGCGGCTGTCGTCATCCCAGCCTGTTCGCATTTTCACGCTCACCGGCACGTCGACAGCATCGACCACGGCCCGCATGATTTCCGTCGCCAGGGGGACGTCTCGCATCATGGCCGAACCCGACGCTTTGCGGACGATCTTCTTGGCCGGGCATCCGAAATTGATGTCAATGAGGTTCGCACCACGTTCGACTGCCAGAACAGCAGCATCCGCCATGATCTGCGGCTCGGTTCCCGCCAGCTGTATCGATACCGGACCGGTGTTTTCGTCGAACAGCATTCGCTGGGAAGACTGGTGCGTATTCAGCAACATCTGCCGGCTGGCCACCATCTCGGAGACCACCAATCCGACACCGAATCTCGATGCCAGGCGCCGAAACGGGCGGTCGCTCACCCCCGACATCGGGGCGAGAACGACCCTGTTGGGAATGCTGACAGGTCCAATAACGAGGGGTTCGGATATATTACCCGAAATATTGCTCATTTTTTACGCACATAAATCAGTTGATCACTGTTTGTGCATAATAGAGGCGATTGTGCAGCGCAACAAGACCTATCTCGGTGATCCCTAGCCGATGATGACGTCGGTCACGAATTTTACGCCCGGAAAGGCCAGGGTGATCAGCAAGTAGGCGAACAGGACAATCCGGGCCGCGCGCCGGCCACGCAGACCACTGCCGCGATGGAGCAATAACAGCCCGCCGATAATCACGAATGTCGCCACCGACAGAATGGATTTATGATCGAGCTCGACGATAGAACCGGACGCGGCGAGCTGCGCTGCCACACCGGTCAACAGTCCCGCCCCGAGCACGACTTCCGCCGCGACCAGCAGCCTGATCTGCAAATATTCGGCCTCGGCGACCGCCGGGAGTATTTCGGACCAACCCGAGACGTTATGCGCGCGCAGCGCCCGTTCCTTGAGCCAGATCGCCAACGCCGCGACGGCGGCAATACTGATCAGACCGTATGTTACCAGCGATACCCCGATATGAACCTGCAGCCATGCCGTCAGAAGGTTCCCGGACAATGGTTGGTCCGGGACGGACGACCATGCCAGTGCGACCAGCCCCAGCAACGCCAGATAGGGCAGCAAAAGCCCGCTCAGCCGGCGCGCGGCCTGTGACAGGACACAAATCAGCAGATAGAGAACCATGGTCGCGGCGATGATCGTCCACAAGGTGGCGCTGAACCCTGTCCGCCAGATGCCGCCAGCAACGGAAATATCGAGGGCCAGTGGGCCGACTGTCGCAACAGCCAGCAAAACCCAGAACAGGAACCCACCCCTTGGCGCCAGCACATCACGACGGCCAAATGGCAGCAATGCTGCCGGCAACAGCGTGAGAAGCGCGGCAAGGCCCAATGTGATTGATCCACCCATGGCC
Source organism: Alphaproteobacteria bacterium (assembly GCA_965205535.1). Taxonomy (GTDB): domain Bacteria; phylum Pseudomonadota; class Alphaproteobacteria; order UBA6615; family UBA6615; genus UBA8079. The sequence goes on along the minus strand of CBDBHH010000005.1, from coordinate 3,222,363 downwards.
CCATCATACGTGCCTCGCCCGCGCCGGTCACTCGCACGTACCGGTGAACAGCGCTTTTGCCGGCACCCGATTTCGGTGCGACGCCTTGGCAAGCCAAAGGCGTGCGACTAACGTGCGCGCACAATTCGTCTGGAGTGGCCAAACGTGCCTGAAACCGTAGCCCTCATCGTCGCCGCCGGCCGCGGCTCCCGCATGCCGGGGAACGTGCCCAAACAGTATCGGCATCTGCATGGGCGCAGCATTCTCCGTCATGTCTTTGAGACGTTCCTGACGCACCCGTCGATTGGTGGCGTGCAGGCGGTCATTCACCCCGACGATCACGAACAGTTTGCCGATGCCAGTCGGGGCCTGAACATCGGACCACCAATCCTCGGGGGTGACACCCGGCAGGAATCCGTGCGCAACGGCCTCCAGTCACTTGCAACCGGTCCGACACCTGATCGGGTGCTGATTCATGATGGCGCCCGGCCTCTTCCCTCAAACGGCCTGATCGACCGCGTTGTCGCGGCGCTCGACGATGCCGACGGTGCGGTTCCCGCGCTGGCCCTGACAGATACGATCAAGCGCGTGGAAAGCGATGCGGTCGTCGAGACGGTCGATCGCACCGGCTTGTTCCGGGTACAAACACCCCAGGGATTCGACTTTCGGGCACTGCTCTCGGCCTATGGACGCACAACCAACACCGGTCAGTTCACCGATGACGCGTCCATTGCCGAGGCCGCGGGACTGAGGGTCGCCATCGTCGCAGGCGAGGAACAGAACATTAAGATCACCCACGACGAAGATCTGGCCCGCGCGGCCGCGTGGCTGCAAGGCGCACGCGAAACACGTGTGGGCAGCGGCTTCGATGTACATGCCTTCGGCCCCGGCGACAGCGTGCGCCTCGGCGGCATTGATATCCCGCATGACCGTGCGCTTGCCGGGCACTCCGATGCCGATGTTGCACTTCATGCGCTGACCGACGCCATTCTGGGTGCCATCGGCGATGGCGATATCGGTTCCCACTTCCCACCGTCGGATCCGCAATGGCAGGGCGCGGATTCAAGCCGGTTCCTGGGCCACGCCGCCGCTCTATTGCGGCAGCGCCATGGTGCCTTGGTTCATGGCGACCTGACGATCATCTGCGAGCAGCCACGCATCGGCCCGCACCGCGATGCCATGCGCGCGCGGATCGCCGATATACTTGCCGTCGACCTGAGCCGTATATCCGTCAAGGCGACAACCACGGAAGGCCTGGGGTTCACCGGACGCAGCGAAGGCATCGCAGCACAGGCCAGTGTGACGATTTCCATCGAGGCAACGGATGACATCTGACCCACAAACCGAACCGCGCGAACCAAGGATCGCCCGCATGATCGCCACATGTTTCGGCACCGGGGATCTGCCGGGCGCACCCGGCACATGGGGTTCCATCGCCGCCCTGCCGTTCGCGATCATCGCAGTCATGATCGGCGGTCAGTTCCTGCTGATGGCCCTGATCCTTGTCGGATTTGTCGTCGGCGTCTGGGCAAGCGGTCGTCTGGCCTCCTTCCACCGCATCGAAGACCCCCAGCGGGTGGTCATCGACGAGGTGATCGGCCAGTGGCTGGCGATACTGCCGGTGGCGCTCGACTGGCGATTTTATGTGGTGGCATTCGTGCTCTTCCGCTTCGCCGACATCACCAAACCGTGGCCGCTGAAGGACCTCGAAAAACTACATGGCGGCGTCGGCATCATGGCCGACGATATCGGCGCCGGCGTCTACGCCGGTGTGCTGACATGGCTCATCGCGGTCTGGCTCGGCACGGCCGGCACCCTTCCCACCCTGTTTGGATAATCCGATGTTCGATGCCCAACTTCTCCACGACGCCGCTGAATTGCTGGAACTGTGCCGGCGCGCCAAACTGAAAGTCGCGACGGTCGAATCCTGCACTGGCGGTCTGATCGCCGGTTGCCTGACGGAGATCGCCGGCTCGTCAGATGTCGTCGAGCGTGGTTTCGTGACCTATTCGAACGAGGCCAAGATGGAGATGCTCGGCGTCCCCAAAATGCTGATCACCCTGCATGGCGCCGTCAGCGAGCAGGTCGCCCGCGCCATGGCCGAGGGGGCGCTGTCAAAATCCCTCGCAGACATCACGATCTCGGTCACCGGTGTTGCCGGCCCGGGCGGCGGCACAAAGGACAAACCCGTCGGTCTGGTGCACTTCGCGTGTGCCGGGCGCGGCAGGCCGACAATCGCCCATCACGAAGTCTTCCCCGGAGACCGGGCGGACGTGCGCGATTCAACCGTCCAGACGGCCTTCACGATCCTGCGCCGGACCGTGCAGGGGAAAAGCTGAACCAGCCAACACAGCGGGAGCGATCATGTCCGACAATGATGTGAACAAGGCGGCCTTCGACAGTCGGGACTTCTCGGCGATCTTCGATCACGCCTCGATCGGCGTACGCGACATCAAGCGCGCCGTTGCCTTCTACGAACCGGCCCTGGTCACGCTCGGGCTGGAAATCGTCATGGACAAGGGGTTCGCCGTGGCCTTCGGCAACGGCAGCGGCCGGCAATGGCTGTGGATCAGCGAACCGATCGACAAGGATGCAGAAGTAATCGCGAACAACGGGGCGCATTTCGCGCTGATCGCGGATTCCCGTTCCACGGTGCGCGCCTTCTATGACGCCGCAATGGCCAATGGCGGACGCGACGACGGAGCGCCGGGTCTGCGGCCCGAATATATTCCGACCTATTACGGCGCGTTTGTGCTGGATCCCGACGGCAACAAGGTGGAGGCCGTGTGCCGCAGGCCTGAAGACGATTAGGCCGGTTTCGAGAGCTCGAAACCTTCATCGAGCCAGCCCGTCACGCCACCGATCATCATTTTCACCGGAAGACCGATCTCGGCCAAACGGACGGCCGCCTTGTTCGCGCCGTTGCAGTGCGGACCCGCGCAATAAACGACGAACAGTTTTCCGCTGGAAAATGACGCCATGCGCTCGTTCGTGATCTCCCTGTGTGGCAAACAGATCGCGCCGTCGATATGCCCATCGGAATACGCACTCTCACCGCGCACATCGAGAAGCACGAAGTCTGGCTCGTCTGCCTTGAGGCTTTCATGTACGTCCCAACAGTCTGTCTCGAATTCGAGCATCGCCTGAAAATGCCGGCGCGCGACATCCGGGGCCACAGCTTTGGTTTCTGTCACGTGTGAAGTCATTCTCCGTGCTCCTGTATTTTCGCAACCGGCTCATAGAGCTCGGCGGCGCGTTTTTCGAACGCCCCGACCATCCGGCTAACCGCTTCATGGAACAGCGCCCCGATCATCCGCTCGAAGATGCGGCTGCGAAACTCGAACTCGACGTAGAAATCGATCTCGCAGGCGCCGTCCGCCTGCGGCACGAAAACCCAGTGGTTCCGCAGAAACTTGAGCGGCCCGTCGACATATTCGACATCGATACGCGCATCGGACGCATCATCACCTGGCGTGAGCGTGACCTTCGACGTGAACCGTTCGCGGATCAGCTTGAAGCCGACCACCAGATCGGACCAGATGATCGAGCTTTCTTCGGCGTCTTCGCGTTTGCGGTTCCGCGCGGCGATGCACCAGGGCAGGAACTCGGGATAGGTCTCGATATCCCCGACCAGCGTGTAGAGCTGCTCGGGGGTATAGGGAAGGACGCGTTTTTCCTTGTGAGATGGCACGCTGCGGCTGGTCTTGCCTGTTAGCCCGCCGCGGCGAGCTTTGCCTCGCGAGCATCGCGCAACTTCGCGAAATCATCGCCCGCATGATAGCTCGACCGGGTCAGCGGCGTGGCGGAGACCAGCAGGAACCCCTTGCCGCGCGCCATCTTGGCGTACCCCTCGAATTCATCCGGGGTCACGAACTTGTCGATCCGGGCATGTTTGGGTGTCGGCTGTAAATACTGGCCGATGGTCAGGAAGTCGACATTCGCCGCGCGCAGATCATCCATCACCTGCCCAACTTCCTCGCGGGTCTCACCCAGGCCAACCATCAAGCCGGACTTGGTGAAGATGTTGGGCACCTTCTCCTTGATCCGCTGCAGCAGATCGAGGCTGGTGAAATAGCGCGAACCGGGACGGATCGTCGGATAGAGCCGCGGCACGGTCTCGAGATTGTGGTTGAACACGTCCGGCGGGTCCTGGGCCAGCACATCGATCGCACCGGGCTTGTCCTTGAAGTCCGGCGTGAGGATCTCGATGGTGGTGGTCGGTGCCGACGCGCGCAGCGCCCGTACGACCTGTCCGAAATGATCCGCGCCGCCATCGTCCAGGTCATCCCGGTCGACAGACGTCAGCACCACATGTTCGAGCGCCATTCCGCCGACAGCCACGGCAACATTCGCCGGCTCGTTCGGGTCCAGTGGCTTGGGCACACCGGTCGCCACGTTGCAGAACGCACAAGCGCGCGTGCAGGTGTCGCCCATGATCATGATGGTGGCGTGTTTCTTGGCCCAGCACTCGCCGATATTCGGGCAGGCCGCCTCTTCGCAGACCGTGGCGAGATTGAGATCACGCATCATCTTGCGGGTCTCGTGATAGGCCTTGCTGGTCGGTGCCTTCACGCGGATCCAATCCGGCTTGCGCTGGATGGGGTTGTCGGGCCGGTTGCGCTTCTCCGGATGGCGGAGTGCGGGGTCTGTGCTTTTATCGCGGACGGGTGTCGAGGTCATGACCTAGAAATGGATCGTGCGCCCGTAAGCGTCAAGCACGGACTCGTGCATCATTTCGCTCAGGGTCGGGTGCGGGAAGACGGATTCCATCAGTTCGTGCTCGGTCGTCTCCAGGGTCTTGGCGATACCGTAGCCCTGGATCAGCTCGGTTACCTCCGCCCCGATCATGTGGGCGCCCAGAAATTCGCCGGTGTCGGCATCGAAGATCGTCTTGATCAGTCCTTCGGGTTCGCCCAGTGCGATAGCCTTGCCGTTGCCCTGGAACGGGAAGCGCCCGACCTTGATCTTGCGGCCGGCCTCTTTCGCCGCGGCCTCGGTCATGCCGATGGACGCGACCTGGGGGCTGCAATAGGTGCAACCCGGAATACGGCTGGTGTCGAGCGGATGAATATCCTTCTGGCCGGCCATTTTCTCGACCGCGATGATCCCCTCGTGAGATGCCTTGTGGGCGAGCCAGGGCGGGCCCGCGACATCGCCGATGGCCCAGATGCCCGGCTCGGCGGTCTGACCCCACTCATCGATGACGATATGAGACTTCTCGACCACCACCTTGGTGTCCTCGAGACCGATATCCTCGACATTGCCGACAATTCCGACCGCCATGATGACGCGTTCGGTCTCGATGTTCTGGAACTTGCCGTCTTTCTCGATAGTGGCCGTCACCTTGTCGGGTTGCTTATAGAGGGATTTCACCGACGCGCCGGTGATCAGCGTCATCCCCTGCTCCTCGAACGCCTTCGCCGCGAGGCCGGAGATTTCCTCGTCCTCGACGGGCAAAATCCGGTCGAGCACCTCAACCACGGTCACCTCTGCGCCCAGGGTCCGATAGAACGACGCGAACTCGATGCCGATCGCCCCCGACCCGACGACCAGAAGTGATTTCGGGAATTCTTCCGGCACCATCGCCTCGCGATAGCTCCAGATCTGTTCCCCGTCGGCTTCCATGCCCGGGATGTTTCGCGCCCGAGCGCCGGTGGCCAGCAGCACGTTCTTGGCGGTGACATCCGCGACTTTCTTGCCGTCCTTCTCGACGACGACCTTGCGCGCACCGGCCTTGCCGCCGGCCAGCTTGCCCCAGCCGTCGATCACCTCGACCTTGTTTTTCTTCAACAAAAACCCAACACCCTGGTTGAGCTGGCCCGCAACACCGCGTGAACGTTCGACAACCTTCTTGAGATCGAACGACACGTTGTCGGCCTTGAGCCCATAGTCTTCGGCATTCTGCATGTAGTGATAGATTTCAGACGTACGCAGCAGCGCCTTGGTGGGAATGCAGCCCCAGTTGAGGCAGATGCCACCGAGGTGATTGGCCTCGATCACCGCTGCCTTCATGCCCAGCTGTGCAGCGCGGATCGCCGCGACATAGCCCCCGGGACCACCGCCGACCACCACCAGATCGAAATTCTTGTCCGCCATAGATTCAACCTCGAAAAATGCGGCCCACGCACACGCGGCGCCGGGAATACAGGACTACAGGAGGAGCCCGAGCGGCTCTTCGATGAGGCTCTTCAGCGCCGCCAGATATTCAGCGCCGATCGCGCCGTCGAGCGCGCGGTGATCGACCGACAGGGTCAGGGACATCACCGTCGCAACGGCCAGTTCACCGTCATGCACCACCGGGCGCTGTTCGCCCGCACCCACCGCCAGAATCGCACCCTGCGGCTGGTTGATGACCGCATCGAACTGCTTCAGGCCATACATGCCGAGGTTGGAAATGGAGAAGGTGCCGCCCTGAAACTCTTCCGGGGCGAGCTTGTTGTCGCGCGCACGCGCTGCCAGGTCGGCCATCTCCGCCGAGATTGCCTTCAGGCCCTTGCCTTCAGCACCACGCACAATCGGCGTGATCAGACCATCGTCGATCGCCACGGCCACAGAGATATCCGCGCGCTTGTAGAGCCGCACACCCTCGTCGGACCAGCCGGCATTGGTCCGCGGGACCTCAATCAGCGCCGCCGCAGCAGCCTTGATGATCATGTCGTTGACCGAAATCTTGAACTCGCCGTCCTTGGCCCGCGCGTTCAGGTTCTTTCGCGCCTCGAGCAACCGGTCGATCTCGCATTCCACAGTCAGGTAGAAATGCGGCACTTCCTGCTTGGACATCGTCATCCGCTGGGCGATCACCTTGCGCATGTTCGACAGCGGCAACACGTCGTATGGCGCATCGCCCTCGACCGAAACAACGGCTGCCGGCGCGCCACCCGCGGCAGCGGGTGCACCCGAGAAGTTCTCAATGTCCACTTTCACAATCCGGCCGTTCGGGCCGGTACCCGTAACCTGCGCCAGATCGATCCCCTGCTGGACCGCAAGCCGTCGGGCCAGCGGACTGGCGATCACCCGGCCACCGGATGCGGCGACGGGCGCAGCAGCGGGTGCTGCTTCGGCAGGCGCAGCGGCGGGTGCAGGTGCTGCTTCGGCAGCCGGTGCTGCGGCACCACCCGTGTCGAAACCGTCGAGAGCAGAATCATCTTCCCCGTCTTCCAGCAGAACGGCGATCGGCGTGTTAACGGCGACTTCCTCGGCGCCCTCGGCAATCAGGATCTTCGCGAGCACGCCTTCATCGACGGCCTCGACCTCCATGGTTGCCTTGTCGGTTTCGATTTCGGCAATGACATCGCCCGGGGCGACGGAGTCGCCCTCGGCCTTGAGCCAGCGCGCGAGGTTGCCTTCGGTCATCGTGGGCGACAATGCGGGCATGAGAATGGATATTGGCATCAGTGCTTCCCCTGGATCCTGTCAACCGGGATCATATCCCCGGTCCTGCTAGCGCGTGTTGCGAGTTGATTGGTCATCAATGCCATTCTCGCAACGTTCTGCTTCAATTGCCCCGGTATTTGGCTGCTTGTGCCAATCACCGGATGTTTCCGACGCGCGATGCGTCAGTCCTTATAACAAACCCGTTTGGCCGCGGCGGCGATCTTCTCCGCCTGCGGTAAGGCCAGCTTTTCGAGGTTGGCCGCATAGGGCATCGGTACGTCTTCACCGGTCACGCGGACGACCGGCGAGTCGAGATAGTCGAACGCGTCTTCCATCATCCGCATGCCGATTTCCGAGCCGATCCCGGCAAACGGCCAGCCTTCCTCGACGGAGACGATCCTGTTGGTGCGTTTGACGGATTCAACCACGGTCTCGGTATCGAGCGGCCGGATGGAGCGCAGATCGATGACTTCCGCCTCGATCCCCTCCGCCGCGAGCATTTCAGCTGCTTCCAAGGCGCGACCGACCATCAGCGAAAAGGCGGTGATGGTCACGTCGTCGCCGGCGCGCACAACTTTCGCCCGGCCGATCGGCACCGTGTAGTCATCGTCGTCCGGCACATCGAAGGTGGAGCCGTAGAGCATCTCGTTCTCGAGGATCAGAACCGGGTTGGGGTCCCGGATCGCCGATTTGAGCAGTCCCTTGGCATCCGCCGCCGTGTAGGGAGAGACGACCTTGAGCCCCGGCACATGGCCGTACCAGCTCGCATAGCATTGGGAATGCTGCGCGCCGACACGCGACGCCGCACCGTTCGGCCCGCGAAACACGATGGGCACATCCATCTGGCCGCCGGACATGTAGAGGGTTTTCGCAGCGGAATTGATGATCTGGTCAATCGCCTGCATGGCGAAGTTGAATGTCATGAACTCCACGATCGGGCGCAGGCCGTGATAGGCCGCACCGACCGCCATGCCGGCAAAACCCTGTTCGGTAATCGGTGTGTCGATCACCCGACCGTCGCCGAATTCTTCCAGCAGTCCCTGACTGACCTTGTAGGCACCCTGATACTGCGCGACCTCTTCGCCCATCAGGAACACCTTGTCGTCCCGGCGCATCTCTTCCGCCATACCGTCACGAAGCGCCTCACGGACCGTGATCTCCACGGTCGCACCGTCATAGTCGGTCTCGGCCGGCGGCGCGGCCGCAACCGGTGCCGACGGTGCGTCGGTTTCTTCAGCAGGCGCTGGTGCCGGAGCACTCTCGGCCGCGGGGGCAGCATCGTCGATGTCAGCCGCACTCTCGCCGGCCTCCAATATCACGGCGATCGGCGTGTTTACCGCCACATCTTCCGCCCCTTCGGCCACCAGGATCTTGCCCAGCGTCCCCTCGTCGACCGCTTCGACCTCCATGGTCGCCTTGTCGGTCTCGATCTCGGCGATCACATCTCCGGGTGAAATATTGTCACCTTCAGATTTGAGCCAGCGTGCGAGGTTGCCCTCGGTCATGGTCGGCGAAAGCGCCGGCATTAATACCTGAATCGGCATGTCAGTTGTCCTCCCTGTCCCGCGCCTGGGTCAGGCTTCAATCAAAATGTCGGTGTAAAGCTCGGACGGATCGGGCTCCGGGCTTTCTTGTGCGAAGTCTGCCGCCGCGTTCACACGTTCGCGCACGCCCTTGTCGATCGCCTTGAGCGCATCTTCATCCGCCATCTTGTTCGCGATCAGCACATCCTTGAGGGTCTCGATCGGGTCCTTCTCGGTCCGCATCTTCTGGACCTCTTCCTTCGTCCGGTACTTGGCCGGATCGGACATGGAATGACCGCGATAACGGTAGGTCTGCATCTCCAGAATGAACGGTCCCTTCCCGGATCTCACGTGATTGACGGCCTTCTTGCCCGCCTCAAGCACCTTAACCACGTCCATACCGTCGACCTGCGCCCCGGGAATCCCGTATGCGCAGCCACGATTAAACAGGTCCGGCTCTGCCGAGGCGCGCTCGACGGAGGTTCCCATGCCGTATCGGTTGTTCTCGATCACGTAGATGATGGGCAGGTCCCACAACGCGGCCATGTTGAAGGATTCGTAGACCTGCCCCTGGTTCACGGCACCGTCGCCGAAATAGTCCAGGCAGATGCCGTTGTCGCCCTGATATTTGTGGGAAAATGCGAGCCCCGTGCCCAGCGGCACGTTGGCACCGACGATCCCATGGCCGCCATAGAAGTTCTTCTCTTTCGAGAACATGTGCATCGAACCGCCCTTGCCGCGCGAATACCCGCCCTCGCGGCCGGTGAGTTCGGCCATCACGCCATTGGGATCCATGCCGCAGGCCAGCATATGGCCGTGGTCGCGGTAGGTGGTGATAACGGAATCCTGGGACTGGAGGTTGGCCTGCATGCCGACGACAACGGCTTCCTGACCGATATAAAGATGGCAGAAGCCACCGATCAGGCCCATGCCGTACATCTGGCCGGCTTTCTCCTCAAACCGCCGGATGAGCAGCATTTCGCCATAGAGTTCGAGGAGTTTCTCGGCACCGTATGACTTGTAATCAGGCTTGCCGGATGCGGCGGATTTCTTCCGAGGGGAAGCCCCCTTCGGTGCCGATCGATTGCTTGCTCGTGACGATTTCGCGGCTGGCTTTCGTGCCATCACACTCCCCCCTACAACATTAATCGGCGACCTTCGCCTTTTCGACAAGTAGGCGAAACGACCAATGCGGACAAGTGTGGAAACGGAAAAAGACGTGTAATTTCAGGGAAAAAGACGATATTTACTGATAATCAGTTAATTCACCCAATATCCCACGAAACATTCGAACGCAACGCCGCGATCATCTTCGCGGATATTGCGCGAACGAAACTACTCGAGGATGACGATCTCGTTCGGGTGGGCAAAGTTGAGCATCACCCTGGCCCGCTCTTCCAGCATATCGGGATCGAGATTATCGGGACGCAGCAGGGCCACTCGCGCATCGAGTTCCAATCGCTCGGCTCGAACGGAGGCATGCAATGTCTGGGCCTGCTCGACCTTTGCCCGGAGCTGCAGCAGTGACAGCAGCCCGTGGTCGCCCTGGACCATATGGTAGGAGAAGTAGGCGAGCAGGAGCGCGCCGATGATGGGCCACAAGGCGCTTCGGGCGCGAATTCGTATTTCGTCGAGAACTGCCATGACCTCAACGAATCACAGGGCGAGTCGCAGCGTCAACTCTGGATTGTTCTTAATATTCAATTCTTTGCGCAGAATGAGCCATCTGTTGCAAAAGTGACTCAGAGTTCTCGTTTTGGACTCATCGCCCCATGCAGAATCACCGGGACGAAGTGTTCGAAAACGTTCTAACGCAGGATCGAACGCCCGGCATAGCTGGCCGCCGGGCCCAGTGCCTCTTCAATCCGTATCAGCTGATTATACTTGGCCAGCCGGTCCGAACGGCTCAGGGAACCGGTCTTGATCTGGCCGCAGTTGGTGGCCACCGCGAGATCGGCAATCGTTGCGTCTTCCGTCTCACCCGAACGGTGCGACATCACCGACGTATATGACGCCTTGTGGGCCGTCTCGACCGCATCCAGGGTTTCCGACAATGTGCCGATCTGGTTGACCTTGATGAGGATCGAGTTCGCCGCGCCTTTCGCAATCCCGTCGCGAAGGCGCGTCGGGTTGGTGACAAACAAATCGTCGCCGACCAACTGGACCTTGTCGCCGATCGCCTCGGTCAGCGCGACCCAGCCGTCCCAGTCGTCTTCCGCCATGCCGTCCTCGATGGACGTGATCGGGTAGCGCGCACATAGATCTGCCAGGTATTCGACCATCGCGGCCGAATCCAGCGACTTGCCCTCGCCCGCCAAATCGTAGGCGCCATCGGCGTAGAATTCGGTCGAGGCCGAATCCAGCGCCAGCACCACGTCGTCGCCAGGTTTGTAGCCGGCGACCTCGATGGATTTACAAATAAATCCAAGCGCTTCGTCGGCGCTCTGCAAGTTCGGTGCAAACCCGCCCTCGTCGCCTACATTGGTACCGTGCCCTGCATCGGAGAGTTGCTTCTTAAGTGTTTGAAATATCTCGGAACCTACCCGCACCGCGTCGGCCATATCGTTCGCACCGACCGGCATGATCATGAACTCCTGAATATCGATCGGATTGTCGGCATGAGCGCCGCCATTCACGATATTCATCATCGGTACCGGCATCGTGCGGGCATGGCTGCCACCGACATAGCGATAGAGGGGCAAGCCGGCATCTTCAGCCGCCGCCTTCGCCACAGCCAGGGATACACCAAGGATCGCGTTTGCCCCGAGACGGCCCTTGTTCTCCGTGCCGTCGAGGTCGCGCATCAATTGATCGATATGTTCCTGTTCATCGGCGTCGAGCCCCGACAATGCTTCAAAAAGCTCCGTGTTGACGGCCTCGACGGCACCCAGCACGCCCTTGCCGCCATAACGAGCCGGATTACCATCGCGCCGCTCTGCAGCCTCGTGTGCGCCGGTAGAGGCGCCGGACGGCACACCCGCGCGGCCGAATGCGCCGCTCTCGAGAGTGACGTCTACTTCGACGGTTGGATTTCCGCGGCTGTCGAAAATCTCGCGGCCGATAACATTGACGATGGCGCTCATCGTGAATTCCGTTTGGTTGCTGGTTGAATCAGGTAATCGAAACCGGGCTGGCCTTGGCGATACGGTCGATTTCGAGCAGCGTTTCGACAATTCCCGGCAGATCGCGAAGATGAATCATATTCGGGCCGTCACTGGGTGCATTGTCCGGGTCCTCATGGGTTTCCAGGAACACCCCGGCGACGCCAATCGCAACGGCCGCCCGCGCCAATACGGGGGCAAACTCGCGCTGGCCGCCACTGGTCGCCCCCTGCCCTCCCGGCTGCTGTACCGAATGGGTCGCATCGAAAATTACCGGGCATCCGGTCTGCGCCGCCATGATCGGCAGCGAACGCATATCGGCGACCAATGTGTTGTACCCGAAGCTGGCGCCACGCTCACAGACCATGACGTTTTCATTGCCGGCCTCGAAAGCCTTGGTAACAACGTTCTTCATGTCCCAGGGTGCGAGAAACTGGCCCTTCTTGATGTGCAGCGCCCGACCGGTTTCCGCTGCGGCCACCACCAGGTCCGTCTGGCGACACAGAAAGGCAGGTATCTGCAGAACATCGGCAACTTCCCCGACCTGGGCACAATGGCTCGGGTCATGGACGTCGGTCAGGATCGGCAGGCCGGTCGTTTCGCGGATCTCGGCCATGATCGGCAGACTCTGTTCGATCCCGAGCCCACGGGCCGTCTTGATGGAGGTCCGGTTCGCCTTGTCGAAGCTGGTCTTGTAAATCAGGCCGATGCCGAGCCGGTCCGCCATTTCCTTGAGCGCGGCACTCATTTCCAGCCCGTGTTCGCGGGATTCCAGCTGACAGGGTCCGGCAATAAGGGTCAGCGGCAGATCACCACCGAGGGTCACGTCACCGACACGAACATGCCGCGTTTCAGCCATCACTCAGACCAGCCGGGATTGGTCAAGGGCCGCCGCCACAAAGGATTTGAACAGCGGATGCGGCTCGAACGGTTTGGATTTAAGCTCCGGATGGAACTGGACGCCGATAAACCACGGATGGTCTTCCAGTTCGATGGTCTCGGGCAACAGGCCGTCCGGAGACGTGCCCGAGAATGTCATGCCGGCTTTTTCCAGGACATCGCGGTAGTTGATATTCACCTCGTAACGATGCCGGTGGCGTTCGGCGATCTCGTTCAGGCCATAAATCTCGGCAATATGCGTGCGCTCGCCCAACGCCGCGGGATAGGCGCCCAGCCGCATCGTGCCCCCCATATTGTCGCCCGCCGCGCGCTGTTCGGTCTCGTCGCCGCGCTGCCACTCCGTCATCAGGCCGACGACGGGATCGCCGCAGGGGCCGAATTCCGTTGAGCCCGCACCCGAAAGACCCGCGAGATTACGTGCGGCCTCGATCACGGCCATCTGCATGCCGAAGCAGATACCGAAATAGGGCACATTGTGCTCCCGCGCGAACTGAACGGCCCGGATCTTTCCCTCCGCGCCGCGTTCGCCGAACCCGCCAGGCACCAGTATTCCGTGGACCCCGTTCAAATGCTCGACGGTGTCTTCGGTGTCGAACAATTCAGACGCAATCCAGTCGAGATTGACCCGCGCATGATTGGCAATACCACCATGCGCCAGTGCCTCCGACAGGGACTTATAGGCATCGGGAAGGTCTGTGTACTTGCCAACAACCGCGATGTTCACTTCGCCGTCGGGCTCACGAATACGCCCGACGATCTCGCGCCAGGTGTCCAGATTCGGCCGTTCACCGGGTTCGATCTTGAAATGACTGAGGACCTGGCTGTCGAACCCTTCCTCGTGATATTCGATCGGCACCTGATAGATCGTGTCGATGTCCAGGCCCGGTATCACGGCCTCGGGGCGAATGTTACAGAACAACGCGATCTTGTTGCGTTCACCATCGGGAATCGGCCGGTCACAGCGGCACAGGAGGACGTCGGGCCGGATACCGACGCGCTGCAGTTCCATCACCGAATGCTGGGTGGGCTTGGTCTTGAGCTCGCCCGATGCCGACAGATACGGCACCAGTGTCAGATGGACGAACATCGCCCGCTCCGAGCCGAGCTCGTTGCCGAGCTGCCGGATGGCTTCGAGGAACGGCAGGCTCTCGATATCGCCGACCGTGCCGCCGATCTCGCAGATCACGAAATCCTCGCCATGCAAATCAGCCGTCACGAATTTCTTGATCGCGTCGGTGACGTGGGGGATGACCTGAACCGTGCCGCCCAGATAGTCACCGCGGCGCTCGCGACCGAGCACATCGGAATAGATCCGTCCCGTCGTGACGTTGTCGGACTGGGTCGCCGCTACCCCTGTGAACCGCTCATAGTGCCCAAGATCGAGATCGGTCTCGGCCCCGTCATCGGTGACGTAGACCTCGCCATGCTCGAAAGGGCTCATCGTACCCGGATCAACGTTCAGATAAGGGTCCAGTTTGCGGACGCGCACGCTGTAACCACGTGCCTGCAACAGCGCACCCAGAGCCGCAGACGCGAGCCCCTTACCCAGAGAGGAAACGACACCACCCGTGATGAAAATAAACCGTGTCGCCATGGTTACGTTGTACTCAATTGATCGCGGCCCGCCAAAGGGGATTCATCCACAGTCAGCAAGCTGTTGAGATACCGGCATTTGGCAGAGAAAAAGGCGGCTCGAAAGCCGCCTTTTGAATTCGACTCGGGACGCCGCGCCATCTACTCGGACGTCGGGACCGATGGCGCCGTCGGCACCGCCGGCTCGGCCGGTGCCGGGGTCATCGCACCGCCATGTGCCGGCGGCGCTTCATTGATGATCGAACCGGTGCTGCCGCCGTCGTTCGCAAGAATAGCCAGGCCGATGCTGGTGACCATGAAGGCAAACGCCAACAGCCCGGTGGAGCGGGTCAACAGGTTGGCAGTCTGACGGTTGCCCAGCAGGCCGCCCATGCCGCCACTGGCACCGCCGCCGCCAAGGCCGCCGAGGCCGCCTTCGGACTTCTGCATCAGCACCACGCCCACGAGCGCAACACCAATCAGCATGTGAATGACCAGTATGATGGTTTCCATAATTCTCGGCCGATTCTCGTAAAGGCGGTGCCGACGTTTCGCCGCACCGCAACTGCTTGGCGGGTATTTAGTCGGTTGTGCGCCGCAATTCCAGTCCCAATCCAGTCAAAAGCTCACGACCCGGCAGCATGGGCGATCGCAAGGAAGCTTTCGGCGTCCAGGCTCGCCCCTCCAATCAGGCCGCCATCGACGTTCGCTACGGCCAGAAGCGATTCCGCGTTCTCGGGTTTCATAGAGCCTCCATACAGCAAGCGGACGGACCCTGCCTCGGCCCCGAGCGCGGATTCAAGGGTGGCACGAGTATGGCCATGCGCGGCTTCCACCTCGTCCAGGGTCGGGGTTCGGCCGGTCCCGATCGCCCAGACCGGCTCATAGGCGACCACGGTATTTGTGCCGGTAACGCCGGTTTCGGGCAGAGAGCCGGCCAATTGCGTACTCAGAACGTCGAGCGTCTGTCCCGCGTCGCGCTCCGCCTCGGTCTCTCCGATACAGACAATGGCAACGAGCCCCGCCGCATGCGCCGCTTGTGTTTTGGTGCGCACACGCGCGTCGGTCTCGCCCAGCCCATGCCGCCGCTCTGAATGACCGAGGATCACATGGTTCGCGCCTGCATCCCCCACCATCGCGGCTGACACTTCACCGGTGAACGCACCGGAGTTTGCCTCATGACAATCCTGTCCCCCGGCCGCAACAACCGTATTCGCCAGCGCCTCGGCAACAGGGCGCAGGATCGTTGCAGGTGGACAAACCAGAAGATCGCAGGACACGTGCTGGGCCCGCGCGCCGATATCGCGCGCCAGCCCGACCCCTTCCGATGCCAGCATGTTCATTTTCCAGTTTCCGGCGATCAGTTTCTTTAGCGCGGCCATATCTTCACCAAATTGTTGCTTTTCATTGCGTTAGCAGGCCACTACATCGGCCTGAAGGTGCTCTAGCATAGCGGCGAACGTGCCGCCAACCGGGCCTTCGTAAAAGGTCGGGTACGGTGCTTGAGACACCGGATCGCGATCACTATCATGCGCCGCCCGCAGCCGGGCTGCGGACCCGAACCAACTGGTGACAACATAATGCTCGAAGCACTGAGAAATAGCTCCAAAAGTTGGGTGATGAAAGTCATCCTCGGGGCGCTCGCCCTGACCTTCGTTCTGTTCTTCGGAACCGACTTCGGCGGCGGCGGGGGACATGGCGGTGGCGCGCATTCCGGATCGGCTTCGGTCGTCGAGGTTGGTGACACGAATTTCACGGTCCACCAGGTCGGCCGCGAGTTTAACGATCAAATTCAGCGGGCCGCGCAATTCACCGGGCAACAGCTCGACACCCAGTCAGCCATTCAGGCAGGCCTCCTCGATCAGGCCATCGCCCAGCTTGTCACCCGTACCCTGTTTGATCAGGCCGCCCAGCAACTCGGCGTCACGACATCGCTCGATGCCGCCGCAACCGCCATTCGGGCCCTGCCCCAGTTCCAGGGCCAAAGCGGGCGTTTCGAGCGCGCCCAGTTTGAGCGTTTCCTGCTGCACAACAACCAAACGGAAGACCAGTTCGTCAACCAGGTGCGCATGGATCTCCTGCGGACCCAGTATATCGACACCATCCGCAACGCCGTCGCCGCGCCGGCACCGCTCACGGATGCCATTTTCAAGCGCCGCGGTGAGCGGCGGGTCGCCGAGCTCGTCATCGTGCCGGCGCGACCCGACGCGCAGGTGGCCGACCCTGACGCCACCCAGTTGTTAAGTTTCTACGACGACAACAGGGAATCATTCCAGACACCCGAATTCAGGGTGGCATCGGTCGCCAGCATGGATGCACAGACGCTGGCCCGGGAAATCGTCATCCCTGAAGAAGATCTGCGTGAGGAATATGAGGTCCGGGGCAACGAGTTCTTCCAGCCCGAAATCCGCGACATCTCCCAGGCCACCTTCCTGTCTCGCGAAGACGCCCAGCGCGCAGCGACCATGATTCAGGACGGCAAGAGCTTCGAGCAGGCCGCCGAAGAAGTCTCCGGCCTGCCGCCGGTCGACCTCGGAAGCGTCAGACCTTCCGACGTGCCCGTCGCCGAACTGGCCGATGCGGCCTTCAGTCTCGCCGCGAACGTGATCAGCGCGCCGGTTGAAAGCGACCTCGGCTGGCATCTCGTTCGCGCCCGCGACATCAAACCGGGCCGCACCATACCGTTCGAAGAGGCGCGCGAGGGATTGCGCAGCGAGTTGGCACTGGAAGAGGCACGCGACGTGATTTTTGACGTCCTTAACGACGTCGAGGACGGCCTCGCGGGCGGCGCTTCTCTCGATGAAGTCGCCCGCGACAGCAACTTGATCCGGACCCGGGTGGATGGTGTCGCGCAGACCGGTCATCTGCGCTCCGAGCAGGCCGACCCCGATGGCGTCTTGACCGCCGAACTCGTCCAGCGCCTGTTTACAATCGACGGTACGGGCATCACCGAAACGATCGAGGGGCGTGACGGTGGATTTGCCGTGGTCCGGCTTGATGAAATTGTCGCCCCGCGCATCCCGTCTCTGGATGAAGTACGCGAGTTGGCAATCTCCGCGTGGAAAGCCGATCGCGTTGCGGCGCTTGCGGAAGAAACCGCGCAGAAAATCGCGGACCGTGCTCGTGGCGGTGAGAACCTCGAGACCCTGGCCGGCGAATTCAACGCCCGGTTCGAACGCACGCCCGCATTCGACCGCACGGGTGATGGATCGACCATTTCCACCGAACTCATCGCATCGGTCTTCGAGGCCGACCGCGGCGAAATCGTCGAGCAGCCCCTGTCCAGCGGTGCCGCCGTTGCCAAGCTCATCGATATTGAGCCTGCCGATCTGAGCGACCCGGCGCGCGAGGATATGTCAGCCGCGCTGACCGGGCAGATCGCCAACGACCTGGTGACGCAACTATCCATCGCGTTGCAGAACGAAATCGGCGTTGAGATCGACCAGAATGCACTCGAAGACGCATTCCAGCCGCAAAGATAGATAACGTAACGTGACCCTGCAGACAGCCACCGACACCGAGTCCTTTGCCGCGCGCTATGCCAACGGCGAACCCCAGCTTGTCTGGACAGAACTGGTGGCTGATCTCGAGACGCCGGTCTCGGCGATGCTCAAACTCGCCGATGACGAGAAACACTCGATCCTGCTGGAATCGGTCGAGGGTGGCGCGGTGCGCGGGCGTTATTCCATCCTCGCCTTCGCACCCGACCTGATTTGGCAATGCACCGGCGAGAATGCGGAGATCAACCGGAACGCACGCACGTCGCCCGACGCGTTCGAGGCGATGGAGGGCCGCAGCCTCGATCTGCTCTCTGCCCTGGTCGATGAATGCCGGGTCGAGATCCCACCGGAACTCCCGCCGATGGCCGCCGGATTGTTCGGCTATTTTGCCTATGACGCGGTGCGTCTCATGGAGCGTCTGCCCGACGACAACCCGGACTCGATCGATATCCCGGATTCGGTGTTCTTTCGGCCAACAATCATCGCCGTGTTCGACAACGTCGCAGATAAGGTGACGCTGGTAACACCGGTCTGGGCTGCCCCCGCCGTCGATTGCGACCGCGCCTATGCCGATGCCTGTGCCCGGCTCGATGCAGCTGTTGAGGATTTCGACCGGGGCGTACCCCGTATCGCCAGTGTGCCCGAAGGCTCCGAGATCGAGATCAACCCGGTGTCGAACCGCACCCAGGGCGAGTATCACGCCATGGTCGAGGCGGCGAAGGAATATGTCCGCGCCGGCGACGTCTTCCAGGTCGTCCCCTCCCAGCGCTTTAGTTTCCCGTTCGATCTACCGCCCACCGCGCTTTACCGCTCATTGCGCCGGCTCAACCCGTCGCCGTTCCTGTTCGTTCTCAACGTCGGGGGGTTTTCGCTCGTCGGTTCGAGCCCGGAGATTCTGGTCCGCCTGCGCGACGACACGGTCACGGTTCGACCCATCGCCGGTACCCGGCCACGCGGCGCCACGCCGGATGCCGATGCGGCACTGGCCGAGGAGTTGCTCGCGGACCCCAAGGAACAGGCCGAGCATCTGATGCTGCTCGATCTGGGGCGCAACGATGTCGGACGTGTCTCCGAGATTGGTACCGTCGAGGTCACCGAAGAATTCACCATCGAACGCTACAGCCACGTCATGCACATCGTCTCCAACGTGCAAGGCCAGGTGAAGCCAGGGACCCGCGCCGTCGACGCCCTGGCTGCGGGTTTCCCTGCCGGCACGGTGTCCGGCGCACCGAAAATCCGGGCGATGGAAATCATCGATGAGCTTGAGGATGAGCGCCGGAGTTTCTATGCGGGCGCAGTCGGCTATTTCGCGGCCGACGGCAGCATGGACACCTGCATCACCTTGCGCACGGCACTCATCAAGGACGGCATGATGTATGTGCAGGCCGGCGGCGGCGTGGTTGCGGATTCAGACCCCGAGGCCGAATATCAGGAAAGCCAGAACAAGGCGCGCGCACTTATCCGCGCGGCCGAACAGGCCCACCGCTTCACAAACTAGTTGTCCTCAGGTGGAGATCCCGATCGCCTCGTCATACGCCACGAAGGCGTTTTCCATGCCGATCAGCACACGGGTGATGTGAAAGTACGGCGTCATGAACAGCGGGCCATCCTTAATTTCTTCCCACATGCAGTGATAATCGAACAGGTTCGCGAACCGGCAGATCACGAAGTCGGAACACTCGCCGCTGAGCGCGTCCGCGTCGTGCCAGATCACACTCACCTTCGGATGCGCGGCGATAATTTCCTGCAGCGCCAGCCAGTGGGCGGCGCGTGCTTCACGTGAGAGCTGCAGGTAGGTTGCCTCGACCTTCAGTTCGACCACGGCAACGGTGACGGGTTCTTCGGCCACGGCGTTCCCTCCATAAAATTTATCAACGATCAATTGCCATCAGCCTATCACCTGGCCTGTTATCAGGCGATGTATGGTGCAGGTCCTGATGGCCGTGACATCTACTGCCGGACGCTAGTTTCCGGCTGCCTTTCTGTCAGATTCAAGGCGCAGTGCAACCGCACTCACGGGCACCAGCGCGAACCCGCGCGCGCGCACGTCCGGCAGCCACTCTTCCAGCGCTTCGATCGTTGCGTCCCTGGGGTGGCCGATGGCGATCGCATGACCCTGGCGACGGGCAACCGCTTCGACCTGGTCCAGGGCCGCCCGTACCGCGATCGGCGAAGGATCGTGATCCAGGAAAACATCCCGGCGCAGCGCCGGTATTCCGTGCTTCTCGGCCTCTGCATAGGCCACGGTCGCGCCCGACGTCCGACTGTCGAGAAACAACAGGCCCCGGTCATGCAGCTTCGACATCACGGCCGCCATCGCCGTGGGGTCCGAGGTGGCCTTGCTGCCCATATGGTTGTTGATGCCCACGAAACGACTGAACTGGGAGAGATTCCAATCGATCCGGCGGTCGAACTCCGCCGGCGTGAGGCTTGTCAAAAGTGCATTGGGACCGGGGTCCGCGCCGGGACCGGGTTCCATGGGCACGTGGACAAGCAGTTCGTGGCCCGCCGCGCGTGCCGCGCCTGTTTGCCTGTCCAGATCACGCCCGTAGGCCAGAAAGGCAAGCGTTAGCGGTGCCGGCAAGGCCGCGGTCCGCTCGGATCGTGCACGATCGAGCCCCATGTCATCGATCACCACCGCGATCATCGGTTGGCCCGGTGTGACGGAAACCGGCATCGCGTTCTGTAGCCATACTTGTTCGGGCGCGGGCGGCGGAACGGCGGCGATCTGCGGAGTGGCCGGCGGTTCGGGGGCCGGCTCTGCCTGCGGCGGTGGTGCGGGACGTGGTGTCATCGGAGGTATCGGGGTCGTCGCAATTCGCGGCACCGGGGTCTCGCGCGCGCCGGGACCGAACATCACGATCGCCACAAGGGCGACGACGGCAACGCTCAGCGCACCGGCCGTGACCCACGCAAGCCCGACGAGGCGCGCCGGCTTCGGCTTAAGCTTCCGCGTCTGTTTCCGGTCGGATTTGCGCGGCTTGGGCTTGGTTTTGCGGGCCGGTTTGGCCATGGGGTCACGACTCGCTCGCTGGACGGCCCAACAGAAAGACAGGCAATTGGGGCACGCTTATGACAGATTCGCCCGTGGTCGGTCCCGTTTCGGCTGTCACTCTGCTTTGCCGCCCCGGGCAACGCTGTTATAAGTCACCGCCCCGCGACCAAGCACCTGCAAGGCCACGGTACGAAACTCAAGTTCGCCGGACAACCCATTGAGATGTTTCTCTTAATCGACAACTACGACAGCTTTACCTACAACCTCGTCCACTTCCTGGGTGAGCTTGGGGTGACCTGTGACGTCCGGCGCAACGACACCCTGACGCCCGAGGAAGCCCTCGCGCTTGCACCCGAGGCAATCGTGATTTCACCGGGACCATCCGATCCCGATCACGCCGGCATCTGTCTCGATCTGGTCACGAAGGCAGCAGAAGTGCGCATGCCCGTGCTTGGTGTGTGCTTGGGACATCAGACCATCGGCCAGGCATTCGGCGGCAGCATCATCCGTGCGCCTGAACCGATGCACGGCAAGGTCGACCGTGTCCGCCACGATGGCCAGAGCTTGTTTCGCGGCCTGCCCAACCCGGTGGAAGCCACCCGCTATCACTCGCTGTGCGTCGAACAGGCCACACTCCCCGACTGCTTTGAGATCACCGCGCAGACCTCCGACGACGTGATCATGGGCCTGAGCCACAAGGAACTGCCGATCCACGGCGTACAATTTCACCCGGAGAGCATCGCCACGGAAGCCGGACATGACTTGCTGGCCAATTTTGTTGAACTCGCCACCGGCCAGCCGGTGGAAGCGTATGGCGACGACACGCGCGCCGGAGAGATGATGGCGTTATGACCTCTGATATGGACGATCTGAAACCGCTCATCGCGCGGGTTGCCGATAGCGGAACCCTGGGCGAGGAAGAGGCCGAAACGGCCTTCGACATCATCATGTCCGGCAACGCCACGCCCGCACAGATCGGCGCCTTCCTGATGGCCCTGCGCCTGCGTGGCGAGACCGTGGGCGAGATCACGGGTGCCGCGCGCGCCATGCGGGCCAAGGCACACATCATCGACGCCCCCGAGGGCGCGATGGATATCGTCGGCACCGGCGGCGACGGCACCGGCACCCTCAATATCTCCACCGCCTCCGCAATCGTCGTCGCGGGCTGTGGCGTACCCATCGCCAAGCATGGCAACCGCGCACTGAGTTCCAAGACCGGCGCGGCGGACGTGCTGACCGAACTCGGCATCAACATCGATGCGGATTTCGACCTGATCCGGGAATCGATCTGGGAGAACAATCTCGGCTTCCTGATGGCACCGCGCCATCACAGCGCCATGCGCAACGTCGCCGGGCCGCGCGTCGAACTGGGCACCCGCACGATCTTCAACATCCTCGGGCCCCTGTCGAACCCGTCCCTGGTCAAACGCCAGATGACCGGCGTGTTCGCGCCTCAATGGACCGAACCGATGGCCCATGTGCTCGGCAATCTGGGTCTGACCCGCGCCTGGGTGGTGCACGGTTCCGACGGGACCGACGAGCTGACGACGACCGGTCCGTCGCGGGTGTCGGAGCTCAAGGACGGCACGGTGACGACCTACGAGGTCAATCCGGAAGCCGCCGATCTGCCGCGCGGTACCTTGGAAGACATCAAGGGCGGCGATGCGGCCTATAACGCCGCAGCCGTGCACGAATTGCTCGACGGCAAGCAGAGCGCCTACCGCAACGCCGTGATCCTGACGGCCGCCGGCTCCCTGATGATCGCCGACAAGGCCGACAACCTGCTGGACGGCGCGAAGGTCGCCCGCGAGGCAATCGATTCCGGTGCGGCGCGCGATTGCCTCGCCCGTCTCGTCGAGATCACCAACCGGGCCGCATGACATGTCGGACGTGCTCACCAGGATCAATAACGACAAGCGCGAACATATCGCGGCGTGCAAGGCCGCGACGTCGCTGGCGACGCTAGAAGAACGCGCAAAGGCAGCCGACGAGACCCGGGGCTTCGCCCGACGGCTTGCCGAACGCGCCGCCGCCGGTCGGTTCGGCCTGATCGCCGAAATCAAGAAAGCCAGCCCGAGCAAGGGGCTGATCCGCGAGGATTTCGACCCGACGTCGATCGCAAAGGCTTACGAGGCCGGTGGTGCCACCTGCATGTCCGTGCTGACAGACACGCCCTATTTCCAGGGCCGCGACGAAGACCTGGTTGCCGCCCGCGCCGCCGTGTCCCTCCCCGCGCTCCGTAAGGACTTCATGCTCGACCCCTACCAGGTGGTCGAGGCCCGTGCGCTGGGCGCGGACTGCATCCTGCTCATCATGGCGGGCATCGAGGATTCTCAGGCTGCCGAACTCGCCGCCGCCGCCCATGACTGGGGCATGGACGTGCTGGTCGAGGTACACAACGCGGAAGAACTCGACCGGGCGCTAGCGGTCGACGGTGACCTGATCGGCATCAATAACCGCAACCTGAAGACGCTTACCGTTGATCTGGCAACGACCGAAGAGCTTGCCCCGCGGGTCCCGTCCGACCGTGTGCTGGTCTGCGAGAGCGGGCTGTTCACACCCGACGATCTGGTTCGCATGTCGGGGGTCGGCGCGCGCTGTTTCCTCATTGGTGAATCTCTCATGCGCCGGGACGACATCGCCGGTGCGGTGCGCGACCTGCTCGCACCCGGCGAGACCCTCCAGGAAAGCGCCTGACATGGCTGACGATAAACTCACCCATCTCGACGCGGACGGGAACGCCCGCATGGTCGACGTGTCCGACAAGGACGTCACCCGCCGCACCGCCACGGCCGGCTGCCGGGTGATCATGCAGGCCGAGACGATTGCGCTGATCCGCGACGGCGCCGTCAAAAAGGGCGACGTCCTGTCGATCGCGCGGATCGCCGGCATCATGGGTGCGAAGAAGACCTCCGAGCTGATCCCGCTCTGCCATCCGCTGCTGATCAATAAGGCGGATGTGGAACTCTCCATCGACGACAGCGCCAACGCCGTAGTCATCGAGGCCACGGTGCGGGTCGACGGCAAGACCGGTGTCGAGATGGAAGCACTCACGGCGGCCAGCGTCGCCGCACTGACCGTCTATGACATGGTCAAGGCGGTGGATCGCGGCACCCAGATCACCGACATGCGCCTGCTGCACAAGGCCGGCGGCAAGTCGGGCACCTACGAGGCCCAATGAGCAAGACGCTCACCCTTGTCATGCTGATCATCGCGGCGCTCGTCGTACCCGCGGTGCTGGTCGGCATCGAATGGGCACGAACGGTGATGGGCCTGTTCGGCCTCGCACCCGGCATCCCCTACATGCCCAACGGCTTCCTGCAATTCTACCTGATCGTCGCCGGCGCGATGCTGGTCATCGCAGTACCGTCGTCACGCGGGCTCCTGAACATGGGTGAGCTGCGGCCCGCCCGGTATATCCGCAACGCCCTGATGATCCTGATCTTCTGGAAGATCATCGACGTCACCATGCTCTCGGGCGGTGTCCCCGACCTGAACGACATGGCCGCCACGCTCGTGCTTTCGCTTGGCACGTTCATCTACGGCGTCATCGCCGGGCTCATCTTCTGGCGAATGGCCATCCGGCCTCATCGGATCGCAGGCGCACCCCAGCCATCCGGCGGGTCCGGCGCATGAACCAGGCCCTCATGCCCGTCGCCGATGCGCGGCAACGCATCCTCGCCGATCTGCCGACCATGGCGTCGGAACAGGTCGCACTCACCGAGGCCCATGGCCGGGCGTTGGCGACCGATGTCGCCGCACGGGTGACCCAGCCGCCGCTGGCGGTCTCGGCGATGGACGGCTACGCCGTGCGCGCCGAAGACGTCGCCGACGTGCCAGCCACCCTCAAGGTCACGGGCGCGGTCCCGGCGGGCGGTCTTCATGACGGCACAGTCGGCAATGGCGAAGCGGTCCGCATCTTCACAGGTGCCGCCCTGCCCGACGGCGCCGACGCCATCGTCATCCAGGAAGACACCGAACGGGACGGCGACACGGTTACCGTAAACGAAAGTGCGGCCGCCGGGCGTTACGTGCGCAAGGCCGGGCTCGATTTCGAGACGGACGACGTGCTGCTCACGGCAGGCACGATCCTCACCGCCCGGGACATCGGGCTGGCCGCCGCCATGAACCATCCCTGGCTGCAGGTCCGGCGACGGCCCCGGGTCGCCCTGATCGCCACCGGCGACGAGATTTCTTTGCCCGGCGAAGAGCTCGGCCCGACGAGCATCGTCAGCTCCAACACCTTCGCACTCGAGGGCCTGATCCGGGCCGCGGGCGGCGAACCCGTCACCCTTGGCATTGCACCCGACGACAAGGCCGCTATCAGTGCCATGGCCGAGGGCGCACGCGGCGCGGACATGCTGGTCACCACCGGCGGTGCGTCCGTGGGCGAGCACGACCTGGTGCAGGACGCATTGCAGGACATCGGACTGGAGCTGGACTTCTGGCAGATCGCGATGCGGCCGGGAAAACCCCTGATGTTCGGCCGCCTGGGCGACGTGCCCATGCTCGGCTTCCCGGGCAACCCGGTGTCATCGACTGTCTGCGGGGTGCTGTTCCTGAAACCCGCGCTGGCGAAGATGCTGGGGACCAACCAAACCGAGCCGGTGTTCGAGACCGCCACCCTGGGGGTGGACCTGGGCGAGAACGACCGACGCGAGGACTATCTCCGCGCCACGCTAACCCGCGACGACGATACGCTGGTGGCCACGCCGTTTCCCAAGCAGGACAGCTCGATGTTCTCACGCCTCGCCGCCTCGGACTGCCTCGTTGTCCGCCCGCCCCATGCGCCCGCCGCCCGGGCCGGCGACCCGGTCTCGTTTGTCCGGCTGGGGGATGGGATTGTGCGGGTCTAGGCCGTGGCGACGAAAAAGACGGTCACGAGGACCGAACTTGTCGAAATACTCTGGCAAAGTCGCTACCCCATCATTGTGCGGACGTATGCCAGAGACTATGTCATCCCGCTTTTTCTGGTGATCCCGTGCACCTGTTTCGGGTTGTGGATTTTGCTCCAGGACGACGCATCCCTGAACCAGCTCAGAGCCTGGTTTCTGTTCATCGGGGGCGCCGGCTTCACATCCTTCATTGCCCTGGCGCTTCTCAAACCAGGCTGGCGACCCGGAAGATATTCTTTAAGGACGTGGAACAATTCGAAGGTGGGTACCCGGTACGCATTCGATACAAGTCCAGGGGATCACTGGGTCGAATACGCAATGCGTTTCGATCGACCCGAACCCTGACGAACCGGTATGTCGTTGGATCCCAGGGATTGGCACACCTGCTGAACCGGGCTTTGGACGATTTTCGCGCGCGCCAGATGGCCGACCCCGGCGACCCTTCCGACAAGCTTGGTTGACGAGTCAAAAGAACATCACTAGAACATGCGTCGATGTTTGCGGTTTGTTCCACATATTGTGGTACTGCCGCATTTGGAAATCGTCCTGAATCGGACCGGGTTACGGGGCCCCAGACAATATGTTGACGCGCAAACAGCACCAGCTTCTCACCTTCATCAACGAACGGCTCAACGCGACCGGCGTGGCGCCTTCCTTCGACGAGATGAAGGACGCCCTCGGGCTCAAGTCCAAGTCGGGCATTCACCGGCTGATCGCCGGACTTGAAGAGCGCGGGTTCATCCGCCGCCTCGCCCACCGGGCCCGTGCGCTGGAGGTCCTTCGGCTTCCCGACGAGAGCGGTGTCGGAACGGAGACAACCCAGAGCGCCCAGAATGCAGCTTTCTCTCCCCAGGTCATCGAAGGTGGGCGGGATACAGATTCCGCCCAGGTGATCGCGCCGTCCGAAATGACCGGCCCTGCGTCATCGGAAGGCGCGTCCGGCGCCGCCGAAATCGAATTGCCGTTCCTGGGCAAGATCGCTGCGGGCACGCCCATCGAGGCGCTACGCGACCCGACCCGCCATATCAGCGTGCCGCCGTCCATGCTCGGGCGCGGCAACCACTACTGCCTCGAGGTTGAGGGCGATTCGATGATCGACGCCGGCATTCTGGATGGCGACACGGTTCTTATCCGGCGTACGGACACAGCCGATAACGGCTCCATCGTGGTCGCGCTCGTCGAGGGACAGGAAGTCACCCTGAAGCGGCTGCGCCGGCGCAACGATTCGGTGGCACTAGAGGCAGCCAACCCGGCCTACGAAACCCGCATCTTCGGCCCGGACCAGGTCGCCGTGCAGGGTGAACTTGTGGGTCTGCTCCGCCAGTACTAATCCCGGGTCTTCCGGTTCGGCAACTGGGTGGCCCGCATCCACGGGCGGCCCGGATCGCGCTCACGCGCGCGCCAGACCCTTGTTGGCCGCTTGTCATCCGGCAACCAGACGACATGGGCGCCGGACCGCCAGACATCGAAACGCCCGATCGCCACGCCCGGCCCGTTCGGTCCCCGGCAGCTTCGCGGGATGGGCTCGCGCGAAATCAGGACATCCGCCCGGCGGCATTCTTCCGCGAACGCGAGTGGATTATGGACAATCGAGACCACCTGCCCGCCCAGGCGACCGGTGCAGCCGAGCCTGTCGCAATCCAGGCCATCAGCGCCGAAAGACACGAACTCTCTCACGCCCAGGCGACGTTGCCAGACGTCCCGCACGAATGGCGACGCCTGGGGATTGGATATTTGCGTAACATTCTCACCGGTCTTCACAGCAATCAGGCCGGCGTTCGCGGAAATCAGAATATCCGGCGGATCGTCGCCGCCCGACGTGGCCAACCCGGCGGCGATCAACGGGATTCCCGCATACCGCCAGCCGCGACGCCATAGACAAAGCCATATGCCGCCGAACGCCGCGAGGATCATCCCCGCAACGGTTGGCTGTGGTAACGTGACGGTCGCGCCGGGCCATGACGCCACCGTCCGCGCGACCCACAGGACGGCTTCGACGCCCCAGCCCAGGACAGGCAAAACGAGGCCCTCCAGCCCCAACGGCATAAGCAGCAGCGCCAGTACCTCAAGCGGCATGACCCAGAGCGCGGTGATCGGTACCGCCAGCAGGTTCGCGGCCAGCCCCATCGGGGCGAACCGATTGAAATGGAACACCGCGAACGGAGCGGTCGCCAGGCTCGCGATCAGCGAGCTGAATGCAATCGCGACAAAATACATCACGACCCGCCGTTGCCAGGTGCTGGTGGCAGCGGCCCGCCGGAACCGGCCCCCAAACCCCTCATAGGCTGCAACCAGGGCGATCACGGCCGCAAAAGACATCTGGAAGCTTACCGTCAGGAGAGCCTCGGGCCGCAGCAGCAGGATGATCAGGGCGGCCCACGCCACCAGCCGCAGGGATATGCCCGTACGATTGACCAGGATGGCCATGAGGATGATGGCGGTCATCACGAAGGCCCGCTGGGTGGGGATCGTCGCCCCGGCCAGCATCAAATAGACGGCCGCGGCCGCCAGCGCGGCGACGGCCGCGATCTTCTTGAGCGGCCAGCCCAGTGCCGCCCGGGGCCAGAGCGCCAGGCCACCGCGAACCAGCGCGAACACAAACCCCGCCACCAGCCCGAGATGCAGGCCTGAGATGGCCAGCAGATGCGCGAGGCCGGAGTCCCGCATGTCCGCGCGCACATCCTCGGGAATACCCCCGCGCTGTCCCGTCGCCAATGCTGCCGCCACACCCCCGGCGGCACCTTCGATGCCGTCGGCGATCCGTGTCGCGATGACCACCCGCGCGCGTTCGATGGTCGATCTGAAGCCCGCGATGGGCCCGTCGCTGGTGGCCCCCGGCGATATGCTTGCCGGCGCAAGTGCGAATCCGACCGCGCCGATCTGGCGAAACCAGGCCACGTGGGAGAAATCATAGCCGCCGGGATAGGACGCATCGGGTGGTGGCGCCAATCGCGCACGCACCTGCAACTGATCGCCCGGTCGGACCGCCGCATCGCTTGAACGCAGGCGCACCCGCACGCGCTCGGGCGGTTGTGTTTCCGTGCCCGCAAAACCGATCCGATCGAGCACCACGCGCGGTCCGCGGACGGCAGGCTCCACCGTGATCACCCGGCCGGTCAGGATTGTCGTGATCTGCGCTTGCGCCAGGACGGGCGACGCCACCGCGTGGGTTCGCCACTGCGCGGCCATGAAACCTATGCCAGCGAACAGGATCAGGACCAGCGCGAGCCGTTGGCCCGCGCCACGCCGCAGCGCGACGAGACCGACAAGCGAAACGGCCATGGATATCGGCCCAATGAACCAGGCGGGTTCTTCGGGCAGCGCGAAATACATCGATATTCCGATCCCGAGCGCGACCGGCAACCACAATACCCAGCGTTCCCGCTCGGCGACGAACGCCGACCAGAACCGGTTTCGCAATCCTGAAAACGAACCAAAGGATGCGACGTATGTCACAGCATGGAGCATGGCCTCTTCCGGTAGCGTCCCGCGCTATGGGGCTGTCGTCAACCGCCGCCACCTTGACGTGCGGCCTCCACACGGCCATACGAACGGCAGATTTCCCAGTCCCATAGAGCCAGCTGCCATGTCCGTCGTCACCCGCTTCGCCCCCTCACCCACCGGTTTTCTGCATATCGGCGGTGCGCGAACGGCGCTGTTCAACTATCTGTTTGCCAAGCATCACGGCGGCAAATTCCTGCTCCGGGTCGAGGACACGGACCGCAAACGCTCCACAGACGAGGCCATTCAGGCCATTCTCCACGGCATGACGTGGCTGGCGCTCGACTGGGACGGCGCGGAGACCTATCAGTCACAAAGTGCGGACCGGCATCGCGAGATTGCGGAGAAACTGGTCGCCGACGGCAAGGCCTATCATTGCTACTGCACGCCCGAAGAACTCGCCGAAATGCGCGAGAATGCCAAGAATTCAGGCGGCGGCACGCGCGTCTATGACGGCCGCTGGCGCGACCGCGACCCGTCCGAGGCGCCGGCCGGTGTCGAGCCGGTGATCCGCATCAAGATGCCCCAGACCGGTGAGACCACCATCACGGACCTGGTTCAGGGCGACGTCACCAAGGCCAATGATACCCTGGACGACTTCATCATCCTGCGTTCAGACGGCACACCGACCTACATGCTCGCCGTCGTGGCCGACGATCATGATATGGGCGTGACCCACGCGATCCGCGGTGACGACCACCTCAACAATGCGTTCCGGCAGTTACAGGTTTTCGAGGCCTGCGGCTGGGATTTTCCCGAATTCGCGCATATTCCCCTGATTCACGGGGCCGACGGTGCCAAACTCTCCAAACGCCACGGTGCGCTGGGCGTCGAGGCCTATGAGGAGATGGGCATTCTGCCCGAGGCCATGTGCAACTATTTGCTCCGCCTCGGCTGGTCTCACGGCGACGATGAGACCATTTCGCGCGAACAGGCCATCGAATGGTTCGATCTCGACAGCGTCGGACGGTCACCCGCTCGCTTCGACATGGACAAACTGCTCAACCTCAACGCCCAGTACATGAAGTCTGCAGATCCCGCGAGATTGGCCGCCGGCGTGCTGGCCAAAGCCGCCACCGCCGGAATAACTGTTTCTCCCCTCGCCGAGGAAAGAATCGTTGCGGGCATGCCCGGACTCGCATCACGCGCGAAAAACACTCACGAACTATTTGATTTATCACATTTTTACCTTGTCGACGCCCCCATCGACATGAATGAGAAGGCAAGCGACAATCTCGCCGACCCTGAGGCCAGGCAAACCCTCGATGAACTTGCAGAAATGCTCAAAAAGGCTACATCCTGGGGTGAGGACGAACTCGACGGAATCGCCCGGGAATACGCGGAATCCAAGGGTTTAAAGCTTGGCAATGTGGCCCAGCCCCTGCGCTCGGCGTTAACCGGCAGTAATGTTTCGCCGAGTATCTTCGAGGTCATGACGGTGCTCGGCCGGGATGAAACCCTGGCCAGGCTCGAAAACGCCGCGGATTAGGTCTCACGACGTGAAACCGGCGGCCAGCAATATTGCCCAATGGCCCCCCGCCGACTAGAGTGCGGCGCAACATAAGTCTGGATCGCCGGATGTGCCCACTGGCCTGTCACGTGCAAATTTTTGGTGGAGAGTTATATGAGTGACGCGAAAGTCGTAGATACCGCGACCCTGACCATCGGCGACAAAACTGTCGAATTGCCAATCCTTGAAGGCACGGAAGGTCCGCGCGTCATCGACGTCCGCAAGCTTTACGCCGAAACGGACATGTTCACCTATGACCCCTCTTACACATCAACGGCGAGCTGCGATTCAGCACTGACCTATATCGATGGCGAGGAAGGCATCCTGCGTCACGGTGGCTACTCGATCGAGGCGCTGACCGAAAACAGTTCCTTCCTCGAACTCTGCTATCTCCTGTTGCACAAGGAACTGCCGAACCAGGCGGAGATGACCGAGTTCGAGACGACGATCACCAACCACACGATGATCCACGAGCAGCTGCGCAACCTGTACAGCGGTTTCCGGCGCGACGCCCACCCGATGGCCGTGCTGATCGGCGTCGTCGGCGCCATGTCGGCCTTCTATCACGACTCCACGGACATCAATGACCCGCAGCAGCGCCTGATCGCGTCGCATCGGCTGATCGCCAAAATGCCGACGATTGCGGCCTGGGCCTACAAATACACCGTCGGTCAGCCCTTCGTGTATCCCGACAACAGTCTGAGCTATGCCGAGAACTTCCTGCACATGACGTTTTCGGTACCGGCAGAGGAATACAAGCCGAGCCCCGCCATCGTGCGCGCCATGGACAAAATTTTCATCCTCCATGCCGATCACGAACAGAACGCCTCGACCTCGACCGTCCGCCTGGCAGGCTCTTCGGGTGCCAACCCGTTCGCCTGCATTGCCTCGGGCATCGCGACCCTCTGGGGCCCGGCCCATGGTGGCGCCAACCAGGCCGTGCTGGAGATGCTCGCGCAGATCGGCGACAAGAAAAACATCCCCGAATTCCTCGAGCGGGCGAAAAACCCTGACGACCCGTTCCGCCTGATGGGCTTCGGCCACCGGGTCTACAAGAATTACGACCCGCGCGCGGGCGTGCTCAAGGCATCGGCCGACGAAGTTCTGGCGGAAGTCGGGGCGGAGAACGATCCGCTGCTCGACCTCGCGATGGAACTCGAGCGGATCGCGCTGGAAGATGAGTACTTCGTCGAGCGCAAACTGTTCCCGAACGTCGACTTCTACTCGGGCACCATCTTCAAGGCCATTGGCTTCCCGACCAGCATGTTTACCGTGCTGTTCGCGCTGGCACGTACCGTCGGCTGGATCGCCCAGTGGAAAGAGATGATCGAGGACCCGGGCCAGCGCATCGGCCGCCCGCGTCAGCTCTTCACCGGCCCGACCGAGCGCGAATACCCGCCGATCGACAAGCGCTAGTCATCAAGAATTCAATTTGTGCAGCGGCCCTCCCCTCGGAGGGCCGTTTGCCTTGGTGACTACTCGTCGAAGGACGAGCCGTCCTTTCGCAGGAAGTGCGGCTTCCCGTCGCGCACGGCGTTGGCCATGTCGATGTCCGGATAGGTCACGTCCTCGACACTGGGCCGGTCACCGACCTCCATCGCCAGCACATCGCTGTCCGTCCGGTTCGCTATCGTGTGCCCGTTGGGATTGCCTGCCGGAAACCCTGCGGCCATGCCGGCGGACAGTGTCGTCTCCCCCTCGTCGGTCACCAAAACAGCCTCTCCTTCGAGGATGTAGACGAATTCATCCTGCTCCGAGTGCCAGTGGCGCGCCGAGGATTGAGCCCCCGGCTCGATACGTACGATGTTCACGCCGAACTTCGTCAGCCCGAGCGCAGGCGACAGTCGCGAGCGGTGCCGTCCTTTCACCTGAGTGTCGAAGGGTGGCGGATAGGGCGTGCCGGATTCCACCGGAAGGGTGGTCGGATCGACGATCAGTTCTGTTGCAGTCCGCTTGCCGTCAGCCATTGCCCTATCCCTGCTCGATCAGTTCGATCTTGTAGCCGTCGGGATCTTCGATGAACGCGATCACCGTCGTGCCATGCTTCATCGGGTCGGGCTTGCGGGGAATGCTCACCCCCTCGGCCTCCAGCGCCTCGCAAGTCGCGTAGATATCGGGAACGCCAACGGCAAGATGGCCGAACCCCGAACCGTGTGAGTAAGGCTCATCCTGATCCCAGTTGTACGTCAGCTCGATCACCGCCTCGCTGCTCTCATCGCCATAGCCGATGAAGGTGTTGGTGAAGCGGCCGCCTTCGAATTCCTTCTGGCGAATGACTTTCATGCCCAGGTGGCGGGTATAGAAATCGATCGATTTATCCTGATCCTTCACCCGGATCATGGTGTGAAGAAGTCGATACGCGTCGGTCCCGGCCATGGCGGCCCCCTTTTCTATGCAAAATTCACAGCTGTTCGTTTTTACCGGTTGCGGTGGGCGGCGACAATATCGAGCACGGCGTGGGCTGCGCGTGCGCTCGGCCACTGGCCACCCGGCTCCATGTCGCGTGAAATCTTGCGTGCCTCTCCACCGATAGACGCCCGGCGTTTCGGGTCCGAAATCAGCGCGTCCAGCTCTGCGGCAATCAGTTCGGGTCGGCATCGTGGTTGCAGGAACTCTGGCAAGACCTCGCGCCCGGCGACGATATTGACGATCGAGGCATATTCGACACGGATCATTCGCCGCGCGATCTCGCCCGTCAGCCAGGGAACCCTGTACATGACGATCGTCGGGACACATGCCCATGAGAGTTCGAGCGTCACCGTCCCCGACGTTGCCAAGGCCAGATCGGCGGCCGCAAACGCGTCATAGCGCTCCCGTGCGCCATCGACCACGGCCACGGGCCATGGCCATGCAGAAACGGTTTCCGCGATCAATGCCCGTACATTTGCTGCAGCCGGGATAACGATGGCCATATCGGGATGATCCGGCATCACACGGGACAGCGTTTCACGTGCAATCGGCAGGAGGCGCGACACCTCTCCCCGGCGGCTCCCCGGCAGCAAACAGAGCATGGTGGCGTCGGGTGCGATCGCGTGCCGCGCACGAAATTCAGTCCCGTCCCCGGCGTCGACATCTCCCTCGGCCACCGGATGGCCGACAAAACTGCTCTCCAGCCCCGCCGCGTCAAACAGCGGCGGTTCGAAGGGAAACAGCGCCAGGAGATGGTCGAAATGCCTTCGGAATTTCCGAACTCGGCCCGCACGCCAGGCCCAGATTGTTGGCGCCACATAGTGGACCCGCGGGCAATCGCGCGAACGCAGCCGGCGGATCACGCCAAACACAAACCCGGGGGAATCGATCGTGACAATGACATCCGGTTTCAACCGTTCGATATCTGCCGCCACGGCGCGCATGCGACGCAGCAACCGCGGCACGCTAGGCAAAACCTCGAACAGGCCCATAATCGCTAATTCACTATAGCCAAACAGGCTCCTGAGCCCGGCGGCCTCCATTTCCGGCCCGCCAACACCCGAGACACGAAGTCCCGGACCGGTCGTCTTTTGCAGGGCTTCGATCAACCGTCCGCCGATGACATCGCCCGATGGCTCGCCCGCAATAACATAGACATGAAGGCCGTCTGCCGAAGCGGCGGCGCTTGATTCAGTCGCGGCGAAATCACTCATCCGTCGGCCGTGCCACCTTCGAGATAGTCACGCGGACGGATCCCGACGATGAAGATGCCGGCCTCATCCGCAGCCGAAACCAATACCTGCTGATCCAGCACAAGCGTGTTCCCTGCGCCAACAGCAATTCCCGCCAGCCCGGCGGCTATCGCATCTGCAACCGTATCCAGCCCGATCGTGGGCATGTCGGCACGGATTTCCTGGCCCGGCTTGGGCAACTTTACCAGCACGCCGCCACGCCCTTCCCGACGCAACTTGCCGCAGCGTTCCAGCAATCCGCGTGTGCCTTCCGCAGCCTCCAGCCCCAGGACGATCCCTTGTTGGACGACGACGGCCTGCCCGATATCCAGATGCCCCGTCGCGTCCAGAACGCGTACGCCCTGGGCAATATCGGTATTCTCATCGGGATCGGGGACGACCTTGCCGAAAGCACCTTCGGCGGCCCGCATCTCCTGCAAGACACTGTCGGCACCGACGACACGAAACCCTTCGTCTTCCTCGAGCGTCCTCACGATAGCGCCAAGAAGACCGTTGTCGCCCTTGTTCAGAAGATCACGCGCCAGAAAACGCGCCGCGCGCCGGTCGGGGCGCAATTCCTTGAGAGTGGGCCTTCGCACGGGCCCTGCCATCACGATTTCCTCGACATTCTCGGCGCGCAACCGCCCCAACGCGTCGTCCGCCGCACCAAGCCGCACCCAGGCATGGGGTGCCTCCCCGATGACATTGGGGTCGGCCTGACCTTCAAATGCAATCACAAAAGCTTGCCGGCCGGTTGCCCGGCACGCCTCGATCAAAAGTCCCGGAAGGGGACCGCCGCCCGCGAGAATGCCGAGCTTAGGCGCCATTCGTGGATTTGGGCTGGAGGACCGCACGCGAGGATTCTTCGCGCACAAAGTCGACGACCTCCATTACCCCCTCATTCTCGGCATAGAGCTCGATCACACCAT
Source organism: Alphaproteobacteria bacterium (assembly GCA_965205535.1). Classification (GTDB taxonomy): domain Bacteria; phylum Pseudomonadota; class Alphaproteobacteria; order UBA6615; family UBA6615; genus UBA8079. The sequence goes on along the minus strand of CBDBHH010000005.1, from coordinate 3,186,943 downwards.
CGACCCGCTCCTGCATCGTGCCTTCCTGTGCAAACAGGAGACGATAGGCCGTGCGCAAGTGGTGAATATCGTCTCGGGAGAAATCGCGACGCTGCAGGCCAACCAGGTTCAATCCCCGCAGACGCGCGCGTTCGCCCATGGCCGATCCATATGGGATCAGGTCATGCTCGACCCCCGACATCCCGCCGACCATCGCATGGGCGCCGATGCGAACAAATTGATGGATGGCCGCCAATCCGCCGATAATCGCAAAATCGCCAACATGAACATGCCCGGCAAGTGTCGCGTTGTTGGCCAGGATGACATTGTTGCCGACATGGCAGTCATGGGCGACATGGGATCCCACCATGAACAGACAATCGTCCCCGACGCTTGTCACCAGGCCACCACCAGATGTTCCCGGATTCATGGTCACGTGCTCGCGAATACGAACCCTGTCGCCAATCTGCAGTTTGGAATCTTCGCCGGAAAATTTCAGATCCTGCGGCGGAAGCCCGATCGATGCGAACGGATAAATCTCGGTTTCTGACCCGATGTCCGTTCGCCCGCCAACGACCACATGACTGTGGAGTTTCGTGCCGGCTCCAAGCACAACCTCGTTTCCGACGACGCAGTATGGCCCGACCTGAACGTCAGCACCGAGCTTCGCACCATCGTCGATCACCGCAGTAGGGTGAATATCGCTCATCTAGGAATCCATAATCATCGCGGAATAGGTCGCCTGGGCAACGACAGTCTCGCCCACCTTCGCCTCACCGCTGAACTTCCACACATTGGCGCGGTTGCGTTGAATGGAGACAAACAGCTTCAACTGATCGCCCGGCACCACCGGTTTGCGGAAACGCGCACTGTCGATGGTCATGAAATAGACCAGTTTCCCGAGGGCGTCCTCACCCAGCGTCTCCACGACCAGTACCGCTGCTGTCTGAGCCATGGCCTCGATGATCAGAACACCCGGCATGACCGGCCGAACCGGGAAATGGCCGAGAAAAAAGGGCTCGTTGATCGTGACGTTCTTGACGCCGGTCGCGCTCTGGCGAATGACGATATCTTCCACACGATCGATCATCAGGAATGGCTGACGATGCGGAATCATCTCCATCACTTCGAGGATATCGACAGCCTCGCGGGCATTGTCATTCATCTGAGAGTGATCGAGTTTCGTATCCATATTCAAAAGTCGGCCAGTTTCATTCAATGTTTAGCGGCCACGGTCCTTCGTGACCTTGGCAAGAACCGCCATCTGGCGGAAATATTCCTTGGCCGGGATGGCGGGGTTACCTGCCAGTTTCGCGCCCGGTTCGGAGTCCCGCATCATTCCGCTTCGCGCCGCAAGCTGCGTTCCGGGTGCCACGGTTATATGTCCTGCAACACCGGATTGCGCGGCCAGGATGACAAAATCCTCAAGCGTCGCGCTTCCCGCCACTCCGGCTTGTGCGATGACAACACAGCCCTTGCCCAAGCGGACGTTGTGCCCGATCTGCACCAGATTATCAATCTTGCAGCCATCGCCAATCACCGTGTCGGGACCAGCACCTCGGTCAATTGTTGAATTCGCGCCGACCTCCACATTATCGCCTACGATGACCCGCCCGAGTTGGGGCACATCCAGATGACCTTCGGCCGACATATCGAACCCGAACCCGCGCGTGCCGATGCGAACACCCGGATGCAAATCGCATGTCGCGCCGATGTCACAATGGGAAATGCTCGCGCCCACACCAATCACGGTGCCCGATCCCACGGTGACCCCCCGGCCCACAATGGCACCTGCCCCAACGACCACCCCCGCAGCCAGGCGACACTCCGCCTCGACCACTGCATTGGGGCCGACCGTAACGTCATCATCCAGCACCGCCGATGGGTCGACAAATGCCGCGGGATGAACGCCCGACAGGGCAGACGAGCCGGGATAAAATGCGTGCGCAATGCGCGCATAGCCACGGTACGGCGTTTCACTGAGCAATAACGCCATGCCCTTCGGCGCGCGATCCGCGTAGGTCGGTGCGACGATGCATGCGGCAGCCTTCGACTCTTCAAAAGCAGAAACATATTTGCGGTTGTCGAGAAAACTGATCTGGCCCGGGCCCGCGACATCGAGCGCGGCCACATCCTCGATCAACATGTCCGGGTCAGCACCTTCGCTCACCGTGGCGCCCGCCAGTTTCGCGAGGTCCGCAATCGAAATGGGGCCTTCGTTCTTAAAAAAGCGCGAGTCAGCCATCAGTAATGATCAGTTGCCCGCCGGCTTGTTTGGATCGCCTGCACCAATCGACATCTCCACCTCAGAGAGGCGGTCATTGAGGCGCTTGAGCGATTGTTCGCTGATGTCGAACGAATCAAACGCAACCACGATCTGGTTCCGCGGAAGAACGAGGTTCACCCCGATCTCTTCCGACAACTTCCCGACCTCTTCAAACAACACAAGCTGAATACGCTGCATTGTCTGCGCCATGCCGCGATCGAGTGTCTGGCGAAGCGACCGTGCACGTTGTTGCAATGAAGCGGCACGCTCCTGCAGGCCCTGGCGACGCTCAGAATAAACTTCTGGCGTCAAAATGGCGCGCTGCTGCTGAAGCTGCTGCTCTTCCGAACGCAGCTTTTCTTCCTCGGTTGCGATCTGCTTCTGCAAGTCAGCCGCAATCTGGTCGATTTGTGTTCGCGCCGATTGAACAGCCAGTGATTCTCGCAGAATCTTTTCCACGTCCACGATGGCGATCGACGGAACCGGCGGTTTTTCAACGTCCTGCGCTTGCGCCGGCAACACCCAAAACGCGCTTGCGATAAACACAAAAGCTGCAGCGAGCAATTGGCTCCGCATGATGTTCACTCCCTTAGAACCGGGTTCCGAAGGTGAAACTGAAGAACTCGGTCTTGTCATAATCTTCCTTCATGAACGCCCGTGCGAGATTCACGCGAACCGGGCCAACTGGAGAGTCCCAACCGAGTCCGATTCCCACCGTGCCACGGAGGCTCGAATCATCCGCAATATTAGGGAACGGATCGTCACTGCCCCAGACACTGCCCACGTCGCTGAACACGGCACCCCTGATGTCAAATTCCTCTGGCAAGCCAAGCGGAAACCCGACCTCTGCAGACCCACGATAATATTGTGTGCCACCGATTGAATCGCCCGTCCTCAGATCACGCGGCCCCACGCCGCCAACCTCAAATCCCCGTAGACGGCTTCCGCCGAGAAAAAACCGTTCGGCGATTCGTGTCTCATCGTCATCCAACGCCGTCAGAAGGCCCGCTTCACCGTCAACACTTGCGACCATCGAAGTGCCGAACAGAGGCACAAAATAGTTTGCACCAACCTCATTACGCACGAACTTCTCCGAACCACCAAAACCGGCGACGTCGATGCTGTACGACAATGAGTAGCCTTCAGTCGGCTCAAACTTGCTGTTGAGGGCATCGAAGAAAAAATCATTCTCGACAGATGATGTTGTGAAGGTGCCTTCCTGTGCCTGAACGACATCCGACGCATCGTCCTCGATGTCGTCGATACTGTCGCGCGTGAACCGATATCGCGCTGTATGCCGGATCCGCTCGGTCATCTGGTATCCGGCACGCAGCCCGAAGCCAACCTCGCTCTGTTCGAATGAACTCCGTTCACTGAAATCAGTCGTTCGAACAAACAAATCGAAACCGGCTGCGACATCCCGATCGAGGAAATAGGGCTCGGTAAAACTCAAGTCGATCTGTTGTTGTTTTGCGGCGAGTGTGGTGCTCACCCGGAGATCCTGGCCTCGACCTAGAAGATTACGCTCCCGCAACGAAACATCGGTCAGCACGCCTGCGGTCGAAGAAAAGCCGGCACCGACCGAAAGCTCACCGGTCGATTGTTCTTCGACACCGACGCTGACAATCGTACGGTCGTTCGCGCTTCCGGGAGTGTTGTTAATATCGACCCGCGCGAAAAACCCAAGATCCTGAAGACGCTGGCGCGTACGACGAAGTTTGGCCGTGTTGAATGCGTCACCTTCGACGATAGAGAACTCTCGCCGGATGACCTCATCGAGGGTTCGTTCATTGCCCGCAATATCGATCCGCTCGACAAACACGCGCGGCCCCTCGCGGATTTCATATGTCACATCGATTGTCCGCGCCTCACGATCCCGGTTTACCCGGGGGCGCACATCGACGAAGGCAAATCCTCGCTCACCAAGCGATTCCGTGATCGACTGAACTGTCTCCTCGACCTCATTCGCATCATAGGTGTCGCCGGGATCTGCCGAGATTAACCCGCCCAGTTCCTCGCCCTCGACACCGCGCAACTCGCTCGCGACATCGAGGGTGCCGAAGTTGTACTCCGGTCCTTCGTCGAGCGTGAAGGTGACGATAAATTCATCACGGTCCTCAGTCAGTTCCGCGATTGCGGAGACAACCCTGAAATCGGCATAGCCTTCAGAGAGATAAAATCGACGAAGCAACTCGCGGTCGAATGACAACCTGTCGGGGTCATATGTATCGTCGCTTGTCAGGAAATTGTAGAAGGCCGATTCCGACGTCTGAATGGTCTCGCGCAGGTCGCCATCGGAAAACTCCCTGTTTCCGATGAAGTTGATCGCGCGGATTCCGGTCTTCCCGCCTTCTTCGATTTCGAACACGAGATCGACGCGGTTTTCGGGTAGCTGAATGACTTTGGGATCTACCGTGGCCGCAAACCTCCCCGAGCGCCGGTAGATATCAAGCAATCGCTGAACATCACCCTGCACCTTCGTGCGCGTGTAAACGACGCGTGGGCGCAACGACACTTCGCTCAGGAGTACTTCATTGTCGAGCTTGCGATTTCCTTCAAACGCGATCCGGTTGATGATCGGGTTTTCAACCACTTGAACAACAACCGCATCCCCTTCACGGCGCAAGGTGACGTCTGCGAATAGTCCGGTATTGAAAAGGTTCTTTAGGGAGTCGTCGACTTTGGCCGGGTCATAGTTATCACCCGGCTTTATCTGCATATACGCGTTGACCGTCGAAGGATCGATGCGCTGGGTACCAACAACACGAATCTCCTCAACTACAGGCCCTGGCCGGGTCTGTGCGTTGAGCGGCTGCGTCAGCCCAGACAGGGCGAACGCAGCACCCGCCGTCAGCATGACCGCTAAAGCATTCATCCAAGTGCGAAAGTACAAGCGCTCGTCCCAGTTTGTTCGGCCGCCCGTTTCTGCTTTCCAGTCAGACCCTTACGGTCAGGTAAACAACTCAACTATTCGCTGCACAACCGGAAGACGGGCAATATCGTTGAATGTGGCGAATAGCATGAGCCCGAGCACGAAAACCAGCCCGATTTTCATTCCGAGCTCTTGTGCCCAACGTCCAGGCGCCCTGCGGAACACGGCTTCATACGCATAGAACGTCAGATGTCCGCCATCGAGCAGCGGAATCGGGAGCAAATTAATCAGGCCCAGATTGATCGACAAGAACGCTGCAAAAATCACCAACGTGGCTATTCCGGCGTCTGCGGCACTACCCGACATCTGCGCAATTCGCACAGGTCCGCCAAGTTCCTGCGCGCTGCGCTCGCCACCGAACATCTGCCCGATTGCAGTCACCGTGACCGAAACCAGGCGAATTGTTTCACGAACACCCTGCCACGCGGCCCGCGGTACGCTGTGGCGTTCAAAGGCCCGCTCCAGACCACGAACCCCCAAAACGCCAATGCGTGCCTCGTCTCCCAAGCCGTCGGGTATGACATTCACGCTGGGCGTTGCCACAAGATCGAGCTGCGCGCCCTCACGATCCACGACAATGTCGACCGGTATCCCCGGATGGAGCCGGATGAGTTGCTGCACTTCTTCGAAACGCGCAATAGACCGTCCGGCGACCTCGAGAAACTCATCGCCGGTTTGCAGTCCCGCGGCTTCTGCAGCGGAACCCGGAACGACTTCCGACACCTGGGCCGGCGTGAAAGGCTGGCCGGTGGTTGCGAACAGAATGGTGAAAATACCTATTGCGAAAAGAATATTCGCCAGCGGCCCCGCTGCAACGATCGCCGTCTTCTGGGACAATTTCTTGTGATGAAAGGCAACTGCGCGTTCATCGGCGGTCATTTCAGCGCCGTCATCGTCGGGTCCCATATCGCTCTGGCCGAACATTTTGACGTAACCGCCAAACGGGATGAGGCTGAATTTCCAGCGGGTGCCGAGTTTGTCCGTGTACCCAAACAGTTCACGGCCGAAACCCACGGAGAAGACTTCCACCCGCACACCTGCGCGCCGTGCAAACCAGTAATGGCCGAACTCGTGAACGAACACGAGCGGCGTGAGGACGACCAGAAACCAGAAAATCGTGACGACAAGACCGCCCATGCGGATTCAATCCCTTTTCACCTGCCCGCCAATAGCATGAAGGGCAATGCTTGAGGTGGCGTTAAGAAGCGGATTTTACAAGGTTTTCCGAGACATGTCGGCTTTCACGGTCCAGCGACCTGAAATCTTCAAGCGAAGCGATCTCGTGGCCATCGACGCTATCGAGCACACGCTTCACCGTTTCGGCGATGTCGAGGAATCCGATCCGGCCATCAAGGAAGCTCTCGACCGCGACTTCATTGGCCGCATTCAGGACCACTGTCGCACCGCCGCCCTGTGAAAGGGCGCTGCGCGCAAGTGCAATAGAGGGGAACCGCTCATGGTCCGGCTCCTCAAACTCCAGCGCGCCGATCGCCGCCAGGTCGAGGCGCTCGGCCGGGCTGTCCATGCGCGCCGGCCACGCCAGCGCATGCGCGATCGGCACACGCATATCCGGCGTGCCCAGCTGGGCCAGAACCGAGCCGTCCACATACGCGACCATCGAATGAACGACGGATTGCGGGTGCACCAGCACATCGATGTCGTCCGCGCCGACGGGAAACAGATAGGCGGCCTCGATCAGTTCCAGGCCCTTGTTCATCATCGTTGCTGAATCGACCGAAATCTTGCGACCCATATTCCAATTGGGATGTGCGATCGCCTCATCCGGCGTTGCCGCCGCCATACGTTCGCGCGACCAGGTCCGGAAGGGTCCGCCGGATGCCGTGAGGATCAGCTTTTCCACGTCTGCGGCGTTGTCGGTCTCGAACACCTGGAAAATCGCATTATGCTCGGAATCAAGCGGCAGGAGACGCGTGCCGGATCGCGCCGTTGCCGCGAGCACCAAATCGCCCGCGCAAACGAGGCTCTCCTTGTTGGCAAGCGCCACAAGCGTGCCCTGCCCGACAGCCGACAGGGTGGAATCCAGCCCCGCTGCCCCGACGATCCCGGCAACGATGAGATCCGCGGGGACACCGCCGGCTGCGCTCAATGCCTCCGGCCCCGCCGCAGCCTCAATCCCGCTTCCCGCCAAACCTTCACGTAAAGTCTCGTAAGCCGAGGGGTCGGCGACGACTGCAAGTTCCGCATCGAACTCCCGCGCCAACGCTGCCAGTTCGCTCGCCCGCGTATTCGCGGTCAACGCCACGACATCGAAGCGATCCCGGTTTCGGCGGATAAGATCCGCCGTGCTTTTGCCGATGGAACCCGTTGCGCCGAGAATGGAAATCCGACGCGCCGCATTGCTCGACGGAATATCAATTTCGTTCAACGCCATAGGATGAAATCCGTTCCGAACAGCATGGCGAACAGGGCCAGGGCGGGTGCGGCGAAGAGTAGGCCGTCGATCCGGTCGAGTACACCGCCATGTCCGGGTATGAGCGTGCCTGAATCCTTCACATCGAAGTGCCGTTTGACCCAGGATTCGAACAGGTCGCCGCATTGGGTCGCCAGCGACAGCAGCAACGCGATACCGAGGGCCGGCTCGGCGTCCACTCCGGCGACACGGGCCATCGCGGCGGCGGCGGCGATTGCAAACAAGGCAGCGCCAGCCGCCCCCGCCCAGGTCTTGTTCGGGCTGATGCGCGGTGCCAGCCGCGGCCCTCCGATCAGGCGTCCGGCTACATAGCCCCCGATATCCGACATCCAGACCATCACGAACAGGAACAGCACAAGATCGAGACCGACCGCGGGCTGCAGACGCAAAAACAGCAACGCGACCACGGCCAGACCGAGATGGAGATGTGCGGCCAGGGCCCATGCCCGCTCGTTCCACGGGGCCGAAAACGTGCCAACGGCCAAAACCATGCCCACGACAAGCGCAAAAAGACCCGCTGCAGGACCCGCGACTTCACCCACGACCAGCACGAACAACGGCACCATGATCGACTGCATGCGCAGCCCGGCGCGCTCAATGACCGCGACCGACCGCCACTCCGCGCCCGCCGCCAGGACCACAACGGCGAGCATCGCGGCGAACCAGGGCGAACCCTGCCAGACGCAAACCAGCACGACGGGTATCAACACCAGGGCCGAGAACACCCGCATGAGCAGATTGTTGGCACCCGGCGTCGGGGTTCCGGACGGCACAGGCTTGTCAGGAGTTGCGTTCAATGCCTTCAGCCAGCCACGGCGCCGTAACGACGATCGCGCCGGTTATATTCGTCGATGCATTCTTCCAGATGCGTGCGGTCGAATTCCGGCCAGAGTGCATCGACAAACACCAGTTCGGTGTAGGCACACTGCCAGAGCAGGAAATTGCTGATCCGCTGCTCATTGCTCGTCCGGATAAGCAGATCGGGGTCCGGCAGGTCCCGGGTCCAAAGATGCTGCGAGACCAGCTCTTCATCGATCGTGACGGGATCGAGGTCGCCGTCGGCGGCTTTCTGGGCCAGCAACCGGGTTGACGCCGCAATATCCTGGCGCCCGCCATAGCTGAGTGCGGCCGTCAGGTTGAGACCGGTATTGCCCGCCGTCATTTCTTCCGCGCCCTCGATCAGGGTCACGATGTCGTCGGAAAAACGTGTCCGGTCTCCGATCACCCGAATGCGCATATCGCGTTGGTGCAAATCGGCCGTTTCGCTCTGGAGATACCGGCGCAGCAAGCCCATCAGATCACCGACCTCATCGCTCGGTCGGTTCCAGTTCTCTGAACTGAAGCCAAATAATGTGAGGTATTTCACGCCGAGTTCTTCGGCCGCGTCGAGGGTGCGCTTGACCGCTTCCGCGCCTTTGGCGTGTCCGGCTGTTCGCGGCAGACCACGGGCCCGCGCCCAACGCCCGTTGCCGTCCATGATGACTGCAATATGCGCCGGCACCCGGCTCTGTTCGTCTGCGCCGTCGGCCATCAGGTCAGACCTGCATGATCTCCTGCTCTTTGGATTCGAGCAGTGTGTCGATGTTGGAGATATGGCCGTCGGTCAACTGCTGGATATCGTCACCCCGCGCACGATGCTCATCCTGGGAGATTTCACCGTCCTTCTCGAGCTTCTTGAGCGAATCCATACCGTCACGGCGAACATTGCGAACCGCGATACGTGCCTGCTCGGCATATTTGGCGGCAACCTTGGTCATCTCCTCTCGACGTTCCTCGCTGAGCTCGGGAATAGGCACCCGGATCAAGTTGCCTTCCGTCTGGGGATTCAGGCCCAGCTCGGAATCGATGATCGCCTTCTCCACCGCCTTGATGTTGCCGTCGTCCCAGACCTGCACGCTCAGCATCCGCGGCTCGGGGACACTGACGGAGGCCACCTGGTTCATGGGCATCGCGGCGCCATACGCATCCACCTGGACATTCTCCAGCAGCGACGTCGAGGCACGGCCCGTTCGCAGGCCGCCAAATTCACGTTTTAGCGCATCCAGTGCACCGTCCATGCGGCGCTTGAGGTCATTTTCATCAGCCGACACCTAATTCTCTCCCCTGACTATCGTGAAGCGGCCCTCGCCCTCGAGCACGCGCTTCACCTCTCCCGCATTCTGGATCGAAAACACCAAAATCGGAATATCGTTCTCGCGGCATAGTGTGATCGCCGCCGCGTCCATGACTTTCAGGTCGCGCTGCAGCACGTCGAAATGGGTCAACGAGTCAAACCGCTCTGCGTCCGGATCCTTCTCCGGATCGGCGGCGTAGACACCATCGACCTTCGTGCCCTTGAGCAGGCAATCGCAATCCATCTCCGATGCCCGCAATGCTGCGGCCGTATCGGTCGTGAAATAGGGATTGCCCGTGCCGGCCGCGAAGATCACCACCCGGCCCCGTTCCATGTGACGCACCGCGCGTCGGCGAATATAGGGCTCGCATACCGTTGCCATCGGAATGGCCGAGAGTACGCGGGTGGGAACGTCGCATTCCTCCAGCGCGCTCTGCAGCGCCAGGGCGTTCATCACCGTGGCGAGCATACCCATATAGTCGGCACTCGCCCGCTCCATCCCTTGGGCGGCAACGGACACGCCCCGGAAGATGTTGCCACCGCCGACGACCAGACAAAGCTCGATCCCGGTTTTCTGAACCTCGGCGATATCGTTGGCGATACGGCTGACCATCTTGGGATCGAGGCCGAATTCCCCGTCTCCCATAAGGACCTCACCTGAAACTTTCAGGAGAACCCGCTTGAACTCAGATGTGCCTGCCATCGGATTACCGTTCCGTTCGGCCGGTTCGCGACTTAGTTGGCGAGCTTTGCCACTTCGTCAGCGAAATCGTCTTCCCGGCGTTCAATTCCCTCGCCCAACGTGAAGCGCACAAACCCGGCCAGGACGACCGGCGCACCAACTTCCTGTGCCGCCGCTTCGATAACCTTCGAAACCTTGGTTTCTCCGTCGATCACGAATGTCTGCTCGTTGAGCACCACTTCTTCGTAGAACTTGCGCAGGCGACCTTCCACCATTTTCTCGACGATCTCTTCCGGCTTGCCCGAAGCGCGCGCCTGCTCGGCCAGAACCTCGCGCTCGCGGTCGAGCGCACTGGCATCAACGGACGCGATATCGAGGAACTGCGGCTGTGCAGCAGCCACATGCATCGCAAGCTGGCGGCCGAGCTCATCGAGCTTCGCCGCATCACCGGTGGATTCGAGCGCCACAAGGACGCCGATCTTGCCCAGCCCCGGCGCCACCTGGTTGTGAACATAGCCCGACACAACACCCGCATCGACCGAAAGGCTGGTCGCCCGGCGGAAACCGATGTTTTCACCGATCGTGCCAACCAGCTCGACGACGGTCTCCTCGACAGACCCGCCGCCATCGACCGACGCGGCTTTGAGCGCGGCCTCATCGTCACCATGCACCAGCGCCAACGCTGTCACCTTGGTGACGAAACTCTGGAAAATCTCGTTCCGGGCGACGAAATCGGTCTCGGAGTTCACCTCGGCCAGCGCACCGGTCGCACCATCGGTCGCCATGCCGACAAGGCCCTCCGCTGCTGCGCGGCCCGCCTTCTTCTCGGCAGCCGCGAGGCCCTTTTTGCGCAACCAATCAACGGCGGCATCCGTGTCGCCATCGTTCTCGGTCAACGCCGTTTTGCAATCCATCATGCCCGCGCCGGACTTCTCGCGCAGTTCCTTGACGGCAGCCGCCGTGATTTCAGCCATGCTGATTCTCCACTCGAATATAGTGTTTTAACGTATTAATATTACGACAAAAAACTGCCTTACGACGCGGGCTCTGCCGGCGCTTCGGCAGGTGCCTCGGCGGCGGGTGCTGCTTCGGCCGCTGCAACCGCAGGCTCGACCGCCGCTGCAACAGCAGGCTCGACCGCCGCTTCCTCAGCCGGCGCTTCCTCAGCCGGCGCTTCCGCAGCCTCCGCAACCGCTGCTTCTGCGGGCGGCGCTTCGGCTTCACCGATATCGATACCAGCTGCGGCCATGTCCTGCTGCAGGCCGTCGATCACGGCACCGGCGAACAGATCGCAATACAGCTGAATGGCGCGCATCGCATCGTCGTTGCCCGGGATAGGCATATCGATGTCGGACGGGTCAGAGTTGGTATCGCAGACGCCCACGACCGGAATACCAAGCTTCTTGGCTTCCTTGATCGCAATGTCTTCCTTGTTCGTGTCGATGATGACCACCAGGTCCGGGCGACCACCCATCTCCTTGATGCCACCCAGCGCCATCTCCAGCTTGTCGCGCTTGCGCGTGAGCTGCAGGGTTTCCTTCTTGGTCAGGCCAAGGGCCGCCTCGCCGGAAAGCTGCTCTTCCAGCTCTTTCAGGGTCTTGATCGACTGGGAAATCGTCGTCCAGTTGGTGAGCATGCCGCCCAGCCAGCGCTGGTTGACGTAGTACTGGCCGCATTTGCGGGCCGATTCAGCAACGATATCGCTGGCCGCGCGTTTGGTGCCGACGAACAGCACCCGGCCGCCCTCGGACGCCACGGTGCGGGCCGCGTTCAGTGCGGCATAGAGCATCGGTACCGACTGCTGCAGATCGATGATGTGAATCCCGTTACGGACGCCGAAAATGAACGGCTCCATCTTCGGATTCCAGCGTCGGGTGTTATGACCAAAGTGAACACCAGCTTCCAGCAGCTGGCGCATCGTGAATGTAGGGACCGCCATGGTCTCTCTCCTTTACCGGTTGTGCCTCCGCAGACTGCCGCCCCGAGGGGCACCGGATCGACGAGCGGGGATGTCTGTCCGCCTGCCGCAGGTCTGCGTGTGGAATATGTCCCGCAACGGCGAGATCGCGGGGGTGATACCCCCATGGCGGCCCGAATACAAGCCTTATCGGCGCAATCGCGCCTAGGACTTCTTGTATTCGATCTCGAGTGCGATCAGCGGGCTCTCGCTGACCACGGTGACGTTGTGCTCGAAGCCCTCACCGACCTCGTAGAACGTCGCCGCACCCTTCTTGGATGCCATCGACGACGGGGCATCACCGCCACCGCGCTCGATGCGCACGTCGCTGTCGCCCAAATGGTAGCCGACATAGTCGAGGTCGTGGCTGTGCCACCCGGAACTCTGGCCTTTCTCGATGTGATGAAAGGTGATCCGGGTGGTCTCGTTATCGATCAGGACTTCGTAATGGCCGAGCTTGTCCGCAGGCACTTCGGCGCGGGTCTTTTCCGCAAGCTTTTCAGACATATAAGGTCCCTCCCGTGGCTTAGAATTTGTATTCGATCTCCAGCACCCGGATATCGACATCGCCGACATTCGTGGCGTTGTGTTCGACAGGCGCCTTGATCATGACGGCCTTGCCCGGAACATAGTCGACATCGCGCTGGCTGCCGTCGGCATGATCCAGATGCAGGCGACCCCCCGACTGCTGGATCGTCAGATAGTCGAAATCATGCAGATGCCAGCCGGTCTGCTGTCCCGGCTTGATGTGCCAAAGTGTGACCCGGGTCTTCTCGTCATCGACCAGCGTCTCAAAATGCCCAACCTCGTGGTCGGCAGCCTCGGTGGCGGTTTTTTCCATCAGTTTCGTGGACATAATCGTATTCCTTCCGTTCCCGGCGCTAACATACACCTCAAAACTAAAACCGCGCAAAGCGAGTTCAGGCGTCAGGCGGTGCCCGGTAAAAATCGATCCGGCAGACCACCGGGCCCGAAACCCGAACATGATGGTGCACCTCCGGGAAGATCGCCTTCGTCGACGGTGCCGGGAGCTGCTCTTCCACGCCCGTCGCCTCGTCAACAAATACGAGACTGCCTTCAATCACATTCAGCAGCCCCCAGCGCCCCGGTGCCAGCGCATGGGCGGCGCGCAGGCCGTCTGGAATCGTATCCTGGGTGAATTCGGGCGTGCCACCCGAGCGGACCAGACCCTCGGGCAAGTCATCGGACACAGCTAGATTTCCTGCACGTCCACGACCCCCGGAATGGCACGCATGGCCCGGTTCAGCTCGGGTGTGCACAAATAGCCGCCGTCGAGACGCACGGTGACATCCTGCTCCCCATCGGGGATGACGATGCGGATGCGCCCGTTGCCGCGCTTGCCCTCACCCGGACGCGCCTCCCGGTCGATCAAGGACTTCAACGACCCGATCGGTTCACTGCCCTCGACCCATATCTTGATGGCCACCGGCGCGTTCGTTGCCGCCGCCTCGAGTTCGCGCACGCTCTGGCCGGTCAAACGAAGCTGGCCCTCCTCGAACCGGGCCGCCGTCTGCACCAGGACGGGCTTGCCGCTTTCCAGTATCTCGCGCGACGCGTTGAGGACCTCCTCGAACATGGTGATCTCGAACGTGCCCGCGGCGTCGGACAGTTGGACAAACGCATATCGGCTGCCGCGCTGGGAGGTACGCTGCTGTACCGCAATCACCGAGCCCGCGAGCACCACGTTGGCAGCCCCGCCCTGGCGCTCGATGGTCTGTTCGAGCTCGGCACTGCCGACCACGCCCAGCCGGTCCAGCAAGGTTCCGTAGTCGTCCAGCGGATGGGCCGACATGTAGAACCCGACCGCGTCGAGCTCACGCTGCAGCTTGTCGGCCTGGGGCCAGTCCGCGCGGTCCGTCGGCACAGGAGCTGGCAAACCGCCCTCCTCGCCGACATCGCCGAGCAGGCTGAACTGGCCGCTTTCGCGCTCGCGCTGAATGGCCTGTGCGTGCCCGAGGATCTGGTCGATGGAATCGAACGTCCGCGCGCGGTTGCCATCCAGGCTGTCGAAAGACCCCGCCTGGACCAGCTGTTCGAGCTGGCGGCGGTTCATCACATGGGCGTCGAGCCGGCTCACCACCTCATAAGGGCTGTCGAAGGGGCCGTTGGCGTCGCGCTCCTGCACAAGGTCGAGCATCGCGCCCCGGCCCACGCCCTTGATGGCGGAAAGCGCATAGTGAATGCCGCCGATCGGGATGATTTTCTCATCTTCGCCCTCGGGCGTTTTTTTCGCGGCTACGTCCGGGGCCGGCGCATCTGTATTGATATGCGCGACGGTGAAATCCACGCCCGAACGGTTCACATCCGGCGGCAGCAGCTCGATGCGGTGTTTCGCGAGTTCCTGCTTGTAGATCGCCAGCTTGTCGGTGTTACCCACGTCGAGGGTCATCGACGCCGCAAAGAACTCAACCGGGTAATTGGCCTTCAGATAGGCCGTCTGGTAGGCGATCAGCGCATAGGCCGCCGCATGCGCCTTGTTGAAGCCGTAGCCGGCGAACTTGGCGATCGTCTCGAAAATACGTGTGGACGTTACCTCATCGACACCGCGATCCTTCGCGCCGGCGACAAAGTTTTCCTGCTGGGCATCCATCTCGGCCTTGATCTTCTTGCCCATGGCGCGGCGCAACAGATCGGCACCACCCAGCGTATAACCCGCCAGTTCCTGGGCCATCTGCATCACCTGCTCCTGATAGATCGGGATGCCGTAGGTCTCCTTCAGGCAACTCTCCAGGTCGTCGTGCAGATAATCGACCTCCTCGTTGCCGTGTTTGCGCGAGATGTAGCTGGGGATGTTGTCCATCGGGCCGGGCCGATAGAGTGCGACAACGGCGATGATGTCTTCAAACCGGTCGGGCCCCAGCTTGCGGAGCACGTCGCGTACGCCGGAGGATTCACACTGGAACACGCCGGTTGTGTCGCCGCGCGCCAGCATCTTGAACGTGCGCTCGTCATCCAGCGGCAAGGTCTCGAGCTCGATCTCGATATCCCGGTCGGCCAGCAATTCGACGGCCTTCTGCAGCACATCAAGCGTCTTCAGGCCCAGAAAGTCGAACTTCACGAGGCCCGCCGCCTCGACATATTTCATGCTGAACTGGGTCGACAGCGTCGCCGCACGCGGGTCGCGGAACAACGGAATGATGTCCGACAGCGGCCGGTCGCCGATCACAACGCCGGCGGCGTGGGTCGAGGAGTTGCGGTAGAGCCCTTCGAGCTTGAGCGCGAGATCGAGCAGATGTGCCACCGCCTCGTCCTCGCCACGCATATTCTGTAGCGCTTCCTCGCTGTCGATGGCTTCCTGCAGGGTCATCGGGTTGGCCGGGTTGTTCGGCACCATCTTGGCGATCCGGTCCACCTGCCCGTAGGGCATCTCCAGCACGCGGCCGACGTCACGCACCACCGCACGCGCCTGCAGCTTGCCGAAGGTGATGATCTGCGCCACCCGATCGTGGCCGAATTTCTGCTGGACGTAGTGGATGACCTCGTCACGCCGCTCCTGGCAGAAATCGATATCGAAGTCAGGCATCGACACGCGTTCCGGGTTCAGGAACCGCTCGAAGAACAGACCGAACCGCAACGGGTCGAGATCCGTGATCGTCAACGCCCAGGCCACCGCCGACCCGGCACCCGAACCACGGCCCGGGCCCACCGCAACGCCATTCGCCTTGGACCATTTGATGAAGTCCGAAACGATCAGGAAGTAGCCGGGATATCCCATGTTAACAATGGTTTCGAGCTCGAACTTCAACCGTTCTCTGTAGGGCGTTGCCGCCGCTTCCCGGGCGGCCTCGTCCATGTCGTCGGTGAAGACATGGGCGACAAGTCGCGCTTCGAGCCCCGCCTCTGCCTCGGTTCGCAGCTCTTCCTCTTCCGTGCGCCCGGCCTCCGTCGGATATGGCGGCAACATCGGCGCGGTCTCGGTCGGCATGAACGCGCAACGCCGCGCCACCACGAGGGTGTTTTCGATGGCCTCCGGCAAATCGGCAAACAGCGCCCGCATTTCCGCCGCCGATTTGAAGCGATGCTCCGACGTAACCCGGCGCCGCTCGGACTGGGACACATAGGCGCTCTGGGAGATGCACAACAGCGCGTCGTGGGCCTCGTACATGCCCTCGTCCGCAAAGAACGCCTCGTTGGTCGCGAGCAGCGGGATATCATGGGCATAGGCAAGATCGATAAACGCCGGCTCCAGCCGATCCTCGATCTCAAGGCCGTGGCGCTGTAACTCCATATATAAACGGTCCGGAAACAGCGATTTTAGCTGCTCGATGGCCGCATTTGCGGCATCCATCTGGCCTTCTGCGATCAAGCGGCCCACCAGGCCCGCCACACCGCCCGTCAGCGCAATCAGGCCCTCGGTCGCCCCCTTCAGCTCCTCCAGCGTGACAACGGGATGGCGGTCATCGGCCATCTCGACATAGGACCGGCTGACAATCCGCAGAAGGTTGCGGTAACCCGCCTCGGACTGGGCCAGAAGCACGATCTGGTCGTCGGCCGGTGCGCGGGCGCCACCGCGAAAGCCGTTGCGGGATTCATCAGCCTCCGATGCGAGTGCAAACTGACAGCCGACGATCGGCTGAACACCGGCCTTCGCTGCGGCCATGGAGAATTCAAGCGCACCGAACAGATTGCCCGTATCCGTGATCGCAACCGCCGGCATTTCCCGCTCGCGGCACAATTCGACGAGTTGCGGCACGCGCAGCGCACCCTCGGCCAGGGAATAGGCGGAATGGACGCGGAGATGGACAAAATCGGCATGTGTCATAGCCCGACGACACTAGCCCGATTCGAGGGGCCGGGAGCCCCTCCAATCACGTGCAATCCGGGGACAAGTCAGACGGGTTCGACCCGCCCGTCACGGAGTTGAAGCGTGCGGTCCATCTTGGCCGCCAGATCCAGATTATGGGTCGCAATCAACGCCGCCAGCTGGGCGCCGCGGACCAGTTTGAGCATCTGGTCGAACACCCCACCCGCGGTCTCCGGGTCAAGGTTCCCCGTCGGCTCATCGGCCAGCAGGATCGCCGGGGCATTGGCCACGCTGCGGGCGATCGCAATGCGCTGCTGCTCGCCGCCGCTGAGCTGCCCAGGGCGGTGGGTCGCGCGATCTGCCAGACCCATCATCGCCAGCAATTCGCCGGCACGCGAGCGTGCTTCCGTTCGGCTCGTACCCGCGATCATCTGGGGCAGCATGATGTTCTCCTGGGCCGAGAATTCCGGCAACAGATGATGGAACTGATAGACAAACCCCAATGTGCCGCGCCGTAGCCGGGTGCGATCTGCCTCGGGCAAGGCCGAGCACGCTTCATCACCGACAATCACTTCGCCGGTGTCGGGGCGCTCCAGCAGGCCGGCGATGTGCAGAAGTGTCGATTTACCGGCCCCGGATGGGCCTACAAGTGCCACGATCTCGCCGGGCACCAGCGACATCTGAACATCGCGCAGCACCTCTATGTCCCGCCCGCCCTGACGAAACGTGCGGCCGACACCGCGTAATTCCAGCGCCGCGTCACTCATTGCGCAACGCCTCTACCGGATCGAGCCGCGAGGCCCGCCAGCTGGGATAGATCGTCGCCAGGATCGACAGGCCGAGCGCCATTGAGATCACCATCACGACCTCGCCCGGGTCGACCTCTGCCGGGAGTTGGCTCAGGAAGTAGATTTCCGCCGCGAACAGCTCGGTTCCCGTCAGAGATTCGATCCAGCGGCGGATTACCTCGATATTCTCGGAGAAAAGCAGCCCCAGAATGGCCCCGGTGATGGTACCGACCACACCGATACTGGTGCCGACGATGAAGAACACCCGCATCACCATGCCGCGCGACGCGCCCACGGTGCGCAGGATCGCGATCGCCGCACCCTTGTCTTTCACCAGCATGATCAGGCTGGAGATGATGTTGAATGCCGCGACCAGGATAATCAGCGTCAGGATCAGGAACATGACGTTCCGTTCGACCTGCAAGGCATTGAAAAAGCTGCTGTTTGCTTGCTGCCAATCGAACAATCGATGGCCGGGCCCGACGACCCCGGCGATATCAAACCGTTGGCGCAGGAACGCATCTGGGTCTTCCACGAAGACTTCGAGCTGGTTGACCGTGTCGCCGAGCCGGAAATACTGCTGGGCGGCCTCGAGCGGCATGAAGATGAACGTGCTGTCGAACTCGAACATGCCCACTTCGAACGTCGCCACCACCCGGTAGGCCTGCATACGCGGGACCGTGCCAAATGCCGTGACGGTGCCGCGCGGCGATACGAGTGTGACCTTGTCACCCGCTCGCACGCCCAATGTCCGGGCCAGGCGCGATCCCATCACCACTCCGTCGCCGGCACCAAACTGGCTGAGCGAACCCAAACGAATATTGCCTGCGATCGATGACCGTGCGGCCAGCGCCTCCGGTGTCAGGCCGCGCACCAGCGCACCGGCCGAGCGTCCACCGTTGGTCGCGAGTATCTGGCCCTCGACCAGCGGTGTGACCGAGAGTACGCCATCGACCATGCGCACCCGTTCGGCGAGCGGGTCATAGTCGGACAGCGCGCCTGACGTGCTGATCACGGCAATATGCCCATTGAGTCCCAGGATACGGTCGAGCAGCTCGCCGCGAAACCCGTTCATCACCGACAACACGATGATCAGCGTCGCCACACCGAGGGCGATGCCCATAAGCGAGAAACCGGCGATGACCGAGATAAACCCTTCGGCCCGGCGGGCCCGCATATAGCGCAGGGCGATCATCCATTCGACGGAAGAAAACATCGCGCTCACAACCTGTCGGGTTGGGCAAATCGGGGGTCGATGGGGCGACAATACCGGCGTTCGATTGTGACCACCCTAAGACGCCGCCCGGGCGGCGATCCAATCGGCGAGCCCATCAATCGCGATCTCGGATTTCTCGCCACCGGCGCGCTGCTTGACCTCGATCTTGCCGTCCTTGAGCCCGCGCGGGCCGACCGTCAGCTGCCAGGGCACACCCACAAGGTCCATATCAGCGAACTTGCCGCCGGCGCGTTCATCGCGATCATCGTAGAGCGCCTCGATTCCGGCGGCGCCCAGTTCGGCATAAATCCGCTCGCACATGGCGTCACAATCGCCATCGCCGACCTTGAGATTGATCAGGCCGACTTTCCACGGGGCCACAGATTCCGGCCAGATAATGCCGTTGTCGTCGTGAGAGGCCTCGATGATCGCGCCGACCAGCCGTGACACGCCGATACCGTAACTGCCCATTTCGAGCGTGATCTGCTGACCGTCGGTCCCTTGCACCTTGGCGCCGAGCGGCTCGGAGTATTTGGTGCCGAAATAGAAGATGTGTCCGACCTCGATCCCCCGCGCCGTGACCAGTTGATCCTCGGCGACGTCACGTTTGTCGGGGTCGTGCATCTCGTCCGTCGCGGCGTAATGCGCCGTCCACGCGTCCACCTGCGGCTGCAGGTCTGAATCATAGTCCAGGTCGTCTCCCGGCGTATCAAGATCGAGAAGCGCCTTGTCGCAGAACACGGCGCTCTCGCCGGTGTCTGCCAGAACGATGAACTCGTGGCTCAGATCGCCACCGATCGGTCCGGTGTCGGCCGCCATCGGCACGGCCTTGAGCCCCATGCGGGCATAGGTGCGCAGATAGGCAAGAAACATCTTGTTGTAGGAATGAACCGCGCCTTCCTTATCCAGATCGAAGGAATAATTGTCCTTCATGAGGAATTCGCGGCCACGCATGACGCCGAAGCGGGGGCGCACCTCGTCGCGGAACTTCCACTGGATGTTGTAGAGGTTCTTCGGCAGGTCGCGATAACTCGTGATCTCGTTGGCCACGATATCGGTGATCACCTCTTCGGCCGTCGGCCCGTAGAGCAATTCGCGGTCATGACGATCCGTAATCCGCAGCATTTCCTTGCCGTAATCCTCATAACGTCCGGAGCCACGCCACAATTCGGCCGACTGGATCGTCGGCATCAGGACTTCCTGGGCCCCGGCCCGGTCCTGCTCCTCGCGCACGATCTGCGTGATTTTCTGCAACACCCGCAGGCCCATGGGCAGCCAGGTGTATATCCCGGCGGCGGACTGGCGCACCATGCCCGCGCGCAGCATCAACCGGTGCGAGACAATCTGCGCCTCGGCGGGGGTTTCCTTCAGGGTCGGCAAAAACAAACGGGTACGCCGCATTCACGTTCTCCAACAGGGACTTGGCACTGGATGGTCCAGGCGCGCGGGAGAGTATGAAAATCCTCGCACGCCTGTCCATGTTCATTCGTCTGATTCGTTGCCTTCACCAAGCATCCATACATCCACGGTGCCGTCGCGGCCGCGCAAGCTCAGGCCCCCATGGGGTTCGATATCGGCGCGCAGACCACCCAAATCATCGGGTTTGGCCGTCTGGACCGCCATCATCAGGGCATCGCTCACGATCAGGCGGCTGCCCACGGTCCGGGTGCTCTCCTCGAGACGCGACGCGACATTCACGGTGTCGCCGACGACAGCAAATTCCAGCCGGCGTTCACTGCCCACATCGCCCATGACGATGGGCCCGAAATGCGCACCAACCGAAAGCCGCACAACGGGAAAGCCCGCCGCCTCTCGCCGGGTGTTCCATTCATCAACAGCCGTCAGCATGGCCCGCGCGCAACGCAGCGTATTGGCCGCGTCCTGGGGGTTGGTACGCGGTGTGCCGAAAGTCGCCATCACGCCGTCTCCCAGGAACTTGTCGAGCGTACCGCCATGATCGAACACGGCGCTTTCCATACGCAGATGGAAAGCCCGCAACATCTCGATCAGCTCTTCGGGCGTCACCATTTCGGCAAACCGGCTGAACCCCACCAGATCGGCGAAAAGAATGCCGACCTCCTGCGATTGCACCGTCTCAAGCGCGCCGTCATATCCGGCCAGTTCATCCACGATATTCGGCGGGAAGTAGCGCGCGAGATTCGAACGTTCGCGCGCCGCCATCACCTGCTGGCGGATCAGGCGACGGTTGCGCAGCACCGCCGTGGCCAGGACCGACGTCGATAGGATCATCACCAGGATTTCGGTCGTGCGCACATCAAGCGAGACGAAATGCGGGTCGAGGAACCGTTCCAGGCGCAGCAGCGGATCATCGAATGTCGGGATCGCAAACAAAGTCTCGGGAAAGCCTGCAATCCAGAAGATGCCACCAACCCAGGCGATGATGCAGGCGAGCCCCGCAAACAGCATGGCGCGGGCGGAATAGCTGCCCAACAGGAAGAGTGAGACCAGCAGGTAATAGTAATTGAAATTGCCGAAGCGGAACGAAGCCTGTGGCGGCCAAAGTTCGAAGCCGGTCAGAAACGGATTGGGTGCCAACAAGGCGAAAGTGATGACCACCACGTCGAACAGGAAAAAGGCGAAGGCGTGCGCGTCGCTGCGAAACCCGCGGCGCGCCAACAGATAATGCCCATACCCGCTGGCGACGAACAGCGCGATGACCGGCACATAGAACCACCCGGCACTGCCGAGCAGGATTATCAGCCAGACGCAAATCGCCACACTGGCGCCGCCCCGGAGATGAGCGGCGAGCCGCAGGCCCTGACGCTCGTGCGTCTGGAGTGCCGCGCCGAGACGCGCATCGAGACGCGCGGTCGCATCGGGGTCGAAACTCTGATCCGTCATCACGCCACTCCGGATTCATAAGACCGGGGGTTTACGACATGCCTGAAGGGAAAGAAACCGACGGGCGCCGGTAGGTCAATTCGCAGCACCGACTTGCTGACATCGTTTTGCCAGCTCGTGCTGCGCGGCATCACCGATGGGCTGGCCGTTGAAGCTCACGCGGCCGTCGCGGGTAATCTGGACCTCACCCACGGTCGGGCGCGCCAGGAAAGGCGTGTTGATGCCGAGATTCGTCGCCAGATCGATGGTCACCGGGATCGAAATAACGTCCGGAACCGAAATCTGCGGCTGCGCGTTCAAATCTGCTGGTACGACCGTATTGCCGTTTACATCGACCCCGGGGCGGTACGCGACGTCTGCGGCCGCCACATGGGTCACCAGCTGGCTGCAGTCGGATTCGGTTATCTGCACGGTCGTCTGGCCCTGCGCAGGCCCGGAAACCGCGCAAATCAGGACAAAACCCACGAGTAACGGTGTATTTCGCATGGTGCACATGTACCCAACCATTCTTAACAAACCGGTAACGATTATCCGGGAATCGGGCTAACGTTTTCCCAGCAAGAGGGGAATCGCCGGTTTTTACGTAAGGCACGTGCACAGTTTTTGTGCACCTTCCACTCTCGCGTGGATAATTCATGGGGAACCACGGGAGACTTTACTCAAATGTTCGAAAACCTATTCAAGCTGTCGGAGAATGGAACGACAGTCCGCATCGAAGTGATGGCGGGCCTGACGACGTTCCTGACGATGGCATACATCATCATCGTCAACCCGGACATCATGTCCGCGGCGGGCATGGACAAGGGGGCGCTGTTCGTCGCCACCTGTATCGCAGCCGCCATCGGCTGTCTGATCATGGGCCTCTGGGCCAATTACCCGATCGCACTTGCACCGGGCCTCGGCCTGAACGCCTTCTTCGCCTTCGGCGTTGTCGGCGGCATGGGCGTGCCATGGCAAACGGCGCTCGGCGTGATCTTCCTGTCGGGTGTGTTCTTCCTGATAATCACGATCCTGCCTATCAGGGCCGCGATCATCAACTCGATACCAAAATCGCTGAAAATGTCGATTTCGGCCGGCATCGGGTTGTTCATCGGTGTCATCGCCCTGCAGATCTCGGGCATCGTCGTCGACCATCCGGCCACGCTCGTCACCCTGGGTGACGTTGCCTCGCCGCAGGTTGTTCTCGTGGCGATCGGCCTGGTGGCGATCATCGCGCTCGACCGGCTTGCCGTACCGGGTGCGATTGTGATCGGCATCATCGGCACAACGGTCCTGGCCCACATACTCGGGCAGGCAGGCGGCGCGTCGATGGACTTCTCCATCCCGTCCCTTGCCCCGACCTTCCTGCAGCTCGATATCGCGGGCGCGTTCCAGGTCAGCATGATCTCGGTGATCATCGCCTTCCTGTTCGTCGACATGTTCGACACGGCAGGCACGCTGATTGGTGTTTCGCACCGTGCAGGCCTGCTCGACGAGGACGGCAAACTGCCCCGCATGGGCAAGGCCCTGTCCTCCGATAGTATCGCCACCATCGCCGGCTCCGTGGTCGGCACATCGACCGTGACCTCGTATATCGAGAGCGCGGCGGGTGTGCGCGAAGGCGGACGGACCGGCCTGACGGCGGTCACTGTCGGGATCCTGTTCATCCTCGCGTTGCTGCTGGCGCCGATCATCGGTCTGGTACCGCGGTTTGCCACGGCACCGGCCCTGTTGTTCGTGGCCGTGCTCATGGTGCGCGGGCTGACGGAGATCGACTGGGAGGATGTGACGGAATACGCACCGGCGGTACTTGCTGCGGTGGTGATGCCGTTCACCTTCTCGATCGCCCATGGCATCGCGTTCGGCTTCATCGTCTATGCCGCCGGCAAGATCCTGACGGGTCGGTTCAGCGAAGCGAACTCGCTCGTCTACATCATGGCGGCGTTGTTCGTCGTGCTCTACGCATTCGGCCTCATCTAGCGCCGAACCCAGACAATGCGAAACGGGCCGGGTTTTTCCCGGCCCGTTTTTTTATGCCTGCATCCAGGCCGGTCGCAATTTCTCGATCCGGGCGAACACAGGGCAATTCGCGCGATGTGCCCCGGGCAGAAATCCGGTGCTCATCAGGAACTCACCCGTGATCTCGCCGCCGGTGAATTTGAACGTCTTCTTGAACGTCTTCACCCAGGCGTCCTTGTCGCGCTTGTTATGTTCTTGTTGTGCATTGAGCCAATTAAAAAAACCGCCATGGCTGTCGCGCATGGCGAGGATGCACTGGGCGTTGTGAATGGCGGCATCGACCTTCAGGCGGTTGCGGATGATGCCCGCGTCCGACAGCAAGCGGGCGCGATCGGCCGCACCGTAATTGGCAACCCGCTCGACATCGAACCCCTCGAAGGCGGTCACGAAACCCTCACGTTTGCGCAGGATCGTCAGCCAGCTCAGCCCCGCCTGGTTGATCTCCAGGATCAGGCGTTCGAACAGGGCGGATTCGTCATCCGTTGGAAACCCGTATTCGGTATCATGATAGGGTCCGTGCCATTCGTGGCCCGGCGCGATATCGCAGTATCCTGACACGTCAAAGTTCCTTTCCCGTTTCGTTCGACAGAGAGAATACCGATTTCCACGCCATCGCAACCTGTTGTGCAGCCGAGCCTTGGGGGCCTCTTCTGGGCGTTCCTCGTCCTCGGGGCGACCGCGTTCGGCGGTCCCGTCGCCCATTTCGGCTATTTCCGGACCGAGTTCGTCGATCGCCGCAAATGGATCGACGAGCGCGGCTATGCGGACCTTGTTTCCCTGTGCCAGTTCCTGCCGGGGCCGGCATCAAGCCAGACCGGTATCGCCATCGGCATGATCCAGCGCGGCTGGCTGGGTGGCATCGCCGCCTGGCTGGGTTTCACCACCCCCGCTGCCATCATCATGATCGGCCTGGGTTTCGGCCTGTCCTTCGCCGAAACCGCCGCGGGCCAGGGCGTCGTCCACGGCCTCAAGCTTGCCGCGGTCGCGGTGGTCGCCAACGCATTGTGGGGCATGGCACGAAACGCCTGTGGCGATGCCGTCCGCGCCAGCTTCGCGGCTATCGCCTGCGTGGTCATTCTGTTTGCCGGTGCCGCCTGGTTCCAGCTCCTGGTAATCGCGGCGGCGGCCATCGCGGGCAGCCTCATCCTGCGTGACGCACCACTCGACACCGCCAGCGCCACCCCCGCCTCGGGCAATCGCGCCGTCGGCCTGTTGATGCTGGCGGTTTTCCTGCTACTCCTGCTCGGGCTGCCGGTCCTTGCAGAGAGTGTGAAATCGGGCAACCTCGATGCGTTCACCGGTTTTTACCGGGTCGGCTCGCTGGTGTTCGGCGGGGGGCATGTCGTGCTGCCGTTGCTGGAGGCCGAAGTGGTGCCGACCGGCTGGACCTCCACCGACGCGTTCCTTGCCGGTTACGGCGCCGCCCAGGCCATCCCGGGGCCGATGTTCGCGCTGACCGGTTATCTCGGCAATGTCATCGACCCGGGCAACGGCTATCTCGGCGGCTGGACCGGCGGGGTGCTGGCGATCGTTGCCGTGTTCCTGCCGTCATTCCTGCTGCTGGGCGCGACCCTGCCCTACTGGGACGCCTTGCGGTCCCGCGCCCGGATACGCTCCGCCCTAAGCGGCGTGAATGCCGCCGTCGTCGGGCTTCTGCTGGCCGTGCTGTTCACACCGGTCTGGACATCGAGCGTGCGGGATTCATCGGATTTCGCGACCGTGGTTATCGCCGTTGTGCTGCTCGCCTTCTGGCGATTGCCGCCCTGGCTCGTTGTCATGCTCGCCGCGGTCGCGGGTTTCTTCGGCATCTAGAGACGGTATTTGTCCGACAACTCACGCAACGAAATACCACTCATTTCGATGACCCCGTAGACGGCGGCAAACAGAATGATGGTGATCGCTGTGGTGATCAGCAACTTGCGCACAAGCATGGGCCGCGCGGGGGCGCCATGGTCATGCCCCTCTTCGGGGTTTTCTGTCCGCCGCACGCCCCAGGGCAGAACGATGAACAGCGTCAACCACCAGATGATGATGAAGACGACAACGGCGGTGACGGGGTTCATCGCGGATCAGACCTGTTCGAGTTCCACCAGGGTGCCGCAAAAATCCTTGGGATGCAGGAACAGCACCGGCTTGTCGTGGGCACCGGGCTTGGGCTCGCCGTCGCCGAGAACCCGCGCGCCCTCGGCCACCAGGCGATCGCGGGCGGCATAGATGTCGTCCACTTCGTAGCAAACATGGTGCATGCCCCCTGACGGGTTCTTCTCGAGGAACGGCGCGACGGGTGAATCCTCACCCAGCGGATGCAGCAGCTCGATTTTGGTGTTGGGCAGGCTCACGAAGATCGTCGTTACCCCGTGCAAGGGCAGGTCCACGGGCTCGGACACCGCACCACCCAGGGTGTCGCGATAAATCGCGGTCGCAGCCGCCAGGTCCGGCACCACAATCGCCAGATGATTCAAACGCCCGATCACTGCCCACTCCTCCGTTCAACGCAACCCGAACGATCAGTCGTCCAGGCGCACCAAATGTACCTCGGTCGAGGGGTTCTTGCCCCGTCGTGCCCGAAAACTTTTGCGCACCGCACGGCGCAGATGCTCGCTCAGCGCCTCGTCATCGCGCCGTGTGTTCGCCTTGGCCGAAGACAAGGCATCGAGGACATCGTCGATCACATCGTCCATCAGGTCAAAATCATCATCCGTATCGCCCAGAACACCCTGTGCGGACAATTGCGGCTCCGTCACCACGCGGCCCTTCCCGTCGATGACAATCGTCAATGTGGCAGAGCCGTTCCAGAGCATATGGTTGCGCTCGCGCAGATTTGAATCATCGAGGCGGATCAGGTCCCGTCCGTCGACAGCGAGGCGTCCGGCCTGGACCTGCCCGGCGATTTCAGGTCCGTCGGGATGCAGGCGCAGGACATCACCATTTTCGATGATTTGCACATGGGGCACCTGACATTCCCGCGCCAGTTCAGCATGGGCGCGCAGATGATGGGCCTCGCCATGCACCGGCACCGCGATTGTCGGCCGGATCCACTGGTACATCTGGCGCAGCTCGCCGCGCGCGGGATGTCCCGAGACATGGACGAAATGATCCTTCTCCGTGATGACATCGATCCCCATCGCTGTCAGCTGGTTCTGCAGACGACCGATGGGTACTTCGTTGCCGGGGATGATCCGGGACGAAAAGATGACAGTGTCGCCGCCGTCGAGGGTGATGTTCTGGTGATCGTCACGCGCGATCCGCGACAAAGCGGCCCGGGGTTCGCCCTGGCTGCCGGTGCAGATCAACGCGACCTTGTCGCGCGGCAGCAGCATCGCCTCGTCCTCGCGCACGAACGGGGGCAGATCACGCAGATACCCCGTGGCGCGTGCCGCTTCCGTCATCCGCCACAGGGAACGGCCTACGAGCCCCACCGCCCGGCCATGGGCATGGGCCACCTCGGCGACGGTTTGCACCCGCGCGATATTGCTGGCGAAACATGCGAACGCCACACGCTCCTTAAAGTTCCCGACGAGTTCCTGCAGGCTGTCGCGCACTTCCGCTTCGGACCCTGCCTCGCCCTCGACTGTCGCATTTGTCGAATCCCCGATCATGGCCAGCACGCCGCTATCTCCGACCGCACGCAAGGCGGCTTCGTCCGTGGTCTCGCCGACCAGCGGATCGGGATCGAGCTTCCAGTCACCGGTGTGCAGGATCGTCCCGGCACCGGTCTCGATGATCAATCCGTTCGGTTCCGGAATGGAGTGGGTCAGCGTTACCAGGGTCAGATCGAAAGGACCGATCGATACCTCACCGCCGAGGGGTATTTCGTGCAGCGGCACCTTACCGGCAAGCCCCGACTCTTCCAGCTTGCGCCGGAGGACGGCCAGGGTGAACAGCGTCGCATAGACCGGGCACTTCAACCGCGGCCAGAGATGGGCGACAGCACCAACATGATCTTCATGGGCATGGGTCACCAGCAGGCCCGCGAGTTTGTCACGCCGATCCTCGATGAATGTGGGATCGGCCGTCATCACATCGACCCCGGGATACATGGGGTCGCCGAAAGTGACGCCGCAATCGACAATCATCCACGCGCCGTCATGGCCGTAGAGGTTGAAGTTCATACCAATCTCGCCCGTGCCGCCAAGAGGCACGAAGAGGACTTCGTCGGAACCGGGTATCATGTTTTTCCTTTGGGAGGTCGCCGTCAGGCGATTCCGTTGCGCCGGGCGATTTCGCGCAATCCGGCCAGGGTCAAATCAGGCTCGGTGGCATCGATCACATCGGTGACATCGGCAAACAGAGGTGCGAGGCCGCCGGTGGCAACCACGGTCACCGGCTTTCCGTACTCATCGGCGATACGCGGGATCATGCCCTCGATCATCGAGACATAACCCCAGAAGATGCCCGACTGCATGGCCGGCACCGTCGCGCCGCCGATTACCTTGTCGGGTTTCTCGATGTTCACCCGCGGCAACAGGGCGCCTGCCATATACAACGCCTCGACAGACATATTGATGCCCGGTGCGATCACGCCGCCGCGGAAATTCCCGGCGTCATCGACCACGTCGAACGTTGTGCCCGTGCCGAAATCAATCACGATCAGGTCCCCGGGATGCTTGATATGTGCCCCCACGGCCGCCACCAGCCGGTCGGCACCCACCTGTTCGGGGCGATCGATCAGGGCCTCGATGCCGAGTTCGACCTCCGGGTCGCGAACAACCAGCGGTGTCACCCCGAAATGGGACTCCAGCAAATCATCGAGGTTCCGGCGTGTGCCCGGCACCACGGTGGTCACGATCGCATGATTGATGTCATCGACTTTCAGCCCGCTCAGCGACATGAGCTGGGTCAGCCAGACCGCGTACTCATCCGAAGTGCGCTGCGCATTCGTGGCGATACGCCATTGTCCGCGCTGCACATCGCCTTCAAAGACCGCAAAGACGGTATTGGTATTGCCGCAATCGACTGCAAGCAGCATCAGTTGGCTCCTGCCCCATCATCTCGGGAGACCGTGCTTACCGGGAAAACGTCCCCCACCGCAATATGTTCGGTGCCATCGGCCGTCTCGAGCATCAGGTTACCTTGCCCATCAATTCCGGCAAATCCGCCCGCCCGGACTCCGTCCGGCAGCTTGACCGTGAGTTCCGTGCCCGTTGCCAGCGCCAGCGCCGACCATAGCGCCCGAACCGGTCCGAACCCGTCGCGCGCCCATATGGCGAGCAGATCAACGAGGTGCGGCAGGAACCCCTCGAGCAACGCCTCTACGTCGATGTCATGACCGGCCGCGCGCAGACAGGTCGCACCCGGGATATCGGGCTGGCTGTCCACGTTGACGCCGATCCCGGCCACCACCCAGTCCAGGCGGCCATCAGGCCGTGCTGCACTTTCCAGGAGAATGCCTGAGATTTTCTCTCCGCCGAGCAACAGATCGTTGGGCCATTTCAACTCAACATCTGCGCCGGCGAATTCCCGGATCGCACGGGCCATCGCGGCCCCCACGGCAAAGCCGATCTGCGGTGCATCCGCAATCGCACAGTCCGGGCGAAGCAAAATAGACAGGTAAAGATTGCCCCGCGGTGAGTTCCAGCTACGCCCGTGACGCCCGCGCCCCGCGGTCTGCTCCTGCGCCCACACAACCGTCAGGCCCGGGGCGCCCTCGGCGGCCAGTTGTTTGGCATCCTCGCTGGTGCTGCCGACGCTGTCCCGGACAATCAGTTGGCAACCCGGTGGCACGTCCGGGTGATCGGTCATGCCCCGAACAGAACTGCCGCTGCGGCCTCGGCCCCGCTGAGGACCGGCGCCATGCCGATGAAGAAGAAGACGGTGATCAGACCGGTGACGGTCACGATGATGGTGATCTCGCGGCCCGGCGCGCGATCAAACGCTTCGGCAGGCTCATCGAAATACATCAATTTTACGATCCGCAGGTAATAGTAAGCCCCGACGACGCTGGTCAGCAGGCCAATGACGGTCAGCACATAAAGCCCTGCTTCGATCGCCGCCAGGAAGACGTAGAATTTGGCGAAGAAACCCGCGAGCGGGGGAATACCCGCCATCGAGAACATGAAGACCCCGAGCGCGGCGGCCAGATAGGGATTTGTCTTGCTCAGGCCGGCGAGCTGGTCGATCTCTTCGACCATCCGACCCTGCCGGCGCATCGCCAGGATGCAGGCGAAGGTGCCCATATTCATGAACAGGTAGATGGTCAGATAGAGCAGGATGCCCTGGACACCCTTCTCATTGCCGGCGGCCAGGCCAACCAGCACGAAACCCATATGGCCGATCGAGCTGTAGGCCATCAGGCGCTTGATGTTTGTCTGCACGATCGCGGCGAAGGAACCGAGGATCATCGAAGACAGCGAGATGAACCAGATCACCTGCTGCCATTCCGCGACCAGATCCCCGAACGGCTCCAGCATGACGCGCACAAACAGGGCCATGGCCGCGATCTTCGGTGCGACGGCAAAAAAGGCGGTAATCGGCGTCGGCGCGCCCTCGTAAACATCCGGCGTCCACATGTGGAACGGTACCGCGGAGACCTTGAAGGCGAGCCCGGCGGCGATGAAGACCAGCCCGACAATCACGCCGAGCGGCGCATCGCTGTCGGCGGCGAAGATCGTGGCGAGGCTGTCGAAACTCGTGGTCCCGGCGAACCCGTAAATCAGGGACATGCCATACAGCAGGATTCCCGAGCTCAGCGCGCCCAGCACGAAGTACTTGAGACCGGCTTCCGACGATCGCAGATTGTCACGCCGGATCGCGGCCAGCACGTAAAGCGACAGGCTCTGCAATTCGAGGCCGACATACAGGGACAGCAGGTCGTTGGCCGACACCATCATCATCATGCCGAGAACGGCAAAGACCATGAGGATCGGGTATTCGAACTGCTTGATGTCCTCGCGCATGTTGTAGGGCTGCGCCAGGATCAGGGCGAGTGCTGCACCCGCGATCAGCAGGACCTTGGTAAAGACCGCGAACGCATCGACCATGAACTGGCCGTTGAAGGCGGTGGTCTTCCCGCTCGGGCCGGCGAGAACGAGAAGCGCGGCAACGATCATCACGAGAACACCGGCCCAGGTGACAAAACGGGTCGAATCCTCGCCGCGAAACGCGCCGTACATCAGCATCGACATCGCGGCGATCGCGATGAACAGTTCGGGCCAAACGGCAGAAATATCGACGGCAATATTCATTTTCTGCGCCTTCCGCCTAACGGCCTGCAAGGTTGAGCGGCTCAACCGAGGACAGGGCCGACTGATAATTGGCAAGGAGGTTCGAGACACTTGCGTCGAACACGCTCAGGAACGGATCAGGCCAGATGCCCATCCACAGAACCAGGACGATCAGCGGTGTGAAAATCGCGATCTCGCGTGGCTCCAGATCCATGATCTTCTTGAGGTATTCCTTCTCGAGCTTGCCGAAGATCACCCTGCGGTAGAGATAGAGCATGTAGGCCGCCCCCAGGATCACGCCGGTCGCGGCGAAAAACGCTACCCAGGTGTTGTCCTGGAAGACCCCCAGCAGGATCAGGAATTCGCCGACGAAACCGCTGGTGCCAGGCAGACCGATGGATCCGAGCATGAACACCATGAACACAAAGGCGAATTTCGGCATTCGCTCGATCAGCCCGCCATAATGGGCGATCTCGCGACTGTGCTCACGGTCGTAGACGACGCCCACGCACAAGAATAATGCGGCTGAAATCACACCATGGCTCAGCATCTGGAAGATCGCACCGTCGATCCCCTGCTGGGTTGCGGTGAAGATGCCGATGGTCACGAAACCCATATGGGCGACGGACGAATAGGCGATCAGCTTCTTCATGTCCTCCTGGGCCAGCGCGACAAGTGAGGTGTAGATGATGGCAATCACCGACAGGGTGTAGATCAGCGGGACAAACTGTTCCGAGGCCAGCGGCAGGATCGGCAATGAGAAGCGCAAGAACCCGTAGCCGCCCATCTTCAACAGCACGCCGGCCAAGATCACGGACCCCGCCGTGGGTGCTTCCACATGGGCGTCGGGCAACCATGTGTGCACCGGCCACATGGGCATTTTCACCGCAAAGGACGCGAAGAAGGCGAGCCACAGCCATGTTTGCAATTCGGCCGGGAGGTCGAACGCCATCAGGGTCGGGATATCCGTGGTGCCGGCTTCGAAATACAGCGCGAGAAGCGCTGCCAGCAGCAGGACCGAACCGGCCAGCGTGTAGAGGAAGAATTTGAACGCCGAATAGACCCGCCGCGGACCGCCCCACACACCGATGATGATGAACATCGGGATCAGGACAGCCTCGAAGAAAATATAGAAAATCAGGAAGTCGAGCGCGACGAATGTGCCGATCATGAACGTCTCGAGCACGAGGAACGCGATCATGTATTCCTTCACCCGCACCGTAACGGCCTTCCACGAGGCCAGCACACAGATCGGTGTCAGGAATGTCGACAGGATCACGAAGAACAGCGAAATCCCGTCGATGCCCATGTGATAGGAAATATCGAAGGCGGGCAGCCATTCGATCTTCTCGACGAACTGGAAATCCGATGTGGTCGGATCGAAGTTCAGCCACAGCAGCAGGCTGATCACAAACGTCGCAATCGACGTCCACAACGCGCCCCAGCGGGCGTTGCGCGCGACCTGTTCCTCGGTGCCCCGCGCGGCCAGGATAAACAATACCCCGACGACCGGCAGGAAAGTGACGAGCGATAGAATTGGGAATGAATCCATGTGCCGCCCCTCCTACCCGAAGAACCCGAATAGGAACCAACTGGCGAAGACCACCAGGCCGATCAGCATCGCGAACGCATAGTGGTACACGAAACCCGACTGCAACCGGCTCGCGCGCGCAGCGATATCACGTGCGGCTGCGGCGATGCCATCGGGACCAACGCCATCGATCACGGACCCGTCGCCGGACTTCCACAGACCCCGGCCGAGAACAAAGGAAGGCCGGACGAAGATGCGGTCATAGAGTTCATCGAAGTACCACTTGTTGAACACGAAGCGGTACACCGGCCCCATCGCCCCGGCGACACGCGCCGGCCAGTCGGGCTTGACCATGTACATGAACCAGGCGCCGACGATCCCGACCACGCCGACGGCGATCGGCAGGATCTTCACCCATTTGGGCACGTGATGGGCTTCCTCGATGATGTTGTGGGTCATCAGGACTGAGGACCGCCAGAAATCATCCATGTCGTGACCGACGAAATATTCAAAGGCGAGCGCACCCGAGAACAACGCCCCGGCAGCCAGGACGAACAGCGGCGCAATCATCACCAGCGGGGATTCATGGGCGTGGTCGAAGGTGTGGTCGTCCGCGCGTGTCCGGCCATGGAAGGTCAGGAACAGCAAGCGCCAGGAATAGAAGGCGGTCATCAATGCCGCGGCGATCCCTGCCCAGAACGCATATTGCCCCATCCCGGTATGGGCCGCGAAAGCGGATTCAAGGATGATGTCTTTCGAATAGAATCCGGCGAAGCCAATTCCGAGGAGCGGGATTCCGACTCCTGCCAACGCCAGGCTGCCGATCCACATCAGGACCGCTGTCTTGCGCATCTTCGGGTACAGGCCGCCCATCTTGCGCATGTCCTGCTCGTCATCCATGCCATGAATGACGCTGCCGGCACCCAGGAACAGTAAGGCCTTGAAGAAGGCGTGGGTCATGAGGTGGAAAATCGCTGCCGGATAGGCACCCACCCCGATGGCGAAGAACATGTAGCCCAGCTGGGAACAGGTCGAATAGGCGATAACCCGTTTGATATCGAACTGGGTCAGACCGATCGTTGCCGCGAAGAATGCCGTGGTGCCGCCGACGAGGGCGACGACGGTCAGCGCCACCGGCGCGAATTCGAACATCGGTGACAGGCGCGCGACCATGAACACACCGGCCGTTACCATCGTCGCAGCATGGATCAGCGCCGACACAGGCGTGGGGCCTTCCATCGCGTCGGGCAGCCATGTGTGGAGGCCGATCTGTGCCGACTTGCCCATCGCGCCGATGAACAGCAGGAGGCAGAGCGTGGTGAGGATATCCAGTTCCATGGACAGGAAGTTGAACGTCCGCCCCGCCACGTCGGGAACCGCGGCGAAGACCGTGTCGAAATCGAGTGTCCCGAATGCGAAGAAGACACCGAAGATGCCCAGCATGAAACCGAAGTCGCCGACCCGGTTGACGACAAACGCCTTGATAGCTGCCGCATTGGCCGACGGGCGTCCGAACCAGAAGCCGATCAGCAGATAGGACATCAACCCGACGCCTTCCCAACCGAAGAACATCTGGACGAAATTATCCGCCGTCACCAGCGCCAGCATGAAGAAGGTGAACAGGCTTAAATAGGCCATGAACCGCGGTTTGTGCGGGTCGTGGGACATGTAACCGACCGAATAGACATGGACCATCGACGACACGACGTTGACCACGAACATCATCACGGCCGTGAGTGTATCCACCCGCAGGGCCCAGCTGACCTCGAGAGTGCCGGAATCGATCCAGGTGAACAGTTCGACCGTGCGCTCATTGCCCTGAATGCCGACATACCAGAGCAGGTAGCTCGAAAGCACCGCGGCGATCAGCATCGGAATGACCGTGACAAGCTGCGCTGCGCGGTCGCCCATCCGGGTTCCGAAGATACCCGCGATGAGGCCGCCGATGAGCGGCAAGAAGATGGCGAGTTCGATCATCTCCCGATCAACCCTTCATCATGTTGATGTCTTCGACCGCAATCGATCCGCGGTTGCGGAAATAGACAACAAGAATGGCCAGCCCGATTGCGGCTTCCGCTGCGGCGACCGTAAGAATGAACATCGCGAACACCTGACCCACGAGATCCCCGAGATGGGCGGAAAAGGCGACGAAGTTGATGTTGACGGCGAGCAGCATCAATTCGATCGACATCATGATGATGATCACGTTCTTCCGGTTCAGGAATATGCCGAAAATCCCCAGGGTGAACAGGATCGCCCCGACCGTCAGATAATGGGAAAGACCGATCTCAAGCATCAGGCGCCGCTCCCCGTCGTGACATCACGTACTTCGACCACGTCCTCGCGCCGGCGCGAGACCTGATCGGCGATTTTCTGACGGCGCACACCGGGACGGTGGCGCAATGTCAGGACGATCGCACCGATCATCGCAATCAGCAGGATCAGGCCCGACGCCTGGAACAGGTAGATGTAGTCGGTATAGATGATCTGCCCCAGCGCGTGGGTATTGGTCACCTGGTCCGGCGGCAATATCGGCGCCGTCAGGGCCTGGCCAGCTTCCGGCGCGACAATCCAGGTTCCGAAAATCAGGATCAGCTCGGCCGCCAGGATGAGCCCGATCAGGGCCCCGATCGGCAGATACTGCAGGAAGCCCTCACGCAGCTCGGCAAAATTGATGTCGAGCATCATGACGACGAAGAGGAACAACACAGCGACCGCGCCGACATAGACGATGACCAGAACCATCGCCAGAAATTCGGCCCCGATCAGGACGAAGAGCCCCGCGGAATTGAAAAAAGCGAGGATCAGGAACAGAACCGAATGCACGGGGTTGCGGGCGGATATCACCATCACGCCGGACGCCACCGCGATCGCGGCGAAGAGGTAAAATGCGAGTGCCTGAATAACCAAAATCCTGCTCCCCGCCTACCGGTACGGCGCGTCGGCGGCAAGCGCCGTCGCTAGCTCGGATTCCCACCGATCACCATTCACCAGAAGCTTCTCCTTGTCGTACATCAGCTCTTCGCGGGTCTCGGTCGCAAATTCGAAGTTCGGGCCTTCGACGATGGCATCCACCGGGCAGGCTTCCTGACAGAAGCCGCAATAGATGCATTTCGTCATGTCGATGTCGTAGCGCGTCGTGCGGCGCGACCCGTCGTCACGCGGCTCCGCCTCGATCGTGATTGCCTGGGCCGGACAGATCGCCTCGCAAAGCTTGCAAGCGATGCAGCGTTCCTCACCGTTCGGATAGCGGCGCAGCGCGTGCTCGCCGCGGAAACGCGGGCTGATGGGCCCCTTTTCGTAGGGATAGTTGATCGTGACCTTCGGCTTGAAGAAATACTTCAAGGTGAGCCACATGCCGGCAACGATCTCCAGCAGGAGCAGCGAACGGGCGGTACGGTCGAGCATAGCCATATCGTTCCTCCTAATTCACGACGCCGGGATACCAGTCGAACACGACAATCGCGCCCGCGGTCACCACAACCCACAGCAGCGAGGCCGGCAGGAAGACCTTCCAGCCCAGACGCATGAGCTGGTCATATCGATATCGCGGCAGCGTGGCGCGCACCCACAGGAACACGAACAGCATCGCCGAGACCTTGAGGGCGAACCAGACAATCCCGGGCACCCAGTTGAGGATGGCGATATCGAGCGGCGGCAACCAGCCGCCGAGGAACAGGATGACGGTCATCCCGCTCATCATCACCATGTTCGCGTATTCGCCGAGGAAGAACAGCGCAAATGCCATCGCCGAATATTCGACGTTGTAGCCGGTCACCAGCTCTGCTTCGGCTTCGGGCAGATCGAACGGCGCGCGGTTGGTCTCGGCCAGTGCGGAGACGACAAACACGATGAACATCGGGAACAGCGGAATGAAGAACCAGACATCCTGCTGCGCGAGCACGATATCGGAGAGGTTCAGCGACCCGACCGCCAGCAAAACGGTGATGATGACGAAGCCGATCGAGACTTCGTAGGACACCATCTGCGCGGCCGAGCGTAGCGCGCCCAGGAACGGGTATTTCGAATTCGACGCCCAGCCGGCCATGATGATGCCGTAGACGCCCAGCGAGCTGATCGCGAACAGGTACAGAATACCGACATTGATATCCGACAGGACCCAGCCCTCGGCGACGGGGATCACGGCCCAGCCGACCATCGCGAGAACGAAG
The DNA here is from genome assembly GCA_965205535.1 of Alphaproteobacteria bacterium. Taxonomy (GTDB): domain Bacteria; phylum Pseudomonadota; class Alphaproteobacteria; order UBA6615; family UBA6615; genus UBA8079. Next base: position 3,150,088 of record CBDBHH010000005.1, on the reverse strand, counting down.
GTCAGCATCGGCGCCATCAGGAAGACCACCCGGTTCGCACCGGTTGGTATGATCAATTCCTTGGTCATCAGCTTGAGCGCGTCGGCAAAGGGCTGCAGCAGGCCGAAGGGCCCGACCACGTTCGGCCCCATGCGCAGCTGCATGAGCCCGATCACCTTGCGCTCGGCGTAGGTCAGATAGGCGACCACGATGAGCAGCGGCACGACGATGAACAGGATCTGTATGACGATCCAGACCGTCGGCCAGGCATATGACCACCAGAACTCAACCATCCGTGCCGGTCCTCTCGCCGTTGCCCGATACGAACTCACGGGTGCATTCGGCCATCGTCTCGGACGCCCGGCTGATCGGGTCGGTCATGTAGTAATTGGCTACCGGGCTCTCGAACGGTGCCGCATCCATCTCACCCGAGACCCCGAACGCCTGCCAGGTCGCTGCCTGAACCTCGTCGACCTGATCGAAGACCGGGTTCGCGGCCGACAGTGCTGCGCGCACGTCTCCCAAGGTCACATAATCAAGTTTCGCGCCCACCACATCCGACAGCGCACGAATAATGCTCCAGTCCTCGCGGGCATCACCCGGCGGCTGTACCGCCTGGCGACCGAGCTGGACCCGGCCCTCGGTGTTCACATAGGTGCCGTTCTTTTCGGTGTAGGCGGCCCCCGGCAGGATCACATCGGCGCGGTGCGCACCGGCATCACCATGATGGCCCTGATAGACGACGAACGCATCGCCAAGCCCGGCCGTATCGATCTCATCGGCGCCCAGCAGATAGACGAGCTCGATGTCGCCGGCTGCAGCACCGGCAACGATACCCGCCACATCGCGGCCGCCCTCACCCGGCACGAAGCCGAGATCGAGCCCGCCGACGCGCGCGGCGGCCGTGTGCAGCACGTTGAAGCCGTTCCAGTCGTCGCGAACCACGTTGCAGGCATCTGCGAGTGCATGTGCGCTCGCCAGCACCGCGTCGCCGTCGTCGCGCGCCAGCGCGCCCATGCCGACGATCACCACCGGTCGCTCGGCGCCCTTGAGGGTCTCGGCGAACGGATGGGAACCGTCCGCGATGGCCTTCAGCGTGTCCGGTCCGGCGCCGAGGTTTTCGCACGGATAGGTCAGATCGATCTGCGGGCCGACGGCGGCAATAGCAGCACCACCCTGGAGCCAGGCCTTGCGCAGGCGCGTGTTCACCAGCGGCGCTTCCCAGCGCGGATTGGCGCCGATCAACAGCACCGCGTCCGCCGTCTCGAGACCGGCGATCGTCGTGTTCATCACATAGCCCGCGCGCGTACCCGTCGGGAGCTTCGCGCCGTCCTGCCGGCAATCCATGTTCGGGGACCCAACTGAATCCATTAATCCCTTGAGAGAAAACATGGATTCGGCATCGCATAGGTCGCCGGCGATGGCCGCGATTCGGGAACCGTCGAGGCCCTTCATCTTGTCGGCGATGGCCGCGAAGGCCTCGTCCCAGCTCGCTTCCGTGAGTTTTCCGTCCCGGCGCACATAGGGCCGGTCGAGGCGCTGACGCGACAGGGCATCACAGGCGTAGCGCGACTTGTCGCCGAGCCACTCCTCATTCACGTCTTCATTGAGCCGCGGCAGGACGCGCAGCACTTCGGTCTGGCGCGCATCCACCCGGATCGCGGCACCGACCGCGTCGAGCACGTCGATGGATTCGGTCTTCGACAATTCCCACGGCCGCGAGACAAATGCATAGGGCTTGGACGTCAGCGCACCCACCGGGCACAGATCGATGACATTGGCGCTCAGCTCGGAATCGAGAGACTTCTCAAGATAGGTGGTGATCTCGGCATGTTCGCCGCGGCCCAGCAGGCCGAGCTCCGGCACACCGGCAATCTCCGTGGCGAACCGCACGCAGCGGGTGCAGTGGATGCAGCGGGTCATGATCGTCTTGACCAGCGGCCCCATATGCTTGTCCTTGACCGCGCGCTTATGCTCCTGGAAGCGTGAGCCGTCGCGGCCATAGGCCATGGCCTGATCCTGCAAATCGCACTCGCCGCCCTGATCGCAGATCGGGCAGTCCAGCGGGTGGTTGATGAGCAGGAACTCCATGACCCCGTTGCGGGCCTTCTTGACCATCTCGCTGTCGGTCTTGATCTCCATGCCATCCGCGACCGGCAGCGCACAGGATGCGGCAGGCTTGGGCGGCCCGGGCGAGACTTCGACCAGGCACATGCGGCAGTTACCGGCGACCGAGAGGCGTTCGTGGTAACAGAATCGCGGAATTTCCTTGCCGCCCATCTCGCAGGCCTGCAACGCGGTCACCCCATCGGGAACTTCGATCTCGACGCCGTCGACGGTTACTGTTGGCATCTATCCGCTCCCTATTCCGCGGCCTGGACGGACGCATTGCCCGTCTTGCGCTCGAGAATGCGGCGCTCCAGTTCCGGCCGGAAATGCCGGATCAAGCCCTGCACCGGCCACACGCCGCCGTCGGCGAGCGCACAAATGGTGTGCCCCTCGATCTGCTTGGTGACTTCCCAGAGCATGTCGATTTCCTCGATCTCGGCATCACCGGTCACCATCCGCTGCATGACCCGGTACACCCAGCCCATCCCCTCGCGGCACGGCGTGCACTGTCCGCAGCTTTCGTGGCGGTAGAAATGGCTCAGCCGTGCGATCGCCTCGACTATGTCGGCCGACTTGTCGATGACGATCACCGCCGCCGTGCCCAGCCCGGTGCTCTGCTCGCGTAGGGAATCGAAATCCATCAGCACGTTGTCGCAGATGTTATTGGACAAGCAGGGCGTGGAGGACCCGCCCGGGATCACGGCCTGAAGGCTATCCCAGCCGCCGCGCACGCCCCCGGCATGTTTCTCGATGAGCTCCTTCAGGGGAATGCTCATCTCTTCTTCGACGTTGCACGGATTGTTCACATGCCCGGAGATCGAGAAGATCTTGGTGCCGGTGTTGTTTTCGCGACCGAAGCCCGCAAACCATGACGGGCCGCGACGCAGGATCGTCGGCGCGACGGCGATGGTCTCGACATTGTTGACCGTCGTCGGGCAGCCATACAGGCCACAGGCCGCCGGAAATGGCGGCTTGAGGCGCGGCTGGCCCTTCTTGCCTTCGAGGCTTTCGAGAAGTGCCGTTTCCTCGCCGCAGATATACGCACCTGCCCCGCGATGCAGGTAGACATCGAAATCCCAGCCCGAGTTGCATGCGTTCGGGCCGATCAGCCCGGCCTCATAGGCCTCGTCGATCGCCTGTTGCAGATGCGAGGCCTCGGAATAGAATTCGCCGCGCACATAGATGTAGGCCGCGTTCGCGCCCATCGCGAAGCCGGCGACGAGGCAACCCTCGACCAGCGTGTGGGGGTCGTAGCGCAGGATTTCGCGATCCTTGCAGGTGCCCGGTTCGGACTCGTCGGCGTTGACCACCAGGTAGTGGGGTCTGCCGTCGCGGCGTTCCTCGGGCGGCATGAAGGACCATTTCACACCCGTCGGGAACCCTGCACCGCCACGTCCGCGCAGGCCTGATTCCTTCATCTCGTTGACCAGCGTTTCCCGGCCGCGCTCAATCAGCGCCTTGGTGTTGTCCCAGATGCCACGACGCTTCGCGCCCTCGAGACCCCAGTCGTCCTGACCGTACAGATTCTGGAAGATACGATCCTTATCCTGCAGCATCACGCACCCTCCCCGGCGCCAGTCAACGTGGCGCGCTCACCCGACGGCTCCGATCCCGCGCGTCCCGACTGGGACCCGGGTTTCGGTGTCTCACCGCGTTTGAGCGCTTCGAGGACATTCTTGAAACTGTCCTCGGTCAGATCCTCGTAATACTCGTCGTTGATCTGGACCATGGGGGCGTTGCAACACGCGCCGAGACACTCGACCTCAACCACTGTGAAGGCGCCGTCGTCACTCGTCTCTCCTAAACCGCATCCGGTGACTTCCTTCGCCACCGCGCGGAGATCATCCGAACCGCGCAGCCAGCATGGCGTCGTGCGGCACAGCTGCACGAAATTCTTGCCGACCGGCTCCAGGTTGAACATCGAATAGAAGCTCGCGACCTCAAGCACCCGGATCTTGGGCATATCGAGATATGTGGCCACATGCTCCAGCGCCTCGGTCGGCAGCCAGCCGCCGGCCTGCCGTTGGGCCAGGTCGAGCAGCGGGATCACCGCGCTCTGCTGCCGTCCCTCGGGATAGCGCGCCACGATGGTCTCAGCGCGCGCGCGATAGGTGTCGTCAAAAGCAAACGCGTCGCTCATCGGTCGACCTCTCCGAACACGATATCAAGGCTGCCGATCACTGCCGGCACGTCGGCCAGCATATGCCCCTTGGTCAGGGCCTCGACCGCCTGCATGAAGGCAAAGCCCGGCGCGCGGATCTTGCAGCGATAGGGTTTGTTGCTGCCGTCGGCCACGAGATACACGCCGAACTCGCCCTTGGGCGCCTCGACCGCCGTGTAGGTCTCGCCGGCGGGCACGTGATAGCCCTCGGTGTAGAGCTTGAAGTGATGGATCAGTGCTTCCATCGAATGCTTCATCTCGCCGCGGCGCGGCGGGGTGAGCTTGTGGTTCTGGGTCATGACGGGACCGTCGGGCATCTCGTCCAGGCACTGTTTGATAATCCGGAGGCTCTGGCGCATCTCCTCGACCCGCACGAGATATCGCGCGTAGCAGTCGCCGGTCTTGCCAACGGGCACGTCGAAATCCATCCGGTCATAGACGTCATAGGGCTGGGACTTGCGTAAATCCCATGCCACGCCACTCGCACGCAGGGTCGGGCCGGACATGCCCCAGTCCATTGCCTCTTCAGGCGAGAACACACCGATATCGACGGTGCGCTGCTTGAAGATGCGGTTTTCGGTGAGCAGGCTTTCCATATCGTCGATAAACTTCGGATAGCTCTCGCAGAAGGCGTAGATATCCTCAACGAGGCCTGCCGGCATATCCTGATGCACGCCACCCGGACGGAAGTAGGCCGCATGCAAACGCGCGCCCGACACCCGTTCGTAGAATTCCATCATCCGCTCGCGTTCCTCGAACCCCCACAGAAGCGGCGTCATGGCCCCGACGTCGAGCGCATAGGTCGTCAGGTTCATGATGTGGTTGAGGATGCGGGTAATTTCGGAGAACAGGACCCGGATATACTGGCCGCGCTCGGGCACGTCGATGCCCAGCAGCTTCTCGACCGCCAGAGCATAAGTGTGCTCCTGGCACATCGGCGACACGTAATCGAGCCGGTCGAAATAAGGCACCGCCTGCAGATAGGTCTTGTACTCGATCAGTTTCTCGGTGCCCCGATGGAGCAACCCGATATGCGGATCTGCGCGCTCGACGACTTCGCCGTCCATCTCGAGGACGAGGCGGAGCACGCCATGGGCCGCGGGATGCTGCGGTCCGAAGTTGAGGGTCATGTTCTTGATCGCGACTTCGGACATCACGCGCTCTCTGCCCCCTCTTCCTCGTCGGCTTCGGCCTTCTCGTCACCGGGAAGAATCTCGTTCATGCCCTCCCAGGGACTGAGGAAATCAAAGCTGCGGAAATCCTGGGTCAGTTTGACCGGGTCGTAGACGACGCGTTTCTGCGTCTCGTCGTATCGCACTTCGACGCGCCCGGTCAGCGGGAAGTCCTTGCGCATCGGATGGCCTTCGAAACCATAGTCGGTGAGGATGCGGCGCAGATCGGGGTGATCGGCGAAGTAGATGCCATACATGTCCCAGGCCTCGCGCTCGCACCATCCCGCCGCGCTGAAGACCGTCGTCGCGGTCGGCACGGGCTCGTCTTCGCCAACGCTCAGCTTTACGCGCACGCGCTGGTTCTGGCTCATGGACAAAAGCGTATAGACCACGTCGAAGCGTGCCTCGCGTTCGGGATAATCGACACCACAGACATCGAGCAACACCTTGAACAGGCAGGTGCTGTCATCACGCAGGAACGTCAGCACCCGGGCGACTGACGCGGGTCGCACCGTGACCATAAGCTCGCCGACGGCGACTTCGGTGCCGATCACATCCTGCGGCAACGCAGCGGCGATATAGTCGCCGAGATCTGTAAGTGCTTCGTCCATTCGCTGTGCGTAATACCCTGTTCGGTGCCCGGTCTAGCGCGCGATGGTTCCGGTACGCCGGATCTTTCGCTGCAACTGCATGATGCCGTAGAGCAAAGCTTCGGCCGTCGGTGGGCAGCCGGGCACGTAGATATCGACGGGAACGATCCGGTCGCATCCGCGCACGACCGAATAGGAATAGTGATAGTAGCCGCCGCCATTGGCACAAGAGCCCATGGAGATCACCCAGCGCGGCTCGGGCATCTGGTCGTAGACCTTGCGCAACGCCGGCGCCATCTTGTTGGTCAGCGTGCCGGCAACGATCATCACATCGGACTGACGCGGGCTCGGACGGAACAGAAAACCGAACCGGTCCATGTCGTAGCGTGATGCCGCGGTGTGCATCATCTCGACGGCGCAACAGGCCAGACCGAATGTCATCGGCCAGAGCGAGCCCGTACGGGCCCAGTTCACCAGCTTGTCGGCGTTGGCCAGCACGAAACCCTTGTCTGCCAGCTCCGCGGAGACCGCCTGGATAGCCGCATCCTGATCGGGACCGGGCTGGAAGACGGTATCGGCGGGGTCGCGAACGGTTATTCCCATTCGAGCGCTCCTTTGCGCCATTCGTAAACAAATCCGACCGTCAGGATTCCCAGGAACACGATCATCGACCAGAAGCCGAATTCACCGATGTCCGAGAGCGTGATGGCCCAGGGGAAGAGAAACGCGACCTCGAGGTCGAAAATGATGAACAGGATCGCCACCAGATAGAACCGCACATCGAACTTCATGCGCGCATCATCGAAGGCATCGAAGCCACATTCGTAGGCGGAGTTCTTTTCCGGATCGGGCTTGCGTGCGCCGACGATCACGGACGCCATGATCATCAGACCCGACAGGCCGACGGCCAAGCCGAGAAAGATCAAAATCGGCAGGTATTCGAGGAGGAGTTCTTCCATCGATAAAACCTTGGTTTCGGCCTCCGAGAGCGTGCGCTACCCGATCTGGATCGGCCCCGAATCGCACACCTGAAAACCCCGTATCAAGCGCGGTCAGGCTTACACCAGCGCGAACGACCGTGCAAGACTGCGGACGCGCCCGTGAGGCGTTGTGATGCATGTCTTTTCGCTTGTTTGACGGGGCGCAGCCTGACACCCGATTCGAATGCAAAACAGGACCCGCGGGGGTCCTGATGCAAATCTTCGTCTTGTGGCTTAGTGGCGGGAGTGACGGGACTCGAACCCGCGGCCTCCGGCGTGACAGGCCGGCGCTCTAACCAACTGAGCTACACCCCCAAGCCGAGAGCGGATGTACTGCCGCCCCCCACTGATGTCAAGCGGACGGGGCACGATTCCACCCGTTCAGGCGGAAAGAACTTTGCGTAACGCCTCGGCTGCGTGAAGCTGTGCTGCGCGTCCGTCATCGACCACGGGTGCGAACGAGTAAAAACCGTGCATCATTCCGGGGTAATCCCGGTGCTCGACGGGTACCCCGGCAACGTCGAGCGCATTGGCCAGTGCGACACCCTCATCATGCAGAACATCACATTCTGCGGTGATCACCAGCGCAGGCGGCAGGTTCGAGAAATTCTTGGCTCGCAAGGGCGCGGCCCGCCAGTCTTCCCGGTCTTCCGGTCCGTTCAGGTAATGCTCGCGAAACCAGTTCATGCCGGCCGCGGTCAGAATGCCCGCGCCTTCCGCATAGGTTTCATAAGACGCCGTGTCGAAAGCGTAGCCCGCCACCGGGTAGACCAGCAGCTGGAACGCGATATCGGGTCCACCGGCGTCACGCGCCATCATCGCCACGACCGCAGCAAGATTGGCACCCGCACTGTCCCCGGCCACCGCTATACGGGCCGGGTCCACGCCGAGCTGGCGGGTATTTTCTGCGACCCATTTGGTCGCCGCGTAGCAATCTTCGGGTGCTGCGGGAAACTTGTGCTCGGGCCCCATGCGGTAATCGACCGAGACCACCAGGTAACCGGTATCGGCACAGAGGTTTCGCGCCACCTGGTCGTGCGAATTCAGGCTGCCGATCACATGGCCGCCGCCATGGAAGAACATGATCGCCGGCGCGATATCGGTCTGCACCAGATCGGGCCAGTAGACCCGCATCGTCATATCGTCGCCTCCCGCCCCGTTTATCACGGTGTCGGCAACCATGCGCACATTCGTGCGATCCTGGTCGCGCGCACGCGACATCTCGTCCATCTGCACACGCGCTTCCTCGGGCGTGAGCTCATGGGTCGGGCGCACCCCGGCGGCCGCGGCGCGTTCGATCAGGGCGACGATCTGGGGATGCAAGGCCATGTACGCCTCCTGGCGCAGGGTCAAATCGATTGGGAACCGGCGAAAGGTAGAGCAAAAATCAGACCGCCGTTCAAGCATGGGCGACGGGGCGAATGATTGGGTGACTTGGCGGTGGGCCTGAACCGCAGTAGTTTTCATTCAGCAAAAACCAAAGGCGCTTCGATTTTGTTGCGGGCACCAGCCCTTCCATGATTGCGGCGAACCGACAACATAATTACCCCAGACAGGAACCGCCCCATGCCCTCGCCCAAAGTCATCGTCCAGCTGTATCCGGTGTTTCCCGCCGAAGACGAACATGATCGCCGCGCCAAGGCGCCCATCGGGCGTGACTCCGAGATCTACAACAAGATCGTCCATGAGTGGACGGACATCATCAAAGCCGCCGACGAGATGGGTGTGTGGGGCATGTCCACGATCGAGCATCATCTCCATTCCGAAGGCTATGAAGTAGGTCCGAACCCGGGCGTGATGAACGCCCACTGGGCGGCCCACACCAAGAACATCCATGTCGGCGCGTTCGGCTATGTCATGGCCACCCATGACCCGATCCGCGTGGCCGAAGAGACCGCGATCATCGATCACCTGACCAATGGCAAATATTTCGTCGGCTTCGCCCGGGGATATCAGTCACGCTGGACCAACATTCTGGGTCAGGGCAGTGACGCGGTTGCCACGGTTTCGGACGGCAGCGCCAACGACGCCAAGAACCGTGAAATTTTCGAAGAACGCGTCGAGATGGTGCTGGATTGCTGGACCAAGGATTCGGTTGAGCTGGACGGCAAATATTATCAGGCCCCCTACCCCCACGACACCGGCATCGCCGACTATGAGGGACATGAGATCGCGCGGGAGGCCGGCGCCGAAGGCGAGGTTGACGATGACGGCGTGCTGCGGCGCATCTCTGTCGTGCCCAGCCCCTACCAGAAGCCCCACCCGCCGGTGTTCTGTGCCGTGGCGCGGTCGCGCGCGACGATCGAGTTCGCTGCCAAACACGGGTTCCGACCGAGCTACTTCAACCCGACCGACGGCGTCGTCGAACTCGCCGGGGTGTATCAGGAGGAGGCCGCCAAACATGGCCGCCAACTCCAGTACGGGCAGATGCAGAACATCGTGCGTCACACCCGGATCGGAAAATCAGCTGATGATTTCGACCGCAAATTGCGGGCCTATGACCTCGACATCTTCAAGAATTTCTACTCGGTGTTCGGGAACCACAATGTGGACCCGGTCAATCATGATGCCGAGGCGGCCTTCCGCGCCATGAAGGACCACAAGTTCATCCTCGGCGGCACCGTCGACGATGCCATCGCCGACTGGCAGGACATCTATTCGCGCATCCCGTGCGAATACATCACCCTGATCTGGCACTGGGCCCAGCAGCCCAAGGACGAACTGCTCGAAGAGATCCAGCTGTTCATGGAGAAGGTCGTCCCGGAACTTGAGACCCCGGACTTCGACGCCATTGCGGCGGAGTGAGGGCCCCATCCTTCGACAAGCTCAGGATGAGATTCTCCAGCACGTCCTCACACTGAGCCTGTCGAAGTGCGAGGACGCCTCCGACTAGGCCGCGCGAGATCGTTTGCTCCCGCGCACCTTCGGCTTCAGGTCATCCCGGCAGAAGGCGTGCAGGAAGCAGGTCCGCTCGCCGACCTCCAGAATCTTCTGAGCCGTGTCATCGTCGGCGTCCGTGTCCAGATAGACATGGGTCTCGACCGGCTGGGCGACGGCCGCCTGGCCCGTGCCGCCCGATGCACCACCGAGCGAGAAATGGGTGTCCTGGATCACCGAGTAACCGGTCAACGGCAGCTTCGCCATCTTCGAGAAGCGGCCCATCTGGGTCATGAAACACAGACCGATGCCCGCCGAGATCAGCGAGGCGGCATCCGGCGCGCGCCCGTCTTCGGATGACAGGAACTCCCAGCTCGGCGCTTCGGGGCCGTACTGTTCCTTCATAATGTGCTTCACCCCGTCCTCGCGCAGCACGCAACTCGTGTGCATGTGCAGGTTGGAGATGTCGCCGCGCTCTGCATCCGTCGCGGTGCGGGTGTTGAGGAAGGCTTCATAGGCCGGCCCTTCCTCACGCATGAACAGGACGAGATCAGGCACGGCCGGGCTGTTGGCCAGGCGTTCGAGGTTCGGGAAATTGTCGCCCGGGTTCCGGAACGGTTCCATGTCGAGCGGCGTTACCGCGCTCGGTGTCAGGACCTTACCGTTGTGAACCAGGGTGAAAAGGCTCGGATGCTCACCACGCGCCAGGCCGTTCAGGGGTGCGGCGGCAACCGCCTCGTACAGCAATGTCTGCAGTTCCGCGTCGTCGCAATCCGCCTCGCAATTAACAGTCAGCTCCGGCGGCATCACGGCGCTGTTCATCGTGCCTTTGCGGAAGTCACCCTCACGGTAATACTTGTTCTCGAGCACGAGCTCGAGATCACGCAGTTCGATCTGGCGCTGTTCGGCAAGTGCGACGACCTCGTTCATGTAGGACGCGATCATACCCGCGCTCAGATACGTGAGCGGGTTCGGCGCCTTGTTGAAACCACCAAGATGCTCGCCCTCGTCGCACGCGAAGCGCCATGCGGTGCCGGTGGCCGCGTTGATGACAAGCGCTTCCTTCTGCATGCCGCCCAGGGATCGAACCCATGTGCGCAGGGACTGGCCATGGGGATTCGGCGGCGTCGGGAAACCGGCCTCGGCAGCGTTCGCCGCGATGTAATAGAGAGGTTCGCCGATCTCTTCGAGGGGTGTCATGCTCATCGTCCTGCCCTTTGTTTTCTTTCCGGCACGGGTTATTCCGCGCGAATTTATCTTTCTGCTTCTGTTCTAACTATGTCGCGCAACGTGCCGCGGCAAGTCATCCGCTACAACATCACTGTGCCGCCATCGACCATGATTGTCTGTCCGGTCACGAAGCGGCTCGCATCCGATGCGAGATAGATAATCGTACCCGTCATGTCGGTTGGCTCTAAGTTGCTCTTCAGGCTCTGGCCCTGGGCGATCGCGCCCAGCATGCCATCACGTTTGTCACCCATGAACTCGTCCGTTCCCTCCGTCAGGACTGCACTTGGTGCGACCGCATTGACCCGGATCCAGTCCCGGCCGAGCTCGCGTGCGAGCGAGCGTGTCATGCCGATGACCGCCGCCTTGGAGGTTGCATAATCCACCGCGTAGGCCATGCCGTACTTCGCTGCGAGGGAAGAGATGTTTATGACCGACCCGCCCCCGGCCTCGCGCATCGCCGGCACGCATGCCTTGCAGCATTGCCAGATGCCCTTGACGTTGACGGCCATCACCCGGTCCCACTGATCGTCTGGCAACTGGTCGAAACGCCCGCCGGATATGTCGCCGTAAAGCGCCGCATTGTTGACCAGCACATCGATCCGCCCAAACGCGTCGACGGCGGCATCCGCCATTGCCGTACAAGACGCCATGTCGGCCACGTCCAACGGCACACCGATAATCTTTCCGCCCGCCGCCTCAACGGCGGCAACCGTCTCGCCGGTATCGCGGATGTCGGCGGCCACCACGGCCATGCCTTCCGCGGCAAGCGCTTCGCAATAGGCGCGGCCCAGACCGCGGCCACCCCCGGTAACAATCGCGACTTTTTCGGTTTGTTCGCTCATACCGTCTCCTATTCGCCAAGTTCGGCGTTGACCGTGATCCCGATCTTGCCGACCTGTTCGCCGCGATCAAGTCTGCGCAATGCCTCGGGGACATCGTCCAGTGTGTAAACGCTGTCGAAATGCGGGGTGAACAGCTTGCGTTCTGCGGCGTCGATCAGGGTCCGGAACTCCTCGAAGTTGCCGATCGTCACGCCGATGACCTGGAGTTGGCGAATAAACAAACGTTGCAGATCTGCCTTTGGGTTGGGGCCCGAGGTCGAACCGCAAACGACGATCCGGCCGCCACCCACCGCAGCGCGCATCGATGTGTCCCAGGTCGCCTCGCCGACATTCTCGATGACGACGTCGACCCCGCGTTTGTTCGTCGCGGTGCGGACCGCGTCCAGAACATCATCGTTCCGGTAATTGACCAGCACGTCGGCACCATACTGCTTCGCGACGGCGAGTTTTTCGTCGGATGAGGACGTCACGATGACCCGCGCGTTGCGCAATTTGCAAAACTGCAAGGCCGCAAGAGACGCGCCGCCGCCGACCCCATGGATCAACACTGTGTCTTCCTGGCTCACCTGCCCGGCCGTGGTAACCATGCGCCAGGCCGTCAGATAGGCCGTCGGCAACACGGCGGCATCGCGAAAGCTCAAATCGTCGGAAATGGGAAAGGCACAGGCGGCCGGCACAACCATATATTCGGCAAAGGTGCTGTCGAAATTCTCACCCGGTACCGCGCGCTGGAACGACAGCATCTGGTCGCCCCGGCGGCTGAACTCATCGTCGCCGAATTTTGCCGGATAGATAACGACACGTTCACCGGGCTTGCGGTTCTTCACGCCATGACCAACGGCATCGATAACCCCTGCCCCGTCGACCCCCATGATGAGCGGCAACTCGTGGCGGAACCCGCTGCCATCATTGGCCATGTAAAGGTCGACACGGTTGATGCCCGCGGCGGCGATTTTCACCCGCACATCACCGGCCGCGAAGCCTGGTTTGGGGCGCTCACCCACGATGACCGACGAGAGGCCTTCATGCCCGTCCAGATAGACGGCCCGCATATTGTCCGTCGCGGACATCGTAATTCTCCGTTCGACGAAGGGAATGGTGGGCGGTGACGGGATCGAACCGCCGACCCTCTCGGTGTAAACGAGATGCTCTGCCAGCTGAGCTAACCGCCCGGTGTCGGGGTTCTATCCCAATTGCCATGGTCCGGGCCAGCCCCGGCAAGCGAAATCAGCCCCGGAAACGCAGCGGGCCGGCCGTAGAAACTACGGCCGGCCCGCGCAAAACGCGAAAACGCTTCAGATTAGTTCACAGCGTCCTTGAGAGCCTTGCCCGCCTTGAACTTGGGCTGCTTCGAGGCCGGAATCTGAATGGCGGCACCGGTCTGCGGATTGCGACCGGTCGTGGCCTTGCGCTGAGCGACGGAGAAAGCACCGAAACCCACGAGGCGGATTTCATTTCCGCCCTGGAGCGCACTTGTAATGTTGTCGAGCACACTGTCGACCGCCTTACCGGCGTCGGCCTTGGAAAGGCCGGATGAGTCAGCAACGGATGCGACGAGATCGTTCTTGTTCACAATTGACCCCCTTATGGGTTGGTTCAGTGGATCTGAAGTCTGGATCGGGAAGTCCGACTCCAGACAGTCCGGGGAGTCTAGAAGCCGGGATTCCGAGCCGTCAATCAAAACGGCCCAGAATTCCGGGGTTTTTAGCGAAAATTGTGTTGCGACTCGGCGTTGTGGCCTCGTCAACCCTAATGACGCACCACACCAGAGGTGTCTGAATCGTCATCTTTGCCCGAAACGGCGGCCGACTCGTGCGCCGATTCGTCCCGTTCGATCGGCACCAACGGCTGGGTCAAAGCGTGTTCCAGGACTTCATCAACGGTGGTTGCCGGGATGATTTCCAGCCCCTTCGTGACGTTATCCGGGATGTCCGCCAGGTCCTTTTCATTCTCCTGCGGAATAATCACGGTCTTCACCCCACCACGCAACGCAGCGAGCAGCTTCTCCTTCAGCCCGCCAATCGGCAGCACCCGGCCGCGCAGCGAGATCTCGCCGGTCATGGCGACATCCTTGCGTACGGGGTTCTGGGTAAGCGCCGAGACCATCGAGGTGACCATTCCCACGCCGGCCGACGGGCCGTCCTTGGGTACGGCACCTTCAGGTACGTGAATGTGGATATCACGCCGCTCAAACAGCGGCGGTTCAATCCCGAACTCAACCGCGCGTGAGCGCACATAGGCGTTCGCGGCCTGCACGGATTCCTGCATCACGTCGCCCAGTTTCCCGGTGACAGTGACCTTACCCTTGCCCGGCATCAGGAGCGCTTCCACGGTCAGCAACTCACCGCCGACTTCGGTCCAGGCAAGGCCCGTGACCACACCGACCAGATCGTCGGTCTCGGTCTCACCAAACCGGAACTTGCGAATGCCGGCATACTTGTCGAGGTTTTTGACCGTCACCTTCACGGCATTGACGTCCTTCTCGACTGCGATTTCCTTGACCGCCTTGCGTGCCAGGTTCGCAATCTCGCGTTCCAGGCTTCGAACGCCCGCCTCGCGGGTGTAGTAGCGGATGAGGTCACGCAACGCAGAGTCGGAGATCGACCACTCCTTTTCCTTGAGGCCGTTCTCGGCGACCTGCTTGGCGATCAGATGGCGTTTGGCGATCTCGACCTTTTCGTCTTCCGTGTAGCCCGGGATTCGGATGATTTCCATCCGGTCCATCAATGGCCCCGGCATACGCATGGAGTTGGCCGTGCAAACGAACATCACATCCGACAGGTCGTAATCGACCTCCAGATAGTGATCCTGGAACGTGTGGTTCTGTTCCGGGTCCAGCACTTCGAGAAGGGCCGAAGACGGGTCGCCGCGCCAGTCGGCGCCCAGCTTGTCGATTTCATCGAGCAGGAAGAGCGGGTTCGATGTCCCGGCCTTCTTCATCCCCTGGATTACCTTGCCCGGCATCGAGCCAATGTAAGTGCGCCGATGACCGCGGACTTCCGCCTCGTCACGAACGCCGCCCAGGGACATGCGCACGAATTTGCGCCCGGTCGCGCGTGCGACCGACTTGCCCAGAGATGTCTTGCCCACGCCCGGCGGCCCGACCAGACACAGGATCGGCCCCTTGATCTTCGACATGCGCTGCTGCACGGCGAGATATTCGAGGATGCGTTCCTTGACCTTGTCGAGACCGTAATGGTCCTGATCGAGAACCTCATGGGCCGCGGTGATGTCTTTTTTGACCCGCGAACGCTTCTTCCACGGGATCGCCAGGATCCAGTCGAGATAGTTGCGCACGACGGTCGCTTCGGCCGACATCGGGCTCATATTGCGAAGCTTCTTCAGCTCCTGTCCGACCTTTTCTTCCGCTTCCTTGGTCAGACGCGTCTTCTTGATCCGGTCTTCGAGTTCCTGGAGCTCGTCGCGGCCGTCCTCGGCCTCGCCAAGCTCCTTCTGGATCGCCTTGAGCTGTTCGTTCAGATAATACTCGCGCTGCGTCTTCTCCATCTGGCGTTTGACGCGGCTGCGGATGCGTTTCTCGACCTGCAGAACACCGATCTCGCCTTCCATGAAGCTGTAGATCTTCTCCAGTCGCTTCTGGATCGTGTCGGCCTCGAGCAGCTCCTGCTTCTCGGGAATCTTGAGCGACAGATGTGACGCGATCGTATCGGCCAGCTTGCTGGGCTCCTCGATCTGGTTGATCGAAACGAGCACCTCGGGCGGCA
Source organism: Alphaproteobacteria bacterium (assembly GCA_965205535.1). GTDB lineage: Bacteria > Pseudomonadota > Alphaproteobacteria > UBA6615 > UBA6615 > UBA8079. The sequence goes on along the minus strand of CBDBHH010000005.1, from coordinate 3,134,423 downwards.
CCTTGCGGTTGAGCTTGATGTACTGCTCGAACTGGGTCACCACCGAACGGCCGAGCGCCTCGATTTCACTGTCGTCTTCCGGCGCGTCGGCATACACTTCCGCGACGGCCTGAAAGAAATCCTCGTTGTCGGTGAACTCGACGACCGACGCGCGCGCGCTGCCTTCGACCAGAACCTTGACCGTTCCATCGGGCAACTTCAGCAGCTGCAGGATCGTTCCCACGGTCCCGACCGTATAGAGGTCTTCCGGCGCGGGATCGTCCTCGCCGGCATCCTTCTGGGTGACGAGAAGGATTTGCTTGTCGTCCTTCATCACGTCTTCGAGCGCGCGCACAGACTTCTCGCGCCCCACAAATAGGGGAACGATCATGTGCGGAAACACGACAATGTCGCGCAACGGCAGGACAGGGAACAACGCACCTTTGGAAAGATCAGTCATATATTCATTCCGAGCTCGCAATATCGGTTTCTAGATTAACCAGAAAACCTTGCGCTTGGGTTTACGGACAACGCTTAGGGAACGCCGATTTGGCGAGTCGTGCCATGCCCATTATTTGGTCCAACGCGGCCCGACAATCAAGTGGCTGGAACAAGATGTGAACACCGGCAGGTCACCGCGGTGGATAGAAAATCCCGATCACGTCGTGCCCGGGCGGGCGAGCGGACGGGGCTAGGCGCTGGTGCCCAGATCTTCGCGCTTGTCCGCATAGATATGCAGCGGGGTCGCGTTGCCTTCGACGACTTCGCCGTTGATCACGACCTCTTCGACGCCATCCATACCCGGAAGCTCGAACATCGTGTCCAGCAGGATATTTTCCATGATGGACCGCAGGCCGCGTGCACCCGTCTTGCGGGCGATCGCCTTCTTTGAGATGGCCCGCAGGGAATCCTCGGCGAAGGACAGTTCGACCCCCTCCATCTCGAACAAGCGCTGATACTGTTTGATCAACGCGTTCTTCGGCTGGGTCAGGATCTGGATCAGGGCGTCCTCATCGAGATCGCCAAGGGTCGCGAGCACCGGCAGGCGCCCCACGAATTCGGGGATAAGACCGAACTTCAGAAGATCCTCGGGTTCGACTTCACTGAGGATCTCGCCCGTCTGCCGGTCATCGAGGCTTTGTACGTCGGCCCCGAAGCCGATCGCGGTGTCCTTGCCACGGCTGGCAATAATTCGCTCCAGGCCGGCAAATGCGCCGCCGACGATGAACAGGATGTTGGTCGTGTCGACCTGCAGGAATTCCTGCTGCGGGTGCTTGCGGCCGCCCTGGGGCGGTACCGAGGCGACGGTGCCTTCCATGATTTTCAGCAACGCCTGCTGCACGCCCTCGCCCGAAACATCGCGCGTGATCGACGGGTTGTCCGACTTGCGGCTGATCTTGTCGACTTCGTCGATATAGACGATGCCACGCTGTGCGCGTTCGACATTATAGTCGGCCGACTGAAGCAGCTTCAGAATGATGTTCTCGACATCCTCACCGACATAGCCCGCTTCCGTGAGGGTCGTCGCGTCGGCCATGGTGAAGGGCACATCGAGGATGCGCGCCAGCGTTTGCGCCAGCAATGTCTTGCCGCAACCCGTCGGGCCAATCAGCAAAATATTCGATTTCGCGATCTCGACTTCGTTGCCCTTGGGGCCGCCGCTGAGACGCTTGTAGTGATTGTGGACGGCGACCGAGAGTACGCGTTTGGCCCGGTCCTGACCAATCACATAGTCATCGAGCACTTCGCATATCTCTTTCGGGGTCGGCACGCCATCGCGTGACTTCACAAGCGTCGACTTGTGCTCTTCACGGATAATGTCCATGCACAGTTCGACGCATTCATCGCAGATGAAAACCGTCGGGCCCGCGATCAGCTTGCGGACTTCGTGCTGACTCTTACCGCAAAAGGAGCAGTACAGAGTGTTCTTGGAATCGCCGTTACCGGACTTGCTCATACCAATATGGTCCCGTGCTGGGGCGTGGTCATCAGCAGGATTCTTTGCCGACGCGAATCACTAACAGAAGCAATTGAACAATAGCTAACCGTCAGCGATCAATAATTAGTTAAACGAGCAGATCGACAACGCACAGATTTTCGTACGCCGATCTAGTCGCTTTCCTCGTCTTCATCTGTATCCGCGCGGCTCGAAACCACCTCGTCAATCAGACCAAATTCCTGTGCTTCATCCGCCGTATAGAAGCGATCACGTTCGAGCGCTTCGCCGATCTTGTCAACCGATTGTCCGGTATGCCCGGCGTAGATTTCATTCAGCCGCTGGCGGATTTTCAGAATTTCCTGGGCGTGGATCTCGATATCCGTCGCCTGTCCCTGGAAGCCGCCGGAAGGCTGATGCACCATGATCCGCGCATTCGGTAGCGCAAATCGCTTGCCCTTGGCACCGCCCGCGAGCAGCAGAGACCCCATCGAGGCCGCCTGGCCGACACACAGCGTCGCCACGTCCGGGCGGATGTACTGCATGGTGTCATAGATCGACAGACCCGATGTCACGACGCCGCCCGGTGAGTTGATATAGAAGCTGATGTCCTTGTTCGGATTCTCCGCTTCGAGAAACAGCAATTGCGCGCAGATCACACTCGCAACCTCGTCCCCGACGGGACCGGTCAGGAAGATGATGCGTTCCTTCAGAAGCCGGGAGTAGATGTCGTAGGCGCGTTCGCCGCGGTTCGTCTGCTCGACGACCATCGGCACAAGCGCGTTCATCCGCGGTTCTTCGTAATTCGCCATGATGTTGGGTTACTCCGTACTCGGGCCAGACACGCGATTTGTACAAAATAGGCTTCGGGCGAGTCCGTGCAAGGGGCTGCGGCGAATGACCTATTTCTCTGCAGCCTTGCCGTCGTCCTTTGCCTTGCTTTTGGGAGCTGCTTTCTTCTTTGCAGCGGGTTTCTTGGCAGCCGCCTTCTTGGCTGCAGGCTTTTTCGCTGCGGCCTTTTTCGCCGGTGCCTTCTTCTTTGCCGCGGGCTTCTTTTCGCTCGAACTGGCGGAATCGGCTTTGGCGGCTTCCGCCTCGGCCTCGGCGTTGAGCTGTTCGGGCGTCAGTTCACGCTCCGTGACGTTCGCCATCTCGATAACAAAATCGACAACCTTGTCCTCGAAGATCGGCGCCTGAAGCGACGCACTGGCCTGCGGGTTGTCCCGATAGAACTCAATGACCTGCTGTTCCTGGCCGGGCAACTGGCGTGCCTGTTCCATGATCGCCCGGTTGACCTCTTCCTGGGTCACCGTCAGGCCGTTCTGCTCGCCGATATGCGATAGCAACAGCCCGAGGCGCACGCGACGGTCGGCGATATCCTGATACTGGGTGCGCAACTCGTCGTCGGACTTACTCTTGTCCTCGTCATCCAGCTTGTCTTCTTCCTTCGCCTGCTCAATCTGCGTCCAGATCTGATTGAACTCGTCCTCGGCCATCCGCGGCGGGACGGCAAAATCATGGGCGTCGGAAAGCTTGTCGAGCAGGTCGCGCTTGGTGCGTTCACGTGTCAGGCGGCCATATTCCTGGCCAAGCTGGTCACTGATCGCATCCTGAAGTGCCGCCAGGTTTTCCAGCCCGAGGCCCTCGGCAAAAGCATCGTCAACCGTCACTTCGACTGCCCCGTGAATCTCCTGCACGACGCAGTCGAAGACCGCATCCTTGCCCGCCAGTTCGTCGACATTGTAGTCGTCGGGAAACGCGACCTTCACCTCGAGGGGCTTGCCCGCTTCAACGCCAACCAGCTGTTCTTCGAAACCGGGAATGAACTGGTCCGAGCCAAGCTCGAGGCGGATGCCCGTGCCCTTGCCGCCTTCGAATGGCACGTCATCAATTTTGCCCTCGAAGTCGATGATCACGACATCGCCGTTGGCCGTCGGCCGGGACTCTTCGATCGGCTTGGTTTCACGGTTCTGCTGGGCGATACGGTCAATCGCATCCTTGATCTCGTCATCGGTCGGAATGACCTTCACCCGGTCGAGCTCGATCGACGTCAGATCGACTGTCTCGATCTCCGGCAAAATCTCGACGGAGAGATCATATTCAAGGTCCTTGCCCTCATCGAACGAGACGACCTCGATCTTGGGCTGGCCAGCCGGGCGCAAGCCACGTTCGCTGAGCACTTCCTGGGATGTTTCCTGGACGGTTGCCTCAAGCACCTCGCCCATCACCGACCCGCCATAGCGTTGCTTGAGGATATTGAGCGGCGCCTTGCCGGGCCGGAACCCGGGAATGCTGATATCGCGCCCCACCTCGGTCAGGCGTGCATCGACGCGCTGCTGAATATCATTCGCCACAATCGTGATCTTGAAATCACGCTGCAAACCTTCGGTATTTGTTTCGACGACTTCCATGACCAGGTCCGATTTCCTGCTTTTTGTGTTTCCGGTTCCGACGTTCGACATAAATCGCCGGTTTGCGGCAGATAACCGCGCTTTCACTCTCTACAACGCGCCTGTGCAAGTGGTGCGGGCGAAGGGACTTGAACCCCCACGACTTTTCAGTCACCAGGATCTAAACCTGGCGCGTCTACCAGTTCCGCCACGCCCGCGCACGCGCTTGTTGAATTTTCTGGCTCGCACGCCACGCGCTTTCGAGCGGCAAACCGCCCGAACGGCGGATGTCCTATACCATCGCACGAGCCGAGTAAACGTCAGAGCGGGGGATCAGGACGCAGGGTCCCCGGCACCACCCGACGCCACGTCCAGCCCGAGATCTGCATAAAGGGATTTCAGGACCGGGGGCAAGCAGTCGGCGATATCTTCCGCGATCAATCCCGGTCCAAAGCTGCTGGCCGCTGCACCGTGTAACCAGACCCCCGCGCAGGCGGCCGAAAAGCCCGGCATTCCCTGTGCGAGCAACCCCAATATGAACCCCGCCAGCACATCCCCGCTGCCCGCAGTGGCCAGCGTTGGCGGGGCATTGCCGTTGATGGCTGCACGGCCATCAGGCGCCGCGATGACTGTATCTGCCCCCTTGAGGACCACCACGGCACCTGACAGATCTGCGGCAGCGCGTGCCCGCTCGAGGCGGTTCGCTCCAGCATCATCGAGCGGTTCGGAAAACAGCCGGTCGAATTCCCCTTCATGGGGCGTCAATATGGTGTCCGACGTTCTGTTTTTAATCCCGTCGAACATCGCGCCCGGATCATCGGCGAAAACCGATATGCCGTCCGCATCCACGACACAGCCAATTTCACCTTCCAGTGCGGCCAGAACATTTGCCCGCGTATCGGCAGTCAGGCCATTGCCCGGCCCGACAAGTACGGCCCGCACGCGCGGGTCTGAAATGGCGTTCGTGAAGGCCTCGGTATCGGGGGTGTTTCGCACCATGATCGAGGCGCGCCCTGACCGGTAAACCGGGACAGCCTTCGGCGGGCTCGCTATCGAGACCAGTCCCGCGCCCGCCCGCAGTGCCCCGTAGGCCGCCAGCTGGGCTGCACCCGTCAACTCTTCCCCGCCGGCAATGATCGCATGGCCGCGGCCGTATTTGTGCCCCTCGGGCGCCGGACGCGGAAAGTCGGATGCCCAGAACATCGGCACATTGCGCCATTGGGTTGGAGCTATATCGTCCAATACCTCGTCGGGAATTCCGATATCTGCAACCTGCACGCACTCACACAGACCGCGCCCCGGAAACAGCAGATGCCCGGGCTTGTGGCGGAAAAAGGTGACCGTCAGATCGGCCTGGGGTGCGGCCCCCAGGACAGCCCCGGAATCGCCCTGCACCCCGCTGGGGACATCGATCGCAAGGCAAGGTTTCTTGTAGAGATTAATCTCGTTGATGACGTCGCGCGCCACGCCGTCGACCGGGCGGGTCAGCCCTGCCCCGAACAATCCGTCGATCACGACGTCCGCCCACCGGACCCATTCCCGTGACAACGCGTCCACGTCACCGTCGCACTCCTCGACCCAACGCCGGGCATTGATCGCCGCATCGTCGACAAGATCGTCGATATCCCCGAGCAGACCCAGCGCCACATCGCGATCGCGCAATGTCAGCAACCGGGCCGCGACAAACCCGTCACCGCCATTATTTCCCGGTCCGCACAGCACCAGAATGTGGCCACGCGGCCATCTCGCCTCCAGCGCATCGGCGATCGCCGTGCCGGCACGCTCCATCAATTCGAGACCGGACACACCAAGGTCTGCCGCCGCGCCATCCGCGCGATACATCTGCGCGACCGTTAGCAATTCCGGCGCACCAGGGGCCCATTTTGTCGTCATGGTGCGGATACTCGCTCAATACCCGCCACAAACCTAGGAACAGCTGACGCAATCCGATTGCGCCAGGTCCGTCGCCGAAATCGGTCGCCAAATATATCCGGGGGAAATGGGGTGGCTGATGGGATTTGAACCCACGGCCTCCTGGACCACAACCAGGCGCTCTAACCAACTGAGCTACAGCCACCACAAGCGGGCGTTTGTGTAATCGTCGTACCGGATCGCGTCAAGCAAACCGTGGATGTGTTTGCGTGATTCTTTCAGTACCCGCCGGCATCAGCCGGGCGCACATCACAGCTGCTCGACGAGCCAGTCCACCATACCTGTCCGCACCTCGAAGGCCCGGTTGTGGCAGCAGTGGACACCGTCCTCGACCATCCAAAGTTCGCCATTACCCGGTAACGCCGCGGCAATGCGTTCGGCCTGGGCAGCCTTGAAGATCGCGTCGTGCCGACCGTGCACGACAAAAACCGGCGAGGCGACATCACCAATACAGTCATCCAGTGTCGCGTCGGGCACCCGGGCCAACGCGTCGGTTTCATCGTCGGCGCCGGTCGCCCAGGCGAAGCCGGCACGGATCAAGGGCGGCATGGTCGGCCAGTCGCTCAAATCCCACGCGCCACCAAACACCACCGTCGCCTTGATCCGCGGGTCGGTCGCCGCCTTGACCACATAGATGCCGCCGAGGCTGCGCCCGATCGTGCCGATGCGTTCACCGTCGACTTCAGGCCTTGCGGCCATCGTCTCGAACGCCGCGGTGATGCAATCTTCATAATTCGGACCGAGCAACATGCCAGAATGAACCTCGCCCTGCCCCGGCCCGTCGAAGGCGAGCACCGCAAGCCCGCGCCCCACGGCAAAGTCCATGATCGTGGCGAAGTCTTCCTTGGTTGAATCGAGTCCCGGCACCAACAGCACGCCCGGCACCGGCACATCACGGTCCGCGGGCACCCGCAAATATGCCGGCAGAACGCCGTCACCGAACGGTATCTCGAGACGCTCGGCAGGCGGTGACATCAAGGGCGCCGCCATGCGAAACGCGTCTGTCTTGCGCGCCTGCAATTCGTTCTTCAACGCGGGCAGATGAAAGGCGACGACCTGCGCGAAGTGAAAGCAGACAGCGGCACGAACGAACGCGGCGGCGGCACTCAACCCATGCCCGCGCGCGCCGGTCCGCACCGACGGTCAGATAGCTGTCGCCGATCTCCGCCCAGGCCACAGGCCATTCATCCCAGGTCGAGGCCCGATTACGAACCGCCAGGGCATCGTTGGGATCCCCGCCATCGGCCACAAGGCGCGGGATCCAATATTTCAGAACCTCTTCATCATCGAGCGGTCGCGATTGATCTTCGGACATGGCACCTACCCCCGTATTGGCCAGCATATGGAACGGATGTTTGCAGCTTCCGGGGCGAGGTGAAAGCTTTTGCCCTGTAAAACACCGACCGCCTATAGTGCGCGCCGTTTCGCAGGGCAAAGAATGAGAGACCGGATATGACGGGTGCAAAATTACAAACGGCAGAAAACCTGACGCGCCTTGGAACCGAGTCTGCATTCGAGGTCCTGGCCCGCGCCGAGGGCCTGAAGGCCCAGGGACATGACGTCATCAATCTGGGCATCGGCCAGCCCGACTTCAGCACACCGGAACACATCGTCGAGGCGGCCGTGAAGGCGCTGCGTGACGGGCATCACGGCTACACACCCGCCCCCGGTATATTGCCGCTGCGCGAGGCCGTTGCGGCGGACATTCTTCGCCTGCGCGGTGTTGCGGTGGACCCGAACAACATCGTCTGTGTGCCCGGCGGCAAGGTGACCATGTTCTTCGCCATCATGATGTTCGGCGAGGCCGGTGGCGAAATCATGTATCCGAACCCGGGCTTCCCGATCTACGAATCCGCCATCAACTACTCCGGTGCGAAGGCCGTTCCCATACCGCTGCTCGAGGAGAATGACTTCTCACTCGACGCGGACCAGGTGCTGTCGCTGATTACGCCCGCGACCCGGCTGATGATCATCAACACGCCGGCCAACCCGACCGGCGGCGCGGTGCCCAAGTCCGAGATGGACAAGCTCGCCGCCGGCCTCGAGAAACATCCCCACGTCGCGATACTTTCCGACGAGATTTACGGCCAGATGACCTATGACGGGCATGAGCATGTCAGCCTCCTGTCCTACGAACATCTTCGCGACCGGCTGATCCTGCTTGACGGCTGGTCGAAGACATACGCCATGACCGGCTGGCGCCTCGGCTACGCCCTGTGGCCGGAAAGCCTGGTCGACGCCGCGACCCGTCTGGCGATCAATTGTCACTCTTGTGTAAACGCGGGTACCCAGTTCGCCGGCATTGCAGCCCTGGAAGGCCCACAGGATTCCGTGCACGAAATGGTCCGCGCGTTCGATGAGCGCCGTCACGTAATCGTCAAGGAACTGAACGCCATCGACGGATTTTCCTGCCGGACGCCGATGGGCGCTTTTTATGCATTCCCCAACATCTCCGGCACGGGACAATCGGCACGCGAGGTTCAGGACAAGCTTCTTAGCGATGCCTATGTTGCCACGGTGGCGGGCACCAGCTTCGGCCATCTGGGCGAGGATTACGTGCGGTTTTCCTACGCAAACTCGGTCGAGAACATAAAGGCGGCACTCGAAAGAGTGCGCGAGATTTACAATTAACTGATGAAAAATTAGGCAGCCTGCCTATTAATGGGGCAAAACAGGCGCAACCAGCTGTAGCACAAGACTATTTTTCCCTTTAGTTTCAGGCCATTGCCGATAGGGCCCGAGTGGCACAAACCATGCTATGCCCAATATGTCGGCGGTGCGTGTCACGTGCCCGCTGAATGAGCAATATGGTGGAAGCAAGAGACAAAAAATGAAAAAGATCGAAGCCATTATCAAACCGTTCAAGCTCGACGAAGTGAAGGAAGCCCTGCACGAAGTCGGGCTCAAGGGCATCACAGTGGTCGAGGCCAAGGGTTTCGGTCGCCAGAAGGGCCATACAGAACTCTATCGCGGCGCTGAATACGTCGTCGATTTTCTGCCCAAGGTGAAGATCGAGATCGTGCTTGAAGACGATCAGGTCGAACGGGCAATCGAGGCCATCCAGGAGGCAGCCCGTACGGGCCGCATCGGGGATGGCAAAATATTCGTCTCAACGATCGACGAGGCGATCCGGATTCGTACTGGTGAACGCGGCGCGGACGCCGTTTAGCGGTTTTGAAATCGAGTAAACGTTCGATCACACAACAGAAGATTTTTCCGAAAGACAGGAGAGCCTAGACAATGTCCGACATCAAAACCGTACTGGACATGATTAAAGAGAACGACGTCGAATTTGTGGATTTTCGGTTTACCGATCCGCGCGGCAAGTGGCAGCACACCGCGCAGCACGTCTCGACCGTCGATGAGGATTTGCTGACCGATGGTGTCATGTTCGACGGTTCGTCGATCGCCGGCTGGAAGGCGATCAATGAATCCGACATGATCCTCATGCCGGACCTCAACTCCGCCGTCATGGACCCGTTCACCGCCCAGCCGCAGCTGATCTTGTTCTGCGATGTGCTCGAGCCGGCAACCGGCGAGCCCTATACCCGCGATCCGCGCGGCACGGCGAAACTGGCGCTGGCCTACATGGAATCCAGCGGCGTGAGTGATGCCGCCTATTTCGGCCCCGAGGCAGAGTTCTTCGTGTTCGACGATGTGCGTTTCGAATCCACGATGAACCGCAGCTTCTATGAAGTTGACAGTGACGAAGGCCCCTACAATTCAGGCGCCGACTTCCCCGAGGGCAACATGGGCCATCGCCCGGGCGTCAAGGGCGGCTACTTCCCCGTGGCACCGGTCGATTCCATGACCGATATCCGCGCCGAGATGGTCACCACGGCACTCGAGATGGGCATCGCGATGGAAAAGCACCATCACGAGGTTGCCCCCAGCCAGCATGAGCTCGGCCAGAAGTTCGACACGCTGCTGCGGTCGGCCGACCAGATGCAGATCTACAAATATGTCGTCCACAATGTGGCCCACCAGTATGGCAAGACGGCGACCTTCATGCCGAAGCCCATCGCGGGCGACAACGGCTCGGGCATGCATGTCCATCAGTCGGTCTGGAAAGACGGCAAGTCGGCCTTCGCCGGTTCGGGTTATGCCGATCTGTCGGACACCTGCCTCTACTACATCGGTGGTATCATCAAGCACGCACGCGCGCTGAACGCATTCACCAATGCGAGCACCAACAGCTACAAGCGTCTGGTGCCCGGCTTCGAAGCCCCGGTCCTGCTCGCCTATTCCGCGCGCAACCGTTCGGCCTCCTGCCGTATTCCCTACGCGACGAGCCCCAACGCCAAGCGCGTCGAGGTGCGTTTCCCCGATCCGACCGCCAACCCGTATCTGGCTTTCTCGGCCATGCTGATGGCCGGCCTTGACGGCATCGAGAACAAAATCCATCCGGGCGACCCGATGGACAAGGATCTCTATGACCTGCCGGCCGAGGAGCTTGAAGGCGTGCCGACAGTCTGCAGCTCGCTGGGCCAGGCCCTCGAGGCGCTGGACGCGGACCGCGACTTCCTCAAGAAGGGCGACGTGTTCACCGACGACCAGATCGACAGCTATATCGAGCTGAAGCAGGAAGAGCTGACCAACTTCCTGCAGGCGCCGCACCCGATCGAGTTCGAGATGTACTACTCGGTCTAGCGAAAGCCGGACAACGAACGACGAAGGCCCCGCCGAAAGGCGGGGCCTTTTTCTTGGGACAATTGAGACCCGTTCAGTCCGGAACGCAGCACGCCCCGGCAGCGTTCCCGTGATTCATAGCCGGCATGCCCGGCGCACCTGCGGGCGTATCCAGCCTGTGATAGGTGTCAGAGGCACCGAAGGTGAAAAACGTCTCCCACGGGACATTGTCGGGATCGGTGAACCAGGCCTTGTCGGACTGGGCATAGCAACAGGTGGTCCCGTCTTCGTTCGTGCGGCCGAGCGGCGCGCGATCGGCCTCGCCGCGGAACGCCTCGAACTCCTCTTTCGTGTCGAAATGAAACCCGAGATGCTCAATACCCGGCGCGTGCCCCGGCTCGTTGGAGATCGCAAAATTCACCTGGGGGTCATCCAGCAGCCATTTGGCATAGTCATCCTTGCGGACATCCGGGGACTGACCGAAGAACTTGCTGTAGTAGGCAACGCTCGCCGCAACATCGGCGACGCGGGAGTGAATATGAAGTCGTTTCATTGGCTCTCTCCTATGCCGACATCCGCGCCGGCCTCAATATTGGTGATGTTCACGTCGACGCCCAGGCAGCAATTCTCGCCCAGGAAGCCGACCAGCGCGTTCATCGCGCCGTAATTCGCCGTGTAGATGATCGACCGCCCCTCGCGGCGCGAGGCCACCAGCCCGGCCTCGCGCAACAGGCGCAGGTGAAAGGACAAGGTCGGCAGCGGCAGATCGATCGTCCGGCCGATCTCCCCGGCCGGCAACCCGCCATGGCCGGCCCGCACCAGAAGGCGAAACACCTCCAGGCGAGTCTCTTGTGCGAGTGCGGATAATTGTTCGACGGCGCTATTCATTTCCATATTTTGATAAATATGGAAATATATTCGGAAGTCAAGACCCAACGCGAAGTTGCGTCGCCTCAGGACCACTTGGTTTTGGGTTTCTCCTCCGCAACCCCGTCCACATAAACGGCATCGACCTGCTCGTTGTAGAAGCAGAGATAGTCCTTGATGCCTGCACTCTCATGCACCGGGTCGCGATAGAACCAGACGATGTTTTCAAAGGTCTTCGCGCCGACCTGGACATGGTGGTAGCTGGCGGTGCCCTTGTAGGGGCAGTTCGTCGCCAGATCGGACGGGCGCAGCTCGGCGATCACGTCGTCGCGCGGGATGTAGTAGCGGGTCGGTAGACCCGTCTCGAACAGGAACCGTGCGCGGGTCGTCTCGGCCACCGTGATGCCGCCCAGTTCCACGCGAACGGGGCGCGAGCTGTCGAGGATATCGACACGCACCTTGGGGCTGCGCGCGTGCACGAAGACTTCCTCGTCTTCCTCGTGCCAGGCGTCCATCCTGTTCCAGTAGAATGCCAGATAATCCTTGATCCCCGCTGCCTCGTCGAATGGGAGCTCATAGCTCCACACCGCATTCTCGGCCGTCTTGCCGCCCGCATTCACGGTGAAATAGCTGGCGTCGCCCTTGAACGGGCAATGGGTCGATTGATCGGTCGCCGCCAAAAGGTCCATCGCCGCATCCTTGCGCGGCAGGTAATAGACCGGCACACGGTCGCGCTCATAAAGGATCAGCCCGTTGGTCGTATCGACGATCGTCTCGCCACCGAAGCTGACCCGAATGCGTTTCGGGCTGGGCTCGAAGTTCACGAAATGCTCGGGCTTATCCTTGTAACCCGGGGCCGGGCCTGCAGTTTCGGTCATGAATTCTCTCCATCCGCCCGGCGAGGTCTTGCGGCCGCCGGATCAACAATCTACGTCACAAAATCAGCGCTGACTGGCTTATCGACCGCGCACCAACAAACTTTATCAATCCCGCCGGGAAGTGTGCCTGTGAGCGGGCCCACGTTGCGAATGCGAACACCTCACAGTCGCACAAATACCTGAAAAACAACCAATACTAGAAAAATGATTAGCCGATTATCGAAATGGCCGGTACTGTTTTAACCAAGATAAACCCCGGGTAAGGCCCCGCAAACAGGAGACGCTGCAATGTCTGTTGAAATTGAACTCGCTGATGAAATTCTCGATACACCAACAATGGCTGCCGCATCTTGCGCGCAGTGTTTCGTCTGTGTCTGCGTCGGGATCACCGAAGACGCAACAGAGGCTCTGGAAGTCATAAGCAATACGCCCCGTCTCGATCGCGCCGACCTCAGCGATGAAGTTCTCGATACACCGACAATGGCAGCCGCGTCTTGCGCGCAGTGCTTTGTCTGCGTGTGCGTCGGTATCGACGATGAAGCACTCGAGGCTCCGGCAGCCCGATAACCGGCCGCCTGCCTCAAGACCGACCGCCATTCGCTGCGCGCGACTTGCCGGTCGCCAGATCGACGATCAGCTCCACCCCGCCGGTGCCGTGCACCTTGTCGTTCGCGCGTATGCGAACTTCCTTCGTGCCGGCCGGCAGCTTTACGCCGGACAGAGATCGCGTGAAGGGCTGCTCGTTGACGTGCGGGTGAGCCAGCACGCGGGTCGCCAGCACCTTCCCGTCGAGGCTGACGACCTCCCAGCGGTTGGCATAGTGATCCCAGCCTTCATCCCCATGGCGCACGGTCACGGAGAAGCTATAGGTGCTGCCGCTGCGCAGCGCGACCGCGGTCACGTCCGCCTCGCCCGCCACGGCCGTGTCGCCGATCGTCGCCAGCCCAACGGCCGCGCCGACAAGCATCGCCGTGATTCCCGATTTCCCAATCATGTGGCCTCCTGTTCGATTGCGCGTGGTTTTCCGTCCGATCCTATTGCCACATAGGTGAACACCCCTTCGGTCACTTTTTCGCGCACGAAACTGTCCCGGCGAAGGGTCCAGACCTCGATCAGGAAGGTCATCGACGTCCGGCCGACCTTTTCGAGGTCGGCGTAACAGGACACCACGTCGCCAACCTGCACCGGTTTCTTGAAGATCATGGATTCAACCGCGATGGTGACCGTGCGGTCGCCGGAATGGCTGCGCGCCGCGATGCCTCCGGCGATATCCATCTGCGCCAGTAGCCAGCCGCCGAAAATATCGCCGTTGGGATTGGTGTCGGCGGGCATGGCTGCGGCCTGGATGAACAATTCACCGCGTGGTTCTTCGTCAACTGCGTTCTTCATTGTCACCTCACACGCGAATCATCACATATTGCGCTCAGTCGGCACCATTCTGGATTTCGCCTTGGAGTCCGGTGGCGAGCGGTGCACGACCAAAACTTAGGATTACTTTTACCCGAGGCCACCGTGGCACGCGCGAAACGCAAAACCGAAGATCCTGGATTGTTCGACGACGCCCCGTCGGGCGACGGCAACTACACCGCCCAGGACATCGAGGTCCTCGAGGGCCTGGAACCGGTGCGCCGGCGCCCCGGCATGTATATCGGCGGCACCGATGAACGCGCCCTGCACCATTTGGCCGCGGAAATCCTCGACAATTCCATGGATGAGGCCGTCGCCGGCCATGCCGACCGTATCGAGATGCACCTGAATGCGGACGGTTCGCTCGCGGTCACGGACAACGGGCGCGGCATCCCGATCGACCCGCACCCCAAATTCAAGAGCAAGTCGGCGCTGGAAGTCATCCTGACAACGCTTCATTCCGGCGGGAAGTTCGACGGCAAGGCCTATCAGACATCCGGCGGCCTGCATGGCGTCGGCCTCAGCGTCGTCAACGCGCTCGCGGCCACGCTCAGGGTCGAAGTGGCCCGCGACAAGGAGCTGTGGGCGCAGGAATATTCGCAAGGCAAGCCGACCGGCAAGCTGAAGAAGCTGAAAGCGGTGCAGAACCGGCGCGGCACGACCGTGACCTTCCTCCCCGACCCCGAAATCTTCGGAAAAAAAGCCGCCTTCGAGGCCCAACGCCTCTACGACATGGCGAAGTCCAAGGCGTATCTGTTCCGCGGCGTCGAGATTCGCTGGTCGTGCGCGTCCGAACTCGCAGGCGATGTGCCGGAAGCCGAAACCTTCCAGTTTGCCGACGGCATTCTCGACTATCTGCGCTCGACCATCGGCGAACGCCCGCTCGTGGGGGCCGATATCTTCGCCGGCAGGGCGGATTTGAACGGCACCCAGGGGCGCATCGAGTGGGCCGTGTGCTGGCCTGCCGACGGTGAAGGCTTCGTCAGCTCCTACTGCAACACCGTTCCCACGCCCGAAGGCGGCAGCCATGTCGCGGGCATCCGCGGCGCGCTGACCCGCGGGCTCAAGGGCTATGGCGAACTCACCAACAACCGCAAGGCAGGCCAGCTGACGGTCGACGATATCGCTGATGGTGCGGCGATCGTCCTGTCGCTGTTCATCTCCGAGCCGCAATTCCAGGGCCAGACCAAGGAAAAGCTCTCGATGCCCGAGGCCGCGCGGATCGTCGAGGCGCAGCTCAAGGACCATTTCGACCATCACCTGTCGAACGACCGGCAGAACGCCGATGCACTGCTCGAATGGGCGATCGAGCGCGCCGAGGAGCGCAAGCGCCGGCGCGAAGACCGGGCGATGAAACGAAAAACCGCGGGCCGCAAGTCCCGCCTGCCCGGCAAGCTCGCCGATTGCACACGCAGCAGCGCGGAGGGCACGGAAATCTTCCTGGTCGAGGGTGACAGTGCCGGCGGTTCGGCAAAGCAGGCGCGCAGCCGCGCGACCCAGGCCATTCTCCCGCTGCGCGGAAAAATCCTGAACGTCGCCAGCGCGTCGGCCGACAAACTGCGCGGCAATCAGGAACTGAGCGACCTGACCCAGGCGCTGGGCTGTGGGTCCGGCAAGACCTTCGATCTGTCGAAGCTGCGCTATGAACGCGTGGTCATCATGACCGATGCCGACGTTGACGGCGCCCATATCGCGTCCCTGCTCATGACCTTCTTCTATCGCGAGATGCCCGAACTGGTGACCAACGGACATTTATTCCTCGCCGTGCCGCCGCTTTACCGGCTGGCCAAGGGCGGTGACGTGGTCTACGCGCTGGACGATGCCGACCGTGAACGCCTGATGGCGGAGCATTTCTCGGGCGCAGGGAAGATCGAAATCAGCCGGTTCAAGGGGCTGGGCGAGATGCCGCCCGCCCAGCTGCGCGACACGACCATGGATCCGGAGAAACGCCAGCTAATCCAGGTCGCTCTGTCCAGCGCCACGGATGCCGACAAATCCCGGGCCCGCGACGCCAAGGCCACCGCGCAGCTGGTTGAACAATTGATGGGGCGCAAGGCGGAATTGCGCTTCAGGTTCATCCAGGACAACGCCAAATTCGTGGCAGAGCTGGACGTTTAGTCGCTCACGCAGTTGTGCCCGGCCGCAATTTGGCCAAACTCGAACCCGACACTACATATACCAGCGGCGCATGCCGCGTTGGCCGCTTGCCCGGTCGCGACGAAGCAGTCTTGGACTAATCATTCGGACCCGGAGTTTCGACTATGACCAGCAAGCCTCGTTTTTCCGTAAAACTGCCCCTGACCGCCATCGCGATGACGGCATTAACCGCGTGCACCGGCGTCACCGTGTCGCGCGTCGATCATGCCATTCACTATGATCCGATCGATGCCTCGGCCGCCGGCGGCGGCGACCGTCAAATGCAGGTCGTCATCGTGGGAAACCCTTTCGCCCCAGCCCCGGCAGAACTGGAAAAGGCTGTCATCACGGCCATGAACAAGAGCTCGTTCGGTGTCCCGATCAACTACGCGATCAATCCCGAGAACCCGGACCCCAGCCGTCCGTACCGGGTTGTCCTCGCCTTCAACCCGCAAGCAATCAACGATCCGGGTGAATTGTGCGCGCCGGGAGATGGCCCCAAAACAAGCGCATCTGCAAACGGCGAGCTGACCCTGATGGGCGCATTCTGTTCGACGGACATTTATGTGAGCCACGCCATTGTGCGGGCCAGCGACGTGGGCGCTGCCGGCAGCGACACATTCGACGACATGTTATTCCAACTCACCGCGGCACTGTTTCCGGGCCAGAGCCCCCACGACCAGTCGGCTGGTGATCCACCGTTGCCCGCGACCTGATCGGACTTAATCGTAGGTCAGCCACTGGCGCATCAGCGCCGTGGCCGCCTGGGGCCGCTCCATCGTCGACAGATGTCCGCAATCCTCGATCACGGCGAGGCGTGCGCCGGGAATGGCGGCGGCCATTTCCTGGCTGTGCTCGAGCGGCGTGAGCGCGTCCTGTCGCCCGCACATGACCATTGTGGGAACGCCATACTCGATCAGAAATGGGCGGCTGTCCGGGCGCCCCATGATCGCGTTTTGCTGCCTACTAAATCCTTCAGAACCAACATGTTCCGACATTTTTTTAATTTTACCTGTTAATTCTGTGTCGGCCAGACGCGCCTCGTGCACAAGGATCGGCAACAGGCGGTCGGTGACCCCGCGAAATTTTCCGTACCGGGTCATGTCGATCAGCTGACGCCGGCGGACCAGTTGGTCTTCTGTATCCGCCCGCGCGGACGTGTCGATCAGGGCCAGCCTGGTCACCCGTTTGGGCGCACGACGCATGATCGCGTGGACCACATACCCGCCCATCGACAGACCCGCGAGCGCGAAGGTTTCAGGCGCGGCAGCGAGGACGCTGTCGGCCAGTTCATCGACAGATTCCGCACCCGTGATATCCGCCACCATGCAATTGGCGATATCGCCAAGATGTTCGCTCTGATGGGCCCAAAGGGTCGCATCGCATAGCAATCCGGGGATCAGAACCAGATTCTCGGTCATTCCGGGCCCTCCGTCGGGACCAGCACTCCGGGTTTCAGCATTCCCGTCTCCCGCGCGCGCCAAAGCAACTGATAGGCGCGTTCGAGTTTGCCTACGAACCCATTGCCCGCGTCCACGTTCTCGACGGCGATCGTCAATGACGACCGATAATTCGTCAGCTGATCCATAGCGCCGGCCAGTTCCACGGCCTTCTCGACATATTCGTCGGCGCTTTCAACCACAAGATCATCGATTCCGTACGCCTCGCAGAGACTTGCCCCGACACGGGCCGGCATGGCTTCGCCCGCGCAGGTCAATACGGGCACACCCTGGGCAATCGCGTCGGCCGCCGTTGAATGCGCGCCGTAAACGAAGGTGTCGAGGAACAGATCTGCATGCCGATGCCGGGCCAGATGATCCGAAATCGCCGGCGCAGTCGGTGCAAACACGAGCCGCGCCGGATCAATACCCGCCGCCCGGGCTGCCGTGGTGAGGTTCTGCGAGGTCAACGCAGAATGCTCGCGCAGCCAGAGTACGGAACCTTCGACCCGCGTGAGTATTTCCATCCACGCGGCGAAGGTCTGCGCATCGATTTTGGGTGACGCGTTGAATGCACAAAAGACAAAACTCTCTTCAGGCAGACCATGGTCGACGCGGTTATCCCTCTCCCCGGACGCCGCCTCGAACCGGTTCAGGGGCATGAAAGTGCCCGGCAGATGAGCGATCGCCTCCGGAAAGCTTTCCGCAGAAGCTTCCGGCAGCACGACATTGTCTGCAAGAAGCACGTCGTTCAAACCGCCGGACGACCCGCAATAGCCGAGCCAGCCGATCTGCAGCGGTGCCGCACGCGCGGCCAGTATCTCGGGCCGTGCACCGCGCGTGTACCCACCCAGATCCACCAGGATGTCGATCCCGGCTTCGCGGATGCGCGCCGCGGCATCGCCGGCCGACATTTGCGAAATATCCTCAACCGATCCGACACCGCTGAATATTGCCGACTGCACCTCGCTTCCATCCGGTGGGGCGAGCGTGAAAGCCGTGACATCGAATGCGACTTCGTCATGTCGTGGAAGCAAATCTGCCATCAAACGCCCCACGGGGTGCTGACCGAGATCGGCTGACAGATAGCCAACCCGAAGTGGCGCACCCTCGCGCCTGGCGTCGGTGGAGAACGCATCGTCGCGAACGACGACAGAGTTGCGCAAAACAGAAACTCGCGCAGCACTCACCCGATTTAGTGCTGTTTGCGCGAATGGCAGATAGAGCGCGATCAGCGGTGACAACTCGGCCAGGATGTCCGGGTCCGCGTCGAGCAGCCGCTCGAAGTTTGCGGTTAGTTTGGCGTGATCCGACCAGTCGCAGGCGTATAGCGTTGCATAAAAGAGCTGCGCCGCAGCGCGCACAAATCCGGGATCGAGCTTCAGGGCCTGGCGAAATCGCGCAGCCGCCGCTTCGTAATCGTGGAGCGCTGCCAGCGTCACGCCGAGGCTATGCTGGACTTCCGGATCGTCCGGTGCGGCTTGGATCGCGGCTTCCAGAGTTTCGCGTGACGGCCCGAGCCGGTCGGTCTGCCGGTAGAGATTGCCCAGATTGGCGAGCACATGCGCATGGTCGGGAGAAAGCTTGCGCGCATGCTCCAGATGTCCGATCGCGTCATCCAGACGACCGGCAAGCGCCAGCGCGCCGGCGAGATTGAACTCGACGAGCGTATCGTCCAGGTCTTGCACGCGTGCGGTCTCATAGTCCGCCACGGCGCCGGCAACATCGCCGAGGTCCAGACGCAACTTGGCCAGGTTGGCAAGAACCCGGCCGTCCTCCGGCGCCAGTCCAGCGGCTTTCTCAAGAAAGGCCAGCCCTTCTTCCCCCGCCCCGGACTGCGCCAGCAGGATCCCCTTCAGGTGCAGGGCTTCGGTATTCTCGGGATCCGTTTCCAGGACAGAATCGTATAGTCGCGCGGCCTCGTCGAGTTCGCCATCGCGGTGCCTCTGCCGGGCGTCGGCGACAATATTGTCCAGATCACTGCGGGGATCGTCCATCACGTCCTTCTTTCAGAATCGCCTCATCCATGCAACAGCCAATGGAATTACTGGACTTTCCGGCGCCGCGCGGCCATTTTCCGCCCAACACGCGCTATCGCGCGATTTCAACACAGACGAGCAATATGAAATTTAGTGAAATGGGTCTCAGCGACCCACTATTAGACGCGATTGGATCGGCGGGTTATGAGAATCCCACACCGATCCAGGCGGAAGCCATTCCCCATCTGTTGATGGGACGCGACATCATCGGCATTGCCCAGACGGGCACCGGCAAAACGGCGAGCTTTACTCTGCCGATGATCGAAATTCTCTCCACCGGACGGGCGCGGGCGCGGATGCCACGCAGCCTTATCCTCGAACCGACACGCGAACTTGCGGCACAGGTCGCTGAAAATTTTGAAGTCTATGGCAAGAACCACAAACTGAGCATGGCGCTGCTGATCGGCGGCGTGTCGTTTTCAGACCAGGAAGACAAACTCGACCGCGGGGTCGATGTACTGATCGCAACACCAGGGCGCCTGCTCGATCACTTCGAGCGCGGCAAGGTCCTGCTCGCGGATATCCGCGTGCTGGTCGTCGACGAAGCCGACCGGATGCTGGATATGGGTTTCATTCCCGACGTCGAACGCATCATCAAGCTCCTCCCGCAAATTCGGCAGACCGCAATGTTCTCTGCGACCATGCCGTCAGAAATCAAACGGTTGACGGACGCCTACATGATGAACCCGCGAACGGTTCAGGTCGATGCGCAGGCTTCTGCTGCCGAAACCGTCACCCAGGGCCTGCTTCGGGTCAGCGGCGGCTTCAAGGAAAAGCGCGCCGCACTGCGCAAGCTGATCCGGGAGAGCAACGTCAAGAACGCGATCGTGTTCTGTAACCGCAAGCGTGATGTTTCGACCCTGGAGAAATCCCTGCGGTCCCACGGATTCAATGCTGCCGGGCTCCATGGCGACATGCATCAGAGCGCCCGCATGGAAACGCTGGCGAAGTTCCGTGACGGCGAGATCGAACTGCTCGTGGCCAGTGATGTCGCCGCGCGCGGGCTCGACATCCCGAATATGAGCCACGTCTTCAATTTCGACGTGCCCATGCACGCCGAAGATTATATCCACCGGATCGGCCGCACCGGCCGCGCCGGTAATGAAGGCCACGCCTACACGCTGGCCACGCGCGACGATTCCAAATTCCTGGGTGGGGTCGAACGGTTGTTGGGCAAGCCGATCCCGCCGATCGGCGCCGCCGCGTCCGCCGACAAAACCGAAAGCGAAAAACCGACCGACGAACCGACCGACGAACCGACCGACGCTTCAGAGGCCCCCACAGAGCATGACGCCCAGGGTTCGGAGAAGCCGGAAGAGAAACCCGAAAAGCCAAGGCGCCGCCGACGCAGCCGACGCAAGGCTGCACCGGAAAGCCAGACCGACGGTGAATCCGAGGCCCAGGAAACCGAAGAAGCCCGCGAGCCACGCAAACCGCGCGCGCCGCGTAAGGCACGTGAACCGCGAGAGGCCCGCGAACCAGTGCGCAGCGATACATCACGCGATGCGCCGGCAAAACCCCCGCGCAAGCGTGACGATGATCATGACGATGACGGTGCGCCGGCTTTCGGGAATGATGAAACACCGGCGTTTCTTTTGCGCTAGACTTTCAACACGCTTCCGCAACAAACGATAGTGTGATGCAGACGATCTTTGTTCAGGTGAAATGCGAACTCGGCCGCGCGTATGACGTGGCCGACGAAGCCGCGTTGAGTATCGATCAGGTCTCCGAGGTCTACTCAACCTCGGGCCAGTTCGATTTGCTGATGAAGTGCTATCTCGCCGACGACACCGATATCGGGCATTTCGTGACCAGCAATATCCAGACATTGTCCGGCGTCGCCGACACTTTCACGACCATCACGTTTAAAGCATTTACCTGAATTTTCGGCGAAGCCGGACAGCGGGATTTGCGTGGCCTGTCGTCAAGTCACAGGCTATCGACACCGTGATGCGCGGCTATGTCCCGACGGCAACATCGAGCTGCTCGGGCTCGGATTCTTCGCCAGGTCCCGCGTCGCGATCGACATTGTCCATTTGTGCATTCTCAAGATTGGCGTCCGAGAAGTTCGCATCGGCAATCATTGCGCCGTCGAGGTCGGCGTTGCTGAGATTCGCACCACTGAGGTCGGCACCCCGCAAATCGACGTTGTTCAGCCGCGCGTTGCCGAGATCGGCATCACTCAGGTTGGTACCCGCCAGGTTTGCACCGGTCAGGTTGGCCGGCCAGAGGCGACCGGTCTTCTCACCCGATGCATCTTTCAGCTCTACGGCGAGAAGCCGTGCGCCCTGGAGATTCGCTCCCCGCAAGTCGGCGGCTTCCAAATTGGCGCCCTCCAGCAATGCGTCCGAAAGGTCGGCCCCGGCCAGTTTGGACCCCGACATCTCTGTCATGACAAAACGGCAGGACCGCAAATTTGCACCGTTCATCATGGTGCCCTTGAGAACCGCGCCACTCATATCTTCTTCGGGAAGATCAATGCGTTCGATGTCGCTGTTGGTCAGGTCCGCGCGGGCGCCGGTCTGCCCGCCACTTTCGATCCATTCGAAATGCTGCTTGAGGATGAGCTGAATATCGGCCGGGAATTCTGACGTAGGGCGTGAAATATTCGCCCCCGTCACATTCGCCCCACCGAGATCGACACCCTCGAGATTGGCGTCATTCAGATCGGCATTCGTGAGGTCCGTTCCGTCGAGGACAACCCCCGTCAGGTCCGCGCCAACGAGGCTCGCGCCATTGAGATTGGTCTTGCTCAAATTCGCGCCCTTGAGGACAGCCCCGTCGAGGTTCGAGCCGCGCATCTTGCCGTTTGAAAGGTTGGTTCCTTCCATCTTGGCGCCGCGCATGCTGCTGTGATTCATCGACGAGCCCGTCAGGTCGGCGCCCGAGATATTCGCGTTGTCGAGATTGGCGTGATCGAGAACCGCATTGGTCAATGCCGCTTCGGCAGCGTCTCCGCCCAGCATAAGCGCGCCGCCACGAAGATCCGTTCCGACAAGGCTCGCACCCTCGAGAATAACTCCGCGTAGATTGGCGCCGCGCAAGTCGGAATTGTCGAGCTTGGATTGTGACAGGTTCGCCCCGTCGAGCATTACCGAGAACATGTCGCAGAAACTGAGGTCGGCCTGCCGGATCGAGCAATTCGTCATGTTTGCACCGGCGAGCTTGGCCTTCTTTAGATTGACCCGGTCGAGCTTGTAGTTGCGGAGATCACGCAAAGACAAATCAGCAGGTTGCCCACCCTTCAGGCCTTTGACCCAGAGAATGTGCATTTTGATGATTTCCGGAATTTCCAGCTTCCGCATAAGCCGTATCCACAGCAAGGGTTTCTACTCTCACGAGACTAGACGAGAATGATTAACGGACCGTTCAGGAGGCATGTCGGGACCCGACCCGGAAACACCGCGAAAACATGCCCTCAGCGCGGTGCAATCGTATGTTGGGCGATCGTCACAATAGGCGCTAGGGTGGCGTATCCCTGCAAAACCGGAAGATTCAAGCATGACCTCCCTACTTCGTTGCCTCCTCGTCGTCGTATTACTGGTCTTCTCGAACGAGATGGCTCACGCGCAGATGGATTTCCTTAAGCGTGGGAAGGAACTTCTCCAAAAAGTCCCCGGTGGCCAGAACAGCCAGCAGCTCAGTGATTCCGATATCGGCGCCGGCCTGCGCGAGGCCCTGAAGGTCGGGGCCGAAAGGGTCGTGGGTCAGGTCGGCGCAACCGACGGTTTTAATGGCGATCCCGCCATCCACATACCCCTGCCCGATAGCTTGCAAAGGGTGCAGAGCACATTGTCGAGGGTCGGCTTGTCATCCATGACCGATGACCTGGAGCTTCGCTTGAACCGGGCAGCAGAAGCGGCGTCACCCGAAGCGCAGGCCGTGTTCTGGCAGGCCATCGACGAGATGACCTGGGACGATGTGCGTGAAATCTTCAACGGCCCCGATGACGCGGCGACACGCTACCTGGAGCGCACCATGTCGTCGCCCCTGATCACCCGGATGAAACCGATTGTCGATTCAAGCCTGGCCGAGGTCGGCGCGGTGCGCGCCTATGATCAGGCGATCGGGAGGTACAAGGCCGTCCCGTTCGTGCCCGACGTAAAGGCCGATCTCACCCAGCATGTACTTGAACGCGCGCTGCAGGGATTGTTCCTGTACCTGGCGCAGGAGGAAGCCGCGATCCGGCAAAACCCGGCCAAGCAGTCGACGGAATTGCTTAAGAAGGTCTTCGGCAAGTAGATGCCGGCTAGCGCCTAGTCCGACGCGGCCTCTTCCTCTTTGAGCACCTTCGCGGCCGCACGGAACGCCTCCATGCCCGCGGGTGCGCCGCAATACAACGCGATCTGGTACAACGCTTCGCGGAGTTCTTCGCGGGTTAATCCATTGCGGATCGCACCGCGGAAATGGCCCTCAAACTCGTTCATCCGGCCGAGCGCCGCGAGCATGCCGAGATTGAGGAGACTGCGTTGCTTGCGGCTCAGGCCATCCCGCCCCCAGACAGCACCCCAGCCGATCTCGGTGATGAACTCCTCCATGAAATCACGGTTGAAGTCATCCAGATTGCCCATCGAGGAATCTACCCGCGCGTCTCCCATGACCTCGCGGCGAATTTTCAGGCCTTTCTCGAACAGGTCCTTGTCGATCACGGTCCCTCTCCCTATCCGGCGGCCGGGAAGCGGTCGCGATCATGCGGCGCGCCGTAGAAGCCTTCCTGGTCTTCCGGTCCGACGGGAATGATGCCGTTCGGGTTCACCCGCTCGATGCCGTAATAGTTCATTTTCGCGTAGTCGAAGCTGAAGGTCTCGGCGATGCCCGGAATTTGATACAGCTCGCGGGTGTAATTGGTCAGGTTCGGATAGTCCGCAATCCGCCGGATATTGCACTTGAATGCACCCACATAGCAGGCGTCGAAACGGATCAGAGTGACCCACAGCCGCCAGTCCGCCTCGGTCAGGCGGTCGCCGACCAGATAGCGTTGTTTTCCAAGACGTTCCTCGAGGTCGTCGAGGGTCTCGAACATCGCCACGACCGCCTCTTCATAGGCTTCCTGGGACGATGCGAAACCGGCGCGATAAACCCCGTTGTTGATGTTGGGATAGATCACGTCGTTGATCGCATCGATCTCCGAACGCAAATCCGCCGGATAGTAATCCTCGGTCGCGTTGGTGAAGGCGTCGAAGGCCGTGTTGAACATCCGGATGATCTCGGACGATTCATTGTTCACCACCTGGTTGGTCTGCTTGTCCCAAAGGGTCGGGACCGTGACCTTGCCGGTGTAGTCATCTTTCGAGGCTGTGTAGGCCTGATGCAAATGCTCGAACCCGTTCACATGGTCGGGCAGACAATCCGGGAAATCGGGATTTTCACCATAGGTCCAGCCCTGTTCGTGACGGCCCGGTTGCGCGAGCGACACGGTGATCGCGCTGTCGAGGCCCTTGATCGTGCGGAAGATCAGTGCGCGATGGGCCCAGGGGCAGGTATGCGCAAGGTAGAGGTGATACCGGCCGGGCTCCGCGGCGAATCCCGCTTCGCCGGTCGGCCCGGCGCTGCCGTCGACCGTCACCCAGCTGCGGAACTGGCTCTCCGAGCGCTGAAATTTTCCATCTTTCGCGACTTCCCGTGCGGTGGCGTCATTATCGAGCCAGGTGCCGTCCAGCAGCATTCCCATGGGTATCTCCTTTGCGGCGTGGCGCCGTGCTAGTCCTGTAAGGGTTTCTTGAGTTTGGATTCTGTCTCGCCCGCGTGAAAACGTGCGGCGACCTCATCCATATCTATATCAACGCCGATTGGCTCACGATCAAATGCGCCCGTCGAAAACCACTCGTTCAGCGCTTCGAGGCTTTCGAAATTGTCGGTCTGGAGTTCGACCGCGTTGCCGTCGGGATCATGATAATAGATCGATGTCGTTGGGCCGTGATTGATCTGTCGATAAGTCGTGATACCGAAATCCTTGAGCCGTTCGTATACCGCGATCAGGTCGGCGAGCGAATGGTAGGTGTAGGCGAAATGCGCCATACCGACCGTGTTCGGCACCTTGTCATCCAGGTCGTCGCGCTGAATGACAGCAATCCGGTGGTGCTCATCGTCATAGGTGAGGAACGTCAATCCCTGGGTATCCGCGGTGATTCTCGCGCCCAGCACCTTGCGATACCAATCCACCATCTCAAGCCGATTGTTCGTGTAAAGCACGATATGGGCAAAATAGGCGGGGCTCGGCGTATCGTCCGGCTCCGGCACCTGCGCAAATGCTTCCGACATTGGTAAACCCCTATTGGCTGTTTCAGCGCCCATTCTAACAGACAGAAAGTGCACACGCATGCGTCCTTGCGCCGGGCCAGAAATGCCAATCGCACATGGAACGCGTGGCGCGTTGCGGATATAACCAGCGCGCTATGGCACTTGATCAAGAAACCCTGGAACAACTCCTCGGCACGGTCCGCCGGTTCGTGCGCGAACGGCTTGTGCCGCTTGAGGCCGAAGTCGCGGCCAACGACAAAGTACCCGACGACCTGATTGCAGAAATGCGCGAACTCGGCCTGTTCGGTCTGTCGATTCCCGAAAGTTATGGCGGGCTCGGCCTGACGGTCAGCGAGGAAGTTCGCGTGGTCCACGAATTGGGCTGGACCTCGCCGGCGTTCCGCTCGGTGTTCGGGACAAATGTCGGCATCGGTTCCCAGGGCATCGTCATCGACGGCACGGAAGAACAGAAGGCCGCCTGGCTACCCCGCCTCGCCACGGGTGAGGTGATCGCATCCTTCGCCCTGACAGAACCCGAGGCCGGTTCCGACGCCGGATCCTTGCGCACCTCGGCGCGCCGCGACGGTGATGATTACGTGCTCAACGGCACCAAGCGCTACATCACCAACGCGCCCCATGCGGGCATCTTCACGGTGATGGCACGCACGAACCCCGATGAGCCCGGTGCGCGCGGCGTCTCGGCGTTCATCGTCGAGCGGGTCAGCCCCGGCTTGAGTGTCGGGCCCCACGACAAGAAAATGGGCCAGCAAGGTGCCCACACAGCAGATGTGGTGTTCGAGGATTGCCGGGTCCCTGCCGGGAACCTGATCGGCGGCGCCGAAGGCCAGGGCTTCAAGACCGCGATGAAGGTCCTCGACCGCGGCCGGCTGCATATGGGGGCAATCGCAAACGGCATCGCCGAACGCCTGATCGACGAAAGCGTGAACTACGCACTCGAACGCCAGCAGTTCGGCAAACCCATCGGTGAATTTCAGCTTGTGCAGGCCATGCTCGCCGACAGCCGGACCGAGGCCTATGCCAGCCGGTCCATGGTCAGCGATGCAGCACGGCGTTTCGACGAGGGCGAAAATATTTCGACAGAAGCGGCGTGCTGCAAACTCTACTCGACCGAGATGGTCGGGCGTGTCGCGGATCGGGCGGTGCAGATCTTCGGCGGTGCCGGCTACATGGCCGAATATCCTATCGAACGCTTCTATCGCGACGTGCGCTTATTGCGTATCTATGAGGGCACATCGCAAATCCAACAAATCGTGATCGCGCGCAACATGTTGCGCGAGGCCACGAACAGCTAAACAACACAAAACGACTTTCAGACGGGGATGCCGTGAAGTTAATCAGTTATCGAGTGGTCAATCGTGAATCCTGGGGCACCTACGCATCGGACGGCGGTGTCATTGACCTGGCTGCCGAGTTCGGCAAAACGATCCCGACCCTGCGCGATTACCTGGCAGCCGACGATGCGGCCAAGGCGAAAGTCGCCGAGTATGTGAACACCGGGTTCGGCGGCACCGGCGGCAAGGCGTCGGATTTCCCGACATCGGACATCACCCTTCTCGAGCCCATCCGGAACCCCGACAAGATCATCTGCGTCGGCTGGAACTACCGCGAACATGCCAAGGAGGCCGGTATCGAGCTGCCCGATCACCCGACCCTTTTCGCGCGCTGGTCCAACAGCCATGTGCCCCACGAAAACCCGATCCTGTTGCCGCGAGAATCCGAGAAATTCGACTATGAAGGCGAGCTCGCCGCGATCATCGGCAAGCCCGCACGCCGGGTCTCGGAAGCCGACGCGCTTAGCTATATCGGCGGCTACTCGATCTACAATGATGCCACCCTGCGCGACTATCAGCGGCACTCATCCCAGTACATGCCCGGCAAGAACTTCTTCCAGTCCGGCGCGTTCGGCCCGTGCATGGTCACCGCAGACGAGATTCCCGAACCGGCCGACCTGACGCTTGAAACCCGCCTCAACGGCGAGGTCGTGCAGCATACGGGCATCGATGACCTGATCTTCTCGATCCCGAAGCTGATCGCCTACATCTCGAGCTTCACGGAGCTGGTACCCGGTGACGTGATCGCCACCGGCACCCCAAGCGGTGCAGGCCTGGGGCGCACTCCGCCGCTGTGGATGAAGGACGGCGACACCATCGAAATCGAGGTGTCGAAAATCGGGATCCTGACGAACCCGATCCGGGCCGACTAGAGACCAACGCGCCCCGACAGACGCACTAGTCCATCACGAGTGCCGCACGCCCGGTGACCAACCCCTGGTCGAGCCGGGCGTGTACCGTCTCGGCTTCCTCGAGCTTGTAGGTCTCGGTGACGAGCGGCCAGACATCGCCGCGCGCACAAAGCTCGAGAGATTCCACGACCTGCTGGCGGCTGCAATACCGGCTGCCGAGCAATTCCAGTTCCTTGGCCAGCATCTGCGGCGCCGGCGCCGTGAAGGGCTGCCCCGCCCCGCCAAGGGTGACGAAGCGCCCGCCGATCCCGAGACTTCCCACCGCCTGCTCCTGGGTCGACTGGGTCGAGACGTAATCCACCGCCACATCGACACCCGCGCCGTCCGTCAGATCGAGGATTTCCTCAACCACCCGGTCGTTCGAGGCATCGACGACCATGTCGGCACCCAAATCCTGACAGACCTTGAGTTTATCTGCCATGACATCCACGGCGATGACCCGGGCATGGGCCCATTTGCACATCATGATCTGGTGCACACCCAATCCGCCGCCCGCACCGAACACGGCGACCGTGTCCGTCGGCGCCACCCGCGCGCGTGACAACACTTTATAAGGTGTCGCAATCGCATCGGAGATCACGCCGACATCTGCCGGCTTGCCTTTCCAGTCGAGGCCCTCGGGCAGCTTGACGAAATTGCGGACCGGGAGCTTGATGTATTCGGCGTAGCCGCCATTGATCTGTCGCCCGATATAGCCCGCATTGACCGTGGAGATCGGATCGCGACCGATCCGGGTCCATTTGTCCTCACCGTCGATCAAGTAGAAGTACGACGTCACGGGGTCGCCCACGCGCAATCCACCCGTGTCGCCGCCGGCCCCCACCTCGACGATTTCTCCCGTGATCTCGTGACCAATGATGATGGGGAACTCCGCGCCCGCGCGCCCCGCGCGCACATGGTGGATCGTCAGACCCGCACCGCATGCCAGGACTTTCGCGACGGCTTCACCGGGACCCGGCTCCGGGTCCGGAACATCTTCCAGGCTGAACGGAACGCCGGCCTTATGCAGAATCTGGGCTTTCATTCGTCTCTCCCCCTAAATAGCTTGTCTAGCCGGATATCGAATCTACCCTGCGCCCGCAACCTTTGTTTCGCTTGCGTCTCACTATGGCATCTGGCACCCAGAGCCCATGGCGCATTTTATTGTTGGACGATTGTTCGGGTGGCCCGAGTTTGCCGAAGACGGCGACGATGTGTGGCTGATTCATATTGAGGAACCGACGTTCTTCCTGCGGGTCATTCATCGACCGGAAGACCTGGTGCCGACGGGCGATCTCAATGATCTCTATTTTCCGCTGGTCGACGACAGCCGCTACGCTGTGGGGAATCTCATCTTCATCGAACCCCGGCCCGCGGATCCCAAGGAGGTTGCCCAACTGGTCGCGATCGCCATCGACGCCATTCAACATGAAGACGTCACCCGGTTGCTCGCACTCGACAGCCACCCGCTCAATCCGTCATCGGCAGAACTTCAGCCTGAAGACGTGCCGGTGGGCTTCGTTACCGGCGTTTTTCACGATTCAGAGAATGGCACCACGGACGAGATGCCCTGGATCGCGCATCTCGGCCCGCCGCCCTTCGCGATGCGGGTGTGTGACCTGAATGATAAAGACCTCGAACCCGACGACATCTGGGCGAACGCCGGAGACGGATACGCGCTGGCGCATTTGCACTGGCTGTCGAGCCTGGCGAGCGACCCGGGCGATATACGTTTTCTTGCCGAGACCGGCGCGGGCATCGTTGCCGACGCCGTCGAGGACATCATGCCGGAACTGATTCCGTCCTGACGCCAGCCTAGCGGCCGACGGTTTTCAATTCCGGTAGCCGCTCGATCAGAACATCGATGGTTGCATCGACAAGCTCCGGAAGCTGGATAGTCAGCTCCGACGCCTGCCCGACATCACCTTCGCGGCACGCCTTCTCGATCGCACGCGCATGGTTGCTCAGGCGCATCGCGCCGTAGCTGCCGAAGTTGCTGCCCATGTCGTGGACTTCCCTGCGGATTTTGTCGAGATCACCTTCAGCGTTCGCCGCCGTAATGAGTGACACGGTCGCCGGGACTTCAGCCACCGTCATGGTCAGCATACCCGCCACGGCCTCACGCCCGATTGTTTCCTCGAGTTGATCGAGAATCGAACCATCGAGACAGGAATCGCCCGGATCCTCTTCGTCACCAGCATTGTCGGGCGACAGCGCCACCGAGCTCGCTTTGCCGAGTGCGGACAGGAGCTTTTTCTGATCGATTGGTTTCGGCAAATAATCGTTCATGCCCGCTGAAATACATTTCTCACGGTCACCCATTAACGCATTTGCGGTCATCGCGATGATGTAAATATTCGACTGTTCCGGGTCGTCCAGGCTGCGGATACGCCGCGTGGCTTCAAGGCCGTCCATTTCGGGCATCTGGATGTCCATCAACACCGCATCAAATGGTTGGGCCTGCACAGCCGCCACGGCCTCGACACCGTTGACGGCGACTTCAATCTTGTGACCCGCTTTCTTCAAGATCGCGGAGGCGAGCATCTGGTTTACCGCGTTGTCTTCGACCAGCAGTATCCGCATCGACTGGGCCTTCACCAAAGACGGTGCCTTCGCCGGGGGCGGCATCTCCGCGCGTTCATCATCGCCGGTGTCAGCCTTCGCCCGATCAACCGGCAACGGCATATCGGTTTCGGCCGCGGCAACCCTCGAGCTGACTTCCGCGATCATGTTTTTCAGCAGTGATGGACGGACCGGTTTGATGACCTTGCCATCGAACGATGCGATATCACTGTTTCGATCGCCCACGCTTGTGGCGATGATGATCTTGATCCGACGAAAGGCCGGGTTTGCGCGGATCCGGAGCCCAACGTCATATCCACTGACCCCGGGCATCGCCTCATCGAGGAGCACGAGGTCAAATGGTGTGCCTTCCCGCACGCCGCTCTCCAACGTCGCCAGCGCACCATCTGCATCGGTTGCGGTCGCGACCGTCACACCCCAGGATTCAAGTTGCTTCTCGAAAACCTCACGATTGACGGCATTGTCGTCGACGATCAGCACATTCAGTTGCGAGAAATCCACCTCTGGTGACACATCGTCCTGCTCCGGTGACGTACCGCGGGCAAACGGCAACTCAAACCAGAATTTGCTGCCGGCACCCTGCTCGCTTTCGGCCCCGATCGTGCCATCCATCAAATCCACGAGTTCCTTGCATATGGCAAGCCCGAGCCCGGTGCCGCCGAATTTTCTGGTCGTCGAAGAATCCGCCTGCGTAAACCTTGAAAATAATTTCGGCAGCACATCACCCGGAATACCAACCCCGGTATCTAGGATTTCAATGCGCAGACGCTGCTGATTCTCTGATTCAGAGACCAGCGACACATGGGTTGTCACCGCACCTTCGTTGGTAAACTTGATCGCGTTCCCGATCAGGTTGATTAGCACCTGACGCAGTCGTCCGCTGTCACCACGTAAATAGTCCGACACGTCGGGGGCGATGTAGGTGTTGAGGTCGATCTGCTTGTCCTGCGCTCGCGGGGCCAG
Source organism: Alphaproteobacteria bacterium (assembly GCA_965205535.1). Lineage (GTDB taxonomy): Bacteria > Pseudomonadota > Alphaproteobacteria > UBA6615 > UBA6615 > UBA8079. The sequence continues at coordinate 3,102,763 of CBDBHH010000005.1, read as the reverse complement.
AATCTGCACGACGCTGTCAATCGTTGCGGATACATCAATTTCGCCCGTTTCAATCTCGAGCTTCCCGGCCTCCATCTTGGAGAAGTCGAGAATATCCTCGATCAACGCCAGCAGGGCCTCTGCAGATTCGTGGACCGTTTGGGCAAACCGCTGCTGTTCCTCGTCGAGGTCGGTATCCAGCAGAAGGTTCGTCATGCCGATGACACCATTCATCGGGGTTCGGATTTCATGGCTCATGGTGGCCAGGAATTCCCCTTTTGTCTTCGCACCTTCTTCGGCGCGCACCCGCTCGCGCGAATAACGCTCGGCCAACTTCGTCAGGTTCTCGGTCTGGACCCTGAGTTCACGTTGTGACTTTTCAAGATCATCGACCGTATTCTCGAGCTCTGCTTGATTTTCCTTGAGCTCGGTCACATCGGTCCGGACCATCACGAGACCGCCATCGGCGGTACGTCGCTCAGTCACAAGCACGTATCGACCCGCAAGATGCCTGACTTCCGGCTCTCCTGTCGGATTTCGAAACTGCTCCTGTCGCTCCGCGAAACGCTCTTCTTCCCGGCCGATCCCTGCCGCGTCCAGTCCGCCTTCGAGCACCGCACGCATCATGTCGTCATGGGGTGTACCCGGCTCGAAAAATTTCGGATCTATTGGCAGGCCTTCACGGTAGGCCGAATTCGAAATGATCAACCGCTCGTCGGCGTCATAAAGCGTGAAACCGTCACGGATGGTCTCGATCGCATCCAGAAGCCGGGCCTCCGCGCGCTTGAGGAGTGTGATGTCGGAGACAATCGTGACGATGCCACCTTCGCGGGTCCGGCGCTCGGTGACAGGAACACGCGCCCATCGAGATGGGTATATTCGATTGACGCCTGCGGATCACGGTGGTCGGCGATGCGTTTCTTGATCCACAGCGACCGTTCACTCTCATCGGAGTCCGGGTCGCCGATCTGAACATCAAACAACCGTCCAGCTAGCTCGCTGAAGCGAATGCCCGGCTGCATGTGCTCGGCCAGTTTCGGATAGAATTTCTTGTAGGCGTCGTTGCACAGAAGCAGCTGGTCATCGCCATCCCAGAGCAGAAACCCGTCATCCAGACTATCGATCGCATCCGAGATGCGTATTTCAGCCTGGCGGATCGCGGTAACATCCGTACGAACGGCGACCGAACCACCTTCCTCGGTATGACGCCGTGAAACCCGCACAACGCGCCCGTCCTCGAACTTGCGCTCGAAATCGACCTCCTCACCATGCCGGTGGATTTGCTCTTCAATCCATTCGTCTTCCCGGCCAATGGAATCCTGAACTTGTCCGCTATGCGCGAACACGCGGATCATGTCTTCGAACGGCATACCGATATAAATCTGGTCGACCGCATCGCCGAAGTCTCGCGCCCAACTGCTGTTGTAGGCCGCGAGTTTGTCGTCCCCATCGAACAATACAAAGCCGTCCCGAATGGCTTCGATCGCGTCGCGCAATCGCATCTCGACCCGCTTCAGCTCCGTTGCCTCGGAATTCATGACAACAACCCCACCGTCCCGGGTGTTGCTGGCAGAAACGACATAGGTGCGATCATCGGGGAAGATCACCTCGGCATCACCCGTGGGATTTCGGTGCTGCTCGACGCGCTCTTCGATCCAGGAATCGAGATCGGAAGTTTCCGGAACCAGAATACCGACATCGACTGCGATACGGATCACCTCGCGGATGTTCATCCCGATTTCGACCTTGCCGCCAACGGACTGGAACATGTCGAGATACTTGTCGTTCGCGATGACCAGGCAATCATCCTGGTCGTAGAGCGAGAAACCGTCGCGCATACCTGCAATGGCGTCGGTCAGGCGTTGTTCAGCACGCTTCATCTCGGAAATGTCCGACCTGAGCGTCACAATGCCGCCGCCCGACGTGCTGTGAGATGCTACCCGCAGCGTTCGCGCGCCTATCTGGAGCTCCTGAAGTGTGTGATCGGCCGCGTGCTTGGCGACCTGGTTGTCTATCCACTCCTCACGATTGATCCCATCGTCCGGCGTTTTGATGCGCTCGTAGGTGAACTCCATGAGTTCGCGAAAGGTCACCCCCGGTACCACCCGGTCTGCATACTTTCCGAAATCCTGCCTGTACCGCTCGTTGGCGACCACCACACGGTCATCGGAATCGTAAAGCACGAAGCCATCGTTAAGGCTTTCAATCGCATCGCGCAGGTTGGCCTCCGCACGCTTCACTTCCGTAATATCGGAGCGCACGCCGACGATGCAGCCATCTTCCATGCGCCGGTCCGTGATCAGAATCCAACGGCCGTCCGACGTTTCCATCTCGTGGGACTCACCGTTTTCATTGGTGTGGACCGCGCACATGCGATCCATCCACGCATCCTGATCCGTCGCCAGTTCGGGGTCGGCGTAGTGACCATGTTCAATGCCCAGGCGAAGAACACCCCTGAAATGCAGGCCCACGCCCTCACTCTGCGTCGGCATGAAGGGGAAAAACTCACGGTATCTGGAGTTGTAACGAACGATCCGATCTTCGGAATCATACAGAATGAAGCCCTCCGAAAGGGTCTCAATCGCTTCAGCAAGAATGCGTTCGGCCTGATCGGTTTCGGTTTTTGCCTTTTCAGCTTCCCGGCGCGCGGTTCCGAGCTCCTGCTCGCGTCGCCATTCCTCATCAACATCACGAACGGCACAATAGAGCTGGCCAAGCTGATCAGACGTGATGTGCCAGTCCGTCCAACGCGGGTTCCCCGAACCGTCAATCACGCGGACCTTGAACCGGGCGGTATCCTGCCCCGCGATCAGGTTGTCGAGAGCCCGTTGGACGATCGGCGTATCTTCTTCGAAGACAAGGTTGATCAGAGGCTCGCCGGATAAAGCCGCGGCATCACGCCCAAGGATTTTCTCCCACTCCTGATTGACCGTGTGGAGCCTGCCATCGCTGCTCGCCATGCCCAGAAGACCATCCGACAGTTCGAAGAACCGCTGGTAGCGCTGGCGCGATCGCGTTACATCACGCAGCGCCTCTTCATTGCGATGCTGATCGGTGATGTCTCGAAAACGGGTGACGAAACCGTTCTCGATCGGACGACCGTGAATTTCGAGAACCGCGCCGTCCGGACGCTGCCGCGTGAGCGAATAAGCCTCACCCGGTCCAAACAGACCGATTACCCGTGCGACATGTTCCTCGGCATCACCTGGACCGTAGTCTCCGCGCTCGGCGGCATACCGAACAGATTCAATCCAGTCCTGCCCGGGCTTCATCAGCTCCGCGGGCATATCCAGAAGCTCCTGCGCGAGCGCGTTCGACGTCACAACCCGCAGATGGGAGTCGAATATGATGACGCCGCCGCCGAGCGTATTCAAAACGCTCTGGAGCATTTCGTTCGCACCTTGAGCCGAACCTGCGGAACTTGCGTCCATCACCGTACCGTCCAAGCCATCTGCACGTGGCAAATTCACGTCCCGAAACAACTCTGGGCTGTATGTTGCACAGAAAACGGGCGCGCGGCGTTAACTTATTTCGCCTGGCGTCAATAAATGGTTAACGCCCGGCGCGCATGCGCGGTATTTGGGTGTTTTCTCCGGCGCCTCGATAACCACCGTCAGTTGTTCGATAGCCATTCAACTAAACCCGTAACCCACGGACCCGCCGGGTCACCGCAGGCGTATGACGCACCAAGGTGATCGCAGTCCACAAGGCAGATTGTTTGCACCTCCCCGCCGGCATTGTTCAGCGTGCGCGCCATCTCTTCGGCCTGAACAATGAGATGCGGGAAGTCCGTATCCCCCACGCCATCAGGAACGGTGGTGTGTTCGAGATTGTGTGTATCGGGCTGGAATCTGTTTCATTTCCGGCACCCTCACCCAGAAAACGGGGTCTGGTCGGCATTCCGTTGCCTTCGGTGAAGTCGTATACGCCCGATACCGGCAATGCCCCGCGAATGACATTTGCGGGCACACCGGCGGCGTCCTGCCAGTCGGCGCGAACGGCGACCCACGCTGCGTGATGTCCGCCAGCCGAATGACCGCCGACGAAGATGCGCTCGGGGTCGCCGCCATGTGAGGCGATGTTCTCATATACCCATGCGATACCCGCCGCTGCGTCTTCCACGCCGGCCGGCCAGGTGACGCCGGGGGCCAGGCGATAGCCGATACTGACGAAGGTGATACCGGCCGCCGTCAGTGGCGGGGCCATGAAAGCCATCCATTCCTTGTAGCCGTTCGTCCAGCCACCACCATGCATGAACGCAACCACTGTCCCGTTCGGCTCGGGCGCCGCGAATACCGCGACTTCCTGGTACGGGTCATCGCCATAAGCGAAGGTCTCGCCATCGATACCCGCGCCCAGCTCCTGGACGCGGACATGGTATTTCGCACCTATTCCGGAAAGGGGTTCCTGCGGCGGATAGGAACCGAAATCACGAAGCCCCATCAGCGTTCCTCTCGTTCGACGATCATTTGTTCATCAACGAATTTGCCGCGCTCGATGACCACTTCATTGTCCAGGAGCACGGTGCAGTCACGCATGGGCACGTCATAGTGGCCATTGGTGTTGCGGCTCCCGCCACCTTGTGTGTTCGGCCCCGTGGAGAACAGGAAATTGCCCGGGAATGCGCGTGCAGACGCATGGGACCGCTCGGGATTATCCCCGTGGAGCGCGATATTGTACCAACGCGCCTGCGGATTCATGCCCCAGCCCAGATGGGACACCGCATAGGGGTCCAGGTCATCTTCGGACAGCTTGTTGTCATCAAGCCAGTCCGTCATCAGCTTGGCGTCGAGACCCCCCTCTACCTTGCGAATAAACCCGTCGCGAACCTCAAGCCGCACCTCATCCTGCACATAGCGGCAATAGGGCAGTATGACGATGTCGCCCGGCGCCATGACGACCGTGCCGTTGGCAGAGCCTTCGTTGGGAAACGTATGGATGTGGCCCACGCCCCACTGGTCAAAATGACCCGGTTCGTCCGAATAGCCCCATTGGCTCATGACCGGGAAGTCACCCCGCGAGTATGTCAGGTCAGTGCCCGCATCACTGAGCACGCGAACCTCTTTCGTCGCGGCGTAGCGTGCATCGGCATATTTCACGGCCTCTTTCAGGCCCTTCGGCGCGAGGAGGAGCTCGAGATCGTCGGGTGCGTCGATGATCATCAGGAAACGCGTGCCCGTTCCCATGACCTCCCGCAACCAGCTGGTGAAAAGCGGGATGTGCAACGCAACGACGATGTCGGCCGCCTTGAGCGCATCGAGCATACCGTTGATCTGGCCGATGGTATCGACCCCGACCTTCGTCCAGGACGGGATCATGTTGACGCGCATTTCATAGCAATCCGCATCCAGCTCATCGGCCGCCGCAAACGCCGCCTCGACATACTCCGTTCGCGTCGTGACATCCGACAACAACGCCACCGTCTCGCCCTTCTTCACGTTGGACATCTGAAACTGCTTGAGGAAAAGACCGGGAATTTTTCCCGAGTTCATTTCCTGATGCCGGACGGCAGCTGGCGTGCGCATGGCGTTCTTCTCCGCTTCGACGGGTTGGGACAATTGGACTTATGCTAACCGATCCGCCCAAACGGCGCGAGACGGCAGCACCGCTGGCCCCCCGCGACAATTCGTCGAGACATCCCCTGCGCGGTGTGCTCAGATAATTCTCTGATAATCAAAAAAATTCCGAGATGGGGAGAATTGTCATGATGCGGGCCTTCACCGAACAGAAAATGAAGCGATTTGCCGAGCAGCGCTGGATCCTCGACGCGATTATCTCGTCGGTTGGCATGGAATGGGATCAGCCACGGTTGGGCTACAGCATGTATCCCTGCGGTCCCGACGCCGTCGGTGACTTCCGCACCGTCGGCATGCGAACCAAGAAGTTTGCCGACATGCATCGCGAGTTCGCCGGTGCTGCAAAACGCCGCGAGATCAAGGCAAAGACCTTCGAAGCCGAGGATCGTCTGGTCTCCGCCCGCGAGAGTTACTTCATCGCCTCCCTGCTCTACTCCGCAGCTCGTTGGCCCATCTTCGAGGCCAACGACCTGCACAAGGACTACAACCAGCGCATGGTCGATTGCTACGACAAGTATATCGAGTTCGCGCCACGGCCCATCGAGCGCGTGGAAATTCCATTCGGTGACGGCGTTCTTCCCGGCTTCCTGGCCCTGCCCCACGCCCCCAAGGAAGGTGAGAAATTTCCCTGCGCCATCGGCATCGACGGGATGGACGGGTCAAAGGAAATCATGTGCTCCATGTATGGCGACAAGATGCTCGAGCGCGGCATGGCGAGCTTTGTCTATGACGGTCCCGGCCAGGGCGAATGCCCGGTCAACGGCCTGTATGTGACCAAGGACAACCATATGGAAGCGGCACAAGCGGTCTACGACTGGCTGAGCCAGCATCCAAACATCGACAAGGACCGGATGGTCATCTTCGGGATCAGCTTCGGATCCTTCTTTGGTGCCCAGGCCGCCGCCCAGCTGGGCGACAAGGTCAAGGGTGCAGCACTGTCGTTCGTCTGCCACGAGCCGGGCTGCTACACGATTTTCAATATGGCCGCGCCGACCTTCAAGCTGCGGTTCATGTTCATGGCCGGCTATGACGACGAGGCCGAGTTCGACGAGTTCATCAGCGAGTTCTCACTCGGCCCGATCACCGACCAGATCAAATGCCCGATCCTTGTGCAAGGCGGTCAGGATGAGGAACTGAGCCCGGTCGAGTGCTCCGAGGAGTTCGTGAACCAGCTGAATGTGCCCAAAAAACTTGTCTTCTATGAAGGTGAGCGCCATGCGATCGGTGGTGGATCCGCGGCCTATCTGGGCGAGAACTGGTACACGATGCTTGCGGACTGGTGCCTCGACCGGGTGAACGACAAGCCCGCGCCAAACGAATCCGTTCTGATCAACTCACTCGGCCAGGCCGAGGCGACGCCTTACTAGTTCCGGTCGTCACCCGTCAGAAGGCGTCGGAGAATTCCGGCGCCACTTTCGTCGCGAACCGGCGCAGGGTGTCGTGACGAACGTTGCGCGGCACCCCCACAGTCGAAGGGTGCACCATGATGTGGTTGAACCCGATGTCGCGCAGGCGTTCGACCTGCGCGGCAACGGTCTCGGCACTGCCAACAAAGTTGTGGGCAGAGAACTTGTCGATATTCTCCGGCTTGGAGAGTGCCAGGAGGTTGCCGAAGTAGCGATTGAACTGTTCGTAGCCCTTGATGTCGGTCCAGGGTTCACTGTCGGCTTCATAATGTGCGCTCTGTAAGCGGAAGAACTCGGACAGGTGCCGCCGGGCCAGCGCGTAAGCCTCTTCGTCGGTATCCGCCATCAGGCAGTGGGCGACAACCGGGCGGCGACCGCCATCCGAGAAGCCGGCACTGGCCGCCCCTTCCTCCCAGCTGGCCTTCATCTTCTCCAGAATGTGGAACGGAAACTGGCAGATGTTGAGCGGCGCGACCCCCCATTTCGCCCGTCAGGCGCGCGCTTTCGGGGCTGCCGATCGCGCCGAACAGATGCACCCGGTCAGCCTGCGGCGTCGGCCGTATTCGCAACGTGCGGCCAATCCTGAAATGTTCGCCCGCATAGCTGAACGGTTCTCCGGTCAGGCCAAGGCGCACAATCTCAAGACATTCACGAAGCCGGTCACGGGCATGCTCCATATTCACGTCAAAGGCATCATATTCCATTTTCGCCGTGCCCCGACCGACACCGATGAAGAGTTCACCTTCGGTCAGATTGCTCAGCATGGAGATTTCGCCGAGCAGACGCAGCGGGTGATACCAGGGCGCAACCAACACGGAACTGCCGAAACTCAGCCCCGGGCAATGGGCGGCCACGTGGGACATGAAGAGAAGCGGGCTGGGGGTCGGGAAGTAATCCGAAAAGTGATGCTCGAGCATCCATGCACTATCGTAGCCAAGGGACTGGCCCAGTTTGCAATCCGCGATAACCTCCCGGTACAGCGCCGCATCATCGAGATCACCGGACCCAACCGGTGCCACCACGAACCCGAATTTCAGACTGTCGGACATGCCATCTTCGCGACCAGCGCGCTCCCTGCTGAAAAGCGTAGCACTCGCAAACATTGACGCAAGGGCCTCGCGACGACTTCAATAGATGCGCACAAGGGGGAGCTACGCCATGTACATCGATCCGCAGATCAAAACCTTCATCGACGGCCTCGTCGAACTGAACATGCCGCACCCGGTCGATCTCGGCCTGGAGGAAACCCGGAACGGGTTCAGCCAACTCTGGCAGCAGGTCAATCCGCCGTCGCGCGACATGGCAAAGGTCGAGGATATCCAAGTCCCCGGGCCCGCTGGCGACATTCGCACCAAGGTCTATACCCCGGCGGGTGATGGCCCCTTCCCCGTGCTCGCATATTTCCATGGCGGCGGTTGCTGCATGATGGCGCCGGAGGATTATGACGGGACAAACACCGCGCTCGCCAAGGACGCAGGGTGCATCGTCGTCGTACCGGCCTATCGGCGCGCCCCCGAGAACCCGTTTCCGGCACCTCTCGAAGACTGCTTTGCCGTTTTCACCTGGCTGCAGGCGAATGCCGGCAACATCGGTGGCGATCCCGGTCGTATCGCGATCGCGGGTGACAGCGGCGGCGGCTATCTGGCGGCGGCCGTGGCACAGGAAGCAAAGCGCGAGAACGCACCCCAACCGCTAACCCAGATCCTGATCTATCCCATGACCGACATGGGCGGTCTGCCGACGAGCCGTATCGAAGAAACCATGTTCCTCGATGACCGGACCCTGCAATGGGTCATCGGCATGCATGTGGGCGAGCACCGTCTCGACCCGCGCGCGTCACCCATCCTGGAACCCGACGTCTCAGGCCTGGCGCCGGCACTCGTGATCGCCGCACAAATCGACCCGCTCCGCGACGAAGGCCGCGCCTATGCGTCGAAGCTTCAGAACGCGGGCGTGCCTGTGCAGTACCAGATTTATGACGGGGTGGTGCACGGCTTCTTCAACATGGGTGGCTTCTGCGATCAGGGAAATGTCGCGGTCGCCCAGGCCGTGGACGCGCTGCGGCAGGCGTTTCAACCGGACTAGCCGCGCAAGCGGGACAGCCGACGTTCAGCTCCCGTCGCTGAACCGATTTCCGAGCCGATAGAAATTTCGCAGCATCGTGTCCACCGATGCCGGCATATCCGGGGTCATCCGGCGGTCGATTTCTTCGCCGTTCAGTTCGAAAAAGGCGGTGACCGCCTCGTGGTCCTCGGGTTTTTCCGGCTGATAACCCATCGCCCAGTCCGGGAACAATCTGTCCGTCACCGAGCCTTCATCCAGTGTGATGATGCCCTTATGCGTCACGTCGGCGCGTATGTTCTCGTACAGCTGGCCGACGGCTTCTCCCTCGATGTACTGGATCCAGTTGCCGTCGTGATACATCAACAGGCCGGTGATGCCGTGCTCGATATTCGCGTTCCGGTACGTTTCCAAACGCTCAAGCAGCTCATCATCGGTCAACAGAGAAACCGAGGTGCTCGCATAGATTACATAGTTCATGGATTGGCCTTACCGCGCGCCGACTATCCCCAGCGTACACAGAAAAATTCGTTCATCTCAGCATCCGACAAGGAAGTTCGGGTGCTCGAGGTTGATTCAAATTCGTTCAGTCATCCTCAAAGAATGCGAACACACGTGTCTCCAGGCTTTCGCGAGGCGTGGCGTTTTCCGGTGCCGTCGGATCGTCGAAGGAAGTGTGGAGCGCGTAGCGGGCACGACCGTCGGTCGCCGTGTCGTAGTTCTTGATCAGGATCGCCTCGTCGGGCGTCATCTGCGGAAAGTAGAACCAGTCATTTTTCTGATCATATGAAGCATGGCGGGTCTGCCCGACACGGTTGTAGGCGCGGCGCTCCACCGTGTGCAAATGCCCGTCGTCAACGCTTTCCCATGAGCACAATGCCAGCGGCCACTCCTCGATAACACCGGCGGTAGAGCGCCAGACATTCACGATGGCAAAGCGACCGGAAAGCAGGGCTTCGGCGTCATCGCCCATCACCGCCTCCACACGTTTTTGAGCGGACCAGTCTGTGTAGTCCGTGTGTGCGGCGTTGGCCGGATCGCGGGCATTGTTCGCCTCGCGCAAATTCTGGGATGACGAACGTCGCGTATGATCGAAGACCAGCGCGCGCGAAGCGCCGGTATGGGTGCGGACCAACGCCTCGGCCTCGGCATTGTAGATCGCTGCCAACTGGTCATCGTCCTGGAAATCCGTGACCGCTGTCTCGTGACCGACAAAGGCAAAACCCTCTCGGTCGAGGGTGAATTCATTCGGCAGAAGGCGCGCATTGCGGACCGGCATCGCGCGGAACTCACGCTCGCCTTCGAAGTTGGTCCGCTCACCCGCCACATTCGATTGATAGAACACCGGAAGCTCTCTGGTGTTCACCAGATAGCCAATCGGCGCTTCAATATTTTCGGATGGGATGCTCATGGCGTGCCTTGTTCGCTGCAGTCGGCCACCAGATTAGGCCTGCGCGCAAACCGCAGGCAAGTTCGTGCACCCGCACACGCGTGCGCCGTCGCCTGAAACCCTTATCCCAAACGAAAAACAGCACGCTGGACCCGTTGCCCGCGATCACCAGGGTGAACGCTTCGACGGGGCGTGCTGTATGTCCCGGTTCATGCCGCCGTAACGGCCCGAACCGGAAAATGGCCCGGAGAACGGACCGGGCCTAAGCCCGGTCCCTCCGGAACATCAGATACTTAGGCGGCCGACAGATCGACGGCCTTCGGGCCGCGCTGGTCGTCCTGGACCTGGAAGTTAACCTTCTGACCCTCGGTCAGAGTTCCCATTCCGGCCTGCTCAACAGCGGTCACATGAACGAACACGTCCTTGCCGCCATCGTCGGGTGCAATGAAACCAAAACCACGGGTGGTGTTGAAGAACTTTACGGTACCTGTAGGCATTTGTACTTTTCCAATCGTCGTAAATCACGCAAACACCATGTCTGCGAGTTGAGACCAGCTTCGCCTGCTTATCCGGAGGTCGCATCGCCGCAACGAAGTTGCGGAATTCGGCTCGCTCGAAGTCAGAGAGCAGATTTCATTGCGCGGAAGATGGGCCCGATCCGACCGGTTGGCAAGTAATCTCTTGTTTCACTTAGTGGAATTATCTCTCAAACGCCGGATTTCAAGCCGTTTAGGTACGTTTGTATGAGTATGACGCGCAAAAAATCGCGTCACGCGGCGCCGGTATTCGTCGGCTATCAGGCCGCGCGACTGGCCTTCTTGCGCTCATGTTCCTTGAGGAAACGCTTGCGGATGCGGATAGATTCCGGTGTCACCTCGACGAGTTCATCATCGTCGATGAACTCAAGCGCGTACTCCAACGTCACCTTGATCGGGGTCGTGAGGACAAGATTTTCGTCCGTCCCGGCGGCTCGAATATTGGTCAGTTGCTTGGCCTTGAGCGGGTTGACCATCAAGTCGCTTGCCCGCGCATGGATACCGATCACCATGCCCTCATAGACCTGGGCACCATGGCCGAGCATAAGCTGGCCGCGCTCCTGCAGATTGAACAGCGCATAGGCACGCGCCATGCCGGTGTCGGTAGAGACCAGCACGCCGCGCTGACGCTGGGCCAGCTCACCCGCAACCCGGGGACCGTAGTGATCAAACGCGTGGTACATCAGCCCGCTTCCCGACGTCTGGGTCAGGAAGGTCGAACGGATACCGATCAGACCGCGGGTTGGCACCAGATAGTCGAGCCGCACGCGGCCATTGCCATCGGGTGCCATATTCTTGAGCTCGGCCTTGCGGGTGCCGAGCAGTTCCATCACCGCACCCTGATGCTCTTCCTCGATATCGACGGTTAGCGTCTCCCACGGCTCGTGGACGACGCCATCGACCTCCCGGGTGATGACCTCGGGTCGCGAAATCGCCAGCTCGTAGCCTTCACGGCGCATGTTCTCAATCAGGATCGACAGATGCAGCTCGCCGCGTCCCGACACCTTGAAGCGATCGGCACTGTCGGTGTCTTCGACGCGCAGGGCGACATTGTGGAGCAGGTCTTCCTGCAACCGGTCACGGATGTTGCGGCTCGTGACGTATTTACCGTCCTGGCCGGCGAAGGGTGAATCATTGACCTGGAACGTCATCGAGATCGTCGGCTGGTCGACACTCAACGGCGGCAACGCCTCGACCGTTTCAGGATCGCACAGGGTGTCGGAGATGTTCAGCTTGTCGAGACCGGAAAAGGCGATGATGTCGCCGGCCGAGGCCTCTTCATGCTCGACCCGTTCGAGCCCGTGGAAACCCATTACCTGCAGGAGACGACCCTGTCGGGTCTCACCATCGGTGCCGACCACCGTGACCATCGCGTTGCGCCGCGCGTGGCCCCGCGCAATACGCCCGATGCCGATCACGCCCACATAGGATGAATAGTCGAGCGCGGAGACCTGCAGCTGCAACGGGCCGTCACGGTCGACTTCCGGGGGGTCCACCTGATCGACGATGGTCTGGAACAGTATGCTCATGTCATCACCGCGGGAATCCGACGTCTCGGACGCCCAGCCTTCGATCGCGGAGGCGAACACGGTGGTGAAATCGAGCTGCTCGTCGGTCGCACCCAGCCGGTCGAACAGGTCAAATGTCTGGTCGACGGCCCAATCGGGGCGCGCGCCGTTGCGGTCCACCTTGTTAACCACGACCACAGGCTTCAGGCCCGCTTCGAGCGCCTTGCGGGTGACGAAGGCGGTCTGGGGCATCGGGCCCTCGACCGCATCGACCAGCAGAAGCACGGAATCGACCATCGAGAGCACGCGCTCCACCTCGCCGCCGAAATCGGCGTGCCCGGGGGTATCGACGATGTTGATGCGCCAGCCGTTCCAATCGATGGCCGTGTTTTTCGACAGGATGGTTATGCCGCGCTTGCGCTCGAGATCGTTGGAATCCATCACCCGCTCACGCGCCACCGCGTCACCATGCGTCACGATGGTGCCGGACTGGCGGAGCAGCTGATCGACGAGCGTCGTCTTGCCATGGTCGACATGGGCGACGATCGCAATATTGCGAATTTTCTCTGCAGAAGCGGACATTGGATATACCTAAAAAGGGCCGCCATCGAGGGCGGCCGGTCAAGCTGGGCACGCGTTAGCACGAAACACGCGGCCGTGGCGAGCAACTTTGCTGCAACTGCGAAGAAACGCCCGAGGCGCGAGCCGTCAGCGACGAGGCTTCAGGCCGTGTCGCGGGCCCGTATGTCCTCGACAGCCATCAGGATTGCTTCCGGTGTCGCCGGCGCATCCAGTTTTACGAAATGACGATGATCGGCGATGCGGGAGACCGCGTCCCGGATCGCCAGCCAGACGGAGATCGCGAGCATCAGCGGCGGTTCTCCGACCGCCTTGGAGCGGAACACCGTCGGGAACTGGTTGGGCGCGTCTTCGAGAATATGGACGTTGAATACAGGCGGCACGTCGCGGCTGCCGGGTATCTTGTATGTCGACGGCCCGTGGGTGAGCAGCTGGCCCTTATCGTTCCATACGAGCTCCTCGGATGTCAGCCAGCCCTGCCCCTGCACGAAGGCACCTTCGATCTGGCCGATATCAATCGCGGGGTTCAGCGAGTTGCCGCAGTCCTGCAGCATGTCGGCCCGCAGGACCCGGCTCTCCCCGGTCAGGGTATCGATCACCACCTCGGCGATCGCCGCGCCATAGGTGAAGTAATAGAACGGGTTGCCCACGAGGGACTTGGCGTCCCAGTGGAGGCCCGGTGTCGAGTAGAACCCCGCCGCGGAGAGTTGCACCCGGCGGTTGTAGGTCTGCTCGGCCAGTTCCGCGAAAGACAGGCTCTCGTTGCCGGCATAGACGCGGTTCTGACGAAACTCGATCTGGTCGGCGTCCGTGTCGAATATTTCAGCGGCAACGCCCGTCATCCGCTCCTTGATCGTGTTGGCGGCATTGAATGCCGCCATGCCGTTGAGATCGGACCCGGACGAGGCCGCAGTCGCCGACGTGTTGGGCACCTTGTCGGTGCGGGTGGCCGAGATCTTGATGTTGTCGAGGTCGATCTGGAACACCGAGGCGACGACCTGTGCCACCTTGGTGAACAGCCCCTGCCCCATCTCCGTGCCGCCATGGTTCAGATGAACGCTGCCATCGGCATAGACATGCACCAGCGCGCCGGCCTGGTTCAGTTTGGGGGTATTGAAGGAGATGCCGAACTTCACCGGCATCAGGGCGAGGCCCTTTTTCAGGGTGCTGTGGCTCGCATTGAAGTCATCCACCGCCTTCGACATGCCGTCGAAATCGACTTCTTTTTGCAGCCGCTCAGCCAGCGGCACGATGATGTTGTCCTTCACCGTCTGCTGGTACGGCGTCACGTTGCGGTCCTCGGTGCCGTAGTAGTTGACCGCGCGAACCTCATCGAGGGTCATGCCCAGCTCACGCGCGATATGCTCCAGCATCGCCTCGATCACGATCATGCCCTGGGGGCCACCAAATCCGCGAAACGCCGTGTTCGACACGGTGTTGGTCTTGCAGGGATATCCCGCAAGGCGGGCGTTGGGCAGGTAATAGCAATTGTCGGCGTGACAAAGCGCGCGCGCGAGCACACCCGGGCTGAGGTCGGCCACATTGCCCGACCGCATTCCCATCAGAATATCGACACCGGCGATCCGGCCGGTCTCGTCGAACCCGGCCTCGTAGCGAAACAGGAAATCATGGCGCTTGCCGGTGACGATCATGTCGTCATCCCGACGCAAACGGAGCTTGGCCGGGCGACCGGTGATGTCGGCCATGAGGGCGGCGATTGCGGCGATGATCGTGGGCTGACTTTCCTTGCCGCCGAAGCCACCGCCCATACGGCGCACTTCGACCGTCACCGCGTTGGTCGGAACACCAAGTGTATGTGCGACCCCGTGCTGCACCTCGCTGGGATGCTGGGTCGAGCTGTAGATATCCAGATCGCCATCGTCGCGGGGTACCGCGAGCGCGATATTGCTCTCGAGATAGAAGTGATCCTGCCCGCCGCAGCGCAACTCGCCCTTGATTTTCCGGGGTGCCGCGGCGATCGACGCGTCGGGATCGCCATAGGTCATGATCTGGGGCGGGTAGGTGTATTGGTCACGCTCGAGCGCGTCTTCGATCTCCAGGACCGGCGTCAGTTCCTCATACTCGACAACCACTTTGGCCGCAGCGGCGTGCGCCTGATCATAAGTGTCGGCGGCCACGGCCACGACGGGGGCGCCGGCATAATCGGCAATTCCACTGGCCAGCACCGGCTCACCGTCAAAGATCGGACCGATATCGTTGTGGCCGGGAATGTCCGCGGCGGTCGCAATGCCGCGCACACCGTCCATCGCGCGCGCCTCGGACACATCGACCGACACGATCCGCGCATGAGCATGAGGAGACGTGACCAGCACGATCTCCTGGGTGCCCGGCAGCAGTGGCATATCGTCGATGTAGCGCGCCAGCCCCGAGACGTGCCCGCGCGCACTGTCGTGGCGGACGTTGCTGTGAACCGCGCCGCGAATATCACCGTCAGCGTTCATATCGTGGTGACCTCGATGTCGTCGGCGCCTTCAAGATCACGATGCAGGCGCACGAACAGGTTGGCGGCGACGCGGACCCGGTAGTCGGCGGTCGCCCGGTGATCGTCGATCGGTTGGAAATCTTCCGAGACCGCGGCACCGGCGCGCGCGACCGTTTCTTCAGACCATGGCTGCCCGACCAACGCGGCCTCGCAATGAGGTGCGCGTTTCGGCGTTGCCGCCATCCCGCCAAACGCGATGCGCGCCTCGGTGACGACGCCGTCCACGATGGTCAGGCGGAACGCGCCGACAACGGCAGAGATATCCTGGTCGTAACGCTTGGAGACCTTGTAGCTGCGGAATATCTGATCCGGCGCCAGCTTCGGGATGGTCAGCGAGGCGATCACCTCATCGCTTGCCAGGTCGGTCTTTCGGTAGTCGAGGAAATAGT
The DNA here is from genome assembly GCA_965205535.1 of Alphaproteobacteria bacterium. Classification (GTDB taxonomy): domain Bacteria; phylum Pseudomonadota; class Alphaproteobacteria; order UBA6615; family UBA6615; genus UBA8079. Next base: position 3,086,836 of record CBDBHH010000005.1, on the reverse strand, counting down.
CCTCAAGCCGGATTTCACGGTCACCCTTGGGGCCATGCAATGTGAGGGCCGTGTCGAGTGCGATGAGGCAGGGTGGCGTGTCGCCGATGGGTGACGCATTGCCGATATTGCCGCCAATGGTTCCGACATTGCGGATCTGCCGTGAACCGATCCGGTGAATCAACACCGCAAAGGACGGGTACAATTCCTCGATCCGCGCCAACACGTCCGAATAGGTGACGGCCGCACCGATCGTGATGGCGGCGTCATCCTCGGAAACGCGTGTCAGCTCGGCGACATTCTGGGTGAAGATCGTGACGGGAAAAGCCGCGCGGCTCTTGCTGAAGCTGAGCCCCAGATCCGTCCCCCCCGAAAGCAATGGCGCGTCGGGATGTTCGACCCTGGCCGCGATCAGCGAGTCGAGATTCTTTGGCGAGAGAAAGGACTGGCCCTGCGCCTCGTAGCCTTCCGTCGCCGTCGGCTCGGGCACAGCGGTGAGTGCAGCATCCTCGATGTTACCTGAGGTGGCCGCATGAGCTGCAGCGACGATGGATCGATACCCGGTGCAACGACACAGATTGCCGGCCAGCGCGTCATGTATAGCTTCGTCCGATACGTTCTCGCCCGAATGGCGGAACGCGTGCAGGGCCATTACAAACCCCGGCGTACAGAATCCGCACTGGGTGCCGTCTTCGTCGACGATCGCTGCCTGCACCGCTTCGAGCTCTCCACCCTTCTCCGACAGCCCCTCGACCGTCGCGAGGCGCGTGCCGTCCAGTTGACCCATCGTCAGGAGACAGGAATTCACCGCCTCGAGCCGGCCGGAACCGTTGCGCACCATGACGATCGAGCAGGCACCGCAATCGCCCTCCGCGCAGCCTTCCTTGGTGCCAGTCAGGCCCACTTCCTCGCGCAGATACTCCAGCACCGTGCGCGTCGGAGAAACAGACGTCTCCGTTCGCGCTTCGCCATTCAGGACAAAATTGATCGTCACGTTCGACCTCAGACTAAATCGGGTCCCGGCGCTGACCATCGTCAGATACGGAACAAACAAGATAGATTATCGCGCGCGCAACTCGTTGGCGAGCCCGGTGACCAACGCTGACCTATCGCGTCGGCGCATGGTACGATACGCATCATTGGATCAATGTTCCCCTCGCGCAGTTACGGCATGGGGTGTCTCAAGAGGACCGAAGCGAAATGAGCCACGAAACCTTCATGCGGGCCGCGATCGCGCTATCCAAAAAGAATGTCGACGACGGGACCGGCGGCCCCTTCGGTGCGGTCATCGTGCGCGGCGGCGAAATCATCGGCGAGGGCACCAATCTGGTCACGAGTTCGAACGATCCAACCGCGCACGCGGAAGTCGTTGCCATCCGGCAAGCCTGCGAGCGCCTGGGCACCTACAACCTTGAAGGTTGCGTCGTTTACACGAGCTGCGAGCCCTGCCCCATGTGCCTAAGCGCCATCTACTGGGCGCGCCTGGACCGGATTTTCTACGGCAACACCAAGGTCGACGCCGCGAAGATCGATTTCGACGATGACTTTCTCTACACCGAAATTCCCAAGCCCATCAGCGAGCGCTCGATACCGACCGAGCAATTGCTGCACGAAGAGTCCATTGCGGCGTTCGACGCCTGGGCCAAATCCGAGATCAAGGTTCCCTACTAGGCCTGCTATTTGTCCAAGTTGACCGGCGGGTGGACGCTCTTGCGCCCGGACTCGCGAAGTTCTTCCGCGTTCCAGAAGCCGATCTGGATGCCCGGCGGCTCGCCGCCGGCGGCCATGCGGTCGACCTGTTGGGGCGCACGGGTAATTCGCGTGTGGTGCTGGCGCGCCCATGCGAACAGTGCCTCATGCAGCTCCGCGCGAACGCCCTCATGCTCAGGCTCATCACCGAGATCGACGAGTTCGTCCGGATCGCTCTCGAGATCGAACAGCAGCGGCCGGAACCCTTCGGCAAGGATGTATTTCCACCGCCCGTCGAAGATCATCAGCAGCCGCGCATCGGCTTGATCGATGTCGAGCTCGGTGCGTGACTGGCGGGTCGCGTAGTCATATTCCGAGATCGCGTAGTTCCGCCATTCGGTCTGGCGCCCCTCCAGGATCGGCACCAGCGAGCGTCCCTCGAGAATATGCGGCTTGGCCTCGCCGCCCATCAGCTCGAGAAATGTCGGCGCCAGATCGATCCCCTCGACCAGCGCATCCGACGTGGTGCCACGCGTGGCGTCGGCCTCCTCGCGGGGATCGTAGATGATCAAAGGGACGCGGGCCGAGGCGTCGTGGAACAGATCCTTCTCGCCCAGCCAGTGATCGCCCAGATAGTCGCCATGATCCGACGACATCACGATCATGGTGTCGTCCATACGCCCGCTTTCTTCCAGATAGGCGAACAACCGCCCCATCTGATCGTCGAGCTGCTTGATCAGGCCCATATAGGCCGGGATCACGCGCTCGCGCACCTCGTCGCGGGAGAAGGCCTGGCACACCCGGTGGTTCTGCCAGGCCTTGTAGACCGGGTGGTCGGTCATGCGCTCGGCGTTGGAGCGAACCGGCGCGATGACGTCGTCGGGCCCGTACATGTTGTGATAGGGCGGCGGCACGATATAGGGCCAGTGGGGCTTGATGTAGGAGAGATGGCACAGCCAAGGCTTGTCACCCGCCTGCTCCATAAACTCGATCCCGCGGGTCGTCATGTAGGGCGTCTCGGAATGTTCCTCCGGCACCCGCGCGGGCTTGTCGGAATTCTCCATGAGCCAGCCGGACAGGAGCGCGCCGTCCTCGTCTTCGGTGGAGTTGGCCCACTCCTCCCATGGATTGTCGCCGCCCAGGCCCTGGTCGCGCAGATACTCGTCATAGTTGGGGTTGATGTCGTAATAGCCCTCGGGGTGCATGCCATCGTCGCGCTCGAACGGCGTGAAGCCGCACTCGGCGGTGTGCACACCGATCATGGATTCCGGATCGATGCCCAGGCGTTTCATGCCTTCGGTGTCGGGGATCATGTGGGTCTTGCCGACCAGCACGCATTCCGCGCCGATCTCGCGCAGGTGATCACCGAGGGTCGGCTCGCCGACACGCAGCGGAAAGCCGTTCCAGGTCGCGCCGTGGCTGCGCACATACCGCCCGGTATAGAAGCTCATGCGCGAGGGGCCACAGATCGGCGACTGAACATAGGCTTTGTTGAACCGCACGCCACGCGCGGCCAACCCGTCCAGATGCGGTGTCTCCAGATGGGGATGGCCGTAGCAGGACAGGTAATCCCAGCGCAGCTGATCGGCCATGATCCACAGAACATTCTTTAACTTGCCCATATAAATCTCCTACGGACGGGCGTCCGTCACTCCATCAATTTTGGCAGGAAGGTCGCGATCTCCGGCAGCCAGAAAACCAGCACCAGCGCGATCACGTCGGCGACGATAAACGCCACGACACCTTTGAAAATATGTCCGAGCTTGATGTCCGGCATCACCGAACGCACGACAAAAACATTCATTCCGATCGGCGGTGTGATCAGCCCCAGTTCGGTCACCAGCACGACGAGAATACCGAACCAAATCATGTCCACGCCGGCCGCAAACAGCGACGGCAGGAACACCGGAACCAGCAGCAGCAGGATGCCGATGGATTCGAAGACCATGCCCATCAGCACCGCGATAAGCATGACGAAAATGACAATCTGCGTGCCGGTAAGTTCGAAGTCATCGACGATGTCGACAAGATCATATGGCAGACCAGACAGGTTGATGAACTGGGCGAAGACCAGCGCGCCGAAGATGACGATAAACAGCGTCGCCGTGGTCCGTGTTGCCTCGACCAGCGCGTCGCGCCACTCGGTCAGGCTGCGCAAATGCCCGCGCATGAAGGCGATGGCCGCGGCGCCCACCGCACCAATGCCCGAGGCTTCGGTCGGCGTGAAGACCTTGCCGTAGATGCCGCCAAGCACAAGCACGAAAAGAGCCAGCACCGGCCAGACCGCACGTTGCGCGCGCCGCGCCACTTCCGGGTCGAGCGGCTCGCCGGCCGGTCCCGCTTCGGGGTTAATCCGCACCACGACCGCGACCGCGCCCATGAACAGCGCGACGAGAAGAATGCCCGGCAGAACCCCGGCGATAAACAGCTTGCCAATATCCTGCTCGGCCACGATGCCGAAGATTACGAGCGGTACCGACGGCGGGATCATGATGCCCAGCGTACCGCCCGCCGCGATCGTCCCGGACGACAGGCTGTCGTGATATTTGTATTTGCGCATCGGCCCCATGGCGACGCGGGTCATGGTGGCAGCCGTTGCGACCGACGATCCCGACACCGCCGAGAAACCAGCACAGGCGACGACGGTAGAGAGCGCGAGCCCGCCGCGGAACCGTCCGAGCCCCGAATAGGCCGCCGTGTAGAGATCTTTCGAAAGATCCGCGCGGTAGATGAACACGCCCATCAGGATGAATAGTGGGATGACGGACAGATTGTACGACATCGCGTCGTCCATGATCTGCTGACCCGTCATGGACAGGGCCGGCGACCAGCCGCGTTGCAGCGCAAACCCGACCAGACCCACGAACAGGGTCGCGAACCCGACGCGGAACCCGAAGAAACACAGAAGAAGAAGTATGCCGAAACCGATTAACGCGGTGCTCACAGAGGATCTCCGTGTTCACCACGCCATTCAGGGTCGCTCTGCAGGAACAAACCGAGGATCTGAACGATCAGACTTACGACCGAAAGCCCCGCGACCGTTCCGGCGACCACCACCAGCGGCCATTCAAGGACGACAGTGAAGCTGCCGATGTGATGGGCCTCGATCGCAAACACCGTCAGTTGCCAGGCGATGATCAACATCACGCCCACGGAGAATGTCTGAACGATAATCGGTTGCAGCCGCGGGAAGCGCTTTAACAACCACGGCTCGAACAATTCGACCGTGATGTGGCTGTCATGGGCGTTGATCAGGCTCAGCCCACCGAAGATCGTCATGGCGAGCAGGAACTGGATCATCTCCGCCGCGCCGAAGACAGGTGCGGTGAAGACGTAGCGTCCGATAACGTCGACGAAGGTCAACGCCATCATGACGAACAGAAGAATGGCCGAAACGGCCTCCAGAACCGAGAGGATACGCGGCAGCACGGCGCGTGCGACGGACTGCATGGCGTACCCTCCCCGATTCAGGATGTCATGCCGACGGGCAGACTAGAAGCTGGACAGCTCACGAACGCGATTGACGTAGAAATCATAGGCACCCTTGCCATCGATCCCCTTGTCGGTCGCGCGCTTGATCCAGCCCGCGGTGAGGAACTTGGACGCTTCAGTCAGTTCCGCCTCGAATGCCGGATCGGCGTCATGAACGGTGATCCCCCACTCGGAGTTGAACCGCTTGATCGCCGCCGCGTCGCCATCCACCCAGAACTGCGATGCCATGCGCGCGAACTTTTCGCCGCTGACGGACGTGATCGCCGTCTGATCTTCCTTCGAAAGCTCGTCCCACTTCTTTTCGTTCATCACGAAGGAGAAGCTGGTCGAGTAGATCCGGGTTTTGAACTGGGTCATCGACTTGGTGTACGGCCCAAGCTGGAACGCGGCGATCGACACCGGGCTGAGCCCGATATGACCATCCACCACGCCGCGCGAGATAACCTCGTTGGCCTGCACGGCCGGACCGGCAACAACGCCGACGCCAACCTTCTTCATCAGGTTCGCAACCGTGCCGGGCAGCGCCCAGATCTTGCGGGACTTGAGGTCGGCCACCGAATTGATCGGCGTGTCGTTCTGGCTGTAGACCTCGGCCGGGGTGATCACCCACATCGACAAGGCATGGACGCCCTTATACTCGTCCGGGAAGAACTTCTGATAGGTCTCCCACAGCGCCTGCGACATGGCCGGCGCATCGGCGCTGGCCACGAACGGGTTCATGGCAACCAGCGGACCGGTCACGCGGTTGGCGACGAAGCCGTTGAATTGAACGGCGGCATCGGCGATGCCCTTCTCGACCGAACCCCACTGCTCGGGCGGCGAGGCCAGGGATTTCGGCGGAATCTGGACCGTCACGCGACCGTCCGTTGCTTCCTTGACCCACTTGCCCCAGGTCGGCAGGACCTGCGTGCACATGTAGTGCTGCGGCGGCCAGAAGCAGTTGGTCAGAATTCGTGTTTTTGCATGCGCGTGTCCGGGCAGCGAGATCATCGCGGCCAACACGGCGGATGCGAATGCAAGGCTAAGCACAATACGCATTGTCATCTCCCATTGGTGTTCGTGGGACCGGTGTATCCGGCCTCGGTTGCGGACAGAATATCCCAGACACAAAAGATTGAAAAATCATGATAACTCATGACATCATATCATTCTGATATGTCTATTGATCCCAAGCATCTCATCCAGCTGACCGAAATTCTCGAGTGCGGCTCGTTTACACTGGCTGCCGAGCGCCTGAACACGAGCCAACCGGCGCTGAGCCGCATGGCCAGCGCACTCGAGGCCCAGCTCGGCGCGCCGATCTTTGCGTCGCGCCGCAATCCGGTCACCCCCACCGCCCTGGGGACGGAACTCGCAAGCCACGGTCGTTCCATCCGCATGGCAACCGAGCAGATATCCGAACTGGCCGAACGGGTGGCGGCGGGCGAACAGGGTGAACTGCGCATCGGCGCACCGCCGTTTCATAGCCATCGGGTGGCATCGGGTTTCATTGCGTCATGGCTACAGCGCTATCCCGAAATTAGAATCGTGCTCCAGAACGGCTACGCGCCAGCCCTCCTCACCCAACTGGTAGAAGGTGACCTCGATCTGATCATGGCCCCTGTCGACGTCATCGAGGGGATCCCGAACCTGATCGTCGAACGCCTGACACGCGGCGAGAATGTCATCGTCGGGCGGATCGGACATCCGCTGCTCGATGTCCCGCGCATCACCCCTGAAATGCTCGCGCAGGCCCGATGGATCACGCATGCCCGTGACAGCCTCCTGAACCGCGACACGCGCCTCGCCCTCACAGCCGTCGGGGTGGACTACATCGACCTGCCGGCCTTCGAGAGCAATTCGGCCAGCGCCATGCACGCGGTGATGGAGAATTCCGACATGCTCACGGTGTTGCCCGACCTGATCGCGGGGAACCTGGTAGATTCAGGTGACTATGCCGTCCTGCCGTTCCGGCTGCCGGGACCCTACCGCCCGTTCGGCTACATCACCCATGAAGCCCGGCAGAACCCGGCCCTGACCGCGTTCCGCGAAGGGCTGGCGATCGATATCGCAAAAGACTATGCCCGGGCCCGGGACATCTGCGAACGGGCGTTCGCCGCCTAGACCTCGACAATCACATTGCCGAGCTGGCCGCCAGACTCGCCCCGTTCATGAGCAGCGATCGTATCGGCCAGCGCGTATGTCGTATCGATGCGCGGCACCAGCGCGCCGTCCCCGAGTACCCTGTTCACACCGTCATAAATTTCGGCGAACCGCGCCGGCGACTGGGCATAGACCTCGACCATCCGGATGGTGATATTGTTCATCATCAACGGGTAGAAATCGACGGTCGGCTTGGGCTCGGACATGGACGCATAGGTGCCGATCACAGCACCGTGGTGCAGGACCTGCGCCGACAGGTTCACGTAGCTGCCGAAATCCACATCGACCATGCGATCGAACTTCTGCCCGTGGTTGGCGTCCAGCAGCGCATCGCGCAGGTCGTCGCCAATCCCAAGTTCACGATAGTTCACTGCGGCGTCCGCCCCGTCGTCCATGGCAAGCTGCGCCGTCGCATCGGAGCTGACCGTCGTGACGATGCGCGCGGCACCGGCCCATCTGGCGATCTGGATGGCGAGCGATCCCACCGCGCCGGCGCCGCCCGTAACAAGCACCGACATCCCCCCGACCGGGCCATCCGTCAGCAGCGCTGCATGGGCGGTCATGGCCGGTACGCCGAGCGCGGCCGCGGCCACGAAATCCGTATTCTCCGGCAACAGCACGGCCTGCGTCGCGCGCACGGCAACAAGCGTCGACGCCGTGCCGATCGCACCCTGGCCGAGCCCGTCGGCGGTGCGGTTGACGTTGTAGGTCCAGACCCGCTCGCCGACCCTTGCCGGATCAACCCCGCTCCCCACCGCCACGATGACACCCGCACCGTCTGAATGGGGGATGGTACGCGGTGCGGTCATCGGCCACAGATATCCCGCCCGGCCTTTACGTCGGACGGGTTCACGCCCGACGTGGCGACCTCGATCAGGACTTCACCGTCGGCCGGGCTCGGATCGGGCAAGTCGCCGAACTCGAGCACCTCGGCCGCCGGGCCGTGACGGGTATAGGAGACGGCCTTCATGGCGCGCGTCCTACTCCCACCAGTGCAGCGCGTCCTTTCCTTCGCCCTGCGGGCCGTTCGGACCACCGCCGCCGGTGCGCAGGTACATCTTCTTGTCATGTCCTGCGCCGTACTTCCCGTCGAGCGCATCGACCAGCCAGTCGTGGCACATCATGTGATGATCGTGACGCGCCTGGTCGGCGCCGAACATGCGCGCCTGATGGTAGGTGTCCTCGTAGACCCAGAGTTCCTTGGGCGCGCTGATCTTGTCGTAGAACTCGTAGACCAGTTCGACCGGGCTGCGGGAATCATACTCGCCGACGGTCATCAACACCGGGCACTTGATTTCCGCCTCGCGTCCCTCGACGGTCATCTGGCTGACCCAGCCGTCGAGCTCCTCCTCGCTGGAGGCCCCCATCAGGTAGCCGAAGAGCTGTTTGTAGCGCGGCGAGAAGGTATCGAGAATGAAGTACTTGTCGAGCGCGGATGTCCACGGGGCGGCGACCGCCTTGATCAAAGGGTGGCCTGACGCCGCGACTTCGAGTCCCCAATGGGCGCCCATCGAGAGCGCATAGACGACGATCTTCTCGGCATCGACCTCCGCACGTTCAGCCATGTGCTCGGCGATGGCGAGCACCGCGCGTTCATAATTGGTTGGCGTGAGTTTGAGGCCACGCAGGTTCGACATCCCCTGCCCCGGTCCGTCGATCACCAGCATATGCATGCCACGAAGATGCGCCTGCATGATGCGCGGATCGGGATAGATCTCCTTGGTCATGTCGCAGCCGGGAATGAAGATCACCAGCGGCGCGTTGAGCTTGCCTGGCAGCATGTGGAAGTTGCACTGCAGCTCGTCTCCCTCGAACGGGACCTCCAGGCGCTCGATCGGGTATGGCGCGTGCTCGATGACCTTCTCGAAATTGGCGATGCAGCGGCCGTGCAAGTAGCGCTTCTCGTCGTTGTTTTCGAGGACCGGGTGCTGGGCCAGGGCGAAGGTTGAGGACGCCCGGTGGTAGAGTTCGAAGGCCGTCGCGGAATGGCCCGCCGCGTCTTCCTCGGCCGCCACCCGCTCGAGCCGCTGGCCGATGCGGCCGAGATGTTTGGAGATCTGGGCGTGGCTCTTCACGCTCTTGGGCAGCGGACGCCCGTCTTCGTCCCAGTGAAAGACCTTGCCGGTCTCCTGGACGAGATAATCGAAAATCCATTGCTGGCGGTCGCGGTCGAGGCGTGGCGTGCGCATGTTCAGTTTTCCCCCAAAGGTTTGCCGGGTCGTTGCCCGTAGGTATCGTTTTGACGACCGGCAGGAGTCGGCTCAAGCGGTGGAAACGGCAGACGCGACCATCGGGCAGTATTTCGCGCTGATCGCCGCCAGCATTGCCGCCCAGGCCATCGTCACTGTGCTGGTTATTCGACTGGGTGCATGGACCCGCTGTCTGAACCGGAAGCCTAAGGCGTGATCGCGCCGAGCTTTTCCATCACCCACTTCGCGGTGCTCAGCAGGCGGTCGTCGTCGCGATAGCGCCCGACCAGCTGAATCCCCACCGGGAGCCCGTTCGGGCCTGAATGGGTCGGCAGGGAAACGGCAGGCAGGCGGATGGCCGTCCACAATCCCGCAAAACGAGGGTTGCCGCCTTCCGCGAGGCCGTGGGGCGTCTCGCCATCCACGCAAGGCGCGAGCAGGACATCGTGTTCGTCGAACAGCGCGTCACTCTGTTGCCGGCAATCCTCCGTGACGCGCATGGCCGCCACATACGCGTCATAGGGCAGATCGAACCCCGTCTGCATGACGGACTGGAACCTGTCGCTGAGTGAATCCCGGTGGTCGCGCCACTCGCCGGACATGTGCCGGCTGCGCTCGTAGCAATTGATGAGAATTCGAACTTCCTCAAGACGGGCGAAAGTTTCCGGCAGGACAACATCCCCCACTGCCGCACCCGCCTGCGCAAGACCCGTGGCGGCATCCTCGACGGCCGCCTTCGTTTCCGGCTGGGCGAAATCCCACAGGGGTGTGTGGCACAGGCCGATGCGCGGGCCGTCTGCCGGCGCCCTCAGCGGCGTCAGCGGCCGGTTGACCAGCACCGAAGTGAGCAGCTGGATATCATCGAGGTCGCGCGCGTGGAGCCCGAGCGTATCGAGACTCTGGGCCGCGGCCTTGACCCCGGCGATGTTGTAGGTGCCGAAGGTCGGCTTGTAGCCGATCACGCCGCAATAGGCCGACGGGCGCAGGATCGAGCTGCCGGTCTGGGTGCCGAAGGCCGCAGGCACCATGAAATCGGCCACGGCGGCGGCCGAACCGCTCGACGACCCGCCAGGGCTGTGCTCCAGGCCGTGCGGATTGGCCGTCGGGCCGGGATGGCTGCCGGCAAACTCGGTGGTCACGGTCTTGCCCAGAATAATCGCGCCCGCATCACGCACCAGGGTGACGCAGGCGGCGTCGGCCGTCGGGCGGTGACCGGCATACACCGGCGATCCCATCTGCGTCGGCATGTCCCGGGTGTCGATGATGTCCTTCACGCCGAGCGGCACGCCGTGGAGCGGGCCCCGGGGTGTTTGTCCGTCACACGCATGCGCCTGTTCGAGCGCCAGCTCCGGGTCGACGAAAGCCCAGGCGTGAACGCTTCCCTCGCGCGCCTCGATGCGTTCGAGACACGCTTCGGTGGCGGCGACTGCGGTTGTTTCCCTCGCGGCGATCCGCCGGGCGATCTCATGCGCCGGGAGGTGATTCAAGTCGGTGGCCGGCATGCGCACTCCTTAGATGATCGTCCGCATTATGCCGCGAAACATACTGGCCAGACAGGACGGCGCCACAACTTTAGCCAGAAGCCTTCGCTCGATTATATTGCATTGCAGCATAATCGAGCCTATGTACGGCTACGCTGCGCGGAACGGAAACAATTCTGGCCTTCGGCGCGCCCATAGCAGGTCATCGCACCTCAAAACCAAACGCTGCCCACGCCGGTTGCTTCGACCGACGATGATCAGCGCGTGATTCGGACGCTTCATGATTTCTTTCTCCGCCTACCGCGAACAATGGTTCGGCAACATACGCCCCGATGTTCTCGCCGGACTGGTCGTCGCCCTGGCGCTCATCCCCGAGGCTATTGCCTTCTCCATCATCGCCGGGGTCGACCCGAAGGTCGGGCTGTATGCGTCCTTTTCGATCGCAGTGATCTGCGCGTTCACAGGCGGACGCCCGGCATGATCTCCGCCGCCACCGCAGCCACCGCCGTCCTGGTGGTGACCCTAGTCAAGGAATATGGCCTGCAATATCTGCTCGCCACCACGGTGCTGGCCGGGTTGATCCAGATCGCCGCGGGTTTCCTGAAGCTCGGCTATGTCATGCGCTTCGTCTCGCGCTCGGTCATGACGGGCTTCGTCAACGCGCTGGCGATCCTGATCTTTATGGCCCAGCTGCCCGAACTACTGGGCGTGCCGTGGCTGACATATCTCATGGTCGCGGCCGGGCTGGCGATCATCTACCTCTTTCCCTATGTCACGAAGGCCGTCCCCTCGCCGTTGATCTGCATCTTCGCGCTGACCGCCGTGACCATGACGTTCGGCTTCGACGTGCGCACGGTCGGCGATATGGGCGAGCTACCCTCGACCCTGCCGATCTTCTTGTTACCGGACATCCCGCTCAATCTCGAGACCCTGCGGATCATTCTGCCCGTCGCCGCCGCCGTCGCCGCGGTCGGCCTGCTCGAATCCCTGATGACCGCGTCGATCGTCGACGACCTCACCGACGAGCCCAGCGACAAGAACCAGGAATGCATCGGCCAGGGCCTGGCCAACACCGCGACCGGCTTCATCGGCGGCATGGCCGGCTGTGCCATGATCGGCCAGCCGATGATCAACGTGAAGTCCGGCGGACGCGGGCGCCTGTCGACCTTCACCGCTGGCGCCGTTCTGCTGTTCCTGATCGTGGTGCTCGGCGATTGGGTCAAACAAATCCCCATGGCCGCGCTGGTCGCGATCATGATCATGGTCTCGATCGGCACCTTCAGCTGGTCGTCGATCAAGGCGCTGCGCACCCATCCGCGCAGCTCGTCCATCGTCATGCTCGCCACGGTCGCGAGCGTCGTCTTTACCCACAACCTCGCCATCGGCGTGCTGGTGGGCGTGCTCCTGTCGGGCATCTTCTTCACCTGGAAGATCGCCCAGATCTTCCGCGTGACCTCCACCGTCTCCGACGACGGCAAGGCGCGTACCTATGTCGTCGAGGGGCAGGTGTTCTTCGCGTCGGCCGGCGCGTTCAACGCCGCGTTCGATTTCCGAGAAGCCCTGGAACAGGTGGTCGTCGACGTCAGCCGGGCGCATATCTGGGATATCTCGAGCGTGGCCGCACTCGACATGATCGTGCTCAAGTTCCGCCGCGAGGGGGCCGAGGTCGAGATCATCGGCCTGAACCAGGCCAGCGAGACCATCGTCGACCGGCTGGCCATTCACGACCGGCCCGGCGCGCTACAACAGTTGATGGGGCATTAGGATGACGGATATGGAAAAGCTCATCGCCTTCGTCGACGGGTCGGTTTATTCGCAAAGCGTGTGCGATCACGCAGCCTGGGTCGCGGGGCGCACCGGTGTGGCGGTCGAGCTTCACCACGTGCTGGGCCGTCGCGAGGGCGGCAGCGAAAAGGCCAACCTGAGCGGCAACATCACGCTCGGCGCGCGCACGGCATTGCTCGAAGAACTCACCGATCTGGACGCCCAGCGCGCCAAGCTCTCACAGAAGATCGGCCGCGCGATTCTTGACGACGCCCAGGCGCGCCTCGAAGAAGGCGGCGTGAAGAACGTGTCCGTGCGGCTGCGCTCCGGCGACATCATCGACACGGTCAACGAGACGGAGGCCGATGCGGGCCTGCTCGTCATCGGCAAACGCGGCGAAGCGGCGGACTTCGCGAAGCTGCATCTCGGGTCCAATCTCGAACGGGTCGTACGATCCAGCAGCAAGCCGGTGCTGGTCGCCGCACGCGCCTTCAACCCGATCAATAAATTCATGATCGCGTTCGACGGCGGCACCAGCTGCATGAAGGCGGTCGACCATGTGTCACGCAGCCCTCTTTTTGCCGGACTGAGTTGCCGTTTGTTGATGGTGGGCGCGGACAATGCGGAGAACCGCAAGGCGCTGGACGATGCCCGCGCCATGCTCGAGGCCGGCAGCTACACCGTCGAGGCCGATATCGTCCCGGGCCAGCCCGAGACAGTCATCTCGGAAGCCGTGGAGCGCGAGGGCATCGATCTATTGGTGATGGGGGCCTACGGCCATTCGCGGATCCGCAACCTGATCATCGGCTCGACCACCACCGAGATGGTCCGCAGCTGCAAGATCCCGGTGATTCTGTATCGCTAGCCGACCGGGTTGGCCTTGAAATACTCGATGTCCTCGGGCGATTGCGTCCACCCCTTATTGGTCGGCCAGTCGACCTTGCGGGACACTTTGTCGCCGCCATAGCGCACCCGGAACAGCAGGGTGCGCTCGGGACCGTTCGTGTATTCATGCACCTCGCCCGGGGGGTGGACGACGAACCCGCCCGGCTTGATCTCGACGGTCCTGTCCGGCGTTTTTATGACGCCGCCGCCCTCGAAGCAGAAATAGACCTCCGAGGCGTGGGGGTGGCAGTGGTTGGGGCTCACCTGCCCCGGCTCCCAGCAGGCGACGGTGACATCGCCGTCCTCGACCACGCCGAGGATATTCTCGACATGCTTTTCGGGGTCGAAGGCCTGTTCGGCCCGCAAATCTAACGCCAACATGTTTTATCCTCCTGCGATGTCGGCCGGGAATCCCGCCTGCACTAGCTCGTGAACCAGCCCGCTTCGGGGAACGGCACGTAGAACACCTGGGTAAAGATCAAATACGCCACGATCGAGATGCAGATGGGCACGATGATCGCCAGCCGGATATTCCGGGTCGTGCGCTCCCGGGTCAGGTAGAGCGATGTGAGGATCAGCATGATCAGGCTCGACGGCCAGAATCCGAGGCCGAACATGACGAACAGATAGGCCAGCACCACGACCAGGAAAACGATCACATCCAGGGTCGAGGCCCGATCGTCTGCGGTCATCTCCATGAGGTCCGGCACGTGTTTCAGAAATGCCGAGACCACGAACCGCGCGAGAAAGACAATCGCGATGCCCAGGGTGACGTAGTTCGCGAGGAGCGGAAACGCCCAGTCTTTCGGATCGGAACTGGAGCCCACGGAGAAAAGGGCACTGACGCCGAACAGCATGGCCGCCGTCAGCAGATCCCGGTCTGCAAAACGTTTCATGTTCATCGCCCTACTCCGGTCCGCTGGGTTTGCCGGGCGCGGTCCCGGCCGCGGCACCCTGGCGCTCCAGCCTGCGGTCGCGATGGCGGGAGCAGACGACCAGAACGATGGACAGCACGCTCAGCGCGATCAGGATGACGTTGATCGTGCCGGTAAAGAACACATTCCAGACCGAGGTCGCATCGGAGATATACATCGCCTGGACGAGCGAGGGCTCGATGATCGGGCCAAGGATGAGGCCGAGCCCGATGGGCCCCGGATGGAAGCCCAGGCGGCGGATCAGGAACACGAAGACCCCGAGTGCCAGCATGATGTAGACGTCGAAGATATTGTTCCGGATCGCATAGGCCCCGATGATCGCCAGCAACATGATCAGGGGTGCCAGCAACCGCAACGGAATACGGATGATCTTGACCAGAAGCGGCGCGAACAGGCTGCCCAGGATGAAGGTCACGATCCCCGCGAAGAGCAATGACCAGCCGAACGAGAAGACCAGTGATCCATCGCTCTGGAACAGCTCCGGGCCGGGATTGAGGCCGCGCAGCATGAGCGCACCCGCGATGACGGCGGCCGGCGAGGAGCCGGGCACACCCAGCGTGACCAGCGGGATCATGGCCGCGGGTGCTGCGGCATTGTTGGCGATCTCCGACGCGGTCACGCCGCGCAGATCACCCTTGCCGTATTGACTCTTGTCCTTACTCCAGCGCACCGCCTCATTATAGGAAACCAGCGCGGCGATTGGGCTGCCCGCACCGGGCAGAATGCCAATGAACGAGCCGATAACCGCAGAGCGGATCACATGGAACGGATGCGCGAGAACACGCCCGATGGTCGAGAGGGTTTGCCCGCGCACCGGCTTGTACTCGGCGATGAATTCTTTCTTCCGCAGGTTCGCGATCATCGACAAGACCTGGGGGATGGCGAAGATGCCGATCAGGCCGGCGACGAGAGACAGGCCGCCACGCAATTCAGGGACACCATAGGTAAAGCGCGCGATCTCGTTTCCATGACTGATGCCGATGCTGCTGATCAGCAGGCCGATGGCGCCGCCGGCGAGCCCCTTGAGGATCGAGTCTCCCGCCAGGCTGCCGATAATCGTGAGTGCAAAAATCCCCAGCCAGAAGAATTCCGGCGGGCCAAATTTCAGGGCGATGTTGATCAACGGCCAAGCGAGCAACAGATAGGCGGCGGCACCAAACAATGTGCCGATGGCGGAGCTGAAACATGCCGCGACGATGGCTTCCTGGCCCCGGCCCTTATGGACCATCGGGTGCCCGTCAAACGCTGTCGCCATCGCGGCGGGCGTTCCCGGCGTGTTGACCAGGACGGCAGGGATCGCATCCGAGAACATCGCGCAGACGTAAAGGCCGCCGAGCATGGCGATGCCCGCATCCGTGGGGAGCGCGAAGGTAAACGGCACCAGGAGGGCCGTTCCCATTGTGGCTGTTAGTCCCGGCAGGGTTCCCACCACCATGCCGATCATGACACCGACCGTCAGCCAGAACATGACCGACCAGGTGAGTGTCTGCATGAGACCTTCGATCACCGCATCATCCCCGATTTAATAGACACACGTATCCCCCTGACGGCCCATGGGCAGCGGGAGGGAAGAATCTTGTGAGACAAGCAGACAGGCTGCACCGACATCCATCGGTGAATGCGGGGCAGCCTGAAGCTTAAAAAGCCGCCGCTAGTTGGCGAACTTCTTGATCGCGGCGTCGACGTAGGCTTCGGCCTGCGCCGGCGTCTGTTTCATCTGCACCAGACCGAGACTGTTCACGATCTTGACGACATCGGGATTAGCCGTCGCCTTGTAGAGCGCGTCGTTGAGTTTCGCGACACGATCGGCAGGGGTGCCCGGAGGCGCCATGATTCCCCACGTCGTCGTGTAGGTCCACTGCGGCTCGCTCGGCACGCCCGGAAGTGCGGCGGTGGATTTCGGGCCGGCGATGACCAGCGTGTCCACCGTGGCTTTGTGCTTCACGGCGTGGTTCGACGCCGTCATGCCCGCATCCACATGCTTGCCCTGCAACATCGGCATCATTTTGCCAACGCCGCCGGAAACCGGCACGTAGGTGGTCTCGATACCGAGGATCTTGGCGAGCTCACCGAAGTTACGCTCACCCGTGCTGCCGACACCCGCGACGGTCAGCTTGCCCGGGTTTGCCTTTGCGGCAGACACGAACTCGCTGAGCGAGCCATACTTGCTGCCCTTGGGCACCATGAGCGCACCGACGGAACGCACCGTCATGCCGATGTAGGAGAATTCGCCGGGCTTGAACCCGACGTCTTTACCCTTGGCCGAAATGACGACGTTCGGAACAACGACGTTACTGATGGTGTAACCGTCGGCCTTCGAGCGCCACAGCTCGTTGAAACCGACCGCGCCGCCGCCGCCGGTCTTGTAGACGATGCGGACATCGACGCCGAGCGCCTTCTCAAGGCCCGGCTGCAGGCGACGCGCCTGCTGATCAGAGCCGCCACCCGGGGAATAAGGGACAATGAACGTGATCGGTTTGTCGGGGTATTCCGCCATGGCGCTTCCGGCCGCGAACGTAAGGATCGTGCCCGCGAAAGCACCGAGGACCACACGGCCCATCGTGGTTGATTTCTTCATCGAGATTTCCTTCCATTATTAGATTTCATCGTACTTCCGAGACAGGTTCCAACCCGCCTCGCTATCAACTCCGAAACGCGCCACCTCGCGGCTCCGCGAATCTCGGAATCAAATCCTGATCAGTATTGTTGGGACGCCGTTTGATGTCCACTCTTATATAAGAATTCCCTAGTACCGGTCTGGCCAGGGCCAGCCCTCACGCACTGGCCTCCGCCTCGTCGAGCCGCCGCACCATCTCGTCCAAGTTCGGGATCTCGGTATAGTCCTCGCTAAGGGCACCCGAACCTGCCGGGCTCTTGCAGGTGAAGAAGGTGCACTCGTCTCCGAGCAGGCGAATGCCGTGAGGCACGCCCCGCGGGATATAAACCATGTCGCCGGGCCCGATGATCTCGACCTCGTCGCCCAGGATCGTCGCGAGACGCCCTTCGAGGAGGTAGAACCATTGCTCGTCGGTCGGGTGCACATGGGGCGGCGGCGCCTCGCCTTGCGCGTAATTCACGATCCCGGCCTTGATGAGCTCGCCGCCATATTGCTTCATCATGATGTGCGGACGGGCGCTGTCGGGCGTCGGCACCATTTCGTCGCCTTTATATACGGGCATAAATCCTCTCCTCCTTTTGAAACAAAATATTCGTTGCCAACTATCATGCACCGGGTCGCGTGATTTTCCCAACCCGGACAATTTGATGATCGACAGGTTTGAAAAATCGCTACACGCCGGCTCCTGTGACATGGCGATGAAAACTTTCGGTCACCTGAGCCGGATCAAGATCCCTGAAGATCAGCACGAGCCGGGTTTCGGGCCGTCCACCCGGCCATTCGTCGACGAAATCCGGGGGGCTGACGACCGGTCCAACGGCCTGCAGCAGTAATGGCCTGTCCGCCCCTGCGACGTGCACATAGCCCTTGGCACGAAGGATGGCATAGGGCCGCAATGTGACAATCATCCGGAGCCAGGCTCTCAGTTTCGCCTCTTCGACGGCCGGTTCGTGGACGATTGAACAGGTCGCAATGGTGCCGTGGTGGTGATGGTCATCGGCATGATGTTCCCTCGAAACGGCATCGGCCCGGCGTGCCTGATCGTCCGGCGCGGCGCCTTGCGCAAAAAAGTCATCGGGATCCACGGCACCGTAGGACATGGACCGAATACGCGCGGCAGGGTTGATGGCGGCCAAAGCCTGACGAAGTCTTTGGCTGGTCCCCTCCGCCGCAAGGTCGGCCTTGCTGATCAGCAGGATATCCGCGACGGCGACCTGTGCGGCCACTTCCTCATGGTCATCGAGTTGTCTCAGCCCCAGCATCCCATCGACGACAGTGGCGACCTGATCCAGCCGGCACCGATCTGCGGCCGCCGGGTCGCTGTCGAGCGTGCGAACAATCGGCACGGGATCGGCGATGCCGGTCGTCTCGATCAGAATTCGGGCGAATCCCGGAATCTCCCCGTCATCGACCTTTCTGAAGAGATCGCGCAGGGTATCGACAAGATCTCCGCGGATCGAACAGCAGATGCAGCCATTCTCGAGCAAAAGCGTGTTCTCGATCGCGGATTCGACGAGCAAATGATCGAGCCCCACCTCGCCAAACTCGTTGATGATCAGCGCCGTTGCTTCCATGCCCGGCTGCTTGACCAGATGGTTCAGCAGCGTCGTCTTGCCGCTGCCGAGGAAGCCGGTGATCAGGCTCACGGGCACCCGATTGGAGGCGATCTCCGGTCGGGACGAATCCGAATTTTCCAACATGTTCATCGCAGGAGTTTATGGGATCGGGCGGGATGAAAACAATTCTCCGCTCATCTCGACTTGCCCGGACAAACGCTCTAAATCGATAGGACGCACGATCTACTGGAATGTCGCGCAAGAAGCGCGACCGCAAGGGGAAACAATGTCCGAAACACTCATTCACAATATGACGCTGCTCGCCCATGACGGGCTGAACGGTCATGGCGGCGTCGGCGAAGGCATGGCCTTACAGGTCACTGGCAAGGGGGAGCGTATTCTCTGGGTCGCCCATGAAGGACCGCCCAAGAATTTCACCGGCCTCGACGTCACCGACCCGCGCAATCCCCAGGTGAATTGCCAGACCGAGTTGCCGCATTCGAACATGCGATCGAACTCGCTCGAGGTCACCGGCGATATTCTGGCCGTCGCCTACCAGGTCTATGAACTCGGCCTGGAACCCGCGGGCTTCGAACTCTTTGACGTGAGCTATCCGCGCAACCCGAAGTCGATCAGCCGTTACTCGACGGCGGGACCCCACTCGCGCGGCGCCCATTGCCTGTGGTTTGTCGACGGCGAGTATGTCCATCTGGCGAGCGGCGCACCGGACTTCACCCCACGGCACCCGCGCGACGACCAAATCTACCAGATCATCGACGTCCGCAACCCCAGCAAACCCGAAGAGGCCGGACGCTGGTGGTATCCCGGGACGCGCGAAGGCGACGATGAGCCGCTGCCCGAGCGGATCATTCCCGAGCCGATGGATACATTGCGCGGCGGGGACGCCTTCCGGCTGCACAACGCCAACGTCTACCCCGACCATCCCGACCGGGCCTATCTCGGTTACATCGACGGCGGTGCGTTCATCCTCGATATCTCCGACAAATCGAACCCCACCGTTGTTTCCAGCTGGAGCCCGCACAACCCCTATCCGGGTTTCACCCACACGGTCATGCCGTTGTTTGACCGCGGCCTGATCCTGGTGACCGATGAGTGCATCAAGGATGATGGCGCCGACTGGCCCAAGCTGACCTGGGTTCTGGATGCCCGCAACGAGGAGAACCTGGTCCCGATCAGCACCCTGCCCCTTCCCCCCGTCGAGGAATATGCCAACAAGGGCGGCCGCTTCGGCTCGCATAACCTGCACGAGAACCGGCCCGGCCCCTCCTTCCACAGCGAAGAGATTATCATCGGCGCCTTCTTCAATGCCGGCATTCGCGTATACGACCTCAAGAACCCGTATCAACCCGAATGCGTGGCCTACTTCATTCCGCCCGGGCCGGAGAACTCGCGTGTTCCCACGATCCAGATGAACGAGGTCTATGTGGACGAGAACGGGATCGTTTATTGCGGCGATCGCTGGGCCGGCGGGCTCTACATTCTGGAGATGGACATATAGACCTGACCCTCGTTTACGGGCCGGCAGCGGACCCGGTGCAGGTGCTCGCCGAGCTGGAGAGATCCGATGACCCTCCCCGGCTCGGGGGCCGGCACGCGCAAATCGACCCGCAGACACCGGGCCTTCGACTGTCGAGCGCCGGGTGGGCCCGTTTTGCCACCCGGGATCTCGAGCTGATCACATCTGACGATCGCCTGTACCAACTCGTCCGCGAAAAGCTCAACACCAAGCTGCCGACCTTCGCCGTGCGCCTCAGGCAATTCGTGGATTGCTATCTCGACGATGCGAGACGGCGCGCGGGGGAACTTTTCAAGGACCAGAGCGCCACGCTCAACAGGCCGGGCGACTGGTTCTATTCCGCGTTTCTTCCGTTGCCCAACGCACGCATCCGGCTGCCGCAGCAAAGTTTCGCCACCCCCGCCTTTGCCGAATTGAGCGTCCTGTTCTGGACCGGCGAGACGGCGATCGGGGTGCAGCTGGAGCCCGCATCATCCGTCATTGGCTCAAAGAAAAGAAATCTCGAATGGCTCAAGGAGCATTGGCCAGCCCTCACCGTCATCGAACTTTCCAGGGACCGGTTCACCGGCGCCGAGGACGGATTCCCGACCGGGCTTTTTCCCGACGCTCTGATCGATTTCTCAAAGGATGTGCACGTTCCGCAAGGCCCGAGCCTGTCGCCCGTTCTGGAAACGTCTCTTTTGCGTGAGTAAACGCTGGCGGCGGCCTAATTGGTATCCCCAACGGGGTTCGAACCCGTGTCTCCACCTTGAAAGAGAGAGGTGATCGACGGAGACCCGAGGGTTTTTAGTCTGCTTCGAGAATATTGCGCACAGGTTTACCCAAGGAGAGAGCACTTCGGATTAATGCGGCGCTGGCATACACGCCAGCGTCGGCAAAAAATCCATTATGCAACGTCCTTATTGAGACTACCGAGCTTGCTACCGAGTGCGCGCCCAATATTCTGATTGACGCTAAATCGCGGCAAAACAGATGCGGTGAGCCCCTCCGGAGACAAAAGGCCGTTGATCTGATCGGTCGACCATTCAGGCGATCCCTTCATCCCCAACGCCCCCAAAACGGCCTCTACGAGAGTTTGTTCGAACCATTCTTTCACCACATCTGTCACGATGGCTTCAGAACCGGGCGTATCGCGATGCTTCGCTTTCCACCTTTTGCGCATATCTTCGAAGACTCGAAAATCCTCGTTTATGAAGAGGATGTTTTGGTCTGGCAGATACTCAGCCGCCCTGTCCTCAATCTGCCCCTCCTCCCTCGAACCATCCGACAATGAGAGCCACTGCGGCACAGGTGGAGGGGGACTACCTACATCCTTGCCGGGTTCACCATTCGCCTTCTGAAATAGGGCATACACTTCCCCTGCGCCACCGCCTGCACCTCTCCCTTTTGCCGTCCCCTTCCTTTCGTTGCGTCCAGATTCCCGTCGAATACCGCCCGTGATTTTGCTTTCAGGATCAATAGCCACGTTTCCTGCAGGATGCGGTCGATAGCGGCTGATCTTCCAAAGGTCCTCCACCGATTTCAGACGAGACATGATTGAGTCCAAATGTTCGGCATTCTGGATTTGTGCGGCCGCTTCATCGAGGTAACTTCGAATAGCGTCTGGCATACACTCACGAAATTGATGACCATACTCGGACCACGGCAAGGGCTCGTTATTCAGGTTCAACGAAGTTCGCGAAAGGTTAGGGAAAACGTTCCCTTTTGTCGGGGCAGGCTCGAGGTACAACACGATGCGGCGCGGTTGGTAGATCACTCCAAACTGCTGGAGCGCCGAATGTGCCGCGCGTCCCGTGCGAATCTCATAAAGTTCGTTTTGGTACAGAGCCGCAACGTGACCGGCAGATTCCAACTGACTAGAATTTTGGTTGATAGCCAGCTCATCCCGCAAAATCCACCAGTGCACCGTGGCCTCATCCAGTTCGGTTTGTCCGAAGTCTTGGGCATGGTCGTTGAGATAGGCCATTTGTCCGGTTACCAAACGTCGGACATTCAAATCAGTGTTCTCGCGCGGCTCTTCCCAACCTTCTCGAACACGAATGGTAATGCCCTCTGGTATCGATGCGTACCGAGTGTTCAAATACCTGCGAAGCCATTTGGTTTGTGGCCGGGCGCCAAGGGGCGCAAGCATTGTGTTGTCGTCGCGACTCTTGCCCAGCAGGATTACAACTGTGCCGTGCTGATCGATAAGGTCTGGCTTCTCGATGTACTCTTCGTCAATGAGGCTCCAGTGCCCGAACGTGCCATCAGGCCGCTCGAATTGCCGAAGACCATATTCGCCAGTATCGGGATCCTTCCAAAACTGGGTCATGTAGCCCTGCCCTGCCTTCCAAGACAGATAAAGCAGCCCTTCAGGGTTCCTCGTCCCGGCGGCAATTTTGCCTCCGATACCATAGTTCCCGTCATATGCTTGCCGGCCCGATGAAGCTGAAAGCCGGTTGATATAACGCTCCATTTCTTCACCGGTCATTCCGACCCCGTTGTCTATTATCGACAACTTGAAAACCTGATCTAGATCGAAAAGATTCCAATCACAGTCCCAGACAATTTCGCCTTGATTATCGGGCGTCTTGGTAATCGCCTCGATCGAATTTTGTGTTAGCTCACGGATGTACTGCAGCGGAGAGCAATCCTCGCCCATCCGCTCGAGCATAAACGTCATATTGTCTACGGTGAGTGCAGCGGTCTTCGACCCCACGCTGGCGTGCGTTTCCATCGTACTATCCCTTCTTCCACTTACGGCTCTGCGGCAAGCGGACTAAAGTTCCGTCAGTCTCGAATAGCCAATTCACGCGACGCTCAGCGTGGGGCGAAATGGCGAAACTCTGACAAATTCGTGCCTAACACCAACATAGCGATTCGGCAATCGCGTCATCATCAATTGGCCCGGCAAGAATACAAAATGACCGAATGACAGAAATGACATGTTGTAGAATTAATCCCTTAAACGTTATGGTCGAAAAATCGCCAAATCGGGATAAACGTTCATACGGCGTCATACCCGTCATCAGTCACAATCAGTCCAATTCGATGGGTAGAATCGACTGACAAAAATGAATGACGAGCCAAAATCCAGCTTGGATCAGAAATCAGTGCCGGTGGTGCGCAAATTCATTCCGTGACCGGTCATACACCCGGTTCAAATATGGCCCGTGTCTACGTCGTGCCAGACAAAGATGCCGCGCGAACAGCGCAAGCCGCACGCAAGCGGAACAAAAATTAAAAGATTTCGAGTGAGAAATTAAAAGTTGGTATCCCCAACGGGGTTCGAACCCGTGTCTCCACCTTGAAAGGGTGGTGTCCTAGGCCTCTAGACGATGGGGACGCCGGGCCGGTGTACAGCGCAGTCGAGATAACGACTGGACGCGTTGAAATCAACCCCGCACCGCACAAATCGACAGATGCGCTGAACCTGTTCGAATGGTATCCGAAGTTACCGATGATCCGGCACACGCCACCACCGTCAGCAAAGCCATGACCCAGCCCGAACGTCTCAGCGAACAACTCCGTGAAACCCATCGAACGGCATGGGATGCGGCGGTGGACCATCGCTTCGTGCGCGAACTCGTGGCCGACACGATCGACGACGCGGTCT
Source organism: Alphaproteobacteria bacterium (assembly GCA_965205535.1). Taxonomy (GTDB): domain Bacteria; phylum Pseudomonadota; class Alphaproteobacteria; order UBA6615; family UBA6615; genus UBA8079. Next base: position 3,062,975 of record CBDBHH010000005.1, on the reverse strand, counting down.
ATGCCCGCTACCTCACCCTGGACTATGGCTTCATCAACGACCTGACGGGTACAGTCGGCCATGCCGTGGCCATGGCGCCGGGGATGCCCGAGAAGACGCGCTTCGCCCAGTTCCTCGGCGTGCTGACCGACGAGGAAAATGATTACTTCCTGCGCAGCTTCGAAGCCTTCGGCCAGCCCGCGCCGACCTTCGACAACCCGCTCAAGCACCCGGTGCTGGATGATTTCGCGGGGCTGATGGACCGCCAGCGCGCGGCCGGCAGCTATCTCGATATCCTCGCGGTGCTCGTGCCGGTGGAATGGGTCTATCTGAGCTGGGCGTCGGACGCAGTCGCGCGCGGAGCCGCGATGCCCGAGCGCTTCTATCTGTCCGAATGGATCACCCTGCACGCCCTGCCCGACTTCAGGGATTTCGTCGAATGGATGCGCGCCGAATTCGATCGCGAGGCCGCCGCAGCAGACGACACATCACGGCAACGGGCCGAGGCGGCGTTCGTGGATGCGTTGGCGCTGGAAGCCCGGTTCTTCGACGCGGCGTTCGAGGTTTAGACCGAACTCAGACGGCGGCCGCGTCGTCGATAATCATCTGCACGTCGTTGCGCCCTTGCCAGTTGTCGGGGCGCAGCTTGCCGGCCAACTGAAGCGCCAGACCGTCTGTGTGAAGCAACGCGTCGCCCAGAGGTTCTCCGGCCGCGCGAAACGCAATCGCCTTGAGGCGACCGCCGTCGGGGCCCGACAGAAAACAACGCACATGGCCCGCGCCGACCACGTCAGCCTTGGCGACGCGGACCGACGGCAACATGAAGCGCGGCTCGGAATTGCCCGCCCCGAACGGCGCAAGCCGTTGCAGAGACTCGACAAACTCCGGCTGCACGCCCTTCACCGCGACCGACCCGTCGATGCGCAGGGTCGGGATCACGGCGTTGCGCGCCAGATCGTTCGCCACACGCTCGTCGAGGAAGCGCTGCAGCTCCGGGACCTTGTCCCGCGCGACCGTCAGCCCCGCGGCCATCTTGTGGCCGCCGCCATTCTCCAGCAGGCCCGCCTGGCGCGCGGCGATGACAGCACTGCCCAGATCCACCCCCTCGACCGAACGCCCTGATCCCTTGCCCGTGTCACCCTCGAACCCGATCACGAAGGCAGGGCGATTGAAGCGCTCCTTGAGGCGGCCGGCGACGATGCCGATCACCCCGGCATGCCAGCCGTCCCCCGACGCGATGATCAAGGCCGCGTCCGATCCAAACTCCTCGGCCTGGGCCATCGCCACATCAAGCACCTGGGCCTCGATCTCGCGACGCTCGGTGTTCCATTCGTCCAGCCGCCCGGCGAGCTCGGCCGCCTCCGTCGGGTCTTGCGTCATCAACAGGCGCGATCCCATGGGTGCTTCGCCGACCCGGCCGCCGGCGTTGACCCGCGGGCCCAGCAGGAACCCGGCGTGATATTCGGTCAGGCGGGAATCCACCCGCGCCACATCCGCCAGCGCCACCAGGCCCGGGTTCTGCCGTTTCGCCATGATCTTGAGGCCCTGGGTCACGAAGGCCCGGTTAAGGCCCACCAGCGGCACCACGTCACACACGGTGCCAAGAGCCACCAAGTCCAGCAGGCCCAGCAGGTCCGGCTCCTTGCGGTCGTTCGCGGTGTACCAGCCCGTGTCGCGCAGCATCCGGTTGACGGCGATCGCGAACAGGAACGACACACCCACCGCCGCGAGCGTGCCCAGGCCGCTCGTGTCGTCGAGCCGGTTGGGATTGATCACCGAGACCGCGCGGGGCAACGCCGGCTCGGCCACATGATGATCGACCACGATGACATCGAGACCGGCCTCCCCGGCCGCCTCCAGCGGGTCGAAGGCGGTGGTGCCGCAATCGACGGTGACGACGAGGCTTATGCCTTCCGCGCGCAGGCGAAGCATGGCCGGGGTCGTGGGGCCGTAGCCTTCTTTCATGCGGTCGGGAATATAAACCCGTGCCGGCACTCCAAGGGCCGACAGGAAACGCGCGAGCAAAGCGGAAGAAGTGGCGCCGTCCACGTCATAATCGCCGAAGATGCCGATGCTCTCGCCGTCGGTGATCGCCCTGACCAACCGCGCAGCAGCTTCTTCCATGCCGACCAGGCTCGCCGGATCGGGCAACGCGTCACGCAGGGTCGGATCGAGGAAGGCTTCGGCCGCATCGAGGTCGATGCCCCTCGCGGCCATCACACGACCGACCACTTCGGGCAGATCGAGGCGCTGGGACAGGGCCAGGCCGGCGCGGTCATCTGCACCACGCATGATCCAACGGCGGCCGGTGACCGATTTCGCAACGATGACGTCTGCCGCCTCACTCGAAACCGGTGCGTCCGCCGTGCTCATTTTAGGATCAGTCGTTCCAACCGGGCTTGCGGGTGAAATTATGCTTGGTGATGGCCTCGCGCACGGTTCCCGTGACCGACCGCATGACGATCGAGTGGGTCTCGCACCCGCCCGGGAACTTGCGTACGCCCTTTACCATCGCGCCGTCGGTCACGCCCGTGGCCGCGAAAATCACATCGCCCGAGGCAAGGTCGTCACGGTTGTAGACCCGGTCGAGATCCTCGATGCCGAGCTTGCGCGCACGCCCGATCTCGTCGTCGTTGCGGAACAGGAGCTTGCCCTGAATCTGGCCGCCGATGCTCTGCAGCGCCGCCGCCGCGAGCACACCTTCCGGCGCGCCGCCGCTGCCGAGATACATGTCGATCCCGCTATCGGGATCGGACGTCGCCATGACGCCGAAGATATCTCCGTCGGAGATCAGGAAAATGCGCGCGCCCGCGGCACGAACCGCACCGATCAGTTCTTCATGGCGGGGCCGGTCCAGGATGCAGACCGTCAGATCGCCGACATCGCAGGCACGTGCAGCCGCCAGCCGGTTGAGGTTTTCCGCCGGCGGTGCCGAAATATCGACGATGCCTTCTTCGTAACCGCCGCCAACCGCGATCTTTTCCATATACACGTCGGGGGCGTTCAGGAAATCACCATCCGGCGCCAGCGCCAGCACCGCCAGCGCGTTCTCGTTGGCCTTGGCCGTGATCGTGGTGCCTTCGAGCGGATCGAGTGCGATATCGATCTTCGGGCCGCCCGCGCCGACTTTCTCGCCGATATACAGCATCGGCGCTTCGTCGCGCTCACCCTCACCGATGACGACGGTGCCGTCGATGTTGAGACGGTTAAGCGCCGTGCGCATCGCGTCGACCGCCGCGGCATCCGCTTCGCGTTCGTCGCCGCGTCCGACCCATTTCTCTGCTGCAATGGCGGCGGCTTCAGTCACCCGGACCGCCTCGATTGCCATGTTGCGGTCCATCACCGCCTCTGATTGGCTGGTCATGAAACCCCCCTCTTTCGTGTTCGTTCAAATGGCCTGAAAACCGGCCTTGTTTAGTCCAGTGATTCGATTCTGATCATTGTCGGCTCTTCGACAACGGAATCCAATGCCTCAATGCGCTCAAGCGTACGCCGCATGGCCGCCTCTTCGCATTCATGGGTGGTCAGAACGACCGGCACCGCCTCGGTCCGGGAACGCCCGCGCTGCAGCATCGATCCGATCGACACGCCCTCGTCGCGGAACACCGCCGTCACCGCCGCGATCACACCGGGCTCATCAGAGACCATCAAACGGATGTAGTAGGCACCGCGATGGCGTTCGATCGGTGCGGCGTCGGCATCCGACAATGATCCGGCCGGCACGCCGAATGTCGACACGGCGAACCCGCGCGCCACATCTATGACATCGGCCACCACGGCGGACGCGGTCGGTCCTGCCCCGGCACCACGTCCCTGATACAGGGTGTCGTCAACAAAATCGCCATGGGCCACGACAGCGTTGTAAGCCCCCTCGACATGGGCGATCGGCGCATCCTTGCTGACCATGCAGGGGTAGACCCGCTGTTCGAGACCGTGCTCGGTCATGCGCGCGCTGCCGAGGAGCTTGATCCGGTAGCCAAATTCCTCCGCGTAATCGATATCCTCGAGCGCGACCTTGCGAATGCCCTCGGTATACACACCGGCGAAATTCACCTTCGTCCCGAAGGCCAGGCTGGCGAGAAGTGCCAGCTTGTGCGCCGCGTCGATGCCGTCCACGTCCACGCTCGGTTCGGCTTCGGCGTAGCCGAGCTTTTGTGCGTCGGCCAGCACTGTTTCATAGGACAGGCGTTCCTCACGCATCTCGGTCAGGATGTAGTTGCAGGTGCCGTTGAGGATACCGTAGACCCGCGTCACCGCGTTGGCCGCGAGCCCCTCGCGCAGCGCCTTGACGATGGGGATGCCGCCGGCAATCGCCGCTTCGTAGTTGAGGGACACCCCGGCCGTCTCTGCCGCCATCGCCAGCGCGCCGCCATGCACGGCCACCAATGCCTTGTTCGCCGTCACGACGTGACGCCCCGCGGCGACCGCCGCCTCGCAAACGGCCTTGGCCGGCCCGTCTTCCCCACCGATCAACTCGAGGACGACGTCCACATCCGCATCCCGGGCCATCGCGACCGGATCGTCATACCAGTCATAGGCGTCGAGACTGACCCCGCGATCCCTGGTCCGGCTCTTCGCAGACACCGCGACGATATCGACCGACCGACCGCCCCGTTGGGCGATCAGGTCGCGATGTTCCGTCAAGACCTGAACGGTCCCCGCACCGACCGTTCCCAGACCCGCAATCGCGATACGCAGTGAATTCGACATGACTGACCTCGGTTACCTGACGGCGGTTACTTGGCGGCGATGGACATTTGCGCGGCGTCACCCACCTCGGCCAGCGCCTTGTCCGGATCGGCAAAGAGCTGGCGAATACTGCGCGTGGCCTGGCGAATCCGCTGGGTGTTCTCGACCAGCGCGATGCGCACATGGCCGTCGCCATATTCGCCGAAGCCGAGGCCCGGCGAGACCGCGACATGGGCATGTTTCAACAGGAGTTTGGAAAAGGTGATGCTGCCGAGCGACGTAAAGGGTTCGGGGATCGGCGCCCAGATATACATGCTGGCGCTCGGGGTCGGCACGTCCCAGCCGGCACGCGTCAGGCCCTCGACCAAAACATCGCGGCGTTCGCGATAGATGGCGCGGGTTTCCTCGACGCAATCCTGCGGGCCGTTCAAGGCTGTGGTCGCGGCCACCTGGATCGGCGTGAACGCGCCATAGTCGAGATAGCTTTTGACCCGGGCGAGCGCAGCGATGAGTTGCGGATTGCCTGCCGCGAACCCTATACGCCAGCCGGGCATCGAGTAGGTCTTGCTCAACGACGTAAACTCGACCGCCACATCCTTTGCACCGGGCACCTGCAGGATTGACGGTGGCGGATTATCGTCGAAGTAGATCTCGGCATAGGCCAGATCCGACAAGACGATGATCTCATGGGTGCGGCAAAAATCGACAACCCGCGCATAGAAATCCAGATCCGCGGTCACCGATGTGGGGTTGGCCGGGTAGCACAGGACGAGCGCCACGGGCTTGGGCTGGGAATGCAGCACGGCACGTTCCAGCGCGACCAGGAACTCGTCATCCGGCCTCACGGGCAGGTAACGCACGGTGCCGTCGGCGATGATGAAACCGAATTGATGGATCGGGTAGGAAGGGTTCGGGACCAGCATCACATCGCCCGGGCCGGTGATGGCCTGCGCAAGGTTGGTCAGGCCTTCCTTGGACCCGATGGTGACGATGGCCTCGCGCTCAGGGTCGATCTCGACCCCAAAACGGCGCGCGTAATAGCCCGACAGCGCCTTGCGCAGCCCCGGAATTCCCCGTGAATTGGAATAGCGGTGGGTACGCGGATCCTGCACCGCCTCGACCAGTTTCTCGACGATGTGCGGCGGCGTCGGCAGATCGGGATTGCCCATGCCGAAATCGATTATGTCGGCCCCAGCCGCACGGGCAGCCGCCTTCATCGCATTCACTTCGGCAAATACGTAGGGCGGCAACCGCTTGATGCGGTGGAATTCCGTTTGCATGGGTCCAGTCCGGGTTCGGGTTTCGGATCAACAGGTATCGACGCCGCCAAAGGCAACGCCGCGCATTCTTTTACAGTCCTTGAGGCGGGCGTGCGAGGCCCTTTTCCACCGAATTAACGGATGAAGAAAATCTCGGTGCGGCGATTACCGGCTTCGCCGTTCGGCATCGATTCCGAATAGACCGGCTGATCATCCGAAACGGCCTCAACCGTAACCCGGTTCGACGGCACACCTGCCTGGATAAGCGCCTGGGCGACGGCGTTTGCACGCTTGAAGGAGACCTGGAAATTCACCACCTCGTGGCGATCCTTCGACAGCTGCTTTGTGCGGCTGCTGGCATGGCCGACAACGAGCACGTTGGCATCATCGCTGCGCTGCGCCGCGGCGACCGTGGCGAGGATCTGCCGGTCGCGCGCACTGAGATTGGCCGAGCTGCGGTTGAACTGGATCGTGGCGACCTGGGTCTCGAGGCCAACGCGCGCGGAAGCCGGCACGTAGCCACCGCCACCAATCGCACTCGTATCCACGATGACCGAGGGGCTGTGGGCAGCGGCCAGCTGCGGGGCCGGTGCGGTCGGACGGGGCTGAATGACAGGCTGCACCACAGGTGCCGGCGGAATTGAAGGCCGCGCGACCGGGGCCGGTACAACGGCAGGCACAGTGGCTTGCGGAGCCGGAATGACCGGCGGCTGCGGCGGCGGACTGGCTGTCGCGGTCACCGGTGCGGGTGCCGCAACGACGGCGCCGGGCGCCGGTGTAGCTTGTGCGGCCGGGCGCGAAGCGCTCTGCGTTGCCGCGCGTGTCGAACCCTGAAGACGGATTGCCTCATCGGTGTAGCGCGCATTCTCACGGTCAGAGATCAGACCCTCAACCACGCGCTCACGATTGGTCGGCGCTGCCACTTCGGGCCGGCTGGGAACGCTGGTCAGCGATGGGGTGCTGGAATCATTTGCGGTCGTACGCTCAGCTTCACTGCGGTCACGCACGCCTCGATCAGACGCCGTCTGCGTGGCAGGCTCATCGTCGTCGAAAATGCTCGTCACATCGTCGACGAAGGAACAACTCACCAGCGCAAATACGAAAACAAGCGGCAGCGCCTGACGCGCATATTTATTTGATCCGGACTTCATCTGCTTGCACCCCTCATGGCACTCAATCGCGGCATTGCACGAATCGTGCGGGCCGCGTCTACTCGCTTGATCTTTTGTGCAGTGCAACATATTTTCGGGTCTGACTGCACCAAAAGCGATCGAACGAGAATCATTTACCCCGTTCGACTGCGTTGGATCAAGCGCCTAGCAACGACTGCGAATCGCAAAAAACATTGAAGCTATAGAGGATTGGCGGATGGCTGATCAACAAAATGCGGACAATGCCGGCAATCAGGCGTCGGATCCCGAAGCCCTTGCCGCCTCGATGGCGAACATTGCGGAGCGCAGCCAAACGCTCGTGAAGGCGTTCCTTTCGAACCAATCCGGCAGCATGGGGATGGCAGATCCACTGAATGTCGGGTCGGCTTTCATCGAGCTGACTCAGCAAATGATGGCCAATCCCGCGCAGCTCATGCAGGCCCAGTTCCAGCTTTGGCAGGACTATATGAGCCTGTGGCAGACCACGACCCAGAAGATGATGGGTGCCGAGGTCGATCCCATGCACACCCCCGAGCGCGAAGACCGCCGTTTCCGCGATTCCGAATGGGATGAAAGCGTTGTCTTCGACTATATCAAGCAGTCCTACCTGCTCTCGTCGCGCTGGTTGACCAACACCGTGCGCGAGGTCGATGGCCTCGACGACAAGACCGCCAAGAAGGTGGATTTCTATACCCGCCAGTTCGTCGACGCGCTGGCGCCGACCAATTTCCTGATGACCAACCCCGAAGTCATCCGGGCGACCGTGGAGTCCGGCGGCGAAAACCTGCTCAAGGGGCTGGAAAACCTGCTCGACGACATGGAGCGCGGCGACGGCCAGCTCCGCATCCGCCAGACCGACGAGACAGCCTTCACCATGGGCGAAAACATCGCGGTCACGCCGGGCAAGGTCGTCTATCAGAACGATCTGATGCAGCTGATCCAGTTCGAACCGGCCACGAAAAAAGTCGACCGGCGCCCGCTGCTGATTGTCCCGCCCTGGATCAACAAATATTACATCCTCGATCTGCAGCCGAAGAACTCGTTCATCAGCTGGTGCGTGCACCAGGGACTGACGGTGTTTGTCGTCTCCTGGGTCAATCCCGACAGCAAGCTGGCGAAGAAATCCTTCGAGGATTACATGCTCGAAGGCCCGCTCGCGGCACTGGATGCCATCGAGGCGGCGACCGGCGAGAAAGAAACCAACATCATCGGCTATTGCCTGGGTGGCACGCTCACCGCCAGCACGCTGGCCTATATGGCGGAGAAGAAGGACAAGCGATTCACGACGGCGACCTTCTTCACGGCCCTGACCGATTTCACCGAGCCAGGCGAGCTGGGCGTGTTCATCGACGAAGAACAGCTCGATTCCCTGGAAGATCGCATGGAAGACGAAGGCGGCGTCCTCGAAGGCTCGTCCATGGCGACCACCTTCAACATGCTGCGTGCCAACGACCTGATCTGGTCCTTCGTTGTGCACAATTACCTGCTCGGCAAGGAACCCTTCCCGTTCGATCTCCTCTACTGGAACTCGGATTCAACGCGCATGCCGGCCGAGATGCACAGCTTCTACCTGCGCAAAATGTACCAGGAGAACAAGCTGATCGAGCCCGGCGGGATCGAGCTCGACGGCGTGCCGATCGATCTGTCGAAGGTGGACCTGCCGGTGTTCATGCTATCGACCAAGGAAGACCATATAGCACCCTGGAAATCGACCTATGCGGCCACCCAGATATACAAAGGCCCGGTGCAGTTTTGCCTCGCGGGCTCGGGCCATATCGCCGGCGTGGTCAACCCGCCGACGGTTGAGAAATACGGCTACTGGACGGCCGCCAAGAACCCGACCGACCCGGACAAATGGTTCGAGAGTGCGAAGGAAAACCCGGGATCATGGTGGCCCGAATGGCGCAAGTGGCTGGCAAAGAATGCCGGCGGTCAGGTCGACGCCCGGGTGCCGGGCGACGGCAAGCTCAAGGTGATCGAGGCCGCGCCGGGCAGCTATGCCAGCCTGCGGCTGGACGCGGAAGAGAAGTAGAAGGCGTAACGCCCTACTTTACCCCGTTGCCCGACTTGATGTGGTTCTGGGCCAGCTGGCAGTAGGTGGCGACGCTCTCCGGCCAGTAGTCGAGTTCCGCCTGGCGCAGCTCGCGCAGCGGCTTGGCCGGGATGCCGGCCCACAGCTCACCCGCCTTCACGACCTTGCCCGGTGACACGACAGCACCGGCGGCAACCATCGCGCCCGTTTCGACCACCGCGCCATCCAGCACCACCGAACGCATGCCGATGAAGCAGCGCGACTGCAGGGTGCAGGCGTGGATCAACGCCGAATGACCAATGGTGATCTCGTCACCGATGATGGTCGGCATATGGTCCGATCCATCCTCGCGGGCACCGTTAAGGTGGATCACCGTCCCGTCTTGCACATTCACCCGTTCGCCGATCCGGATATGGCTGCCGGCGTCGCCGCGGATGACGCAGGAATACCAGACGCTCGATCCCGCACCGATATGCACGTCGCCGATGACGGCGGCGTTGTCGGCGATGAACACATCATCGGCGATGGTCGGCGTGACGCCGAGATAGGGTTTGACGGGGTTGGTCATGGATCTGTTCCTTAAAGTCCTTCGGCCTCATCGGCGCCGATCAGCAGGTTGAGGGTCTGGACGGCCTGTCCGGACGCCCCTTTTCCCAGATTGTCGATCACGCCCGCAACCACCGCCTGTCCGTTCTGGTCGTTGTGGAGCACATGGAGGCGTAGCTCGTTGGTGCCGTTCAGCGCTTCCGGATCGAGCGTGGCCACGCCCTCTTCCAGCGGGGCCACGGCGACGAAGCGCTCGCCGTCATAGTGGTCCACCAGCGCCGCGTGCAGTTCCGCCGCGCTCGGCGTGCCCGGCAAATGCCAGAGCGCCAGCGGTATCTGGACCAGCATGCCCTTGTAGTAGCTCGCAACCGACGGCACGAAAATCGGTTCGTGCGCGAGCCCGCCCCAGCGGGTGATCTCGGGGATATGCTTGTGCTGCAGGCCCAACGCGTAGGCGTAGAGGGTGGCGTCAGTGTGATTGTCAGCCGCCGGATCCTCGAAAGCCGCGATGAGCGACTTGCCCCCGCCCGAATAGCCGGACACCGCGTTGATCGTGACCGGATAGTCGGCCGGGACCAGGCCGCCCGCGACCAGCGGGTGGAGCATCGCCACGGCGGTCAAGGCATAGCAGCCCGGATTGCTGATCCGGGTCGATGCCCGCATCGCATCCCGGTGGTCCGCGTCATACTCGGGAAAGCCATAGGCCCAGCCGTCGACGGCGCGGTGGGCCGTGGAGGCGTCGATCACCACCGTGTCGCTATCGATCAGCGAGACAGATTCCCGCGCCGCATCGTCGGGCAGGCACAGAATCGCCACGTCGGCATCATTCAGGGCCGCCTTGCGCGCAGCCGCGTCCTTGCGCGCACCCTCGCCCAGGTGAATGAGCGAAATATCCGCGCGGGGCGAGAGCCGCTCGTTGATCTGCAGGCCGGTCGTGCCGACCTCGCCATCGATGAAGACTTGTGTGGTCATAACGGGAAGGATGTAGCGCCTTGCGGCGCAAACGGAAAGGGCCCGATTGCGTCATCCTGATCGGATTTCCCTTCAAATTCCCGGGAACGCCTTGAGACTATCGTTCCTGTCGCGTAAGCTGTTGTTAATCGAAGAAAATTTCCAAACAGTCGCGACGATCGCAATAAACATGCTTTCGGCCAATGCGGTCTCACGCGACGAGATAAACAGGGGAGTGAAACCATGAACGGAATGATTTCCGGATCACTGAAACTATCGGCTTTTGCCGCCGCGATGGCGTTTGCCGTCAGTGCGGGCGGATCCGACGCCCACGCGGATTGCGGCGAGGTCTCGATCACCGAGATGAACTGGGCCTCCGCCTCGGTCGTGACGAATGTCGCGAAATTCGTCATGGAACAGGGCTATGGCTGCAAGGTCACGGTTGTACCGTCCGACACGGTTCCCGCCGCGACATCGCTGGCAGAGAATGGCGAACCGGACATCGCTACCGAAATGTGGATCAACTCCGCCCCGGTCTACCAGAAGCTGGAAGCCGAAGGGAAAGTGAAGACTGTCTCCAACGTCCTGTCCGATGGCGGCGCGGAGCATTGGCTGATCCCGAAATACCTGGCCGACAAGCACCCGGAACTGAAGACGATCGACGGCGTTCTGGCCAATCCCGAACTGGTCGGCGCTCGCTTCCACAATTGCCCGGAAGGCTGGGGTTGCCGGATCATAAACGACAGTCTCAAGCAGGCCTTCGACTTGGCGGGCCACGGGATCGAGGTGTTCAACCACGGTTCCGGCGAGACCCTCGCGGGTTCGATCGCATCCGCCTACGCCGACGAGAAACCCTGGTTCGGCTACTACTGGGCACCGACGGCCCTGCTCGGCAAGTATGAGATGTTTCCCGTCGATCTCGGCACCTACAACGACGACATTCACCAGTGCAACCGGAACACCGAGTGCAACCGGGTCGGCAAATCGCCCTACCCGGCCGCACGGGTCGTGACCGGTGTGACCGCCACCTTCGCCGACCGCGAGCCCGAGGTTGTGGAGATGCTGTCGAAGCTGAGCTTCACCAACAAGCAGATGGGCTCGGTCCTCGCCTGGAAGGAAGACAACAACGCCTCTTCCGAGGAAGCCGCGGTGCATTTCCTGACGACCTACAAGGATTCGTGGGGGGGCTGGTTGAACGACGGCGCCAAGGCGAAACTTGCCGGCTTGCTCAAGTAGCGGCGAACAAGAACCAACCAAAGCCTGTGCGGCCGGAAATTCAGATTTCCGGCCGCACTTCTAAGCCCGACGGGCCAACCTGACGGAATATGTGATGGGGACCTACGACCAGATCTTCTCAACTCTCGGACTTGAGAGCTGGTGCGAGAGCGGCGAGAAATCAGATGGCGGCCCCGTCTCCATGGCGGACCTGCTGGCGCAGAATGCCGGCACGGACGCGCCACCCCCGTCGATCTGGGAGCTGCCCTTCCCGTCGATGGACCAGCTCCACGAATCCTGCGCCGCCTTTCCCCAGTCGCGCGCGCTGACCAAGGGCATCGAGGACGGTTTCCTCTCGATCAAGGACGGGCTGAGCTTCGTCCTCGACCCGTTGACCCAGCCGCTCAGCTGGTTCCTCGAAGGCTCCCTGTGGCTGTTCGAGACCACACCCTGGTGGCTCATGATCCCGGCCCTCCTGGCCTTGGTCCTGGCCGTCAGCCGGTCGCGGAAACTCGTCGTCTTCGTCGGCATATGCCTGCTGACATTCGCCTTCATCGACTATTACAGCTTTGCCGCCCAGACCCTCGCCGTGATCTTCGTATGTGCCATCATTTGCGTGTTGCTGGGTGTGCCCATCGGGATTGCGATGGCGCGCAGCGACCGGCTGCAACGGATGATCATCCCGATCCTCGACATGCTGCAGACACTGCCGGCCTTCGTGTACCTGATCCCGCTGATCTTCCTGTTCTCGGTCACCGAGCCGAAGCTCTACGGCATCGCGATCATTCTCTACGCGATCGTGCCGGTGATCCGGCTGACCGATCTCGGTATCCGGCTGGTCGACGGGGACGTGATCGAGGCCGCCGACGCGTTCGGCATGACGGAGCGGCAGAAACTCATCAAGGTACAGGTGCCCCTGGCCCTGCCGAACATCATGGCCGGGGTGAACCAGACCATCATGATGAGCCTGTCGATGGTGGTGATCGCCTCGCTCGTCTCCGCGCCGGGCCTGGGCGTGCTCGTGCTGCGCGGCATCCGCAATCTTGAACTTGGTGTCGGCCTGGTCTCCGGTCTGGGGATCGTGGTGCTGGCCGTGATCCTCGACCGGACTACGAAACTCGCGCTTGCGCGCATCAACGCGGGGCAGGACCGATGAGCGAGCCTGAAACCAAGATCGCGATAAGCAATCTCTACAAGGTCTTCGGGCCCGACCCGATGACCGCCCTGAAGGCCGTGCGGGAAGACGGCCTCGGCAAGCCGGAACTCCTCGAACAGTACGGCCATGTGCTCGGCCTCGAGAACATCAACGTCGACGCGAAGGCCGGCGAGATCACGGTGATCATGGGTTTGTCGGGCTCGGGCAAGTCGACCCTGATCCGCCATGTGAACCGCCTCATCGACCCGACCGTGGGCGAGATCATCTTCGAGGGCCGCGATATTCTCGGATGTTCGGCCGAGGAACTCCGTACGATCCGTCGCGAGCAGATGTCGATGGTGTTCCAGAAATTCGCGCTGCTGCCCCACAAGACCGTTGCGGAGAACGCCGCGCTGGCGCTGGACGTCCGCGGCATATCGCGCGACGAGTACCTGCCCGAGGCCGAGAAGTGGCTCGACCGCGTCGGCCTGCAGGGCTATGGCGACAGCTACCCGCATCAGCTGTCGGGTGGCATGCAGCAGCGTGTCGGCATCGCCCGCGCGCTCACCTCCAACGCCGATGTCATGCTGATGGACGAGGCCTATTCCGCCCTCGACCCGCTGATCCGCACCGACATGCAGGACTTGCTCCTGGAGCTGCAGCAGGAGTTGCAGAAGACCATCCTGTTCATCACCCACGACCTGGACGAAGCTCTGAAGCTCGCCGACCACCTGGTGATTCTCAAGGACGGACGCGTCATCCAGCAGGACGAACCCCAGACAATCCTGCTGGAGCCGAGCGATCCCTACATCGTCGACTTTGTGAGCGACATCAACCGGGCGCGGGTCCTGCGAGTGCGCACGGTGATGGACAAGACCACCGCCACAGACGGGTTGAGCATCGCCGGCGAGATCGACCAGGAAGAGAATCTCGAAACCGTCATCGCGATGGCCGAAGGCGATACACGGAAGACCTATCTGGTGAAGGACGGCCAGCGGAACGTCGGTGTTTTGCGCATGGATATGCTGGTGAAGTCGCTCGTGCCCACCGAAGCTGCCGATGACGGACCCCGCGCGCGCTGACGCGTTACCCTCTTGTCATTTTATTCCGTCACAAATTCTGAAGCAGATGTGACTGGAATGACGGCCGTCCAGGCTTCAAATAAGGCGGCGAAAGGTTCTGCCATGGCTTCCAAGATCAAATCCTGCATCATTCCCGCCGCCGCAATGTTTGCGATGGCGCTGTTTCCCCTCGGTGCGGCAAACGCCCAGGACAAGGCGCCCCTGCTCGATTACGTGATCGAGGAGTTCGGCACGCCGCCATCGGTGCCCGACGGGGCGTTGTCCGACGACCTGCGGTCCGCCCTGACGGTCGCCTTCGTCGACAGCATGGCGCAATCGAGCTGGCAGGAGCCGCAGAAGGTCGCCCTGCGCGAGATCGTCGCGGCGAAGGATCCGCGGGTCGCCTGGCTCATCGCCGACCTGATGCGTTTCGCGCCGAACCGCTGGCTGAGTGTGGAACTCGCCGACGGCGCCGCTGCACTGCTGGGCATCGAAGCTCCGAACGACGATCACTGGGGTGCCATCACCGATCACCTGATCGCCTGGGACATTCCCGCACCGCCGGAGTATCTGCAATTCAAACGCGCCATTTTCACCACCCTCGTCCCCGGCTGGGAGCGGATCTTCGTGGAAGGTGACATCGACTGGCGGCACGTCTCCTGGGGCGGCGTCCTGATCGACGACCGTGCCTATGACGAGACCCTCAAATCATGCAACTGCATCCCCGCGGCGGACAATCCCGAGGTAAGCAGTGCAGAAGACGCCGGCTGGCTCGATGACGACGACATCGTCTTCGGCATCGAGATCAACGGCGAGGCGCGCGCCTACCCCCGCCAGATCATGGAAGTCCGCGAGATGGTCAACGACACGCTGGGCGGGCGGCATCTCGGCATTCCCTATTGCACCCTGTGCGGGTCGGCCCAGGCCTACTTCACGGACCGGCTGCCCGGTGGCATCGAACGGCCGGTGCTGCGCACGTCGGGGCTGCTCATCCGGTCCAACAAGGTGATGTACGACGTCAACACATACTCGGTGTTCGACACCTTCCTGGGTAACGCCGTGACGGGGCCCCTCGCGGAGAAGGAACTGCAGCTGGATCAGGCGAGCGTCATCACCACCGACTGGGGCACCTGGAAGAAGAAGCATCCCGAGACGACGGTCCTGGTCGAGGCGCTCGCACTCGGCCGTGACCCCGATTTCCGCAACGGCCGCGACGCCAACGGTCCGATTTTCCCGGTCGGCAATGTCGACCCGCGCCTGCCCGTCCACGAGGACGTCATCGGCGTGGTGACCGGGTCGGGAACACCGGTGGCATTTCCCCGCCGCCTGGCGATCGTCGCCCTGAAGCAAGGCACCGACATCACCTTCGAGGATGTGCGCCTCGAGCTCGAAGCCGGCGGCATCAAGGCCGTCAAAAAGGACGGCAGCGACCTGGGCAGCCACGAGGCCTTCTGGTTCGCCTGGTCCCAGTTCCATCCAAAGACCGAGCTCTGGGAAGGCTAAAAGCAGCCGTTCCCCCAAAAGAAAACGGCGTCCCCGGGAACGGGGACGCCGCTTTTGTGAATCGATGCCGGATAAGACGGGCGATGGCCAATCCGGCCATCCCTGCTAATCCGCCTAGCGCTTCGAGAACTGTATACGACGAAAAGAGGAACGATTACAACGACTTACGAAGTTGATTATATATTTGTGCCTCATTTGCGCCTTCACTTTTAGGTTGTCCCATTTATCTTGTGGGAGGGTATATAGGTTATTTCGTCCTAAATGAAAACGACTTTCCAAACAGACCGATAATCACACACCGCTTACTAATGGTCGCAGTTTTCTCAACTTTTTTTGTGATGCGGTCAAAATACGAGTGTCCCCCGTCTAAATAGTCCCATCGCTCTCGCTCCAACGAACCTCCTGTCGACTTTCTAATCCCCCTCCGTATTCCGACTATCAATCGGAACTGCATGACCTGATCCAGAGACTTTATGACAAAGGAATGGGGTATCGGAAGATCGCGGGGTGGTTAAACGAGAATGGGTATCAGACCCCTCGCGGTAAGAGGTTCTTCAACACACATGTCTTCTCGATCCTCAAGAAGAAGAGGATCAGGGATGAAAGGTTGAATGCACTCCCAGAGGACAGGTTCGAGATCACAAGTCCTCTTCGGATCGAGTACGTCGAGAGAAAGTACATCAACTCAGATTAGAGAACGTGGGGTTGATGATTCCTGATCCCTCATTTGATGAAAGATCGTTGGGAACTTGGGATCGTGGGGTGCGTCCTTGTTGTCCTGATAGACCTTCACGCAGTCTGAGGAACAGAGTTTCTTACCCTTCGTTTCGACAGGTACACCGCACACCAGACAATCAACCTTAGTCTGTTTGGGTGGTGTCACGTTGGGGTACTCGATCTCCCTAAATTTATCCCAATCAGGTCTGTACGCATCGAACAGGTCTTCCTTCTGACGAACTCGATGGACCACCTGTTTGAGTGTGTTTTTGTTTAGAGGTTTCCCTGAGCGGTTGGTGAACCCCATTCCATTCATGACCGATGCAAGTTCCTTCAATCGGGTCTGGTGATGGTTTGGGTTAAAACCATAGTTCCGTTCTCCCAACCCTGACTGAGTAAGTACCTCAACCATCACTGAGAATATCTCTGTGTCATGTGTCTGTTTCTGTGTCTCCATTGGTATCTCCTTTGCATGACTATTTAGACAGCGAAGGAGGGTCAGAATCAGAAAATGTAAAAAAAGTTCAGTGGGGATTCCAGACCCCAAAATTAATTAAGAAAAATCACTGGAAAACGTAACCACTAGGGAATTCCCCGTATAAATGTACTTGTAGGGTTTTCAGAAGACACATGTATCCAGACCTCAACAGGTATCCAGATGCATACCCTGGCAAAATATGGACATCACCAGATGACCCTAGAATCCCTGCATCCCAAAGAGTGTCCAGACACCACCTAAATAGAAACGGAAGAGGGAGTCAGGATGTGTCCTGTTTCTCCTTGAAGAGTTTCTAGTCTGACGATCCCTTTGCAATGAAACCTGACTCCTTCTTTCACCTAACCATCCATCGAAGGTGAGAAGAATGAACTCTAAAATTGACCAACTCATAAGAGACTACAAACGAGAGAAAGAACCTCTCAACCAACTGACCATCATCAATTCCATCAAGACGGAGATAGACAAACTGTCAGTTGAACTTGCACGGAAGATCAAATGACCCAACAGAAGACCCAAGGTTTTGAAACTCCCGCGTTCAGCAGGATACCCAGTTACACCAAAAAGAAGACCCTCAAGGAGATCAAAGACAGAGAGAAGGATCGTCTGGGGTCGTCAGGTGTCGTCTACACAAAAGCATTCTCCGCAAGACAGACATTTGGTCCTGCGTCAGAGGTTCGTCAGATCAACCTCAATGAACTGAGTGCGGAAGAACTAGAACGATTGGTATCCCTGTGATGAGTGAATGGAATGACATCCTGATCCAACTCGACAAGGAGAGGTTTAAGAGAACGGAAGATCGATTGACTACCGCACAGGGTTTGCGACTAGAGAACGAGTTTCATGATGCGAATGCGGTTCCTTATCGACAACAGGTAGACCCAGACATCAACAAACCCAAAATTTCTACTATCACGAAACAGGTACGAAAGAAGAGGGTGTCCAAGAAATCCCTAAAAGACAGGATCGCGGATAAAAGTGTCTCACTCGCGGAAAGTCTACAATCCCAGACGTATAAATAGACACATGAACAGAAACGATGACCCTCTGGTTTCTCGCGAGGTATCCATTCGCAGGGATCAGGAACGAAAACGAAAAACTGCACAACATAAAGAAATGGAAAACCGAGAGTGTCTGACGTCAGCACCCGTGGGACAGAATTGAGGATTTGAATAACGGAGGATTTCTGGTTCATCTTATCGATTAGGAGATCGAGATGACGAAGAAGCCCCAGACATCGAAAGACGCCGCCGGCAAGGTGGTTAAGAACATCCGCCGCAAGACGCGGCAAACCTATTCAGCTGAAGAGAAAATCCGCATCGTCTTGGCGGGCCTGCGTGGCGAGGAAAGCATCTCGGTGCTGTGCCGCCGCGAGGGGATTGCCGAGAGCCTGTATTATAGCTGGTCCAAGGAATTTCTCGAAGCTGGCAAGCGCCGGTTATCTGGTGACACGGCACGGCAGGCTACGCCGCCCGAAGTGAAGGATCTGCGCTCGGAGTCGCTGGCATTAAAGGAATGCGTTGCCGATCTCACCCTTGAGAACCGTCTGCTGGTGCGTCTTTCCTACGAAAGATAATCAACCAAACTCCCGTAGATTTTACTATCGTGTCTGTCTCTGTATGTTGCCGACATTCACCGCACCTCTTTGAGAACTGGTTTCCAGTTATGAGAACTGGAAACCGATTGTGTCTCTTATGCGTCTTTACGACAAGTTTTAGTTTTGGGAAACCCGCAGGTTTAGGTGAGTGCGCCTCAAATGCGCCTCAAAGAAAAAGGGGTTGGAAAACATCCAACCCCTTGATTTCATTATATAATATGCATTTCTACTATTATCGCTTCGAGAACTGGAATCTCCGGCGGGCCTTGGCGCGGCCGTATTTCTTACGCTCGACCACGCGGCTGTCACGGGTGAGCATGCCGACCTTCTTGAGGATCGGCCGCAGTTCCGGCTCGCGCAGCATCAGCGCCTTGGAAATACCGTGGCGCACCGCGCCGGCCTGGCCCGAAAGCCCGCCGCCGGTGACCGTGCAGACGATGTCGTACTGGCCGAGCCGGTCGGTGACCTGGAACGGCTGGGACAGAACCATCCGCAGCACGGGGCGCGCGAAATACACCTCGCCCGTGCGGCCATTGACCGTGAGCTGACCCGAGCCCGGCTTGATCCAGACGCGGGCAACCGCATCCTTACGCTTGCCGGTCGCATAGGTGCGGCCATGTTCGTCGATCTGGGGTTCGGCCTGGATCTGGCCCGTTGCCTCGGCGAGCGCTGCTGCAGCAGCTGCGATAGTGGAATCGCCCGCGGCGGTTTCTTCGGTGTTCTGGGTTTCGTCGGTCATGCCGCGCCACCCCTCTTGTTTTTGTCGTTCATGGAAGCGAGATCGAGCACCTCGGGCTGCTGAGCCTCATGCGGGTGTTCGGCCCCGGCGTAAACCTTGAGCTTGCGATATTGCTCACGACCCATCTTGGTCTTCGGCAGCATCCGTTCGATCGCCTTGCGGACGACCACATCGGATTGCGGGCTGTCGAGATACTTCTCGGCCGTGCGCGCCTTGATGCCGCCCGGATAGCCCGTGTGCCAGTAATAGGTCTTGTCTTCGCGCTTGTTGCCGGTCAACCGCACCTTGTCGGCATTGATCACGACGACATGGTCGCCACAATCGATATTGGGCGTATACATCGGCTTATGCTTGCCGCGCAGCCGCATCGCGATGATCGACGCCATGCGGCCGAGCACGACGCCTTCGGCATCGATGATCCACCACTTGGCTTCAACCTCGCTGGGTTTCGCTGAATATGTCTTCATGGCGCTGGCCACCTTCTCCTGATATTTCTGTCTCGCGCGCTTCGGCGAGTATTTTGCCGCGAACGAGATGCCGCCACCGGAACCACAATGGTTCGGGCAGCGGCGTCAGGGTTCTATGGCACGCGATTATGGATGTCAAACCGATTTATGTGTTTTTCTGCATAGGGTTACAAGAACGGTACTATAATACCTATCACCCGACAAACTCTTGAACAAACCCGGGCCGGGAGGCACATTGCCTTCAATTACGAACCGGCCCATGTTTCGCACACAACACGCAACGGACCCGCCATGAGCGACAGCCAAACGATCGAAAAACAGGCCACGGACACAGCCCCCTTCGTCATTCGCACCGACAATGACGGCGCGGAAGGGGTCACCAGCCTGACCCTGAACCGGCCCGACGAACTCAACGCGTTGTCCGAAGGCATGCTCGCGGCCCTTCAGCATGAACTCGACGACATCGCCGCGAACCGACGCGTGCGCGTGGTGGTGCTTGCCGGCGCCGGGCGGGCCTTCTGCGCAGGCCACAATCTCAAGCAGATGCGCGCCAACTACAGCCTCGAATACCAGCAGGAACTTTTTGCGACCTGCTCGACCATGATGCAGTCGGTGCTGCGCCTGCCCCAGCCGGTCATCGCCAAGGTGCGCGGGCTGGCCACGGCGGCGGGCTGCCAGCTGGTCGCGACCTGCGATCTGGCGATCGCCGCCGACACGTCACGTCTCGCGACATCCGGCATCAATGTCGGGCTGTTCTGCTCCACCCCCGGTGTGGCGGTGGGCCGCGCCCTGCCCCGCAAGCACGCGATGGACCTGTTACTGACCGGAGACTTCCTCGAAGCCCCGCGCGCGGCCGAGATCGGCCTGATCAACCGGGCCGTTCCCGAGGGATTGCTCGACGAGCAGGTCGCGGTGCTGGCCGCCAAGCTCGCGCGCAAGAGCGCCCACGCGCTGGCACTTGGCAAACAGGCATTTTACCGCCAGCTCGAGATGCCGATCACGGATGCCTATGCGTTTGCGGGCGACGAGATGGCCCGCAACATGATGGACCGGGACGCCGCAGAGGGCATCGATGCCTTCATCGAGAAACGCGATCCGGAATGGGACCAGGGTCCGCGTAGTGAGGAAGACTGAAATATGACTGAACTCTCCTACACCGACGAATTGCTGCGCACGTTGTTCGATGATGTCAAAACCGTCGGACTGGTCGGCGCCAGTCCCCGCGGCGAGACCCGGGCCAGCTGGCGCGTCATGCGCTATCTGCAGAATGAAGGCTACAAGGTCTACCCGGTAAACCCGGACGCGCTGGGCCAGGAAATCCACGGCGAGAAGGTCTATGGGTCTCTGCTGGACCTGCCCGAGAAGGTCGATATGGTCGATATCTTTCGCCTGCCCTGGAAAGTCGCGCCCGTCGTCGACGAGGCGATCGAGATGGGCGCGCCGTATATCTGGATGCAGCTGAAGGTGATCAACGAGGAAGCCGCGGCCAAGGCAGAGGCCGCCGGTGCTACCGTGATCATGGACCGCTGCCCCGCCATCGAACTGCCGCGCCTGCAAGCGACGGCTTAGGAACTATCATGAGCGAGCTTTATTACCCGGACTGGCAGATCCGCCGCATCCTGCGCGATGTGGACACCGTCGCCATGGTCGGCGCCAGCACCAACTGGAACCGGCCCAGCTACTTCGCCATGAAATACATGCAAGACAAGGGCTTCCGGGTGATCCCCGTGAACCCCCGCGCGGCAGGCGAGACCCTGCTCGGCGAAGAAGTGGTCGCGAGCCTCAAGGACATCAACGTGCCAATCGACATGGTGGATATCTTCCAGCGCTCCGAGCGGGTGCCGCCGGTGGTGGATGAAGCCATCGAGGTCGGCGCGAAGGTCATCTGGATGCAACTGACCGTGCGTCACGACGAGGCGGCGAAGAAGGCCGAGGATGCCGGCCTGACGGTGATCATGGACCGCTGCCCGAAGATCGAGTTCGCCCGCCTGTCCGGTGAACTCGGCTGGAGCGGCATCAACACCAAGGTCATCACCTCGCGGCGCTCGCGACAGATCAGGGCCTAGGGCGGAACAATGCCCTTCGAGACGCGATCTCCGATCGCTCCTCAGGGTGAGGACAGAAAGCCACCTCATGCTGAGGAGCGAGCCAAGCGAGCGTCTCGAAGCATGAGCCTGGAAGGACGAAACGAATGACCGACAACACCAACGACCCCCGCCCGCCCGGCTTCGAGACCCTGGCCATCCACGCCGGTGCGTCACCAGACGAGAAGACCGGCGCGCGCAATGTGCCAATCTACCAGACGACCGCCTACGTGTTCGACGACGCCGACCACGCGGCCTCGCTCTTCAACCTGCAGACCTTCGGCTACATCTATTCACGCCTGACCAACCCGACGGTCTCCGCGCTCGAAGAAAAAGTCGCGGCACTGGAAGACGGCAGGGGTGCTGTCGCCTGTGCCAGCGGGCATGCCGCCCAGATGCTGGCGATGTTCGTGCTGATGAACCCGGGCGACAATTTCGTCGCCTCACGCAACCTCTACGGCGGCTCGGTCACGCAGTTCGCGCACACCTTCAAGAAGTTCGACTGGCATGTGAATTTCGTCGACCCGGCGGACCCGGAGAATTTCCGCAACGCCATCGACGAGAAGACCAAGGCGATCTTCCTCGAGGTGCTGGCCAACCCCGGCGGCATCATCGTCGACCTGGAGCCCATCGCCGAGATCGCGAAAGAGGCCGGCATCCCGCTGATCGTCGACAACACAATGGCCACGCCCTATCTGTGCCGGCCGTTCGAATGGGGCGCGGATATCTCCATCCACTCGATGACCAAGTTCCTCGGCGGCCACGGCACGTCCATGGGTGGCGTGGTGGTCGAGAGTGGGCAGTTCGACTGGGCCCAGAACGACAAGTTCCCGTCGATGACCGAGCCCGACCCGGCCTATCACGGCCTCACCTTCTACGAAACCTTCGGCGACTTCGGCTTCTCGACCAAGGCCAAGGCCGTGGCGCTGCGTGACCTGGGGCCCACGCTGGCACCCCAGAACGCCTTTAACATCCTGACCGGTATCGAGAGCCTGCCCGTGCGCATGGACCGGCACCTTCAAAACGCCCAGGCGGTCGCGGAATTCCTGGAGGGCCACCCGGCCGTGGCCTGGGTGTCGTATGCGGGGCTAAAATCGAGCCCCTATCACGAGCTCGCCAAGAAATACCTGCCCAAGGGCCCGGGCTCGGTCTTCACCTTCGGTCTGAAGGGCGGCTACGAGGCCGGCGTGCGCGCCGTGGAGAGCGTCGAACTGCTCTCGCATCTCGCCAACCTGGGCGACACGCGATCCCTGATCATCCACCCGGCCTCGACCACCCACCGCCAGCTCACCGAGGAACAGCAAATCGCCTCGGGCGCGGGCCCGGATGTGGTCCGACTTTCAATAGGTCTGGAAACGGTCGACGACATCATCGCCGACCTCGACCAGGCGCTCAGCTACGCCCAGGCGAAGGCGGCGGAGTAAAAGTCGCTCCCGGCAACGAAAACCGCGCCACTCGAAAGTGACGCGGTTTTTTTTGAATTGTTAGCTGTAGGTCGGAAAACCTACTCGGCGGCCTCGGCCTTGTACCACTGGCCGGGCATGCCGCCGTTGATGGCATAGGCAAGCGCCTGGACCACCTGGAAGGGCTCGCGGGCCACGCCCTTGGCGGCGGCGTCCACTTCCTTCAGCGCATGGTCATGCTCGGGCGGGTGGAGCGTGATGATCGGCTTGCCCAGGGCTGCCGCGTAGCCGGCATCGAAGGCCGCGTTCCACTGCTTGTATTTCTCGCCGAAGCGCACGACGACCACGTCGGCCTGCTCGATCAGGGTCGAGGTGCGCACGGAGTTGAGGAGCGCGCCCTTGTGGTCGTGCCAGAACTTGTCCGGCTCGGAGCCGAAGACGGCCACGCCGCAATCGTCGGAATCGTCATGCTCGGTGATCGGGGCCGCGAAGGTGACCGGCAGGCCCGCATCTGCACAGCCGTTTTCGATCTGCTCGCGCCAGTCGGAATGAATTTCACCCGACAGATAGATCTTCCAAACCTTGTCGTTCATGGGTCTTTCCCCGCATATCCAGTGAATGTGATGGCTTGCCCCGGTTATAGCAGAGGCGCCGGGAGCGGCCAACGGGCCAGCTATCCGGACGACGTATCCGTACCGCTCTGCGCGACGATCCAGTCGAAATAGTCGGCATTGCCGCCGCCGAGCGGGATTTCGGCCACACAGGGCACGTCGTAACTGTGCAGCGCCTGCACGCGTTCACTGAGCGCGACGACGTTCGTGGCGGCCGTCTTCAGGATCAGGACCGTCTCCGCTCCTTCCTCGACCTCGCCTTCCCACCAGTAGATCGATTGCATGCCGTCGATGATGTTGGCGCATGCGGCCAGCCGCTCGCGCACGACCGTGCCACCGATCTGGCGCGCTTCGTTAACCGAACTGCAAGTTACGTAGATCATGCTGGCGGCAGGGTCAGAACCAGTTTTATCTGACATTTCAACCCCTTATAGCGAGACTCTTGGCGTGGGCGACATTGTACACTACGATCCGGCGCTTCGGCAGCCGGACGATCGGGCTGCACCGACGGGGGATCCCATGCCGGCCAGCAAGAAATTCGCGGCCCAGAGCAACGTTGTGGCACTCCAGCCGCATCGCCCGCGCGGCGACCGGAAGACGACTTCGCGCGGCAACCTGAGCGGCCCTCAGCGCGCCTGGCTGGCACGCGGGCTCGAGCAACCGGGCGGCAAGCTGCCCCTGTTCGACCGGGACGGCCAGAAATTCAGCGACCGCACGGTCCGCGCCTGCATCCGCCAGGGCTTTGCCGAGCCCTGGTTCGACAACCCGATCAAGCCCGACTGGTTGGTCTGCCGCCTGACGGACAAGGGGCGCCTCGCGCTCGCCGCGTAGGCTCTAACCTTTCAGAAACCGCATACCGCTAGTCTGTCATCCGTGAGCATGCCCGGTGCAATCGCGCGGGCAGAAGCTGAAACGGTTGCAGCGGATGTCATCGCAAGACACATCACCCGATCCGTCCCCGGACTCGGAAGATCAGTATTTCTCGCCCTCGGAGAACCTTGCGGACCCCGAGCTGCGAAGGCTGTGTGCCGTCGCGCTGGCCGAGTGGGAATCCCTGACACCCGAAAACGAGCGCCCCTGGACCAACGTGGACGAGCTGGTTCTCGAAGCGCAGGTGCTGTTGATGTGCGAGGCGATCGCCGATCGGGAGCTGCAAAACCGGCGCCTTGAAAAGGCGGTGGCGGAAGTGGGCCAGGCACGCCGCGACGAGATTGAATGTCTCGGGCTGGCGCGGGTCGATCGCGCCCCAGAATTCGATAACATCGTCCCAGGCCGACATGCGGCGATACAAATCATTGCGTGCCACCCGGAAGGCGTTACAGGTCTCGTCGAAATCTGCGAAAGCTGCGTCTGCATTGGCCACGCGCGCGTCCGTATCAATCAGGATGTCGTGGAGCGTTTTCACCGGTATCGGGAGCAGCCGCATGACCGGCTCCATTTCCCCCGACACGCCCATTTCCTTGGCGTGCAGCTTGCGGATGGCAGCCATCACCGCCTTCACCCGGCAAATGGCGAGATGCTTGTCGCGCATCGCCTCGATGAACGCCGCTTCCGAAATCAGGCTATCCACCGTCGCCGTCGGTTCACCGTCGAAATCGAACTTTTCCCCCAGCGCCGCGATCGCAGCGTCGCGCTTTGTCTCGGTTTGCGCGCTTTCATATGCTTCGTCGATATCCTTTGTGTCGAGAATGGCCGGCTCACCGCCCTCATGCCAGGTGACGAGCGCGAGATTGACGCGGCGGCGCGCGCTCTTCATGGATGGCTTCCGGGTCCCAGGAGGCGTCTCCGGTCAAGCACCTCGACGGGCACGGCATCACCCAGCTTCAGCGCCGAGACGAACTCCAGGCTCCGTGCCACGACACCCAGCATGACGCCGTCTGCGCTATGCCTGTCGATGCGAAATTCCCGCGCTACCCCGGTCAAGGTCAGCGTCACGTCCTGATCGCCCATATCGCCGACCAGAACCGGGCGCTCTTCGGGCGGGTCAGACAGGCGAAAATGCGTGTTCTCGAACGTCCGGAAGAACGGATGCTCAAAAACCACGGTATTCGGAAGCTCGGCCGCGTTCTCGCTCATCGCGCAGATTTCCGCATTTCGTACATGCCGGAAAGGTCGCACAAAAACGTTAATGAACCGTCGCGGCGACGGCACCGCGGCGGCGGAAAAATGTTGGATTTGATTAAAGTTGGTCGGGACGGCAGGATTCGAACCTGCGACCCCCACACCCCCAGTGTGATGCGCTACCAGACTGCGCTACGTCCCGACCGAACGGCGGGACTATAGAGACTTACGTTTCGGGATTGAAGCCCGTCTAGCGCGCTGAATCGAGAAGTTTTCGAACCGCCTCGAGTTCACCGAGGATCGACTTCAATTCGGTGCGCTGGTCGGCGGAAACACCCGCTGCAGCGGACGCCTGCAGCGCGTCGGGCGACGCATCTGAAGGCGGGGTCGCAGGCGCAGATGGTGCATCGGTCGCAATCGGCTTCAGGCCACCTTCCCGGAGCTGTTTCTGGACGCCCTTGATCGTGTACCCATCGTCGTAGAGGAGCGCGCGGATGGAGCGCAGCAGATCGACATCCTCGGGGCGATAGTAACGACGGCCACCACCGCGCTTCATCGGTCGAACCTGGGTGAACTTTGTCTCCCAGAACCGAAGGACATGCTGCGGCACATCAAGGTCGCTCGCGACTTCGCTGATGGTACGGAAAGCCGCTGCGGACTTGCCGCCGCGGCGCACTGACAGATTTCCGGTGTCGGTCATCCGTCCGGCTTAGTAAGAGGTATCGGATTCCGGAATCGCGCCGGCTGACGCGAAGCTCGGGGCGGACACCGGCTCAGAGGATGCCCCCGGATCATCGTTGATCCGCTTTTTCAGAACATGGCTGGGCCGGAATACCAGCACACGGCGGGGCAGGATCGGCACTTCTTCGCCGGTCTTCGGGTTGCGCCCCATCCGCTGACCTTTCTGACGGACCTGGAAGCTGCCGAAAGAAGAGAGTTTGACCATCTCGCCACGGATCAGCGCATCCGACATTTCAGCCAGTACCGATTCCACGAGGTCGGCAGATTCGTTCCGCGACAGCCCGACTTCCTGATAGACGGCTTCCGTCAACTGCGCGCGTGTAATCGTGTCGTTCACCGCCTGCTCTCCCACCCATTTTTGGTTTGCACGACGGTACCTCGACAGCAGAAATGCGTCAATATCAAAGGATTGCTCTGGTTGGTTAATCTAAAAAATTGATTCTGGGTCGTCGAAGCCGCTACCAGCGGACAATTCCCGACCCCCAGGTCAGACCGCCGCCCATGGCCTCCAGGAGAACCAGATTGCCTTCCTGAATGCGCTTGTCCTCTACCGCCACAGACAGTGCCAACGGGATAGAGGCCGCCGAGGTGTTGGCGTGCTGATCGATCGTCACCACGACACGTTCACCAGTTATACCAAGCTTTCGCGCCGTGCCATCGATGATCCGTCGATTGGCCTGATGGGGCACGAACCAATCGATTTCTTCCGTATTAAGACCGGTTGCCTCCAGCGCCTCAACGGTCACGGCCGACATCTTTGTGACCGCATGCTTGAACACTTCGCGGCCTTCCATGCGCAAATGGCCAACCTGGCCCGTGGAAGACGGCCCGCCGTCCACATAGAGCAAATCATGTAACCGGCCGTCGGAATGGAGATGCGTCGACAGAATACCGCGGTCGTCGCTCGACCCGTCGCCCTCGCCGGCCTTCAGCACCATGGCACCCGCACCGTCGCCAAACAGCACGCACGTGGAGCGGTCTTCCCAGTCGAGGATCTTCGAGAAAGTTTCCGCGCCGATCACCAGCGCGGTATCGGCCTGCCCCACTTTGATAAAATTGTCGGCTGTCGCAAGCGCAAACACGAAACCCGAGCAGACCGCCTGGACATCAAAACCCATGCTGCCATTGGCACAACCAAGCTTCGACTGGACCACCGTCGCAGTGGCCGGAAATGTTTCGTCGGGCGTGGAGGTCGCAACGACGATGATCCCGATATCGTCCGGCTCCAGGCCTGCCGCCGCGAGCGCACGCTGTGCGGCCGCCGTTGCAAGGTCCGACGTCATTTCGCCATCCGCCACGATGTGGCGCTGCTGGATGCCACTGCGTTCCTGAATCCACTCGTCGGAGGTATCAATACGCTCGGCGAGCTCGGCATTCGTCACAACCCGGTCCGGCAAGTAAGCGCCGATGCCGGCAACGATCGATCGACGTACCATTACGACGACGCCGCGGCCTGTGGACGCAGAGAATCGAGTTCCAGCCGTTCCACTGTCGTTTTCAGAGAAGCGTTACCGCCATACTTCACCATATCGATCGCTACTCCGATGGCGGTTGCAAAACCGACGGCATCCGTGCCGCCATGACTTTTGACGCAGACACCGTCGAGCCCAAGGAACATGGCCCCGTTATATCGGCGGGGGTCGCTGCGGTTGCGCAGCTTGTCGAATGAACGTTTGGCAAAAATATACCCGATCTTGGCCCAGAACGAATTACGAAAGGTCTCACGCACAAACGCATTGATGAGCTTGGCCGTACCTTCGGCGGTTTTGAGTGCAACATTACCCGTAAAACCATCGGTCACCACCACATCGACGGCCCCCGCGGGGATATCATCGCCCTCGACGAAGCCGACAAACTCACCGGGCAGATCGAGCGCGCGCAACAATTCGGCAGCATCCTTGAGAGCTTCGTTACCCTTGGTTTCCTCTTCGCCGACATTCAGCAGCCCAACTGTGGGATTTTCGATGCCGAGAATGGTCCGTGCGAAGACTTCCCCCATGATCGCAAATTCGACCAGATTGCGTTCGCTGCAGCGAATGTTCGCACCGAGATCGAGCATCACGGTTTCGCCGCGCAGGGTCGGAAAGAAGGATGCAATCGCCGGGCGGTCAATTCCCTCGAGACGCTTTAGCACAAACATCGCCATGGCCAGGAGCGCACCGGTATTCCCCGCAGACACAACACCGGCGGCGTCGCCCTGCGTGACCGCATCGATCGCGCGCCACATCGAGGTCTCGCGACCGTTGCGTACAACCTGCGACGGTTTTGCGTCCGCTGCGACACCTTCAGGGGCGTGACGTATTTCAACAAAATCCTTGAGGCCGCGCTGCTTCGCGACCCGCGCGGCGAGATCTTTCTCGTCACCGAACAGCACGAAGCGGGCATCGGGATGCCGGCGCCTGGCAATATTGGCACCCGCAACGACGATGTGCGGCGCGTCGTCGCCGCCCATGGCGTCCAGGGCGATGGTGATATGATCGCTCAACGGGTCCGCTCTCCAGCCGGACGCGGAGTCCGGGGTTGGCCTCTAGATCTTCTCCTTGACCTCGATGACCTGGCGGCCCTTGTAGTAGCCGGTCTTCATGTCGACATGATGGGGGCGATGGAACTCGCCCGTCGTCTCATCTTCGACATAGGCCTGCTGCTTCAACGAGTCGTGCGCACGACGCATGTTACGTCGGGACTTCGATACTTTTTTCTTGGGTACGGCCATCTGATTCCCTTTCGCGGGAAGTATAAATTATCTGAGCATGCCGGGAGGCGGCTGCTAATTATCCAAAAATGCACCGCTGAGCAAGCGAATCGCAAGTTTTCTGACCGAAAACATTGGTGAATGCGAACTATTTTTCGCCCTCATCACGCAAAGCGGCCAGTGCGGCGAACGGCCCGGTGGGTTTTCCGGCCTCATCATCGACCTCCTCGAACTCTGCTTCCGGCGCGCGTGGATAGGGATCAAGCGCCAGTGACAGGTTCTGCACGATCACATCACCGACTTCGATCTCATCGTCGACAATGGGTTCGACGGGGTCCTCATCCTCTCCCTCTTCCTCTTCAGCACGGGCAGAAAACCGCTGATACACCGGCGCATCAATATGCTGCGAGACCGGCTCCAGCGTCACGACACAG
Organism: Alphaproteobacteria bacterium; assembly: GCA_965205535.1. Classification (GTDB taxonomy): domain Bacteria; phylum Pseudomonadota; class Alphaproteobacteria; order UBA6615; family UBA6615; genus UBA8079. The sequence continues at coordinate 3,033,412 of CBDBHH010000005.1, read as the reverse complement.
GCCTGGATGATGTCTGCCACGATCCGGCCAACCAGGTTCACATCACCCGTGAGATCGCGAAACAGCTGCAGTTCCGCCGACAGGCTTTCAATCGACAGGATGTCGAGGCGCTCGGCAATCGCGGCGCATTCAACCTTGTCCACGTGGATTTTTTCGACCTGACGTTCGGCCGGTGACAATTCCGCGATTGAAACACTCCGCAGCAACTCCGGGTCGGCTGTCTCACTCATGACGCGCCCACCGAGCTCACATTGTCGACACCCGGTTCGGGATCGGGAAACACAGGACGCGCGTCCCACAAGGCTTCAGGCGCACAAGCGTCGACCTCGTCCCTGGCATGACGCACATAGGTGATCATCGCCATCACCTGGGCATCCGTGGGTTCGGTGCTTGCGTAGAGGTTTCGATGCAGGGCCGCGGCCATCTCCGCATCTCCTGCAGCCAGGCCACGCTCATAGGCCGATATGCGTCCATGTAAATTACGGGCAAGCTTCTTCATCCGCTTGCCGATGCCCATGTCACCCAGCCCCACCTCACGCAACGCCACGTCGAAATCGTCGAAGATCCGATCGTGCAATGTCTGAGCGATGCGAGGCCCCTGCCCGCCGGCGCGCTTGAGACGCCGAAGCAGCACATAGGCATGCAGGCAGACCATCTCGTATCGACCAAGCATGGTGTCGGGAACACCATAGGCCGCATAGAAGGCCGGTCGGCGTGCCTGGTCGATCACAACGTCAAGTAAACGGGTCGCCAGTTCCCGTCGCTGTTTACGTTCTCGAATCCAGTTGATCATGTCAGTTTGCGCATCGAATTTTGCTGTTCGCCGGACCAGTTGACATGGCGAAACGGCGAGTGCCATCGTCCTGCTCGATCTGATCCAACGAAACGCGAACAGCGGAACTGTCTGCCCGATGAAATTGTTTGTCCGACACGGTCGTATCCTTGTCTTGCTCGCGGCGCTGAGCGCCTGCGCACCCATCGTCAATATACGCGGCCAGGAGCCGGACCCCGACGCGCTGGCCTCGATCGAGCCGGGCCAGACCAGCCGCCGTGAAGTTCAACAGTCCCTGGGAAGCCCCTCAACCGAAGGCGTGTTTCGTACCAACATCTGGTACTACATGTCCGAGCGGACGGAAACCGTCGCGTTCTTCGAACCAGAGCTTCTCGAGCGAAAAATCATCGCCATCGTTTTTGACGAAAAAGAAGTCGTGGAAGATGTCTTCACCTACACGGAGAATGACCGCCGTGAAGTCGAGCTGGTCAGCCGGGTGACACCAACCGCCGGCAACGAATTGTCGTTGATCCAGCAATTGTTCGGCAATGTCGGGCGCTTCGCAGGCAGTGGCGGCAACCCGAGCCAGTAACGTCAATGGTCGCCAGGTCGAAACAAACCCAATAAAAAACCCCGGGACAAGTCCCGGGGTTTTTCATGAAAGATATCTGCCCCTAGAGGTTTGCCAATACGGCAAGCACCAGAAGCGCCACGATGTTCGTGATCTTGATCATCGGGTTCACAGCCGGGCCGGCCGTGTCCTTGTACGGGTCACCAACCGTGTCGCCGGTCACCGCCGCGTGGTGCGCGTCGGATCCCTTGCCACCATGATTGCCGTCCTCAATGTACTTCTTGGCGTTATCCCACGCACCGCCACCGGCGGTCATGGAAATCGCGACAAACAGCCCGGTCACGATCACACCCAGCAACATGGCACCCAGCGACGAGAATGCCGCCGACTTGCCGCCGATGAGCAGGATCACCACGAACAGCACGATCGGCGAGAGAACCGGCAGCATCGAGGGAATAATCATTTCCTTGATCGCCGCTCGGGTCAGCATGTCGACACACTTGCCATATTCCGGCTTGCCCGTGCCTTCCATGATGCCCGGGATTTCCTTGAACTGACGCCGGACCTCGACCACGACCGAACCGGCTGCACGACCAACCGCGGTCATGCCCATGGCGCCGAACAGGAACGGCAGCATGCCGCCCACGAACAGGCCGACGACCACGTAGGGGTTGGTCAACGAGAAGTCGAGAATGACACCCGCGAAATACGCATGTTCCGCCGACGTGGAGATGAAGAACTCCAGATCGGACGTATAGGCCGCGAACAGCACCAGCGCACCGAGACCGGCAGAGCCGATTGCATAACCCTTGGTCACGGCCTTGGTGGTGTTGCCGACCGCGTCGAGCGCATCCGTCGTCTTGCGGACATTTTCGTCGAGCTCGGCCATCTCGGCGATGCCGCCTGCGTTATCCGTCACCGGACCGTAGGCGTCGAGAGCGACAACCATACCGGCCAGCGCCAGCATCGCCGTCACCGCAATGGCGATACCAAGGAGGCCCGCCAGCGAGAACGAAACAATGATCGCTGCGCAGATGATGATCGCCGGGATCGCCGTCGCCTCCATGGAGATCGCGAGACCCTGGATCACGTTGGTGCCGTGACCCGTGGTCGACGCCTGGGCGATCGAACGCACAGGGCGATACTCGGTGCTCGTGTAGTACTCGGTCACCCAGATCAGCAGACCGGTCACAACCAGCCCAACAACGGCACACAGGAAGATGTCCATGCCGGAGAAGGATGCCTTGGCAACCTCGACCTGGGCATCGAAACCGATCACCCAGTTGGTCACAGCCGCCACGCCCACCAGGGAAAGCACCGCCGAAGCGATGAAGCCCTTATAGAGCGCGCCCATAATGTTCTGGCTCGCACCCAAGCGCGTGAAGAACGTGCCGATGATCGAGGCGATGATGCAGACACCGCCGATTGCAAGCGGATAGACCATCATCGAGTTCAGCAACGGATCGCCGGCCAGGAAGATCGAGATCAGCACCATGGTCGCCACGATCGTGACGGCATAAGTTTCGAACAGATCTGCCGCCATGCCCGCACAGTCACCGACATTGTCGCCGACATTGTCAGCGATCACGGCCGGGTTGCGGGGGTCATCCTCGGGGATGCCCGCCTCGACCTTACCGACGAGATCGGCACCGACATCCGCACCCTTGGTGAAGATGCCGCCGCCCAGACGCGCAAAGATCGAAATCAGCGACGCACCGAAACCGAGCGCAACCAGCGCATCGATCAACTCGCGACCGCCGGCGTTGCCCTGCTGCTGCATCCAGACCATGAAGCCGAAGTAGCCGGTAACGGCCAGAAGGGCGAGACCCGCGACGAGCATGCCGGTCACGGCGCCGGAGCGGAACGCCACCGACAGGCCTTCGCCCAAGCTGCTGCGGGCCGCTTCGGTTGTGCGAACATTCGCGCGCACCGAAATATGCATCCCGATGTAACCGGTCACGCCGGAAAGAACGGCGCCGATGACAAAGCCGAGGGCCACTGTCCAGCCGAGAAGGAAAAACAGGATCACCGCGATGACGATGCCGACCATGCCGATGGCACGATACTGCCGGTTGAGATAGGCCGCCGCACCTTCCTGAATGGCGGCTGAAATCTCCTGCATCCGTTCGGTGCCTGCGCTTGACGCGAGGACGGAACGGGATGCCCAGATGCCGTACAGTACGGCCAAACCGCCGCATGCGATGGCGAACCAGACGATGGGAGCCATTGTGAATATCCTTTGGTTTCTAAGTTGTTAGGCCATGTGGGCGTAGACGGCGAATACCGCTGTGCGGGACCGAATCACCCAAGCCCGTAAAAGCGGCGGGAACATGCCAAAAAGGCGGCTGCATGGCAACCGCGAGAACAGATTAAGAATCATGCATAGGACGCACCACCCAGACCCGCGCGAACATTCGGATCAGGCCGCGACCACGCCGCGGCGCGCCCGCAACCAGAACACCGCGATGACCACAGCAACCAGCAGCGGCGCCGAGGCGAGGTTGACGGCGAAGAAACCCAGAGTCTGATAGACCACACCGGCCGCGAGCGAACACACCGAGACGGTGCCAAATACGAACAGGTCATTGACCCCCTGCACCTTGGCTTTCTCTGCCGGTGTGTAGGTGCTGAGCAGCAGGGTCGTGCCGGCGGTGAACATGAAGTTCCAGCCGAGGCCAACCAGCGCCATACCGACGCGCAGATGCAACAGCGAGTCGCCGCTGAAGTTTACCACCAGACAGACGACCGAGATCGCGGCACCCGCGAGGATGATGTTCAGATCGCCGTATTTTTTGATCAGCCAGCCGGTGAAGAAACCGGGCGCGAACATGCCCAGGATATGCCACATGATCACGTTGTTGATGTCGAGTTGACCGTAGGGATGGGTCGGGTGGAGGTGCATGAAGATCGGCGTCGACAGCATCACGAAGTTCATCACGCCATAGCCGATCATCGCGCTCATCAGCGCCACGATGAAGGCCGGCTGGGAAGCGATCTCACGCATCGAGCGGGTCGGGCCGCTGCGTTCCTGCTCGGTCGGCGCGGGAATATCGGTGAACAGCAGAAGCACGACCATCAGCGCCTGCATGATCAGGATAATCGCGAACACGCCGCCATACAGAATCGGCTGGACCATGTCGTAACCGATAGAGGACAGGCTGGGGCCGGCGAGGCCGGCAAACACGCCACCCGCGAGGACCAGGCTCACAGCGCGGGTTTTAAAGCTTTCGTCCGCGGCATCCACGGCGGCGAACCGGAATTGCTGGTTGGCACCCGCGGACGAACCGAACAGCGCCGAGCCAAGACAGAACAAGATAAAACTCTGTTCAACCAGCGCGTAAATCATCAGACCCGCCCCGGTCGAACCGATCGCCAGGAACGCGATGAACCCCCCGGCCCGGCCGATCCTTTTCATCAGCAGCGCAGCCGGCACCGTGGACATGGTCATGGCGACAAACTGGAACGTGATCGGCACCGTCGCCCAGGCGACATTCGGCGCAATGGTGGTGCCGATAATCGAGGAAACGGAGAAAATCAGAACCATCTGCGTCTGGCCGAAGGCCTGACACATGGACAGGATAGTGACGTTACGAATACTGCGCTGAATCTTCATCGGGCGAACATCCGGCATGGCCCTGGAAAACACAAGCCTTCGCTGTGAATACCAGACCTGCGTCAGCCGTCCTTCAAGGAAAGGTCCTTGCGGAGAACATTTTCGACGAACACATCGACCACGACATCGGCACCCAGTTCGTGCGTCGCGGTGCTGCGCATATGGCGCTTCACGACATCCAGCGACACTTCAATGCCCTTGCGTCGCTCCAGAAGACCATGAAGATCGCGGAACAGTGCGTCGCGTAGCCGCGAACTTGCGGCAGAGACGAGCGACCGCTGGTCAGCCTCGGCAATTTCAAGCGTTAGTGCGGCGGTATACAAGCCGGCCACCTGGTCATCGTCGAACAAGGTGACGGTGATGGTGTCGAGGCGCACATAGTGATGCTCCTGAACATCCAGTTTCTCTATTTTCGGTTTCACTTCCGCCTGCTCCGGCGCCTTCTGGCCCAGAAAGAAAAATGCGCCGCCGCCCGCGAGCACAAGAACCACCACGATGATCAGAATCTTCTTCATGATCACCCCGGCAGAACGCGAATATCACGCACCAGGACATCGTTGACGACACCAATGCCCAGCACCCTGATGTTTTCCGATCGAATTCGGTTCTTCAGATAGACCGTTTCTATCGATCCATCCTCGGTTCCGGGAAACGGACGCGACGTCAGGGCGCGCACATAGGATTCACGCAACCGCGGAAGCAACGAACGTACAAGCTTGTCTTCCTGGCGTTTCCGTCCGACTTCGAGTGAGAGCACCACGACGATTTTGTGGCGCGCGCCTTTTTCGCTCAGGAAAGGGATGAACAACGGATCGAGGTCGATGTAGTAGAGCTCTTCCGGTTCGCTGATTTCGGGTTCGGGCACCGGCACGGCTGCAACGTCGGCAGGCTCTTTGGCCAGAACCAGCTTGTAGGCCGCGCCACAACCGCCGACCAAAACGGCCAGCAGCACAATCATGACCAGTTTCTTTTTGCCTTTTTTCGGCTTTGCGGACGCATCATCGATACCGCCCGCACGCATGGCACGGATCGCAGCCTCGCTCTCAGCCCGCGTCGCCTTCCCCGAAGTGCCTGTATCCGCCACTGCCTACCTCGACAACATCTCCGGCCTCGTCACGCACGGTGACCGCCGGCGCACCGGCAATCGCGGAGGTCGTGCACCCGATCCGGGTGATTGAAACGCCGGTTTGCGACGCGATTGACGCGATCGCCTCTCGCTTGGAAACCGGGGCCGTGAAGACGATTTCGTAGTCATCACCGCCGGTCATCAGGTTAGTTCGCAATGGTTGATTGTCCGTTACCAAGCGTCGGGCCGCATCGGAAACGGGAACCTCGTGCTGCCGGATTTCTACCGCAACATCAGATGCGGTGCAGATATGCCCCAGATCGGCGACAAGGCCGTCTGAAACATCGGCCGATGCGGTGGCCGTGCCCACCAATGCCGGGCCCAGCAAAACGCGCGGATCGGGCCGAAGAAACCGACCTTCCAGAAAAGTGCGATCCGCCGCAGAATCAACACCGAAATCACCCAGTATCAAGCCCAGACCAAGGTAGGCGTCGCCAATGGTTCCGGAGACATAAACGTCATCTTCGACCTGCGCAGATGATCGCTTTATCATTTTGTTTTCAGGTAGTTGTCCGAATATATTGACACTTAAAGACAACGGTCCCGAGGTGCGGCTCGTATCGCCGCCGAGCAGGGACAGGCCATATGTTTCATGATCACCGGCAAGGCCGGACGCAAACGCCGAAATCCAGTTTTCATCAACCCTGTCCGGCAATTGCAGCGCCAGGGTATAGCAGCGTGGCCGGGCGCCCTTTGCCGCGATGTCGGAGAGGTTTACGCGGAGCGCGCGACGCGCAACATCGGCGGGCGTGGTAGATGCCGGGAAATGCACGTCCTCGACGATGGCATCAGCCGATACAACGAGCTCCATACCGGGGTCCGGGCGCAACCACGCGGCGTCATCACGCAGTCCAAGTGCACCCGGCTCGCCATCGCTGAGCGGCACCAAATAACGTCGGATCAGATCGAACTCGTCAATCCCGCGCGCCATGGTTGTTCCCGTCTTCAACTGTCTCGACCGCCGGATCACCCTCATCTTCGGTGTTCTGAACCGGGGCCTTCCGCGCGGCGGTCTCGTCGTTGCGCACCACACGGGCCAATCTGTCGAGCACCGCGTTTACGAGGCCAGGCTCCTTGCCTTCGAAAAACGCATCGGTCAGCCGGACATATTCGCTGATCGCCACCCGCGCCGGAATATCGTCACGCGAGCGCAGCTCATACGCACCGGCACCAAGAATTGCGCGCAAAAGCGGCTCCAGCCGCTCCATCGTGTTCTCACCATCCAGACAACCATCGAGCGCCGCCGTCAAATCCTCACGATCCCGGGCCACACCCTGGACGAGGTCCGCGAACAATGCCTTGTCCGCATCGCGCGGTCCGGCGGTTTCCTCCTCATCGTCGGTGGATACCGGGAGCTCTGTGCGATGCTGTATGAACTCCAGAACGGTGGATTCTGCAGTCCCGCCGCGGATATCCATCTGATAGAGCGCCTGCACGGCCAAAAGCCGCGCGGCACCGCGCGCGGATGCGCCAGATTTACGCCCCGCCGAGGCGGTCGCATCGCCATTCCCGGCCATCAGCGGGGGAACATTCGAAAGGAACTCTTGAAACCGACCATCCGCAGGCAGGCGGTTGCCGCATCTGCACCCTTGTTTCCCTGATCGACAGCAGCGCGCGCCATCGCCTGTTCCTTGTTCTCCGTCGTCAGAACACCAAATCCCAGCGCCAGACAATGCCGGATCGCCAGATCCTGCAGGCCGCGAGCAGTTTCACCGCACACATAGTCATAGTGGGTCGTCTCACCACGGATCACACAGCCGAGCGCCACATAGCCATCGAACCGGCGCCGACCGCCGGAAAATTCGGGCGAACGCATGGCCGTTGCGATCGCGGCCGGAATCTCGAATGCACCGGGTATCTCATATACCTCGTGGGACGCCCCAGCTTCATCGAGCACGGCAAGTGCGCCAGTCAGCAACTGGTCTGCGATCTCCTCATAATATTTCGAGACCGCAATCATGATGTGGGGTTGGTCGGACATCGCCTGCTTTCCTAGTCACCGGAACCGGACATCGGCACCGCCCGGGTCTCTATCAGTCTCAGGCCGAAGCCTTCAAGGCCCACAATCGAACGCTGTGAGTTCGACAGCAGGATGATATCCCGGACTCCCAGATCGACAAGTATCTGTGCACCAACACCATAGTTGCGCAATTCGTTGATGGGCTTGCTCGGTGCGCTGCTGAATTGCCGAATACGATCCGACAATGAGGTCGGTGAGGTATCGCGGATCAACACGATCACGCCGGCGCCCGCTTCGCCGATGAGCTCCATGGAACGCTGGAGAATGCCGGAATCAGGTGCATCCAGACTTCCCATCGCATCCGCACCGATGGAAAAGGAATGCATGCGCACAAGAACCGGCTTTTCCGGATCTATCTCGCCCTTCACGATCGCCAGATGCTCGGCATACTCAACGGTGTTGCGATAGATGCGCCATTTGAACTCACCGCCAAACCGCGAATGGAAATCATACTCCATCAGCTGTTCGACGATCCGATCGTTGCGTCGACGATAGGCGATGAGGTCCGCAATCGCACCGATTTTGAGCCCGTGATACTGGGCAAAACCAATCAAATCCGGCAGCCGCGACATGGTCCCGTCGTCATTCATGATCTCGCAGATCACCGCCGAAGGGTTGAGCCCTGCAAGCCGCGCAATATCAACGCCTGCTTCCGTATGACCGGCTCGCACAAGGACACCGCCATCGCGGGCCGCCAGCGGAAATACGTGGCCCGGCGTCACGATATCCGCCTCCGTGGAACGCGGATCGATGGCCACCGTGATCGTTCGTGCCCGGTCGGGTGCCGAGATGCCCGTGGTCACGCCTTCGGCAGCCTCGATGGAAACGGTGAAATTTGTCGCCAGGCGCTGGCCGTGTGTCTGCGGCATCATCGGCAAGCCGAGCTGCTGTGTCCGTTCGCGTGTCAGGGACAGGCAAATCAGGCCACGGCCGTGGGTCGCCATGAAGTTGATGGCATCCGGTGTCGCCATCTGAGCCGGGATCACCAGGTCGCCTTCGTTCTCGCGATCCTCGTCATCGATGAGAATGAACATCTTCCCGTTGCGGGCATCCGCAATGATGTCCTCAATCGGCGACAAGATCTTTTCATCGTCCATGGCACGCTGCACGTCCTGCTTTGACACGCTGCGCAAACCCTCGGTTTTATCTGTCACGTTTCATCCCGTTCCAAAAGACGCGCGACGTAGCGCGCGATTACATCCACTTCGATATTCACATCGGTTCCGACATCGACATCGGCAAGTGACGTGTTGTCCCATGTATGAGGGATTATGTTCACCCCGAAAACCGCATCATCCACTTCGTTCACAGTCAGTGAGACACCATCGACCGTAATCGAGCCCTTTGAGGCAACGTAGTGCTTCAGCGTATCGGGGACTTCGATACTGACCCGGTGATTGTCACCCTCATGCGCAAGGCCGACCACCCGGGCCACACCATCCACATGGCCCAGCACCAAATGTCCGCCCAGTTCGTCGGCGGCCCGCAAGGCGCGTTCGAGGTTGATCCGCGTACCCACACCCCAACCGCCGCTGGTGGTCTTGTCGAGTGTCTCGCCCGAGACGTCGACGGAGAAACTGGTCGGCGTCTTTTCAACCACGGTCAGGCACGCACCATTGCACGCAATCGACGCGCCGATATCGACGTCCGACGTGTCATACGCGGTCTCGATGGTCAGCCGGCGTCCGACATCCTGGGTATCGACCCCGGAGATCCGCCCCACATCAGTGATAATTCCTGTGAACATGGGGCTTGGTTACGGCACGCGGGCGAAAATTTCCAGCGTGTCGTCACCAACTGGCGTGAGAGACAAGGGTTTGAAGGTCGGCACTTCAGACATATCCTCGACGCCGAGGTCACCGAAAGGCGGCAGTCCGTCGCCGCCGATCAGGGATGGTGCACGAAACCAAAGCAGCCGATCGACAAGGCCGGCGCGGAGCAACCCGGTGGACAATCGTGCCCCGCCTTCGACCATCAGGCGCGTCACCCCCATCGCGCCCAGCGCACGGAGTGCTGCGCCCGGTTCGGGCTGCCCGTCCACGACATCCTCGATCGGGACAACCATCACCCCCGCCCCTTCCAGAGTTTTGCGGCGTTCCTTGTCCGTCCTGGCCGCCGACAGAACCCATGTCTGCACATCGGTCGCCGTGCGCACCAGTTCGGACTCCAATGATATCCGAAGTTGTGAATCGAAAACCACGCGCACCGGGGAGCGGCCTTCCATGCCCGGCAGCCTGCAGGTCAGGCTCGGGTCATCGGCCTCGGCGGTGCCGATCCCCACTGCGATGGCATCGTGCTGAGCACGGAGCCGGTGCGCGTGACGTCGCGCCGCCGCACCGGTGATCCACTGGGAGGCGCCGGTCCGGGTCGCGATCCGGCCATCCGACGTTGTCGCGGTCTTCAGGGCGACCATCGGGCGGCCCTCACCGACCCGCGTCAGGAAACCAATGTTGATATTCTCTGCTTCTGCACGACAGACATCGGTTTCGACCTCGATGCCCGCATCCCGCAACCGCGCAATGCCCCGCCCGGCAACCCGCGTGTCCGGATCACCACAGGCAACAACCACACGGGCCACCCGGGCCGCAATCAATGCATCCGCACAAGGCGGCGTCCGCCCCAAATGGCTACACGGCTCGAGCGTGACATAAGCCGTAGCACCAGCCAGCGCCGCGGCTCCAAACCTTGCGCGTGCCTGATCGAGTGCCACCGTCTCGGAATGCGGACGGCCGCCCGGCTGGGTCCAGCCACGTCCCAGAATGCGCTTGTCAGGACCGCCGGACACGATGACGCAACCGACCGCCGGGTTGGGCCAGACATTGCCCAGTCCACGGCGCGCAAGCCGCAGCGCTGTTGTCATGAAATCCTGATCGCTGTGCATCAGACTAGGGTCGAGCGAAAAGTGGCCGCGATCAATCGTTTTCGATCGGTTCGCCGTCAGCCGCCAAATGCTCGTTCCCGATAAAGTCCTCGAAGTCGCGGACTTCACGGAAATTCTTGTAGACCGAGGCAAAGCGCACATAAGCGATGGAATCGAGATTGGCCAGCGCGTCCATCACCGCCTCGCCTATCGCATCGGATGGAATATCCGTCTCACCGGAGGATTCCAGCCGCCGGACGATGCCACTGATGACCCGCTCCACACGATCGGCATCTACCGGTCGCTTGCGCAGGGAAATTCGCATTGAGCTTTCAAGTTTGTCCCGGTCAAAGGGCACCCGCTGTCCGTTCTTTTTGAGAACAGTCAGATCACGCAGATGGACCCGTTCAAACGTGGTCCAGCGCGCGCCGCAATCAGGGCATGCGCGGCGGCGACGGATCGCTGTGTTGTCCCCGGTCGGACGCGAATCTTTCACATGCGTGTCGGAGTGTGCACAAAACGGGCAGCGCATTTACGTTTCCTCTCGCGTCTCTATTTTCTTGTCTCGATCAGCCGGCCGGGTAGATCGGGAACCGGCTGCATAACTCTTCTACGCGCCCGCGCACCGATTCCTCGACCTGCGCGTCGCCGTCCGGGTTACCGCCCAGACCATCGAGCACCTCGACAATGAGTTCACCAACCAGTTGGAATTCCGCCGTGCCAAAGCCGCGCGTGGTGCCGGCCGGGGTGCCCAAGCGAATACCCGACGTCACCATCGGCTTTTCGGGATCAAACGGTATCCCGTTCTTGTTGCAGGTCAGGCTGGCCCGCTCGAGTGCGACTTCGGTGATATTTCCGGTCAGCGACTTCGGCCGCAAATCCACCAGCATGAGATGCGTGTCCGTGCCGCCCGAGACGATATCGAGACCACCCGCAACCAGGGTCGCCGCCAGCGCGTTCGCATTCTCGACGATCCGTTGCGCATAGGTCTTGAACGACGGCTGCAAGGCTTCACCGAAGGCCACCGCCTTGGCGGCGATCACATGCATCAACGGCCCGCCCTGGAGCCCCGGAAAGACCGCCGAATTGATCTTCTTACCCAGATCCTCGTCATCCGCCAGGATCATGCCGCCGCGCGGCCCGCGAAGTGTCTTGTGGGTGGTGGTCGTGACGATATGTGCGTGGGGAAACGGGCTCGGATGAGCCCCGCCGGCAACCAGTCCGGCGAAATGCGCCATGTCCACCATCAGGTAGGCGCCGACCGCGTCGGCGATCTCACGGAATTTCGCGAAATCGATCACCCGCGGATAGGCCGAACCGCCGGCAACGATCAGTGCCGGCTTGTGTTCACGCGCCAGCGCCTCAACCTCGTCCATATCGATCCGGGCATCTTCGCGGCGCACGCCGTACTGGACCGCGTTGAACCATTTGCCCGACAAGTTGGGGGCGGCGCCATGGGTCAGGTGACCACCTGCGGCCAGCGACATGCCGAGCACGGTGTCGCCCGGCTTGCACAGGGCAAGGAAGACCGCCTGGTTCGCCTGGGCGCCGGAATGGGGTTGCACATTCGCAAACGAACAGCCGAACAACCGGGTGGCTCGTTCGATCGCCAATTCCTCGGCGATATCAACGAACTCGCAACCGCCATAGTAGCGGCGGCCGGGATAGCCTTCGGCATATTTGTTGGTGAGCACCGAGCCCAACGCCTCGACGACGGCGCGCGAGACAATATTCTCCGACGCGATCAACTCGACCTGGGATTGTTGGCGACCGATCTCGCGTTGCATCGCATCGAATATATCGGGATCGGCCTCGGCCAGTCCGCGGTCGAAAAATCCGTCGCTCACATTGCCCGCAGCCGGGCCTTCACTCGTCATCGACATACGCGTTCCTCTGTCGCTCGTTCGTCTTGAAATATGTCAAATGCCGAGCCAGCCGGCATCAACCGTTGATTGCTACCCAAGTTTCCCGACCCGCCTATCGTGCCGCTCACCGCCGGGATATTCCGCGTCCAGAAATGCCCGCAGACAGTCGTGCGCGACCTCATTCCCCAGCACGCGCGCACCCAGCGCCAGGACGTTGGCGTCATTATGTTCGCGCGCCAGGCGCGCGGTCGTGGCGTCATGGCAGAGGGCCGCGCGGACGCCGGCAATCCGGTTGGCGGCGATGGATATTCCGATGCCCGTCCCACAGATGATGACGCCCTGCTCCGCCTCACCCGACGCGACCGCTTCACCCACCGCCTTTCCGAAGTCCGGATAGTCGACCGAGGTATCGCTGTCGGTCCCCAAATCAAGGATGGTCACACCGCGCTCCAGAAGGCCTGCCTTGAGTTCTTCTTTAAGGGCGTATCCGGCGTGGTCGGCCGCGATTGCGATCGTGCCTTCGCTCATGCATCAAGTCCGTGTAAACGTCGCTGAAGTCGGGATATCAGATCGCGCCCGAATTACCACATCTCGTCGTTGGCCGCCAGCGATACACAAGCAGTCGCGTCGAATTGGTGTGGAAAACGACAGCGACAGTTTTTTCGCAATGCAACATTCTTGTCATAGTGCCGGCATAGTCATCAGCACAATAAACGGGTCATCGTTGCACCAATCAAAGTCGCTCTTTAGTCCAGTTCCATCTGTTCATTTCGCTCTTTCCGAAAAGTACTGATGATTATTCAAAAGGCGTATTGACTGGCTCCCACCTGCATGCGATCACGATTGCCAACTGTGCGCCGGAGCGAACACAGGAAATGGGGGGACAAATGACAGAAAATATTCCTGACAATTTGTCTCGCGACGAACTCCTTCGGATGACCACGCGCGTTGTGTCGGCCTATGTCGGCAATAACCCGATTCCCGAAAACCAGATTTCCGAAGTCATCCAATCGGTCTATGGCAGCCTGGAAGGCCTCGGCGGCGGCGCGACAAGTACCCAAACCAAGCAGAAGCCTGCCGTCCCGGTGAAGCGTTCAATCACGCCCGATCACATCATTTGCCTGGAAGACGGCAAGAAACTGAAGATGCTCAAGCGCTATCTGCGCACCGCGTATAATTTGACGCCTGAAGAGTACCGGGCGAAGTGGGGCCTCTCGGCAGATTATCCGATGGTCGCGCCGAATTACGCAAAGCAGCGTTCGGCTTTTGCGAAAGAGATCGGGCTGGGAAAGCGCGCTCGATAGCGCCGCAGGCCATCGCGAACCTGATCAGACGAAAACGCCGCCCCGGCCCAAAGGCGCTGGCTGGCGCTTGTCCAGCATATAGCGAAGTTTAGACATCGCCGTACGGCGCAGCGCTTCCTCGCCGGCATTTGCCGGACCGACGATCGAGACTTCCAGCCCGGTGTCGGGATCGACCGCGCACACCTTCACGGCGTTCCCCACTGCGGAAAACTCGAAAATCACGCTGCCTCCCGACAAGCTTCGGGCTTTGGCGTGCGGAAGTCTGGGCATTCGACCTGCTCTCCACGATTATGGTCAGTGCAAGTACACCGGCTTATAGTCTGGTCATGAAAAACGTCCCACGGGAGGAACGGTTCCATGAAAGCGGGTAAAGAAAAATTTAGTGTTAAGCACGCACAGGATGCCGAGTGGAAAAAGGGACTGCGGGAGGACTTTGAATACGCCGATCTCGGCATACGTGACGCGACAAAGGGAAAGTTCAGCGCCCACGTCATTCGTATCGCCGACCCCTCCGCCGACCATCACACCGGCAAACACGCGCATATGACCGACTTCCAGATGATCTACGTGTTGCAGGGCGAGGCCCGCTTCTGGTTCGACGGCGAGGGCGAAGTCAGCGTTTCCAAGGGTGATTGTTTCTATCAACCCGATGGCATCATGCATGACGCGCTTTGGATGTCGGAAGACTGCGAACTGCTCGAGATCACATCGCCGGGTGAGTTCGAAACCGTCAGAGATTAGCCGTTTGCGTCTCACATTGTGGGTAGACGCGAAGGTCCAGTGGCGCGACGAGGCGCCGCAGCATATTTTTGCGATGCAACAATCAAGAACATGTTCGTGAACCAGGAGCCAAAGTCATGAGCCTCGCCTCAGACACCGCAAATCAAAAACGCGCCAGTGGCGACAAGCCGCGCTTCCAGTGGGACGATGCATTGTTGCTCGACGATGCGCTCACCGAAGACGAACGCATGGTCCGCGATATGGCCCGCGACTACAGCCAGGAAAAACTCCTGCCGCGGATCCTCGAGGCCAACCGCAACGAAACATTCGATCGCGACATCATGAATGAGTTCGGCGAACTCGGGATGCTGGGCTCGACGTTGCCCGAGAAATATGGCTGCGCGGGTGTGAACCATGTCTGTTACGGGCTGATCGCACGCGAAGTCGAGCGGGTCGATTCAGCCTACCGGTCTGCGCTTTCGGTACAATCGTCACTGGTGATGTGGCCGATCTACACCTTCGGGTCCGAAGAACAGCGCATGAAGTATCTCCCGAAACTGGCGACCGGCGAATGGGTCGGCGCGTTCGGACTGACCGAGCCCGACCATGGTTCCGACCCTGGCAGCATGGTGACCCGCGCCAAATCCGTCGATGGCGGCTATGCGCTGTCCGGCGCAAAAATGTGGATCTCCAACGCGCCGATCGCCGATGTGTTCGTGGTCTGGGCGAAGGACGATGACGGCGTCATATGTGGGTTCATCCTGGAACGCGAGATGAAGGGGATTTCCACTCCCAAGATCGAAGGCAAGTTTTCCCTGCGTGCCTCGGCCACCGGCGAAGTCGTGATGGACGAAGTCTTCGTGCCGGCGGAAAACAAACTCCCGAACGCGCGCGGGCTTGGCGGACCGTTTGGCTGCCTCAACAAGGCGCGGTACGGCATTTCCTGGGGCGCCATGGGCGCTGCCGAGGCTTGCTGGCATGCGGCCCGCGACTACACGCTCGAGCGCAAACAATTCGGACGCCCGCTGGCCGCAAACCAGCTCATCCAGAAGAAGCTCGCGGACATGCAGACCGAGATCACGCTGGGCCTGCACGGCAGCCTCCGTCTCGGGCGGCTGATCGACGAAGACAAGTCCACGCCAGAGATGATTTCACTCATGAAGCGAAACAACGCCGGCAAGGCGCTGGATATCGCGCGGGTCGCGCGCGACATGCATGGCGGCAACGGCATTTCCGACGAGTATCACGTCATCCGCCATGTGATGAATCTGGAATCCGTGAACACCTATGAAGGCACGCACGACATCCATGCATTGATCCTGGGGCGCGCGCAGACCGGACTGCAGGCGTTTACCGGCGCCTGATCCCCGCGCGGGGGCCGTTCAGCAGCTTTCGGTATCGGCCGCCGGCGAGAAATTCACGCAGAACTTCGTGGCGTCTTCGCAGCTGAGTTCGGCCTGCTTGAATCCGCACATCATATTGCCGGCCGCTGTCTCGCCTTCGAAATGCCCGCATGTCTGGCAGATGCCAAGATCCTGTCCGCCACAGCGCGACTGCATATCGGCGCACAGCCGAACCAGGCCGGCGGCCATGGTGTCCGCGGTCTCCGGTGGCAAATTCGAAATTGCCTTGTCGAGGCAGTTGAGTGGATCTTCGGCCAGCAGTCCCGCGCCGAGTTCGGTCAATTCGATATGGCGAACACGTCGGTCGTCGGGGTCGGGCACACGACTGAGATAACCCTTTTTCTCGAGCGCATTCAGGGTCTGGCTGGCCGTTCCCTTCGTTGTCCCGAGAAATGCGGCGAGCGCGCCGGGGGTGCGCGAGAAGCGATTCGCCTGGCCGATGAAGCGCAAACAGTCCCACTGGGCCGGGTTCAAGCCATGACAATATTGCAACCCACGTGACATCCTGCCGAGACGGTCCAGGAGCCGCGAAAGGTCTTCTTTCTCAATATTATCAGTGGCTTGGGCGCACATATCTACCTGTTCTCAATACACTGTAATCGGGTCATAACGTGCCACATCTTATATCAGATGGATAATATCGAGTCGATATTACCTTGTAACGAACAGGCATCGTGCGTATATTCTTTTCGTGTCGAGTCGAAACCAAAAGCAAAGTTGATCCTTGGGGGATATAGCCCCCCGCCCCGATTTGTCAAAGGACTGAATATCATGGCCACATTTGCATCACAGGCAATCGAACGCGGAAACCGGCGCTACGCCAACGCCGTCATGCAGGCCCCCATCCTGGAAAAGGAACATGAGTTCGAACTGGCGCGTCGCTGGAGCGAAGACAAGGACGAGGCAGCACTCCACGAGCTGATCGAGGCCTATGCGAGGTTCGTCCTGCGTATCGCGTGGAAGTTCAAAGGCTACGGACTGCCGGTCGGTGACCTCGTACAGGAAGGCAATATCGGGCTGATGGAAGCCGCTCAGCGCTTCGACCCGTCCCACAATGCGCGATTCTCCACCTACGCATCCTGGTGGATTATGGCTGCCATCCAGGATCATATCCTGCGCAATAACTCCATCGTCCGCGTTGCCACGACGCCGGCGCAGCGGCGCCTGTTCTTCAATCTCCGCAAGGTACGCGCCCAGCTCGCGACGGGCCCCGACGGCACGTTGACCGACGCGGACCGCGAACGCGTCGCCGACCGGCTTCAGGTCAAGACGAAGGACGTGGTCCGTATGGAAGCGCATCTGGGTGGCCCCGATAATTCGCTGAACGCAAGCTATGGCGATGAGGACGACTTCGAATTCCAGGACATGCTGGAAGACGACGGCCCCAACCCCGAGGACATCACGGCATGGCACCATGACGGCGAGGTCCGCACCGCCTGGCTCGAAGATGCGCTCGACACATTGGGGGACCGCGAACGGCAAATCATCGTCCGCAGGTTTCTGTCGGAAGAAAAGAACACCCTGTCCGAGATCGGCGAAACCTTCGGGGTCAGCAAGGAACGCATTCGCCAGATAGAGGCCAAGGCGCTTGGCAAGCTAAAGCATGTGCTGAGCGAACACGGCAAGGATGCCTCGACGCTGTTGGCCAACGATCTTCACGCCTGACACCGGCATTCAGACAACAAAAAGGGCGGCTGCGCGCGCAGCCGCCCTTTTTGTTCCGAATTGTCCGTCGCCGTCTAGGCCGCTGTCTCCACCCGGGAGAACTCGGCAACACGCGGACCAAAACCAAGCTGCTGAAGCCAGAAGCGTTCCACGTCCCGGAGGCTCTCATTGGCTGCGGCCAGGTTTTCCTCGTCGATAGAATCTTCCACCGCTTCCACATGACGTTCGAACATCTGCTCGAGCAGACGGCTGAGCTCGAGGCCTTTCTCCGTCAGCTTAACGCGTACGGAACGTCGGTCGTGGGATGAGCGTTCCTGATGAAGGTAACCATGCTCGGTCATTTTTTTGACGTTGTAAGACACATTCGAGCCGAGATAGTAGCCGCGCAGGGTCAGCTCTCCGACGGTCATCTCGTCGCCGCCGATATTGTAGAGGATCAGAGCCTGCACGTTGTTGATATCGCGAATGTCGTGACCTTCAAGCTCCGACTTGATCACCTCGAGAAACTGGCGATGCATCCGTTCGAGCAGGACGATCGTCGCTAGATATGTCTGTTTCATTTCCTGCATCTCCCGCATTCCAAGCGCCAAATTGAGCATGCAGGATCGCAGACACAGGTTAAGGAGGGCTTAAATCAAAATCGCGATATCGATCGCGTATAAATCGGCCGGATTCCAAGCTTATTTATGGCAATGAGCCGGGCAAAACCAACCCTTCCGAAACCAAACTAAACAGCCGGCATTACCGGGTCGAAGTCGGGGATATCCAGCTCCGGCAGAACCTTCTCCATGAAGATTTCCAGCTCCTCGATCACCTTCTCCTTCGGACACATCGCGTAGTGCCAGATGAGGCAGATATATTCCGACGGCATACGCTCATAGGTGTGCTTCCACTCGGCAATCGTGTCCTCGACGGTCCCGCCGATGAAGATTCCTGTGTCGACCATGCGGTCGACCATGGCTTCGTCGCTGTCGACACCGTCGACCAGGAACGGAAAGAAGGAGCCGTAGATGTTCTTGTAGAACTCGGCGTCATAAGCCGCGAGCTGCTCGCGGAAATGCGCCTTGTCGCGCGAGAAATGCGGCCAGCGCACGATCGTCTGGTTGGCACCGAACTGGAGGTCCCGTCCGGTCTTCTGACCTTCGTCCACATAGACCTTGGCCAGTTCCACCAGATGATCGAGCGGTGTGAAATACACTGGTGAGAACCCGTTTTTCGAGCAGAAGCGGATCGAATCCGGACTGGCGCTCACCGCAACGAAGACCGGCGGATGCGGGTCCTGATAGGGCTGCGGGACAACGGAGACACGCCGCACGGTCGTCCCGTCCGCGTCAATCTCGCCCGGCGCACCCATGCGTTGGGCGACGGGCGCGGCTGGGAAGTTCTCGACACCGGTGTCATAGGGATAGGGCGCCTTGTAGTACTTGCCGTCGAACGAAACCGTCTCGTTTTTCCAGCAATCGACGACCTGCAGTACGCGTTCCTCGAACAATTCACGGTTTCGCACATCGACCTCGCCACCATCGGACGACGTCGCCTGCGCGTCGACATACTGGCCCAGGATATGCGCCCAGCGGGCCTGATAACCCCGCGCGAACCCGGCGAAATACTTGCCCTGGGTCACATGGTCCATGACCGCCATTTCCTCGGCCATCCGGATGGGATCTCGGGTCGCCGCGACATATCCGATCGTCCCGACACGCGCGTTCTTCACATGTTGCGACCACATGGCGTTGACGATGCCCGGGCTGGGGGCAAGCTCATAGCCTTCGGAATGAAGATGATGCTCGATCGTGCTGACACCCCAGACACCAAGATCGTCGGCTGCTTTGACGATGTCGATCATCTCGTGCAGCACCGTGTTGTAGATCTCGGAATTCCGGCCGATCGGCCGTTTCGCGGCGCGGTCCGCCTCGTCGACGGCCGGCAATACCGGATACATGTTCACAATGACTTTTGGCTTCGCCATCTTTTGTTCCCCCCAATTCGAATGCGCCAACCCCGGCGCATGTCATGCCTCCAAAAACAAACACAAATCCCTCGTAAAACTATAGGCGCAGATCGTCTGGCGAGGGAAGTGCACAGGGCTTGGACCCGAGGCCGGTTGCGTCTATGTTTCCGGCCCTTTCAGGCATTGCTCAGGAGCGGTCATGACCCGCGGCCCCTCAACACCGGTTGGAGTGTTCCCGCAGACACGCATGCGCCGAAACCGGCGTTGGGACTGGTCACGCCGCATGGTGCGGGAAAACCTGCTGTCACCGGATGACTTTATCTGGCCGATCTTCGTGTGTGACGGCACGGATCGGACGGAAGAGATCCCGACCATGCCGGGCGTTATCCGTTATTCCGTCGACCGCCTGCCAGCTGCCGTTGGCGAAGCCAAGTCGCTTGGCATTCCTTCCGTTGCACTTTTTCCCGCCACGCCGGCAGAACTCAAGACTCCCGACGGCGCGGAAGCGTGGAATCCCGACAATCTGGTCTGTCAGGGCATTCGCGCGATCAAGGACGCACACCCGGATATCGGTGTCATGTGCGATGTCGCGCTGGATCCCTTCAATTCCGACGGCCATGACGGGATCGTGCGCGATGGCCATGTCGTCAACGACGAGACCATCGAGGCGCTGTGTCGTCAGGCGCTGGTACAGGTCGAGGCCGGCTGCGACATCATCGCGCCGTCAGACATGATGGATGGCCGGATCGGCGCCTTGCGCAAGGCGCTCGACACTAACGGCCATGACCGTGTGTTGCTGATGTCGTACGCCGCAAAATTCTCATCGGGTTTCTATGGCCCGTTTCGTGATGCCATCGACAGCGCGGGATTTCTGAAAGGCGAGACCAAGGACACCTACCAGATGGATCCGGCCAACAGCGACGAGGCGCTGCGCGAGGTGGCCCTCGATATCGACGAGGGTGCGGACATGATCATGGTGAAACCCGGCCTGCCCTATCTCGACATCATCCAGCGTGTGAAATCCCAGTTTGGCGTTCCGACTTTCGCCTACAATGTGAGCGGCGAGTACGCGATGCTGCGTTTCGCGGCCGATAATGGCGCGTTGGACTATCAACGCGTGATGATGGAAACCCTGATGGCGTTCAAGCGGGGGGGCTGCAGCGGCGTGCTGACCTATTTCGCCATCGATGCGGCACGGCTTCTCAATGGCGAGTAACGGAGACACGCCTGCAACCGAGGGCGACGCACCAACCACGGCACCCGAATCCCTGATTGCCCGCTACAGCCAGCGTATCCAGTTTTGGCGCCTGACCGCGATCCTGACCCTCGCGGCCATGTGCCTGATAATCCCGTTCGCCGCCGAAGGACCGGTCGAGGATTCCTGGCGGTTCGCGGGCGTACTCATCGCCGCAGCACTGGTCTGGGCCGTTGTCACATTCATGCGAATGCAAAACCGCAACGCGCAGGTCCTGGTCGACGAGAATGGCGTGTATTTTCGCGAATGGCTGGTCGGCACCGTGCCGTGGGAAAATATCGAGTTCATTGCCCATTCGAGCCAAGTGCGCCGCGGCATTGTCGCCTCGATCACGCGCACCCGCAAAAAACCATATCTGCTGTTCAAGTTCGCCGAGTTGCCCAAGGTAAGGCCGACCGCGCCGGTCCCCTTCTCCTGGCTGCAATTCGTACGTGCGGAGTTCTCGATCCAGGAACCGATCATGCAGCAATACGGCCTCGACACGCCGGTGAACGACATCCTCGCATCGATCCAGGAGCACATCGTGCATTGGGAATCGCTACAGGAACCGAAAGCGGATGATGAGGAACAGGCAGAACCGGTACCTCCGGCCGAAACCAAATAGGCCCGAAGCCTAATTCACGTAATTTTTTGTGTAATTACACAATTTACGGCGCCACCTTGTCATTAGGGTCTCCGCGATCTAACTAAAGGTCAGACTATCAAACTGAATGCGCAACAACGCGCTGCGGCGGTCGACACAAGATCGCCGGTGGGGATCAAATACGAGGAGAGACGAACATGGCGGTACAAATTGGGAATACAGCGCCCGACTTCGAGGCGCAGACCACAGAAGGCACGATCAAATTCCACGAATGGCTGGGCGACAGCTGGGGCGTGTTGTTCTCGCACCCCAAGGACTTCACGCCGGTTTGCACGACCGAGCTGGGCTACATGGCGAAACTCAAGCCCGAGTTCGATAAGCGCGACGTGAAGGTCATCGGCCTGAGTGTCGACCCGGTGGACAACCATGAGCAATGGATCAGCGACATTGAGGAGACCCAGGGCGCCAAGGTTAACTATCCGTTGATCGGCGACAGCGAACTCACCGTTGCCAAGCTCTACGGCATGCTGCCGGCAACCGAGGAAGGCACGTCCGAAGGCCGGACCGCGGCCACGAACGCGACCGTCCGCAACGTCTACATCGTCGGCCCCGACAAGCAGGTCAAACTGATGATCTCGTATCCGATGAGCACCGGTCGCAATTTCGACGAGATCCTGCGTGTCATCGATTCCCTGCAACTCACCGCCAACCACAAGGTGGCCACCCCGGTGAACTGGAAGGACGGCGAAGACGTCATCATCCTGCCGGCCGTATCCGACGAGGACGCCAAGGCGGCCTACCCGGATGGCTGGAACGCGCCGCGCCCGTATCTGCGGATTGTTCCGCAGCCGAAGTAACCAATTCGCGATGTGAATTCAGGGGCGCTTCCTCACGGGGGAGCCCCTTTTTCATGCGCCGCGCTCGGGTGCTCCACCGAAGAAACGAAGTGCGGCCAGATCGTGCCACCGGCCATCTTTGCCATGGAATCCGACGTGGCCACCGCCCGACGCCAGTGCGAGATGCATGTTTGCCGGCATCGATGATTTGAAGTGCCTGTATATCCGGGCCGGTATCCATGGGTCGTCTTCGGCATGCACCAGCAAGGTCGGAATGCTGATCTCGGCCAGGCGCGGCCCCGCCGCACAACGCGCGTAATACTCGTCAGCATCCGAATAGCCGTTGCTCGGCGCGACGACACCATCGTCAAATTCCCGGATCGACGCCGCGCGATCCAGCGCATCGCGTTGCAGCGGCGACAGGTCGAGCGGTCCGCCAGCCCAGTCGAGTTTCATCCGGTCCAGCAACCAACGTTGATAGAGCGTGTTACGCGGTGCCTCCAATCGACGTGACACGGTTGCCAGGTCGAGGGGTGTCGAGACGGTCACGGCCCGCGCCAACTGGGCCGAGGGACCGGTCTCGGCGAGATATTTGAGCAGGATATTGCCGCCGAGCGAATAACCGACCGCAAGCATTCTGTCCGCGCTGTAGCCCATGTCTGCCAGGCGATTGAAGACCAGCACGAGATCATCGCTGCACCCGGAATGATACATGCGACGACAATCCGGACGCGAAGGCTGGGCACCGCGCAGGTTCAGGCGCAGCACGCCGTAGCCGGCCTCCAGCAAGTAACGCGCACTCGCGCGGACATACGCGCTGTCCTCACATCCTGTGAGGCCGTGGATGAGGACGACCAGTTCACTTTGGTCGTCGCGCGCGGCGTGAAGAACCCCGTTCAGACGATCCCCATTGTCCGCGACGAAATAAAGGCGGTCACCCGGCCACGGATCCAGATCGGCCCGGTCCCGCATCAAGGTGTTGCGAAGCGTCTGCAGGTCCGCGCCGAACCAGGGAGGCCGCGCACGAAACGCTTCGGGCACCGTCAGATCGGTCATCACTTGCGCAGGAATGTCACGACCGGCTCTATCTCGATCGCGCGCGAGAACGTCGGCGCATGGCCGACATTCGGGATTTCGACGAGCCCCGCACGCGGGCCCCGCTCGGTCATCTCCCGGGCCGTCTCCGGGAGAAGCAAAAGGGAATCCGCACCACGCATCACAAGCGTGTCGCAGCTGATCGCGTCCCACACAGGCTAGAGGTTCACATCCGTCACCGGGCGCGCCTTCATCGGCACCGCGATCGCCGGGTCATAGGCGAGCACAAACGAACCATCCTCGGCTTTGCGTGCGGAGGTTTCCGCAAGATGGGCCCATTCGCTGTCGTCGAGTGCTCCGAACGGCGCCCATATCTGGCGAAGATAGTTTTCCAGCGCCACCAAATCAGGGAACACCGGATCGGTTCCCACATAGTCCCGAATCCATTCCAGCGCGGCCTGCGGAATAAAGGGTCCGACATCGTTGACCACCAGCTTGCGTAGCGGCGTGTTTGGCATCGCGGCCAGAAGCATGCCGATGATTCCACCCATCGACGTGCCAACAAAATCGACGCTATCCACGCCGAGCCGCGCCACGAGTGCGTTCACGTCGGCGAGATATTGCGGAAAGTCATACCCCGACGGATCGGCCAGCCAGCCGCTTCGGCCCCGCCCGACCACGTCCAGGCAAATCACGCGCCTGTCTGCCGCAAGAGTTTCGGCCATGCGGTCGAAAGAGCGTGCGGTCTGTGTCAGCCCGTGCACGCAAAGAACAACCGGCGCATCCGGCTCTCCCCACTCGGTGTAGTGCAGGCGGTGGAAGCCCGACTGGCTTAACCCGCGGAAAGACCGTGACCGCATCACATCATGCCTCTAACGTCGTGTTGAATTGGCGCGCGAACCTAACGCACGCGCTCTTGTGTCACCAACCATCATACGACCCGTGAGATCACCCATGGCGACCATTCAAATTGCTCCCCCGACGCAGGAAGACAAGGATGCGTGGGCCGCGCTGTTTCTCGGCTACCGGCGTTTTTACAATGTCCCCGACGACCCCGATGTCATCGAACGGGTCTGGGGCTGGATCAACAACCCTGACCACCAGACCGAGTGTCTGCTCGCCCGCGATGCGGACGGCCGGCCCATCGGCCTCGCGCATTTCCGCAATCTTGCGCGGCCGCTCTCCGGTACCCAGGCGGGCTTCCTCGACGATCTGTTTATCGAACCGGGCTCCCGGGGCAGCGGTGCCGCCGACGCTTTGATAAACGCGATCGCCGAGATCGGCCGCGACCGCGAATGGTCCTGGCTGCGCTGGTTCACCGCGGAGGACAACTATCGTGGCCGCGGGTTTTACGACCGGGTCGCGCATGCCACGCCCTGGAAGACATACCAGGTCGACATCTAGGCAACGATGCGCCTCCTTCGCAGCATCATTTCCGGTCTGGCGATATTGATCGCCCTCCCCGTGGGCCTGTCGGTCCTCGCGGCCCTGGTCATCGTCGGTATTTTCGCGACGGCCCAAACCGATACTGGTGGAGACTTCGCCCAGGCGGGACTGGACGGGCCGGTTTCGGTTGTCCGCGACGAGAATGCCGTGCCGCACATCTTTGCGAACGACCGGCTCGACGCCTATCGGGCGCTGGGCTTCGTGCACGCCCAGGACCGTTTCTTCCAGATGGAATTCATGCGCCGGACCGCCGCCGGGCGCCTGGCCGAGGTCATCGGACAACCGGGACTGCGCACCGACCGCTTCATGCGAACCCTCGGCGTCTACCCGCTGGCGGAAGCATCAGTCGCACAACTCTCACCCGACGCCCGCGCGGTGATCGACGCCTATGTCGAAGGCGTCAACGCCTGGATGAACGCGCCGGGCACCAAGCGCCCGCCCGAGATGATTGTGCTGGGGTTAACGTTCGAACCCTGGCAACCCGCCGACAGCGCGGCCTGGGTGCGGCTCATGTCACTGCTGTTGTCCGGTGACTTCCGGACCGAGCTGCTGCGCGCCGATCTCATTCATGTGCTGACCAACGACCAGATCAACGATCTGTGGCCCGAAGAACCCGCCAGCGCTCCGACCACCCTCGGGCAGGTCGCGCCATTGCCAGCCGAATTCGCCGCACTGGCCGATGCGATTCCGGACCTTTTTCCCGCAAGCAGCGCGTCGAACGAGTGGGTCGTCTCAGGTGAACGCAGCCAATCGGGCAAGCCACTGCTCGCAAACGACCCGCATCTGGGATTCGCCGCACCGGGCATGTGGCACCTCGCGCGGATCGTAACACCGGATTTCACCGCGACCGGCGGCGCGCTGCCCGGGCAGCCGTTCTTCATGATCGGGCACAACAGTGAATTGGCCTGGGGCCTGACCACCACCCACGCCGATACGCAGGATCTTTTCGTCGAACGCATCGACCCCGCGGACCCCACCAGATATCTCACGCCCGGAGGAAGCCGGGCGTTCGGCATTCGCGAGGAGACGATCCGCGTGCGTGGCCGCAGCACAGACGAAAAGCTTGTGGTTCGCACAACACGCCACGGCCCGGTCCTTTCGGACATATCGACAAACGCGGCCCGTGCCGCCGCCCCCGGGACGGTCGTTGCACTGGCGTTTACCGCGTTGCGCGAGGACGACCGGACCGCCGAGGCGATTCACGGCGTCAACAATGCCCGCACGGTGATAGGGCTGCGCGCCGCGCTAAAGGACTTCCACGCACCCATGCAGAATGTGGTTTACGCGCATCGGAATGGAGAATTCGGTTTCGTGGCCGCAGGCCGCCTCCCCATTCGCCGCGGCGGCGCGGGCACCCGCCCGTTCCCCGGATGGACCGGTGAGCACGACTGGCGCGGTTTTGTACCGTTCGACGAACTACCCCAACGCCACAATCCCGTCACCGGCGTGATCGTCAATGCAAACAACCGGGTCGCGCCGCGCGAATATCCCCATGTGATCAGTAATGACTGGCCGGCAGGTTACAGAGCCCGACGGATCGACAATCTGATCACCGGCCGACCACGCCATTCGACCGAAAGTTTCGTCGAGATCCAGAATGATGTGCTGTCGCTCGGTGCGCATGACCTCACCCTTGCGATGGTGAACGCGCTGCCCGACGAAACCCGAAACCAGAAGATACCCACCATGATGGCTGCCTGGGACGGATCGATGGACGCAGCGCGCCCCGAACCCCTGATCTATGCGAGTTGGTCGAACGCGCTGCGGCGGCGTTTGATGGACGATGAGCTTGGCCGGCACGCCGAGCAATATCGCGGTGTCCGGCCACGGGTCATGGTGCGCATGCTCACCCAAAGAACCGAATGGTGCGATAACGCAACGACTGCGCCGATTGAGATCTGCGGCCAGATCGCTGCCGCCGCGCTTGACGAAGCGCTGTCGGAACTCGAAGCAGAGCATGGCCGGGATGCCGACGCATGGCGCTGGGGCAACGCGCATCGCGCGACTTTCACACATCCACTATTGCGGTTCACCGGGCCGCTGGGCCGGCTGATTGCTCCCACGACGGAAACCAGCGGCGGCGATCATTCAATCAACCGCGGCACGCACCGAAACGCGGGCAACGCGATCTACCCCCATGTGCACGGCCCCGGCCTGCGCGCGATCTTCGACATGGCCCAACCCGAGGCGGCCCGTTTCATGATCGCACCGGGCCAGTCGGGACAGATCGCGTCGCGGCATTATGGCGACCTGGCAGATCAATGGCGTGATGGCGACTACATCGTGTTAAATGGCACCCGCGCGGAACTTCAGCGTAGCGCCACATCGGAACTGAACCTGCTGCCATGACCGTCACCATTGCCGACATCGAGAATGCCGCAAAGGAAATCCAGGGAGATGTGGTGCGCACACCGATGGTCCACGCGCCCGGCCTGTCGCGCGAGGCGGGTTGCGATATCCACCTCAAGCTCGAAAGCCTGCAGCTCACCGGGTCGTTCAAGGCACGCGGTGCGCGGCACCGACTGGGCGCGATCGATCCCGCATCAACAAACGGCGTCATCGCCTGCTCGGCAGGCAACCACGCGCAGGGCGTTGCCTGCTTCGCCGAACAAATGGGCATCTCGGCGACGATTGTCATGCCCCGCGAGACGCCATTCGCCAAGATCACCCGCACGGAGCGTTACGGTGCGCAGGTCATACTGGAGGGCAACAGCTTCGCCGAGGCACTGGCCCACGCACGCGATCTGGCCGTCTCTGAAAACCTGACATTTGTCCCCCCCTATGACGACGAGCTGATAATCGCCGGACAGGGTACCGCCGGCCTCGAGATCGCCGAAGACGCGCCCGACCTCGACATGGTTCTGATCCCGATCGGCGGCGGCGGCCTGATCGCGGGTTGTGCAATAGCACTCAAGGCGCGGATGCCGACGGTGAAGATCATCGGCGTCGAGGCCGAACTCTATGCATCCATGAAGGCGGCACTCGCCGGTCAGGAAATCGAAGGGGCCGGCACCACATTGGCGGAAGGCATCGCGGTCAAAACCCCGGGCACCCTCACACTGCCGATCGTCAGGGACCTCGTTGACGATATCGTGACCGTGGACGAAGACGCGATTGAGGCGGCCGTTGAGCTGATGGCGGACACCGGCGGCGTGATTGTCGAGGGTGCGGGTGCCGTTCCGCTCGCCGCGGTGATGGAAGACCGTTCACGGTTTGCCGGTCAACGCGTCGGCCTGCTGATCAGCGGTGGCAACATAGATATGCGCCTCTACGCCTCCGTCCTGTTGCGCGGTCTCGTGCGGGGCGGCCAGATGGTGCGATTGCGCGTGCAAACTTCCGATGCCCCGGGGAATCTTGCCCAGGTAAGCCAGCTGATCGGTGATGCCGGCGGCAACATCGTCGAAATCATCCACCAGCGCATGTTCTTTGATGTGCCGGTAAAGGACACATCGATCGATATCGTGATTGAAACCCGCAACGATGCGCATGCCACGGAAATCGTGGAAAAACTGGAGGCTGCCGGGCTCCAAACGCGCCTTCTGAGCGACATGACAGGAACCCGCAGCACCTAAAGCAGTTCTTAACCTATCGGCGCCAATCTAGGCCTCGCGGATTTCCCCGCTTTCAATGGGCTTGAGATGCGATGCTTGTAATTATCGGATGGGTAATGGTGCTCGGTTGTGTGCTCGGCGGCTATGTCGCGATGGGCGGTAAACTTGGCGTCCTCTATCAACCATTTGAACTGGTGATCATCGGCGGTGCCGGTGTGGGCGCCTACATCACCTCGAACCCAAAGCATGTCCTGAAATCCACCGGCAAGGGTTTCAAGACCGCCCTCAAGGGCCCGGCGAATTCGAAAGACGATTATCTCGAACTTCTTTCGATGATGTACGCCACTTTCAAGCTGGCCAAGGCGAAGGGCAATCTCGCGCTCGAACAGCACATCGAAAATCCCCATGACAGCGAGCTGTTTTCCAACTTTCCGGGCTTCAGCGGAAATCACCATGCAGTCGAATTCTTCTGTGACTATCTGCGCCTCGTGACACTGGGGACGGAAAACCCGCACGAACTCGAAGCGCTGATGGACGAGGAACTCGACGTTCACCATCAGGAAGACGAACAGACCGCGACCGCGATGCAACTGCTCAGTGACGGCTTTCCGGCACTGGGCATCGTTGCCGCCGTTCTGGGCATCATCAAGACCATGGGCTCGATCACCGAGCCCCCCGAAATTCTCGGCAAGCTGATCGGTGGTGCGCTCGTCGGCACCTTCCTGGGTATTCTCCTCGCCTACGGTTTCGTCGGCCCGCTGGCCAGCGCGATCAAGATGGCGCAAGAAGCCAACAGCAAGTATCTGGTCTGCCTGAAGGCCGGTATCCTGGCCCATGTCGCAGGCAATGCCCCGGCCGTGTCGGTTGAGTTCGCGCGCAAGACCCTGCTCAGCAGCGTCCGCCCGACCTTCGCCGAACTTGAGGAAGCGACCGAGAACGTGCCCGCCTAGTCTGGCGACGGCACGACGAGCGCGGATATGGCTGAAGCAGGTAACCCCCAACCAGCAACCCATCATCATCAAGAAGGTGAAGGGGCATGGACACGGCCATCATGGCGGTGCCTGGAAAGTTGCCTACGCCGACTTCGTGACCGCGATGATGGCATTCTTTCTGCTGCTCTGGCTCCTGAACGCCACGACTGAGGAACAACGCTCGGGTATCGCCGATTACTTTTCACCGGAATCCATCGCCTCGCCCGGCAGCGGGTCGGGCAGCATCCTGGGTGGCACGACCATCTCTATCGATGGCAACAAAGTCTCTGCCGGCGGCCCGACCGAAGGTGCAAGCGTACCCCTGCCGCCGCTGCCATCGGGAGACGGCGAAGGCGGCGTCGAGGGCGACACGCAAACAGCGGGCGACGGCGGCGAGACCGATTTCCCGGAGAACGGCTCCACCCAGTTCGCGGAAAATGGCGAGACCGACAAACCCGACAACGGCACCATTGACGAAGGTGCTCTCCAGCAAGCAATGGCCAAGCGTGAGCAGGCCCAGTTCGAAGCGGCCGCGGACGCGCTGCGCCAGGCAATCGAGTCCGTCCCCGAACTCGCTCAGCTGGAAGACAGTTTGTTGATCGAACAAACCCCTGAGGGTCTGCGCATTCAGCTTGTAGACCAGGCCGGTTATTCAATGTTCGCTCTGGGCAGTTCGCAGCCGAATGCGGAAACACGCAAACTCGTCCAGCTTGTCTCGAAGGTCGTCAATCAGCTTTCGAACAAGATCTCCATCAGCGGCCACACGGATTCGCGTGGCTACAGATCCGCCGAGGGCTACACCAACTGGGAACTCAGCTCCGACCGTGCGAATGCAGCGCGGCGGCTCCTGATCGAATCCGGACTTGGCTCAAAACGAATTGCCCTGGTCCAGGGTCGCGCCGACACCGACCCACTTCTGCCCAATGAGCCGGAGAGCGAGCAGAACCGGCGCATCAGCATCGTCCTTCTGCGCGAAAACGAGGTCCCTCTCGAACTCGATGCGGACAATCTGGGCAACGGTACGTTGCCGAATGCCCCCGCGCCTTCGGCCCCGCGTTCCAACGACTTCGGTGCCAAAGACGGCGACGAGCCCGCGGCCACGCAACCGGCCCGAAAAACAGAAATCGACGACCAGCGCAATTCCGGCTGACACCTCGCCCGGCCTTTCACCCGGCTTTGCGTGAGACGTGTGACATCGTTAGAATTCGCGAAGTTTCACGATCATCCGCCCGGACCCGTACATGACCAGCCAAGCGCCGAAACCTCCGCTTGTATTTTATCGGACGGGTCCGATGCCCTGCCCCTATCTGGACGGGCGCGTCGAACGGAACCTGTTTACAGAATTGCGCGGCACACAGGCACAGGATCTTCACGATCAACTGGCGCTCG
The DNA here is from genome assembly GCA_965205535.1 of Alphaproteobacteria bacterium. GTDB lineage: Bacteria > Pseudomonadota > Alphaproteobacteria > UBA6615 > UBA6615 > UBA8079. The sequence goes on along the minus strand of CBDBHH010000005.1, from coordinate 3,002,476 downwards.
CCGGATTTCGACGCTCTCACCACATCGTCTATCGACCCGCTTGCCCGGGGTGTAGCGGCTGCGTCCCGATCCGGATTCCGGTTGAATCATTTACGCCGACACGCTCCCAACAGCGTGTCTGGGGCAAAAACGAGGACCTTGTCATCACGACTGGTGCCGCGCTGGCCACCGACGAACATTACGATCTGTTTTTCCGCTACCAGCGCGCACGACACAGCGGCGGCGAAATGGCCGCGATGTCTTTTTCGGATTTCCGCGCGATGGTCGAAGATTCGGTGGTGAACACGGAGTTGATGTCGATCAGAGATAAGGCCGGTACGCTCGTTGGCGCCTGCCTCACCGACGTCCTCTCCAGCGGTCTCTCTGCGGTTTACAGTTATTTCGAACCCTCCGAGGATCGCCGGAGTCTTGGTACGTTCAGCATCCTGCAGCTCATCCACGATGCAGCCGCACGCGAACGTCCCTATGTCTACCTTGGCTACTGGATCGAAGGCTGCGCCAAGATGACCTACAAGAGCCGCTTCCAGCCCGTCGAACATCTGGGAACGAAGGGCTGGACCGACGCCCCGCTTCCGAGCACCGAGCCGCCGCGCTGAACCGTAAAATCACGCAATCGTCATACTTTTGTATGGCCCGGGGCCCGTTGCACCACCACACCCGCTGACATAAGGTTTCGGCAACGGTTTGCAGTCGATACACGGCTGCGAAAATTCGCACGTCTCCGGCTCCTTTCTGGTGCTTTTGAACGGCCGGAGAAACAAACACGAACACGCACCTCAGGGAGCAATTCATGGAACGACGTAAATTTATCAAAGCCGCCGGCATCGCCGGCGTCACGGGCGCAGCCGCCGCTGCATCCGCCTTCCCGAAACCCGCCTTCGCGCAGGAGCGGATCGAATTCGCAATGGTCTCCACCTGGCCGCGCGATTTCCCCGGTCTCGGCACTGGCGCCCAGCGCCTCGCCGAACGCATCGCGACCATGAGTGAAGGCCGCATCCAGATGCAGTACTTCTCTGCTGGTGAGCGCGTTGGTGCTTTCGACAGCTTCGACGAAGTCGCATCGGGTAACGCGCAGGGCTATCACGCTGCCGATTACTACTGGAAAGGCAAGCATCCGGGTTGGGCGTTCTTCACCGCCGTCCCGTTTGGTCTGACCTACACCGAGATGAATGGCTGGATCCGCTTCGGCGGCGGCCAGGAACTCTGGGATGAGCTCGCGGGCGAATTCGGCCTCAAGGGCCTGATGGCGGGTAACACCGGCGTCCAGATGGGTGGCTGGTTCCGCAAGGAAATCAACTCGGCCGACGACCTCAAGGGTCTCAAGATGCGTATCCCGGGCCTCGGCGGCGACGTCATGGCCAAGCTGGGCGCCTCGCCGGTCTCCCTCCCGGGCGGCCAGATCTATGAAAACCTGGTCTCCGGCGCCATCGACGCCACCGAGTGGGTTGGCCCGTGGAACGACGGCTTCATGAAGTTCTACGAAGCCGCCAAGTTCTACTACTATCCGGGCATGCATGAGCCGGGCGCGATGCTCGCCCTCGGCCTGAACGCCTCGTTCTGGGGCAAGTTGTCCAAGTCGGATCAGGCCATCATCGAAGCGGCCGCAGCATCCGAAAACGACTGGATGATGTCCGAATACAACGCCAAGTCCGGTGCGGCGCTGAAGGACCTGATCGCGAATCAGGGCGTGCAGCTCCGTCAGTTCTCGGACGACACCTATGACAGCTTCGGCGAAGCCGCCGAGGAAGTGTTCGATGAGGTGCAGGCCCACAGCGCACTGTCCAAGAAGATCTACGACAGCTTCGTGCAGGCGCGCACCGACATCGGTGCCTGGACCAATATTTCGGACCAGGCCTACGTCGAGCAGCGTAACCGCGTTCTCGGCCTGTAGGCACGACGACGTTACGAAACATGGGGCGGAGCCTTCGGGCTCCGCCTTCCATGTTCCGTCCGTCTCATAGGCCCGTCAGCATCCGTTCCGGCGGAACAGCGGGCGCTTCAGGACAGCGAGCACCGCGGATCCAATGACGGATACAACGGCAGCCTCTCCCACTGCAGAAGCGGGCTTTGCACCGGTTGCGTTGCGATCGTTCGCCTGGTCGGTGGTGGCGGTCGCCTTCCTCTTTGTCCTGAACAACTATCTTATTTTCTGGCAGGACTGGCCCGGCCTCTCGAACCTGTTCGCCCATATGGGCTGGTTCGGTTTCGATGCGCTGCGCAAGCCGCTGTCGGGTGGTTCGACGACACTCGCCTGGATTCAGCTGGCCAGCTATCTGGTCATCGTCCTCGCTGTGATCGGCTTTGTGATCTCGACACCCCAACGGCTCCTGCACGAGGACGCCGCGCGGCTTGGCGCAATCGCGGCCTATATCGTGCGTGCAGCATTCTGGGCCGTCCTCATCGTCGGCATCGGCGACGCCATCATCTCCTTCCTCCGTGTCGAAGGTTTTCTCGGTGCGTTCGTCGGTGCGGACCTGGAGAAGCAGCTGGGTATCTCGCGGGTTCGGGGCACCTATGTGCATATGCCGCTGATCGTCATCGCCTGCATCATCGCCTATTTCGCACGGACCCTCGGCTTCACCTGGCTGGCGCTGCTGGTCGTGGTCGCCGAACTCCAGATCGTCATCGCCCGCTTCGTCTTTTCCTACGAGCAGGCCTTCATGGGAGACCTCGTGCGCTTCTGGTATGCGGGCCTTTTCCTCTTCGCCAGTGCCTATGCGCTGGTCGAGGAAGGCCATGTGCGCGTCGACGTTCTGTATGCCGGCTTCGGCCCGCGCGGCAAAGCCTGGACGAACATACTCGGCTGCCTGTTCCTCGGTGCCCCGCTCTGCTGGATAATCATCTCGCTGGGCATGTGGTCCAAGGCCGCGGTCATCAACAGCCCCATCATCGCCTTCGAGGTCACCCAGGCCGGGTTTGGCATGTTCGTCAAATACCTCATGGCGGGTTTTCTCGCGGTATTCGCGTTATCCATGCTGGCCCAGTTCATGAACTACTTCCTCGCCAACGCCGCCGAATTGCACGAAGAACCCGGTCGCCCTGCGCGCCCGGGCGGCCTGAACGATTAGCGCGCGGAATCAGCACTGATGGAACTCTTCTTCGTAGCATTGCTGGTCCTGATCATGGCGGGTGCCCTGGGTATGGGATTCCCGGTGGCCTTCGCATTGCCGGGCGCTGCGATCCTGACGATCGCCCTCGCGGCCCTCACCGGCGTGATCTTCGCCGGGGATACCGGCGCCTATTTCGCTCAGGACGGACCCATCCAGTGGCTCACCGCGGGGGTGACAAACTTCCGGGGGGTTTACTGGGAGGTCGAACGCGACACGCTGATTGCGGTACCGCTCTTCGTTTTCATGGGCATCATGCTGCAACGCTCGAAGATCGCCGAAGATCTTCTGGTCACGATGGCGCAGCTGTTCGGCCCCGTTCCCGGCGGCCTGGGTATTTCGGTGGTCTTCGTTGGCGCGCTACTCGCTGCCACCACGGGCATCGTCGGCGCGACAGTCGTCGCTATGGGACTGATCTCCCTGCCCGCGATGCTGCGCAACAACTACTCCAAGCCGCTCGCGACAGGCACGATAGCCGCGTCGGGCACGCTGGGTCAGATCATCCCGCCGTCGATCGTGCTCATCATCCTGGCCGATCAACTCTCCAACGCAACCGATCAGGCAAGCACCGCGCGTAAACTCGAGTACAAGTTCGGCACCGGCGAGATATCCATGCCGAGCGAGTTCGATATCACCTCGACCAGCGCCGGCGACATGTTCCTCGGTGCCCTGCTGCCGGGTCTCGTTCTCGTCGGCCTCTACGCGCTGTATATCCTTGTCTTCGCCTTCCTGAAGAAAGGCTCGGCCCCGCCGGTTCCCTATGAGGGCCGCTATGATATCCGCTTCGCCGGACGTGTCCTGCTGGCACTGGTGCCGCCACTGACCCTGATCCTCGCGGTCCTCGGCTCGATCATCATGGGCATCGCCACGGTCAACCAGGCCGGCGCCATCGGCGCGGTGGGTGCCATGATCATGGCCGGCTACCGGCTCAAGGACGGCCAGCGCGGGGCCTTCTATCCCGCCATCCTCGCGATTGTCTCCATCGCCGCGGTCCTCATTCTCAGCAATCAATTCGACCTGAACGTGAAATCCATCGACGACGGCACCGACGCGCTCGGGGTTATCCTTGCCGCGATCGCTGTCGTGGGACTTCTCGTCGCGGTCATCTGGAGCGCCTGGCGAACCCTCAAGATCGACGACACGCTGCGCGGGGTCATGGTCGAAACGGCGAAGACCACTTCGATGGTCTTCATCATCCTGCTCGGCGCGGCAATGCTGACGGCCGCCTTCCGTGCCTTCGGCGGTGAAGAGTTGGTCAGAGATTTCCTGGGCGGCCTGCCGGGTGGCTTCTGGACCCAGTTCGTCGTCGTCATGGCCGTGATCTTTGTCCTCGGCTTCTTCCTCGACTTCATCGAGATCGCGGTCGTGGTGGTTCCGATCATCGCACCGATCCTGTTGGCCGATCCATCGGCCAACATCTCGGCTGTCTGGCTGGGCGTGATGATCGGCGTCAACATGCAGACATCGTTCCTGACGCCACCCTTCGGCTTCGCGCTGTTCTATCTGCGAGGCGTGGCACCGCCGGAAGTCAAAACCACCGACATGTACAAGGGCGTGACGGTCTTCATCGGCTTGCAGCTGGTCGGCCTCGCCATCGTCGGCTTCTTCCCGGGCCTGGTGAACTTCCTTCCCAACAAGTCGTTCCTGACAGCCGATACGGCGCCACCTCCGCAGAACCCGCGGCTCCAGGTATGTATCGAGGAACATCTATTCAGCTTCTACGACCAGAACGGCAATCAAATTCAGGCGGCCATCAACAATGCGCACCAACTGAATATGTCGGTGCTTCCCGATTCTCATGCCAAAGCGCTGCGCGCCAGCCTTGATAAGGCCGGCAGCGTCTTCGCGCGGGTCGAGGATGTGCGCACCACGGCAGCCGGCGTCGCCGCATTCACCCCCGACTACGAGCCGCTCCATCGACAGGTCCGCCGTCTCGAATCCGACGCCCGCAAGGTCGACGTGGAGGTCGATGAAATCCGCAACGAGATCTTCCAGCTCAAGCGTGACGAGGATGCCGAAGGCGTGCGCGATGCCGAGCACGAGATCGAGGAACTGATCGTCCATCAGGCCGATCTCCGGTCGCGAATTCCCGCTGAATGGGCAGACACCCGCAAACAGTTTGTCGAACTGACCGGCGCCGAGCGCAAGGCCCGCCTCGCATATCGGCGCACGGTCGATGAGGCTTATGGGCCGGTCCGCGACATTCGCGTGATCCTGGCCGACACCGACGCACTGGCCGCCATCGGTGACGAACTCTCCGCACTGCAGGGCGTCGTCCGAACAGCCAGCCCGGAAGATGCTTCTGCCGCCATCCGCGCTTTCTCCAGCAACAGCCTGTCCGGCCTCGCCCAGGTGAACGATATTCGCAGCCCGCTGTCCAAAGCGCGCCGCGCGCTCTCGCCGCGACGTCTGAACCGCGACACAGCGAATGCCGAAGTCTCAAAGGCGATTGCTGCACATGCCGCCGAGGTGGAATGGCGCAAGCAAGCCGACGCGGCCCTGTCGGGTGGGCTTGCCACCTACAACGAAGCCATCCGAACATCCATCGGACTGCGGCTGCAGGATCGTCTGCCCAAGGAAATCACCAGCGACATCGCCAGTTGTCTCGCGGTGCACAGGGACATCTCACTGAACTTCTAAACCGTGACGACCGACCCAAATAAAGAGGATTATATCGAATAGTGCCCAAATCGATCAGACGGGGCTGACTGCCTTCTCCGGATGCGCCAGCTCTTCATTGCATTTGCCGCGTATTCCGCGACAACTTGACCGACCAGCTTGAAGCGGTAATTCACCAAGCCGCCGTTGAGGTAGAGCGCATGACTACGCCCTAATCAAGCGCCAGCTTTGGCAACCCGTCCACAATGTCCAGCGTTTCCAGGCTCACCGTGATCACCCGTTGGAACAATTCCAGCGGATAGGCCGGATTGCCCATCGTCTCGTTCGCGTAGGCATTGGCGTCGTTAACGATGCCGCTGGCCTTGTCGGTCTTGGATCCATCACCCAATCCAATGCGGGTCGGCCACTCACCACGTACTCGTAAGCCCGCAGGGGAATTTCGGTCAGGGTGATATGAGGATTGTAGATCACCGTGGTTTTGTCTTTCTCCCGGCCATGGCGGGCGTATTTCATCTTGGTGACGCGGTAGAAGGCTTGCGGGTCCGGGATGTCTGCAAGGCGCAGGTCGCGCTGCTTGATTACCACCGGATAAGGTTCAACGTTCTCGTAATTTACGTGCAGATCGCCCAGTGCGCGGCCCGCCTTGGAGAAAGCCCAAAAATCCGCCGCCTGCTTTACCGCCGGAATCCGTGGCAATTCTTTCACCAGATTGTTTTTGAATCGCGCCCGATAATCCGGCGCGTGCAACAGCCCATAGATGTAATAGAACAGGTCTTCCTTGCTGATTGCCTCCCCCGGCAAGGCCGCCTGAAAATGCGCCAGCCCCTCATCGCTGATGCCGTCGCGGATGGTGTAGCCCGTTTTTCCCGTAGCAAAGAGACCATCCTCAGGGCTGGCAAGCTCATAGAGCTTGAGCGGGAAGCATTGGCCTTTCTCGACCATATCAAGGCATGGCAAAGCATCGACCATCAACGCCGAAAACCCCGCCCCCGCACCAACCCCCGACACGCAGATCACCCGATTTTCAGCCTGCGCATCAGGGAAAATACGCGGCATCTTTGCGACCCGATCAACAAACATCCGATCATAGTAAACCCATTGCTTTTGGAATGGCCTGTATACGGATTTTGTAATATTTTTGGCTCTGAACGTCCCTCGTATACCGCGCTCATATTTGGATGTAAGACTGCTTGACCATTTTATCAGTTTAGTATCATTAGAAGCGTCTTGTAGAGATTTTCCTGTCAATAACTCGGAATTATAGAAATCAATCATGCCCCGCATATTTTTGGCAACATTCGCAGACGAAGAATTATAGCACCACGCATCTCGATTAGTATTTAGCCCAAGAGATGCAGTCGCAAATATGGTTAGTTCTTCTGTTTTAACTCCACTGCCAGACAAGATAAATTGATCAAAGCTCTTATCCACCTGATCCAGCCAGTCATGATTGTGATCCGGTGTAATCCGCCGCCAGCCCTTGGCCTTCGTGATGCCGTCAATACTTTTGAAGCTTCTTAAAGCCGCCTTTTTGTTATCGGTTGTCAGGTCATCCCCAATGTCGTGAAAATGGATTTTCCCAAATTCCGGGGCGGCGGAATTACGAACTAAAACCGTAATCGCGATGGGTGATCGGCTGCCTGAGCCAAAGACATTACCTTTTTCCTTACGCCGCAACTCGCCTGCCGTCCGCGCATTGCCCCGCAGGTGAAACACATACAGGCTTGAAAATTCCTCGGCCAGGCATTTCCTCAAGCCATCGGCAAAAGATCGTTCAATCCATGCGCTGCCCATCACAAACGCCACAACTCCTGCACCATCGCCCTTGTCTTTGATCCGGTCCGTGGCCCAGCGAATGGCGCGGATGTAGCTGTCGTAAAGTGCCTTTTTATTGGCCACACTTGACTGGGCTACATAGCTGTCCCGAATAGCCATATCCAGATTGGGGTATTCGATATTAGCCGCGTTGTCGTTGGCACTGCGCTGCCCCACAGAATAGGGTGGGTTTCCCATAATCACCCGAATATCCAAGGCTTTCTGCCTGGTCCGCCGCTCGGAATTATCCGGTAATAGCTTCGCCGCCATATCCTGGTCCTGCTCATACATCTGGAAGGTGTCGGTCAGGCATATGCCCTCAAACGGGGTATAGGGCGCGTCTTTGGGTGCCATGTCGTGATAGACCGCCTCGATATTGATTGCCGCGATGTAATAGGCCAGCAGGACGATCTCATTGGCGTGAATTTCATGGCGATATTTGTGTTCCAGTTCTTCCGGCTTGATCAGCCCGGCTTGCAGTAAACGGGTGATGAAGGTGCCCGTTCCGGTGAACGGGTCAAGGATATGAACGCCGGGGCTGCCCAGGGTTTGCCCGAACTCCGATTGCAGCACGTCGTTGACGCTGTGGATGATAAAATCCACCACCTCGATGGGTGTATAAACGATACCAAGTTTCTGGGTCAGGGTCGGGAAGGCGGTGCGGAAAAACTTGTCATAGAGTTCCACGACCAGCGCTTGACGGCTTTGGGCGGTTTTAATGTCAGCCGCGCGGCGTTGCACGTCCGCATAGAACCCTTGCAGACTGTCAGCTTCCTTGCCGAGATTGTGCTGGTCCAGTTGCGCCAGTACGGCCTCCATCGCGCGCGAGACCGGGTTGTTTTGGGTGAACGCATTGTCTTTAAACAGCGTATCAAAAATCGGCTTGGTGATCAGGTGTTGCGCCAGCATTTCCACCGCGTCGGTCTCGCTGATTTCGGGGTTCAGATCGTCGCGGATTTCTTCGAGGAAAGCCAGGAACGCCTTGCGTTCATCGCTACCCGCCCGCGCCACGATCGCCGTGATACGGGTGATATGATTTTGGGCGATTTTGGCAATGTCTTTGGCCCAATCTTCCCAATAGCTCCGTGTGCCGCATTTTTTGACAATCTTTGCCATGATGGCTTTGGAAAACTCGTCAAAAACAAAGGCGGTCTGTTCCTCGCGACGGTGGTCGTCGGACGGGTCAGACCCGTCACCAACTGACTTTCCAACATCGCTGCCTTCGGGGGCGGGTTTGCCTGGCAGGGTCTCAACCACGGCGGTTGTGGCGGTCTGTTCCTCACGGTTAACCCCGACAATCTCGATCCGGTCACTCACATCCTCGCCAAGACCCGCCTGGTTGATGGTAGCGTCAAACCGGTCATCATGGGCGCGCAGCGCGTTCAGGATTTGCCAGACAACCCGATAGGTTTCATTGTTATCCAACGCCTGTTCCGGGGCCATATCAGCGGGCACCCCGACGGGCAGGATGACATAGCCCATCTTCTTGCCCTCCGCCTTGCGCATGACGCGGCCAACCGATTGCACAACGTCAATCTGGCTCTTGCGCGGATGCAGGAACATGATCGCATCCAGCGCCGGCACATCCACCCCTTCGGACAGACAGCGCACGTTGGTCAGAATGCGGCAGGTGTCTTCCCCGGCATCTTCTTTTAGCCACTCCAGCAGGCGGGTGCGGGATTTTGCGTTGAAGGTGCCGTCCACATGTTCGATCTCGCAGTTCAGGGCCACATCATCATCGGCGGCATCGCCGGAGGCATCCTCAAAAAGATCCCGGCCCGCCAGATAGTCCGCCACGACCGCTGTAAACTCGCCCTGAATACGCTTGGATTTTTTGATGTTGTTGCAGAAGGCCAGAGCGCGGCGCATCGGCGCGGTATCGGTGCCTGTGTCCTGTTTCAGCGTTTCTTTCGTCAGCGCCTTGTAGCAGCCGATAATTTTTGTGGCGTCATCCAGAATCAACTGGCTGTCACTGGACAGGCGGCTTTGAACACTGGAACTGACCAAACCCTCATCAACCGCCAGAACGATCACTTTGTAATCGGTCAGCAGGCCCTTTTGCACCGCCCATGAAAAACCCCGCGCAAATAGTTCTTTACCAAACAGAGCCTCATCATCCATTGAGGTCAGAACCACCTCAACCTCTTGCGCTTTTTTCTTGACGCTCTCGCCAAAAATGCGCGGGGTTGCGGTCATATAGAGCCGTTTCTTGCCCATGATCACCGCCTGATCATGCACCTTCACAAAGTTGGAATTGTCCTCGCCTTCCAGCGTTGCGCCCGTTGTTCTGTGGGCTTCGTCGCAAATGATAAGTTCGAATTCTCCAAGTCCGTGGTGCAGCTGCGCATCGGAAATAACCTGAATCGAATGATAGGTGGCAAACACCACCGTCATCCTGCCACGGGCAGGCGCGGCAACCTGTTCAGCAAGCCGCGCGGCGTCGGTGGTGGCGGGAAAAGCCAGATCGTGTTGGGCAAGATCAACACGATCATCAGAGGTTTTGCGCTTGCCCACATGGGCGTCAGAACAGACCGCAAACGCGCGAAAATCTTCGCCTGCGTCATTCTTCCACTCGGTCACGGTTTGAGACATCAACGCCAGCGATGGCACCAGAAACAAAACCGCTTTCCCGGCCTCTTGGTGTTCCGCTGAAACACCTGCCAGCCCGCTATCGCCTGTGGCAATAACTTTAGCTCCGACCATCTCCTCGGCAATCTTGAGCGCGGTGAAGGTCTTGCCCGTACCGCAGGCCATGATCAGCTTGCCGCGATCCGCAGTCGCAAGCCCGGCCCTGACCGCCTCAAGGGCCTCTATTTGATCATCGCGCGGGGTTTTCTTGGCGGTCAAAACAATGCTTTTATCCCGCGCAAAAGCAGACCAGTCGATGCGGCTTTTCTCCAGATCATCAAGCCCAATACGTAAAAACGCGGTGCTTTGATCCGCAACCATGCTTTCCGCATTTTTTCCAAAAGCGGGGATTGTCGTGTCGATAAATATCCGGCGCGCGAAGGCCGTCTTGCCAGACGCTGCCATGAAGGAATCCAGATCGCTTTTCTGGATCACATAGGCCTGGTCATAGAACTTGCACTGGATGGCACAAAACCCGCCGCCGTCCGAAAGACGGGCCACCAGATCAATGCCCGTATCGGCCTTGCTTATCCCTTGTTCCCCGGCCCAATCGGCATAGGTCCAAACCTTGTCGTAATACTGGCGCTGAATATCGTCATGTTCAAAATACGCCTTCGCTATCTCTTCAAAATAACCCCCCTTCTCGCGCTCTGTCTGGGCATGGGTGCGAAGACGTTCAAGGAGGCTGTACAAAGATTCAGACATGCGGTTCCTGCATAGATGACTGTAATCAAGGATGATGTAATCAAGGACGAAATGTCCTGATCATGCATTATCATGCATCGGGGCTGGGGCCAGCGGATTTTAAGGCATAACCTGTCTGAATTCGCCTCTTCATTCAGTGCTTTTTCAGGAAGAAAACCGCCAAAATTATGGGGATTATATCGACTAGGCCCGCCGCTCGTCTTGGGCACTATTCGATATAATCCCCCAAATAAAACGGCCGCCCTTCTCATGCGAAGGGCGACCGCTTGCGTTAGCGATTAGGTCTGCAATCAGACACCGCGATTGCGGATCGCAAATTTCCAAACCAGCGGGAGCACCGCCGCTGCCAGCGCAATCTTCACAAATGCGCCAACGATGAACGGGCTGAAACCGTTTGCCAGCGCGGCCTGAAAATCATTCAGGAAGACCGCGAGCCAGGCCACACCCAACGCGAAGATGACGCCGGTGCCGATGAACATCGCCACGAAAGTCAGCGGGACACTGCGGTCCCAGCCTTTCTCACCCAGCCATCCAACGAGCATGGCCGCCACGAGGAAACCGACCAGATAGCCCGTCGTCGGTCCGGCGAAATAGGCGATACCGCCACCGCTGGCGAAAACCGGCAGGCCGACCGCGCCTTCGGCGAGATAAAGAAGCAGGGTGGCACCGGCAAGACGCCAACCAAAGGACATGCCGATCACCAATACCGCAAATGTCTGCATCGTCATCGGAACCGGCCACATGGGGACCTGGGTTTTGGCCGACAACGCCATCAGGATGCTTCCCGCGAGCGCCAAAATCGTCGTGCGCAGCAATCCTCCGGACTGCCGTGGCCAAATCGTGTCGATCAACGTGGGCGCTGTGCCTGCCGTTACCTGCATGAATTCTCTCCAATTCGTCCCCAAGGGCGTTACGGACTGTTACCAGCTTCGTGGGCCGGTGCCAATAATACCCGGCATCGGCAATTCTATGAAAAGCGCGGTGCGGAGGGAAAGCCCTTCGGGACTTTCCGGCCCGCCTGAGCCCGCTTGCCCACCCAGTCCGTGAGTTCTTCTCCGGCGAATGTCCGGTGCCGGTCACCGGTCCGCGTGGTGAGGCCCTCCGACATCGCGAAGGTCGCGACATCCGCCAGGTTGTCGCCGGCGCCATAGCTTTGCAGCTTCACCCCGCGACCACGTGACATCTCGGGAAGCTCGGACAACGGGAAGACAATCATCTTCCGTTTCTTGCCCAGCACCGCAATATGATCGCCATCCGCGCGCGCACAGGCGACTGCCTCCACATCACCCTTCACGTTCAGGACCTGCTTGCCGCTCTTGGTCTGGGCGACAACCTCGTCCTCGGGCACCACAAAACCGCGCCCGTCGCTCGACGCGACCACAAGCTTGTCGCCGGGCTTGTGCACCTTGAGCGAGACAATCTCGGCGTCGTTGCCCAGATCGAACATCAGGCCCAGCGGCTCGCCATGTCCGCGTCCGCCGGGAAGCTTGTCCACCGCAACGGTGTAGAAGCGCCCGTTTGTGCCAAACACCAGAAGCTTGTCGGTCGTCTCGGCAGGAATGACGAACTTGCCGCGATCGCCTTCCTTGAACTTGAGTTCCTTGGGGTCGATCCCCTGCCCCTTGATCGTGCGGACCCAGCCCTTTTCCGAACATACGATAGTGACCGGCTCGCGCTCGATCATCGCCTCGACCGGGACGGCGACGGGCGCGGGCGCGTCGGCGATTTCCGTGCGCCGGCGGCCCAGTTCCGTCTTCGGTCCGAACGTTTTCTTGAGCTCGGCAATCTCGTTGGCGAGGCGCTTGGTCCGCTTGGCCTTGTCACGCAGCAGCGCCTTGAGGGTTTTCTGTTCGCCCTCGAGCCCCTCGATCTCCTCACGAATGGCGATTTCTTCCAGCCGCCGCAAGGAACGAAGCCGCATATTGAGAATCGCATCGACCTGCGCGTCGTTCAGCTTCCAGCGCTTTTTCATCACCGCACGCGGATCGTCTTCCTCGCGGATCACCGCGATCACCTCGTCGAGGTTGAGGAAAACGACCATGTAGCCCTGCAGGACATCCAGACGGTCGGCGATCTTCTCCAGCCGGTACTTCGTCCGGCGCACCAGGACATCGTGGCGATGGTCCAGATAGGCCTGAAGCACTTCGCGCAAATTCATGACCCGCGGCACGGTCTCGGCGTCGAGCACGTTCATGTTCAACCCGATACGCGATTCCATATCGGTGTTGCGAAACAGGCTCTCCATGAGCATTTCGGCCGTGACATTCCGGCTCTTCGGTTCGAGCACCAGGCGGATATCATCGGCCGATTCCTCGCGAATATCACCGAGCAACGGGAGCTTGCGCGCATGCATCAACTCCGCGATGCGCTCGACCAGCCGCGATTTTTGAACCTGATAGGGAATTTCGGTGACAACGACCTGGTATTGGCCACGGCCCAGTGATTCTTCTTCCCACTTCGCGCGAATGCGGAAACTGCCCCGCCCGCTGGCATAGGCCTCGACGACCGTCTCGCGATCCTCGACCAACACACCACCGGTCGGGAAATCCGGGCCCGGCATCAGCGACACCAGCTTCGTAATCGTCGCGTTGGGTGTTTTCAGCAGATGGGCCAGCGCATCGCAGATTTCGCCGACATTGTGCGGTGGAATGCTGGTTGCCATGCCGACCGCGATACCGGTCGCACCATTGGCGAGCAGATTCGGAAAATTCGACGGCAGCACGACCGGCTCGTCGCCTTCGCCATCGTAGGTGTCACGAAAATCGACCGCATCCTCGTCGATCCCGTCAAGCAACGCCTGGGCGACCTCGGTCATCCGGGCTTCGGTGTAGCGCATGGCGGCGGCGTTATCGCCATCGATATTGCCGAAATTTCCCTGCCCGTCGACCAGCGGATAGCGGACCGCAAACTCCTGGGCCAGGCGGACCATCGCGTCATAGATCGCCTGATCGCCATGGGGGTGATACTTACCCATCACATCGCCGACGACGCGCGCGCATTTCTTGTATCCCTGATCGGGATCGAGGCGAAGCTGCCGCATCGCGTGCAGCAAACGGCGGTGCACCGGTTTCAACCCATCGCGCACATCGGGCAGCGACCGCGCCATGATCGTCGAAAGCGCGTAGCTCAGATAGCGTTCGCTCAGGGCGTCCTTGAACGCCTCCTGTCGAATCTCACCGCCGATCACCGTCATTCTCAAAGCTCCGTTACACAACAAGCCCTTTTAGGGCCTGCACGTGAGTCACCTCAAGAAACCGGCGTATCTGGCACTGTCTCAGTTTGAATTTTTCTTCTTGTACTTTGCCGGTCGGCCCGGCTTGGGGGCTGCATCGTCAATCAGTTGAACGATGTCGGCCATTTCCCAGAGACGGTCGCTGATACCAGCCGCCATTGCAGGGGCTACTTTCACCGCACTGTTGATCCGCACATAGTTGTACCAGACTGTATAGAGCGCGATCATGTGGCAGTGGTTCTCTAACTTCTTGCTGTGGGCGTTCGTCAGTCGAGTGAATCGGCGCATATGCATCCGCATGGACAGGTTGGAACGTTCAACGTGTGACGTTCCGATGTTCTTGGGATCAGGGTTGCCCGTGACCCGTTCCTTGCGGGCACCGATGCAGTCGGCGGGGCTGTAGCGTGCCTCTGTCTTCGGACCTTCGCCGTAAATCTTCACAAGTTGCGCATAATCCACGTCAGCGCCAAAGGCTCCCTCAACCGCGTTAAGATATGCCCGGTGCCCGTCCGTGGTCATTTGCACCCGGCTGGCCAGTCGGTCTGCTACGTCCTGCATGAAGGCGTTGGCATACTCACCATCACGCCCGCCGATCAGGTAGGAAACGATCAGCCTGCTGTCGCGGTCCAGAGCCGTCCACGTCCACACGTCACCGGCATTGCCCGGAGCGGCCTTCGCTGTTTTTACGTTCTTCGCCTTCGCATAGACGAATGACCAGATTTCATCGCACTGGATCTGTTCTGCCTTCACGCCCCGCACGTTCTCATCATGGAAGCGAGCGCAAACCAGACCCGCGTCAATCAGCAGCTTCGAGACCGTGTTGATCGAAACGCCGGTTGTGCGCGAGATCGCCCGCATGGACGACCCCTCGCACAGCATGTTGAGGATCAGGACGCGGGCTTTCAGGGGCAGCTTGTTCATGCCCATAATTATGAAATTATATGCTTATCGTCAAGCTCTAGCGTTCAGACTCGTCGGCATAGACGTTAAAAAGCATCTTCTGTGTACCGTAGTGGTGCGCGACCTTGCGCCTTAGCTCTCCCATCGTCTGACAGGATTTAGCCAGACCGACCACCTCATAGCAGCGAGATACTAGCGCCCGAACGCCAGTATCTTCGGTAAGCTGCCGATGCCAGTGGACACCCGGCGGTGGCCGGTTCTCGCGAAGATACTTCGCCACATCGGGGTCTAAAGTGTCATATATCAGCTCGATTACGAGCTTTCCCCAATATTTAGGTCTGCTGCTCAATGAGCCTTTCCAGTTGGTGAGTCTGCCGAACTCCTCCCATAACTCGTCTGGAAAAGTTTTCTCCCAAGCCCGTAATTCTTCGGCGATGAAAGCACGTAGCTTGACTTGGAGTTCGCCTTCGGCTCGTTCGTGCTGGTACCCCGTCGCCTCATCGATCAGGGCATCCAAGCCAATGCGGGTAAGTCCGGCGGTCAGCACCGCGCATTTTACTGCGATTTCACGTTGCTTGTCTGTGAGGGGTGCGCCTTCGTACAGGGCCTGAACGTAGCCACGACAAATCAACTCGAACTGTTCAGTTGTGAGCCCCATACCCTTGAACTGCGTCCCAGGAATTGAAAACTCCAAAAGTTCGCCCAGGATTAAATCACTGTTAATAAAGGGTTTTAGGGCTGAAACACTGATATAATTGCCCAGCTTACCAGAATCGACGTTCGTCATGGATTTGACGGCTGAGCGCAGGGCAATCACCCGCTGTTTTGTGTCGAGGACATATACCTCAAGCGTGTCTCCGCCGAGATCGACAGTACCTCTCCACTTTGAAAACGGCGATTGAGGAAAATCCGCTGTGTACTCACCCTCCTCGACTATCGATCCTGTTGCCTCGGCCCCCTTAAATTCTAGCGGCGATATATGAAGGCCAATGCCCTTCCCGGCATCGATGATGCGATCGTGCCACTTTGGTGGGATCGATCCCTTACCGCACCAGTACTGGACTGTACTGGGGCGAACCGAGAGCGCCCTCGCTAAATCGGACTGGTTGCCAAAGCGTGCAATAATTGTTTCTGCGCGGTTCATGCGGTTTCCTCGCTACTGTTGAGGGAACCGAATTACCAATTTTATTTGGTAATGTCTAGTCCCTTTTTTTGGTAGCCCACCGTTTCGCCGCCGCCTTCTTGGCAATCTCTGACCGCTGCTTGGCAGTCAGAGACTTCGCCCTCGCCTGACCGCCCTTGCGACCGAGCTCGACGGCGGCTTTGTTCTTGCCGTCGTCCGTCTCGGATTCTTCAATCTCGCCTGTCGCTATCTTCATAATGTGTACGGCGTTGCCGACTACGTCGCGGGGGCGCTTTTGTTTGCGTGCAGGCTTGGTCGCGCCCCGTACATAGATCGTTGTCGCTCCCTTTTCTTCAAAGGTCGCAATAGCGGAATCCAAGTCGTCCGAGCGAATGCGGTATGTAACGCCCGCAGCGGATTGTTCAAGCTCCTCTTGGCGACGCCCAGGCGCGCACTCGATCAATGGTGACTTGTCGCCCTTCGGGCGGCGCTCACTCTTTTTGAGGTATATAACCTTGGCCACATGCGTCTCCTATGCTTTACGCTAAGCATAGGAGACGCGACCGGATTTGGAAACCGCGTTATTCTCGATCAGATTTCAAACTGAGACAGTGCCGCGTATCTTTCTCGCTATTGTCCTCAAGGGCGTCCGAATCCCGGCTCACAAGGGCTTCCAGGCGCGTGCGCGCAGGTGGCAGCGGCCGATCCAGGGGGTCGAAGGCGTGCCGGGCGAGAAAATGGCCGGTCAGGCGCAGACCGGCGGTGAAATCCGCCGCCGATGCCCCCTGTCCCCGCCCGTCGGGCTGGAGAAAGCGCGGCAACGCCAGCATGCGATCGGCATACGGCGCGCCCGCCTCACGCGAGACGGCGCGCCCCGTTTTAGGACTAACAAAGACCAGGTCGCTGGTCACACCCGTGGCCGCACAGGCTTGCAAATCAAGCCCGAACCCCAGTTCGCCCAGGAGGCCCATCTCCCACTGGATATAGACCACCGGCCAGATTTCCTGATCGCCATGCGTCAGCGCGCCAAAAAGCGCCGACGTTGCGTCGAACAACCCCGGATGGGGTTCGCGTTCGGGAATGACGGTCTCCGTCACCGCACAGGCCGCCGACAGCGCCGCGAGCCGCGCGGGGTCATCCATGATCAAAGCTGCGGTGTGTCGTGAGGGCTCAATTGTAAAGCGACCGAGATGTTCGCTCAGGCGCGCGCGCCACACGGCATCCACCAGGTTGCCCGGCTCGACGTTGGCGCGTTTGCTGCGCGACGCGCCGCCATGCACCAGCCCGGCGTGGCGGCCATGTTCACGTGTCAGAATCTGCACGACCGCCGCGCCCTCGCCATGGGGCCGGGCGGCGAGCACATATCCCTCGTCACGCCACTCCATGGCGCCGTCGAGTTGCGTAACTAAGCATCGTATCGCAGGCCCCAGTCACGGAAATGGCTTGGATCTTCGGCCCATTTCTCACGCACCCTGACCCGCACGAACAAGTGCACGGGGCGTTCGAGAATTTCGGCCAGCTCCTGCTGGGCGTCGGCGCGGATGCGTTTGATCATCTGCCCGCCCTTGCCCAGCACGATACCCTTTTGGGAATCTCGCGAGACGGTCAGGTTTTGCTCGATCCGCACGCTGCCATTGTCGAACTCTTCCCAACTCTCGGTTTCGACCGAAAGCGAGTAGGGAATTTCCTGATGCAGCACAAAATAGGCCTTCTCGCGTGTCACCTCGGCCGCGAACAGCCGCTGGGGCAGATCGGAAATCTCGTCTTCGGGAAACAACCAGGGCCCCGGTGCCATCCGGGCATAGAAATGCGCATCCAGATCGTCCACGCCGCTGCCGTTCAGGGCCGAGATCATGAAGGTCGAATCAAATCGCGCCATGCCGTTGAGGGTTTCGGACAGGGCCAGCAGAACCTCGCGCTTCAGCCCGTCCACCTTGTTGAGAACCAGCACGGTAGGGCTGGAATGCATCTCTAGGCCCTCGATGATGCGCTCGACATCGCGGTCGAGCCCCCGTTTGGCATCGACCAGCACCGCAATCACATCCGCATCGGACGCCCCGCCCCAGGCCGCATCCACCATCGCGCGGTCGAGCCTGCGCTTCGGCGCGAAAATGCCCGGCGTATCGGTATAGATAATCTGGGTCTCGTCCTTGATGGCGATGCCGCGCACGCGCATCCGTGTGGTCTGCACCTTGGGGCTGACAATCGTCACCTTGGCGCCAACCAGCCGATTGACCAGCGTCGACTTGCCGGCATTCGGAGCCCCGAGAACAGACACGAACCCGCAACGCGTCGCACCCTGGCCCGACGCCGAGTTTGACGGGTCGTTCGGCAAATCAGTCATCGTGATCAATTCCGAGCATCTGCAGCATTATAGCCGCCGCATCGCGTTCGGCGGCGCGTTTACTCGACCCCGTCGCCTGCACCGGCTCTACCCCTTCGAGCCGGACCTCAACCGTGAACAACGGCGCGTGGTCCGGTCCCTTGCGTCCTAATTCGTGATACTCGGGCAACCCGCGCCCACCCGCTTGCGCCCATTCCTGCAAAGCGGTCTTCGGATCGCGCGGTGGCCGGGCGACCGTTTCAATGAGTGGCGCCCAGATACGGCGGACGAACGCATCGGCCACGGCAAACCCGCCATCCCGATACATCGCGGCAATCAACGCCTCGACCACATCGGCGACGATCGCCTCATTCGTCACCCCGGGGCCAGCCAGAATATGATCGGCGAGGTCCAATTCCGCACCGACCTGCGAGAGCGATCCTGCGTTCACCAATGCCGCGAAACGACGGCCGATCTCACCTTCGTCTTCTTCGGGGAACCGATCGAGCAGCATTTGCGCGACGACCAGCCCGAGCACCCGGTCGCCGAGAAACTCCAGCCGCTCGTAGGAGTGATCCGAATCCAGACTGGCATGGGTTAACGCGCGCTCCAGGAGCGCGCGGTTTGCAAAGACATGGCCGAGCGTGCGTTCGAGGGCACCAGGATCGGATGCGGCGGCCATCAGTCCACGGAATCGAATATACGGTCGAACCGCGTCGCCTGGACCCAGCGCCACGGCTCCGGCCATCCGGCGGTGCCGTCGGTCGAGAAAAACAGCATCTCCGCCCGCCCGATCATGTTCTCGGCAGGGACAAACCCCCAGCCCCGGCTGTCGTTGCTGTCGTCGCGATTGTCACCCATGGCGAAATAGTTACCGGCCGGCACGACGAATTCACGCGTGTTGTCCGCCGGCCCGCGATCACCGAACCCTTCCCGGATCACATAAGTACGACCATTGGGCAGGGTTTCTTCATATTGCGGGACCCGGCGCACCTGGCCACCATTGTCGCGCGAGAGATGATCATCGATACGCCGTCTGGGCACCACGTCGCCGTTGATATGCAGCCGGCCTGCGACCATCTGGATACGATCGCCGGGCATGCCGACAATCCGCTTGATGAAGTCTTCCCGGTTGGTTGGCGGGTGACGGAACACAGCCACGTCGCCACGATCCGGGGCGCCACCAAAGATGCGACCGTCGAAAAAACCGAGCCCCAGCGGAAATGAGAAACGGCTGTAGCCGTAAGAGAACTTGGACACGAACAGATAGTCACCGATCAACAGGGTCGGGATCATGGAACCCGAAGGAATGTTGAAAGGCTGAAACAGGAATGTACGCACCACGCCCGCAATCAACAGGGCGTAGATAATCGTCCGCACCGTTTCCATGGTGCCGCCGGATTTCTTACTGCGGTCTTTCGCCATGTCTGCCCGTTTCGCTTGAAGGTGCGCTTGCACTGAAGTTCGATGACCGCTGGGTCGGCCACAATGACGCGCGTTCTAACTGTCTCACCGGGTTTTCGCCAGTCACGAATTTGATCAGGGGGATTATCCCCGCTGCGGTCAGTCGCCGAGATCCGGGATCGCAGAGATAATTACGATGGCTTGCGCGATCGGCGGTTCGTCGGTCAGCGACAGTTCAATCAGCGGCCTCATGCCCGGCGGCGTGATCTCGGCCAGGCGCGCCGCTGCCCCGTTGGTCAACGCCATCGTCGGCTTCCCCGACGGCAGGTTGACGACACCCATGTCACGCCAGAAGACACCTTTGCGGAATCCTGTACCCAGCGCCTTGGAGCAGGCCTCCTTCGCGGCGTAGCGCTTCGCATAACTGTCCGCGCGGTTCGCACGGCGATCCGATTTCGTCCGCTCTATATCGGTAAAGCAACGCTGCACGAATCTGTCGCCGAACCGCTCGAGTGTCCGTTCTATCCGGGTGATATCAATCAGGTCGCTGCCCAGGCCGATAATCATCGGGTACATGGGAAGTGCGGCTGCCGGGCGTTGAGGGTCGTCCTCGCTCATGCGCTTGCTGCACCCTGCGCGTCTGCACGCGCGGCATCCATCAGCGAGCGCATCCGTCGGATGGAGCTGTCGAGACCGCTGAAAATCGCCTCGCCGATGATAAAATGGCCGATATTCAGCTCGACGATTTCCGGTATCGCGGCGATCGGCGCAACCGTATCGAATGTGATTCCGTGACCGGCGTGGATCTGCAAACCGAGATCCGCACCGTAAGCGGCCGCATCGATGATCCTCGACAGCTGCGCCGAAGCGGTTTCCTCGTCACCCTCGATCAGGGCATCGCAATAAGCACCCACGTGAATCTCGACCGCAGGTGCACCGATCGAATGTGAGGCATCCATCTGGCGGCGGTCAGGCTCGATGAACATCGAGACGATCGCCTTGTTGCCTGTGAGCTGATCCACGAAATGTTTCAGATGATTGTGTCCCGAAGCAACATCGAGGCCGCCTTCCGTCGTTCGTTCCTCACGGCGCTCCGGCACGATGCACACGGCATGCGGCGCATGTCGCAATGCGATCTCAAGCATTTCGTCCGTGGCCGCCATTTCCAGGGTCAGCGGAACCTCAATCGTATCCATGAGGCGCGCCAGATCATCATCTGAAATATGCCGGCGATCCTCACGCAGATGCGCAACGATGCTGTCCGCGCCCGCCGCCGCGGCGGCACGAGCGGCGCGCACCGGATCGGGATGCCCGCCACCGCGCGCGTTCCGAATGGTCGCAACATGATCAACGTTTACGCCCAGGCGCAAATCAGATGCCATTGGAATATCTCGTTCTTATCTGGTTCGCCGGTAGAATTGGCGTCGGAAGGCCAAAAGGTCAAGCCGGAGTCAGTCCCGGCCGGAATGATCTAGCTGCGTGCGCGCTCAACAGTGCTGACAGCGCGGCGACCGCGGAGGCTGGTGACGATGTTGTTGAGGTGTTTTGCGTCATCGACCTCGATATCGACCATCATGTCAAAGAAGTCGGCCGTCCTGTTGGTGAATTTCAGGTTCGAAATGTTCCCCCGCGCTGACGCGATAGTCTCGGCCATCTCGGCCAGGCTGCCCGGCTCATTCATGAGGGTAATGTTCAGGCGGCTGACCTGCGCCATGCTGCCGTCCTGCTCGCGGTCCCAGTCGACGTCGATCCAGCGCTCCGGGCTGTCGGCGAACGCCTCGAGGGTCATGCAATCAATTGTGTGGACGGTGGCACCCTTGCCCGTGGTCATGATTCCGACGATCCGGTCTCCCGGGAGCGGGTAACAGCATTTGGCCATATGTACCGCGATGCCCGGCGTCAGGCCGCTGATCGGGACCGCATGTTCGCCATCGGTCGGTTGCTCACGCCGACGGCGGAGAGAAAAAATCGACCCGCCGGACTTCTTGCCGCTTTTCACGTCCGACCGGTCGGGGAAGATGGACCGCACTACATCCGCGCCGGTGTAGACGCCCTGCCCGACCATCGCGAACAAATCGTCACGTGATTCCGCGTGGAACTCGCGGAAGGCGCTGTCGAGATTGATATCCGAAAGTGTCTCGCCGAACCGGCCAAAAGCCTTTTCGACGATGCTTTGACCCAGATCGACATACTGGCGCATCTGGTCCTCGCGCAAGACACGGCGGATACGCGCCCTCGCCTTGCCGGTTATCACGAGCTTCTCCCATTCCGGTGACGGAGTCTGGTTTTTGGAGGTCAGAATGTCGACCTGATCTCCGTTTTGCAGGACGGTACGCAGCGGCAGGTTACGGCCGTTGATCTTGGCACCCACTGCCCGGTCACCGATTTCGGTATGAACGGCATAGGCGAAATCGATCGGCGTCGCGCCACGCGGCAGCGAGTAAACATCCCCCTTCGGCGAGAAACAGAACACCTGGTCCGAGAACATCTCGAGCCGGGTGTGGGCGAGAAAATCCTCCGGCGCCGACGCGTTGTCGAGAATCTCCAGAAGCTCCTGCAGCCATCGGTACTGTTCGCTCTCCGCCTTGGCCGCGCTCGACCCCGGGCCCGAACCAACATCCTTGTATATCCAGTGCGCCGCGACCCCGCGTTCGGCGACGTCATGCATCTCGCGGGTCCTAATCTGGATCTCGATCCGCTGATCCGACAGGCCCAGGACACTCGTGTGCAGGGAGCGATAGCCATTGGGCTTGGGGTTGGAGATGTAGTCCTTGAACCGGCCGGGCACGACGCGATACCGGCTGTGGACGACCCCCAGCGCCTGATAGCATTGCGGGACATTCGGAACGATCACGCGAAAGGCGATGATGTCGGACAATTGCTCGAGCGACGATTGCTGGCGATGCATCTTCCGCCAGATCGAGTAGGGCGATTTTTCACGCCCCGCGATATCCGCCTCGATACCGGTTTCCGCAAGCACGTCGCGCAGCTCCCGCACGACCTTCTCGACCACGTCTTCGCCCTCGGCGCGCAGGAACCCGAGCCGCCGCGAAATGGAATCGCGCGCCTCGCCATTGATCTCGCGGAATGCCCTGTCCTCAAGCTCATCCTTGATGTCGTGCATGCCGATGCGCTCGGCCAGTGGCGCATAGATATCCATCGTCTCGCGCGCAATCCGAAGGCGCCGCTCATCACCGACCATATGTTCAAGCGTGCGCATATTGTGGAGACGATCGGCGAGCTTCACCAGGAGCACACGGATGTCCCGGCTCATCGCCAGCAGAAGCTTGCGGAAATTCTCTGCCTGTTTCGCGCGGTCGGACTGAAGCTCAAGCTGGGTCAGTTTGGTCACGCCGTCGACCAGCTGCGCGACCTCCTCGCCGAAGAGCTCGCTGATCTGCTCACCGGTCGCGTCGGTGTCCTCGATCGTGTCGTGCAGCAACGCCGTCACGATCGACGCCGTATCGAGATGATAGTTGGTCAGGATGCCGGCGACTTCGAGCGGGTGGCTGAAATACGGATCGCCCGATGCGCGCGTCTGGGAACTATGGGCATTCATCGAGAAATCATAGGCACGAACCAGCGCATCCTCATCCGCACTGGGATCGTAGGCGCGCACCCGTTCGACAAGTTCCCTTTGCTGCATCATGGCAACATCATAACCCTGTTACGGACCCGCGGGCCCGACGAAAAAACCCGGATGCACTGATGTGCGTCCGGGTTAATCCAAATTCGTTGCCTGTGCGATGACGGGGCGGCGCAATGCGCCGTATTTCGTGTTCGCCAAATCAGCTGGTGCTGTCCTGGCTTTCGTCCACCGCATCCTCGAACCGCATTTCCGGCATATCCGGCTCTGCACCAGGTTCGGCATCGGCCTCAGGCGCGTCCGGCGTGACGCCGGCGATGTTGGATTCTGACTCGAGCAGTTCGATGACCTCATCCTCTTCGGGGAGATCAAACTCGACATGCTTCTGCTGGCTGACGATCAGCGATTCCTGGAGATTTTCCAGCTCGACCGTCTCGTCGGCGATTTCGCGCAGCGCGATCACCGGGTTCTTGTCATTGTCGCGCTCGACCGTGATCGGCGCACCGGCCGACACTTCGCGCGCGCGCTGTGACGCGAGCATGACCAGATCAAACCGGTTGGAAACCTTTTCGATGCAATCTTCGACTGTTACGCGGGCCATTCAGATGTCTCCGGACGATCAATAAATTCGGCCTGTATATAGGCACAAAATCCCGAAATGCCAAGCGTTTGGGTGCGTCGCAACAAACTTTGGCCTGCCGGCTATGCTGTTAGCGGACGCACATCGTCGCGATCCGCTGCGCTCGCGAGCAACGCCGTGACCCCTTCCCCGGTCGCGGGATGGCACCATTCCGGCGCGATATCCTGCAACGGGCGAAGCACAAACGCGCGATCCGCCATGCGCGGATGGGGCAAAACCGGCCATTCGGCGTCGATTTGCCCGTCATAGTCGAGCAGGTCAATATCGACGATCCGGGCGGCATCGCGCACCGAACGCTCACGCCCCAGCCGGGTTTCGATATCGTGCAGCAATGTCAGCAGCGGCCCCGGTGGCAGGTCGGTTTCGAGCTGCGCCACCGCGTTTACATAATCGGGTTGGTCGGATGCCGGCACGGGTGCGCTGGAATACCAGCCGGACCGGCCGACCACCGTAACCCCCGCCGCTTCGATCTCCCGAAGCGCAGTCGCGAGCGTCTCGCGCGGTGAGCTGTGATCGGCGCCGGGAAGATTGGCGCCAAGCCCGATCAGGATCATGCAGTTTCTCCAAAACACCCGCGCGCGCCGCCATCTGGACAGCCCGACACCCGCGCGTTATCTAGACAAACGATAGAAAACGCCAATCTAAAACACGCGCGTAGAGGCATCGCCCGGTTGGTTGCAGCGACACGTTTTAGCATTTCGGACGAGGATTCATGGACATGCTGAACGCACCCGCCGCCGACTGCCCCTTATGTCCCCGCCTCGTGGATTTCAGGACGGACAACCAGTCCAAGTTCCCCGACTTCCATAACGGACCGGTGCCCAGCTTCGGCGCGACGGACGCGCGGTTGCTGATCGTCGGCCTCGCACCGGGCCTGAAAGGGGCGAACCGCACGGCACGCCCGTTTACCGGCGATTATGCAGGCGACCTGCTCTACCCGACGCTGGTGAAATTCGGCTTCGCCCGCGGCACCTATGCTGCACGGCCCGACGACGGCATCTCGCTGTCGGATTGCCGGATCACCAATGCCGTGCGCTGCGTGCCACCGCAGAACAAACCGGTCGGGGCCGAGGTAAAGGCGTGCCGGCCGTTTCTGGTTTCCGAATTCGACGCCATGACCGAGCTCCGGGTCATTCTGGCGCTCGGCGGGCTTGCCCATAACGCCACATTGGCGACGCTCGGCTACAAGCAGTCTACCTTCAAGTTCGGGCATTGCGCGCAACACGAGATCGCGCAGAACGACCGGCCCATTGTGCTGATGAACAGCTATCACTGCTCGCGCTACAACACGAATACGGGTCGCCTGACGACACCGATGTTCGAGGACGTGTTCACCGCGATCAGGGGCCACCTGGATGCAACCTAGTCTTCGTGCAGTACGCCCCTGCGGATCTGATCTTCCTCGATCGCGTCGAACAACGCCTTGAAGTTCCCCTCACCGAAACCTTCGTTGCCCTTGCGCTGAATGATCTCGAAGAAAATGGGCCCGATGACCGTATCGGTGAATATCTGCAACAAAAGCCCCTGGTCTTCCGTCGGGGCGCCGTCGAGCAGGATATTGCCTGCGCGCAACCGCTCGACATTCTCGCCATGGCCGGGCACCCGGCCATCGAGCGCGTCGTAGTAGGAATCGGGCGTCTCCATAAAGTCGACCCCGCGCGCGGCAAGCGCCTCGACTGCGGCGAAAACATCCGTCGTGCCCAGCGCAATATGCTGAATACCCTCGCCCTGATAGAGGCGCAGATATTCGGCGATCTGGCTCTTGTCGTCAGCGGATTCGTTGATCGGAATCCTGATCTTGCCGTCCGCGCTCGTCATGGCGCGTGAGTGCAGTCCGGTGAGCTTGCCCTCTATGTCGAAGTAGCGAACCTCACGGAAATTGAAAACGTCCTCATAGAAACCCGCCCATTTGTCCATGTTGCCCTGGTAAACATTGTGGGTCAGGTGATCGATGTAGGTCAGCCCCACTTGCGGCGGCGATGTCCCTGCGATCGGCTCGAAATCCACATCGTATATGGTCCCCTTGGGACCATAACGATCCACGAGATAGAGCCGGCTGTTGCCGATACCCTGGAGTGTCGGGATATTCAGTTCCATCGGCCCGATGTGATTTGGCACTTCGCTGGCACCCCGGTCCAACGCCTTCTCACGGGCCAACGCCGCGTCGCGCACGCGAAACGCCATGGCACAGGCGCTCGGTCCATGTTGTTGCGCGAATTCGGCAGCAAAACTCCCCGGCTCGTTGTTCAGGATGAAATTCACGTCCCCCTGCCGGTAAAGCGTCACGTCCTTGGACCGATGTCGCGCAACCGCGGCAAAGCCCATCTGTTCGAACAAACGCCCGAGTTTTTCCGGCTCCGGCGAGCAGTACTCGACAAATTCAAACCCGTCGGTACCGAGCGGGTTTTCCCAAAGATCTTTTGTCTGTCCGGCCATGGTGGCTGTCCTCATGTCGCATGACATCCGCGCGATTGACCCGACGCGGGCAGGTATCTATTTTAGTTTCATATGTAACTATTTCAAGGCACGTCCATGCCCGACTCCGCACACGGTTCCGCGAGGACCCACCTCGCGCTGGAAGCATTCCTGCCGTACCGACTGTCTATTCTTTCCAACACCGTCAGCAACGCAATCGCGCGCGACTATCACGATCGCTTCGGACTGACGGTGGCCGAGTGGCGCGTGATGGCCGTTCTCGGACGTTTCGGGCCCGACGCGGCAACGGGTATCGGTGCCCGAACGGCGATGGACAAGGTCACGGTCAGCCGGGCCATGACACGCCTCATCGATCGCGGGCTGATGACGAGCAATTCCGATTCCGGTGATCGCAGGCGGGTGATCGCCAAACTGACGCGCAAGGGACGGACGATCCACGACAAGATCGTCCCCGTCGCCCTGGCCCATGAAGCCACTCTGGCCGAAGCATTGTCCGCCGCCGAAGCCAAGACGCTCGACCGGCTGCTCAGCAAGCTGCAGGACAAGGCGAACACCCTGACCGCCGTCTAGGCCTGGCAGCTAGATGTAGTGCTCTTCGAGAGGTGAGAAACCATTGAACCCCACGGAGGCGTAGGTCGAGGTGTAGGCGCCCGTGTCATAGAGGGAGACGATGTCCCCCGCCTTCAGTGCCAGGGGGAGCACACACATGGCGTTCTCATACATCACGTCATGGCTGTCGCAGGTCGGACCCGCGACTACCACCGGACCACCCGGTCCGTCGTGCCCGACCGCATCCATCCGGTATCGGATCGCCTCACCTTCCGATTCCGCGAGGCCGCCATACCGCCCGACGTCGAGATAGACCCAGCGTTCAGTTGTGTCATAGGCGCGCTCGGCGACCAGAATAACCTCGCTGCGTATGACCCCCGCATCAGCCACGATGGCTCTGCCCGGCTCCAGAAGGACCCGCGGTCGCGCGCCCGAGAACGCCGTGTCGAGGGCCTCGTCGATCGCATTGAAGACTGTCTCCGGCGCCGGCACCGCACCATCGCCATAGGGCACCGGAAAGCCGCCTCCGAGATTAAGAATGTCGAGCGCGATGCCAACACCTTCGGCACGTGCAAACAGCTCTCCGCAGAGGGTAACAGCATCACACCATCGCGCCGGGTCTGTCTGTTGGCTGCCGACATGAAAGGACAGTCCCGCCGGTTGCAGCCCGGCGTCACGCGCGCGGGCCAACAGCCCGATCGCCTCGTCGGGGTTGCAACCGAATTTTCGGGTGAGCGGCCAACGCGCACCATCGTTCGAAACGACGATCCGGCAGATCACCGAAGATCCGGGAGCGGTTGCGGCAAGTTTCTCGATCTCACCGACGCTGTCGAACGCAAACAGGTCGACGCCACCGTCGAACGCCGTGGAAATATCAGACGGTTTCTTGACCGTGTTGCCGTAGGAAATGCGGTTCGGCGAAACACCGGCCCCCAGACAGGCTGCGATTTCCGCCGGGCTCGCCGCATCGAAGGCCGCGCCCGATGCCGCCAGGCGCTCGATGATCTGTGACGCCGGGTTTGCCTTCACCGCGTAAAATATCTCCGCCCAGGGGACCATTTTGGCCATGCGGGCGTAGTTCTCCGCGACCCGGTCGAGGTCTATCACCAGGCAGGGCGTTCGCGTTTGCACACGATCGAAATAGCGGTCGATATTCTCGTTCATGTAAACTGGTTCCACCAGACGCCCGGGCGCCGCCTTCTCGTTCGAAAAGGCAACAAACCATTCGAAATTTGCGCACAATCGCAAGCAATCGACATACCACGTTAATTGCCCTGAATCGCGGCCTGTGTTAACCGGCGACGGTCTGCAAGACGATTGGAAGAGACGGGTGACAGAGCACGGTTCCATATGGGTCCTGAACGGGCCCAATCTAAATTTGCTCGGCGAACGCGAGCCCGGCATCTACGGCGGAGATTCGCTCGAAGATATCGAGGCACGCTGCGTCGAAGCCGCCAAGACGGCTGGCTTTACCCTGGATTTTCGCCAGACCAACCATGAAGGCGAACTCGTCGCCTGGGTCCAGGAGGCGCGCACAGGGGCGGCCGGGCTGGCGATCAATGCCGGTGCCTATACGCACACATCTGTCGCGGTGCACGATGCGCTGCGTCTGCTCGATATTCCGATCGTCGAGGTGCATTTGTCGAACATCTTCGCGCGCGAGGAATTTCGACATAAATCCTATATCAGCGCGGCGGCGACCGGTGTCGTGTGCGGCTTTGGTTCCCACAGCTACGTGCTGGCAATATCTGCGCTCGCCGCGCGAATGGATCTGTAGCAAATGAGTGATTCCTTTGACATTGATCCGGACCTGGTTCGAAAGCTTGCCGACCTGTTGAACGAAACAGGTCTCGGCGAGATTGAGTATGAGGACAATGGCAAGCGCGTTCGCGTGGCCCTGCCGGGCGCAGGCGGTCCTGCCGTGGCCGCACCGGTCGTGGCTCCCGTGCCCGCCACCGCCCCTGCTGCTGCGCCGTCACCAGCGGGCGCCGATGCGGCTGCGCATCCCGGTGCAGTCCCGTCACCGATGGTTGGAACCGTGTATCTCTCACAGGCCCCCGAAGACCCACCCTTCGTCAAAGCCGGTGATACCGTTCGCGAAGGACAGACCCTGCTTCTGATCGAGGCCATGAAGACCTTTAACGAGGTCAAGGCGCCCCGCGCGGGGACGGTCCAGAGCATCGCAGTTGCAAGCGGCCAGCCGGTCGAGTTTGGCGAAGTGCTCGCCATCATCGAGTAAGCCACGCCCGATGTTTAAAAAGGTCCTGATCGCCAATCGTGGCGAAATCGCACTGCGCATTCATCGCGCGTGCAAGGAGATGGGCATCTCGACTGTCGCGATTCATTCGACAGCCGATTCAAACGCCATGCATGTGCGTCTCGCCGACGAAAGCGTGTGCATCGGCCCACCGACGGCAGCCGACAGCTATCTCAACATTCCCGCCATTCTGTCGGCGGCCACCGTCACCGATGCCGACGCCATTCATCCCGGCTACGGCTTCCTGTCGGAGAATGCGAACTTTGCGCGGATCGTCGAGGAGCATGGCATTGCCTTTATCGGTCCGAGTTCGGAGCTCATCGCGACGATGGGTGACAAGGTCGCGGCCAAGGACGCAATGAAGCTCGCCGGCGTGCCGGTGGTGCCCGGTTCGGACGGAGCGGTGAAGACCGCCGCGGACGCGGTCCCCGTCGCGGCGGATATCGGCTACCCGGTCATCGTCAAGGCCGCATCGGGTGGCGGCGGGCGCGGCATGAAAGTCGTTGAGCGCGCCGAAGGCCTCGAGAGTGCGTTCAATATGGCCTCAACCGAGGCGCTGGCAGGGTTCGGCGACGCCACCGTCTATATCGAGAAATACCTCGGCCATCCTCGTCACGTGGAAGTCCAGGTTATCGCCGACGGCAAGGGAAACGCTGTCCACCTGTTTGAGCGCGATTGTTCGCTCCAGCGCAAACATCAGAAAGTCCTCGAAGAAGCACCCTGCCCGGTCCTCGATGAAGCGACCCGCCAGAAAATCGGCAAGGTCTGCGCCGACGCGGCGGCCAATCTGGGCTACCGCAGCGCCGGGACGTTCGAGTTTCTGTTCGAGAATGGCGAATTCTATTTCATCGAGATGAACACCCGCGTGCAAGTTGAGCATCCGATCACCGAAATGATCTGCGATATAGATATCGTGGCGGAGATGATCCGCATCGCGGCCGGTGAGGAGATGTCTCTGCGCCAGGACGATATACGCATCAACGGTCACGCGTTCGAATGCCGGATCAACGCCGAGGACCCCGATACATTCACGCCCTCGCCGGGACGGATCGCGGAGTTTCACGCGCCTGGCGGGCTGGGTGTGCGCGTCGATTCAGCGCTGTATGCCGGGTACAGCATCCCGCCTTACTATGACAGCCTGGTCGCCAAGCTGATCGTCCATGGGCGCACGCGCGACGAAGCGCTGATGCGATTGCGCCGCGCGCTGGGAGAGATGGTCGTGTCGGGCGTGTCCACCACGATCCCGTTGCACCAGCGCCTCGCCGACAATCCGTCCTTTGTCTCAGCCGACTATGACATTCATTGGCTCGAAAGCTTCGTCGCCAGCGACTAGAATTGCGCGATGACCAGCCTCACGCCGCAACTTCTCCTGGGTGCATATGCCAGCGGAATATTTCCCATGGCGGAAAGCCGGCACGATGCCGATCTCTACTGGATCGACCCGGACGTACGCGGCGTGCTGCCCCTCGATGCGTTTCACATTCCGCGGCGCCTGCGGAAAACCATCCGGACCAGTTCCTTCGAGATCCGCTGCGACAGCGATTTCGTCGGCACCGTGCGCAGTTGTGCGGAGTCGCAGGGCAACCGTCCTGAAACCTGGATCAATGACGAGATCGAGCACCTCTACAGCGCGCTCTTCGACATGGGTTATGCCCACTCTGTAGAGTGCTGGCATGACGGCGCGATGGTTGGCGGCCTGTATGGGGTGAGCCTTGGCGGTGCGTTCTTCGGGGAGAGTATGTTTTCCCGCGCCCGAGACGCGAGCAAAGTCGCGCTGTGCCACCTTGCCGCGCGTTTACTCAAAAGCGGGTTCGTGTTGTTGGACAGCCAATTCGTCACAGACCATCTGCGCCAGTTTGGCGCCGCGGAAATCGAGCGCGCCGATTACAAGCAGCGCCTGGAAGCGGCCCTCAAGGTGGACGCAAATTTTCAGCCCGAACTGTCAGACGATGAGTTTGAGGCCTTTATACAATCCACGACCCAGACATCGTAGACCGGGTGCTCGAGCGCCGAGACCGCCGGACTGGATGCGAACATCCAGCCGGTGAACAGGTCCCGCGGCAGCGCGGTCTCAAATGTCTCGTCGATTTCGAGGAACGCAGTGCTTTCCGGCGGCTCGGTTGGCGGCGCCTTGTGACAGGCGCGCGCCTGGATCACCAGGGACCCAAACCGGACCGGCACGTCGAACGGCGCCTCGAATGTCGAGATACGTGCGGTGACCTTGTCCAGCCCCTGCAGCACGGCGCCGGTGGATACCGTACTGACCTCTTGTGCCGACAGCCCGCTCGTCCCGCCCCAGACAAGGGCCAGCGCGAATGTGCCCGGAAACAGAAATCGCCGCATCAGGAAGCCACGGAGACGCCGACGGGCGTCATTTGGAATCCGTCGCCAGGAAGATGATCTCCGAGACCGTGTCTTCAATGGCCTGGAAATCGCGGGTCTGCACAATCTCGCCTTCCGGCGCGAGGGTTTCGGTCTGCTTGCCCGGGAACAGCCGCAGATACTTGCCGCCAAGCAATCCTTCGGCCGTCACGCCGGCCTCGGTATCTACCGGCAGCCGAAGATCGTTGCGAACCGTAAACGTCACCACGGCCTCGAATGTCTGATCGTCAAGCGTGCGGTCAACAACGGAGCCGACTTTCACGCCGGAAATGCGGACATCGCTACCCCGATCAAGCCCGCCCACCTTCAGGAACCGTGCCGTCAGCTGATAGCCATCATTGTCCTGTAGATCGATCGAACGTGCACCCAGGAATACAAACCCGATCGCAATTAGAAGAACGACCGCGCCCAGGATCGTTTCAACGGCACCGCGTTTCATTGCTTCGCTCCCGTTTCGCGTGCGGATTTCGCCTGGGACACGATGAGCCCCAGGAGATCGTCAAGCACGACTGCATCTTCTGTAAAACTGATCCGGCCGCCATCTTTGATGATCCGGTCGGCCCCGCCGATATCGACCCGCACAAGTTTGCCGCCGAAAATTCCGTCGGTCACGATTGCGGCTGAGGCGTCGGCATCCAGTTCTACCGACGCATCGATACGCAACGTGGCCAGTACGCGGAAATTCTCGACCAGCTCTAGTCCGGCCACTTCACCGACCTTCACACCGGCGGCGTGCACGGGATTACCAACCCGAAGGCCGTCGGTTCGCCCGAACACCGCACGTACGTCGATTGTCTCATCTCCAGAGGTCGTCGCCGGCCCGAATACCCCGCCCAACACGGCAACCATCGCAATCACGACACCAAGCCCGACGATGACGTTTCGGAGTTCACGCTGTGACGAACTGTTCATCGTGATGCGCTCATCGAAATGACCTGAATCCGGTAAACGGGGCGTCCCGCCAACGCCTTATTGCGGTGTCCATGGTTCGTAGTCACCGGTCCCGCGTCGGCGTTCGCCGTCCCGCATCACACTGCCCGGGGGGTGATATGCAGCGCGCGTGCCGGTCAGGTTCGGGACATGTTCGCGCTGCCAGTCATGGCGATGATCATCATCAAGCGGCGATTCCGTCATGTGATGCAGCCAGCTGTGCCATTCCGGCGGAACCTTGCTCGCCTCCGGGCGGCCCTTATAGACGACCCAGCGACGTTCGCGATTGTAGCGATTGCGGTTGCGGCCGCGATAATAGCGGTTGCCGAACTTGTCAGAGCCCACAAGTTGCCCTGAGATCATGGTTTTAAGCAGCGTTCCCAACGTGGCCATTGAGCGTCCAAATCCCTAAATGCGCTGACGTTTCGCGGGACTATGGCACCCGCCCCTGAGTTTGGCCAGAGTCATGATGTCACGTTTGCGCAGGATTCACGCCGTGAGCGCCTACGCGCTGAAACACACGATATGGACGAATGTTGACCGCGGAACCCAAAATGTGGTTGCGGCGCAAATATCTTGTGGTTTACCGTCCACAATTACCGAGATTTGGTGTTTTTCGTCGTCTTTGTCACGAAATCGCCATCGAATCGGCGGGGGCCGCCCACGGCGAGTGTTTGAAATTTAGGCGCGGCCACCCTGGCTCATTTTTGTTTACGGCGCGGTCACCGCGCCTGTTTTGGGGGGTTACATGCGGATCCAGCGCCGCTTTACGAACGAAGGCGAGAGTCCTTACACCGCGATCGAGTTTCGAACGACGTCGAGTGAGATCCGAAACCCGGACGGCTCGGTCGTGTTTGCCGCAGATGATATCGAAGCCCCCGCGGCCTGGACCCAGGTTGCGTGCGATATCCTGGCGCAGAAATATTTCCGCAAAGCCGGTGTTCCCGCGAAGCTGAAGCCGGTCAAGGAAGACGACGTCCCCGAATTCCTGTGGCGCCGCACCGCCGACGAGGCCAAACTCAAACGCGTTGGCAAGGACAAGCGCCACGGCGGCGAAACCGACGCGCGCCAGGTCTTCGATCGTCTCGCCGGCACCTGGGCCTATTGGGGCTGGAAGGGCGGCTATTTCGACAGCGCCGAGGATGCCAGCGCCTACTATGACGAGATGCGCTACATGCTGGCCGCCCAGATCGCGGCGCCGAACAGCCCGCAATGGTTCAACACCGGCCTGCATTGGGCATACGGGATCGACGGCCCGGGACAAGGTCACCATTACGTCGACTACCAGACCGGCAAACTGACCAAGTCGAAGAGCTCTTACGAGCACCCGCAGCCCCATGCCTGCTTCATCCAGTCCGTCTCCGACGACCTGGTGAATGACGGCGGCATCATGGACCTCTGGGTTCGTGAGGCGCGGCTGTTCAAATACGGCTCGGGCACGGGTTCGAACTTCTCCCATATCCGTGGTGAGAGCGAAGCCCTGTCGGGCGGCGGCAAGTCGTCCGGACTGATGAGCTTCCTCAAGATCGGCGACCGGGCGGCGGGCGCCATCAAGTCCGGCGGCACGACGCGACGCGCGGCCAAGATGGTCGTGGTCGATGTCGATCACCCGGATATCGAATCCTACATCGACTGGAAGGTCACCGAGGAACAGAAGGTGGCGGCCCTTGTCACCGGCTCGATCACCTGCCAGCAGCATCTGACCGCGATCATGGCCGCCTGCCACGACACCGACGCGCCGGAAGGTGACGAGCGGTTCGAGCCGGCCGAGAACCCGGCCCTGAAAAAAGCCATCCGCGAATCCCGCAAAGCCATGGTGCCGGACAATTACGCCCAGCGCGTGATCCAGTTCGCCCGTCAGGGTTTCAGCGAAATCGATTTCCCGACCTACGACACGGATTGGGATTCGGAAGCCTATCTGACCGTCTCCGGCCAAAACTCCAACAACTCCGTGCGGGTGACCGACGACTTCCTCAAGGCGGTCGAAGACGGCGGGTCCTGGGAGCTGAAACGCCGGACTGATGGCGCGGTCGCAAAGACCGTCGATGCCGGCGAATTGTGGGACAAGATTTCCCATGCTGCCTGGTCGTGCGCCGATCCCGGCATCCAGTACGACACCACGATCAACGACTGGCACACCTGCCCGGAATCCGGCCGCATCAACGCGTCCAACCCGTGCTCGGAGTACATGTTCCTCGACGATACGGCGTGTAATCTCGCCTCGTTGAACCTCATGACCTTCCGTGACAATGACGGCAGCTTCGATGTCGACGGGTTCGAGCATGCGGTCCGCCTCTGGACCGTCACGCTGGAAATCTCGGTGCTGATGGCGCAGTTCCCGTCCAAGGAAATCGCGCGCCCGAGCTACGAGTACCGCACGCTCGGTCTCGGATTTGCCAATATCGGCGGCCTGTTGATGGCGTCGGGACTTCCCTACGACAGCGACGAAGGTCGCGCGTTGTGCGCGTCCATCAGCGCGCTGATGACCGGTGTCTGTTATGCAACGTCGGCCGAGATGGCCGAGGAGCTCGGCGCCTTCCCGGGGCACGCGAAGAACGCGTCGAACATGCTGCGGGTCATCCGCAACCATCGTCGCGCGGCTCACGGCACGACCACCGGCTATGAGGGCCTGTCGACCAATCCCGTCCCGCTCGATCACGCAAACTGCCCGGACACGCCCGTCGCCGAGGCCGCCAAACGCGCCTGGGACCTGGCGCTGGAGCTGGGTGAAGCCCATGGCTACCGTAACGCCCAGACCACGGTGATCGCGCCCACGGGCACAATCGGCCTGGTTATGGATTGCGACACGACCGGCATCGAGCCGGACTTCGCGCTGGTCAAGTTCAAGAAACTCGCCGGCGGCGGCTATTTCAAGATCATCAACCGGATGGTCCCCGAGGCGCTGCAGAATCTCGGCTACACGCCCAAGCAGATCGACGAGATGTCCGGCTACGCCGTCGGGCACGGCTCGCTGGCCGACGCGCCGGGTGTCAACCATGCGACCCTCGCCGAGAAAGGCTTCGGCGATGACCAGATCACCGCGATCGAGGAAGGCCTCGGCACTGCGTTCGACATTCGTTTCGCGTTCAACAAATGGACGCTCGGTGAGGCCTTCTGCACCGAGACCCTCGGTCTCGAGGTAGCACAGCTCGACGATATGTCCTTCGACATGCTGTCGGCGATGGGCTTCACGGAAGAACAGATCGAGGCCGCCAACAACCATGCCTGCGGTACGATGACGCTCGAAGGTGCACCGCATCTGAAAGACGAGCATCTCGCCATCTTCGACTGCGCCAATCCGCGTGGGAAGATCGGCAAGCGCTTCCTGTCCGTCGACAGCCATATCCACATGATGGCGGCCGCCCAGCCCTTCATCACGGGCGCCATCTCCAAGACCATCAACATGCCCAACACGGCCGGCATCTCCGATTGTGCGGACGCCTACATGCTGTCGTGGCGGCTTGGTCTCAAGGCGAACGCCCTGTATCGCGATGGTTCCAAGCTCAGCCAGCCGCTGCAGTCACAGCTCCTGTCGGACGACGCCGACGAGGCGGCAGATACGCTCGACGAACTCCTCGATGCGCCAAACGGGCGCCGCGCGGAAATCGTCGCCGAGCGGATCGTGGAACGGGTCATCGAGCGCGAGGTGGATCGCCAGAAACTTCCCCATCGCCGAAAAGGCTACACCCAGAAGGCGATCGTCGGCGGCCACAAGGTCTATATCCGGACCGGCGAATATGACGACGGCTCCATCGGCGAGGTCTTCCTCGACATGCACAAGGAGGGCGCTGCCTTCCGGTCGCTGATGAACAACTTTGCCATCGCGGTGTCCATCGGCCTGCAATATGGCGTGCCGCTGGAAGAATTTGTCGACGCCTACACCTTCACCCGGTTTGAGCCTTCGGGCCCGGTCGAGGGGAACGAAACCATCAAGATGGCGAGCTCCATCCTCGACTATATCTTCCGCGAGCTCGCGATCAGCTATCTGGGCCGCAACGACCTGGCCCATGTCGAGATCGACGACCTCGAGCCCGACACGATGGGCCGCGGCGAATCCGACGACGGCCTGCCGCCAAAGTCCAAGCCGGCGAAATCCGTGGTCAGCACCGGCTATGTCCGCAAGTCCACACTGTCGGTGATCGAGGGCGGCCTGCAGGATATGCAGCCGGTGGAACATGCACCGGAAGCGACCCTGGAAACGACGTCCGAGGCGACGGGCACGGACGGCATGCCGACCGGTGAGATCGAGCAGGCCGTGACCCCAATGGGAACACCGAAGGGCCAACAGCTCGATCTCGAATATGTGGTTCAGGAAGAGCGTTCGATGCGCATTCGCCAGGCCCGGCTCCAGGGCTATGAGGGCGATGCGTGCACCGAATGCGGCAACTTCACTCTCGTGAGGAATGGAACATGTCTCAAATGCGACACCTGCGGCGGTACCAGCGGGTGTAGCTAAGGAATTCGGGCCGGGTCGGACCCCAATGGCCTGAATAGTCGGCCCCGCGCCAGTCCGCTTGGCGCCGGGTCACTCTCCTCCCTGACCTCCGGGGTGTGCAAAGGTAGGCGCACCCCGGTTTTTTTGATCCAGTTCGTGCCCGTTCCTTACGCCCCGCGGCCGGTGGCGCTATGCTGTACGCCAACTTTCGCTCCCGAACAAACAATGCCCCACAGGAGAAATCCCCATGGCCGGAACCATCGACGCACGCCTCGCCGAACTCGGCATCGAATTGCCGCCCGCCAACGCGCCGGCCGGCAACTACGTCCCCTATGTGCAGACCGGAAACCTGCTGTTCATCTCGGGGCAGATTCCCCTGGTCGACGGCAAGCCCGGCTTCATCGGGCGGCTGGGCGCGGAGTTGGTGCTGCCGCCGCACGGGTCTGTGCGCTGGCGCTGATCGCCCAGGCCAAGGATGCGCTGGGCGGTGATCTCGACCGGGTCAGCCGGGTGGTGAAGCTCACCGGCTTCGTCGCCGCGACGCCTGATTTCCCCGGTCACCCGAGCGTCGTCAACGGCGCCTCGGACCTGTTCGCCGAGGTCTTCGGCGATGCCGGCCGTCACGCACGTGCCGCCGTGGGCATGGCGTCCCTGCCGCTGGGGGTCGCCGTCGAGGTCGAGGCGATCTTCGAGATATCCTGATCGGCAAGGCAGATCCGCCCCGCGACGATCCACCGCTTGGTGTGCCGCTGTCGGCGCATTAGACTGACCCCATGCCCGACGGAGACACAGCACTTTCAGCCCGCGTCGTCGAGAATATCGCGAACATTCCGCCCGATACCTGGGAGCGGCTTGCCGGACGCGACAACCCGTTCGTCAGCTACCCGTTCCTGCTGGCGCTCGAGGAGACCGGCTGCGCGTCGAACGAGGCCGGCTGGCTCCCCCATCATGTGGTGGTCGAGGAGACAAACGGCGAGATCATCGCCGCCGCGCCGGTCTATCTGAAGAGCCATTCCCAGGGCGAGTATGTGTTCGACCATGGCTGGGCCCATGCGTGGGAACGCGCGGGCGGGAAATATTATCCGAAGATGCAGGTCGCAGCCCCCTTCTCACCCGTCGGCGGGCCCCGGTTGCTGGCCGGCGATGCGCCGGATGCCGACGATGCCCGGCTCACCCTGCTGCGTGCGCTGGAGACGGTCTGCCAGAAGCTCGAGCTTTCCTCGGTGCATGTCACCTTCACCACCGAGCATGATTATGACGTGATGGGGCTCGCCGGCTGGATTCAGCGGGTCGGCCGTCAGTTCCACTGGCACAACCGCGACTATGAGACGTTCGACGATTTCCTCGGCGCGCTGACCAGCCGCAAGCGCAAGATGATCCGCAAGGAACGCCGCCAGGTCACCGATCAGGGCATCAACGTCCGCGCACTGTCAGGTAACGACATCACGCCGGTGCATTGGGATGCCTTCTACCAATTCTATGTCGACACCTATGACCGCAAATGGGGTTACCCCTACCTGACCCGCGAATTCTTCGAGGCGATGCAGGACCGGATGGGCGACCAGGTCGTGCTGGTCATGGCCGACATGGACGGCCTGCCGGTGGCCGGCGCGCTCAACCTGCGCGGCGCCACGGCGCTATACGGCCGCAATTGGGGCTGTCTTGGTGACTTCCGCTTCCTGCATTTCGAGGCC
Source organism: Alphaproteobacteria bacterium (assembly GCA_965205535.1). Taxonomy (GTDB): domain Bacteria; phylum Pseudomonadota; class Alphaproteobacteria; order UBA6615; family UBA6615; genus UBA8079. The sequence continues at coordinate 2,963,711 of CBDBHH010000005.1, read as the reverse complement.
TGCTACTACAAGGCTATCGAGTTCGCGATCGACAACGGCCTCAAGACCGTCGAGGCGGGCACCCAGGGCCCTCACAAGATCCAGCGCGGCTATGAGCCGGTCGCGACCTATTCCGGCCACTACATCCCCAATGAGAGTTTCCGCGACGCGGTCGAGCGCTTCTGCCGCGAGGAAGAGCGCGAAGTGGAATGGGAAATCGAGAACTACGCGGACCACCTGCCGTATAGACAGGCGGACTAAGTCAGACCCGCTACTTCTCGACGAGCGCGGGTTCCTTCTCGCCGCCGGAATCGTCCGATTTCGGCTTCTTGCGCTTGCGCTTCGGCTTGTCTGGGCCGCCATCCTTTCCCGATGGCTTGTCGTTCGCCAGGTCGAAGGTCAGCGCGTCGTCCTTGACCCCCACCTTGACGGTGCCGCCCTTGACGAGCTTGCCGAACAGCAGCTCTTCCGCGAGCGGCTGCTTGAGATGTTCCTGGATCACGCGGGACAGCGGGCGGGCGCCGAATTTCGGGTCGTAGCCCTTCTTGGCCAGCCAGTCGCGTGACGCATCGTTGAGTTCAATCGTCACGTTGCGGTCGTCGAGCTGGGCCTCCAGCTGGATGACGAACTTCTCGACCACCTTGCCCATGACGTCGGGCGACAGGTTGTTGAAGCCGATGACCGCGTCCAGACGGTTGCGGAACTCCGGCGTGAACAGCCGGTTGATGGCTTCCTCATCATCGCCCTCACGCACATCCGATCCGAAGCCCATGGCGGGCTTGGCCATGTCGGCGGCGCCCGCATTGGTCGTCATGATCAGGATGACGTTGCGGAAATCGACATTCTTGCCGTTGTGGTCGGTCAGCTTCCCGTAATCCATCACCTGCAACAGGATGTTGAACAGGTCGGGATGGGCCTTCTCGATCTCGTCGAGCAGCAGCACCTGATGGGGATGCTGGTCGACCGCGTCGGTCAGAAGCCCGCCCTGATCGAAGCCGACATAGCCCGGCGGCGCGCCGATCAGGCGTGAGATCGAATGGCGCTCCATGTACTCGGACATGTCGAAGCGCGTGAGCTCGACACCCAGGGAATGGGCGAGCTGGCGTGCGGCTTCCGTCTTGCCGACACCGGTGGGACCGGAGAACAGGTAGGCGCCGATGGGTTTCTCGGGCTCGCGCAGGCCCGCGCGGGCGAGCTTGATCGCGCTGGACAATGCGGTGATCGCCTTGTCCTGACCGAACACCATGGTCTTCAGGTCGCGTTCGAGATTCTCGAGCGCCGTCTTGTCGTCCCGGCTGACGGTCTTCGGCGGGATGCGCGCGATCTTTGAGACCACATTCTCCACGTCTTTCACGCCGACGGTCTTCTTGCGCTTCGACGGGGAGAGCAGCGACTGAGCCGCGCCCGTCTCGTCGATCACGTCGATGGCGCTGTCGGGCAGCTTGCGGTCGCTGATGTAGCGTGCCGACAGTTCGACCGCGGTGCGGATCGCCTGCTCGGTGTAGCGGATGTCGTGATGCTCTTCGTAATAGGGCTTCAGGCCGCGGAGAATCTTCACCGCGTCCTCGACCGAGGGCTCATACACATCGATCTTCTGGAACCGGCGCACCAGCGCCCGGTCCTTCTCGAAATAGTTCCGGTATTCCTTGTAGGTGGTCGAACCGATGCAGCGCAGCTTGCCGCCGGCAAGCGCGGGCTTCAGCAGGTTCGAGGCGTCCATGGCACCACCCGACGTCGCACCTGCACCGATCACGGTATGAATTTCGTCGATGAACAGCACCGCGCCTTCGGTGTCCTCCAGCTCGTTCATCACCGCCTTGAGGCGTTCCTCGAAGTCACCGCGATAGCGCGTTCCCGCGAGCAACGCGCCCATATCGAGCGCGAAGATCGTCGCATCGGCCAGCACTTCCGGCACGTCGCCCTCGACGATGCGCTTGACCAGCCCCTCGGCGATGGCCGTCTTGCCCACACCGGGGTCGCCCACATAGAGCGGGTTGTTCTTGGTCCGGCGGGCAAGAATCTGAATTGTGCGCTCGACCTCGAGCTCACGGCCAATCAACGGGTCAATATCCCCATCCTCGGCCTTCTGGTTCAGGTTAACGCAATAGGCACCCAGCGCCTCCTGGCCCTTCTTGATCGTCGCCTCGCCGTCGAGTTCCTCCTCGTCGGCGCCACGCACGGCCCGGTTGTCTTCCTGGCCCGGCACCTTGGCAATGCCGTGGGAGATGTAGTTGACCGCATCGAGACGGGTCATTTCCTGCTGCTGCAGGAAATACACCGCGTGGCTCTCGCGTTCGGAGAAGATGGCGACCAGCACATTGGCGCCCGTCACCTCTTCGCGACCCGACGACTGCACATGGATTGCGGCCCGCTGCAGGACGCGCTGGAACCCGGCCGTGGGCTTGGATTCCTCCGTGCGGCTGGTGATCAGGCTCGACAGCTCCTCATCGATATACTGAGAGAGATCCCGGCGCAGGTGATCGATATCAACCCCGCAAGCCCGCAAGACCGCGACCGCGTCCTGGTCCTCGGTCAGCGAGAGCAGCAGGTGCTCCAGCGTGGCGTACTCGTGGTGCCGCTCGTTGGCGAGCGCCAGGGCACGGTGCAGCGATTGTTCCAAATTCTGAGACAGCATTTGCGAAGGGTACCTTCTGCGTCAGGGCTACGTCATCCGGTTCAACATCAAATAGTCGCGCGTCATTCCTTTTCCAGCGTGCATTGCAACGGATGCTCATGCTTGCGCGCAAAATCCATGACCTGGGTCACCTTGGTTTCGGCGACCTCATAGGTAAATACACCACATATCCCCACGCCTTTCTGATGGACGTGGAGCATGATCTTGATGGCTTCTTCATGCTGTTTCTCGAAAAACTGTTCGAGCACCAGCACGACGAATTCCATCGGCGTGTAGTCGTCGTTCAGCATCAAGACCTTGTACATCGACGGTTTTTTCGTCTTCGTCCGGGTCTTGGTCGCAATACCGGTGCTGTTATCGCCGTCACCGCCGATCGCATCGTCGGAATCATCGTCCGACGCACGCGGTGCGACGCTTCGGTTTTCCAGCAACTCGTTGAGACCGCTTAACATCTTCGGTTCATACATCCGTTTTCACGCACGCGATATTGTAGCCGAGCCACGCACAGAGGTGAATGCGTGTGGTGCACTTATCCAGATATTTGAGGTGCGGGGGCGAGAAAGACAAGTCGCCGAAATAGAGACGGCCCGGCCAGAAATCCTGGGCCGGGCCGTCGAAACGCCTACGTAAAGGGAGGAGAGTTACGCGGCGATTGTCTTCGAGAAGTCCTCAACGACCTTGTTGAGGCGCTCATTCAGCGGCTGTGCGGCTTCGTTGGAAACCTTGACCGACAGGTCCTGCAGCTTGGCGGATTCTGCAACGAAATCATCGTAGGCAGCCTTCGCGAGCTGAGTCTGGAGGTCCAGGAACTCCTGCGGGTTCTTAACCGCACCGAGCTGCTGGGCCGCGGCCACATTGGCCTCGATCGTCTTTTCGGCGTAAGCGGCAAATTCCTTGCCGACAATCTCGAAACCCTTGGCGAAGATGTTGCCGGAAACGACGAGCGCCTCGGCGTTCTCGCGGCTGGCATCGCTCAGCTGATCCATGTTCTCAAGGGCGGACTTCTGCGCCTTGTCCATCTGCTCACGCGCGGTCGTGTAGAACTGCTCGTAGCTCTTGGCGAAGGCTTCGGTGCCGGCCTGAACGGCGTCTTCGATCGTCTTCTTCTGTGCCGCAGCGGCGGATTCCAGGGTTTCCTGAGCCGCGTTTGCCGCACCATTCTTTTTCGTGGTGGCCATGTCTGACTTCCTTTCGTTTATGTGCATTCCGGAGCACATGCGCCGAGGACCGGGAAACTGAGGAACCGAGCCCTTGATTAATTCGTTATGCTGCATTGCAACATGACGTGAATATGGGAGCGCGCATGGGTCATGTCAACGGATTTTTGTGCATTGCACTATTTCTTCTTCGCGTGTGCGGTAAACTGCTGAATAGTTTGATTCTTTCAGCATTCGAGCCCCACCCACCCGCGTTGTCAGGGGGTGCTTCCAACACTGCGCTGCGTCGAAAATTAGTGCTCGGCGATCCAGCTTATGGCGCGCTTGTTCCACGCGCCGGCAGGGTCGGCACCGTCACCGAGTATAGTGAAATGGGTCATCCCGGGAATCTCCAGGGTCTCGACATCCCCGCCACCATCCGCCAGCGCCTGGGCGAATTCCTTACCCTGGGGAATCAGGAATGGATAATCCTCGCTCCCCCACGTCACCAGGGCCGGGGGCGGAGCCTCGGCAATGCGGTATAGCGGGCTCTTCTCGCGCCCGTCGTCACCCTCACTGAGGCAGGGCGGCGGCCAATCATCGAAATCGGCACCTGAGGAAACATCATAAACACCCGAGATCGGCAGCACCCCCTTGATAACATCACGGGCCAGACCGTGGCGGGCCTGCCAGTCGCGGGTCACGGCGAGCTGGGCAGCGTAGTGACCGCCCGAAGAATGCCCGCCGATGAAGATCCGTTGCGGACTGCCGCCGACCCGATCAACATTCGCAGACAAACAAGCCAACCCGTTGCACAAATCGGGAAACCCTTCGTCATATGTCGCAGGTGCCAGCCGGTGCCCCAGGCTGGCGAACGTTATGCCCGCAGCATGAAACCCCGGCGCCATGAAGGCCATGGCCTCCTTGTGGCCACTCGTCCAGCGCCCGCCATGGATAAAGGCGAACACATCGCCATTCGGGTTGGGGGCCGGATAGATCGCGACCCGCTGGTAGATATCATCGCCCCACACGACATCATTGCCCGAAACATCGCGGCTCTTGTCCCAGAGTTCCTGCTGATAGGCCAACACGGCCTCTGGCCGCGGCAGTTGATCGGGATAATCCTCACGCCTCAACAATGCCATGTCCTCACCCCCATGAATAAACCGGACGACTTCTAGAACCGGCCGACAATGCCATCGCCCGTCGCGTTTATCTTGATCTCGAACGCGTTGTCGGAAAAGCCCTCAATTTGTTTGGCTTCGGCGAAATCGACATCCGTCTTGTCGTGGGCGAGTAACGGTCCACGAAAGGCCAGCGATTTGATCTCGACCCGGTCCTGTTCGAATGCGTGGAGCCGGAATTCGCCCGACCGGCACACGGCAACGGCCCAGTAGAACTTGTTGCTGCGCAGCCTTTGTCCGGCCGAATCCGGCGCAGATGCTACGTCGCGCTGCAACCCATCGAGAATGGCTGACACCTCTGTCGCTGTAAGACGAGCCTCGGAGCGACTGAGCTCCCAGGGTCCCAGTGGGTTACGGAACTGGAAATTGGCGACATTGCCTGCGGTGTTGCGTGCCCGCGAGCTTTGCTCGGCACCGCCATCACCCAGCCGCAAATCGTATGCCCGGATCTGCCGCTCATAGACGCCGTTGTACACAAATCGATACTGATCGGCGGCATTCGCCGAACAGGCGGCAAGGCCCAGAGCGGTAACGGTGGTGAATGTTAAACGGCGCATATGTCCTCGCGGGTTCCCGTTCCAACATGGTTAGTGATGAGTTAATTCCAAGACGCTATTTACATGGATTCGATGCATTCACTAGAATCACATTGATTCAATTGAAAAAATCGACCGGGCAGTAGTTGATGGGCATGGTTTTTGGTTCCGACAAAGGGCGATCTTCGCGCCGCAGGACACGTGCAAACGCCCTGCAGCGCCCGGTTCGTGCCCTCGCCGCCGGCCTGTTCGCCGCCGTGGCGATGTTCCTGGCCCAACCCGCACAGGCCGGATATGCATCCTTCGTGATGGACGCACAAAGTGGCGAGGTTTTCCACGCGCGCAACGCAGACACACGAAACTTTCCGGCTTCGCTCACCAAGATCATGACTCTCTTTATGGTCTTCGAAGCGCTTGAATCGGGAAAGCTCAAGATCGATCAGGCACTGCCGGTGTCGCGGCGCGCGACCGGCCAAACACCCTCTAAACTTGGCCTCAAAGTCGGCCAGACCATCACGGTCGGAGACGCGATTGGCGCGCTTACCGTGAAATCGGCAAACGATGTCGCGACGGTGGTCGCCGAAGCGATCGGTGGTACGGAAATAAAGTTCGCCCAGATGATGACCCGTCGCGCGCGCGAAATCGGTATGCGCCGGACCACCTTCAAGAATGCCTCCGGCCTGCCCAACCGTGGCCAGCTCAGCACCGCCCGGGATATGGCCGTCCTCGGCCGGGAGATGCTTGTCCGTTTTCCCAACCAGTACGAACATTTCTCCGACCTTACCTTCCGGTATGGCCAACGGACCTACAGCAACCACAACAAGCTGCTGAAGACCTATGAGGGAATGGACGGCATCAAGACCGGATACATCCGCGCCTCGGGCTTCAACCTGGTCGCGTCGGCCGAACGTAACGGGGTGCGGCTGATCGGGGTCGTCTTCGGCGGCAAAACGGGGCAGTCACGCGACACGCATATGGCGTCCCTGCTGAACCGCTCGTGGAGCCGGGCACAATCCAATTCAACATTTGCCGCCTTGCCCGTACCGAAACCGGCAATCCCGGGACAGGCGACAACCACCGCACCACCGCGTCTCGCACTCGCCTCGGTTCCCACCATCGTGAATACAACTGAAAGCGCCCGCGACAACAATGGCAGACTGCTCGAATGGGGCGTCCAGGTTGGGGCTTTTAAAGGCTACAGCCGTGCCCATCTGGCCGCCGGCCAGGCCGCGCAGAGGCTGACGGGGTTGCCGCCAACGGCGACCATCGAAATCCTGCCGCTGGTGCGCAAAGGTACAACCCTGTTCCGCGCACGCATCATAGGCATGAAGCAGGACATCGCCCACAGCATCTGCCGCCAGCTGCGTAGCACTGGTGCAGCCTGCGCCATGGTCACACCAAACGGCAATATTCAGCTCGCCCAGGCGACGCAATAGCAGACCTGATTCGTCCGAACCTCCCATGTCCCTCCTGTATCTCGAAGATTTCGCCGCCGGTCAGACTTTCGATCTCGGGCAACATCAATTCGACGAGAACGAGATCGTCGATTTCGCCACCCAGTTCGACCCGCAACCATTCCATATCGACCCGGACGCTGCCGCAGCATCCAATTTCGGCGGGCTCGTCGCCAGCGGCTGGCATACCGGTTCTGTGTTTATGCGTTTGCTCGTCGACGGCCTGCTGGCACGCTGCGCGTCAATGGGATCACCCGGGGTCGATGAATTGCGCTGGCTCGCGCCGGTGCGCCCCGGTGATATCCTGACCGCCATATTGCACATTGAAGAAGTGCGGCCATCAAAAAGCCGTCCGGATCGCGGGTTCATCATGACTAGCGCCGTCCTGACCAATCAGGATGCGAGCGACGTGTTCACACTTCGCGCGCCACTTATGGTCCGCCGCAAAGAAAACCCGGAAACCTGAACTAAACCCCTGGACGCCTATTCTGCGGCCTTCGACCTGGCGATCGCATCGTTGACCCGGGGCATCACCTCTTCGGCCATCAGTTGCATGGACCGCCGGGAAAGCTTTTCATCCACCCAATCCGTTCCGGCATAAACCAGTTCGCCGAAATCGCCTGTAATCTCGCGCAGCGCGAGGATTTGATCGACGACGTCATTCACGGTGCCGCAAATAACCAGATCGTCCAGAATCCGTTCAAACGTTATTGCCTCTTCCGGTTCGTCACGATCATGAGCAAAGACCCGATGTCGGTTTGAACGTTTGAGCTTCTTGTAGAGCTGGCTGTAGTAGAACCGGTATGGGCTGTTCGCATCGTCCTTGCCGTAGCTCTTCGCGGTGGCATGGTCATCGGCGACAAACAATGTCCGCGCGACACGCCAGTCGGCCGGGTCGGCGACTTCGCCGGCGCTCTCCTTGCCCTGCTGGTAATTGGCCCAGTGGGTCGCCGCCCATTTATCGATCAGAAAATTTGCCGACAGGGGATGGAAATCCCGCGCGCCCATGGCGATGACACCCTTGGAATATGGCGCGACCACCGTGCCGACAATTTCCGGGCGCGGCTGTTGATAGGGTTTCGGCATGATCCCGACCCCCACTTCCTCAAACAGCGTGACCTCCGTCGAGACCTTGAACCGATTGTCCGGCAGATCGATGCTGTAGGGTGGGTCACGTTCCCAGATTTCGAGGATCACGTCGATGGCTTCGGCGAATATCTGGTTCCGGTCCTCGTCGATCATCCCGAGCACTTCTGCATCAGATCGCAACGCACCGGCACTGATGCCCAGGATGAACCGCCCCTCGGCGAGATGATCGAACATGGCGGCGTGGGCCGCGACCAGGGCCGGGTGCATATGCGACAGGTTCGTCGTTCCCGTGGCGAGTTTGATCTGTTTGGTCGAATGAATGAGCGTCGCGTGGAACATCATCGAGTTGGTGATGCTCTCCGCCTTGTCGGTCAGATGCTCCCCAATGAATGCATCGTGAAAACCCAGTTCATCGCAGAGAATGACCGCCTCGCGGTCTTCGCGCAGCACCTGTGTGTAGTCTCGGTGCAACGGATGCACCGGCATGGCGAAGTAACCCAGTTTTATCGCTGTCATGGTCTCTGCCTTATTGAAAAGACGCGCATTTGACCTTTCCAGCGTATGCACTCACCGCGCGTCCGGCGATCCGAAAAGCGATCACGGTCTCGACAGATGAGCAGAATAGGACTGGGCGAAAAACGCCTGAGACCCTTGCAAATCAGAGGTCTGCGGGTGCTTCGATGCCGCTCGCCGCAAGCTGATCGGATAAGTCTTGTTTCAGCCGGGCAAGGCCGGATTCGTCGCCGGCCTCGCAGCGGGCGACCAGGACATCCTGCGTATTCGATGCCCTAAGCAGCCACCAGCCATCGGGTGTGCTGACCCGCACACCGTCGATACCCGATACATCGGCCCCCGCGTCTGACAGGCGCGCCTCGACCTCTCCAATGACGGCGAACTTGCGATCCTCCGAACAGGGGAACCGCAGCTCGGGCGTGTTGCAGACAACGGGTAGCTTGTCGAGGAGGGCCGCCAGGGTCTCTCCCTTGCGTTCAAGCAACGACAAAAGACGAACCGCGGCATAAAGGCCGTCATCGAAACCGAAATAGCGGTCGGCAAAGAATATATGGCCACTCATCTCACCAGCCAGCGGCGCGCCTGTTTCCGTCATCTTCGACTTGATCAGCGAATGCCCCGTCTTCCACATCGTCGGGATACCACCCAATCGTGCAATCTCATCGAAAAGGACCTGGCTCGATTTCACATCGGCGATGATCGTGGCACCGGGATCATCGAGCAGTACATCTTCCGCGAACAGCATCATGAGCTGGTCTGCCCACAGGATGCGTCCCTTCCCGTCGATCACCCCTATCCGGTCTGCATCCCCATCAAAGGCGATGCCCAGCTCGCAACCATGTTCCGCCACATGGTTCTGCAAATCGACAAGATTGGCCGCCACAGTCGGGTCGGGATGATGTCCGGGGAATGTGCCGTCGACGACGCCGTTGACCACATGGTGATGGCCGGGCATGCGCGCGCAGAGCATATTGAGAACTTCACCACCCGCACCATTGCCCGGATCCCAGGCGATCCGTGCCATGCGCAACGGCTGGTGTTCCTGGGCCAGCACCGCGACATAATCTTCGCGAATGTCGATATCCTCGACGCTGCCTTCGCTGCCTTCAGCGTATCCCGCCGTGCGCGCTATCTCCCCCAACCGCTGGATGTCGTCACCGAAAAAAGGCTTGCCGGCAAGGGTCATCTTGAAACCGTTATAGTCTGCCGGATTATGGCTCCCTGTCACCATCAGACCGGAACCGGTTTCAAGGTGGCGGATTGCGAATGACAGCATGGGTGTTGGCCCCATATTGATCTGCTTCACGGCAAGCCCGCAGTCCATGAAACCGGCAAGAACCGCTTCCGCCAGCTCCGGCGAGGTGAGGCGGCCATCGAACCCCAATGCGACCTGGTCACCACCATTCTCGACCACACAGGTGCCGAAACTTCGGCCAACTGCATAGGCATCATCTCGGGTCAGAGTTTCGCCGACGCCGCCGCGAATATCATATTCACGCAGAATCGTGGGATCGAACGAATGGGTATCCGCCATGCGGAACCTCTAGCTTGCTGGGGTTATGGAAGCGCGGCCCACGGATGTGTAGTGGAACCCGGCAGCGGCCATCTCTTCGGGCCGATAGATATTTCGAAGGTCGACCATGATGGGCTGATTCAGGAGTGAATCCATGCGCTCGAAATCAAGGCCGCGGAACTCGTTCCATTCGGTCAGGATCGAAACCGCATCCGCACCGTCCATGGCATCATAGGCGTCTTCACACCACACAGGGCCATCCAGAAGCTTACGCGCCTCGTCCATGCCTACCGGGTCGAAGACACGAACCGTCGCGCCGGCCTCGATCAGCCGCGGCACAATCACAAGGCTCGGCGATTCACGCATATCGTCGGTGTTTGGCTTGAACGTCAGCCCAAGCACAGCAAGCGTCTTGCCCTGAACATCGCCGCCGCACGCGGCAATGATCTTGCGGGCCATCGCCTCCTTGCGCTCGGCGTTCACCGCAACGACCTGCTCGACGATCGTGATGGGCGCTTCTGCATCCTGTGCCGAGCGCACCAGCGCCTCGGTGTCCTTCGGGAAGCACGAGCCGCCGTAACCGGGGCCCGCATGCAGAAACTTGCCACCAATCCGACCATCGAGGCCGATTCCCTTGGCCAATTCCTGCACGTCTGCGCCGACCTTCTCGCACAGGTCCGCGAACTCGTTGATGAAGGTGATCTTGGTCGCCAGGAACGTATTGGCGGCATATTTGATCAGTTCTGCCGTCTCGAGGCTGGTCTGGATGATCGGCGTGTCGCGCAGAAACAGCGGGCGATACATGCCTGCCACGGCCTCCCGCGCACGGTCCGTATCGGCGCCGATCACAACCCTGTCCGGACGCATAAAATCCTCAATCGCGGAACCTTCACGCAGAAACTCCGGGTTCGACGCAATATCGATGTCCGCGTCGGGTGCCGCGGCACGGATGCGCTTCAGCACCTCGCGGCCGGTGCCGACAGGCACCGTCGATTTGGTCACCACCACAGTGTACCCGTCGGCGTTCCGGGCAATGTCTTCAGCCGCCTGGAACACATAGCTCAGGTCGGCATGGCCATCGCCGCGGCGCGAAGGTGTGCCCACCGCAATAAACACGGCATCAGCACCCGACACTGCCGAGGCCAGATCGGTGGTAAAGCTCAGGCGCCCGCCCGACACATTGCGCGCAACCAGATCGTCGAGCCGCGGCTCGTAGATCGGCATCTCGCCCGCTTCGAGCATCCTGATCTTTTCGGCATCGAGATCGACGCAGACCACATCCCAGCCGAACTCCGAGAAACACGCCCCCGACACCAGGCCGACATAGCCCGTCCCCACCATCGCAATTTTCATTCGGACAAGTCTCCTACGCGGGCCAGCATCTCTCGTGTACCCGGACCCAAATCGTCCCGCGCGAGAGCAAACGCCACATTTGCTTCGAGAAACCCGAGCTTGTCACCGCAATCGAACCGCCGACCTTCAAAGGCGAGTCCATGGAAAGGCTGCTGGCCTATCAGTTTCGCCATCGCATCGGTCAGCTGAATTTCGCCACCGGCACCTGTTTCGCGACGCTCGAGTTCCGTGAATACTTCGGGTGTCAGGATGTAGCGTCCGATCACCGCCAGGTTCGACGGCGCGCTTCCCTGCGCCGGCTTTTCAACCAGTCCTGTCACCGGGCGAACACGGCCATCGGCGCCACCGGAATCGATGATGCCATAGCGCGATGTGTGTTCGTCGGGCACTTCCATGGCCGCGATGACATTGCCTCCTGCCGTCTCAAAGACATCGACCATCTGACGCAAACAAGGCGTCTCGGCCTGGATCAGGTCGTCGGCCAGCAGTACGGCAAACGGCTCATCTCCAACCAAATGCCGCGCGCACCAGACCGCATGACCGAGACCAAGCGGTTCCTGCTGGCGCACATAAGCGATGTTGCTCGGCTCGAGGAGCGCGCCATGTATGTCGTCGAGCTCCGCTGACTTGCCCTTGGCCCCCAGGAGTGCCTCGAGTTCGATGCTGCGATCGAAATGATCCTCAATCGCGCTCTTGCCCCGACCGGTGACGAAGATGAACTGCTCGATACCTGCCGCCCGCGCCTCATCCACCGCATACTGAATGAGCGGCCGGTCAACGACCGGCAGCATCTCTTTTGGCATGGCCTTGGTTGCAGGCAGAAACCTGGTTCCCATGCCACCCACGGGGAAGATCGCCTTGCGTACGCGATTGGTCATAAAAGGAGCCGAAAATCTGTTTACGAAGCGCCATCAAGCGCATGCGCGACTTTTGCCATAGCGCCGGGATACCCGCAAGCGTACATGGTTACCGCCCGAGCAGTGTATCCTTGGCCTGATTGACCTTCGCCGCCATCCAGTCGGAACCACCCTGGTCGGGATGCGCACGCTTCATTTCGTTGCGATAGGCGGCCTCGATATCGGATTCCGATGCTTTTTCGCTCACACCGAGCACTTCGCGCGCTTCGGCCTCGCTCATGCCCGTCTGGGTCCAGGGGCTGGCCCCGCCTCCCGAACCGGCATTTGAATCGCGCCCACCGGATGCCGCCTCACCTCCCGCGACATCACGCCAGTCGGGGTGATTTCGGTCCATATAACTCTCAAGCACACTGCGGGACTGCTCATCCTCGACCGCGCAGAAACGCCAAAGTTCGACCATTTCACCCAATTTCAGCGCCGAGAGCATCCGCCCGGCCGAAGGCCCCTCGCGAACCTCACCGTCCATGTCACCGGTATCGTGATCCAGAGTCATGCGCAGAAATCGTGTTTCGACCTGGCTCGTCTGGCCCGCGCGCGGTCCGCGCGCATTCTTGCGCATGGAGTTGATCGCCCCCATACGCATCAGGAACGGCATCGCCGGGAACAGTAACGCCCAGATGAAATTCCAGCGCCCCGACAGGACTATCGCAGCCAGGCCGGCCACCAGCAAAAGTGCGCCTGTCCAGCGCAACGCACGGAGGATTTGCACCGGCTGTGCACTGACGAACCAGCGCGCCACAAAATAGAGGCCCACCAGGACGAAGATTGCGAGAACAAGCAAAGGCAACATGGATCGATCCTATTTCGCGCCGCGCATCTGGTCGGCAATCTGGAGCACTCGGCCCCCCTTGCGTTTCCCGAGGTCTTCGAGTGCGCGACGCCCGCCGGCGGAAAAGACTGCCACCGCGGCCAGCAATTCGCGCAATTGCTGCGCACTGCCCGCATCGAACCCGCAATAGGCACCACCCGAGAGCTTGGCAATCTGCTCGAACGCGCGGCGCGAGATCGACTCTCCGCCTTCGTGGAAGACAAATACGGGCGTTCCCACCAGTCCGAGTTGTCCCGCAAAATGCCCCAGCTCGTCGATATCTTCCTCCACCACGTCACCGACAAACACGAGCGCATCAACCTTCTGCGTGTTGGTCTCCTTCAGCGCATGGCGCAGGAGTTTACGTATCTGCGTACGACCGGCAAGGCAGCGCACCTTGATCATGCGGCGCACCAGTTCGTCGGGTGATTCCAGCCAGCTGGTTACCTTCATTTCACCGAAACCGCGATAGAAGGCGAGCTGCACCTCCAGCCCGCCTATGTCGTCGGTCGAGGCGAACATCTCTGATTGAATTTGACAGGCCATATCCCAGGTGGGTTCGCGACTGGCCGTGGCGTCAATCGCAAACAATAATCGACCCCGCCGTCCGGCCGGATTGGTCGGTGGCGTCGCAGCGACTTTCTGCAGAAACGCGTCGATGTCCGCACGTGACGAACCATCGGCGGGAAGCTTCGGATCGCGTTCAGAACCACTCACGACGCCATCAACTCCTATTTTGCGACCGCAACGTCAGGCATCTCAACCGCCTCGGGCACGCCAATCGCCTGCAGCAGGTTTCGCACTTCCTGCAATGCAGCCATGTGGGACATGGTCAATGTCACATCGGCCCCCTCCTCCCGTACGTCAAGGAGGGTCAGGCCTTTCAGAAACAATTCGCGGAAGATTACCCGCTCACTGAAGCCATGCGCGAGGCGAAAACCAAGCCGTCGGGACAGGCCCTCGAGCGCGACATCCATGTTGTGTTTATTTCTCGTATCCAGCGAGGCCAGCCGGTTGCGCATGACGATCCAGTCGATCGACCCACCGTCGCGCTGGGCGCGCACTTTCTTCTGTTCCCAGACCATCTCCGAATATGCACTCAGCTGAACGACCTCGTTTGTCTCGTGATCGATCCGGCCGAGGAGGTCAAGATCGACAAAGCTGTCATTCATCGGGGTGACCAGGATATCGGCATAGGAGTGGGCGTTTCGTGAAAGCGGGTTGTCGCTGCCGGGCGTGTCCAGGACGATCACGTCGCAGGTGGCGCTCAATTCGCGCAGGGTTTCTGCGAGCCGCAGGCGGTCGTTCTTCCTGGCCGCATAGCCATCGTCCAGATCGCTGAGCCCGATCGCCCGATAGGTCGGATGCGGCAGTTGCAAATCCATCTTCGCCGCGTAGATCCTGCGGTTGTCGAAATAGCGTGCCAGCGTGCCCTGCCGGGCATCCAGATCAATCGCGCCGACGGTGTAACCCTCACGCAGCAACCCTACGATGACATGCATTGCCGTCGTCGACTTGCCGGTGCCACCTTTTTCATTGCCGAGTACGATCACGGTCGCATCCACACCGGGTTGGCTCCCGGCAGGCGAGGTCATCATTTCGTCGTCCGCGGTCATGCGGCGCGCAACCAGACAGCCGTATCGTGAAATACCGCACCGCCATTGGGCCGGCCCGCGTCCGCACTTACCAGCAGGTTGATGCCGATGCCCTCGACGAAGGCGCGGTTCGGCCAGACACTTTCGACGATGACGGTGCCCCGACGCACCCCGTCACTGGGACGCACGTGAACCAGGAGCGAGCCTTGCGTGTTTCCCATCCGCACCAAATCGCCATCTTCGATCCCAAGCTCCGCACAAACGTCGGGATGTATCTGGGCTTCGGGCCGTCCTTCGCGCGCCTGACTGGTCGCGGTCTCCGTAAAACTGGTGTTCAGATAGTTTCGCGACGGTGCGGTCACCAGACGGAAGGGATGGGCGTCGTCGCGGTTGTCGATATTCGAATCATGGTCCGGCAGACGCGGCATGTCGTGATGATTGCCTCCGATCTTCGACCAGTCGGGTGCGAAGTGGAATTTGCCGTCGTCATGGCCGAAACCATTGATGAAATGCGCCTCATCGAATGACCGCGCCCGGTCGTCCCAATGTCCTTCCCAGATGGCTTCCGCACTCTCATAGCCAGACCGGCGCAGGGTCTCGTCCATCAGCCCCCATGCATCCAGATCGAACCCCGGATGGACGGCCCCCAGCCGCTTTGCCAGGCCGCACAAAACGTCGTGATTCGATCGCGCCTCGCCGAGTGGCTCGATCACGGCGCGCGTTACCTGCAGATAGGTGTGCCCGCCGGCGACATAGAAATCATCATGCTCCAGGAATGTTGTCGCGGGCAGGACGATGTCGGCCATCTCTGCCGTCTCGGTCATGAATTGCTCATGCACACATACGAACAGGTCGTCCCGCATGAAGCCGTCGCGCACCTTGCCCAGGTCGGGCGCAACATTCATCGGGTTGGTGTTCTGGATGAACAGTGCGGTTACCGGCGGGCCGTCGCCCAGATCGCGCGGGTCACCGGTCAGGATCGGGCCGATGCGCGACTGGTCGAGCAACCGCACATTCAGATCGCGAACGTCGTGTCCTTCGATCAGGGTCTTGTCGATGTCGTAGATCGCACCGTGGGAATATAGCGCGCCACCGCCGGGATATTGCCAGGCGCCGGTGACAGCCGGCAGGCAAGTTGCGGAGAACATCTGCACCGCACCGTTTCTCGAACGGGTGAAACCGAAACCCAGACGCAGATAACTGCGCTTGTTCGCGCCATAGAGTTTCGCGAACGCTTCGATCTCGGCAGCCGGGATCGACGTGATCTCCGCAGCCCATTCCGGCGTGCGCGACGCCAGATGAGCTTCCAGTTCTGCCGCCCTGGCAGTGTATTTCTCGAGATACTTCCGGTCCGCGAACCCGTCGCGGAACAGGACATGCATCACCGCGCAGGCCAGCGCGCCGTCGGTGCCCGGGTTGGGCATCAGGTGTATGTCGGCCTGTTTCGCGGTCTCGGTCACATAGGGATCAACGACCACGATCTTCGCACCGCGATCCTTGCGCGCGCGGGTGGCGTGGCTCATCACGTTGACCTGGGTACTGACCGGGTTACAGCCCCAGATGACGATCAGGTCAGACTCCGACATCTCGCGCGCGTCCACGCCCCTCTTTGCCCCGACACCGGCCTGCCAGCCGGCATCGGACAACGCATTGCAGAATGTCGAATGCTGGCGCGAGTAGCCCATCGCATGACGCAAGCGCTCAATCCCGTCGCGCTGCACCAGCCCCATCGTCCCGGCATAGAAAAACGGCCAGACCGTTTCCGGCCCGTGTTGTTCGGTGGCGCGGGTCAGCTCAGCGGCGACCGTATCGAGCGCCTCATCCCAGGTAATTTCCTCAAACGCGTCCCGGCCGACACCTTTCCTGCCGACACGGCGGAGCGGCTTGGTGAGACGATCGGGGTGATGCACCCGTTCGGCATACCGCGCGACCTTGGCGCAGATCACACCCGCCGTATACGTGTTGGCACTGGCACCGCGCACCCGGCCGATCGTCTGCGGTGTCAGACGCTCCACTTCCAGTGCACAGGTGCTCGGGCAGTCATGCGGACAGGCCGAGTGAAAAATCTGCACCTCGGCGTCGGTCTCACGACGTTCGTCAGCGCCATCAAGCGGCTTGTTCGGTCGGGTTTGATCGGGCGGCATCGCGTGTGTCTCCAGATGCGCATTATAGCCGAAACCCCCGGAATCGTCGAAACTCCGGAGAATTCGGGCAGCTCAGAATTCGATTTCGCCACCCGGCCGAAAGTTCCGGAACGCAAATGCAAACGTCACGTCATAGGGGACGTCGTGCAGAACGCCATCTGCACCCGGTTTCTGAACGACGATGTTTCCCACATCCCGGCCCGCCGGGATCCACGGATTGTCATGGATCGAATTTTGACCTGCATGCCAGGTCAGGATCAGGCCATCGGCTTCAACCCGACCCTTCTCACGCACCAGTTCCACCGACCATGCCCTGTCGGCGACGGCGACGACCCGGGTCAGCGGCGATATATCCTCGGGCAAATCCGACGGGTAGCGCTCACGCACCAGGCTTCGCGACTGGGTCTCCCACAGAGAATCCGTATGAAAATACGGTGTCTCGCCATAGGGCTGACGCATCACATCGGCCGGGATCATCACCTTGCCATCGGGCGCGCGGTCGCGAAATCGTGCCAGAGATTCCAGTCGCGCCGGCAAGGCGCGCAGTAACGTGCCCGCGCGTGATCCAACGATCGCCTCGCCGGTGAATTGCTGCCACCAGCTCTCGGTCTCCTTGTCATACATGACCATGTCGCGATGGCGGAGCCGGTCGGTGTTGCCGAACTCCAGCAACTGCGATCAAACACCACGCCTGAGTTGCACAACGGGCAATAACTGATCAGCACCGGTGTGCCGCCAATCTCCTCGTTTACGATCTCGTGCCACAGCAGGATGCGCAGCGGATAAGCCCGAAAATCGCCGTTGATCCCGACCGACAGCACCGGCTCCAGCGGCCCCATATCCTTGACCTCGGCAGCCGGCACATATTTCGGCTCCCGAACCGGTGGGATCGAATCACGGGTGTTGCCGTCGTCATCGATTTCGTCGAGCTCGATGATCCGGGTTTCGAAATTGGTGGCCGGGAACTCCCGCTGCCATTTCGAGAGCCCCTGTGCGAACGCACCGGGCAGGACACCCCATAAAGACAATGCCGCGATCGTAAAAACGACGAAGGCCAGTCCCAACCGGGACCGGCCTTCTCCATTTCCGAGATGTCTGCTCAGGAAGTTTTTCACCACGCTGGTTCCGCGTTCAGCTTTTGGGCCCGGTCAGCCTTACTTGTTGATGGTGGCGTCCGGATTGAACGCGTGGAACGAGAAAGCAAAGGTCACGTCGTGGACCTCATCAACAAGCTTGTCACCTTCCTTGCGTTGCACCGTCACGTTGCCGATGTCGCGGCCTTGCGAGATGTTGCGGGAGTCCATCGCCGAGTTCTGGCCGGATTCCCAGGTGATGACCAGATCGTCAGTCTCGACCCGTTTTTCCTTGGCCAGAAGGTCCATCGACCAGGCCTGGTCATCGACCGCAACCACGTAGTCGAGCGGGCGAATGCCTTCGGGGAAGCTGCCGCGATACAGGAACGGACGCGAGGAGCTGTCATAGCCGGCATAGGGGTTGAAGCCGGCACCGCCGCGCGGGCTCAGAAGAACCTCACCCTCGGGGAACCGCTCCTTGAAGAGGTCGAACGCCTCGACACGAACCGGCAGCATGGTCAGCTGGGTGCCGGTCATCTCGCCGACGATCCCTTCACCGACAAACTGCTGCCACCAGCTGTTGGTCTCATGATCCCACATCACCAGGTCCGAGAAACGAAGCTTGCCGGACACACCGAATGTGAGGATCTGGCCATCGACATTGCGATCGAACACGACCGCCGAGTTGCACAGCGGGCAGAAGGTAACCGCAATCGGCTTGCCGCCGAGTTCGTCGTTGACGATCTCATGGGTCATCAGGATGCCCAGCGGATAGGCGCGGGCCTCGCCATTGACCGAGACGGTAATTACGGGCTCGGTGCCCTTGTAGAGCCGATCGACCTCGGCGATGGAGCCAAAGCGCGGATTATAGATCGGGGGAATGCCGTCCTTCGGGACGCCACCCGAGAAAATCTCATCAAAGGGCACGCTCGATTTCGAGAAATCGGTCTGCGGCCATTCGAGTTTCCAGAAAGCGGGATTGGCCTGACCGCTGGCGGACACCGCGAGGAACAGGAGACCGGCAGCGACCATAACGCCGACGCGGCTCCATTTTTGAGTGGTGAGAAGTGGCATAACGAACATCCCGTCGCTTTCGTGTTCAGTTTAAAATTCGCATGATCATGGCGGGGAAAAAAACGGCGGCGTCTCCGCCGCCGTTTAAGTATCTCCAAGCATATTTCGTTTGGAGAAGCACGATGATCATGAGCATTAGATGATGATCTGCCGCTTCGCATAAAGTCACTCTGCGTCACGTATTTGTGACACTTATCGCGGGGTACAGAGTTTGTATTTCGCGCCCAGATAGTGGAGCGCAACAGGAGCCCGTCCCATGAGCCTGTCGACCTTGTTGAAAGAAGTGCGTGCCTGCGACATCTGCGCGGCGGCCTTGCCACACGGCACCCGGCCCGTGCTCCAGGCCGGCACCAGGGCCCGAATCCTGATCGCCGGCCAGGCGCCCGGACGCAAGGTCCACGAAAGCGGCGTTCTGTTCGACGATGCGAGCGGCGACCGACTGCGCGACTGGCTGCAGGTCGACCGGGAAGTTTTCTATGATCCCGACAAGCTCGCCATCCTGCCGATGGGCTTTTGCTATCCGGGCACCGGCAAGTCGGGGGATCTCCCGCCGCGTCCCGAATGTGCTCCACAATGGCGCCAGTCCCTGCTCGATCTGCTTCCCAACATCGAACTGACGCTGGTCGTCGGCCAATATGCGCAGGCGCATCACCTGCCCGACAATCCGCACAAGAACCTCACCGAGACAGTCCGCGCCTGGCAGGATTTCTGGCCCAACGCGTTGCCGCTGCCCCACCCGAGCCCGCGCAACAATATCTGGATGCGCAAAAATCCCTGGTTCGAGGCCGACGGCCTGCCCGCGCTTCGTGATGCGGTGCACAGGATTCTAGGCAGCGCAGCCTGAGCAACACGCAACTGGCATAGGCGCGGGTCGCAACGGGTGGTACCCTCCACCGGCAGAGCACGCATGACGGAACCAACGATGTCTCTCCAAAGCGAAGGCGCCCGGCCGACAACAAAAATCGCCACTGACGAAATCCCCATTGTGGATATCGGGCCGGTGCTCGCGGGTGCCCCTGACGCCATCGAGAATGCCGCCGCAGCCTTTCACGAGGCCTGTACCGGCATGGGCTTCCTGTTCCTGACCAATCACGGCATTGACGACGGCATCGTCGCGCGCGCCTTCGACGCCTCGCGGCGTTTTCGCGCCCTGCCGATGGAAGAGAAACTCAAGGTGCGAATGAACCGTCACCAGTGCGGCTACATGCCGCCGAACGTGTCGGTTCACAAAGACAGCTTCGAGACCCACCGCACCGCCCAGAAGGCGCAGGTCAGCGAAGCCTACAAATTCACCTTCGACCTCTCACTTGATGATCCGGATTTCGGGCTGAACAAGCGCTTCCGCGGCCACAACAAATGGCCCGCTGAAGAAACCGCGCCCGGCGTGCGCGATGCATTCATGGATTTCCATGAGATGTTTGAGGGTTTCGCGCAGAAACTGCTGCCGGTGCTGTCGGTCGCACTGGGGATGCCGGCTGATTATTTCGGGCCGTTCTTCGAGCGCTCCAGTTCCATGACCCGGATCGCCCACTACCCGCCAATCCCCGATCAGAACGAGGAAATCTCCCTGCCGGGCCACAAGGATCTGTCATTCCTGTCACTCATTCCACCGGCCACCCATCCGGGCCTGGAAATTCTCACCCCGTCGGGCGAATGGATCGCGCAACCGGTGGTCCCGGAGGGTTTGCTGTTCAACACCGGCAGCACGTTGTGCCGGTGGTCCAACGATGTATACCAGGCCACGCCACACCGGGTACGCGCCGCGCCCGATACCGACCGCCACTCCAACATCTTCTTTCTCTATCCCAATGTGGATGCGCTGATGGAATGTGTGCCGAGCTGCAAAAGCGCGGAGAATCCGGCGAAGTATCCGGCGGTCACGTTCGGAGAATTTCACGCGAGCTACGCGGCGCGGAATTTCGCTTACGCCGAAGACTGGAATTAGGTAGCGGCGCTAAGGCCGCCGGGTCAGCACAAACGGTGTTTCTGGTCCATCCGCAGGGCGTCGAGGTCTTTTTCCCACTCTTCATCGCCCGGCGCCTGATGAATACCGAGCGTGGCCTTGTGATAGTCGAAATCATCTTCGCCTTCGACCGGCTTCGCATCCCACGAATCCTTGGTGACGAGCGCCGACCAGGTGCCGAGGACGATGCAAATGACGATAAGCGCCAGGATGACGATGACTTCCATACTCATGGCTCGATTCCGTGTTCAGTGCCGTGATGCAGGCAATCTGGCATAAAACGGCAACGAAGTGGAATTCAACTCCTGGAGAGCACCGCGCCGGACGCGGATGTCATTGGCCTCCAGCGTCCGGAAAAGTAGTATCCCGCCGCGACCATGCGCATATCGGTCGCAATAGAGGATTTTCCCATGAACCAGAACCCGGCGGCCCACCGGCCGATCACCGATATCGAGGACGCCGCCGACCGGGTGCGCCAGAGTTCTCATGACTTCGTGAAGGTTGGCCTCACAGACATCGACGGCCTGATGCGCGGCAAATACATGCATCGGGAGAAGTTCCTTGCGGCGCTGAACGCCGGTTTCGGCTTTTGCGATGTTGTCCTCGGCTGGGACATCAACGACCAGCTCTATGACAATTCCCGCTACACCGGGTGGCACACCGGGTTTCCCGACGCCCCGGTCCATATAATTCCCGAATCGGGTCGCCAGATCCCGTTCGAGGACGGATGCTGGATGTTCTTGTGCGCATTCGCCGACCCGGCCGCCGAGATATGCCCCCGCGGGGTCCTCTCCCGGGTCCTAGATAAAGCAACCGCGATGGGCTTCGACGTCCTCGCGGGCTTCGAGTATGAGTTCTTCGTCTTCGCGGAAACCCTGGCGAGTGCCGCTGCCAAGCAGTACCGCGACATGACCCCCGTCGCATCCGGCAACACCGGCTATTCCCTCCTGCGTCAATCCACTCTCGCACCGCTCTATAGCGATATTTTCTCGAGCATGGCCGCGATGGGCATCGGGCTCGAAGGCATCCACGAGGAGATGGGGGCCGGTGTCATCGAGGCTGCCATCCAGGTCGACACCGCAATGGCCTCGGCAGACAAGGCGAGCCTGTTCAAGACCTATACGAAAGCGCTGATCCAGAACCGCGAACTGATCGCCACGTTCATGGCCAAGTGGAACATCAACGAAGCCGGCCAATCCGGGCACCTGCATCTGTCGCTCACGAACAACGACGGCGGCGGAAACCCGTTCCACGACCCCACCGCCGAACTTGGCATCAGCAACACGATGCGACATTTCATCGGCGGCCAGCAGGTACATATGCCCGCGCTGACCGCCATGGTCGCGCCGACCGTGAACTCGTACCGCCGCCTCATACCCGGGCTGTGGGCACCCACCGACGCCAGCTGGGGCATCGACAACCGCACCTGCGCGATCAGGGCCCTGCCGGGCAGTCCCAAATCCCACCGGATCGAGTATCGGGTGCCGGGTGCCGACGCGAACCCCTACCTCGTCGCCGCCGCGGCCATCGCATCCGGCCTGCACGGGATCGAACACGAGATCGAGCCCACCGAAGCGCAAACCGGCAACGCCTATGACAGCGAACATCCCGAACAGCTTCGCCTGCCGTCAAACCTGGTGGATGCGGGTAGCCGATTTGCCGGATCCGACATGGCGCGTGAATGGTTCGGCGATGCCTTCGTCGACCACTTCGCCGCATCACGCGACTGGGAGGTCCGCCAATTGTCGTCGGACTCCACGATCAGCGTGGCTGAACTGGAACGATATTTCGAACTGATCTGACCAAAGACGAGCACCTCACGATGGCCAACAATCCCGCAGTTCTTCGCGGCACCTGGAGTTTCCCGACCACGATCTGGTTCGGGGCAGGGAAAATCTCGATGCTCGCACGCGCGTGCAAATCCCTCGGCATACGCAAACCGTTATTTGTCACAGATCCCGGCCTGGCCGGTCTCGACATGGTGGCGTCTGCCCTAGCGGCAGCACAGAATGATGGCGTGCCAGCGACATTGTTCTCGGACATCAAGCCCAACCCGGTGAGCGCGAACATCGCCGACGGGGTCGCGGCATTGCGTGCGGCCGGTTGCGACGGTGTGATCGCCTTCGGTGGCGGTTCGTCCCTCGACGCCGGCAAGACCATCGCCCTGGTGGCAGCCCAGCCCGAGGAAGGCATCGAACTCTGGGAATTCGAGGAAGGGCGAAAGGACTGGCAAGGTGCCGCCGCACCTCTTCCCGTCGTGGCTGTCCCGACGACTGCCGGCACCGGATCGGAGACCGGCCGCTCCACAGTGGTGCTCAACGAGGCGACCGACCGCAAGGTAATCATCACCCATCCCGGCATGATGCCCGGCATCGTGATCGCTGATCCGGAACTGACGTTCGGGCTGCCGGCGCACATCACGGCTGCGACCGGCATGGACGCGCTTGCCCACTGCCTCGAGGCCTATTGTTCACCCTTCGACAATCCCCTATGTGACGGCGTGGCGCTCGAGGGCATGCGTCTCGTCCATGAAAATTTGACCACCGCAGTTGCAGACGGTGCCGATATCGCAGCCCGGTCGAACATGCTTGCTGCTGCGGCCATGGGGTCGACCGCATTCCAGAAGGGTCTCGGGGCCATCCACGCGATGAGCCACCCGATCGGGGCGCTTTATGACACCCATCACGGGCTGACCAACGCCGTCGTGATGCCCTATGTGCTCGACCGGAACTGGCCCGCGATTGAGGCCAGGCTTGCCCGCGTCTCGGCCTATCTCGGCCTCACGAAACAGACAGACGACGTCACTGCGGGGTTCGATGCTTTTTTCGAATGGACACTGGCCCTGCGGTCAACATTCGACATGCCTCACACGCTGGCCGGGCTTGGTGTCGAGCCGTCACGCTTCGACGAACTCGCGGAGATGGCCGCGCAGGACCCCACGGCGCTTGCCAATCCGGTCGCTTTGGACGCGAACGCTTTCCGGGAACTCTTCGAGGCCGCCCACACCGGCAATCTCGGCTAGGTATCAGCCCTTTTTGTAGGGGTTCGACAATTCGTCCACGAGGGCGTGCAACACTTTGCGAAACTGCACCTCGGACACGTCCATCAGGACGGCATCTTCCAGCGCTTCCTGACAGACATCCTGGATCTCAACCAGGTTCTCGCGCAGCACGAGGATCGAATCCTCGCAGCTGACGGCTTCACCGCTGGGCTGCTCCCACTTTTCCGGCTCGACTTTCGCACGCGGCTTGGTCTCTGGCATTGATCTCGCCTCTGCTTCCACTGATCCGGCATCGGATCGACCCGGCGGGTATTGAAATATTATTATAGAGCGATCGGGCAAGGCGTCATATTCCACCTGATTGGGCCGGTTTACCGTCCGGCTTCCTGCAAA
The DNA here is from genome assembly GCA_965205535.1 of Alphaproteobacteria bacterium. GTDB lineage: Bacteria > Pseudomonadota > Alphaproteobacteria > UBA6615 > UBA6615 > UBA8079. Next base: position 2,939,351 of record CBDBHH010000005.1, on the reverse strand, counting down.
TTGGACACAAGTCTTTGAAGTTCATTGAAGATTAACGGCACAGATGCAAAATCGATAGACATGGTTAACGGCGATTAAGTGCGCCAGATGTCTGGAGGACACCATGTCCGTGTTTACAGCGCCTGCCTTCGACGAGCACGAAAATGTGCTGTTCGGGTTCGACCGGGAGACCGGGTTGCGCGCGATCATCGCCATTCACAACACGAACCTTGGCCCGGCTGTCGGCGGATGTCGCATGTGGCCCTACGCGGACGAGGCCGCCGCGCTCGAAGATGCGCTGCGTCTGTCGCGCGGCATGTCCTACAAGTCGGCGCTCGCGGGGCTTCCATTCGGGGGCGGCAAATCCGTCATCATCGGGGACGCCAGAAAAGACAAGACCCCGGCGCTGATGCGGGCCATGGGGCGGATCGTCGACAGCGTCGCGGGGCGCTATGTCGCCGCGGAAGATATCGGCATGACCGTCGCGGACATGGACGAAATGGCGAAGGTGACGAAACACGTCACCGGGACGAGCGCCACCAGCGGCAACCCTTCCCCCTACACCGGATACGGCGTCTACCAGGGCATCCGCGCCGCCGTTGCCCACAAGCTGGGGCACAATGACGGGCTCGCCGACGTGCAGGTGGCCATCCAGGGTCTTGGTTCAGTCGGCTTCGATCTGGCGCGGCGTCTGCACGAGGCCGGGGCACGCCTGCAGGTCGCCGACATCAACGGCGAGGCGGTCGCTCGCGCCGCCGATGAATTCGGTGCCGTGCCCGTCGACACCCACGATATTCACGGTGCCGACGTGGACGTTTTCGCGCCCTGCGCTCTCGGCGCCGTCATCAATGATCAATCGGTAAACGAACTCGGAGCAAAGATCGTCGCGGGATCGGCCAACAACCAGCTCGCCGACGACCGGCATGGCGCCGAGCTGGCCGCGCGCGGAATCCTCTACGCGCCGGATTATGTGATCAATGCCGGCGGCATCATCGAGATCGCCCACGGGACCGACTTCGGCGGTACCCATGACGACACCGCGATCTTCGAACATCTCGACCGTATCCATGACACGCTGCTTGAAATTTTCGAACGTGCCGATACGGAGCGTGCGGCGACAAATTTCGTCGCCGACCAGATGGCCGAAGAGCGGTTCCGCGCGATCTAACAGCACTCTTAGCTTGGATCCGGACCTGTTCTTTTGGGGCTTATATACTTAACTTGACAACCCGTTCCCGAGCCCCTATATTCCTGTCATAGAGCACAATGACGGGGACAGGGAAATGGCACAGAAAGCACCCGGCAGATCGCACCGCGAAGGCATCAGCCTGGTCGAGTTGACGGAGATGTTTCCCGATGAGGCATCGGCGGCAGCCTGGTTCGAGACGGTCCGCTGGCCGGACGGCAGGTCCTGCCCCCATTGCGGCGGGACGGAGACCGCTGCGGTTCCTAACGCCAAGCCCGCGCCCTACCGCTGCCCGGAATGCAGGTCCTATTTCAGCGTCCGCACCGGCAGCCTGCTTGCGGGGTCCCGCCTGCCCCTGCGCAAATGGGTGTTCGCGGTCTATCTCTATGTCACCAGCCTCAAGGGCGTGTCCTCGATGAAACTCCACCGCGACCTGGGCGTGACCCAGAAAACAGCATGGTTCATGCTCCACCGCCTGCGCGAGGCATGGGACCAAGGCGGCCTGGATAAACTCGCCGAAGGCTTCGAGGGACCCGTCGAGGTCGACGAGACCTACATGGGCGGGAAGCGCAAGAACATGCCGAAGTCGAAGCGCAAGGCGCTTTCAGGGCGCGGGGCCGTCGGCAAGACGCCCGTGGTCGGGGCGAAGGATCGCGGGACCGGGCGCGTGGTCGCCACGCCGGTGTCAGCGACCGACCGGGAGACCCTGCACGGGTTCGTTGCCAATACCACGGCGGCGGGTGCCAAGGTCTACACCGACGACGCCGTGGCCTATCGGGGAATGGATCGGGACCACGAGGCGGTCAACCACTCCGCCGGGGAATACGTGCGCGGCATGGCGCACACCAACGGGATAGAGTCGTTCTGGTCGATGCTCAAGCGCGGCTACCACGGCACCTATCATCAATTCAGTAGCAAGCACATGGCCCGCTACGTCAACGAGTTCGCGGGACGCCACAACGTTCGTGACGCCCACACGATTTTCCAGATGTCCGGTGTCGCCGCCGCCATGGTCGGCAAGCGGCTGATGTATCGGGACCTGACCGCCTAGCGCCTAGCGCTCTGGGCCGCACCCTTCTTCTTCTGCGACGTCTTGTTCTTCAGCCCATCGAGCGCCTTCTGGTGAGAATCCAGCCGATTGGTGATCTGGGTCAACTGCTTGCCGGTCTCGTTGAACCCCTTGTTCATGTCGTCGCGAAGCGGTTCCACCGCACCCGTGACGGCCTCCGTGAACACCTTGCGCAGGGCGTTGGCCAGCAGATCGACGCTGCCGTTCAGCCCGCTTTTTGTGTTTTTGACCATGTGCCAAATATCCTCTTTTGTTCTGTTCTATATAATCACACTGTCCAGGAAAGTCGCCCTTTGCCTGTATAATACAGGGAGTGAGAGACTTTCCATCAACTGACTGCATCAAGTTAAGTATATAAGCCCCAATTTTTGGGTTGGGCCGCGGCATTTGACGTAGATCAATGCGCCATTAGAGATTGCAATTGAGAATGACTTGCAATTAGCCGCAAGGGTCAATATGGTCCCTTGCAATTAAGAACCATTCTCATTCGCACGTTGGTTTCTGGAGTAGAAAATGCGTAAACGTACTTATGCCCTCGCCGTCGCTGGTCTTGCCGTTCTCGTACTTGGCGCGGGCGTCAGCGCCCAGCAGCAGGCTGCCGTGAACACCGGCGAGGTCAATGTCTACTCCTACCGGCAACCCTTTCTGATCCAACCCATGTTCGATGCCTTCACGCGCGACACCGGCGTGAAGGTCAACGTGGTGTTCGCCAAGAAGGGCCTCGTCGAGCGCCTCAAGCAGGAAGGCCGCAACTCCCCGGCCGATCTGATCTTCACCGTCGACATCGGCCGCTTGAACGACGCCTATGAAGCCGGTGTCACCGCGCCGATCGAGACCGCGCAGCTGACCTCGAGCATCCCCGCCGAGTTCCGTCAGGGTGAAGGTCACTGGTACGGGCTCACCCAGCGCGCGCGCATCGTCTACGCCTCCAAGGACCGCGTATCCGAGGAAGACGCACCCAAATCCTATGAAGAGCTCGCCGACCCCAAATGGGCCGGGCGCATCTGCACCCGCGCGGGCAACCACGTCTATCAGGTCGCGTTGACGGCCGCGATGATCGCCCATCACGGCGAGGAAAAGGCCGAAGCGTGGCTGCGCGGCCTTAAGTCGAACCTCGCGCGCAAACCCCAGGGCAACGACCGCGCCCAGGTCAAGGCAATCAACGAGGGTGAATGCGATATCTCCCTGGGCAACAACTACTATTTCGGGCTGATGCTGCAGAATGAAGAGCAGTTCGGCTGGGCCCAGTCGGTCTACCCGGTCTTCCCGAAAATCGGTGACGAAGGCACACATGTGAACATTTCGGGCATGGCGATGACCAAGGCATCCCCGAACCGCGACAACGCGGTGAAGCTCATGGAGTTTCTCACCGGTGACCTGGCCCAGCAGATGTATTCGGAACAGAACTTCGAATACCCGATCGTGGCCGGTGTCCCGCAGGCTGGCTTGCTGCGTTCGATGGGAGATCTGCATCCCGACACGCTGGCTCTCGACCGCATTGCGGGGCTTCGCGCGGATGCCTTCAAGCTCGTCGACAAGGTCGGCTACAACGACTAACCGCAGCCACCGGACCGAAGAACAGCCATGTCCGTGACGACCCTCTCCTCCCTGTCGTCAAACACGCGCCCCGCTCAGGGGCGCGTATGGATTCTGGGTGGCCTGCTGGTGGCGCTCATCGTGGCCGCACCGCTCGGTGCGATCGCCTGGATTGCGCTCTTCCCGACCGAGAATATCTGGCCCCACCTGGCATCGACCGTCCTGCCCCGCCACAGCTGGAACACCCTCATACTGATGGTCGGCAATGGAATTGGCGTATTCTTTATTGGTACGGCATCGGCATGGCTCGTCAGCACGTGTGATTTCCCCGGTCGCCGGATGTTCGAGTGGGCCATGCTTTTACCCCTTGCGGTGCCCGCCTATATCGTCGCCTTCGTCTACACGGACATCATGGAGTTCGCCGGTCCCGTGCAGGGGCTTCTCCGTGATCTGTTCGGCTGGCAGACGTCGCGCGATTACTGGTTCCCGGAAATCCGGTCCATGGGCGGCGCGATCTTCGTCATGTCCTTCGTCCTCTACCCTTATGTGTATCTGCTTACCCGCGCAGCGTTTCACGAGCAGACGTCGAGCGTCCTCGAAGTCAGCCGCACGCTTGGCCGCGGGCCCTGGCAAACATTCCTGACGGTCGCCCTGCCCCTGGCCCGCCCCGCCATTGTCGTCGGCATCGCGCTGGCCATGATGGAGACCCTCGCAGATTTCGGCACCGTCGATTATTTCGCCGTCAACACGCTGACCGTCGCCGTGTTCAACGTCTGGCTCGGCATGGGAAATGCGGGCGGTGCTGCGCAGATCGCGCTTGTCATGCTCGGTTTCGTGGTGCTTCTGATCACATTGGAGCGGATCGGACGGCAGGGTCGTCAGTATCATCACACGTCTTCGCGCTATCAGTCACCGCCGCGCGTGCGCCTTCGCGGTGCCCCGAAACTGGCCGCCTTTCTCGTCTGCGCATTGCCGATCACGATCGGATTTTTGATCCCGGCGGGTGTTTTGCTGCGCCATGCCATCGTGTTCTTCGACGAATCCTGGAACCAGGCCTTCTTCGCTTTCGCCCGAAACAGTCTCACCCTTTCTGCCGTGGCCGCCCTTGCTGCGGTCTCTATCGCGGTATTCCTCGCCTACGGCCGGCGCCTGTCGGGCCGTGGGTTCGGCGTGCTCTCCCGTATCGCGCTGCTGGGCTATGCCGTGCCGGGTGCCGTCCTCGCCGTCGGCGTTCTTATTCCCTTTGCACGGCTCGACAACATGATCGACGCGATCGCGCGAGACATGTTCGGCGTGTCGACGGGGCTGATCCTGAGCGGCACCATATTCGCGCTGGTGTTTGCCTATGTGGTGCGTTTTCTCGCGGTGGGCTTCGGTGCCGTCGAAGCGAGCCTCGGCAAGATCAGGCCCTCCATGGACATGGCCGCACGCAGCCTTGGGGCGGGGCCCGGGCGAACCTTGTGGCGCATTCACCTGCCCCTCGTGCGCGGAAGCCTGATCGCCGCGGGCACGATCGTGTTTGTCGACTCCATGAAGGAGCTGCCCGCGACGCTCATCCTGCGACCGTTCAACTTCGATACCCTGGCCACCCACGTCTATCAGTTCGCGTCGGACGAGTTGCTCGAACAAAGTGCCCTGTCCGCGCTGACGATCGTGATTGCTGGTATTTTGCCGGTGATCATCCTGAGCCGCGCGTTGCGCGAGACCCGCCCGGGCATGCGCACAGGTGCCTTGGACAGCAGCTAGATCAGGCCCAGTTCGCGCAGTTCGACCGCCATTTCCGGCGGCGGCTCCTGTTCCGCCGCGGCGCCCGTCGGCAGGTCTGACGGCGCATTCTCGATTTCCAGGTAACGCCAGCCCTGAAACGGTCGCGATCGTTTCGAATGGACCCGAACAAGTTTGTGGCCGAGATGAATGGCACAACGCGGCGTCCCGTCTGTGGCGGTGGCCGGTTCAATCGCGACGATTTTCTGACGAACCAGAATACGTCCCTTGATGACCCAGTAGAGCGAGCCGTCATCCGCCAGCAACTCATCCGCGCGCCGCGGCGTGTTGCGGGTGAGAATTCGCAAGATCGGCCCGTCTCCGGCGGCCTTGCGATCAGCGATGCGTTGTTTCTGGCGCTCGCGGAGATGGTCGACGGACTCGATACCGACGGCGAGTTTTACGAGATGAACGGACATGGCCGCACAATAGCAGCGGGCCTCACAGCGGTGAACGGGGATGCGTGGAAAACCTGTGGTTAACCGGTCATTCGCGTCACGAGTGCATCAAGAGACGAGACAAGGTCAGTTCCGACTTCGCCGCCATCACCCTTGACCTCGTTCATGATAATCGCGCGCATCGCGTCTGCATGCGCGCGCAACACGTCCGGGTTCAGGTCCGCCGCATCCGTAAGGCAGTCGGCGTAACGAAACAGACACTCGGAAACATCGGAGATCAGGTCATAGCCATATGTCGCGCCCTGACCGCGCAGGTCATGCGCGACCCTGCGAACGTCCTGCAGGATATCTGTGGCTTTGGCCGGGTTCGTTTCGAGGCTCAAGGCCAGTTCCATCACATGGGAAATTTCTTGCGAAACCGATTCCGTGAATTCGCCACCCATCGAGCCGACCAGGTCCTCGGCCTGCTTGATCAGGTCTGGATCAATACCGCCGTCACCGCCCTTGCCCACCTTCGCTTTAAGAAGATTGGGCGGCGTGATCATCTGGTATGCACCGTTTTTCGGGCTCTCTTCAGCCATCACAGCCTCATCCGCGCGAACAAGTTCGCGTCGTCATAAGGTAAACGAGGCAAGTTAAGGGAAGGTTAGTCGCTGGCGATCTTGCTGGCGTTATCGCGGCTCGCCTGCAGCGCCTCGCGCTGCTGCCGGGAAAGATCACGCACCGAAACGTCGACTTTTTCCAGCTCGGTGTTCCGCCGTTCGGGACCGGTGTAGTTCGCGTCTTGCTTCCGGCGCCGGTCGGGGCCGAAGTAATTTTCGGTTCGCACGAACGGGCGCGGCTCTTCAATGACCGATTCCAGCCGCGACATCAGGACGTCGACGGTGAAGGGCTTGGCCAGAAATTCGGTCACGTGCATTCTGTACCCGGTCCCCATCCGAATAGGATGAAATCATGATGATCGGCACATAGGGATTGGGGCTCTTGTGCGACGACCGGATCATGTTGACCAGATCGAGACCGCTGATCGGCTCCATCTCGTAATCCGTGAAGACGAGGTCATATTCCAGCCGGCAGAATGAATCGAAGCCCGTGACACCATCCTCGGCAACATCAATAGCGTGGATGCCGACCGCATACAGGATCGTCCGCAACAACTGCCGGATATGGGCATTGTCGTCGATGATCAGAATGCGCAGGCCTTCGAGCTGATAGCTCACACGATTTCCCTCTGAAACCTCATCGGAAGCACGAACGCACCGGTCAAAACCAATGCGATTTCAGCCTAGTCCCCAGTGGTTACCGAATGGTTTAGATCGGTCTTTGAAACCGGGCCTCAGACATGCGCGCGAATGGCCTGCGCTGCCTTCGACGTGGGTGCGCGGCCCAGGATGTCGCAGATGAACCGGCCCGCCTCCACCAGTTTCGCCATATCCACCCCGGTCTCAATCCCCATGCCGTCGAGCATGTAGACGACATCTTCGGTGGCGACATTGCCCGACGCGCCCGGCGCATATGGGCATCCCCCCAACCCCGCAACGGCAGTATCCAGGGTCCCGACCCCCACCTCGAGGCAGGACAGGATATTCGCGAGCGCCTGGCCGTAGGTGTCGTGGAAATGCAGGGCGAGCCGCTCCACCGGCACCACTTCGGCGACCGCCTCCACCATCGCACGCGCGCGCGCCGGTGTACCGACCCCGATCGTATCGCCCAGGCTGATTTCGTAGCACGACATGGCATCCAGCTCGCGGGCCACCCGCACCACGCTTTCTATCGCGACATCGCCTTCGTAAGGACAGCCCAGAACGCAGGAAATATAGCCACGCACCTTCATCCCCCCGGCCAGCGCTGCCGCCGCCACGGGACGAAAACGTTCCAGGCTCTCCTCGATCGAACAGTTGATGTTCTTCCGGGAGAATGTCTGCGAAGCGGCGCCGAATATCGCGATCTCCTCGACCCCGGCCGCCATCGCCCCTTCCAGACCCCGCATGTTCGGCACGAGCACCGGGTAGCGCGTCCCCGGTCGTCTTTGAATGCCGGCGAGAACCTCCGCCGCATCTGCCATCTGCGGCACCCACTTCGGCGAGACGAACGCGCCCGCCTCGACTGACGGTACCCCCGCCTCGGACAACCGGTCGATGAGCGCGATTTTGTCGGCTGTCGGCACCATGCCTGGTTCCGCCTGCAAGCCGTCGCGCGGTCCCACATCGACGATTTCCACCCTGTCAGGTCGTGCCATGTCAGTCTTCCACGGGTTCGAGTTGCAACAATTCGGCGCCTTCGGCCACCTGATCACCTTCGGCGAACAACACCGTCACCACCCTGCCATCTCCCGGCGCGGTGATCGCATGTTCCATTTTCATCGCTTCGAGCACCATCAGGGTTTGCCCCCGGCTCACCTGTTCGTCCGGCGCGACCATCACCCGGGCAACCTTGCCCGGCATGGGTGCGTTCAACCCGCCGGACGCACCCGCGCGCTCGGAGGCTTCGTCGACGGCGACAATCCGCTCCAGCCTGACCTGGGTGCCATTTGATACCGCGAAAAACACCGACCCCGATGCATAAGCCGTCCAGCCCTCACGGCCGGTTTCCAGGTCAACAACCTGCCCGTCCGGCGGCGTCAGCGAGACACCGTCCGGTTCGTGGATCAGGTGAACCGAAATCTCGTTATCACCATCCCGGAACTGCAGGGTTTCGACATTCTGAAGGTTCGCGCGCCAGCTGTCCGATGCGGCCCAGGGCGAGTTCGCTTCGCCGCGTGCGCTGGCCCGGCCTCTCGCTTGCTGCCCGCGTTGTGCGAGTAAGCCGGACACAACCGCCGCAAGCGCGCCATCGGCTATACCCTCATGCCCCGGAATGAGTATGTCGCGATGCCTTTCGATAAAGCCCGTGTCCACCGCACCACCGACAAAGTCAGGATGCGTGATGGCCCGGCGCAGAAATGCCTGGTTGGTCACCGGCCCCACGCAAACGAGGTCCGCCAGCAGTCTGTCGAGCGCGGCGATCGCACCATCACGGTCCGCACCATGGGCGATCACCTTGGCGATCATCGGATCATAGGAAACGGCGATATCGTCTCCCGAGCGCACCCCGGTGTCGACGCGCTCCGATGACGTCATTTCCGGCACCTCGAACGCGATCACGTGGCCGGGTGCCGGCAGAAAGTCGCGGTCAGGATCTTCCGCGTAGAGCCGGGCTTCGATGGCATGACCGTTGAGCTTGATGTCCGACTGGGCCAGCGGGAGGGTTTCGCCGTTGGCCACGTGCAGCTGCCATTCTACGAGATCCAGCCGGGTGACGAACTCGGTGACAGGGTGCTCGACCTGAAGGCGGGTGTTCATTTCCATGAAATAGAACGGCCCGTTCGCCCCATCTGTGGTGGCATCGACAATGAATTCGACCGTGCCCGCGCCGGAATAGTCGATCGCCTTTGCGGCCGCCACGGCAGCGGCACCGATCTCCGAGCGTCGCGCCTCCGTCATACCCGGCGCGGGTGCTTCTTCCACGACCTTCTGGTAACGGCGCTGCAGGGAGCAATCGCGCTCGAACAGGTGCACCACGTTGCCTTGGTCGTCGCCGAACACCTGAACCTCGATGTGACGGGGAATGGTCAGATATTTTTCGATCAGCACCCGATCATTGCCGAACGCACCGCGCGCCTCGCGCTGGGCGGCCGCAAGCGCCTCATCGAATGCGTCCGCGCTCTCGACGATCCGCATGCCACGGCCGCCGCCGCCGGCAGACGCCTTGATCAGCACCGGAAAGCCGATTTCGGCAGCTTGCGCCGCCAGCACCACCGGGTCCTGGTCCGCACCGTGATAGCCGGGCACCAGCGGCACATCCGCCTTCGACATCACCTCCTTGGACGCGGCCTTGTCACCCATCGCGCGCATCGCGTCGGCACTTGGCCCGACCAGCCGAATTCCCGCCGCAGCGCAGACATCGGCAAAATCTGCGTTCTCCGACAGAAAGCCATAGCCGGGATGGATCGCGTCCGCACCGCTATCCCGGGCTGCCCCGATCACCGCGTCGATATTCAGATAACTCTCTGCGGTCGCATCCGGGCCTATCCTCACCGCCTCATCGGCCACCGCCACATGCATCGCCGCCACATCGGTGTCGGAATAGACCGCAATCACATGGATGCCCATACGTTGCGCGGTGCGCGCCACCCGGACCGCGATTTCACCACGGTTGGCGATCAACAGACGTTCGATCATTTATCTACCCCGGATTCATCATCCGCCTCACGGACGTAGCGCATGATTTCCGCAAACGCGAACAGCAGGATGCCGACGCTTACTGCTTTGTCGTCGTCCGCCAATTCGGCCCCCGCTTTTCCAGAAAGGCCTGCACGCCCTCGCGTCCCTCGTCGGTCGCACGAATATCGGCAATACGCTGCGCTGTATCCTCCACCATCGCGTCATCAACCGGATCCGACGCGACCCTGCGGACCAGATCCTTCGATGCCGCCATCGCTGCCGGTCCGTTGTCGAGCAGGACACCGACCAGCTCGTCCAGCCGCCCGTCGAGCCGCTCCCGGGGCACCACCTCATGAACGAGGCCGAGCGCGAGCGCCGTTTCGGCGTCGAATCGCTCGGCGGTCTGGAAGTATCGTCGCGCGGCGCGCGCGCCGATCGCCTCGACCACATAGGGGCTGATGACCGACGGAATCAGGCCCAGCCGCGCCTCCGACAGACAAAAGCTCGCCGCCTGGGAGGCGAGCGCAATATCACACGCCGCCACCAACCCGACCCCGCCGCCGAACGCAGCCCCCTGGACCCGGGCAATGGTCGGCCGTGGCAGCTCGTTCAGGATCCGGACCATGTGCGCCAGCTTGCGCGCGTCTTCGAGATTCTCGGCATCGGAATAGTCGGCCATGCGCTGCATCCAGCCCAGGTCCGCGCCAGCGGAGAAGCTCTTGCCCTCGCCCTCCAGCACGACCACCCGCACCGCATCATCGTGCCCGGCCGCATCGAATGCCGCCGACAGGTCGGCGATCAGCCCGTCGTCGAACGCATTGTGTTTTTCCGGCCGCGCCATCGTAATCCGGCCGACCCCGCCGGCTACATCGAGCCTGATTGCGTCATCGCTCATCGCTACATCCTGAACACGCCGAAGCGCGTTTCCTCAATCGGCGCGTTCAATGCCGCGGAAAGACCCAGCCCGAGCACCCGGCGCGTGTCGGCCGGGTCGATGATCCCGTCGTCCCACAACCGCGCACTGGCATAGTAGGGATGGCCCTGGGTCTCATACTGTTCCTCGATCGGGCGCTTGAATTCTGCTTCATCCTCGTCGGCCCAGGTCTCGCCCCGGCCCTCGATGTTGTCACGGGTCACCTGCGCCAGCACGTTTGCGGCCTGGGGACCGCCCATGACCGAGATCCGCGCATTCGGCCACATCCACAGGAACCGCGGACTGTAGGCACGCCCGCACATGCCATAGTTACCGGCCCCGAAGCTACCGCCGATGATGACGGTGAACTTCGGCACGTTGGCGCAGGCGACAGCCATGACCATTTTCGCGCCGTCCTTGGCGATACCGCCGGCCTCGTATTTCTGCCCAACCATGAAACCCGAGATGTTCTGCAAGAAGACAAGAGGAATGCCACGCTGGCTGCACAGCTCGATGAAATGCGCGCCCTTCTGGGCAGATTCCGAAAACAGGATGCCGTTGTTGGCGATGATCCCCACCGGGTAGCCGTGGATGTGGGCGATACCCGTCACCAGGGTCTCACCGTAACGGGCCTTGAACTCGTCGAACTCGCTGCCGTCGACGATCCGCGCGATCACCTCGCGAACATCATAGGGTTTGCGAATATCCGCGTTCACGACACCGTACAGTTCCTCGGCCGCATAGAGCGGGTCGCGCGGCTGGGCCGGCTCGAGGTCCACATTCTTAGGCCGGTTCAGGTTGGCCACGATCTGGCGCACCTGCGACAGCGCATGGGTATCGTCCTCGGCCAGATGATCGGCCACGCCGCTGATGCGTGTATGCACGTCCGCCCCGCCAAGGTCTTCGGCCGAGACGATCTCTCCCGTCGCCGCCTTCACGAGCGGCGGCCCGGCCAGGAATATCGTGCCCTGATCCTTGACGATGATCGCCTCGTCCGACATCGCCGGCACGTAGGCGCCGCCCGCGGTGCACGAGCCCATCACCGCGGCAATTTGCGGGATACCCGCCGACGACATGGTTGCCTGGTTGTAGAAAATCCGCCCGAAATGCTCCCGGTCGGGGAACACATCATCCTGCTGGGGCAGGTTGGCACCGCCTGAGTCCACCAGATAGATGCAGGGCAAATTGTTCTCCCGGGCGATCTCCTGGGCCCGCAGATGCTTCTTCACCGTAATCGGAAAATAAGTCCCGCCCTTGACCGTCGCGTCGTTCGCCACGATCACGCATTCGCGGCCCGACACCCGGCCGATACCGGTCAGGATTCCGCCCGCGGGCACGACATCCTCATACATCTCCCAACCGGCGAACTGGGAGAACTCCATGAAGGGCGCGCCTTCATCGAGCAGTGTGTTGATCCGGTCGCGGGGCAACAGCTTGCCCCGGCTCAGATGGCGCGCGCGGGATTTCTCGCCGCCCCCCTGCTCGATCTGGCCGACTTTCGCGCGCAGATCACCGACGACAGCATCCATCGCCGCCGTGTTGTCCGCGAACAGTTCGGACTTGGTGTCGAGACTGGATTTCAAAACGGTCATGCTAAACGGCTCCGGGTTGCGGCCAAGGGCCCCTTCGAAGATAGGCAAGCTGTGGTAGAAACGCGGCGATGAGCAATCTGCCGACCAAAGCCGAGATCGAGACCGCCGCGGAGACGGTGTATGCGGGCATGGTGCCGACCCCACAATATGCGTGGCCGTTGCTGGCGGCGGCGAGCGGCGCGAATGTCTGGGTGAAGCATGAAAACCATACGCCCACCGGCGCCTTCAAGGTGCGCGGCGGGCTGGTGCACATGGCCAGGCTCCGCGCCCGGAACCCCGGCATCAAGGGCGTCATCGCCGCCACCCGGGGCAACCACGGCCAATCCATCGCCTATGGCGCACGGGCCAACGGCATCGACGCGGTGATCGTCGTGCCCGAGGGCAACTCGACGGAGAAGAACGCCGCCATGCAGGCCTTCGGCGCGGAACTCGTCGTCCACGGTCACGATTTTCAGGCCGCGCTGGAATATGCCGAGGGGCTGGCCGATGAACGCGGCATCGAGATGATCCCGTCCTTCGCCGTCGAACTCGCCCACGGTGTCGCCACTTACGGGATGGAGCTGCTGACCGCCGCACCGGAGATCGAAACACTCTATGTCCCGATCGGGCTCGGCTCCGGCATCACCGGCTGCATCGCCGCAAGGGAAGCGCTTGGCCTGAAAACAGAAATCGTCGGCGTGGTTGCGGAGAACGCGCCGGCCTACGCGCTTTCCTTCGCCAGGGGTGAGGCCGTCTCCACCAACAGCGCCGACACGTTTGCCGACGGGCTTGCCTGCCGGGTGCCGGCGGCCGACGCCGTGCCCATCATCTGCGAACATGCCGCCCGGGTGATCACCGTCAGCGAGGACGAGATCAGGGCCGCGATCCGGCTCTACTTCAGCGCCACCCACAACCTTGTTGAGGGCGCGGGTGCCGCGGCGCTCGCCGCGCTCCTGCAGGAGCGCGCTGCCATGGCCGGCAAGACCGTGGGCGTCGTGTTGTCGGGCGGGAATATCGACCGCGCGTTCTACCAAGAGATCATCTCCTCCGACTAGGTCGACTTACCAGCCACCGGTCTCGAGCCAGCGGTCGACCATGTCGAGCCGGTCCGCACCCCAGAAGGCCTCGCCGTCGACCACCATGAAGGGCGATCCGAAGATTTCCCGCGAGATGGCGTCATCGGTCACGTTCTTGAGCTGTTCCTTCACGGCCGAATCCTGAAGGCCGGCTGCGAGTGCGTCTCCATCGAAGCCCGCCGCTGCAGCAATCTCGACCACTGCTTCCGGGCCCGCGATATCCTGGGCGTCGCCCAAAGCGGCGTTGTATAGCGCCAGGGTCATCTCCGCGGCCTTGCCCTGCCCCTTGGCCCAATAGACCGCGCGCGATGCGGCGACCGGCGAAAAGGGAAAGTCGGCGGGCGGGTTGTAGGTCACGTCGTGGAAACGCGCCGAACGGGCAAAGTCATGCCGCGCATAGTCGCCCTTCATGGGTACATGGGGCAGTGGCAGCGCGCCGGTCACCTTGAAGACTGCACCCAGCAGGAACGGCTTCCAATCCACCGTGCGGCCGTGCTTCGCTGCGAGAGCCTCGATCTTGTGGGCCGCGACATAGCCATACGGGCTGTTGAAATCATAAAAAAACTCGACCGGTGCATTGGACATTCTCTATTCCCCCTTCTTTTGATTTTTTGTTGTGTCAGCCTGCCGCGATGTCCCGGCCGATAATCAGCCGCTGGATGTCGCTGGTGCCCTCGTAGATTTTCGTGACCCGGACATCGCGATAGATGCGCTCGACCGGGAAGTCCTGCAGGTAGCCGTAGCCGCCGTGAATCTGGATCGCGTCCGAGCAAACCTGCTCGGCGATTTCAGACGCGTAAAGTTTCGCCATCGCCGCCTCGGTCAGGCAGGGCTCGCCCGCATCGCGCAGCCGCGCGGCATTGTGGGTGAGCTGGCGTGCCGCCTCGAGTTTGGTCCGCATATCCGCCAGGCGAAAGATGACCGCCTGATGCTCGATGATCGGTTTTCCGAATGTCTCGCGTTCCTTCGCGTAGGCCAGTGCGTGTTCGTAGGCCGCCCGCGCCATGCCGATCGCCTGGGCGGCGATGCCGATGCGGCCGCCTTCCAGGTTCGACAGTGCGATCCTGTATCCCTCACCTTCTTCTCCCAGGAGAAGGTCCGGTGTCAGCTCCATGTCGTCGAAAACGAGCTGGCAGGTGTCCGATGCGCGCTGGCCCATCTTTGCCTCGACAGATGCCACCCGATAGCCGGGCGTGTCCGTCGGCACGATGAAGGCGCTCATACCCTTACCACCGGCCTCCGGATCGGTCTTGGCGAAGACGATCGCGATGTCGGCGTTCTTGCCCGAGGTGATGAATTGCTTGGTGCCGTTGAGCACATACTTGTTCCCGCGCTTCTCGGCCCGGGTGCGGATGGCGCCCGCGTCGGACCCCGCGGCCGGTTCGGTCAGCGCGAACGCCCCGAGCATCTCGCCGCTTGCCAGCGGGCGCAGGAAGCGTTCTTTCTGTTCCTCGCTGCCGAAATTGAGCACCGGCAGGCAGGCCACCGAATTATGCACCGCCATGATCGTCGAACACGCACCGTCACCCGCAGCGATTTCCTCGAGGGCCAGTGCATGGGCGAGCGTGTCAGCCCCGGCACCACCCCAATCCTCGGGCACGACCATGCCCAGCAGGCCCAGCTCGGCCATACCGGTCACGGCTTCTTCCGGATATCGGGAGTCCCGATCCCAGTCAGCGGCGTTCGGCGCGAGCTGCTCTGCCGCAAAGCTCTGCGCCATGTCGCGGATCATGACCTGTTCGTCAGTCAGCGACATCGGATGGTGCCTCTCCTGCGACGATCTCCGTCATGCCGTCACCGTCCGGATCGATGCTGCACAGCCGCCCGGCCTGCAAATCCACCCACCAGCCATGTAGCAGCAGGTCACCGGCCTCCACCTTTTCCGCAATCCACGGGAAGCTCATGAGATTGCGCAGTGACACCCGGATGCCGCCATGCTCCACGGTTTCCTGGTCCGGTACATTGCCGTCCGCATCGCAGGGGCAGGCTTCCGCCGCGATCTGCATCCAGGGTTCAATGAAATCCCGCGGAAGCTCTTCGCCGGCGCTGGTGGCCCGCAGCGCTCCGATACCGCCGCAGGCCGAGTGCCCAAGAATGACGACATGGCGCACACCGAGGTCACGCACGGCAAATTCCATCGCCGCGCTCGTGCCATGTGCGTTTCCGTCGGGACCATAGGACGGAACAAGGTTCGCCACATTGCGTACGACGAACAGCTCGCCCGGCTCGCTGTCGAACAAAAGGGCCGGGTCGATCCGTGAATCCGCGCAGGCGATAACCAGCACATCCGGCGACTGGCCCCGCTCCACCAACTCCCGCATATGATCGGGCCGCTGCTCATAGTATCGGTTCCGAAACCCACGGTATCCCGCGACCAAACGTTGAACTGCCTCTACCACGCGACCTCCTTGCCTCGATAATCCAGAAACCGGCCGCTGTCCGTCGCGGTCAGGCCGGCCAACACATTTCGAATACCCCGCACGCTTTCCTCAGGCGACAGCGACGCATAGCTGCCCGTCATGTCCGTGCGCACATAACCGGGATGCAGTGCCACGGCGGTGATCCCCCGTGCCCGCCATTCGGGCTCGATCGCGCGGAACCGCTTGTTGAGCTCGCCCTTGGAATCCCCATACAGGTCCTGGCTTCCCGTACGTGGCTTACCCGACCCCTGGACGCTCGACATCACGGCCACGACCCGGTCGTCACCGGCGACGACATTGTCGAGCAGGGCCGCAACCGTGGCGATCGGCGCCTGGGCATTGATCCGCATGGAGCGCGCCGTGGTCTCGGCATCACCCGCACCGCGCCCGGGGTTGATCCCGGCATTGTGGATCAGGATATCGATGGCTTCACCGGACAACGCTTCGGCCAGCCCCGCGATCTGTTCGTCGTCGACCACATCCAGCGGGTGCAGGTTCACGTCTCCGCCAATGTCACCCAGTGCGCCCGGCGCATCCGGCGTGCGGGTGGTCGCGTGCACCCGGCACCCGTCGCCCGCATACTGGCGCGCAAGTTCCAGGCCGATGCCCCGGCTCGCACCGATCACCGCGACGGTGGTCATGTCCACTCTCCCCGGTTCACCATGGATGCTCCGCGCCGGTCCAGGTCAGAAAACTGCCACTGTCGTCGGGCGTCAGATCGGCGATCACGCGGCGCATGCCGGTAACACTTTCATCGATGCTCACCGGCGCGCCGCGCCCGCCCATATCGGGCGCCACCCAGCCCGGATGAAACACAACGGACGTCACGCCCGCGGCACGCCACTCCGGCTCGATCTCGCGGAAGCGATCGTTGAGAATGCATTTCGACTCTCCATACAGATCCGTCGGGATACCGCCACCGTGGCGGGCGCCCATCTGGCTGGTCAGGATCGCGATCTTCCTTTCACTGCTGCGGGCGACCGCATCGA
This sequence comes from Alphaproteobacteria bacterium, assembly GCA_965205535.1. Lineage (GTDB taxonomy): Bacteria > Pseudomonadota > Alphaproteobacteria > UBA6615 > UBA6615 > UBA8079. The sequence goes on along the minus strand of CBDBHH010000005.1, from coordinate 2,922,248 downwards.
ACAGCGCCCCGACGATATTGAACGGCGCATCCGCGTTGACCGCCATCATCTCGTCCCGGCTCACACCCCGCAAAACGCCCGCACTGTTTATCAGGTGATCAATGGTGCTGCCCTGCAGCGCATCGGCGAGGTTCGAAATCTGCGCTGCGTTACGCACGTCGAGGCCATGGATCGAGACATTGCCCGCGATATCTGCCAGCTCGTCGGGGCTTTCAGGCGACCGTGTGGTCGCGTGAACTTCCCAACCCTCGCCGGCATAGGCTTCCGCGAAGGCCGGGCCGATACCCCGGCTCGCGCCGATGATCACGACCGAGGGCATCACTCTTCCCCCATGGGCATACCGCGGCTCGGACTGGGCCGCCGGGCGGTCACTTCGATTTCGATTTTCATGCGCGGATCGACGAGTTGCGCGATCAGCGCAGTTGCCGCGGGCGGGTTGGGCCCGAGATACTGCTTGAAGACCGGCATCAACGCCTCGTAATCCGCCGCATCGGCGATGTAGTACGTCACGCGCACCAGATCGGCGAAGGAGACCCGCGCCGCGGCCAGCGTCCGCGCGATATTGCCGAAGGCCTGGTGGGCCTGCTCGACCACGTTATCGGAGATGGTCATCGTCTCGTAGTCGAAGCCGGTCGTGCCCGAGACATGGACGTAGTCATCGTCGACCACCGCGCGGGAATAGCCGACGGCCTTCTCGAATTCGGAATTGGTGGAAATCCGGCGCATCAATTTTCCCTCAACGCGGTGTCAGCTGGTCACCGGGGAGGATCGTCCCCTCCAGGCTGCGACTAAAAAATCCCTTGGTACGCCAGGTCAAATCGTCGCCGTCGCGTGACACCAGATAACAATCCTCTCCCGAGGCCTGCCACCATGAACAATATTCCTCATCCGTCACCCACCAGCGCCCCTCATCAAGCGCCGCGCCGTCGATCTTGAAGGCCGTCGTGCCATCGGGGCGAAACAGTTGTCGGTAGGACCTACCGGACCACGTCCCGACCACCGTGTTGCCCAGCAACAAGTCTCGCACTTTCGGGCCCGATATGCGTTCCGGCATGGCGGCAGCAGGCCCCGCCGCGAACATCAGCATTATCGCAAGAAGAAGCGACCCGATACGCATCATGCGGTCTCATCAAACAGTTCGCGGCCGATCAGCATGCGGCGGATTTCCGATGTACCCGCGCCGATTTCATACAGCTTGGCGTCACGCAGCAGTCGGCCGGTCGGGAACTCGTTGACGTAGCCGTTGCCGCCCAAAGTCTGGATCGCCTCGAGGGCCATCCATGTCGCCTTCTCGCCGGCATACAAAATCGCACCCGCCGCATCCTTTCGGGCGGTCTCACCCCGGTCACAGGCCTGGGCAACGGCGTAAACGTAAGCCTTGCAGGCATTCATGGTCACATACATGTCGGCGAGCTTGCCCTGCATCAGCTGGAAGGTGCCGATGGGCTGGCCGAACTGCTCGCGCTCATGAACATACGGCACGACGATATCCATGCAGGCCTGCATGATGCCGAGCGGCCCGGCGGCCAGCACAGCGCGCTCATAGTCGAGGCCGGACATCAAAACGTTTACGCCCTTGCCCACCTCGCCCAGCACGTTCTCTTCGGGCACCTCGCAATCCTCGAAGATCAGCTCGCAGGTGTCGGACCCGCGCATGCCCAGCTTGTCGAGCTTCTGGGCGGTCGAGAACCCCTTGAAACCACGCTCGACGATGAATGCGGTCATGCCGCGCGGCCCCGCATCCGGGTCGGTCTTGGCGTAGATCACATAGGTCTCGGACACCGGCCCGTTGGTGATCCACATCTTGTTGCCGTTGAGGATATAGCGGTCGCCCTTCTTTTCGGCCCGCGTCCGCATGCCGACAACGTCGGATCCCGCCCCCGGCTCGCTCATCGCCAGCGCACCGACGTTTTTGCCGGACACAAGGTCCGGCAAGTAACGCGCCTTCTGCTCGTCGCTGCCGTTGCGGTGGATCTGGTTGACGCAGAGGTTCGAGTGGGCGCCGTAGGAAAGGCCGACCGAGGCCGAGGCGCGGCTGACTTCCTCCATCGCCACGCAATGTTCGAGATATCCCAGGCCGGAGCCGCCATATTCCTCGTCGACCGTGATGCCGTGCAGGCCGAGCGCCCCCATTTCGGGCCAGAGATCGATCGGGAATTCATTGTCACGATCGATGGCCTCGGCGCGCGGGGCGATCTTGTCCGACGCGAAGCTGCGCACGGAATCCCGCAACATGTCGGCGGTATCGCCCAGATCAAAGGTCAGGCTCGGATATTCGTTGGGAATCATGTGTCGTCTCCACCCGGGCGGATTTTCCGCCGTTTTCAGTCAAAGAATAGCGGGATTCCTACTCCGCTGCCTCCTGGCGTGATTCAAGCTCCGCCAGGCGCTCCCGGCAACGGGTCGCGTATTTGTCCATGTTCGAGATCGCCGCATCCAGATCGCGGCGCTTGTCTTCCAGCATTTCGCGTTTTTCATCGAGCTTTTCCAGCATGGTCCGCAGCTGAAACGCTTCACCCTGGGGCGCCGCATAAAGGTCGATGATCTCCTTGGCTTCGGCCAACGAGAACCCCAACCGTTTGCCGCGAAGCACGAGTGCGAGCCGCACCCGGTCACGCCCGGAATAGATGCGACGCTGGCCCTCACGCGCCGGCGCGATCAGACCCTCCGCCTCGTAGTAGCGGATGGTGCGTGGGGTGATGTCGAACTCCCGCGCGAGGTCGGATATCGAGAATGTCTGCTCCATGCCCTATAGTTTACGTTAACGTAAACGTCAGTCAAGAGAAACCATGCTATAGTCTCGTAAGTAACTGTTTCAATTGATTATCCGTGGTCGCGGAGGAGTCGGGCCTTCTGCCGGTCCCAGTCGCGCGCCTTTTCGGCCTGGCGCTTATCGTATTTGCGCTTGCCCGACGCGATGCCGAGGTCGACCTTGGCGATGCCGCGCTTGTTGAAGTAGATCGACAGGGGCACCAAGGTCACACCGTCCCGATGGATCTCCGCAAAAAGCCGGTCCATCTCGCGGCGGTTCACCAGCAATTTCCGCGGCCGGCGCTCTTCGTGGGGGAAATTCTTCGCCGGCGCGTATTTCGGGATGTAGCAGTTGAACATCCAGAGCTCGTCGTCGCGCTCACCTGCCCAGGCGTCAACCAGGCTCCCCTTGCCTTCGCGCAGGGATTTCACCTCGGGCCCCGTCAGAACGAGCCCGGTCTCGATACTGTCCTCGATTGAATAATCGTGCCGTGCCTTGCGATTCTGGGCAGCGATCGTGCCTGGCGGCGCGTGTTTCTTCCCGGCCATCGACCCTGCGATACCGCGCCGCTAGTTGAGCAGTCCGGCGGACACCATCGCGTCGCGGACCAGCTTCTGGGTGTTTTCATTCGCCGGCGTCAGCGGCAGGCGGACATCCATCGTGCACTTGTCCAGCAACGAGGCCGCATACTTGACCGGCACCGGGTTCGGCTCGACGAACAAGGCAGAGTGCAGCGGGAACAAGCGCGCGTTGATTTCCATCGCGGCCTTCGCATCCCCCGCCTGCCAGGCGTCGTGCATCTCGGCACATGCGCGCGGTGCGGCGTTGGATGTGACGGAAATACAACCATCGCCACCGTTCGCCATGAACGACATGACGGTCGCATCTTCCCCCGACAGCATGCAGAAATCCTCGCCGATCTCCTGGCGCATCGCCAGAGGTCGCGTCAGATCCGCCGTCGCGTCCTTGACGCCGATGATGTTCGGACAATCACCGGCCAGCCGCGCCATGGTGGCAGTCGACATGTCGATCACCGAACGCGGCGGGATGTTGTAGATGATGATCGGAATATCGACGGCATCGGCCACGGTTTTGAAATGCGCGTACAGGCCATCCTGCGACGGCTTGTTGTAATAGGGCGTCACGATCAAGGCCGCATCCGCCCCCGCCGTCTTGGCATGTTGCGTCAGGCGCACACATTCCTCGGTCGAGTTGGAGCCCGCACCGGCGATCACGGGGACGCGCCCGGCGACCGCCTCGATGCACATCTCGACCACCCGCTCATGCTCGCCATGGCTGAGCGTGGGCGATTCCCCGGTCGTGCCGACCGGAATCAGTCCATTGGTGCCCGCGTCGATCTGCCATTCGACGAGGCCCTGATATGCTTTTTCGTCGACCTTGCCGTCACGGAACGGCGTTATCAGTGCGGTCATCGATCCCTTGAACATATCGGCTCTCCTGCCCGCCGAATGCGGGCGCTGCAATATTTGCGCGGACGATAACGGCTCGGCTTTGCCCGAACAAGGCGCAAACCGCCCGAATGATCCCTCTAAATTGATACGATACTGGTCAGGTACAGGCGGTAGCCCTACACTCGCGAGCCAGTAAATCATCCTGGATCTGCACGTGTTCCTACGCCCCACCACCCGCCGTGTTCTGGCTCTTTTCACAGCGGCCATAATCGCGTGGGGAGCATCAAACGCCCATGCGAGCGCCTCAGACAAGAATGCGCGTGAGCTGATCGCTGCGGCAGAAAAGGAAGACTGGGCAGCCGTACGGCTGCATCGCGACCGTGGCGTCGAACCACTTATCGCGAAATATGCCGCCTGGCTCGACTACCAACACACCGCCACCAAGAGCAGTTTCGCGGATATCACGGCGTTTCTAGCCGCAAACCCCGACTGGCCGCGTGCGAACGAATTGCGCCGCAATGCCGAGGAAGCCATCGACGAAACGGTTTCCGGCGAGGCCGTGCGAAGCTGGTTTACGGACCACCCGCCGATATCGGGTGCCGGCGCACTGGCGCATCTCGACGCCCTGAAGGCCAATGGCGAACGCGATCAACTGGCGCGCCTCACACCGCGGTACTGGCGCCAGCTCAGTATCGATCGTCACACGGAAGCCGACTTTCTGCGCCGACACGGGGCGCAACTGGACAAGGATGACCACCGCGCACGACTGGACCAGCTGATCTGGACTCAGAATCACGGGGCGGCACAACGCATGTTGCGACGGGTCGACCCGCAGACGGCAGCACTGGCCCGGGCCCGTATTGCCCTGCTGCGACGGACCGCAGGCGTGGATGGCGCCATCGCGCGGGTGCCGGACGCACTGCGTGACGCCCCCGAGCTCTGGTACGAGCGGCTTCGCTGGCGCCGGCGAAAAGGCAAGGACGACAGCGCGCGCGATATCCTGTTCGAGCTGTCGGGTGTGCGCCCGCAACCGCAAAAATGGGCAAGGGAAAGCCAAATCCTGGCGCGTCGTGCCCTTGCTGACGGGCATTATTCCGAGGCCGCGCGCGCGGTGACCGGGCATGGTTTGTCTGCCGGTGCCGCGTTCGCAGAGTCCGAGTTCCTCGCCGGCTGGATACAATTGTCGTTTCTCAAGGTGCCGAGCGTCGCGGAAGATCATTTCGCCAGACTGTATGAAGGTGTGCGGTATCCGATCAGCCGGGCACGTGGCGCCTTCTGGAAGGGCCGGGCCGCCGCCGCGCGGGGTGAAATGGAACATGCACGCGACTGGTGGCAGCGCGCGGCGGAACATCCTTCAACCTTTTATGGCCAACAGGCGCTCCGGTCCCTCGGCACGCTCCCCCCGCGCTTCGAGTTCACCCGGCCGACCGACCCGGCAATTCGCGAGGCGTTCGTCTCCAAGGAACTCGTCGCCCTCGTGCAGAGGCTGCATACGCTCGGCGCAGACGCGAGTTTGCGCACATTTCTTTTGCATCTTTCCGGTTTGGCGGAAAATGCCGACGAACGCCTTCTCGTCGCCCAACTTGCCCAGGAAGCCGATCGCCCGCGTGAAGCCGTGCGTGCGGCGAAACGCGCCAACCAGCTCGATAACGTCATCGGTGCAGCGGGCTACCCCCTTTGGCCGCTACCGAAACGGGGGACCGACACACCGCTCGAAGATGCGCTCGTGCTTTCGGTCATCCGACAGGAAAGCGGTTTCGACCGGACGGCTATCAGCCGCGCCGGTGCGCGGGGCATGATGCAGTTGATGCCGGCAACTGCCCAGCAGATTGCCAAGGGTCTTTCGCAACCCTATAGCCGCTCGCGGCTGCTCACCGACCCTGGCTACAACATTCGCCTGGGCAGCGGCTATCTGGAACAAATGCTCGAACGTTTCGACGGATCGGCCCCGCTCGCACTCGCCGCCTATAACGCCGGACCGCATCGAGTTGTTCGCTGGGTGCGCGAATATGGCGATCCGCGGGCCGGCGACATCGACATGCTGGACTGGATCGAGACCATCCCCTTCAGCGAGACGCGCAACTACGTCCAGCGCGTGCTCGAATCCGTCCCCGTTTACCGTCACCTATTGAATGACACGCAGCTCGCAGAGACCGGCCCCACGTCACTTTTCAACGAGGCCCGTGGTCGATGACCGATCAGCAATTCGCCGATATGCAAGCTTGCGTGTTCGACGCCTACGGCACGTTGCTCGACTTCAACTCCGCCGTCATGCATTGCCGTGATGAGATCGGTGACAGCGCCGAGCGGCTCTCCGACATCTGGCGCCAGAAACAACTGCAATACACATGGCTGCGCAGCCTAATGGGGACCCACGCCGATTTCTGGCAGGTCACCGGAGAGGCGCTTGATTTCGCAATGGCGGCGACCGGAATCGAGAACCCGGATTTGCGCGCGCGGCTGATGGCGCTCTACCGCGAACTCGACACTTTCGCCGAAGTCACGGACACCCTCACCCGCATCAAGGCAGGCGGCATGAAAACCGCGATCCTGTCGAACGGATCCCCGGACATGCTGAACGCTGCTGCGGCCGCGTCGGGCATCGACACCCTGCTCGATGCCATCCTGAGCGTCGAGGATGTGGGCATCTACAAGCCCGACCCGCGGGTGTATCAGCTGGCGGTCGATCGACTGAACGTGCCCGCCGACAACATCTGCTTCATGTCGTCGAACGGCTGGGATGCCGCGGGCGCCGGCGCTTTCGGGTTTCGCGTCGTCTGGGTCAATCGCTACGGCCAGCCGATCGAACATCTTCCCGCCAAGCCTGACCTCATCCTGGAGACGCTGACACCGCTACCCGGTCTTCTCGGGCTCGCAACGTCATGACGGCAAATGCCCCGCCGAGCCTCGCCGGCATTGAGGCGGCGGCCGAAAGATTGAGCGGTCGCGCCGTTCAAACCCCGTTGATCGAGAACCCCGCGCTTAACGCGCGCACGGGTGGGCGTGTGTTGCTGAAGGCAGAAACACTGCAAAGAACCGGTTCGTTCAAGTTTCGAGGCGCCTACAACTTCCTGTCCCATATCCCTGCAGATGCGCGGGAGCGCGGGGTCGTCGCCTTCTCGTCGGGCAACCACGCCCAGGGCGTCGCGGCGGCGGCGGAAATTTTTGGCATCCCCGCGACAATCGTCATGCCTGCCGACGCGCCACAGGCAAAGGTCGAGAACACACGCAGCTTCGGCGCGGAGGTCGTCCCGTATGACCGCCAGAACGAATCCCGCGAGGATATCGCGGCGGCAATTGCCGAAAAATCCGGCGGCACGCTGGTGCCCCCCTTCGATCATCCCTGGACGATCGAGGGTCAGGGCACCGTTGGGCTCGAGATTGCGACGCAATGCGTGCGCCTTGATGCCGCACCCGACGAGGTCCTTGTCTGTTGTGGCGGGGGTGGCCTCACATCCGGCATCGCCATCGCGCTCGCAGACCGCAGCCCGTCATCCGTGATCAAGGCTGTCGAACCGAACGATTTCAATGACGCCATGCGCTCCCTCGCCGCCGGACAGCGCCTTTCCAATCTGGCCGGCGCATCCTCGATCTGCGACGCGCTGTTATCACCCAGCACGGGCGAGCTGACTTTTGCCGCCATGAAAGCCCATGACGTCACCGGCCTGTCGGTCAGCGATACTGAAGTCCGCGCGGCCATGACCTATGCATGGCGCACGCTCAAACTCGTGCTGGAACCCGGAGGTGCCGTCGCGCTCGCCGCCATTTTGTCGGGGAAAACCGAAACGAAAGATCGGACGATCGTTGCCGTTCTGTCGGGCGGCAACGTGGATGCGGCGCTTTTCAACGCCTGTATCGGATCCGGCTAGCTGTTCTCACCGACCACGAGATTGAGCCGGGATTGTTGGGCATCGCGGCGCAGAAGCTTGCCTTCCATATAGGCACCCGCCTCGATCGAAAGCTCTTCATGCTGGATATCACCGGTGACACGCGCACTCGCCGAGAGGCTGACGCTTCGGGCGCGAATTTCCCCCGTGACCGTGCCATGAACATGCACAGTGTCACATTCAATCTCGCCCTGTACCTGAGCGCTTCGGCCGATCGTAACCTCGGCGCACCGGATATCACCTTCGACCGTGCCGTCGACCTGCATAACGCCATCGCCCGAAAGGTTGCCGGTCACATTCATGTCGGCACTGATGATGGATGGCACACCGTTACCCGCGCCCTGTCGGTCAGTTTTTGAAAACATACTGCCCTGCCTTCATGAAATTCGACGGATCATTCTGGCGTCCATCGACCAAAATCTCATAGTGCAAATGCTCACCCGAGCTACGGCCCGTGCTGCCGACCAGACCCACCTTCTCACGGAAATCCACTTCCTGGCCACGCTTCACGAAAATTGCTGACAGGTGGCCGTAACGTGTCCGCACGCCCAGCCCATGGTCGACCTCCACCATTTTGCCGAAGCCGCCTTTCCAGCCGACAAAGGTCACAATCCCGGGGGATGTCACGCGCACCGGTGCACGCCGGCGGCTCGCCAGATCAATACCGGAATGGAATGCCAGCCGTTTGGTAAAAGGATCGACACGGCGGCCAAAATTGCTGGTCACGCGATATTCGTCGAGAGGCGCTGCCAGCGGTAAATGTTCCATCAGGGATTGCAGGCTCTGCAAATCGTCTATCCGGCGTTCGACTGTGGCGAGTTCAATGGCAAGCCCGCCGCCCGGACTTCCTTCAATTGCAAGGAACGGCCCACCAACACCACGCCCCTCACCCGCCGCGCGTGCCATCCGGTCGAGCAGGCGATCCACGTCCAGGCCGGCCAGATCCAGGGTTTTCCGAAGTGCCTCGCCACTCTGATCGACCGTTTCGCCCAGACGCGACACGATGCCAACCTGGGCCGTTTCAAGAGATTCGAGACGCGCCGACAGATCCGCCACCTGTACGCCGAGTGCCTGGCGTTGGGTGTCGACTGCAAGCTTTTCATCGACCACGCTACGTAGCTGTTCGTCACTCGCGTCCAGGTTCGCCTGAAGGTTCGCACGTTCGATCTCGTTCGACACGACATTCGATTTCAATTCGGCGAGCGCATCATGCGTCTCTGCCAACTGTGTGTTCAGCGCCAGACGTGCCTTTTCGACGGCCGCAAGTTCCTCGCCACGATCGGCGAGTTGTTGCCGCATCTCTTCACGGGATAGTGCCAGGATTTCTGACTCGGCAGTGATGCGCGCCTTGGACTCCACCTCGCTCAGATAGGAAAGCGCAAGCGCATCACCACGAAGTTTCTGCTCGTCGAGTGCAGCCTGAAGCGCCTCAACCTCGGCCTTCAATGACCGGTTCGACGTTTCCAGATCGACAGTCGTCTGTTGCGTTGCAGTCAGCGATTTCCGCTGAATGTCGATACGTTCGCGCACCTGGCCAAGCGCGTCTGAAAACTGGGCGTTTTCGTCACGAAGTTCGGAAATCCGGGCATTGCGGTCCGAAACGATGCTGTTGTGCGAGGTAAACTGCACCGTCGAGAATACTGTCCAGGCGATTGCCGTCACCGCCAGCGTAACCACAGCAACCTGCAAATTTCGACCGACCCGCAGATAGCGGACCTGGCCGCCGGAGCGCACGATCAGTTCGCGCTGCTCCGGAAACAATTTGCCCAGCATCTTTCGTGCTGCGATCACCCTCGTACTCCCCACGCCGTATCGGGCGCATTTCCCGTCGTATTTCAATGCAAAGTTAAGCCCCGACTTACGCGATCAGACCACCGGCTGGCCAGCATCAAATACGCGGCTGTCGAAATTCAAAATCGCGTTCAGTCGTCGATATCCCCTGGCGCCAGAACATCGCTGACCCCAATCATCGCATCGCGCGTCACCAGACGAGCGAGCTTTTCCTGATCCCAGCCATCCGTCCCCTCTGGGCGCTGCGGCAGAACCAGGTAGCGCAAATCGGCATTGCTGTCGTGGACCCGTACCTGCTTCTGCTCGGGAATCTCGGTTCCGAATTCGCGCAGGATCGCTCGCGGCTCGCGCACAGCGCGCGACCGGTAGTCGCGCCGCTTGTACCAGGCCGGCGGAATGCCAAGCACCGGTCGCGGGTAACAGGAACACAGGGTGCAGACCACCATGTTGTGGACTTCGTCCGTATTCTCAACGACGCAAAGCTCCATGGGGCTCATATTGATGCCGAACGCCTGCAATGCCTCGTCACTGTCATTCATCAATTTGGACTTGAAGTCCGGCTCAGCCCAGGCACGGGCAACAATCTTGGCACCAAGAGCAGGGTTGCGGCTTTCCCGTTCTTCGATGGAACGGCGAATATCTTCGGACGTGATGACACCCTTCTCGATCAGGAGTTCGCGCACAGCCGTCTCGAGCACGTGCGCATCCAGCGGCGGCAAGGCATCTTCCTGGATCGGTTTGCCGTCATGTGTATGGGTCGGATGATCGTGGCCGTGTTCGTGGGCTTCGCTCATGTCTCTTCGCCTTTCATGCGCCTAGGCCGGCGCCAGCCAATGTTCGTAGATTTCAATCTCAAGCGTATCCTCGGGCGCACCGTCGTAATCGTCCCAAAGCTCGCTCTGCGCCAGGTTCACGCGATAGAGCATCTTGTAGGGCAATCCTGAGTGTCCGACCGCCAGCAGCTCCGGATTCGGAAAAGAGCCGACGATCCGCTCGATCACGCCGGTCTTGCCGCGAACATAAATAGGCGTCCGCACATGGCCGGGTTGATCCCGATCGAGAATCTGAACGCGGTCACCGGGTTGAAATTTAGCCTCCATTGCGTTCCGCCTCCAGACGGGGGCGCACCTCGGCCATCTTGGCGTCCAGCTCTTCTTGCGTGTAGACACCCTTTTCGAGCATCAACCAGGAGATCGCCTGGAGCCAGCGCTCGTAGTAGGGATGCTTGTGATAATCCTCGCCTAACGCCTCCTGCATCCGGCGCGACTCATCGACTCTCGCCAGACGCCGGCGCTGATCAAAGAGCAGCATCATCATTGCATCGACCGTCTTTTCCCAATGGGTCGGGTCGTGCTCGTGCTTCTCGGGATCGACCGGCCCTGCCGGCATCCCGCCATAATCCTGTGGACCGCGCATTCTCTCCCCTCGCGTGGTTCGGGCGCCATTTTCGGGGTCCCGCACCGACAAGGCAAGGACTTCGTTAACGAAACCGCACGAATGAGGGTTTTCCTCCTATCCCTTTAGATTTCTTCAATAAATTCACTCGAAAATAGCCAACGACAGAACCTCCGGAGTCTCAGTTCAATGGCTATGAATCGGCAACAGCTCGCCCGTGCAATCGATGTCGGGCGCTCATCGACCCTGAATTGTTTCGAAACAACCAAGGATATCGCCGGTATTGCGTCGACCATCGCCGATGATGACCCTCTCGGCCCGCTTTTTCGCAACCGGTATCTGAACGATTCGATCATCTTCAAGGTCTTCGATTCCGTGACCGTGCGCGGCAAGCGTCAGCATGGCGTCGAGACCCTCGTCTATTTCCCCTACAACCACGACAACATGTATGAGGGCGGCGATTCCATCCTGGTCAGCGATCCGCGTCGCGAGGAAAAACTGCTGAACAAATGTGGCCTCGACATGAACCGGGAGGACAAGGCGGAAGACGGCAGGTGGGATGTCCAGATTATGGACATGATCGACCAGCTCCCAACCCTCGACCCTTTCCTGCTCAAATGTAAGGCCCAGCAGCTGGGCATCGAGGAACAGTTGAACCCGGCCTATTTCAACATCAGCCTCGAGGAATGGAATCGTATCCAGAAACCCATCCGCGAGAAAATCGATGCGCTGGTCCGCAAGGCGCTTGGCATGGAGGATGACGATGACTCCACCGATCCGGATCTGAAGATCAAGATCGAGCAGAACATCTCGAACTTCCTGAAGAAAATATGGGAAGCGCGCGACATCGAGGGCATCGAGGATTTTGTCTATGGCATGGAGATGCCGCCCGAACGCGCGCCCGAGCTGTTCTTCGCCTGGAAAGCAATTTGCTACTATCAGGTGCAATTCTCGGAAGTGGAACCGGCACTACGTCAGCTCTTCGGCTGGCTCGGCGATCCCAAGACGGCACTGCCCGCAGACTTTGGCGGTCTGCGTACCGAGGTCCAGGGTCAGATCAAGAATGACCTCAAGCAACTTCGAACGCTGTTTCGCGAGAACTATCTCAGCATCGTCAATATGCTGGAGATCTACGAGGACAGCTATCGTCGGTTCATCGAGGAAAGCGATCCGGCACCGTTCAAGAATTTCCTCGGGCAGGCGGACGCCCACTATGTCGAACTGGCGGCGTGTCTGAGCAGCAACTCACACGCCATCAACCTGCTGCAGGACCAGGTCGGTCGCACGGGCGTACAAATCCCCAACGACCAACATCGCGAACTACTCGATTGCATGCTTGGCGTTTTCGGGGTCGAGCCCCAGTCAGCCGATTTGCTGATCGCGAGCTAGCTCGAAACCAGATCAGACGTCAGCAGCTTCAACCGGTGAGCCGCGCGCTCGAGCCGCTCTTCGCCCGTACCCGGCGTATCCCGGGTCACATGCTCGCCGACATCATAGAAATACCAAAGTCGCGCGCGAAAGGCGGCGTCGGCTTCGCTAAGCCCCGCCTCCTCGAATAGCACGCGCACAGTCGTCATCCGCCGACCGTCGATCGCGGCCACTGCGTCGGCAACCTCCGGATCGAACTGGGCCCAGGCGCGCATCGCGTTGTCATACTGGTCGGGATCTTCGCGCGCGAGAAATTCAAGAATGGCCCACATCCGCTCGATCGGACCGCCCGGCGCGGTCTCACCATGGGCGACCACAGGGTCTGTCTGGCGACGCACCCAGAACTCCGGCAGGGACTTCAGCAAATCCTGCCGGTTCTTGAAGTGCCAGTAGAAGCTTCCTTTCGTGACCCCGAGACGTTGCGCGAGAGGCTCGACCTTCACATGATCGATGCCGCGTTCCCGCAACAATTCAAGCGCTTCTGCGAGCCAGGAATCCCTGTCCTGGGACGGTTCACGTTTATCGGTCATTCACCCGTCACACATATTCGAAAGCCATACGCCAACGTATTGACACACTTGGCGTAACACAATACCATACGGTTGCGTATGGATAGAGAGACGTGAGCGTCACACCGGGTTGGAGGCCTTCCGAGCCGCGCCTGTTCCGTCTAGAGTACACAGCCAAATCGCCAGCAACGGCACGGCAGGAGGAAAATTGCATGACTGAACCACTCATCAAGGTCGCCGATCTCGCTTGGGGCCGCATCAAGTCACTCGATCTGGACGTGCAGGAAGAGTTCCTCACCAACTTCGGGATGATCAAGGTCGAGCGCACGAACGACAAACTCTTCATGCGCGGCACCGGCGCCAGCCACCACCTTCACGTGACGGAAAAGGGCGACCCGGGATTCGTCAGCCTCGCCTTCCGCGCCACCAGCGAGGACGATCTGCACAAGATCGCGGCAGAAGCCGAGAGCGCATCGGGCGTCGAGAACATTGACGAGCCCGGCGGCGGCAAACGGGTCCGCCTGACCGAGCCAAACGGCTACACGATCGAGATCGTTCATGGCATCGAAGCGGTCGACGAGATTCCCGTCGAGCGCCAGTCCTACAATCTTGGCAACATCGACAAATATAAACGCGCCAACGAACTATGGCGTAAGGCGCCCGGCCCGGCGACGGTGATGCGTATCGGCCATGGCGTCATCGGGACTCCGAAGATGCATGAGTGCACGGCCTGGATCCGGCACCATATCGGCCTGATTGCCTCGGACGAGGTCTTCGTCGAGGACGACAAGGAAAAGGTGATCGCGAGCTTCAACCGCATCGATGGCGGCAAGCAATTCGTCGACCATCATGTGTTCCTGTATATCGGCAACGAGAATGCCGGGCTGAACCATCTGTCCTTCGAGGTCCCTGATTTCGATGACGTGATGATGGGTCACGAGCATCTGCGTGATTCCGGTGACTATGACCATGTCTGGGGAATCGGGCGTCATGTGCTGGGCAGCCAGATTTACGACTATTGGAAAGACCCCTACGGCCGGGTGCACGAGCATTGGGCAGATTCCGATACGCTCAACGCCGACTACGAGACCCGCTACATCCCCGCCGACGAGGGGCTGCGGTCGCAGTGGGGCGAGCCGGCACCGATGGAGTTCATCCATCACGTCAGCCCGTAGACGACTTTAATCCGAGAATGCGCGGCCCGGCAGTCACTGCCGGGCCGGTTGCGTTTAATTCTGTATCAATGTGGGCACCGGCTTGGCGCACCGGCTGTTTTCTGGCAGACATGGCCTCCCATCGAAGGCCGTGAAAGTTTATGACAGATACCGAAACCCCAGACGGAAACGAGACGGACGCAGCCCCGCGCGATTTCATTCGTGACCGGATCGCCGCCGACCTCGAATCCGGACTGCATGATGCGATCGTTACCCGGTTCCCGCCGGAGCCGAACGGCTATCTCCACATCGGCCACGCCAAGTCGATCTGCCTGAATTTCGGCGTCGCAAACGAATTTGGCGGCACCTGCAATTTGCGCTTCGACGACACCAACCCTGCGCGCGAGGACGCCGCCTACATCGCGGCCATTCAGGATGACGTGCGCTGGCTCGGGTTCGATTGGGGCGAGAACCTGTTCCACGCTTCGGACAATTTCGAGCAACTCTATGCCTGGGCGCAGCACCTGATTGAAGGCGGCCTCGCCTATGTGGATGACCTGTCGGCCGAAGAAATGCGTGAGTATCGCGGCACCCTGACCGAGCCGGGTCGCCCGAGCCCGTATCGTGAGCGCACCGCGGAGGAAAGCCTCGATCTCTTCGCGCGCATGCGGGCCGGCGAGTTCGCGGACGGCGCCAAGGTCTTACGCGCCAAAATCGACATGGCATCGGGCAACATCAATCTGCGCGACCCGGTGCTGTACCGCATTCTGCGCGCCGATCATCCGCGCACCGGTGACACCTGGTGCATCTACCCGACTTACGACTTCGCCCACGGCCAGACGGATGCGATCGAGCATGTGACTCACTCGCTCTGCACCCTGGAGTTCGAGGATCACCGCCCGCTCTATGACTGGCTGATCGAAAATCTCCCGGTACCTGCCCGGCCACGCCAGTATGAGTTCGGTCGCCTGAATCTCGGCCACACGGTGCTGTCGAAACGCCGGCTGATCCAGCTGGTCGAGGAAGGTCATGTCGCCGGATGGGACGACCCGCGCATGCCGACCGTCTCGGGACTGCGCCGCCGCGGGGTGCCGCCTGAGGCCATCCGCGACTTCATCGGTCGACTGGGCATCACCAAGGCGGACGGGCTGGTCGAGATGTCCTATCTCGAAAACACGATCCGCGAGCATCTCAACCAGACCGCCCCGCGACGGATGGGTGTGCTCGACCCGGTCAAGCTTGTGATCGAGAACTACCCCGAAGGTGAAACCGAGGAACTGGACGGCGTGAACAACCCGACTGACGAAAGCGCGGGCACGCGGAAGGTTCCGTTCGGGCGCGAGCTCTGGGTCGAGCGTGACGACTATATGGACGACGCCCCCAACAAGTTCCGGCGCCTGACCGTCGGCCGGGAAGTGCGGCTGCGCTTCGCCTATTTCGTCACCTGTACGGATGTCATCAAGGATGCCGAAGGCAACGTGACGGAGCTGCGCTGCACCTATGACCCGGAAAGCCGTGGCGGCGAGTCACCCGACGGCCGCAAGGTCCGCGGCACGATCCACTGGGTCTCGGCAGCGCATGCCGAAACCGCCGAAGTGCGTCTCTACGACGAGCTGTTCACCGCCGAGGAGCCGGGCAAGGAACGCGACTGGCTGGAAGACCTGAATCCGGCGTCGATCGAGATACGGACCAACTGTTACCTGGAGCCCGCCCTGGCCGATGACACCGGCGTGGTCCAATTCGAGCGGCTCGGCTACTTCGCGGCCGATGCCGACTCCGCACCCGGCGCGCTGGTGTTCAACCGCACAGTCAGCCTGCGCGACAGCAAGCCCAAGGGCTAGAAGCAACTTTCGATCGGAGTATTCGAATGGAAATCAACATCCCCGAAATCCTCGCCGAAGTGACGGCGGCCCATGACCGGTATGAGGCCGCGCTGACGACCAATGATGTCGATGTGCTGAACGAGCTTTTCTGGACCAACGATCTCACCCTGCGCTACGGCATCGGTGAAAATCTGTACGGCCACGACCAGATCGCCGGCTTCCGTGCCGCGCGCGACCCCAGCGATGTTGCCCGAACCACCGGGCCGGTGATCGTCACCACCTACGGTCGCGACTTCGGCACCGCAAACCTCGAGTTCTATCGTGAAAGTATGGGCAAAGGGACTGGCCGCCAGAGCCAGAGCTGGGCACGCATGCCCGAGGGCTGGCGCATCGTCGCTGCCCATGTGAGCGTCATCCAGCCGAAATAGAAAAAGGCCGCTACGAAGAGCGGCCCTTTCAATTCCATATTCGAGATTCCGGCTAGCTGGCGACGCGCCAGACTTCCGGCGCCTTCTCCATGCTGTCGAGCAATGCCTGGCGCTGGGCCTCCATGGCCGCCGGCAGACGCCCTGCAAAGCTGTCGAACAGCTCTTTCTGAGCCTCGGCTTCGTTGCTGCCCGCATCACGGGCCAGGTCCATGATGCCGCTGAATGCATCGGGGGTGAAATCGAGGCCCGTCCAGTTGAGATCGCCGTAGCGCGGCATGTTGCCCAGCGGGCCCTCGACCGCATCAAGATTGTCATGCACCCGGTCGCAGACCCATTCGAGAACACGCATGTTCTCGCCGAAGCCCGGCCAGATGAAGTTTCCCGCATCGTCTTTGCGGAACCAGTTCACCCGGAAAATCTTGGGCAGCTTGAGCCCCTTCTCGGCGAATCCAAGCCAGTGGGACCAGTAATCGGCCATGTTGTAGCCGCAGAAGGGCAGCATCGCCATCGGGTCACGACGGATCGCGGCCTGATTGTCTGCCGCCGCCGTCGCCTCGGAACCCATGGTGGCCGCCATATAGACGCCGTGGTCCCAATCCTTGGCTTCGTAGACCAGCGGGAAGGTCGTGCTGAGCCGGCCGCCGAAGACAAAGGCATCGATCGGCACGCCACTCGGGTCGTCCCAGGCGGGATCCAGGCTTGGGCAGTTCACCGCCGCCACCGTGAAACGCGCATTCGGATGGGCAGCAGGTTTGTCGCTGTCCGGGGTCCAGTCGTCACCGCGCCAGTCGATCAGGTGGTCCGGCACCTCGCCATCCTTGCCTTCCCACCAGACGTCGCCATTGTCCATCAGCGCCACGTTCGTGAAGATCGTGTCCCGCTGGATCATCGTCATGGCGTTCGGGTTGGTCTTGGTCGACGTCCCCGGCACCACACCAAAATACCCGGCCTCCGGGTTGATCGCATGTAGCCGTCCGTCGTCGCCCGGTTTGATCCAGGCGATGTCATCGCCGACGGTACTGACCTTCCAGCCCTCATAGCCGGCGGGCGGGATGAGCATGGCGAGGTTGGTCTTGCCGCACGCGCTCGGGAACGCGGCCGCGACATAGGTCTTCTCGCCCTTGGGCGATTCCAGCCCTAGGATCAGCATATGCTCGGCGAGCCAGCCCTCTTCCTTGGCCATGATCGAGGCGATGCGCAGCGAGAAACACTTCTTGCCGAGCAGCGCGTTGCCGCCGTAACCGCTGCCATAGGACCAGATCGAATGATCCTGCGGGAAATGCACGATGTATTTGGTTTCGTTGCAGGGCCAGACGACATCTTCCTCGCCCTCGGCCAGCGGGGCGCCAACCGTGTGCAGGCATGGCACGAAGGGACCATCGTCGCCCATCACATCGAGCGCACCCTGCCCCATGCGGGTCATGATCCGCATGCTCGCGGCCACATAGGGCGAGTCCGTCAGCTGGACGCCGATATGGGCGATGTGCGAGCCGAGCGGGCCCATGCTGAAAGGGATCACATACATGGTCCGGCCACGCATGCAGCCGTCGAACAATCCGTTCAGGGTTTCGCGCATTTCGTCGGGCGCGATCCAATTATTGTTCGGGCCGGCGTCTTCTTCCTTGTCCCAGCATACGAAGGTGCGGTTCTCGACCCGCGCGACATCGTTGGGATCGGACCGGGCAAGGAAACAACCAGGGCGCAATTCCTGATTCAGCGGAATAAGCATGCCGGATTCGACCCTCTGGGCCGACAGGCGGTCATACTCTTCCTTTGAACCATCGCACCAATAGACGTCGTCCGGCTTCGTGAGCGCGGCGACCTCTTCGACCCAGTTCAACAGTCCCTGATTACGGGTTCGACCATCTGCCGAATGCCCCATCGTAACGTCCCCTCCGGCAATCTTTGTCGCCTGTTTTCCAAAAGGATAATTTTGAAACTATAGGCCAAAGGACTCGGTCCATGTAAACAGCCCATCAAGATTATTCTGGGGGCGAATTGACGCACATTTCGCTGTGAAATTGTTCGCTATGCGCGCGGCCGACGCGCTTCCGTGCCGACGGTCGCAATTCGCAGGATATTGGTGCGGCCCGGTGTCCCGAACGGCACGCCTGCGGTGATCACCAACCGGTCGCCGGTTTTGGCAAATTCCTCGCTCTCCGCCACGCGGCTCGCCCGGATGACCATGTCCAGAAAACTGGTCGTGTCTTCCGTTTCCACGCAATGCACGCCCCAGGCGAGCGCCAGGCGTCGCGCTGTATGGACAACCGGTGTCAGCACAAGAATCGGGACCTTCGGTCGCTCGCGCGAGGCGCGCAGGCCGGTGGAGCCGGACGCCGTATAGCAAACGATGGCCGCTGCCTTGAGGGTTTCCGCGACCTGACGGGCTGCCAGCGTGATCGCGTCCGCCGATGTCGTCTCCGGCACCGTTCGTCCCGCATCGATGGCATCGCGGAACTGCGGGTCTCCCTCCACCGAACGCGCGACCCGATCCATCATTTCAACCGCCTCAAGCGGATGTGCTCCTGCAGCCGATTCTCCCGACAGCATCACCGCATCCGCACCTTCGAACACGGCGTTCGCCACGTCCGATACTTCGGCCCGCGTCGGCACGGGCGTTTCGATCATGGATTCGAGCATCTGAGTGGCGACGACCACCGGCTTGCCCGCGATGCGCGACGCCCGCGTAATGGACTTCTGAATACCCGGCACCTGCTCGACGGGCAGCTCGACGCCCAGGTCGCCGCGCGCGACCATCAGCCCGTCGGCGACCTCGATAATCTCGTCCAGAAAATCGAGAGCCTGGGGCTTTTCAATTTTGGCCATCACGGCAGCCCGGCCGGCGACGATCTTCTTGGTCTCGGCCACGTCATCGGGGCGCTGCACGAAGGACAGGGCCACCCAATCCACATCGAGCGTCATGGCAAAATCAAGATCGCGGCGATCCTTGGGCGATAGCGCAGGTACCGGCAGGGTCACATCCGGCACATTCACGCCCTTGTTCGATGAAAGCGCCCCGCCGACAATCACTTTCGTGTCGGCGTAATCCTTGCCCGCCTCGATCACTTCCAGGCGGATCTTGCCGTCGTCGATCAACAGGCTGGCGCCGGCCTCGATCGCCTGGAATATTTCCTTGTGCGGCAACTCGGCACCGGTGGAATCGCCCGGTCCGTGCTTGAGCTCGAGGCGGAAGCTAGCGCCCTCCTCCAGAACCGTGCCGTCGGCGATCTTGCCGACCCGTAGCTTGGGCCCCTGAAGATCGACCAGGATACATATAGGGCGCCCGAGCTCGGCCTCGATCGCGCGAATGCGCGCGTGCATGGCGCGCACGTCGTCATGGGTCCCGTGGCTCATATTCAACCGAAACGCATCCGCACCCGCCTCGAACAGCGCGCGGATCATGTCTTCCGATGAACTCGCCGGGCCCAGAGTTGCCAGGACCTTTACGTTTCGAACTCGCCGCATAACGAACCTTCTCTAACTCCCGTTACGCCAACATCACGTCGCACATTCGACACATTGGGCCGCCGCCGGATCGACCTCCAACCGCTTCTCGGGGATGTCGGTCCCGCACGTCATGCAGTAGCCATACTCGCCTTCATCGAGCCGCGACAACGCCGCCGTGATGAGCCGCAACCGATGCTGACGACGATCTTCCTCGGCCTGGGCCATCGCCTGCACCTGCAGCGCATCCATCCGCGACAACCGGCCGACGCTCTGTTGATCAAGCGTTACCGGCGTACGGTTTTCGGACGTCGCATCACTCGATTCCGTCAGCGCGGCACGCTCCGCCAAGAGCTTCGCGCGCCAGCTTTCAAGGTCCAGTTCCTGTGCCATGGATACATTGGGAGCCTACTCACACACGAAATCAAGTCATGGGTGACAGCATTACCGTCCCTCCATTCCAACGAATATTGTGGCTACACTCGCCTTCAGTGGAATTTCAGGAGGGACGAATGGCACGTTTCCAAGACAGGGTCTGCATCATTACGGGGGGTGCGAGCGGCATCGGGGCGGAGACCGCGCGACAATTCGTCAAAGAGGGCGGCAAGGTCGTCATCGGCGATGTCGACGACGCAACCGGCGAAGCGCTTGTCCCCGACATCGGGGAACATGCCGTCTATGCTCCGTGCGACGTCAGCGATCCGGCTGCCTGTGCGGCGCTGGTCGCCCTTACGATCTCGACCTTCGGGCGGCTTGACGGACTGGTGAACAGCGCGATCCGCATGGGCCCCGTCCCGTTGGCAGACCTGTCCCTCGACGACTGGAGCAAGGTCGTCGATGTGGGACTGACCGGCACCTTTCTGATGACCCAGGCCGCCGGGCGCTGGTGGATCGAACAGGGGCAACCGGGTGCAGTCGTGAACATGTCCTCGACCGGCGGGCTTCAGCCCTACAACCTCGCGGGTGCCTACAGCACCACCAAGGCCGGCGTGATCATGCTGTCGAAGCAGTTCGGGCTCGAATGGGCGCGGCACAACATCCGGGTCAACACCGTCTGCCCGGGACATACGGAAACGCCGCTGACCGCCTATATGCGTGACCCGGCCGTCAAACAGGCACGCGCGGACGTCACACCGCTGGGCCGGGTGGGCCAGCCCGACGATATCGCGGAAGGCATTCTTTATCTGTTGTCGGACGCCGCCAGCTACGTGACATCGTCGGAGCTCGTCATCGACGGCGGCATGTCGACCAGCCTGTTCAACCACATGCCCGGCCGGAAATGGGACTAGTCCGGATTTCTAGACTGCCGGCCCCATTCTGAAATTCACATCATCGTCGGCGGCAATCTGGTCGATGAGCGCGATCTCCCAGTCGATATATTCCTGCATCCTGGCCTCGACGTCCGTATTCCGGTCATAGGCGCGAAGGTAGACATCGATACAGTCTTCGTCGGCGGGATAGGCCGGGTCGGCCTCTGTCGGATGACCGGCTGCGACCCAGGCATTCGTGCCGCCGGACAAAACCAGCACCTGAGCATTCGTGAGCGCACGCGCCTCGTCGACCGCCAGCGCAGCGAGCTGCCCGTCGTCCGACGTGAGGACCAGCGTGCCGTTACCCGGCATTGCCGGGCCGGTCGCGGCGATCCGGGAGCGGATTGCCCATTTCGCACCTGGGATGTGGCCCTTGCGGAACACCCGGCTTTCCCCGAGGTCGAGGACCATCACGTCGCCGCCGGGCAGACGTTCGGAAAGCGTGTCGGAATCGATCAACGGACCGTCCTTGGATTGCACATCGGCCCGACCATCGGTTTCCAGCTCAACGGACAGCCCGCCATCGAGCACATACACATCCGGGTAACCCATCTGTACCAGCCAGTGGGCGGTCATGGTCGCGCGCACGCCCGTATCGTCGATCAGGACAATCCGTCCGTTCGGCACCCCGATCTGGAAATCCGTGGCCTGGACCAGTTGCCCGCCGGGCGCGGAACGCGAGCCCGGCAGATGCCCCGCAGCAAATTCATCAGGGTCGCGTACGTCGAGCAGATAAAGCGTGCGGCGGTCGGCCTCGCCCTGCCACTCGACGAGCCGGGTTCGGTCGATCGTCTCGACGCCATGTTCGGCCGCGATCCGGTCGCGCATGTCGATCGCCGCATTGAGGGTCTCGGGGTTGCCTGCCGTGAACCGGTCGGTCCGGCCATGCTCGAGTTCGAGCCCGGCGAGATGCCAGCCCATCGTGCCGTTTTCGAGTGCCACGACCTTGTTGGAAATACCCGCATTAATCACCGACTGGGCGCCAAGAATACTGCGGGTACGCCCGGCGCAATTGACCACGACGAGGGTGTCGGACGACGGCGCAAGATCACGCACCCGGTAGGCGAGTTCGCCGCCGGGCACACTGACCCCCCGGGGGATATTCATGTTGTGGTATTCCGCAAAGGTGCGGGAATCGAGGACGACCAGATCGTCACCCCGGTCCTGCATCGCCTTGAGCTCGGACGCGTGCACCGACGGCGTGGCGTAATGATGCTCCACCGCCTCACCGAACGCCTTGCTGGGCACGTTGATGCCCGAATAGATCGTGAAGCCGGCGGCGGCCCAGGCATCGGGTGTATCGGGACAAATTGCGACATCGGTGTATCCCAGGTCCGCCAGCGCCGCCGCGCCGCGCGCCGCGAGGTCCGCGTCACCGGCCGTGACGACGACAACCGCGGTGCTTTTGCGCGGCACCAGCCGGGTCACCTCGAATTCAAACCGGCTCAGGGGCGCGTTAACCGCCCAGAACAGATGACAGGCGCCGAACTCACCCTGTTCGCGCAGATCGAGCAACGCGATTTCATCTTTCGCGCCCAGCGCAGCACGCAATGCCTTGGAATTCATATCGCCCATTCTACAGTAAAGGTCCGTGTATTGAGATTCGGTGCAGGTCCGGTGCATGATAGCCGCCAAGAGATCAGAATCGACAACGCTGTGCAGTAATCCGAAGACCGGAGAGAAGATAATGACCATGACGATCGAACAATTCGGCACGGAATGCCATGACATCCTGAGCAAGGGCTCGAACGATGAGAACCTCGAAGCCGTGCGCGTCGTCCTTGAGCGTTTTCTCGCCGATGAAGAGTTTGTCGGCGCCCACCTCGGGCCGGACAACACCGAAAAGCGCAAAATCCTTTTCGAGGACCCGGAACTCGGTTTCTGCATCTGCGCCCATGTCTATCTCGGCTCGGCTTCCGCACCGCCCCATGATCATGGGCCGACATGGGCGATCTACGGTCAGGCGGCCGGGCAAACCGAAATGACTGAATTCAAGGCGCTGCAAGCGCCGTCTGGCGATACGCCGGGCAAGGTCGAGCCGGTGAAGACCTACGATCTCAATCCGGGTATGGCCGTTGCCTACCCGAAGGGCCGGCTACACGCGCCACGGCGCGAGGGAGACACGCGCCTGATCCGCATTGAAGGACGCGATCTCGACACGGTGAGCCGCGAAGCCTTCGAGCTGGCCTGATTGTCTGACAGCAAGAGCTTGACCCGCGACGGCGCGGTCGCACGCGCGGCTGCCCATTTTGACAGCGGCGCGTTCGTCGCCGGGCTGGCGCGACTGGTCGCGCACCCGACCCAGAGCCAGCTCCCCGACGTCCATCCCGCGCTGACAAGTTACTTCAGCAATGTCGTCGGACCTGAACTTGCGGCACTCGGTTTCGATCTCGACATCCTCGACAACCCGGACCCTGGCGCCGGGCCGGTTCTGCTCGCCACCCGTCATGAGGGCGACGACCGTCCATCGGTCCTGATCTACGGCCATGGCGACGTGGTCGCGGGACAGGACGAGCGCTGGAAGAGCGGGATCAGCCCGTGGGATGTCACGCCCGACGCCGACCGACTCTATGGCCGCGGCACCGCCGACAACAAGGGCCAGCACTGGACCAACATCGGCGGCCTGCGGGCTGTGGTCGAGGAACGGGGCCATCTCGGCTTCAACTGCACGATCCTGCTCGAGAGCGACGAGGAGATGGGCTCGCGTGGCCTGCGCGAGTTCTGCCGCCTCCATGCCGACCGGCTGCGCGCCGATGTGCTGATTGCATCAGATGGCCCGCGCCTCGACCCGGCACGCGCCACCATCGTTCTCGGCTCGCGAGGACTGGTGAATTTCGAACTCGCCCTGAAACTACGCGACGGCGCGCATCACTCGGGCAACTGGGGCGGGTTGATCCGCGACCCGGGCGTGGTGCTGTCCCACGCCATCGCCAGCCTGACGGACGCGCGCGGCCAGATCGCGGTGCCCGAATGGCGTCCCTCTTCGCTCACGCAAGACATTCGCGACCTGCTGGCCGACGTGAAAGTATCCGGCGGCGACGGCAGCCCGGATATCGATGCCGACTGGGGTGAAGAGGCCTTGAGCCCCGAAGAACGTGTCTATGGCTGGAACAGTTTCGCGGTGCTGGCCCTGGAGCTGGGTAACCCCGAGCGGCCCCAGAACGCGATCGCGCCCGAAGCCCGCGCGGTGTGCCAGATCCGCTACGTGGTCGGCACCGACCCGGACGACATCCTGCCCGCGCTACGGCGCCATCTCGACGCCCACGGTTTTCACGATATCAATGTGACCCCGACCCGGATGGCCGGCATGCGCGCGACGCGCTCGGACCCGAACAACGAATGGGTGCAGCGCGCGCTGACGTCGGTGAACGAGACGCTTGGTGATACCGGCAAGGCCGCGCTGATCCCGAACATCGGCGGCGGCATCCCCAACGATATCTTCGCCGAGGATCTGGGCATGCCGACCGTGTGTATCCCCCACTCCTATGCGGGCTGCAACCAGCACGCACCCAACGAGCACATGCTCGCATCTGTTGCCCGGGAAGGATTACAGATCATGGCCGGGCTGTTCTGGGATATCGGCGCGGACTAACGCCCGATCACTCAGCCGCCTCGGCGGTCTCCAGCGCCTCGCTCGCCTCCAGCCAAGCGGCTTCCGCGCCGTCCAGCTTCTTCTCGATCTCGCCGCGCTTCTTCATCAGGTCAGTCATCTCCTGATCCTTATACGGCGCCTCGGCGCTGTCGGGATCGAACATGGCACGGTCGATGGCCGAGCGCTGGTCGGTCAGCTTGGCCATCTCCTGCTCGGCCTTGCGGGCGCGAGAGCGCAGATCCTTCGTCCGCTCGCGGGCCTCGGCAGCGGCGCGGCGGGCTTCCTTCTTGTTGCCGCGTTTTTCTTTCGGCGCATCGTCGCGCGCCCTCGCCTGCCCGCGCCCCAGCAGATGGTCGCGATAATCATCCAGACTGCCGTCGAATTCCCGCGCGATGCCCTCATCGATCAGAATCAGCCGGTCCGCCGTCATCTCCAGCAGGTGGCGATCATGGCTGACCACCACGACCGCGCCGTCGAAGGCGTTGAGCGCCTGGACCAGGGACTCCCGGGCGTCCACGTCGAGATGGTTCGTCGGCTCATCGAGGATGAGAATATGCGGCGCGTCCCGAGTGATCAGCGCCAGCGCCAGACGCGCCCGTTCGCCGCCCGACAGTTTGCCGACCTCCAGATGCACCTTGTCGCCGGAGAAGCCGAACCGGCCGAGCTGGCTGCGAACGAGACCGGGCTTGGCATCGGGCAGCAGCCGGGTCATGTGATCGAGTGGTGTCTCCCCGACGCGCAACTCCTCGACCTGGTGCTGGGCGAAGTAGCCCACCCGCAGCTTGCTGCTGGCCGTCACGTCGCCGCCCATGGGCTCCAGCTGCCCGGCCAGCAACCGGGCCAGGGTCGTCTTGCCGTTGCCGTTGCGACCCAGAAGCGCGATCCGGTCGTCAGGATCAATCCGCAAGCTCAGGCCGGACAACACCGGCGTGTCGGCGACATAGCCCACCGCCGCGCCGTCCAGCACCATCAGGGGCGGGCGCAGCTCCTTGGGGCTGGGAAAATCGAACACCAGCGTCGGGTCTTCGGTGGCCGCTGCCACCGGCTCCATGCGGGCCAGCGCCTTCATCCGACTCTGGGCCTGGCGGGCGGTGTGGGCCTTGTAGCGCCAGCGATCCACATAGGCCTGGAGCTTGGCGCGTTTTTCTTCCTGTTTGGCGTGCATCGACGCCACCTGGCTGAGGCGCTCGGCGCGGATTTTCTCGAACGCGTCGTAGCCGCCGGGATAGAGGCTGATCTTGCCGCCCTGCACATGGAGGATGTGATCGACCACGTTGTTCAGCAGGTCGCGCTCATGGCTGACCACCACCATGGAGGCGGGATAGGTCTTCAGGAAGTTCTCGAGCCAGAGCGCGGCCTCAAGGTCCAGATGGTTCGACGGCTCATCGAGCAACAGCAGGTCGGGCCGGGAAAACAACAGCCCCGCAAGCGCCACGCGCATGCGCCATCCACCCGAGAAGTCCGACAAGGGCCGGTGCTGGTCTGCCTCTTCGAAGCCGAGCCCGGCCAGAATGCGTGCGGCCCGCGACGGTGCGCCATGGGCGTCGATCAGGCCGAGCCGTTCGTGGATCACGGAGATGCGTTCGGCGTCGGTCGCGGTGTCGGCCTCTTCGAGCAATTCCATGCGTTCGGTGTCGGCGGCGAGCACCATCTCGAACGGGGTCGTCGTCCCGCCCGGCGCCTCCTGGGCGACATAGCCGATCTTCGTGCCGCGCGGGGTCTCGGCCGACCCATCGTCGGCCTCGAGCAGCCCTGCGATGATCTTCAGCAGGGTGGACTTGCCGGCGCCGTTGCGCCCGATCAGCCCGACGCGGCTGCCCGTCGGCAGCATGGCCGTGGCGCCTTCGAGGATCGTCTGGCCGCCCAGACGCACGGTGATGTTGTTCAGGTTCAGCATGGAAGCGCGGGGGATAGCACAGCGCGGCGACCCGCGAAAACCCGCTCCACAGATCCCCTACGCGCCGATCAGGCTTCGCAGATGCATGATGCCTAACTCTGCCGCCTTGGCGTAGCTGGGCTCACGGACGATTTGCAACGACAGGTAACCCTCGAACCCGATCGACTGCAGGGCGTTGATAACTTCGCCATAATCAATATGGCCTCCGCCTGGATACATGCGGTTGCTATCGCTGATCTGCAGGTAATGCAGATGCTCGCGACACTCGAAGATGCTGCGTGCGAATGACGCGTCCTCGATATTCATATGATAGGTGTCGAGCATCACCCCGAAACCGGGGCTGTCCAGTTCATCGGCAAACGCGGCCCCGTCCTGCGCGGTAAAACCGAAATCGACCGAGAAACTCGCCTGCGGTTCGAACAGGACCCTGTTGCCATGGCTCGCCGCGTGATCGGCACCCCGCCGGAATGCGTCATACATCCAGCCCCGGGCCTCTTCGCCGCCGTCGCCGAGTTTGCCGCGGAACGATCCGACCAGGACATCCACGGAGAAGTGCGCGGCAACATCGATCGCGGATATCAGCCGGGCCAGAGCTTCGGTGCGCACGGCCTCGTCCGGGTGACACAGCCACAGTTTATCCTGGAACCCTATGGCTGCGGTGTGAATCGATGCGATCTCGAGGTTTCTCTTGCTGACCGCCTTCTCGATTGCGGCAATATCAAGTTCCGCAGGCAGACGCACAGATAGCTCCACCCCGTCATATCCAAGCCCGGACAGCACATCCAGGTTCGCGTCCAGATCACCCTGCTGGGCTGGTAGTAGCGGGGTATTCACCTCAGGGGATGCAACGCTAAAACCGATTTTCATCAGCATCTCCTATGCCCATTGGAACCGAAACCGTTTATTCCGCCGCCTGGCGCAGCTCGAAACCCTCGGCGGTCAGCCCGGCTTCCAGCATGGCCGCACCGATACTTGCGATCTCGGCATCGGGCAGCTTGACCAGCGGCGGACGGACCACCGCGCGATCCTGGCGACCGAGATGGACCAGCGCCTCCTTCATGCGGTTGTGCATGTCGCCGAACGGATCGGCGTAGAAGGCCTCGGTGGCGTGCAGCATCCGGTCGCCACGGCCTGGGCCGTCGCCATATCGTCATTCTGGACCGCCTGGAACAGCGCGACCTGCATGTCGGCGATGACCGAGCCCGCGCCGGACAGGAGGCCATTGGCACCCATCACGAGGGACGACATCATCCAGGAGGAGTTGGTCGACAGCACGTTCACCGGCCGGGGCAGGTTCTGCAGCGCATTGATGTGGCGCTGATGGGCCTGGGGCGGTGACCAGTCCTTGACGGCCTTGATGGTCGGGATTTCCTCGGCGAGCCCCACGAGGGTATCGAGGGAATAGGCCAGCTCGTCGCCATACTGGAAGACGATCAGCGGCAGGTCGGTGGCATCCGCGATCGTCGAGAAATGGGCCATGGCCATTTCGGGCCGGTGGCGGATGCCGCCCATGCCCATGGAATGGGGCGGAAAACACAGCAGCGCCGACGCGCCGCCGGCCTCGGCCATCTTCGCGATCTTCGCCGCCTCGTGGCTGCCGTCGGCATACACACCATTGATCAGCGGCACATCGTCGCCGACCTCGTCCATCGCCACTTCAAGAATCTCGCGCTGCTCGTCGAAGGAGCAGGCGTGGATTTCCGACGAGTGGCCGTTAACGGTGACGGCGGAGATACCGTCCGTCGCGGCCACGAAGGACAGGTGACGCCGGGTCTCGGCCTCGTTGATGGCGAAATCCTCGTCGAAGGCGAGGATCGCCGCGGGGATCACGCCCGCCGGTGTGTAGTCCTTGAATTTCGTCATGCCGGTTCCTCCTGCTTAGCCGTGATCATAGTCGGCAAGCGTCGTGCCGTCTTCCACATAGACCGTGTTGTTGTAGCCGTCGGGCCGCCCGTTGGTCAGGGTTTCCAGCAGCCAGTCGGCGATGCCCGGGTAGATCTGGTTGGCGACCTCTCCCATGGGGTGGAACACGCCCTCATAGAGCCAGAGCTCCGTGGGTCCGCCCAGCCCGGCGCGGAATGTGGCGATATCGTCGGGCGAGCACAGCTCGTCCATGTCGCCGGCCACCAGCAGATGGGGCACCTTCAGGCCCTTCGCCACATCGGGCAGGTCAGCGAGCCGCGCCACGAATTCATCGAACTCGGCTTCGTCGCTGTATCCCGCCATGTACATGAAGATGCGTTTGAAGTTGGGCTGGGCCTGCTCGAAGATCATGTCGAAGGAGCCGACATTGGCCATCTGGCCACACACCGCGCTGATGCGCGGGTCCGCCGCGCCGATCAGCACGCCCCAGCGCGAGCCCATGGACATGCCGAAGATCCCGATCTTGTCGGCATCCACATCGTCGCGAGTCAGCAGCCAGTCGACGACCGCCGAGGCCGCCTGCTCGTAATTGTTCTCGGTCTGCCAGGTCCCGTCGCGGTTGCACGCCCCCTGCCCCGGCCCGTCGATGGCGCAGACATTCATGCCGCGAGGAATGAACTCGTTGTTGAACGGGTTGCAGACGTCTTCCTTGACCTGGTCCATGCCCGGCAGCGCGATGATTGTCGGCTTCGGCCCGTCACCGGGCGCCTTGTGGAAGGTCGCATAGGCGTTCTGGCCCGGTGCGAACTCGATGGTCTTGGATTCCATGGTCCCGTCGGACCATTCCACCACCTTGTCGTAGCAACGATACAGCCCCTCGAACCATTCGACCTTCTGGGCCTGACCGTGGATCGGGATCAGGTGCTGGGCCCGGCCATAGCAGATCGCCGCGCGATGATTAAGCTGGCGCGCGGTGTAGAGCCGCCCGCGGGCCTCGGCGTCCTTCGCCATGCCCTCCAGCACTGCGGCCCGCTTGCCCCAGGCCTTGGGGAAGGAGCGCCGGCCGGTCACTTTCGAGTAGACCGCGTTCAGATCCTCGAACTTGGTGCCGCGTTCTAGGCGGTTGCCCATGATGCCGGGATGCAGGACATCTTCGTTGTCCGACAGCATCAGGAAATTGTCGAAAATCCAGCCCTGGTCGGCGCGCAATTGTGGTTTAGGCATCGTGTTACTCCCCCTTTGTTTTCCGGATTATTACCCCGGTTTTACAATTCTTTATAGCCGCCATCGCGCAGCCGATCGACCAGCGTGTTGGCTGCGTCGGGCGGCAATCCCAGACCGGTCAACACGAACGCACCCATCTGAAGGCTGGACTCCGCCAGCTCGGGGATCGTTCGGGTCGCGCCGGCCGAATCGAGTTCGGCCGCATGTTCGAGATCGCGCGCACGGGCATAGACCTGCACATCCGGCCAGCGCTTGCGAATATCGCGTACTGCCTGTTCGGCGTCCCGTTCCACGTCGAGGGTCAGCACCACGGCACTCGCCCGCTCGGCACCCACTTTGGCCAGCACTTCGGCGTGCCGCCCGTCGCCATAGAAGACCGGTTCACCGGCCGCGCGAAGTTGCGAGACGAGGCCGGAATCCGTATCCAGTGCCACATAGTTGATCCGCTCCTCGCGCAGAAGCGCGGCGATGGCGGCCCCCACCCGTCCATAACCGGCGATGACGACATGGTGGCCGAGCTCGGCAATTTCTTCGGCGTCCGGTTCGAGTGACCGTGTGCTGCCGCGCGCCAGCCGCGCGCCCACCCGTGCACCGGCCACCGCAAGCACAGGCGTCACCATCATCGCCAGTCCGGCAACGATGAGGAAGAACTGCCCGTCGGCACCGGGGATCAACCCCCCGACCATGGCGAGCCCGACGACCAGCAGCCCGAACTCCCCGGCCTGCCCGAGCAACAGACCCGCATGGACAGCGTTGGCGAGCGGCAGCCCAAACATCCGACCGAGAATGGTGATGATGGCTGTCTTGAGCGCGATCAGCCCGACGACGGAGGCTACAATAAGCACCGCCGTGTCGATGAAGACCTGAAGGTCGATGCTCATGCCGACCGTCAGGAAGAACAGCCCCATGAGAAGCCCTTTGAAGGGCTGGATATCGACCTCGATCTGGTGACGGAACTCGGTCTCTGCGAGCAGCAGCCCGGCGAGGAAGGCGCCGAGCGCCAGGCTGAGACCCGCGGCAGCCGTCGCCGCCGACGCGCCAATGACGGCCAGCAGGGTGATCGCCACGAAAAACTCCGGCGCACGCGCCGACGCGGCCAGCCGAAACAAAGGTCGCAGCACGATCCGGCCCAGCACGAAAATCGCGACCGCCGCGGCAATCGCGATCCCGAACCCGACGGCAAGCGATTGCAGGAAGCTGTCGCCCGACGCACCGGTAAACGCCGAGACCAGTATCAGGATGGGCACGACCGACAAATCCTGGAACAGCAGCACGGAGAAGGACGCGCGCCCGACCCGGGTCGAGAATTCCTTGCGCCGAACCAGTTCCTCCACGACCACGGCGGTCGAGGACAGGGCAAAGCTGGCGCCAATCAAAATCGCGGCGTTCAGGGAATTGCCCCAGGCGAGCGCGACGGCGCCGATCAGCAGCCCCGTCACCAGCACCTGGGACGCACCGAGGCCGAGCACCATGCGCCGCATGGACCAGAGCCGCTCGATGGAGAGTTCGAGGCCGATCAGGAACAGCAGGAAGACCACGCCGAACTCGGCGAGGACCCGCACGCTCTCAACCTCGGTGAAGGTGACGTAGGCGAGCCACGGCGACCGGTCTGCGAACGCACCGAGCCCGAACGGGCCGACCACCAGGCCGGCGAGCAGGAAACCCAGCACCGGGCTGACCCGGACCCGCTGGAAGGCCGGCACCAGGATCGCCGCGATCACCAGAAACAGGACGATTTCGCGCAAGAAAGGTATGGCGTGATCGTGCATCGAGCGGGAATCCTTTCCAGCCCGAGGTTACGACAGTTTCATCGCCGATTCACCGCGTCGATTGCGCCCGGTCAGCCATGCTCGTGCTCTGCGAGGGTTGTCCCCTCCTCCACATAGGCGGTGACCCGTTCGCCATCGGGCCGCCCCTCGTTCAGGGTCGTCAGCATCCAGTCCGCCATCGCGGGATAGATCTCCGCCGAGACTTCGCCCATCGGGTGGAAAATGCCTTCGTAAAGCCACAGCTCGCTCGAGCCGGCGAGATTGGCACGGAAATTCTCTATGTCCTGGGGCGTACACAGCTCGTCCATGTCACCGGCCACCAACAGATGAGGCACCGTCAGTTGCTTGGCCACATCGGGCAGGCTGTCGTGGGTCTTCATGTGTTCGTCGAATTCGTCCTCGTCGGTGTAGCCCGTCATGTACATGAAGATGCGTTTGAAATTGGGCTGGGCCTGCTCGAAGATGATGTCGAAGGAGCCCACATTGGCCATCTGGCCAACCACGGCCTTCACCCGCTTGTCATGGGCGCCGACCTGTACGCCCCAGCGCGACCCCATGGACATACCCATGACACCGATCCGGTCCGCATCCACATCATCGCGCGCCGCAGCCCAGTCGATGACCGCCGACGCCGCCTTTTGATAATTGTCGGCCGTGAGCCAGGTTTCATTGAAGTTGCATTCACCCTGGCCCGGTCCGTCCATACAGACGATGTTCATGCCCCGGATCGTGTAGTCATTCTCAAACGGGTTGCCGACGTCTTCCTTGAGCGCGTCCATACCCGGGATGATCACCACGGTCGGCTTCGGCCCGTCGCCGGGTGCCTTGTGGAAGATCGCATGGGCGCTGTGGCCGTCCGCGAACTGGGGTGACACCTTCTCCATCATGCCGCCGGACAATTCGATCAGCTTGTCATAGTTGCGGTAGAGCGCCCGGTACCAGTCTTCCTTATTCGGGTTGCGGTGCACCGGCACCAGATGCTGCGCCCGGCCGAAACACAGGGCGGCACGGTGATAGAGCCGCCGCGCCGTCACCAGGCGGCCCTCGCCCTCCGCCTCCTGGGCCATGGTTTCGAGCTTCGCGGCGCGTTTCGCCCACGCCTTGGGGAACGAACGCCGGTCGGTGACCTTGGTGTAGACCGCGGTCAAATCCTGCATCATGAAACCGCGGCCCAGACGCGTTCCCATGATTCCGGGATGCAGAACATCCTCATTGTCCGACAGCATCAGGAAATTATCGAAGATCCAGCCCTGATCGGCCCGCAATTGTGGTTTCGGCATGTTTGTGTTCCCCCCTCAAGGATTGTTCCGGGTCATTGCATGACCCAATTTTTCCAAAACTACAATTAACTTTCGGTCGCCGCCAGTCGCCACGCGCGAAATTTGGGCAAACGAGGGTTCACAGCCATAATCGAAGCGAAACCAACGCCACGGGGAACCATGACCATCAAGACCGAACTCCATCCTGAACTCAGCCTGGACCTGGCCCCGCCCGTCGCGACGATCACCATCAACGCGCCGGACAACGAGAATCGCCTCAACCCCGACAGCCTTCGCAATCTCGGCGCGGTCATCGACGAGTTGCGGACCAGCACCGATATCCAGGTCGTGATTTTCACCGGCGCGGGCGACGACTGGTTCTCGGCCGGCCTGATGAACCCGGCCATCCGCGCGGCCATGACCAAGGACGTGGTGATCGCCTACGTCGTGGATGGCAACCGCATCTTCGATGAGCTGGAAGCCCTGCCCCAGATCACGATTGCCGCGATCAACGGAAAGATCGTCGCCGGCGCGTCGGAACTGGCCCTGGCCTGCGACATCCGGATCGCGGGCGAACATTCGACCCTAATGCTGCCCGAGGCCAAATGGGGAAGATTTCCCGGCGCGGGCGCGCCACGCCATCGAACTCATCGCCTCGGGCAAGCAGATCAACGCCGCAGAGATGGCGCGCATCGGCTTCGTCAATCACCTGCACCCGAAGGGAAAGGTGCTGGCGGCGGCCAGCGAACTTGCACAAACCATCGGCGCTAATGGACCGCTGGCGACCCGCGGTGCCAAGCGCATTGCCCGCGCCCGCCAGGAGCCGGGCTTCCGGGCGGCCCGGGAGATGTCGGACACCCTGCGCCACGCGCTCGAATGGAGCGACGACGTGGATGAGGGTATCGCCGCGGTGACTGAAGGTCGCCCCGCCAGGTTCACGGGCAGATAGAAGATACGCGTGAGAATTTGCATTCGCGCGGCAACGGGTTAGCCTGCATCCAACAACCATTTATGTGAACGAGGGGGAACAACGATGGCGGAATTCACCGCTGCGGACCTGGCCGTCGAGGACCAGTACAAGCTGATGAGCGGCGCGATCATCCCGCGCCCGATCGCGCTGACGGTCACGTTGGGACCCGATGGGCCGAACGCGGCACCGTTCAGCTTCTTTAACTGCATCGGCGTGTCCCCGCCAATGTTCATGATCGCCTGCAGCCCGAAGAGCGGCCCCAAATCAGGCGGCAGCACGGGCGAGCTCAAGGACACGGTGGCAAACCTGCGCCATCACCCGGAGATGGTCGTGCATATCGTGGACTATGAACTGCGCAACCGGATGAACGCCTGCGCCCTCGACTACAAGAGCGACGTCAACGAGATGGAGATCGCGGGCTTCAACACCGCGCCATCGAGACTGGTGAAACCGCCCCGCATCACCGACTGCCGGGTGGCGCTCGAGAGCAAGCTGATCGACATCCACGAGATGGGCACTCTGCCTTATTATGTGATCTTCGGCGAAGTCGTGCATTTCCATATGGACGACGCGGTGGTGAACGACCGCCTGCATGTGGACCCGGAGGCGCTCGATGCGCTCGGCCGCATGGCCGGAAATGGCGGGTACACGAAGATTACCGATAAATTTTCCATGCCCTTCCTGCACCCGCCGGGCTCGGCACCCCCCGAGGAAACCATCGCCCAGGCCCAGGAAATCGCGAAGACAGACCGCTAGCGCCGGCCCGCAAGAGAGATCGACATGACCACCGCACCCGAGACAGTTCACGCCGATCTTGTCTATGCCGTCGACACCGGCGAGAAGCTGGTCAACCAGACCATGCCCGCGGGCGATATGTCCCGGGTGGTGACCGGAACCTATGAGATGCACCCGCGGGACATCCGCAACGGGCGTCTGACGCGCGACGAATTCTTGCTCGACCGAAACGGATTCGAAGAAGTCGATCATCCCACGGCGATGACCGACTTCTTCGACCCCGACCAGTTGAAGGACATCTACTACGACGAAGCCTGCAAGCTGGTGGCCGAAGTGAGCGGCGCATCACGGGTCGAAGTCTTCGATCACACGATACGTTCCAGCGACGACGACACGCGCAAGGAAAAGCTGGTCCGCGAACCGGTTCACTCCGCACATAACGACTACACCGAGAATTCAGGCCCCCGCCGGGTGCGGGAGATTTTCCCTGACGAGGCCGACGATCTGCTGTCACGTCGGTTTGCGATCATCCAGGTCTGGCGGGCGATCCGTAAGCCGATCGAGCGGGATCCGTTGACCATCTGCGACGCGCGAACCTTCCGGCCCGAGGACCTGATCACGGCCGAGCGGCGCTACCCGCACCGGGTCGGCGAGACCTACCGCCTCGCCTTCAGCCCCGGTCAGGAATGGTATTATTTTCCGAACATGACCCGCGACGAGGCCCTGGTGTTCAAGGTCAATGATTCCGACACCAGCCTCGATGGGCGCTTTACCCCGCACACATCCTTTGCCGACCCGTCGAGCCCGCCGGATGCACCGCCGCGCGAGAGCATCGAGATCCGGACCTTCGCGTTCTTCGACTAGGTCACCCGACGGTCAATCCGCCAGCGCCTCATCCACAAACGCTGCGGCCGAACCAAGATAGTTTTCCGGCCGGGCCAGCGCCTGCCAGTCAATCGCCGCATCCGAACGCGCGGACAGGATCGCGATTAGATTCTCACCGGATTGCGTGACCTCGGCACAGGCTTCGCTCACGAGTTTCTGTGCATCCGCACGCGGCATATAGGCCGACAACGCGAACGCCGCGGCCTCGGCCAGACAAAGCCCGTTCGTCGCATCGATGTTGGCGCGCATCCGCGATGCATCGACAACCAGCTCCGCGGCCAGATGTTCCGCATGGGACAGCGCGCCGCTCGCGGCGAGCATCATGTTCGGCAAGGTCAACCATTCGAGCGACCAGGCCGCACCGCTGCGTTCATGCTCAGCCAAAAGTGCCTGATGCACGCCCGAAACGGCACTCGCGTTGTAGCGGGCGAGCGTCACAAGCGCTTCACTTCGAACCGGGTTTGATTTCTGCGGCAAGGTGGACGAACCGCCGCGGCCCGCCTGCCCGGTTTCCCGGATTTCTCCAACCTCGTTCTGCGCGAGCAGTCCGACATCCAGGCCGATCTTGCCCAACGCCCCTGTGAGCAACGAAAGCCAGGAGGCCAGTTCCGCAATACCGTCGCGCTGGGTGTGCCAGGACATCGCCGAAACCCCGAGGTCCAAAGCATCTGCGAGAGCCTTGCGGACAGTTTGGCCATCATTCCCAAGCGGCGCGAGCGTGCCGGCCGCACCGCCGAGTTGCACGACCAACAGTCGCGGCCGGAGCTCCGTCAAACGGGCCTGCACCCGCAGCAAAGGCTCTCGCCAACCGGCAACCTTGAGGCCGAATGTTGTCGGCGCGGCCTGCTGCATCCGTGTTCGTGCAAGCATTGCCGTCTCGCGATGTTCGCGCGCGCGCGCCGCCAGTGTCGCGATCAACCCGTCGAGCTGCCTGTCGAAACTATCGATCACCTCGCGCAGAACCAGCACAAGTGCCGTATCCATCGCATCCTGTGACGTCGCACCCCAGTGCAGGTAAGCCGCTGATTCCCCGCCGACTGCGGCACGCAGTTGTGCGACCAGTGCGGGAACCGGCACGCCTGCGGATTCTGAACCGGCGCCGATCGCCTGCAAATCCGGCGTGAAGCCCTCGAGCCTCTCCGCGATATCCGCCGCCGCAGCCGCGGGAATGACACCACATGCGGACTGGGCCTGCGCCAGCGCGACCTCGAAGCGAACCATCTCGGCAAATTGACGGTCTTCCGATAAGAGGCTGCGCATCTCGGCCGTGGCAAACAAATTGCCATGGGACAGCGCACCGAAAGGATCACCGGTCATTTCAGCGTTCCCGCGTGATGTCATCAAACATCGAAAAAGACCGTCTCATCCGGGCCCTGCATGTGAACATCAAACCGGTACACGCGACCCGGCAGGTTTACGTCACGCCTGGCGATCAGGGTTTCGCGGCGCTCCTCCGGTACCGACGACAGGACCGGATCGTCAGCATTAGCCTCCGCTTCATCAGAAAAATAAACCCGTGTGTAGACGTGCAGGAGCAACCCGCGCATCAGGATCGTCATATTCAGATGCGGTGCCTGTTTGCCATCCACACTGCCCGGCTTGATGGTATCGAAGCTGAAACGGCTATCGGGCGTCGTACCGGTACCGACCCGACCGAATCCCTTGAATGCCGGATCGAGCAGATTGTCGCGCCGATCGTCGGCGGGATGGTTGTAACGCCCGTGACTGTTGGCCTGCCAAATCTCGATCAGGGCGTCCGGCACCAGATCACCAGCACCATCGAACACCTGCCCGATCAGCCGAATATGTTGCCCCTCAACAGCCTCGGTCGTCATGTCCCCGCCGGCGACGCTGGAGAATCCGTAATTGTACTGCTCCGGCACGAGGCCGTAGGCAAAGAAGGGTCCGACTGTTTGCGAGGGTGTCTGTCCGCGTTTCATGTCAGCCCTCCATCGGCGTGGCCCGCGGGCCCCGCAACACGATATCGAACCGGTACCCGAGGGCGAATTCAGGCTCGGTCAGTTCCAGTTCGAACGCCGACACCATCCGATCGCGAGCGCCATCGGGGACACCGTTGTAAATCGGATCGAACGCGAACAGCGGGTCGCCCGGGAAATACATCTGGGTGACCAGGCGCGTCGCCAGGGTGGGCCCGAACAACGACAGGTGGATGTGATTGGGGCGCCACGCGTTGTCATGATTACGCCAGGGATAGGCACCCGGCTTGATCGTGCGGAACTCATAGCGTCCGTCGGCATCCGTCACACAACGACCCGCGCCCAGAAAATTGGGGTCCAGCGGCGCATCATGCTGATCGACATCATGGACATAGCGCCCCGCCGAATTGGCCTGCCATATCTCGATGAGCGTGTTTGGAATGGGCCTGTCATTCTCGTCAACCACCTGGCCCGCGACGATGATGCGTTCGCCCAGCGGCTCACCGTTCACACGCGAGTTTCTGGTCAGATCGGCATCCTCAGGTCCGAGCGCGTCATGCCCATAGACCGGGCCGGTAATTTCGGACAGAGATTCCGGAATTGGGATCAGGGGTTTCGTGGGGCCGCGCAGTTGCGTGGATTTGTAGTCCGGATGGAGAAGCGGCGGCTGGCTCGTCCAATCGCGATTTGTGTCGCTCATGCCTCATCGCCTTCCACATCGCCCAGATCGAGACCCATCTCGGTATAGGTTTTTTTCGCAACCGCGATCGCGGCGTTGGCCGCCGGCACGCCGGCATAGACCCCCACCATCAACAGCACTTCCTTGATATCGTCCATCGATGCGCCCGTATTTGCCGTCGCACGGATGTGCATCGCCAGTTCGTCATGATGCCCCAGCGCGGCCATGAACGCGACGACCAGGAGGCTGCGCTC
Organism: Alphaproteobacteria bacterium; assembly: GCA_965205535.1. GTDB lineage: Bacteria > Pseudomonadota > Alphaproteobacteria > UBA6615 > UBA6615 > UBA8079. The sequence continues at coordinate 2,883,851 of CBDBHH010000005.1, read as the reverse complement.
ACGTGTTGTCAGGCCCTCGCGGGTCCACACCGAACCCCAGGCTGACTCGGTAATGAACTTTTGAAAATCGGCATCGAAACCGGTCTTGTTGGCTTCTGCCCGATCAACATGGTCCGCACCCAGCACTGCGCGTCGGACGGCCATGCCATCGCTGTGTTTATCATCACTCAAAGCGCCACTCCGTTCGCTAGACCCTCTCACGATGGCCGGTTGCTCGTGCGAAGGCAATTCGCAATCGGCATCGAGAAGATAGCTCACTCGCGTTCGATCACAATCAGGTCAGAAGCCCCCGACAGGCCTTCGGTGCAAACGCCGGCAATGTTAAGCCGATCCCGTAACTCGCAGATCGGGAAACCTCAACATGCGTCACCTCACGAAAACAGCCACCGTCGCCACGACACTCACCCTCCTCGCCGCCACGCCGTCCTTCGCCGATGGCATCATCGAAGGGTGTTGAGAGGGCCACTTCTTCGGCTAATGCCACTGTCATCGGATTGGTCTGCAGCGCAAGCAGATCGGCCTGACGTTTGGCCTCCGCCTGACGTTCGCGCTCAGCCACTGCGGCTGCCCGTTTTTGCCTCGCTTCAGCCCCCGACGCTTAGCCTCTTCGGTGTAGGGCTTCCACTCATCACGAACATCCCACTCGCCTGTGGTCGAATTAACAGACTTATTGCAAAGGTCGGTTGGTTCGAGACCCGCTAGTCGCTCAGCTTCTTCTACCTTAGCCTTAGCCTTAGCCTTAGCCTTAGCCTTAGCTTCAGCTATCGGGTGTTCGGAACTGGTGCGGCAGGAGAGGCCTCGTTTAACTGCCTCTAGAAAGTATGGGTGGAAAAGAGATCTTATATCGCTGTAGAAGGGAGCATAATTACAAACTTTGTTATCCGATGCGTTGCGAGCATCCCTCTCGACAATTGAATCGGCTGATGCGACGCCGACAAAACTGACCGAAAGCAAGATGGCAATGAGAAGATTCTTAATCATGCAGACATGCTAGCGACACGAGTGGGTGATGAGAACACTAATTAGCCAGAATAAAAATTTATCAGCGGGGTCGGTTATATATTTTGGGCTGGCCGTAAATTCTGCCCCCCCCCCCCTGCTCTTCCTAGTCGGCGTCCTGTTGACGTTCGAGACCTTGCTTAGCCCATTCCGGCTTAGACCATTCTGGCCAAGCGTTCCGATCTATATCGGCTAGGATTTTATCCGTTCGGGTCCGTGCCCAGCTGAGAAACCGCTTGTCGCCGAACCAATTCAGAATGTTCGGGTCAATGTCGCCGGTCTCCGTCAGCCGGAACAGATAATCCCGTGGGGACGCTGCTGGCACTTTTGGCCCCAGAACCATGCGGCGCACCTGCACGACACTGAACGGCTTCCCGTTCGAGTTCCTGATCCCCAGCTTTTCAAACAGCCGCATAATGTCGGGGTTAGTGTAATGGCCGGATTTCCGCATTCTGTTGAGTGCCTGTGCCAGTCCGACAACGTTCGGGCGGAGTTCTGCCAGATGCTTCGGCCCTTCGATCCGGTGTCCCAACTCGGCAGACTTACGGTCTCTGGCACGCCGCAGGCGCGTCACGAGGTTCTTTCGATCAAACTGGGACACGGCGCCGAGGATATTCCGGACCATCTCAGCCGTTGCCGTATCCTCTGTAAAGAAGGTCGGTGCCGTTGTCGGGATCAGCTCGATCCCTTCCGTCTTTAGCAGCTCGTGCCCTGCGATCTGGACGATCAGTTCACGGGCGAAACGGTCTGGGGATTCAACCAGCACGGTTCGGGCACCGTTGCCCAGCATGTATTCCAGCATTTCCGAGAAGCCCGGGCGGCCTTGCACTGGGTCAGCACCCGATACGGCGGCGGCGTAGAACTCCCTCACCACTTTGATCCCGACGCTCTTGGCGTACGACATAACAGCGGCCCGTTGGCGCTTCTCGCTGTCCTTATCCTCGCCAACGTTCGCTGCGGACGAGGTTCGGTAGTAGGCGACGGCGAGTTTTTGGACCATTTATCAATACTCATTCTCAGAAAGTCCCCGCGGTCCCTCTACCGCGGCCCTATAACCGTGTTCTGCGCATACAATGGATAGGATTGGGCATTTGAGTGCCTTTGCCTTGGATCGTGGAGCACGGGCCAGGGGCCCGGGCGACCTTTCAGTAATCAATTAGGTCACAAATCCGCTCAGTAGCCCCGGATCAGGGGGCGCGGTTCCTGAGGCGGGGGCTTGGGCCGGGTTTGGCGGAAAGACTCCCGCTGCCAGCCGCCCCTGTAAGAAGGCACGTGCTTAAGCAAAACGAAAAAAGGCCGGGCGGACCCGACCTTTAAATCTTATGACAAAAGTCTTGTTAACGAATTGCCCAGATTTCTGAGTAGCTACACTCGAATTCGATATTGTATCTATAATATCTTTACGTCAACCTAAATCCCTATTTAGTACAAACACGGAAAGGATCCGTTATGGCTTGGCGTCTGGCTTTAGATATGGGGACAAATTCCCTCGGGTGGGCGGCGTTTGATCTGGCAGATTCTGGAGAAGTAATTGGGTTAAAGGATGCTGGGGTAAGGATTTTCCCGGACGGGCGGGAGCCAGAGGCCAATGGCCGCGTTGGTGACAGTCTAGCTGTCGAAAGACGTCTGGCACGAGGCGCAAGGCGAAACCGAGACCGCCGATTGCGTCGCAAAAACCAACTGCTTGAACGGTTGACCATTCTCGGATTGATGCCGGAGGACCTTTATGAGCGAAAGGCGCTGGAAGCCCTCAATCCTTATAAACTCAGAGCCGCCGCCCTAGAACGACCGGTATCCCCCCATGAATTAGGTCGTGCGCTTTTTCATATCAATCAGCGCCGAGGCTTCCTTTCCAACCGAAAAAGTGACGGCGACGATGAAGAAACCGGCAAGATCAAACCCAAAATTTCCGAACTACGCGCGGCCTTAAACGGACAATCACTAGGACAATGGCTCAACGATCGGCTGAATAATGGCAAGCCAGTGCGTTTTCGAGGTGAGGATGGCGATCTTTATGCTGACCGGGCAATGTATTTACAAGAGTTCGACGCCATAAGGGACAGACAGGATCCTCACCATAACTTGTCCCCCGACGATTGGGATGACTTACGAAACGGGAACAAAGAAAAGGGTTTCGACGGGATATTTTTCCAGCGAAAACTGAAACCTGTCGAGCGTGGGCGGTGCGAGTTTTTCATCGATGAGTATCGTGCTCATAAAGATCTGCCTATCGCGCACGAGTTCCGCATTTTGCAGGAAGTGGGTAATCTCCAATATTACGGCGACGGCCATCAAAAGTTCGAACTGGACCAAGATCAGCGGGACCAAGTTCTGCAACGCCTGGACACACAAAAAACCCTGTCTTTCAACGCCATCCGAAAATTAAAAAAACCCGACGGCGGGTTTCTGTTCCCGCGCGACTGTCTATTCAATCTAGAGACAGGCCCCCGTGACAAGTTGAATGGCAATGTAACAGCCATCGATATGCGGAAACCGGAAATGGTTGGTGATCACTGGGACCAGATGTCACCAGATGAGCATAACGATCTCCTGGAATTGCTGCATGATGCTGAGGATGACGAACAGTTGCTCAACGATTTGAAGGTCAGGTTTTCGCTCTCTGAGAATCTGGCGGAATCGATTGTTAAATATAAGCTTTCGTCAGCGACCACCAAACTGTCTCGAAAATTCATGACACGCTGTTCAGAGGTTATGCGGAAGACCGGGAAACGGTATGACGAAGCCGCAGAAGATGTTTGGGACGATGATGGGGTGTTTCAGCATCACAGTCACCGGCAAGTAGATCAGCTATTAGAGGAACTGCCTTATTACGGCGCATTGCTGCGTGGGAGCGTTATCGGAGGGAAGCCAGCGGACTTTGATGCGGAGAAATTTCCGGAGCAGCATTACGGAAAAATTAACAATCCCACGGTGCATGTGGCTCTGAACCAGTTACGCAAGCTGGTAAATGTTTTGGCCCACCGGTTTGGGTCGCCGACAGAAATTCATGTTGAGTTGGCTAGGGATTTAAAAAAAACCGCCAAGGCCCGCGACGAAATTTCAAAGCAGAACAGGGAATTTGCAAAGGCCAATGAAAGGCGGGCGACCCTGTTCCGCGAGATAAATGACGGGGGGGATCCGTCTGGGCTAGACCTGAAAAAAATGCGGCTTTGGGAAGAGTTAGGACCCGACCAATTGACCCGTCACTGCCCTTTTTCGGGGCGCGTGATTTCAGCGGCCATGCTGTTTAACGGCGAAGCGGAAATCGAACATATTCTGCCGTTTTCCAGAACGCTCGACGGTGGTGCGGGGAATCTCACCGTCTCCATTCGTCAAGCTAACCGGCTGAAAGGCAATCAAACGCCCCACGAGGCCTTCGCGGAAAATCAGCATGCCGACAAGGGCATGGTGTGGTCCGAGATCGCTGAGCGAGTGAAATCCCTGCCGAGGAACAAGCGCCCGAGATTCGACGCTGACGCCATGGACCGGTTTAATCAAGATGGCGGGTTCATCGCCCGTCAGTTGACCGACAATGCCTATATCTCGCGGGTAACTAAACGCTATCTTGGCCACATCTGCGACGCGAACAAGATCGCCGCGGTTCCCGGCGGGTTAACCGCCATGATGCGTGGTAAATGGCAACTGAACGGCCTGCTGGGTGATCATAACCGTAAGGAAAGAAACGACCATCGGCACCATATCATAGACGCTTTCGTCGTCGGTTTGACCGATCGGGGCGTCTTGAACCAGGTATCCAGAAATTCCGGTCGCGGCGTCGATGACCGTGTTCATATCGAGCTACCCGACATCACGCCCCTGCGTGATCAACTTAGTGATCGGCTGGATACGATCATCGTGTCGTACAAGCCCGATCATGGCGTCAACGGCAAGATGTTCAATGAAACCGCCTATGGGCTGGTAGCCGATGAAAAGCAGGACCCTGATCTGCCCGGCTTCGGACTGGTGACTCGCAAAAAGATCGACAGCCTATCGCTAAAGGAAATCAGCGCCATTCGTAACCGGGGGTGGCGGACCTTGGTCCAGGATCATGTCGAAATGGCCAGCGCCGCCGCCGGGAAAAAACTGGAAAAGAAAGAGTTAGCTAAAATCTTAGCCGAGTTCGGTAAGGAAAATAATATTAAGACCATGCGTATTCTGGTTTCAAACCAGTCTGCAATTCCTATCCCGTCCGCTCCATGGAAGGCATATGCTCCTGACTCATTTGTGTGTGTTGATATATGGCAGATTCCCAAAGGAAAGCCGGGTAAATGGAAAGCGGATGAATATGAATGGCATGGCGCCTTTTGGTCATATGCGGAATGTAAGGGCAAAACGCCCGACAAAAACAACGGGATGATAAACGGCGCGCCTATCCATCCGGCGGCGAAATTCATTTCGCGCCTGTTCAAGAATGATCTGGTGGAGCTGGTGGAAGGCGGTAAGTCAAAAATCATGAAAGTTGGCGGGTTCAGTACAACTAACAATTTAATCGACCTTCGCCCTCAATATGAGACTGATGGAAAGCGAAAGTTTATCTCCATCAATGTCCTCCGCAAGACCTTTCGAAAAAAATTAAGGGTTTCCGAAGACGGTAGCTCAAGGGACTAAGCCCATCGTCACGCAGATTGTCGAAATCTCTCAGGACGGTCGTTACCTGTTCAAACACCGGGGGTTCATGGTGGTTAAAGCGGGCGACGATGCGGTGGGGCGCGTACCGCTTGACGACATTACCGCTCTGATTCTGTCGGCTCATCAGATCACCCTGTCTAAAAACCTGATCATGGAACTGGCCGAACGCAAGGCACCCGTCATCACCTGCGGCAAAGACTATCATCCTGTGGCGCTTTCTCTGCCCTATGACAGCCACCATGACAAAGCAGGAATTTTATGGGCTCAGATTGAATGTTCAAAGCCCCTAGCAAAGCGGCTTTGGCAATCGGTTGTAAAAGAGAAGATTAACAACCAGCGACTAGTTCTGGAGACTTTCAATCCGTCATCGCCCGCGCTGTCGGACCTTGATGTGTTGGCCCGGCGCGCAAAATCGGGCGATCCGGAAAACATGGAGGCGCAGGCTGCACGGCGCTACTGGACCGCCCTTCTCGGACCTGATTTTCGCCGTGACTTCCAATCCGGGCTGGAAAACGCGTTGCTAAACTACGGCTACAGCGTTTTGCGGGCCGCAACTGCGCGGGCGGCCTGCGGCGCGGGCTTGACCCCGGCACTCGGAATCCATCACCACAACAGAAAAAATCCCTTTGCATTAGTGGATGACCTGATGGAGCCGTTCCGCCCCCTGGTGGACAAGTCAGTGCGGGAGATTATGGATGGCAAAAATCCGTCGTTGGGTGATCTGACACCAGAAATCAAACGGCACTTGGCCAGGGTGCTGGACGAAGATGTCGTTCTGGAAAGGGGAAGTTCGACGGTAATGAACGCTTTGCACCGCTTGGCACATACCTTTGTGAGAAGCTTACAGGAAAAAGATAACGTCCTGGAATTTCCCAAATTCAGGCAGGCGAATCATTTGTTCTGATCATGCTGAAAGAGCGGGAACACTGGCTGAGCGGGTATGAGATTTTGTGGGTTCTTGTGATGTTCGATTTGCCTGTAGTAGAAAAATCTGACCGCAAGGCGGCGGCCAAGTTCAGAAATTTCCTGCTGGATCAAGGGTTCGCGATGGCCCAGTTTTCAGTCTATTATCGTATGGTTTCCGGAAAGGATAGAGCCCATACCGTCGAAAATAAAATCCGGGTAAATCTACCAGAATTCGGTTCAGTGCAAATTGTATCAATTACGGACAAACAGTACGAAAACATAAAGGTTTTCAAGGGAAAGCAACGTGAAAACACTGGGAAAAAGGAACAACTGCTGTTGTTCTAACTCCATATACGTCGGAACGAAGAACCGAAAGGCGTCAACTAACCTTTGTTTTCAATTAGTTAACGCCTATCCAGTGTAGCTATTCAGAAATCCGGGTCAATCCGCAACCCGAGAACCTCGCACGCGCCCGACGCCTGGAGTGTAGCTATTCAGAAATCCGGGTCAATCCGCAACCGACGCGATCGCGACCTGTGGGGTTGTGAAAGTGTAGCTATTCAGAAATCCGGGTCAATCCGCAACGCACTGGCTCGGGCATCGGTTCGCCCGGGGAGTGTAGCTATTCAGAAATCCGGGTCAATCCGCAACTTTCACGTCCGCACCCATTTGACGCGCAACAGTGTAGCTATTCAGAAATCCGGGTCAATCCGCAACGTCAGGCGGCAGTAGATCGACTGGCACTGGAGTGTAGCTATTCAGAAATCCGGGTCAATCCGCAACTCGCCCGCCGTGCTGGGCATACCGTGCGGCAGTGTAGCTATTCAGAAATCCGGGTCAATCCGCAACGCCGCTTCGGTTGTACTCGATGTGAAACTGAGTGTAGCTATTCAGAAATCCGGGTCAATCCGCAACGCCGGGTACATTGTGCGCTCCAGCCCTGAGAGTGTAGCTATTCAGAAATCCGGGTCAATCCGCAACTAAACCCAATGCCGACGCCCTCGACGCCTAAGTGTAGCTATTCAGAAATCCGGGTCAATCCGCAACTCCCTGCACCCCCTCAGTGCGTTTACAATAAGTGTAGCTATTCAGAAATCCGGGTCAATCCGCAACCGGCCTCAAGACCTTCCACATCGGACTTTCCACCATCGCCTTCAAAAACCAGGGTGACCAAGGCACGGTTGCCGTACGGATCGTTGATAAGGACGGCAAGGTTCTGGCGCGCGGCGCAAGCGAGGTTGAGTTCTGGGATACCCCGCGCGCGCAGATTCATCCCAACAATTTCCTGCACCACAGGGCCGCAACCATAACTGGCAACGGGTCGGCGCCGGCGAGACCGTGGGACAAGCCACCGGCAGCATTCCCCTGACGTTTTTGTTGTTCGACAAACCAACCGGTACAGATGCCGAGATCCGTGACTTCAAGTCGGGCATCGCAGGTGCGGGGGTCCTGTCAACCGCGCAACTGCGTGGCATGAATTTCACGCTGCCCGCACCCCTGTCGCGCTACGACAGCGGGCTGATCGTGCGCGACAGCAACGGGGATGGAAAGCTCGACCCGCGCAACGACCAGATTATCGGTGGCGTCACGACCGACGCCCCGGACGGTGACACGAAATTCGACGTGCGCTCTCTGGTTCAGGGCAACGCACCGTTGCTCTCACAGCCCACCGGCGTGTTTTCCGAGCGCGCGGGAGAACGGATTGGCGGCGCGGTCATGCAGGTACAGTTCACCGCCGGCGCGGCAAAGGGTAAATACCGCCCGACATTCGCCCTGCTGCTGGACCCCGACGACCCGGCACGCGGCGACGGGACATCCTACACCTACACCGTGATCGCCGAGTGAGTTCGGCGGGCTATTCCCAACGCCCGCCGATCAGGACGAAAGCGACCTTGGCCGGCTTGCCGGACCTGTTGGTCCAGGCATGGTTTGTGCCGCGCTGGATCAGGACATCGCCCGGCCCGAGGACCGTTTCGCCCTTCTCCATGATCGCCGTGAGCTCACCTTCGATGACGATGGCGTAATCCACCGTCTCGGTCGTGTGCATCCCCGGATGCGAAGCGTCACCGCCCGGTCGATCCGCATCCTCGAACAACTTGCCGAACATGCCTTCGAACTGGCGCGCCAGCTCCTCGGGGTCTTCCGGGTCCGGCGGATACTCGATAACCCGCAAGACGGTCCCGCCCGGCGGCGGCAGCACACCTTCATGAGACTCAATGCCGTCCGGTGCACCGACAACGTCGGGCGCGGCACCCGTAATCCAGATGTTGTTGACGACATAACCCGGCCGGGCATCCACGGTTCGCGAAGCCGGCGTCGGCCCATCCTCCGCGATGTATGATTTCCCATCCGCATCGGCCGCCGTGACGACCCGTCGCGTTATCTTGTGATCTTGCGCCATCTTCTCCCCCGTTTGTTTTGATTTTGAACTCGTACCGACCAGCATTCTACACGACACATGGCGTGTCACATTCTGATAGTCTGGGAATATTGAATTGGGGGAAAACCAATGAGCCAGACGATGCCGATAGAGGCCGGTCCCGCAACGGACGTGAACGTCCGTAAAGTCGGCGCTGCCTGTGGTGCGGAAATTGAAGGTGTCGACCTTTCCAAGGATCTGGATGACGCGACATTTGCCGCGATCCACGACGTGCTCGTTGAGCATCAGGTGATCATATTCCGCGATCAGGACATCTCGACCGAGGACCAAAAGGCATTCGGGCGCCGGTTCGGCGAGTTGACCGTGCATCCCTTCGCGCCCAGTGATTCAGAAGCGCCGGACCTCATCGTCTTCGACAATGATGCCGACAACCCGCCCTGGGGCACTGATGTCTGGCATTCCGACGAGACGTTTCGCGAAGAGCCGCCACTCGGCACGATGCTGCGCGCCCTGATCGTGCCCGATTATGGCGGGGACACACTTTTCGCCAGTATGGCCGCGGCCTATGAGGGGCTCAGTGACCACATGCAGCAGTTTGTCTCGGGGCTTGAGGCGATCCACGATTTCAAACCTTTCCGTCAGCTCTTCGACGATGATGCCGAGAGCCGCGTTCGCCTGCGCCAGTTCGAGGACCGTTATCCGCCGGCGGTACACCCTGTCGTGCGGACCCACCCGGTCTCGGGCCGCAAGGTGCTGTTCGTGAACCCCCAGTTCACGATCGCGATCAAGGGCATGGACGAAGCCGAGAGCCGCGCGGTGCTGGAACTGTTGTTCCACCAGGCGGAGATTCCCGAATACCAGTATCGCCACCACTGGGAGCCCGACACGCTCGCCTTCTGGGACAACCGGTCCGTTCAGCATTACGCGATCCACGATTACTACCCCAACCGTCGCAAACTCGAGCGGATCACCATCAAGGGGGATCGGCCCTTCTCAGACATCCCCGCCATCGACGCCGACGTCGTCCGCACCCGCAAGGGCGCACGCGCCATCAGCCAGTCGGCTCATGGCGGGCATGCCCCGAAGGACTAGAGAACCTCAAACTTTACCGAAGTTGCGCGCCCCAACGCCGGGCTGAAACGATTTGCCATGACCCTTCTCTGGATACCCCTGACGATCGCCGCCGCGTTCCTGCAGAACGTGCGCTCGGCGTTGCAGAAGCACCTCAAGGGCGAACTGGGGACAATCGGCGCCACCTTCGTGCGCTTCGGATACGGTTTTCCGTTCGCGATCCTGTATCTCGCGGCCCTGGTGCTGCTGTTCGATTTCGAACTGCCGCACCTGAATAACGAATTCCTGGCCTTCGCGGCCGTCGGTGGATTGACGCAAATCCTGGCGACCGCCCTGCTCGTGACCCTCTTCGACGCCCGCAACTTCGCTGTCGGCACCACCTACTCCAAAACAGAAACGGTTCAGGCCGCTGTATTCGCCCTCGTGTTTCTGGCTGAAAGCATCTCCACGGCCGCCACCATAGGCATCCTTGTGAGCCTTGTGGGGGTGATCGCGATATCGGCCGCCCGTGCGCCGGTCGGCCTGGCCGGCATTGCCAAATCCTGGATGGCCCGCCCGGCACTGATCGGCCTGGCATCGGGGGCATTCTTCGGGGTGGCGGCCGTTTCCTATCGCGGCGCGTCCCTCTCTCTCGGCGGCGACGGGTTTCTCGTGCAGGCGTCCTTCACACTTGCGGTGGTGCTGGTCTTCCAGACCGTGGTCATGGCGGTCTTCATGGCCTTGCGTGACCCGGGCGAAATTCAACGTGTCATCAAGGCATGGCGTGTCGCCGGCCTGGTCGGCCTCAGCGGCGCGCTGGCCTCGATCGGCTGGTTCACCGCCATGACGATCCAGAATGCGGCCCTCGTACGCGCCCTGGGCCAGGTCGAACTGGTCTTCACCATCGCATCCTCGGTTCTGATCTTTCGCGAGAAAATTCTGCGTCTCGAATTGACCGGCATCATCCTGATCGTCGCCGGGATCATCATCTTGCTGCTGCTCTAGGCAACGTAGGGAGAAAAGACATGAAAGCCGTTCAAATCCAGGCCTATGGCGGGCCCGAAGTCGTCGACGTCATCGATATCGACACGCCCGTCCCCGGCCCCGGCCAGGTGTTGGTGAAGGCACACACATTCGGACTGGGCTATCCCGACGTCTTGTTGCGCACCGGCGTCTACAAATGGAAGCCGGCCCTGCCGAGCATCCTCGGAAACGAGATGAGCGGACATATCGAGGCGCTTGGCGAGGGTGTGACCGGCCTCGAAATCGGCCAGCCGGTGCTCGTGTTCGGCACGGGGGGCGGGCGACACGCGGAATACAATGCCGTGGACACAGCCCTGGTTACCCCGCTGCCCGAAAGCGTCGACCTGGAGGCCGCGGTCAGCATCCCGAACTACCTCGTCGCCTGGGCCATCCTCCACGACGTCGCGCGCACCAGTGATGTGAAAACGATCTACGTAAACGGTGCCGCCGGCGGCATGGGAACGGCGATCCTCGATATGTGCCGCGATGCCGGTATCGCCACGATCGCGGGCGCCAGTAGTGACGAGAAATGCGCCTTCGCGGCCAAACTGGGGATCCTCGGAACCGTCAACTACTCGACGGAGAACATCGTCGAGAAGGTGCAAAAGATCGCCGATGGCCGGGGCGTCGATTTGAGCTTCGATCAGCTCGGCGGGCCGGACCTGGTGAAGAATCTCGACATGCTCGCCCCGATGGGCCTGATCGTTCTCTACAACGCGCTTGCCGGTGCGCCGGACGAAGACCTGTACGAAGGGCTCCGCGCGCGCCGCGGCCTGAGCCTCGGCGTTCAGTGCTTCTCACTCCACGTCTATGACGAGCAGCCGGAACGCAAGGCGGAAATCTTCGATGCGCTGATCGCGAAGTTCGCAGCCGGCGCATATGCGCCGCCGACCTTCGACCGGCTGCCGCTGAGCGAGGCGCGCCGCGCGCATGAACTTATGGGTGAGCGCGCAATCATGGGAAAGCTGCTGCTCAAACCCTGATCAGTCCACGGCTATTTCCCGGAATTGAGGCTCGCTAGTCCAAGGCGGATTGCCGGAGAATTTTCTCCCCCACTTCATTGGGGCGCACACGTTCGGCCGGGAACCGGACCGTCACAACGGTTCCTTCGTTCTCGCCGCTTTCGATCGCGACGTGGGCGTCATGCATCTCGGCCATCGAATTAACGAGCGCCAGACCAAGCCCGGTCCCCTCATATTTACGGTTCATGCCGCTGTCGACCTGAACGAAGGGCTGCATGATATTCTCGAGCTGCCCGGGCGAGATGCCGATCCCCGAATCCTTTACCTGGACCACGCAAGCGCCGTCCTGGTCGAGCAGTGCACGCAGGACGACCTCGCTATTTTCAAATGAGAATTTGACCGCGTTGGAGAGAAGATTGAGCACGATCTGCCGGACAAGACGTTCGTCGGCATAGATGCGCGGGAAATCGTCCGGCACGTCGACATTGATCCGCACATCATCGCTTTCGCCGCGATCGCTCATCATCCGCGTGCAACTGAGCAGAATATCGTCAAGATCGAACTCGGTCTCCTGAAGCTCCATCTTGCCGGCTTCGATCTTCGCCATATCCAGAACATCGTTGATGATATCCAGCAGGTGGCGGCCCGAACCGTGGATGTCGCCCAGATACTCCATATACTGCTCAGCCCCGAGCGGCCCGTGAATCTGATTCCTCATAAGCTCCGAAAAACCGATCACGGCATTGAGCGGTGTGCGCAGTTCATGGCTGATATTGGCCAGGAAATCCGATTTGGCGCGGTTCGCGGACTCGGCTTCTTCCTTCGCGGCGCGCAAGCCGGATTCGCGTTGCGAAAGCTGATTGACCATGCGGTTGAAGCTCTTGGCCAGCACCCGCAATTCGCGTGGCGCATGTCCCGGTAGCTCCTTCACGCGTGTATGCAAGCCTCCCGCCGCGACCTCACTCGCCGCCTTCGAAACCGCCACAATCGGTGCCGCCATGAACTTTGACAGCAACCAGCCAATCACAGCCGCTGCCAATATGCCGATGAGTGCCAGCGCGACCGCAATCCTGCGCACGCCGCTTGCCGTCTCTTCCAGTTCGCTGAAGGGTTGCGGCACCATGACCCCCCATCCGACCCCGGGGACAGATGTGTGGCCGGCAATCATGTCGGCCGCCATCGGGGCGAATAGAATGTCGCGACACCTGTCTCGCCACGCATCATCTTCTGGACGACCGACAGGCCCGATGCGTCCTTCGACGTCGCCTCCCAATCCTTGTTCGGATGCGCCACAACCTGGCCCTTCCCATCCACAATCATCGAGTGGCCGCGCTCACCAAAAACAATCGCGGCCTGTACTTCACGCAGGAACGCGGTTTCGAGCGCCCCCAGCGCCAGAACGCCATCGTCAAACGAGCGCATCACGAAAAACATCGGGTCGCCATCCACACGGATCAAATTCGATATGACAATCCCGCCGGGACTGGCCTCTGCCATACTCCGCAGATCGGCAATTTGTTCGCGGCCCATCGTCATGCCGTTCCGCATATCATCCGGTGCCATCACATAGGTCGCGAGGTTGTTCGCGGGGTCGACCAGCGCGACATAGCGGAAGTTCAGCGAACGCAGCAGCTGCTCGAAACCCTTGAGCTCGCGGGAGTCGTGTCCGTTATAGGCGGCAACCCGAAAGGCCTCTTGCACATCGGTCACATACCGCTCGAGGACACCGCTCAGATTTCGCGCAATCAGGAGATGCTTCTCAGTGACCGATTCAACTTCCTTTTCCAGGGCATTCGACTGCACCCAGCCCGCCAACAGAAACACCGGCACTGCCGAGATGAAAACCAGCGCCGTAAAGAGAATGAGCTGAACCCGATACCCCTTCGCGACACGCGACGCGAAACGACGCAACGCACTGCGCGAGTGTTCTCCCGCAGCTGTCTCGTCTGCGCGAATATCGTCGTTCGCCATTTGTCGCTTCAGCCTACAGATTGACCGGTCGGCTAGATTGCCAGAATTCACCGCAAATGTCTGTTACAACGCCTAAAAATTGACCGAGGTGAGCCACAAAGCCCGGTGGACAGCGATCTTTCGCCACGCAAATTGGAACCACGTCAAAGCCGCGCACGCCGTCGCCGTGACCGGACGGCACATGTCATCTGACGGATCACCAGGTTTTCCGGATCGGTTCGACGACTAGCTTACGACCATAACCTGAACATCAACTCCCCAGATTTGGAGACTCAACATGCACATCCGTGTGATTGGCATCGTAATGGCCGCGTTTGTCTTTTTCGCCGCCCCTCTCAGCGCCACACCCGCCAACGCTCAAGACAAATTCGTCTTCACGGCAATCCCCGATCAGGACGAAACACGCCTGCGCACCCGCTTCGAAAAGGTCGCGAGATATCTCTCGGAAACACTCGGGGTCGACGTCGAGTATGTTCCCGTCAAATCTTATGCTGCGGCCGTCACCGCTTTCCGCAACGACCAGGTACAGCTCGCCTGGTTTGGCGGTCTGTCCGGCGTGCAGGCACGCCGCGCTGTCGACGGATCGGAGGCACTCGCCCAGGGTGCCGAAGATCTGGAATTCGTCACCTACTTCATCGCGCATGCCAGCACCGGCCTGACGGAAAGCACCGAATTTCCGAAATCGGTCGCCGGAAAGACATTTACCTTCGGCTCGAAGGGTTCGACCTCCGGGCGGCTGATGCCGGAGTTTCATATCCGCAACCAGTTCGGAAAATCGCCGGACGACGTGTTCTCGCGTGTCGGGTTCAGTGGCGACCATTCGCGCACCATCGCCCTGGTCCAGTCAGGCGCATTCGAGGTGGGCGCGTTGAGCTTCGCAGTTTGGGAGAGAGAGTTGCGAGAGGGAAGGATCGATCCCGAGAAGGTTAGTGTCATATGGCGGACACCGACTTACCCGGACTATCAATGGTCCATCCGCGGCGACGTGAACCGCAAGTTCGGACCGGCGTTCGTCGAGAAGGTGCGCAACGCCCTGTTGGCAATCGACGACCCCGCATTGCTTCAGGCGTTTCCGCGCTCGCGATTCATTCCCGCAACCAACGATGACTACGAACCGATCGTGCGGGTGGGTAAGGATATTGGCCTGATCGACTGATGCACGTCCTCGACCTGGCAGGGATCCCCGCCGGCTATGACGGCCGGCGGGTGCTCGAAGACATTCATCTGCGCGTCGAGCCCGGCGAGCGGATCGCAATCGTCGGCGAGAGTGGAGCGGGCAAGACCACCCTGCTGCGCCTGATGCGCGAGCATTGCACCGCCCCGGCGGCGATCGTCCCTCAGGACCTCGGGCTCGTGCAGGCGCTGACCGTCTTCCACAACGTCTATATGGGTCAGCTCCACAACCGGTCGACGTTCCACAATCTGCGAACATTGTTCTGGCCCGCCAGGCGCGATGTCGACGCGGTTCGCGAAGTCCTGGAGCCACTGCGTCTGCCGGACGAAATGTTCTCTGCGGTTCGGCGTCTGTCGGGTGGTCAACAGCAACGTACAGCGGTTGCGCGCGCATTGTTTAACGACGCGCCCGTTCTGATCGCAGACGAACCCGTCTCTGCCGTCGACGACCATCAGGCCCGCGAAATCCTGTCGCTGGCCGGCACGCAAAAGAAAACCATCATCGTCGCGCTGCACGATCGTGCGCTGGCCCTGTCCTTTGCGGACCGCATCATCGGCCTGAAAGACGGCAAGGTCGCTCTGGACACCCTCACGGCCGGACTGCAGCCGGGTGATCTGGACGGGCTCTACAAATCGTGAGCGACGCAACGCGCCTTTACCAGCACTCGCCGCTGGCCCGAACGGTCTTCTCGTTCTTCACGGTCGCGCTGGTCTTCCTTCTCTTCGCCGATCTGGAAATCGCGACTGTCGACCCCTGGGACGAATTCGCCCGGCTCCTGGTCGGCATCGTAACCCCGGATTTCTTCGCAACGGAGAAGCTGGTATCGGCAATCGTCAACACATTGGCCTTTGCGTTCCTGGGCGTCGCGTTCGGGGTTGGCTTCGGATTCCTGCTGGCGCTCGGGTTCCACAGCCGGGTCGTTCGGACCTTCTGCGTCATCGTGCGGGCGGTGCATGAACTCTTCTGGGCGCTGATTTTTCTCCAGCTGTTCGGCTTGTCGCCGCTGACCGGCATCCTGGCGATCGGTATTCCCTATGCCGGGATCGTCGCCAAGGTGTTCGCCGAGATCCTCGAGGAGGCGGATGGTCGCGCCCTGGACGCGGCCCCGTCGGGTTCCGACCGCCTGTCGACCCTGCTGTTCGTGCGCCTTCCCGACGTCTGGTCGCACTTTCGCACCTATGCGCTGTACCGCCTGGAGTGCGGGCTGCGATCGAGCGCGGTGCTGGGATTCGTAGGTCTGCCGACGCTGGGGTTTCATCTCGAGACCGCGTTCCGTCAGGGAGAATATTCCGAGGTCTCCGCGCTGCTGATCCTGTTCTACGTGATCATCGCCAGCCAGCGGCTTTGGGCCCGGCGGCGGCTGGTACCCGTATACCTGATCGGTGCCGCGCTGGTTCTGCCCTGGGCGACGCACATCTCAGGGGCAAATATCGTCCGGTTCCTGACGGTCGATATCGTGCCCTTCCCGCTGCGCAACGGCGACGGCATCGCGGGCCTGATGGACTGGCTGTGGCTGCTTACCTTCACCCAGGCGATTCCTGGTTCGATCGCGACAATCCAGCTCACGATGATCGCCCTGGTCGCCACCGGGCTGCTGTCGGCCGTGATGTTCCCGTTCATCTCGCCACAGATGTTTGACCGTCCAATGCGCGGATTTTCTCATTTGGTACTGGTCGTGACCCGCTCGACGCCGGAATACATACTTGCCTTCGTTTTCCTGCAGCTTTGGGGGCCGTCGATGCTGCCGGCGATCGTCGCGCTGGCTCTACATAACGGCGGCATCATCGGGCACCTGATCGGTCGCCACACCGAAACCCTGACATTGCGGCCCGACGCGCCGACCGGGCTGAACCGTTACGCTTATGAGTTGTTGCCACGCGTCTATCGCAGCCTGCTCGCCCTGCTCTTTTATCGCTGGGAAGTAATCATGCGGGAAACGGCGATACTTGGGATTCTGGGGATCGCCACACTCGGTTTTTATGTCGACAGCGCCTTTGCCGAACTGCGATTCGACCGCGCGATTTTCCTGATCGGCCTGACCGCAGCCTTGAACATCGTGATCGATGTCACGTCACGCCGGGTGCGCGCCTATCTGCGGCTGCGCACCACGCTGGAAGGGCGTTAAAAGCGCGCTAGAAAAGCTTCTCGCGCGCGACGCGGGCGGCGTCTTCCATGGTCATGAACTCCGCGCCATCGGCGATCAGCTTGTCCACCAGCTTCTCGAACGAGAACATCCGGAAGCCGCGGCCGATCACATAGGGGTGCATGGTGTAGGTCAGCACACCCCACTCCTCATTCGCCTGCATATAGACGAATTCGTCATACCAGCTGTCCATCACCTCGCGCGCCGGGCGCAGGCCGGGCATGAGGAAGGTCGGCGTGCGCATATATTCGAAATGCGGATGATCATCGAGAGTCCAGCTGATCGGCATCTCGATGATAGAGGAATCCTCGCCATACTCGATCGGCTTACCGAGCTCCGCTTTGTCGCCGCGGCGCGCCATCATCGGAATGTAGTCGCCGGCCATCAGGCTGCTGTCGTACTCCATGCCCTGAGCCTCGAGCAGGTCGAGCGTGTTCTCGCTCAGATCCCAGGACGGAGAGCGATAGCCGCGTGCCCTCTTGCCGGTCAGCTTCTCGATCGCCTCGTTGGCACGCTCCATGTCTTCTTCTTCCTCGGCCCGGCTCTGTTCGGTCGGCGGCACATGGGCCCAACTGTGATGGGCGATCTCGTGGCCGCCTTCGACAACGGCATCACAGGCCTCGCGATGGCTCTCGATGGTGAAACCCGGCACGAACCATGTCATCGGGATACCGCGAGACTTGGCGAGATCGAGAATTCGCCGTGCGCCGGTGAGCCCGAATTCGCCGCGTGACAGCATGGTCGGCGTGGCAAGACCGCGGGCGATGAAACCGCTCTCGGTGTCGAAATCAAACGTCAGGCAAACGATATGGCGCGGCATGGTACTTCCCCCCGAATTTCAGAGCCTTTGGTTAGCGCATTCAGGCCCGAGAGTGTAGTAAGAGCGAAAAGAATATGCGTATGCGGGGGAGATCAGCATGGCGACCAAAACACTCGGTATCATTCTGAATGGCGCGACGGGTCGCATTTGCCGGACCCAGCATATCCGCGGTGGACTGGCCCAGATTTGCGCGGAAGGCGGACTGCCTGTTGGCAACGACGTGATCATGCCCCGCCTGTTGCTCGCGGGCCGCAATGAGCCGCGCCTTGCCGAGGTCGCGCAGGAATTCGGGATCGAAGAATGGACGACGGACCTCGACGGCGCGCTGGCCGACCCGGATTTCCCCGTCTTCTTCGACGCCGCCGCGACCCATCTGCGCCTCGATACGCTCAACCGTGCCATCGACGCCGGCAAGCACATCTATACCGAGAAACCCATCGCCCCCAGCATGGCCCAGGGCCTCGAGCTGATGCAGCGCGCCGACGAAAAGGGTCTGCGCCATGGCGCCGTCGAGGACAAACTCTTCCTGCCGGGCTTCCGCAAGCTGGCACGGCTCGTCGAGCAGGGTTTCTTCGGTCGCATCGTCGGTTTTCGCCTGGAGTTCGGCTGGTGGGTATTCGACGGAAATGAGGCGGAATCTCAGCGCCCGAGCTGGAACTACACCAAGGCCGGCGGTGGCGGGTTGCTGTCGGACATGCATCCCCACTGGCGCTATGTGATCGAAGGTATTCTCGGCCCGATCTCGCGCGTGGCCTGTTCGGCCTGGACCGCACAGCCCGAACGCATCGACGAAGAGGGCAAGCGCTACGACGTCGACGTGGAGGACGCCACGGCAACCCTGCTCGAACTGGAAAACGGCGCCCGGGGTGCGATTCTCAGCTCCTGGGCACGCCGGGTGCGCGGCGACGACCTGGTGACCTTCCAGATCGATGGTACAGCAGGATCGGCGGTCGCGGGCCTGCGCCAGTGCTGGGCCCAGGCCGCTGCCGACACCCCGCGGATCGAGGGCTTCAACATGGGCCCCGACGCGGCGACGATGGATTTCGCCACAGACTATGATGCCCAATGGACCGAGGTGCCCGAGACCGCGCCCTACAAAAATCCCTATCGCTTCGGCTGGGAGGGGTTCATTCCCCATGTCGTCACCGGCGCGCCCTTTGCCCACGGTCTCGCGGCGGGCATTCGCGACGTGCAGCTGGCCGAGGCAAGCGCCGATGCATCCGATAATCACAGCTGGGTGGACCTGCCGGTGCTCGCCTAGAGCGCGCGCGCCTCAACCAACTGCTATACTCAACACCACTGACGACCGCCGGAGCCCTTCCATGGCCGACCTTCCTGTCCTCGATCTTGGTGACGACCCCTATGAACGCGGGCTGATCCATGGTCGTTCTCAACGCACCCAGATCGCCGAGAATATCGACACCTACCTGGCGCGTTTCGCCGCCGGTGGCCTGAATGCCGAGACCGCCCGCACGGAAGGTGAGACCTGGGTCGACGTCATGCGCGCGCAGAATGCCGATTATGCGGAAGAAATGCGCGGCATCTCCGACGGCGCGGAATTGCCGCTCGGTGATATTTCCATGCTCAACGCCCGCTACGAAATTACGTTCGGGCTGTTCGGCGACGAGGCCAAGGCCAACGACAACCCCGCCCTGGCCGACGACGCCGATGGTTGCTCCACCTTCGGTTTGATGCCTGAGGCGACCGCGAGCGGACACACCGTTCTGGGTCAGAACTGGGACTGGCTGGCGGGAGTTCACGGCCGCTGCGTTGCGCTGCGCATCACACGGAAGAACGGATCGAACCTGATCTGCTACACCGAAGCCGGGATCGTCGGCGGCAAGATGGGTGTGAACGAACACGGGATCGGCCTCGTCGAGAATGGCCTGGTATCCGATCATGACGGCCGCAACGCCTATGAAAAACCCTTCCACATGCGCTGCCGGGAAATCCTCGACGCCGAGACCTACGACATGGCGCTGTTGCCTATCGTGTCGACCAAGCGCGTGTGTTCGGCCAATTTCGTGGTCGGCCATGCAGATGGCGAAATCATCGATATCGAGACAAGCCCGGACGCGGTGTCATACCTGTATCCGCGCAACGGACTCGTGACCCATTCGAACCATTTCATGGACCCGCGCCACGGCCCGTCCCAGATGGAGCGGATTTCGACAAGCACGCTCTACCGGGCCAACCGCCTCGACCGACTGCTACGGGCTCATGCAGGCAACATCGACGACAACGCCATTCAGGCGGCACTGGCGGATCATTTCGCCCATCCCAACGCCATCTGCCGTCATCCAGACGAACGTCAGCCCGAAGCCAAGCGCACCATGACCAACGCCGCGTTCATCTTCGATCTGAATGCCCGCAGCATGCGGGTCGCGAACGGTCCGCCCTGCTCCACGCCGTGGGAGCTGCACATGCTGGACGGCGATGCGGTCGAGCAGGCCGCCGAATAAACCCGGCGCTAGATTCCCATCGGTGACGGGCCGAGCCGTTCGCGCGGCGTGCCCAGCACATTCTCGGCCGCCAACGCGACACCGAGCGCCGTCTCCTCGAACCCGTCACGGCAGACGATCTGCATGCCGACAGGCATGCCGGCATCATCCAGGCCCACCGGGATTGTCGCGGCACACTGGTTCAGCAGGCTGACCGTCACGGTATTCTTCACGAACAGCGTGTTCGCCTTGAGATGGGTCTCCGGCGTGGCGATGTCGCTCATCTTCGGCGGCGTGATCGGGATCGTCGGCCCGACGATGGCATCGAACGGCCCGAACGCCGCGTCGACGGTTGCCGCCATGGACGCGACGTCACGCACACGGCGCAGATGTTCTGCCGCGGTGTAATTTTCGGCCGCGGCCAGACGTATTGCCACCGCGGGATCCAGATCGTCCTTGTAGTCGATCATCTCGTTGTTGATGAAACTGGAGAACTCACCGATATGCAGACCGCCCGCATCGTTGAGGGCGGTCATGTCATCCAGATGCGGCAGCGTCGCCGACGACACCCGCGCGCCTGCTTTCTCGAGCTCCGCCAGCGCCTCGTGGACACGTTCGGCAACACCAGGGTCGCAGTTGTTGAAATACCAGTCACAGACGCCGATGCGGAAGTCCGACACGTCCACCTCGGCCAACACGCCCAGGAAGCCTGAAACGTCGCCGCCCAGCAGCGGATCGATGGCCGCAAACCCGAAGGCGAGATCACCCGCGCTCCGCGCGATGGGGCCCGGCGTGTCGAGTGACGGGACCAACGGCACGATCCCGTCGATGGACCAGCGGCCTGGGGTCGGGCGAATACCCGCGCTACCGGTCACCGTTGCCGGCATCCGAACGGAACCGGCCGTGTCCGTGCCGATCGCGAGCAGTGCCGAACCCTCGTGCAAACTCACTCCGGCGCCGGAACTCGAGCCTGCCGGTGAGCGGTGATCGGTCGCGTCCCAGGGATTACGCGGCGCGCCCCAATGCCGGTTCGCACCCATGCCGCCGAATGCAAACTGGACGGTATGCGCCTTGCCGGAGATGACCCCCAGCTGCTGACGAATGGCGCGCACGACCGGGCCCTCGCTCTGCCATTTCTCCGGCAGTTCGCGCGGGCAGCCGGCGAAGGTCGGGTATCCGGAAACCCCAATCAGGTCCTTGATCGAAACCGGGATGCCCTGCAGCGGGCCGAGATCGATCCCCGCGGCGAAAGCCGCATCCGCCGCCGCGGCCTCACCTCGAAGCTTATCAGGCGCCCAGGTCTTGTAGGCATGCAATGCCTCACCACGCAGATCGTGGTTATCAATCGCCCATTCCGCGATGCCGATCGCCGTCTGGCTGCCGTTTCGCAGCGCCGACGCAACTTCCACAAGCGACGCGGTCGCCAGGTCCGGTGTCGATGTCATGCTGTCCTTCCCCGATTTGCCGGCTATTGTTTCATCAAACGCCCCCGCGGGGCCACCGAACATTGCCGGAACCGGAACGACACGGATGAACGCCGAGGAATCAGACAGCAACTGTCGCCACGAAATTGTCGGGCCATCCGAAACGGGCGCGGCCATCGATCTCATCGCGCGCGTGTTCAGCCGTCATGAACCGCTGGCGGTAACGGTCGGGCAAACCCATGATGAATTCGCCACAATGCTTGGCGTATTCTTGCCCGCCGCGCTGCCGGATGGGCTGACGATGGGCGCATTCGAGGCGGAGAAACTGGTGGGAATCGCGCTCACCACCTCCTTCACCTTCACCCCACCGCCGGAGATCGAGGACGCTTCGCCCAATTACCCACCAATTGGCGCGCTGATCGCGGCCCTGGAACAGGATTATGAACGCCGGACCGCCGCCCAGCTGGATCGATGTGCACATATCCACATGCTGGCGATCGATGACGCAGTGCGCGGGCGCGGGGTCGCCCAGGCGCTGGTAAGCGCGACAACAGATAACGCGCGCTCAAAAGGGTTCGATGCGGTCCTGTCGGACGCAACGAACCCCACATCGCAGCGGGTTTTCGCCAATCAGGGTTTCAAGACGCGCAACGAAATTCGCTATGACGCGTTCGAGCATGAAGGCGTCACGATGTTCGCAGCGATCGCAAACCTCGGGGCCATCAAGCTGGTTGAAAAACGCCTCTAGAGTTCCTGCCCGTTCAGGCTGATCTTGACGTCGGCCACCACGGAATCGGCCAGCGTCGCGTGCAGATAGCAAACGGTCGCGGCGATCTTCATGAGTTTCTCGTGGGTCTCGTCGTCCTCGTCACCCGACAGAAACAGGTGGGTATCGACGGGTTCGATATCGCCGTTCCACGACCCGTCGGCCGGATCGCCTGACAGTGTGAAGGGCGTGTACTGGACCAGCCGCGCACCACGAATGTTGAACTTCTGGTGGATCGTGTAACGCTCGACCTGGGTCAGATAGCAGAACGCGATACCCGCGGCGATCAGCGCCAGTCCGCTCGGTGCCTGATCTCCGTCCACGCGCTCGTCGGTCTTGAACTTGAAATTGCTCATGCCCGGCAGGCCGAGGACCGTATCCGTCTCGACCACGCCGGCCGGGTCCAGCAGCTCGCTGTTGCCCGCGATCGTGCGTACGATGCGTTTGACCTTGTCGTCCGTGCCGTTGATCGCGGGCTGGATTTCACCCTCGTTCGCCTCACCGGTCTTCCAGATCATGTCGTTGAGTTCGTCCGAACCTTCCAGGGGCGTGGGCACCGCGCTGTAAGTCTTGTAGGGATCCGGCACGTCGGCGGTGTCGGAATTCGGTAGCGACGTTACCACCCGTCGGCGGCCGTTCACGTAAATCGCGAAGGTGCTGGTCACGGGCGTCTGCATGGTCGCCATCGCCGGCGATGCCTTGATCGCATCATCGACCAGCTTCGAGATCGCGTCGGCGGGCGCCGGCGAGGAAATCTCGGCATGGATGCGCGACGGCTCGACATGCCCCTTGGCATCACCGCGCACAAAAGACCCGATCACGTAGTAGCCGTTCTTGAGATCGAGCTTCAGGTCATCGATCTGGATGCCGCGCGCCGCCGCGATCTTCAGAATACGGCCAATCAGGTCGGCGTGAAGGCCGGCATTGAAGAAACCCAGCGGGAACGGTGCGATATCGGCACCACCGAGATGCAGCCCCTCGTCCGTCGCCATGCGCCAGACACTTCCGGTCTCACCTTCGTGGACGATGCCCTCTTTCTAGTAGCCCGAAAGCGCGCGCGCCTCGGTCACATAGACATCGCGTGCGGGGCCGGTGCCCAGAATATCCGGGCGGGCCGTGCCCTGCCGGAACTTGAACCCGATCGGGTATCCCGAGCCCTCGATCGTCTCCACAGCTTCGGTCGCTTCCATCGTGCTCATCTGTCGCGTGTCCTGTTTATTACTGGCCTGATTGCCCGTCTGATCGCATGAAACCCGGCCCGTGTCGACGCATGGCCGGATTGAGCCTGATGCATGGCGTGCGTCAGGCGACCGGCTCGCGTTTGCTGAACCAATCCGGCAGATCCTCTTCCGCGGTGCCCGAGAAGATACACTGCCGGATCGCCTTGGCCTCTTCAGCCGTCACCGTCCCGACATCCTTGGCGGCGTCCGTACCTGACGTGAATGCCGGCGGGGGCGCGAAGCAATCCGCGCATCGCCGCTTGAGCAGTTTCAGGGGCGGTTCGCCCTTGAAGGTTTCCACCAGGTCGATGGCCGCGCGCACCTCCGCGTCCTCGCCGGTCACGGAGATCACGACCGTGCCTTCCGAACCGGACACCCCGCCGCCGCCGACATGCACGGCCGTCAGGCCAAACAGAATATCGAAGGCCTGAATTTCGGTGATCACCCTGGCATTCATCAATGGCAACATGCCGATCTTGGTGCCGTAAAAGTAATCCGCCTTCGCGTGTCCCAGCTCGTTGGTTGCCGCCTTGATCGAGGGCACCAGCTTCTCGAGCCCGACCGGCACGATCAGGGGAATGCCGGTGCCGCAGATCGCACCGTAGGCCCAGCCGATAGTGCCCGCCGCATGGTGAGCGTTGAAGATGCCGGCATTGAACTCGGCATCCACTGCATTCGCCCCCTTGATGAAAAGGGATTTGTCATCCCAGCCCGCCAGTGTTTCCTCCATCGTCGGGACCGGCGGCACCGACTTGCCGTTCACCAGGCGCATCAGCGCGGGTTTTTCCTCGGGCTGGGTCTGACACAGGGTGCCGTTGATCACCTGGCCGGAGACATATCTGTCCCGCTCCGGGCAATCCCCCGCCACCTCCTCGGCCACATAAACATTGGTCGATCCGTGGGCGATGACGATCTGGGCATGCTCCAGCGCATATTTCACCTCCGGCATGGCGGCGACCGCCTTGCCGATCAGGCGCTTGGATTCCCACGGTGTGAACGCAAAGACGGCGCGCATGGTCAATTTCCTCCACTGGCATTCTGTTCGGCGCGCAGCCTAGCAGGCGATCGCGGTCGCGAACATCGTATCGTCGCGGCGCCCGGATCATGCTATGTGCAAGGGCGATAACGTCGGCAAAGACCGGCGACAGGAGGAACGGAATGGCAGATGCAAACGACATCCTGCTTCGGGGGAATGACTATGAATTCACCCTGGAGATGGCCGGCACCTATGAAAGCACGGCGATCCGGTACGAACCGGGCATCCTCGAAGAGATTTACGCGAAGGTCCTGAACAACCAGCCCTTCCAGGCGTGCGAGTTCTCACTCTCGAACTTCACGATGATGCGCGACCGGGGGGCGGACTGGCTGGCGGCCATACCCGTCTTCGCCAACCGCGATTTTCGCCATTCGATCATCTGGGTCCGCAAGGACAGTCCGCTGGAATCCGCTGCAGATCTCGCGGGCAAGCGGGTCGGTGTGCGCGACTACACCATGACCGCAGCCGTCTGGTTGCGGGGCACCCTGCTCGACGAATACGGCACGGACTGGCGCGACATAAACTGGTTCGCCAACGCAGAGCAGCGCTTCCCCACGGTCGACGGCGTGCCGCTGGAACTGGTCGACGGCGACCCGGAGGAAATGCTGCTGGCCGGCGAGCTGGATGCGTTCATCTCCCCGCGTCCGCGCGATCTCCAGAAGGCGCCTGCCGACCGGAAACTGCGAACGATCTTTCGTGATGTGCAGAACGTGGAACGCGAGTATTTCACCCGCACGGGCATCTACCCGATCAACCACACCGTGGTGATGCGCCGGGAACTTCTCGACGATTTCCCCAATGCGCCGGCCGCCATATTCGCGGCCTACTGCCAGGGAAAGAAACGCGCGCTCGCCCGCCGGATCGGATCGACCTTCGTGCCCTGGGGCAAGGAATACTGGACCGAGACCATGACGACGTTCGACGGAGACCCCTTCCCGATGGGTCTGACCGATGCCAACCGCAAGAATGTCGGCACGCTCCTGCGTTATCTGCACGAGCAGAAACTGATCTCGGAACTGCCCGAGATCGAGGATTTGTTTTTGCCCGGCACCGCCGGATATATCGAGGATTAATCTCCAGACATGACCGACCAACCGAAATACGACTACATCGTCGTCGGCGCCGGCAGCGCGGGCGCTGTCATCGCCAGCCGCCTGACCGAAAACGGCAAGCATAGCGTGTTGTTGCTGGAGGCCGGGCCGGAGGACAAGAACCCCTGGATTCACGTCCCGCTGGGCTATGGAAAACTGTTCACCAACGCGGCCGTCAACTGGCTGTACTCGACAGAACCGAACGCCGAACAAATCGACCGGCGTATTCCCCAGCCCCGCGGCAAGGTCGTGGGAGGCTCGAGCGCGATCAACGGCATGGTCTACATCCGCGGCCATGCCAGCGACTATGACCAGTGGCGCCAGTTCGGGAACGCCGGGTGGAGCTACGACGATGTTCTGCCCTACTTCAAAAAGGCCGAAGACCAGCAACGCGGCGAGGACGAGTTCCACGGCGTCGGCGGGCCATTGGCCGTTTCGGATGTCTACGAGAAACACCCGCTGGCCGCCGCCTTCATCGAATCCGCCGTCGCCGCGGGCCATGAACGAAACGACGACTTCAATGGCGCCGAGCAAGAAGGCTTCGGCTATGTGCAGTGGACGATCCGCAACGGACGCCGCTGCTCGACCGGCGTCGGCTATCTGAAGCCGGCGCGCAAACGCCCCAACCTCACCATCGCAACCAATGCTCATGCGCTGCGCGTGCTGTTCGAGGGCCGCCGCGCGGTCGGGGTCGAATATGACCAGAATGGCGAAATGAAAACCGCACACGCCGGCGGTGAGGTGATCGTGTCTGGCGGCGCCATTAACTCGCCGCAACTGTTGCAACTGTCTGGCCTGGGCCCGGTCGACTTGCTCCGCACCCACGGGATCGACGTGATCGCCGATATGCCGGGTGTCGGCCAGCATCTGCAAGATCATATCAACGGGCCCCTGATGTTCCGCCTGAACCAGAACATCAGCGCCAACGACGTGGTCAACAGCATGACCCAGCGCATCCGCACCGGCATGCGTTACGCCTTCACCCGCAAGGGGTTTCTGGCGATGGGCGTGTCCGTCGGTGGCGGATTTTTCAAGGTCGATCCGGCCGCTGTGGCACCGGAAATCCAGTCCCAGGTCATGCTGTTCAGCTCGCACGATGTCGGCGGTATGCCCCATGCCTTCCCGGGCGCCACGGTTGTAAACGCCTTGCTGCGCCCGGAAAGCCGGGGACATGTGAACATCGTGTCGTCCGACCCTTTCGAAAAACCGGAAATACAGCCCAACTATCTCACCGCGCAGAAAGATCGCGACATCCTGATCGGCGGCATGAAGATCGCGCGCAACATCGTCATGCAGGAGCCGTTCCAGGAATTTATCGTGGAAGAGCATGAGCCCGGCCTCGACTGCGCAAGCGATGACGAATGGCTCGACTATCTCCAACGCCGGGGCCGGACAAGCTACCATCCCTCCAGCACCTGCCGAATGGGCTCAAACCCCGACGATGTCGTCGACGAGCGCCTTCGCGTGCACGGGTTCGAGGGGCTGCGCGTGGCCGATGTGTCGATCATGCCGTCGCTGATTTCCGGCAACACCAACGCGCCGGCGATCATGATCGGCGAGAAGGCTGCCGACATGATCCTGGCGGACGCCAGATAGGAAAACAGGAGAAGCCGCATGCTGATTGTCGATTCCCAGGTCCACATCTGGATCAACACCACGATGGGTGCCATTCACCGGCAGATCCCGAACTTCAACGGGGAAGATCTCATCGCCGAGATGGATGAAGCCGGCGTCGACCGCGTAGTGTTGCACCCGCCGGGCGTGGTCCCGAACGGCAACGAAGTCGCGATTGCGGCGGCCAACGCCCACCCGGACAAGTTTCGGGTACTCGGCTGGGTGCAGCCGGATCAACCGGAGATCGGTTTGGCCAAGCTCGCTGGGTGGCTGGATACTCCGGGCATGGCCGGTCTGCGATTCCTGTTTATCGCGCCGGGCCGGGAAACCTGGCCAACCGACGGAACGCTGGACTGGATCTGGCCGATCGCCAACGAACAGAAAATGCCGGTCGGGTTGCTCGCCCACACATTCCTGCCGACCGTCGGAGAGATCGCCGAAAAGTATCCGGACATCCCCTTTCTGATCGATCATCTCGGCGCAAACCCGTTCAAGCCGGGGATCGAATCATTCGAGACATTGCCGGAGCTCATCACGCTGGCAAGGCACCCGAACATCGCCGTCAAGATGTCCGGCGCCAATGGCAACTCAACGGACCCGTACCCGCACACCGATATTCACGACAACCTGCAGCAAATTTTTGACGCATTCGGCCCCGACCGCTGCTTCTGGGGAACGGACCTCTCGCGAATGAAGTGCAGCTACAAGGAATGTGTGACCCTGTTCACAGAGGAACTGCCCTGGCTCAAGGGGCGCGATCTCGAACTCGTGATGGGTGAGGCGTTGTGCAACTGGATCGGCTGGGAGTTACCTTCCTAGCCGAAAACACTTCCCTGTCTCGAGAGAGAGAACGGGACTGCCCATTACCCTCTTTCTCGGAGACAATCATGTTCCTCTCGACATTGCGCCCTGCCCGCCTGATCGGGGTGATTGCGATCTTCGTGCTTGCCGCTCTCTTCCAGTCGCCGGCACATGCATCGCCTGCCGCGCAGATCGCCCAGGCACAGCCAGCGGCTGTCGATGAGGCGCAACTCGCGATCTTCGTGACCGCCGCCAAGGCGATTGTCGAGCTTCGGCGTCAATATGAGCCGCGGCTCGCCGCGGCAAGGTCCCAGGCGGAAGCCGATGCCCTGATTCAGGAAGCGCGCGGCCTGATGGCAACAGCCATCACCGACGCCGGTATCAGCGTGGACAATTACATGGCGATCGCGAATGCGGCGCAGGCCGACCCCGCATTGCGCCAACGCATCGAGAGCGCCGTCGGGTCGTCGCGCTAGACAAGCTACGCCGCAGCGGTTTGTCATGCACCGGCACAAGGTCTTCTGATAGGTTGCCTATCGTTCGCCGACCGATATCTCTGCCGGAGCAATGACATGTCCAGGATCACAACCGTCGAAGAACTCGCAGCCCTGTACGGCACGCCTGTCCCGACCTCGCTTGCCAAGGAAGTCGACCGGATCACGCCCCATTATCGTGCCCTGATCGAAGCCTCTTCATTTGTAGCCCTGGCGACCGCCGGGCCCGAGGGTCTTGACTGTTCGCCGCGCGGCGATATGGCCGGGTTCGTGCGCATCCATGACGAGACGACGGTCATGCTGCCGGACCGTCGCGGAAACAACCGGGTCGACTCCCTGCGCAACATTGTGCGCGACCCTCGGGTCGGCCTTCTGTTCCTGCTTCCGGGCAGCGGCAGCACCCTGCGCATCAACGGCAAGGCCCATCTCTCGATCGATGCCGAACTTCTCGAATCCTTCGCCGTCGACGGCAAGGCCCCGCGCTCGGTCGTCGTCATCGAGGTTGAGACAATCTACTTCCAGTGTGCGCGGGCGATCATTCGTTCCGAACTCTGGAACCCGGACCGTTTTATCGATCCGGCAGATTTGCCGACGCCGGGTCAGATACTCGCCGACCTCAGCGACAACGAGCTGGGTGGTGCCGAGTACGACAATAGCTGGAAGACCAAAGCTGCAGAATCAATGTGGTAATCCGCTACATTCACCGTCGCATACAATTACCCGAACGGGAGCGATGATCATGGACGTCATCAGAATTATCATTTCACTCTTCATCCCACCGCTGGGCGCATTCCTCAAGGTCGGCGTTGCGGGCCATTTCTGGCTCAACATCCTGTTGACGATCCTTGGTTTTATCCCTGGCGTCATCCACGCCATCTGGCTGAACGTCCGAAAATAATTTCGGCCGGGTCAGCTGCCCGCCGGTTCTAGTTTCCATTGCTGACGATCAGTGGCGGCGCGCGAACATTCCGCCAGCCCGACCGAACGCGCCACATGGCGTGACGGCAGACGCCGGCCGCCCGGCGTCAGCTCGGATGCCTCCGGCCCAATCGTCAAACAGAGATTGTCATCTGTCGCCGGCGTAAGCCGTTTGCCGACGGACTGCCATTGCTGGTGTAGCGAACCATCACAGCGCGCCAGCCCCACCGTGGCGCCTGCGCGCAATTCTCGATATATGACGCAGCGCTCATATGCCGGCATACGAAGCACCCCCCGATCGAGCGCGGCTGCGCTGAAACGCTCATCAAGGTTCCATATCTCCCGCTTGCATGTGTGCACCACGAGATCCCGCGTGACATCCACCCGATCGCGGTGGCCGGGAATATCGAGGCACAATCCACGCGGTTCATCGAGCGGTGCCTGCGCGCGCACGAACACTTCACCGGCTTCCGACTTGTCCTGAGCGAAAGCGGGCGTGGAAGAGATCGCAAACAGGAACGAGATCGCGGCACTTGCGGCAAATCTATTCCAGGACAATTTTTCGCTCCGTCTCGACCGCGAAATCGCCGCCCGGCCCCTCGCCCTGCACCACAAAACGCACCCGATACACCCCGGGCACCCACGACGCCGACTTTCGGCGTGGGCCGGTGAAGGTAAATAGTCGCGCCCGGTCCTGGTCCAACGTGCGTCGATTCTCGAAGACGCGCCGCCCATCCGGGCCTGTGATGAGCGTATCCAGTGTCGCGCCCGAGATCACACCGAGCAGGACGACATATCCGACGAGCGCGTCGGCGGTGACGGGACCGGTATCGGGATAACCGTCGAACAGAACCCGTTCGCGATCCGGCACCCCCGTGGTAATGCCGGCCCGGTAGATGAGCGTGGGGACGTAGTCCGATATCTCCTGGCGCTCGGCGGCCTGCCACAATGCCTGGTCGGTCACTCCCGGTGCATCGCATTGTGCGGGGGATGCGGGTGGCTCTGCATTGAAGGGATCAACCGGAACGCGGTCGCGTTCGACCTGGAAATGCAGATGCCGGAGTTCCGACCTGCCAGAGCTGCCGATCCAGCCCAGTATCTGCCCTGCCGTAACCTGCGCACCCCGCTCGACGGAAACACTGCCGCGTTCCAGGTGGCAATACTGGCTCGTCCAGCCTTCACCATGGTCCAGGCGGACGCCGTTGCCGCATTGCGCCGCCATCCGTGCCTCATCACGAACCTGCATGACGCTATCGTCCATGCCGTCGCGCACGCCGAGAACCACACCATCCGCTGCCGCAATTACCGCGATCGGGGCATCGGGATCGATGGGCGCGATATCCGTCCCCTTATGGGCGTTGTAGGTGCGCAATCCACACATGCGGTCGCGATAACCGTCCGACGGATCATGGTCCATGTAGGCGAAAAACCAGCAGTCGCGACCGATTTCACAGCCTGCCGGAAATTCGAAGCGCGGTGCGTCACTTGCCGGCCCCTGCGCTTGTGCACGCGCAGAACCGTCCACACCGAGCCCTCCGGTCAGCACACCGATCAGAAGCGGGAGAAACAGGGATTTCATCGATAACCCTTCAGTAGACCGGCGCTATTTTCGCGCGGATGCAACGCGCCGGTAAATCACTATTGCGCGGATTAGACCCGGTCGAAACCGATCGTTAGTCTTCGACGACGATCGCGTATTTTCAGAGGACGATTATGACCGACCGATTTGGCCCGCGCGGGGTCTTCGCCATCCTGATCCCGCAGCAGAATTCGACCCAGCAGCCCGAGTATGACGCCATGCGCGTCGACGGGGTGTCCCATCAGATCTACAGGTTCGAACTTGAGAGCCAGGCAGATGTCGCCAGTGCGGTTCTCGATTCCATTCCCGGCTCACACGGCTGCTGGCCGGACATGATCATCGGCGGCAACTCGCTGGAGATGCGGACCTGGTCGATCGCGCGCCAGGCGCGTTACCGCGAGGAATTCCGCGAACGTGCGGGCGACGTCCCCTTCATCACCGCCACGGACGCGATGGAGGCCGCGCTGCGCAAGCTCGGCGCCAAGCGTATCGTGATCTGGGTGCCGCTCTACGAGGAAACCCTGCGAAGCACGGTGGGCTACTACGAAGAAATCGGGTTCGAGGTGCCACGTTCGGGTTGCCTCGGGGTCGAACACCCGGTCCATTCGATCAACATCGAAATGTCGGACGTGGAATCGGCATTCGAAGAACTCGACGGCGACGATATCGATGTGCTGGTCCATATCGGCGCGTCGATCGGGATCGGTCACATGATCGAGCATATGGAAGCGAAGTTCGAGAAACCGTTCCTGTCGGTGAACCAGACGACCTACTGGTACGCGTTGCGCACCCACGGCATCACCGACCCAATCGAAGGATACGGCCGGTTGCCGCGCGAGACCTCGATTACCTGAGCCTGGAAGCCCGTCAGCCGAACATCGTGTTGGGCAACACCAGCGCAATCTCGGGGAAGATCAACAGAATGATCACGCCCAGCAGCATGGCGAACCAGAACGGCCAGATTCCGCGGAATATGGTGTTCAGCGGCACGCCCTCGGCGATCCCCTTGACCACGAACACATTGACGCCCACCGGCGGCGAGATCAGCCCCATTTCCAGGCAGATCACCATCATCACGCCGAACCAGATCATGTTGACCCCGAGCGGCTCGATGATCGGCTGAATGAGCGGCACCGTCAGCACAAGGATTGCGAAACCCTCAAGAAACGTGCCGAGTACGATGAACATGATCAGGAACGCGATCACGATCTCCATGCCGGTAAAGCCCTGCTCGCCTACCCAGGTGGACAACGCGAAGGTGATACCGGTGAAGCCGACGAATGTCTTGAAGACGAAGGCGCCGAAAAGAATCATGAACAATGTGCCGGACGCGCGCAGCGTCGAATTGAACACGTCCTTCATATTTGGCCAATTCAGGGCCTTGCGAATGATTGTCACGACGAACGCCAGCGCCGCGCCGATACCCGCCGCCTCGATTGCCGAGAACACGCCGGTATAGATGCCGCCGATCGTCATGACGACGATGCCGATGATCCAGCCGGCACCGGCCAGAGCATGCACCCGCTCGCCGATCGGGACCGCATCCGCTGCCTGCGGCGCCTTGCCCGGATCGCGTTTCACGACGATCCAGATGGCGATCACGAACAGCAGTGTCAGCATGATCCCCGGGAACACACCTGCGAGGAACAGGCGACCGATGCTTTCCTCGGTCAGGATCGCATAGATCACGAAACCCGCCGACGGCGGGATCAGGATGCCAAGGGTCCCCCCGGCCGCGATCGCGCCCGTCGCCAGCCCATCATCGTAATTGTAGCGCTGCATCTCCGGCAGGGAGACGCGGCCCATGGTCAACGCTGCGGCCAGCGAAGAACCCGACAGGGCCGAAAAACCGGCGCAACCGACAACGGTCGCCGACGCGAGCCCACCCTTCATATGTCCCAGCCAGGCATTGGCGGCACGATAGAGGTCGCGGCTCATTCCGGAGACGCCGGCCAGATTTCCCATCAAGACGAACAGCGGGATGATGATCAGCGGGAAATTTGCCGCCTCGGCAAAAATTTCGCCCGCCAGCGTGGGGACGGCCGCGACCGGACGAATCATATAGATGCCCACCGTCCCGATCAGCATCATCGTCAGCCCGACCGGCATCCGAATGAAAAGCAAAATAAAAAGCGCGACAAACCCGAGTATCGCGATGGTCTCACTTTCCATCAGTCCGCAGCCTCGTTCGGGTCTTCACCGTTCCAGTGGACGAAACCGGTCAGCAACATGACCAGCAGGTGCAATGCGTAAAAACAAAGCGCCACGCCCAGGAAATAATAGAACCAGGTGTGTTCAATGCTGAGGTTCTCGGTGATGCACGCCTCTTCGAACCCACATGCCTTGGTCCATAGCGCATAAGCGGCAAGTCCGGTGATCCCGAGCGCCATCAGCCGCATCACCGCATCGGTGTAACGGGTGGCAGAACGGCCGAAAAAATTGGTGATGATATCGACCGACACATGGGAGTTGTTTCTGGCGCCGTAGGCCACGGCACAGCCTGCGACGACCGCAAGCACCATGACCGAAATGTCGTCGATCCCGAAAATCGGGTCGTTGAGCGCATAGCGCCAGAACACGGCCACCAGGATGTTGGCCATCAACACGCACACACCGATGGCTCCCAGGATGGCGAACAACCCGGCCACGCGGCCGAGCTGTTCGTCAGCCCATTGGAGAGCCCTGTACTGGGGTTCAGGCACCTATCAGCTGCCCTTGCCCGTCATCTTCGCAATCATCTGACCGATGGTGCTGTCACCGACCTTCTTGCTGGCAAGATCGGCCATCACGGCATCGACCTTGGCCTGGAACTTGGCCTTCTCGGCATCCGACAGCTCGATCAGTTCATTGCCGGCCTTCTTGGCCGTACCCATGCCGCGCAAGGAAGCCGCGTCATAGGCCTTGCCCGCGTTGAGCGACAAATCGGCGTTGGCCGCCGCATCGACCCAGCCCTTTTCCTCGGCGGACAGGCCGTTATAGACGTCCTTGTTCATCAACAACACGAACGCCGAACCCGACCCGGGGAACCAGGTCGTCACATAATTGGCCGGCTCAAACAGTTTGAACGCGCCGATTGCCGACGGGTCGATCATGATGCCGTCAATCACGCCGTTGGCGAGATTCTGGTTGATCACCGTTACCGGCTGCGCGACGGCGCTGGCGCCCAGCGCCTCGACGATCGGCACATCGGATTTGGAGGTGACGCGGATTTTCATGCCTTTCAGGTCTTCCAGCGAACGCACCGCCTTGTCCCTGGTAATCAGCACCGGCGGGGCATTGGCCCAGATGGCGATGACCTTGGCGTTGTACTCCTTCTCCAGCTCGCCGCGCACACGCTGCAGGGCCTCGGAGCAGGAGAAGGCCGAGTCACAAACGCCCGGCAGCCCCATAACATTGGTCTTGGGGAACACGTCGGCTGTATAACCCGGCAATGTGAAGATCACGTCTGCCACGCCCGAAAGCATGATCGAATATTGTTTCGGCGGCACCTTGTTGAGCGCCCCGCCCGGAAATTGCTTGATGGTGAGCTTACCGCCGGACAGTTCGGCGACCTTGTCACCGAAAGGCGTCATGACACCCTTGTTCATGGGATGCTTCGGGCCCATGAAATAGGCCAGCGAAAGCTCGTCAGCCGACGCCGTCGAGGTTGCAAACGCACCAGCCGCGGCGAGACCTGCCGCGACGGCAACTGCTTTGAACTTGTTCATGAGTTCCTCCCAGTTATGGAACCATCGGCAAAATTGCCGATGGCTCATACTACAACAATCATCCAATTAGTTGGCTATATCAATTATTGATGTAGCGAACTCGTTATCACATGGACTGAGGCGGTCAGCTGCCCTTGCCGGTCATTTTGGCCATCATGTCACCGACCGTGCTGTCGCCGACTTTCTGCTGACGGATTTTGCCCATCACCTCATCGATCCGCGCCTGGAAACGTGCCTTCTCGGCATCGGAGAGCTCGATCAGCTCATTTCCCGCGTCCGCGGCGACCTTCAGACCACCTGCGGACACGCGGTGATAGGTCTGCCCAGCACCCAACGAGAGCTCGGCGCTGGCCGCTTCATCGACCCAACCCTTTTCCTCATCCGAAAGGCCGTTATAGACATCCTTGTTCATCAGCAGCACGAACGCCGACCCGGAACCCGGAAACCAGGTCGTCACGTAATTGGCCGGCTCGTGGAGTTTGAACGAACGGATGGCGGAGGGATCGGTGATAATGCCGTCGATCACCCCGTTGGCGAGATTCTGGTTCACGACGGTGATCGGCTGCGCAACAGCCTGAGCGCCGAGGGCCTCGACGACCGGCACGCTTGCCTTGGCGACGACGCGCAGCTTCAGACCCTTGAGATCTTCGAGCGTGCGTACCGGCTTGTCCTTTGTAATCAGGACCGGCGGCGCGTTGGACCACATGGCAATGACCTTGGCATTGTATTCCTTCTCCAGTTCGCCACGCGTGCGCTGCAATGCCTCGGTGCAGGTGACCGCCGAATCACACACGCCCGGCATGCTGACGACGTTGGTCTTCGGGAACACGTCGGAGGTAAATCCGGGCAATGCGAATACGACATCCGCCACGCCGGACAACAGGATCGAATACTGCTTCGGCGGCACCTTGTTCAGCGCACCACCGGGAAACTGTTTAACCGTGAGCTTGCCGCCCGACAGTTCAGCCAGCTTGTCCCCAAACGGCGTCATCACGCCCTTGTTCATCGGGTGCTTGGGGCCCATGAAATAGGCCAGCGAAAGCTCGTCGGCAGAAGCCGTGGAGCTGGCGAAGGCGCCGGCGGCGGCGAGCCCTGCGGCGATGGCAATGGCCTTGAATTTATACATTAGTTTCTCCCTGTTCATTCGATGGTCCGGCTCTGACGGCCGAAGCTGATCAACTCGTCATGCGATTGATTGATACTCTCAATTATCGGAGCACCAACGTGCAAGGCAAAATCCTACACGAGTTGGCAGACCCTGTGCGGCAATTGCGTTCACACCGCGGATAACCCGCAGTTCCACAGCCGGTTGCAATACGCGACGACGGAACCGTTTGGTTGTTCAGCGCCCCTCACGCAACGGCTTGTAGCTGGCGTCGATGTAGTCGGTCATATGCTGGATGAAGGTCTTCGGTTCAAACTGAGCCGGCGTGTCTGGTCCGATACAGGTATCGAGCGGTGCTGCAACGGTTTCATCCGCCGGGTTGTAGTGGAAGGTCAGCGCATAGCGATCACGCTGGGGAATGATCACCCGGTGCGGGATGGCGCGAAACACACCGTTCGACCAGCGGTTCAGAAATTCACCTGTGTTAACGACAATCGCGCCAGGCACAATCGGCGCCTCAAGCCAGCCCCCGGAAGGTCGCTCGACCTCCAACGCCGGAACTTCAGACATCGGCAACAACGCCATGAAATTATGGTCCGTGTGCGCACCGATCGAATGCTGGCCCTCTTCGGCATCGGTCGCCGGATAGTGGGAATTCCGATTGTAATAGTGCGCATCCTCGAAATACGGATCGAAGAAGTCTGCCGGCTTGCCCAATGCAACCGCATAAATGGGCAACAGGGCCTGGCCGAGCCCCTCCATCGCCGCGTGATAGGCCAACATCATCTCACGGAACCCCGGCAAACCATCCGGCCACTGGTTGCGACCGCTGAACCGAATATCCGCGATGACCTTGGGGTCATCCGGGCCACGTTCACGCATAAATCCAAGCCCTTCGTTCGTGTCGGGCTTCTTGTTGGCATCCGTCAGCGCCGTTTTCATCACGCTGGCGCGCGGCGGGACATATCCGATCTGATGCTTGTTAACCCTCAGCTTTAGTTTCTCGTACATCGGCAGATCGAAAAAATTACGAAGCTGCTCAAAACCTGCATCAATCAGAGACTGATCCACGCCGTGATTCTCGATGTAGTAAAAACCGAGGTGACGCTGAATATACCGTACGTCGGCAGCAGCCTGCTCAACCGCACCTGCCTGCCCCCCGAGCACCGGGCCCATATCGATAACCGGCACGCCTTCATTGTCGACAACGGACACAATCTCTCGCGTCGGGCTGGGAAGGGCTACATCTATGTCAGTCATGGCAGAACCTCGGCGTTGTCTAGACGTAATCCCATTGCGAGAACCAGCGTTGCCCGTCTCGTCCCGGCAGATGTGGCACTTCGACCTCGGATCAATTCAGGCTTCGGCGGGAGACCAACCGTGCTTGTCCAGGCCGTTCGCCAGAGCAAATGCCTGCGGCTTGTCTTCCAGCGTGACCTGCAGATTGTCGTTGAAACGGTTCATGAAGCCGAAAAATGATACGACGGTCACCATTTCGACGATCTGATCGTCGCTCCAGTATTTGCGCATCTCCTCGAAATGCGCCTCCGTCGCGCCCGACGGTGTCAATGAGGCGACCTGCGCAAACGACAGTGCCGCGCGTTCAGCGTCGCTGAACAATTCGGAGCGTTCGTAGTCCCAGATCGCCTGCACCTTGTCCATCGGCACACCGAAGTCATGGCCATTACTCAGCGTATGAGCGCTGCAATAACGGCACCCCGCAGAGAGGCTGGCCAGGTGGGCAATCATCCATTTCAGTGGCAAACCGATGCTGCCGTCCTCACACATGACCACTATGGCGAGACGCCCGACATGACGCAGCACGTCGGGGCAGCGCGCCATGATCATGTTCGCGGTCGGTTTGAACCCGAGCGCCTTCTCCACCGGTTCGAAAAACTCGGCGAACTCCGTCAGGTCTTCTTCGGGTAACGGTTCGATTCTCGACATGGCTTTCCCTCGGTGGCGAATTTCACGATCAGGCGCTCAGTGTCGCAAGCATCGTAGAGCAACGGAAGGGTAATCAATCTGCCAATCGCCGTCGTTGCATCATGCTAGAAACACAACCATGCCGAACCACAAATTCACGCTGCAAACGATCGAAACGAACGGCATCCGCCTGCGTGCTGCGGTCGAAGGCAGCGGTCCTCTGGTTGTCATGGTCCATGGCTGGCCCGAGCTCTGGTACTCCTGGCGTCACCAGATCAGGCCGATCGCCGAGGCGGGCTACCGGGTGGTCGCACCCGACATGCGTGGCTATGGGGGCAGCGACAAACCGCACGCGGTCGAAGCCTATGACATGGCTAGCCTCATGGCGGATGTCGTCGGGATCATCGACGCTTTCGATGCACCGTCCGCCATCCTGACCGGTCATGACTGGGGTGCACCAATCTGCTGGAACACCGCGGCGATGTATCCCGACCGGGTGTCGGCGATCGCGGCCCTCAGTGTCCGCTACCCCAAACGCGGACCTTCATCCACGATCGATCTGTGGCGGCGCATCTATCACGACCGCTTCTTCTACCAGCTATACTTCGAAGATGAAGGCGTGGCCGAAGCCGAGCTCGAGGCCGACGTGGCACTATCCCTGCGGAAGATCTACTTCGCCCTGTCCGGCAACGCCCCCAAAGCCGACTACTGGCTCGACCGGCCGGCTGAGGGCGCCCTTCTCGGGCCTCTTTTGGACCCGGACCCGTTCCCCGAATGGCTGGGTGCCGATGATCTCGAATATTACGCAGAAAACTTCACCGCCGGCGGGTTCCGCGGACCAATCAACCGCTACCGCAACCAGGACCGGGACTTTGAAATGCTGCCGGATCTGGCCACAGGGCCGATCCGCCAGCCCTGTTGCTTCATCGCCGGCAGCCGCGATCCGGTTCGCCATTTCGTGCCGGGCCGGGACCTCTACGAGGATGTCGGGCGGCACTGCGACGACCTTCGTTTCTCGAAGATCATCGAGGGTGTGGGGCATTGGGTGCAGCAGGAAGCACCCGGGCCGGTGACAGAGGCGCTCCTCGGATTTCTCGCGTCGCTCGACTGAACTGGCCCCGCAACCGCCCGCGCGCTAGGGTCCGGCGAGCAGGATTACGCAAGGACTTCCCGAATGGCCGAGATCATGGTGCCGTATGAATTCGACGGTCGACAGTTCGAGGGCGCAGTGGTGTGGGATGACAGTGTCAACGACCCTCGCCCTGTGATCTTCATGCAGCCCGACTGGTTCGGTGTCTGCCGCCACTCGCTCGACATGGCCGCAGAAGCTGCGGGCAAAGACTATGTGATGCTGGTCGCCGACATGTACGGCGTCGGCTATGGCGAGCGGGACAAGGATTTCGATGAGCTGCTTGCCAGCGCCCAGGGCGCACGCCGTGACATGCCACTGGTACGCGAGGGTGGCGCGACGGCGCTTGACGCACTGCTACAGAGCGCGCGTGCAAATGCACCTGTCGACAAAGGCCCCCTTGGCGCGATCGGATTCTGCATGGGTGGCGGGATCGTCCTCGAACAGGCGCGCGCCGGCGCGGACTTCGCCGGCACGGTGATCTTCCATGTAACCCTGCCGAACCCGATCGAAGAAGACGCAAAACCGGATTTCAAGGGACGCGTGCTCGCGATCCACGGTCGCGCCGACCCGGTGACCCCAAAAGACATGATGGACACGCTGGAGACCGAACTCACAGATGCCGGTGTCGACTGGCACATCATGACCTTCGGCAACGCCACCCACGCCTTCTGCGTGCGCGGCGAGAACAACCCGCCGATGACCCTGTTTGATGAAGAGCTGTGCCAGAAATCCTATCGGATGATGCACGAATTCTTCGCGGAAACGCTCTAGCACCTCTCATCATGTCCGCATCAGCTACGACAGAAATGACGCCGCGCGCGAAGCTGACAGCGATCGCCATCATGTGCCTCGCGTCCCTCTGCTTCATCACCATGCATGGTTTTATCAAGACCGTGCGCGGCGATGTGTCGATCGGGATGATCATCTGGTCCCAATACATGATCCAGGCAGTGCCGCTGGCACCGCGCCTCGGCAACCTCGTCACAACCCGGATGCTGGGTTTGCATATCTTGCGCGCGCTGGCACTTTTGGCGGCCGTCGGCAGCATGTTCGTTGCGGTCGGCCTGATGCCCCTGGCCGACGCCATCACCATTGCGTTCGTCGCCCCGTTGATGATCACCGCCGCGGCAGCTTTCTTTCTCAAGGAACGCGTGACGGTCGGACAATGGGTGGCGGTCCTGATCGGTTTCGGCGGTGTACTGATCATGATCCGCCCCGGCACCAGCATCTTCGACGCGGCTTCACTTGTGCCGCTCGGCGCGGCGGTCTGCGTGGCGATTTATCAGACACTGATGCGACCGATCAGCCAGGCCGTAACACCGGTTTCCATGCTTTACACCGCGACGCTGATCGGGCTGGTCGTCTCCGCGCTGGCGCTTCCCTTTGTGTGGGAAACGCCCGACCTCAGGCAAATTGCCTATCTCGGTATCGCCGCGTGCCTCGGTGGCGCGGCGCATTTCCTGCTGATCCGCGCCTATCATGCAGCCCCTGCATCGCTGGTCGCACCCTTCGCCTATACCGAGATCGTCTGGTCATCGGCAATCGGCTTCGCGGCGTTCGGCGACATCCCGGACAGCGCGACGCTCATCGGTGCCGCCGTCCTGATCGCAAGCGGTCTTTATCTTCTGCGAAGAGCCTCGACCTAGAGGCCCCTCAACGGGTCCCGTCATGGGAGGCAACGGCCATTCTG
This sequence comes from Alphaproteobacteria bacterium, assembly GCA_965205535.1. GTDB lineage: Bacteria > Pseudomonadota > Alphaproteobacteria > UBA6615 > UBA6615 > UBA8079. The sequence goes on along the minus strand of CBDBHH010000005.1, from coordinate 2,842,850 downwards.
CAAGGTGCCGATGACTTGTTACGCCAGGCGTGATTGGACCCGCGCAGGACCACCACATCCATCGCCTTCAGCGAGACCGCCCCGGTATCGAGAACCAGATCGATCTCCCCCTCGAGGATGATGCAGAAATCCAGGGTCTCGGTCTTCTGCATGTAGGGATGCGGCGCCGTCGAGGAGTAGGTCGATGCGCCGGGCGAGCCCATGGAATCGAAATACGCGGCGACGTCGTCAGCACTCACCTTGCCTTCCCAGTTCGCATCGGGCGGATGGGTCACGACGCGGCAGACCGAGCCCTTCTTCGGCGGCTCGATCCTGTGGGGCAGATGCAGGGTCTCCAGCATCATATTCGCGGGGTTGTGATCGATCACCCACAGCCGCGCCGAGGCGAACCCTGGACGTGCCGAGTCAAACCGCACATCGGGGGCGGGCCCATCGGCGATGATGCTCGAACGCCCCGGCTCGCGATCCGCGACAACAATCCGGCGTGCCGGTTTAACCCCATCTGGAAACGCGAAACCTTTAGGCAATTCGACTGCGGGTTCGCTGCTCTGGACAACGCCCAGGTCCCCGTCTTCGAAAATTGCGTCGATCATGTCGAACGCCATCACGCAGCCCAGCCGCAGGGACGACCAGTTGTGCCAGGAACCGACCTGGATGGCGATGTCGCCCGGCGCCATGAGCAACATGCCTTCGTCCGTCGTCAGCTCACGTTCACCCGCAAGCATGATGCCGAAGTCCACCGACTGGGTCTTGTGCATACCTGCCGAGTAGATGTTCTTGCCGCCACGGTCCCAGCTGCGTCCGCTGGGTCGCGGCCGGGGCTCATGCACGTCGTGAAGGTCCGGGTCGTTCGCCGGGTCGTAATCTTCCGGACACGCCAGTGTCTCGACGACACGAACATGTCCGCCGCCACGTGGCCCGGGGAACTCATAAGGCGTATCGCCCTCATCCGTGGTGCCCGATAGGGCCAACGGCGCGCCATCCCAGACCCAGATGTTGGTGTTGTGGGTTCGGCTCGCCAGCGCGGCGTTGTTGGCGTTGGGCGCCGGCCCGTCCCAGACAATCGTCGAACGCCCCTGCGCGTCATCGCCCGTCACCACGCGACGGATCACTGTCATTGGCAAGTCAGACATGGCTTTCCTCCCCTAGCCGATCGGCAGCGGCGCTTGCGCGTCCATATCGGTCACGACGTCGATGATGGTCGTCCGCCGGGATGCGATCGCCTTCTCCAGCGCCGGCGCAAATTCGGACGGTTTTTCCACCCTGAGGCCCTGGGCGCCAAACGTCTCGGCGACCTTGGCGATATTCACGTCGGTCCAGACCCACAATTCCTGAGCCTGCTCGGTCTGTTTGCCCCCATAGACCTGGTCATAGCCAAGCTTCGACTGGTTGCCGGAATGGTTGTTGTTTACGACGATCACCACCGGGATATTCCAGCGCACGGCCGTCTCGATTTCGGCGACGTGATAGAGGAAGCCGCCATCGCCGGTGAAACAGACAACGGGCCGGTCCGGCACGCCGCACTGGGCCCCGATGGCGGCCGAGAACGCCCAACCCAGATGACCCGCGCAGCGGACATAGCTTTGGGTGGGCAGCTGCAAATCAAACATGCCGCCCATCCACATGCCGGCATGCCCGGTGTCGACGACGACAAACGCGTCTTCGGGCAGATGCTTGGAAAGGTCGGCGCAGATGCGCTCCGGCCGGGTCGGCGCCTCCTCCGATGACAGGAGCTCGCTATATTGTTGGTACCAACCGCCGACATGGCCGCGGGCCTGGGCGATCCAGCCGGCGCGGCCGGCTGCGGTCGCCACGTCCGCGTGCGCCACCATGTGCTCGACCGTCACCTTCGCATCGCCGAGGACGGCAGCATCCAGCATGTAATTGCGCCCAAGCGCCTCCGGGTCGATGTCGATCTGGATCGCGCGCGTGCCGAGCTTCGGCACCTTCCAGAAATGAGTGGTCATGCCGCCGGCCTCGGTACCGATGAAGCAGACGAGATCGGCCTCCATCACGACCTGGTTGGCGGACCCGCGTGAATAGGTACCCACGACCCCGACACTTAGAGGATGGGTGCCGGGGATCGAATCCTTGCCGTTCAGCGATGTGGCGACCGGGATCTGCAGCTTCTCCGCGAGCGCAACCACGGCGGGGCCGGCATCGGACCAGCGCACGCCGCCCCCCGCGACGATCACGGGGCGTTCGGCGGCCTGCAGAACCTCGACAGCCTTCTTTACGCTCGCATCGTCAGGCTCTGGGCGGAATGGCGGGACTTGTGAGAACGCGGTCTCGACGAGGGGTTCCATGTCCGCTTCGTCGACGTCCATCTGTCCCTCGTTACCGCGGAACTGCAGGTGCACCGGACCGGGCGTGCCCGACACCGCGACCCGGAACGCCTGGCGCAGCATGTCGGGGAAGCGTTCGACAGAATCGACCGTGGCGTTGAACTTGGTGACGGCATCGAACACGGGCACGTCGTCGTTCTGCTGATAGACCTTGCGGAATTTCGTGGCGGGGTCGCGCCCGCCGGTCATCGCGATGATGGGCGAATGCGCAAGCCATGCGTCGCGCAGCCCGGCCGCGAGATTTAGCGCACCGACGGTCTGGGCCATGCAGATACCGGGTCGGCGTGAGGCCCGCGCATAGCCGTCCGCCATGTAAGCGGCAGACTTCTCCCCATGGGTGCGCACCCGTTTGATCGCGGTCGACGCCTCCAGTTCAACCATCGTCCTGCGCAAAATCGCAGGCACATGGAAAATGTGGGTCACCCCGTAATCTTCAAGCATGCGCGCCATCGCCTGGGCGCCAGTCATCATTGCCATGACGTTCTCGTCCTTCTGTTGTGCCGCCCCCCTTCGCGCGAATGCGGACTAGGGCCCCGATTCCCCGGCCTCGCCGTCCTCATGGTTCCACCAGCCATCGCGCATAAAGGCGACATAGTCGGCGGGATCGATCGTCGCCGACTTGGCGAATTTGTTCATGACCGGCGCTTCCTCGATATCTATCTGCAGGCTGTCGGTGTACCGATTCCAGAAATTGAAGAACCCTGAGATCATCGTGACTTCAACGATTTGTGCGGAATTAAAATGTTTCTTCAACTCCGGCATCGCCTCGGGATTCTGCCCCCGATAGGTCATTTCGGTGACCACCTCCGCCCACTTGATGGCCGCTTTCTCTGCCGCCGTGAACTGATCGGACGCCTGGAAGTCTCCCTCCAGCGCCTCGATCAAAGAATCTTCAAAACCTAACCCCCGACCGAGCGTTAAATTGTGACTGATTCAATGGGCGCAGCCGTTGAGCATGGACGTCTTGAGGATGATCAGCGCCTTGAGTCGGACCGGCAGATTCTCGGTGATCTCCTCCCGCAGCAGCGGCACATTGAAACCGAATACCGCCTGGGCCAGTTTTGGCGAATGGGCTGCGACCCGGATGGCATTTGCGACCCGTCCATAGAGCTTCCGATTGTGCTTGAACAAGGTGGCAACCATCCCCGTCGCCTCCTCGTCGGTTATGTAAGGCAGCTGTGCCATCGCATTCTCTCCTCAATAATTGGAACTGAACTGCCGCACGACCGAAGGGCCCCGGATCCTCAAGCGGCATACTTTCCGGCCAGCAGCTCGCCGGTTGCGGTTGTGACAAAGAGCGTATTCAGATCGGCCCCCCCGAAGGCGCAACGGTTCGGCATGTCGGCGGGGAGATCGTGGGTCCGCAGCACCCGCCCCTCGGGCGAGAACACGTAGATCAGCGGACCCGGGCCATTCTTTGCCCACCCGCCGCACGCGACGATATTTCCCTCGACATCGAGACACATACCTTCGATCCCGCGCTGGGGGCCGAGATGATCAGCGCCGAATGTGTGGAGCACCGTATGGTTGCCCAGCGAGCCGTCACCGTCGATCGGATAGGCCCGTAACTCACGCACATGGTCATGGCGGGGCTCGCCCTCCGCGACATACAGGGTTTTCTGATCGGCAGACACGAGCACCGCACGCGGCGCCAGGGTATCGAACGTCATGCGCTGCATGATCCACGCCCGGCGATGATCGCGCGCAACACGCAGCACCGAGGCATGATCGAGCGGCGGGAAAAATTGCGGGCCTTGTGCGAGGACGGGGCTGAACGGGTCGGTGAACCAGATCCGGCCCTGACTGTCGACCGACAGGTCGCCGGGGTGGTTGTGATGCTCGCCGTCCAGCAACGCATCGATGGCTGTCGAGCTGCCATCGGGCAGAAACTCGATCAGCCGGCGGCTGGCTTCCTGGCCGCCATAGAGCTCACCGCCGGGGCCGATCGCGAGACCGCCCGTTCGGCTCGTATATTTGCGGGCCTCCGTGACCTCACCACTGGTCGGATCGAGACCCATCAGGCGCTGCTCTTCGCGTAGCGCAAACAGGATAGCCTCGCCATCCCAGACCACACCGACCGCCGGGCTCTCAAAAGGGCCGGCCACATGTTCAAATTTCATGATTTCTGTCATCGCTCGCCCCTCACCAGACTGCCACGCCGGGAATACCCAGGCGGGTCCGCACGACGGTGTGGAACGTGGTGATGTAGAAGGACGTCCAGTCGTCGCCGCCCCAGGCAATGTTGGTACAGTGCCCCGGGATCATCAGGCGGCCAATCAGGTCGCCACTGGAATTCGTGACGTGAATACCACCGGGCCCGGTGCAATAGACATTGTCGTTCACATCGACCTTCATCCCGTCCGCCACGCCTTCCTCGCTACCGGTCTGCTTGTTGAACAGGCGACCCGGTCCGACGCTGCCGTCCGCGTTGACGTCAAACGCGCGAATGAGCCCGAGCTGGGTATCGTTGACGTAGAGCAGCTTCTCGTCGGTCGAGAAGGCCAGCCCGTTGGGATAGGTGCAATCGGCGATGGCGAGATGCACCTCGCCATCGGGGGTCAGGCAGTAGACGCCCTGGACGTCGAGGTAGCGCTGCTGATCGTGTCCCTCCATGCCCGGAATGGACAGGGCGCCCGGCGGGTCGGTCCAGTAAATCGTGCCATCCGAGCGCACGACGATATCGTTCGGCCCGTTGAGCGGCTTACCCTCATATTCAGACGCGAGCACGGTGGTCGTCCCATCATGCTCCATGCGCCAGACGGAGCGCGACGACCAACCCGCGACCAGCAACCGGCCGTCGAGATCAAAGGTCATGCCGTTGGCATGACCGCTCGGTGCCATCAATTTTCGGCTGCCTACACCCGGCCTGTATTCCCAGATCGCGTCGCCGATAATCTCGGTCCAAAGAAACCGACCCTCGCGTTTATCCCAGACCGGCCCCTCGCCGAAATACAGGCCGTGCGCGATGGTATCGATCGACGGCTGACGATCGCCGAGGACGGCATCGAACTCCGGCGTGACCCGATCAATATTCATGTCGATGGGTTCCCGTGAATGTGTCTACGCAGTTTGTGCTCATGAGGGCCTAGGCGTCTTCGTCACGCATGGTCAGGGTCAGCAATGTCGCATCGGTCGTGCACACCACCTCGTCGCGCGGCTCACCTTCGTCGGCATAGAAAAAGTCCCACTCCCCCAATGGCGTACCACCGACGGACACGGCGCCATCGTGCAGCAGAGCACCCAGGAATTCGGGCGCGAGGCGGGCGCCGGCGTCCATGCGAATCGCCTCGACCAGAAGACGGCCGCAGCCATGGTCGACAAGGGTTTTGACCCGGCAGCCCTCGCCTTTCCGGACCCAATCGATCTTGGTGTGCTGGACCAGCCGGTAGTGCTTTTCCGCGGACAAGGTCTCGACCTCAGAGTGATAGAAACTGCCCTGGAAAGCCGACAACAGGTAACAGCCAAGCGGATATTCGAGCGGCCCGTGCGGCTCATTGCTCGGCCCGATGACCACGTCGAGCGGCCCCAGCGTGAGGCCATCAACGATGGTCGTGTTTTTCAGAACCGTTGTTGCGTGGGTGCCAGGATGTACGTGCCTTGGCTCGATAGCACCGAAGGAGTAGTCGATCAGCCGGATGCACAGCTCCGTCTCAGGGTTGTTGTAGTAGGTCCCGGCGCGGCTCGGCCAATTGTCGACATTCATCCGGTCTTCCCAGGGAATCTGGTCGTGTCGAACGATTTGCATGGTCAGCTTCCTCTACGCATGACGGTTGGGTCGTTTGCTGAACGGCGTCGCCGTCAAAGTAGGTTCGGCAGCCACAGGGCCAGCGCGGGGAAGAAAATCAGCAACATGAGGCGGAATATATCGGCCACGAAGAACGGCATGATGCCGGCGAAGATCGTCGACAGCTCGACGTCCTTGAGCATGGCCTTGAGGACAAACACGTTGAGACCGACCGGCGGTGTGATCAGGCTGATCTCCGACGCGACCACCAGGAACACCCCAAACCAGATGATATCAAACCCCATGGCGTCGATGATCGGCACGAAGATCGGCACAACCAGCAGGATCATCGCCAGTCCTTCGACAAACATGCCCAGGACCACGAGGATGCCGAGAATGGCGAAGATCGAAACCGTCGGCCCGCCCTTGAGGCCGGTCACGAATTCGGTGAGCTGGGCGCCGACGCCGGATAGCTGAATGAACTGATTAAGCGCCAGGGCCCCGAAGAGCACGGTGAACAGCATCGCCGTGGTCTTGCCGGCGTCGAAAAGCGCCAGATAGAGGCCGTGCCAGGACATCCGCTTGCGACCCACCGCGAACAAAAGCGCACCGAGTGCGCCGGCTGCGCCCGCTTCGGTGGGCGTGAAGACGCCGAAGGTAATACCGAGCATGATCATCAGGAACAGGGCCACCACGCCCCAGACCCGCAGAAGCAAACGGAAGCGGATTCGCCAACTGCTCCGCTCGCCCGACGGGCCCTGCTCCGGGCTAACGGTGACGATCGCGCGGACCACGAAGATGTAAAGCGCGATCGTGATCAGCCCCGGGACGATGCCCGCGAGGAACAGCTTGCCGACGTCGGATTCGGTCAGCAATCCATAGATAATCAGAGCGTTGCTCGGCGGAATCAGGATGCCGAGCGTCCCGCCCGCCGCGATGGTGCCTGCCGCCAGCTTGTCGCTGTAGCCGTAGCGCCGCATGGAGGGCAGCGCGACTTTCGCCATGGTTACAACCGTCGCAACCGAATTGCCCGACACGGCCGCAAAACCACCGCTGGCCGCGACCGTCGACATGGCCAGCCCGCCTTTGAAATGTCCGAGCCACGCGTAGGCGGCATCGTAGAGATCGTCCGACAACCGGGCCTGGGAGACAAAGGCACCCATGAGCAGGAACAGGGGCAACACAACGAAGGCCGGCGAAATGGCGATATCGAAGATGATCGCACTTACACCGGCCAGCGCCGCATTCGGGCTACGCACAACCGCCGCACCGACGAAGCCGACGATCAGCATACCGAAGCCCAGGGGCACCCGGGCCAACAGCAGAATAATCAGCGCGGACAACCCAATGAGCGTTTCAAACATTGGGAATCTCCGGCACCTCGACATCCTCGGCGCGCTGCCGCAGCACGCGGAAGAGGTTGCGCACCACGAGCAGTGCGGAACAAAACGCCAGGAACGCGAAAATCATCGAGAACGGCCAGAACAGGATGTCGATCATCATGTGCAGGTTCTGGTTTTCGAAATGACGGGTACTGAGGATCGCCATCCGCCAGGAGATGAAGAGAATCGCGACGAGACTCACAATATGCACTGCGACGATCTGGATCTTTCGCCCGCGACCGGTGACCCAACGGTCCAGCAGGCCCACGGTGATATGTTCGTCTTCACCGGTAACGACGATCATCCCGCTGAAGATCGTCAGGCCAAGCATCAGGCCGACAACGGGAATGCCCCAATCGAGCGGCGCGTCGAAGGCATAGCGCAGCGTGACGTCGAGGCTGGCGACCAACAGCATCACGCCGATGAAGGTGGCGACCAACAAATGCATTGGCCGCCACTTCACATCAGTCGTCTCTGTCGATTCTGATTCCGACCCGGAATCCATCGATCAGAACTCCAGCGTCGCCTACTGCGCGTCTTTCAATTGCGCACGGAAGTAGGCCAGAGCCGCCTTGCCGTCGACGCCACGCTTGGCCGCACGCTCGAGCCACTCGTCGGTGAACTTCGCCGTACGTTTCTCGACTTCCGCCACGAAGGCCGGGCTCGCGTCAATAATCTGGACGCCGTTCGCCGCCATCGACTTGCGTGAAGCCGCCTCACGACGATCCCACTCACCCGCGACGCTGCGCGCCATGGCCTCGCCGATATACTTCTCCATGATCGCCTGATCATCCGCGGAGATCGAATCCCACTTCTCCTGATTGAGGATCGGCGTCCAGGCCAGCGTGTTGAGCGCGCCCGGATAGACGATTCCGTACTTCATGAACTGGTCGACCTTGAGCACCGTGACCAGGGCTGCCGGTCCGGTCATGCCATCGACCACGCCCTTGGAGACCATCGGGAAAATTTCCGCCGCGAGCGACGGGACCGGCGCGATGCCAAGCGACTTGAGAATGTTAGCGCCCAGTCCGGCACCGGAGCGCAACTTCATGCCCTTGAGGTCGCTGACCGCGTTGACCGGCTTGTTCATCGTCCAGATGTTCTCGCCGGCAAAGCTGTAGAGCGACAGGAGCTTGACGCCCTTGAACTCGTCCTTCTCCTCAAAGAATTTCTTGTAGGTCCGCCAGTTGGCGACCGAATGGGCCGTCGCCGACGGCGTGTGGCCGGTCAACCGACCTACTTCCGGCAACCACAGGCGATTGCGCTCGAAACCCGTATGCAGGTAGGCCGCGTCGACCACGCCATTGGACACATGGTCCCAGTTGCGGTTCGGCGGGGCGACCTTGCCCGGTGTGAACTCGAAAACGACACGGCCATTCGTGTCGCGCTCAACATTCTCCTTGAGGTAGACCCAGCCATGGCTGTTGTTGGGATAATTGGGCGGCGCAAAAACATGCACGAGGATCTTCGTCTGCGCGCTGGCCGGCGTCGGTGCACCGGCGAATGCCGCAAGGCCTAATCCCAGAGCCAACGCCCCGGTCAACAATTTGGATGTGCTCTTCATTGTGTTTTCCCTCCCGTGGAAATTTGTTTTCTTGTTCGAACGTTCTTTTTAAACACCCTCAATTAGAGTTCTGCTTGGACGGCCTGCCGACAGGACGGGCGGCTGGTTATATTTCGCGCCCGACGGCCCGCTAGGCTTTCCCGTCATGCATCGAAATGAACAATTCACATGGCGCATTCGACCGGTTGCTCCAGGCATGGCTGCCGCCAATCTGCACCACCGTGTCGCCGCGCTGCAGATGAACTTCCTCGGTGTCGAGCACGAGGGTCACCTCGCCCGACATCACCAGCACGTAATCAAGTGTGCGTGTTTGCTGCATGTAGGGGTGTGGCGCACCGGTCCCGAGCTTCGAGGCGCCGGGCGACCCCATGGCGTCGAAGAAGTCCGCCACTTTCTCGTCGGTCAGGTCATCCATGAACCATGCATCGGGCGGAATCGTCAGGAATCGGCAGACCGAACCCCCGGCCGGCGGTTCCAGCGTGTGCGGCAGGTCCAGGGTCTCCTTCACACCGGCCACCGGAGCCGGCGTGCCCTCGGTCACCCAGATCCTGTTCGACGCGAAGCCCGGACGCGCGGAATCGGCGCGCACATCGGTGTTGGTTGCGTCGGAATAGATGACCGCATTGTCGTCGGGATCATTGGCGGCAACGATACGGCGGATGTCTCTCGGTTCTGATTTAGCCATCTTCCACTCGCTACTTGTACTTGTCGCCGCCGATCATGACGAACAGCATGTTGTTGGGACCGCGTGAGCTGTCCCAGGAATGGAAGTGACCGAGCTGGACGATGACATCCCCGGTGTTCATGACGAACTCGCCGTCTGGCAGCACATGGATGCGCTCTCCCTCCGTGACCACGCCATAATCGACGGTCCGGGTTCGGTGCATGTTCCAGTGCCGGTCGCTTTGCATTTTCTCCGACAGTCCAGTCACATTCATCGATGCGAACTGATCGTCGGCTGCCGACTGATCGATCACATTGGTCTCCTCGGTATCGGACTGGATGAGCCGAAAATGCGCACCGTCAGGCGGCGGCGAATGGCTCATCGCACGATCGCCGCCATCACGATGGTCCGTGAGGTCGATCGGGCAATTGTCGAACGTCCAGATCTCGTTGAAGAACACCGTCGATCCGCCACCGCGGCTGTGTTGGTGGGGGTTCTTGCTGTCGAAGATGACTTTGGATTTTCCATCCGGGCCGTTTCCGACCACAACCCGGCGGGGTGGTACGCGGGAAAACGTCATGGCGTGCGACCTTTGTGACGAACCTCAAAGTTCAAAATCATCGCACCACTCCGTGTTCAGAAACCCAGCCTAAAAACACTAAGCCGACAATTTGTCCCATACAACACGGAAATTGAAATCGCTGGTTCTATATGTTTTTCGTATATATTATAATCAAATCATTGGGTGGCTCATGAAACTTCAACAACTTCAATACCTTCAAGCGGTCACGCAGGAAGGCTTCAGTATGACCCGAGCCGCCAAGGCACTCGGTGCGTCCCAGCCTGCAATCAGCACCCAGTTGCGCCAGTTGGAACGGGAACTCGAGGTCGATCTCCTGATCCGTCGCAACAATCGCATCCATGGCCTCACGGTCGCCGGCCAGTCGATCATAAAGTCCGTCGACCTCATTCTGCGGGAAACGGAAAACCTGCGGCGCACGGCGCTTGAATTTACCCAAGAAGGCGATCAGGAGCTGATCGTCGCCACAACACACACCTATGCGCGCTATGCGCTGGGTTCCATGGTCAAGGAATTCGTCGAGCAATATCCACGCGTGAAGCTGGTCCTCCGGCAAGGTATTCCATCGATGGTCGCGGAATGGGTCGCGACTGGCGCCGCAGACCTTGGGATCACCGGCGCCGCCGATCTGGGAATAAGCGGGCAGCCGATCGGTCAACATGATCCGCTGACCTTTCTGCCATGCGATGCACAGACGCGTAGTCTCTTCGTGCCGGCCGACCACCCACTTCTCCGCGTGCAGGAGATGACATTGGCGGACATCGCGGCCTACCCGCTCATCACGCTCGACGCCCAAACCGAAGGTGGAAGCACGGTCCTCAACGCCTTCAACAATGCCGGCTACGATCTCAATGTCGTCCTGAGCGTGATCGACGCGGATGTGGCGAAGACCTATGTGGAGATGGGCCTCGGCATCGCCGTTCTGCTGTCGATGGCCTACGATCAATCCCGCGACCACGCGTTACGCGTCGTCGATGTGGCCGCCCTTTTTGAACCGACCGTTCCCCAGATCATGTTTCACACGGGCAAGCACATCACCGGGGCCATGTTCGATTTCATCGGCAAGTTCGCGCCGCAATGGAATCGCACGGCAATCGAAACCGCGACGCGACACACCGCCGTTGAAAAGGAATTGGTATCGAATGCCTGAGTTGGTACCCGCCTAAATCGCGAGGTACTGCTGGCGCAACTCGGCGCTGTCGAGCACGTCCTGGGCCGTCCCGTCGAACACGACCTGGCCCATATCGAGGATGATCGCACGGTCGGCAAGATGCAGTGCGGCGATGGCGTTCTGCTCCACGATGATCGTGGTCATGCCGAGCGTCTTGATCTGCTCGAGGGTCTTCTCGATTTCCTGCACGATCACCGGCGCCAGCCCCTCATAGGGCTCATCCAGCAACAACAGCTTCACGTCGCGCGCCAGGGTCCGGCCGATTGCCAGCATCTGCTGCTCGCCGCCCGAAAGTGTCGTGCCTTCCTGCTTGCGACGCTCGCCCAGGCGCGGAAACAGATCGTAGACCCGCTCGATCGACCAGCCGATCGGCGGCGCAATCTGCGCGAGCTTGAGGTTTTCCTCGACCGTAAGGCCGGCGATGATGCGTCGGTCTTCCGGGACCAGGCCAACGCCCTGTTGCGATGCCTGACTCACCTTCATGTTGTGCAGTGGCTGATGATCGAGCCAGATTTCGCCGGCCTTCAGGGCCGGATCGTCGACCCGCGCGATCGCCCGCAACGTGGAGGTCTTGCCCGCGCCGTTGCGGCCAAGCAAGGCCACGATCTCGCCTTCGCGAACATCGAAGCTGACCCCCTGCACGATGTAGCTCTCACCGTAATAGGCGTGAATATCCCAGCAGGAGAAATAGGCTGGCTGGCTGCCCGCGCTGCGCGTGGGTTGTTGCCCCGGCGCCGCCTCGGCGGTCTCGTCCGTCTGCTTACCTGCCATCACCTTAGCTTTCGCATCTGCCATGTTTACGACGCTCATAGATGCGCTCCCCCGAGATACGCTTCCTGAACCCGCGCGTCACCCTTGATCCGCTCGGGAATATCCTCGGCGATGACCGTTCCCTGCGCGAGCACGGAAATTTTCTCCGCCAGAGAGAAAACGACATGCATGTCATGCTCGATCACCACCATGGTCACGCCCTGGTCGGCGATCCTGCGCATCAGGTCGATTGTGTTGTTGGTGTCCGCGCGTGACATGCCCGCCGTGGGCTCATCGAGCAGCAACAGCTTCGGCTCCTGGACCAGGCACATGGCAAGCTCGAGGCGACGCTTGTCGCCACGCGAGAGCTGGCGCGCCAGTTCTTCCGACTTCTCGGCGAGCCCGACATCCGCCAGGCATTCGCGCGCCGCTTCGTGGATCTCGGCTTCACCGCGCACGGCCTTCCAGGCATTCAGCCGGAACGATCCGTCGCGCTTAGCCAGCGCGGGAATTGTCACATTCTCCAACAACGTCATGTCGTCGAAGATCTCCGGCGTCTGGAAAACCCGGCTGACGCCCGTCTGGTTTATCTGGTGTGGCTTGAGCCCGAGCAACGATTGCCCATCGAACAGGACGGTCCCGGTATCGGGCTCGAGGCGGCCGACGAAACAGTTCAGCAAGGTCGATTTTCCGGCCCCGTTGGGTCCGATGATGGCATGAACCGTGCCCGCCTCAACCTCCAGGTTGACGTTGTTCAGGGCGCGCAGGCCGCCGAAATTCTTGTTCACATTCTCAACCGACAAAATGCTCATGACATCACCTACTCGGCCGGTTCCGGGGCGCGTTCAATCGGCTCCGGCTTATCCGGCTCGTCCGCTTCACGGTGCATCAGTCTCGCAACCCACGATCGGATGCGATTAAACCCCTCCATCAGGCCACCCGGCAGGAAGATCACGATGATCATGAACAACGCACCGAGGGTGAGATGCCAGCCCTCGCCCACGAACAGCGAAGAAATCGAGACCATCGCATGCTGCAAGAACGACGGCAGGAAATCGAAAATCTGGGTCAGGACACCTTCGTTGAAGGCGGAGAAAATATTCTCGAAATACTTGATGACGCCGGCACCAATCACCGGGCCCAGCAACGTGCCAGCGCCGCCGAGGATGGTCATGAGGACCACCTCACCGGATGCCGTCCACTGCATCCTCTCGGCACCCGCCAGCGGGTCCGTGACCGCCATCAATCCGCCGGCAAGTCCCGCATACATCCCCGAGATCACGAAGGCCGCGAGGGTGTATGGACGCACATTCAGGCCCGTGTAGCTCATGCGGTTCTGGTTCGATTTGACCGCACGCAACATCATTCCGAATGGCGAGCGGAAGATGCGCATCGAAAGGAAGAAGCAGGCGATGAAAATCACGGCACAGAAATAGAAACCGGGATAGCCGGTCATGTTGATGCCGAAGAGGTCGGACGACGGCAGCACCGCGCCATAATCACGCCCGAACGCCGCGTCGAGAATTCGCGGGTCCGACTGTGCGAGCTGCAGGCCCGTCTCGCCGTTTGTAATTGGCGTCGCCACGGAATAGGCCATGTTGTAGCTCATCTGTGCGAGCGCCAGGGTCAGGATCGAAAAGTAGATACCCGAGCGGCGCAGCGAGACGAAACCGATGATGACCGAGAAAATACCACCGATCACCGTCGCGACGATCAGCGCCAGGATCGGGTTCATGCTGAAGAACTTGAACGTCCAAACGGCGGCGTAGGAGCCAACGCCCAGGAACGCCGCATGGCCAAATGACAGGTACCCTGTCAGGCCGAACAGGATGTTGAAGCCAAGTGCGAAGATTCCGAAGATCGCAAATTTCTGGAGCAGATCCGGATAACCCGCGCCGACCGGCGTCAGGAAGAACGGTGCGAGCAGCACGGCGACCGAGAACCCGATCAGCAGCAGGAAGTCCTGTTTCGGTGTGGTGTTGCGACCCATGTTACTGCTCCATCACGCCGCGGCGCCCCATCAGGCCGCGCGGGCGCATGAGTAGGATCACGACGGCGATCAGATAGATGATGATCTGGTCGATCCCGGGGATGATCGCCTTGACCTCGTTCATCGAGGCGAAGCTCTGGACAACCCCCAGCAGGAAGCCCGCCACGACGGCGCCGGGCAGCGAGCCCATGCCCCCGACAACGACGACCACGAAACTCAACACCAGGAAGTCCATGCCCATATGGTAATCCGGGCTCAGGATCGGCGTGTACATGACACCGGCCAGACCGGCGACCACTGCCGCAATCCCGAACACGATGGTGAAACGCCGATCGATGTCGATGCCCAGCAACCCGACGGTTTCACGGTCCGCCATCCCGGCACGCACAACCATGCCAAAGGTCGTGAACTGCAGAAACGAGAACACGGCGCCGATGACGAACAACGAGAAGAGGAAATAGATGAGCCGCCATGCCGGGTAGACGACACCGCCGGCTTCACGCCCGATGAGCACACCAAAGTCCAGCATGCCGCGCGCCACATCGGGTGCCGGCTGGGGAATGGGGTTGGCGCCGAACTGGCTCTTCACGATTTCCTGCAAGACAATCGCCAGACCGAAGGTCACCAGAATCTGTTCCGCATGGGGGCGCTTGTAGAAATGCCGGATCAGGCCGCGCTCCATCACGATGCCGATCAGCAGCATGATGGGGATGGCGATGATGATCGAGACCGGCACCGAGAAATTCAGCAGCAATGTGCCGAAATCCCCGAACCAGTCTTCGATGTAGGTGGTCCTGATTTCGAATGGTGTTCCCCAGGCGGTCGTCCGCGTGGGGTCGAGGGCCACCTTTTCCAGGCCGAGAAGGGATTTTACCGCCACCGCGCAAAAAGCGCCGAGCATGAACAAGGCCCCATGGGCGAAATTGACCACGCCCAGGGTCCCGAAAATAATCGTGAGACCGAGTGCGATCAGTGCATAGGCACCGCCCTTGTCCAGTCCATTGAGAATCTGGAGAAGAATATCGTCCATCTGTTCGGCCTCAAAAAATTGTCGGTCGCCCGAGCTTTACGGGCTTGAGCGACCGACACATTAACAAAAGGAGGGAAGAAGATCAGGCGCCGTCGTTATACGGGCCCAACTCACCACCCAGCAGCGAGGCCGGATACTCGACCTGTGCACGCGGGGTGATTTCAACAACCTCAAGCACGTCGAACTTCGACGTCGGATTTTCCTTGCCCTTCACGACCAGGACATCCTTGAAGCACTGGTGATCCTCGGCCCGGTATTCGGTCGGTCCGTTGCCCAGTCCATCGAACTTGAAGCCCTCAAGCGCGGCACCGACGCCCGACGGGCGGAAGGTTCCGGCACGCTGCGCGGCATCCGCGTAAAGCAGAGCCTGACAGTAGGTCGTGTGCGCGGCCTGGCTCGGCGGGAAGCCGTACTTCTGGCCGAAGGACTTGACGAAAGCCTTGGAGCCTTCGTCCTGCAGCGACCAGTGCCAGTTCGTCGAGCCATAGATGCCCTTCACATTCTCACCCGCGCCCTGCGCCATCAGACGGCTGTAGAGCGGCACCACGATGGCGAAGTCCTTGCCGTTGACCTGCTTGTCGCGCAGACCGAACTGAACGGCCTGGGTCAGCGAGTTCACCATGTCGCGGCCGTAATGGTTGAGCACCAGCACGTCGGCACCGGAATTCAGAACCGGGGTGATGTACTGGGAGAAGTCGCCGGCACCCAATGGGGTACGCACCGCGGCCTGGGTCTGCCAGCCGAGGTCTTCGGAGTACTTCTTGATCGACCCTTCCTGACTCCAGCCCCAGGTATAGTCGGCGGTCAGATGGTAGGCGACACGGTCCTTGCCGAATTCCTTCTCGAGCACGGGACCCAGTGCGGCACCGGACATCTCCGTGTTGAAGAAGTGACGGAAACCGTTGGCGCGCTTGTCCTTGCCGGTGGTGTCGTTCGAGTGGGTCAGCCCCGCCATGAAGATGACGCCCGCGTCCTGGCAGAGTCCCTGCACCGCAATCGCAACACCCGAGGAGGAACCGCCGGTGATCATCACCGCGCCGTCCTTTTCGATCATCCGCTTCGCGCTGGCGCGTGCCGCATCCGATTTGGTCTGGGTATCGCCGGTCACGAAAACGACCTTCTTACCGTTCACGCCGTTGCCGCGCAGGGCCTTCGACGTGAAGGTGTTCAGCATGCCGCCGTCGCCTTCGCCGTTGATGTGCTCGACCGCCAGCTGGTAGGCGCGCAGCTCATCGGCGCCCTCGTCAGCATAGGCACCTGTCTGCGGCACGTTGAAACCGAAGGTCACATTCTTTCCGGTCGGCTCGTTGGTATAGCCCCAGGCGCGGCTGGAGATAATCGTCGGTGCGGCGATGCCAACCCCGGCGATGGCGGTGCTTTTCAGCAATCCGCGACGTGAAATGGTGAACTTGCTCATGTGCTTACTCCCAATTGGTTTTCTTTTGATTTGTCGAGACACCGGCCTGACGTCAGAACCGCGGTCACATTTTTTCGGCAAAATTTCCTTCCAGCAGACTGACAGCGTGTGTTAATTTTTCAATATCTATTTGTTTTTCAATAGTTTATTTGTCAAAACATAACGCTGCACTGCAGTATAAATGTAAATTTTTGACCGGATCAGGCCCAAGCTGATGGAACAACACACGGAATCCAGTCTGGACCGCTCGGTGGTCGGAACACGGATCAGACGCCAGCGGCGTGAACTCGGCATCAGCCAGACGGAACTGGCCAAACGGGTCGGAATTTCTGCTTCCTACATGAACCTGATCGAGTGGAACAAACGCCAGATCGCCGGAGCGTTGCTTCGCAAGATCGCCGATTCTCTCGAGCTGGACCTTGCAGAACTCGACGGTGCGGCCGAACGCAGATTATTCGATGCGCTCACCGAGATCGCGCATTTACCCTCGCTCGCAACGCTTGATATCGAAGACAATCAAACCGGCGAACTCATCGGCCGGTTTCCGGGTTGGGCCCGCGGGGTCGCCGCCCTGGCGCGATCCGAGCAGGAAGCAACATCGTTGGCGCAAACCCTGTCCGACCGCCTGTCGAACGACCCGTTCCTGGGAGAAACCGTTCACCGCATGCTCACCCGCATCGCCGCGGTCCGTTCTGCAGCCGAAATCCTGACCGACTACACCGACACAACCGCCGAGGAGCGGACGCGCTTCTACGCCATTATCAACGAGGAGAGCCGCGTCCTGTCGGATGTCGGTGAAGCGTTGGCTGCCTATCTGGACAAAGTAGACGAACCCAACCAGACCCTGACACCGCTGGACGAGGTCGAGGCGCTGTTCGACATCAATGACAACCGGTTTGAGAACATCGAAGTTGCGACCGGTGCGTTTACCCACTTCCTGACAGACCCCCACCCGGTCTCGCGACAGGCCAAGGCGCGCGGGCTCGTCGACGAACATCTGAATGACGTGATTGCCGCCACGATCGCGCGCCACGATCAAATCGAAACATCCACGGCGCGCGCACGGGCCCAGCGGGCGCTTCTTGATTACGCGGTCGGGGCCGTTTTGATGCCCCTGAACGCCTTCCAGCCCCAGGCCGAAATACTCAAATATGATATCGAGGCCCTGGCCGACGCTTTCTCGGTTGATATCGAGGCCGTTTGCCAACGTCTCACGGCGTTACCGCCCGCGAACAACCAACCCCGGTTCGGTTACTACCGTGCGAATGCCGCCGGCGCTCTGATCAAGCAGGTCAGCCTTGAAGGCCTGACCATTCCACGCTACGCGCCGGCATGCCCGCTCTGGGTCCTTTACCGCGCCCAGCAGTCGCCTGAAGCGGTCATCCGCCAACGCGCCATATTTCCCTCGGGCACGCGCTTCGTATTCGTCGCCCGTGCACGCAATACGGGACCAACGGGTTTCGGCAAACCCCGACAATATGTAACCGACATGATCGCGATGCCCGAAGATGACGCCCGCCATACCGTCTACGCGCCGGACCCGACCGCACCGGTGGAGGAAGTCGGCGCCAGCTGCCGGCTCTGCCCGCGCGTCAATTGCATTCACCGGGTCGAGGACCCGCTTTCGGACTAGCGGGCGAACTAGCCTAAAGCACTAGTCACGGGCGCGTGACCCCGCGGCCGGGATCGATTATAGCTCGAAGGTCTTGTCGAGCTGGGGAGGCCCGCAAGCCCATGAAACAACGCATACTGTTGGCCGAAGACGAGCCAAATATCGTTGAGTCCCTGCGGTTCCTGCTCGAACGCGCGGGCTTCGACCTTGCCGTCGAGAATAACGGCCACAAGGCTCTCGCCGCGGCTCTCGACGGCACCTACGACCTTCTCATCCTCGATGTGATGCTGCCGGGCATCGACGGCTATGAAATCCTGCGCCAGATTCGCGCCGATCAGGGCGTCCGCAGTCTTCCGGTCCTCATGCTCACGGCCAAGGGCCAGCGCGAAGATCGGGAAAGAGCGGAGGAGGCTGGCGTCGATGTATTCATGACAAAACCTTTTGCCAACGCCGAGATCGTTAAGGCCGTTCGCGATCTGGCGCAGCGAGCCGCGTCATGACCTCGGCAAACGATCCCGCCTTACAGGACCGCAGAACATCGTCTCAAATCCGCCGACGCAAGGCGCGTGATCGATCTGTCGCACTCCTGTTGCTGGGCGGCGTTCTGCTGATGCCACCCATCGGTGCCATTTTCCGCCTCGACACCACGGTCTTGGGGGTCCCCTTCCCGCTGGCCTACATCTTCGTGGTCTGGGTATTGCTCATCATCGGTGGCGCGTCGCTGGTGAAGGCGCTGCAGGATAGCGACGTTCTGCCCGCGCCCACGGAATCGGCTGACGCGGGCGAGTAATGCTTTCAGTCGATATCCTGCTGGCGGTCTGCCTAGGCTATGTGGCCCTGCTTTTCGTTATAGCCTTCATCGTCGACCGCCGCAGTCGACAAGGCCCCATGCGCTGGCTCCATTCGCCAGTCATCTACACACTCTCGATCTCCGTCTACTGCACCTCCTGGACCTTCTACGGGGCGGTCGGGTCAGCCGCCCGCAACGGTTTGGAGTTCGTCACCATCTATCTGGGTCCGACCCTCGTCTTCGTCGGCTGGTGGTGGCTTTTGCGCAAACTGGTCCGTATTGCAAAAGTTCATCGCACCACATCAATCGCGGATTTGATCTCGTCGCGCTACGGCAAGAGCCCGAGCCTGGCCGTGCTCGTCACCCTGATCGCGGTTACCGCGACCACGCCCTATATCGCGCTCCAGCTACAATCCGTCACACGAAGCTACCAGGTTATCGCTGGTAACGCCGACGGCATCACCACCGCGTTCTGGATTGCGGCGGGAATGGCCCTGTTCACGATCCTGTTCGGCACCCGCAACCTGGATGCCAACGAGCGCCATCACGGGGTCGTCGCGGCCATCGCTTTCGAGGCGATCGTCAAACTTCTGGCTCTCATTGCGGTCGGTGTCTTCGCCGTCTGGGGTGTCGCGGGCGGTCTGGGTGAAGTGTTTGCCGACGTGCCGGCAGAAGCGATTCGCGGGGCGGGCGATATATTCGGGCCACGCTGGGTAACGCTGACTTTCCTTTCCGCCACCGCGATCATCTGCCTGCCACGCCAGTTCCAGGTGACGGTAGTGGAGAATATCGAGGAACGGCATCTCGGCACCGCGTCCTGGCTGTTCCCCCTCTACCTGCTCGGCATTTGCCTGTTCATCATGCCGATCGCCTTCGTCGGCCTGAAGGTGTTGCCAGCCGGCTCCAACCCGGATCTCTTCGTCCTCACCCTGCCCCTTTCAGAGCAACAGAACGGCCTTGCCCTGTTCGCTTTCCTGGGTGGATTTTCATCCGCGACGTCGATGGTGATCGTGGCCGCGATTGCCGTATCGACAATGGTCTCGAACCATATCGTCATGCCCGTCGCACTTCAGCTTCTGTCGGTCGGCCGTAATGTCCGGGGCGACGTGCGCTGGCTGCTGCTCACCTCGCGGCGCGTCAGCATCGCCGCCATCCTTGGACTGGGTTTTCTCTATTTCCGAATTTCCGGCGGCTCTGACGCGCTTGCCGCGATCGGCCTGATCGCCTTCGTGGGTGTCGCGCAATTCCTGCCCAGCCTGGTCGGCGGCATCTTCTGGCGCAGCGCCAATCGCGCGGGCGCGCTGACCGGTCTGATCTCCGGCGCATTGCTCTGGGCCTATACGCTGTTCCTTCCCAGTTTCGGCGGTGACTTCGTCATCAGCCTGTCGGTCATCACCGATGGTCCGTGGGGAATTGCGGCCCTTCGCCCGCAAGCGTTGTTCGGCCTCACCGACATGGACCCGCTGGTGCATGCGGTGATCTGGAGCGTCGGGTTCAACGCGCTGGCCTTCGTCGTCGTTTCCAGCCTGACCGGCGCCAACGCGCTGGAGCGACTGCAAAGCGCGCTTTTCGTGAATGTCTACCGCTCGGTGGAAGAGGATATGTCGAGTGTCACAGCCCAGACCGTCGACACCGAGGATTTGTTCGTCCTGGCCCAGCGGATTCTCGGACGCGCGCACGCAGCACGTCTTTTTGAAGAGATGGCCCGGGCGCAAGGCTCGAGCCATGATCTGCCCCAGGCGACCGACACGGTAATTGCGCGCCTTGAGCGGGAACTGGCGGGCTCGATCGGCGCCGCATCCGCACACGCCATGGTGACCCGAATTACCGGCTATCAGATGGTCGGGATGACCGAGCTGATCGATATCGCCAGCGAAACCCAGCAACTGATCGAAACCTCCCGACAGCTTTCCGATAAGTCGGCGGAACTTGAGCGTACGGCCGAAGAACTGCGCAATGTGAACGAACGGCTTCGCGCGCTCGATTCCCAGAAAGACGACTTCCTGAGCCAGGTCAGCCACGAACTGCGCACCCCGATGACATCGATCCGATCCTTCTCGGAGCTGTTGCTGGCGGATGAGAAGGTCTCAGACGATCAACAGGCACGCTTCACCTCGATCATTCATGACGAAAGCCAACGGCTGACCCGGCTGCTTGACGAGATTCTGGATATCAGCCGGCTCGAGGCGGGCATTCTCAGCCTGCCGCTCGAGCCAGTCGAGATGCATGCGGCCGTGACGGCGGCGCTCGATTCAATCGCCGGCATGACCCACAACCGAAAAGTAGCCATCGCGGTGCATCCCGCGCTTGAGGGGCTGATGGTGAGCGCCAACGCCGACCGGTTGCGGCAGGTCCTGATCAACGTTCTGTCCAACGCGGTGAAATACAACACATCCCCGGAGCCCCGCATCGAGGTCCGCACTGTCACCGACAGCGACGAAGTGTGGGTGGACGTGATCGACAATGGCGGCGGCGTGACGCGCGACGATGCGGCGACGATCTTCGAAAAATTCACCCGGGGCAATCGTCCCAGCACCGATCAGGGTGCCGGCCTCGGCCTGCCCATCAGCCGGGCCTTCATGAATGCCATGAACGGCGATCTGACCGTCGAGTTCATCGCCGACAGCGCCAGCTTCTTCCGGCTCACCCTGAAACGCGCCACGGCGAGTAGCGCCGCCGCCCAATAGTCCCGCCGCGACAATAGTGATCAGCAAAACCCCTTGCATCACGCGGGGTGTCCGAGCATGACAGTGCCAAGCTTTTACCCGCCCCTGCAGCACTCGCGGAATTGGATGTTCCCATGAAGAAAATAGGCTTCCTTTCATTCGGCCACTGGTCCGCCGGACAAGGATCGCAAATACGCTCCGGGTCGGACGCGCTACTCCAGTCCATCGACCTGGCGGTCGCGGCCGAAGAGCTCGGCGCCGACGGTGCCTATTTCCGGGTACATCACTTCGCCCGCCAGCTCGCCTCGCCGTTCCCGCTGCTGGCTGCCGCCGGCGCGAAGACCAGCCGGATCGAACTCGGGACCGGCGTGATCGACATGCGCTACGAAAATCCCCTCTACATGGTGGAGGACGCCGGCGCGGCCGATCTGATTGCCGGCGGGCGCCTCCAGCTCGGCATCAGCCGTGGATCAGGTGAACAGGTGAACGATGGCTGGCGTTACTTCGGCTACCAGCCCGCCGAAGACGAAGACCATGCCGACATGGCCCGACGGCACACCGCGGCGTTCCTGGAGGTCCTGAAGGGCGAAGGTTTCGCAGAGCCGAACCCGCAACCGATGTTCCCCAACCCGCCCGGCATGCTCCGCGTCGAACCCCACGCCGAGGGCCTGCGCGACCGGATATGGTGGGGAGCCGCGTCGAATGCGACCGCCGTGTGGGCCGCGAAAATGGGCATGAACCTGCAGAGCTCGACCCTCAAGACCGACGAGACCGGTGAGGCCTTCCATGTGCAGCAGGCCGAACAGATCCGTGCCTATCGCGCGGCCTGGAAGGAAGCCG
Source organism: Alphaproteobacteria bacterium (assembly GCA_965205535.1). GTDB lineage: Bacteria > Pseudomonadota > Alphaproteobacteria > UBA6615 > UBA6615 > UBA8079. The sequence goes on along the minus strand of CBDBHH010000005.1, from coordinate 2,820,325 downwards.
GGCACACACGCGAACCACGCACATCGGTCAGCCGCAGCATCTTCGCGCTGATGAATGACATGGACAGGGCCTATTTCGGACGGTCGGGCGAGAGCGAGGATCATGTTGGTTTCCTCGACCCCAACACCCGCTCCATCTTCGGGCGCAGCTATGCGGCCGAGCCGGAGACGCTGATCGAGCAGCTGGCGAAGGACGAGGCGATCGCCGAAGCAGACACCCTGCTGCTGACCGTGCCGAACCAGCTTGGCGTCGAATACAACGCCCATGTCATTAAATCGATCCTGACCCACATCGCCCCCGCGCTCGGCTGGCGATAGCCCGAAGCGCGCTACGCCTCGTTGACTTGCGCGGCCTTGCGTTGCTCGATTTCTGCCACTTCGGCGGCGGTCTTGCCCCAGAGCGGCGGGTCCTCGAGATAGACGTCTTCCTCGGGCGTGTTTTCGCGACCGAGGCATATGTTGCGATGGGGGAAGCGACCGAATTTCCGGATCGCCTCGCGGTGGCCCAACGCGGCTTCGAGCGAACGTTCGTCAGCCACCGGTTCATACAGCGTGCAGGCAAGGTCCTGATCTTCCAGATTCTCGCTATGCTCGAACGGCAGATAGATGAAAATTTTTTGCCACTTCTCCATTGCCTGGTCGTGCCCGCGATCGAGCGCGATCCGGGCGACCTCGCGCGCCTTTGCATCCGTGGCGAAGGCGCGTGGTGTACCCCGATAGATATTGCGCGGCACCTGATCCAGGAGCAGCGCAAGTGCAAGACAGTCGGCAGGGTTCTCGATGAAATGGTCGAACGCGCCGCCGCCCGCACGCTCCTGTACCTCGCGATAACGTTGCGTCAGTTCGGCATCGAATTCCGGGGTCGAGCGAAACCAGACCTCCCGGCGCTCCATCTCTTTCGCGAGGTCGGTGTCGCCAAACCAGAACGTCAAAACATCTGTGCTCAGGGGGTCCATATCGAAACACTCATAGCTCTTTTATACCGTGGGCCACAGTATATCACCGCGCAGCCCGTCAAATTCACGGGCAGATGGTCTGACGCGATAGAAACCGGCCCGAACGACGTCAACAGAGGAAACAACATCTCATGCCAGACCGGTTCGGACCACGCGGTACCTTCGCGCTCTTCATCCCGCTGCAGAACGCCAACATGCAGCCCGAGTATGAAATGTTGCGGCCCGAGGGGATCAACAACCAGATCTACCGTTTCACGCTCGAGATTCCGGACAAGGTCCCGGACGCCATCCTGCGTGTTGTCGAGGGCGGGCTGGGCTGTTGGCCCGACCAGGTGATCATCGGCAACAATGTCGAGATGCGGGTCTGGACGCCGGATCAGCATGCCGAGTATCGCGGCAAACTCCAGGAGGCGATCGGCGACATCCCCCTCGTCACTGCCACGGACGCCGCTGTCGGCGCCCTCAGGACCATGGGCGCGAAACGCATCGCCGCCCTGTCACCCATGTCGGATGTGTATTCCCAGAGCGTGCAGAATTATTACGAAACCATGGGTTTCGAGGTGCCCTACCACGCCGGCCTGCAGGTCAAGAAACCGGAAGACATCATCAAGGTCACGCTGGAAGACGCGCTTGAGGGCTTCCGCAAGCTCGACCATGACGATGTCGACACCTTCCTGCATGTGGGTGCGGCCCTGGGCATCGTCGACATGGTCGAGGAGCTGGAAAAGGAACTCGGCCGTCCCGTCGTCTCCACCAACATCGCGACCTACTGGTACGCCCTGCGCCGCCACGGCATCACCGACCCGCTGGAAAGCTTCGGCCAGCTGGCGTTGAAGCCGGCCATCGTCGAGTAAGCGTTACCCGTTAACCGGCAGCGCATCAGTGCCCGCGAAGACGGCCGCGTCACCCAGTGACTCTTCGATGCGCAGGGCCTCGTTCCACTTGGCCAGGCGCTCGGAACGCGCGATGGAGCCCACCTTCAGCTGGCCTGTGTTCCAGCCCGTCGCCAGGTGGACGATCATGGTGTCTTCGGTCTCGCCGGATCGCGCCGAGACCACCATGCCCCAACCGGCCTCCCGCGCCGCATCCATCGCGCGGCGGGTGCGTGTAATCGTGCCCGCCTGGTTGGGCTTCAGCAGGACCGCGTTACATTCTTTGTTACTGACCGCGGACGCGACGCGCGCCGGGTCGGTCACCAGGAAGTCGTCGCCGATGATCTGCACACGGTCCCCCACCGCGGCCGTGAAGGCCTGCATGCCGTCGGGATCATCCTCGCCCACCGGATCCTCGATCGACAGGATCGGATAGCGTTTGACCCATTCGCACAGCGTGTCGACCCATTCGCCGGTGTCGAACTCGCGATCCTCCAGCGCCAGCCGATAGATACCGTTCTCGCCGAACTCGGACGCAGCAATATCGAGCGAGATCATGACCTCGCCATTCCGATAACCCGCCGCCTCGATCGCCTGGGTCAGCCGGTCGAGCGCTTCCTCGTTGGTGGCAAAATTCGGCCACCAGCCACCTTCATCACACACACCCGACAGGGCGCCATGCTCTTCCATCAATGCGCCCGCCGCCCGGTAGACCTCCGCCGTCATCACCATGGCCGCATCGAAGCTCTCTGCCCCGACCGGCATGATCAGGAAATCCTGGATGTCGACCCGGCGACCGGCATGGGCGCCGCCGCCGAAGATCTGAATTTCCGGCAGCGGCATGCGCACCGGCGCGTCGCCCGCCAGATAGCGCCAGAGCGGCAGGTTATGTGCGTTCGCGGCCCCGGAAAGCGCCGCCATAGATGTCGCGATCGAGGCATTGCCGCCGAGCACGCCGAAATTCTCCGTCCCGTCGAGTTCGGTCAGCTTTGCGTCGATATTCTCCTGGTCGGCGGCATCCAGGCCGATCAGCGCATCGGCGATGGCGGTGTTGACGTTGCCGACCGCCCGCGAGACATCGAACCCGCCCAGAAACTCACCTCCGTCGCGCAGATCGATTGCCTCATACCGGCCCCGCGAAGCCCCGGCCGGTGCCATCCCGCGCCCGGTCTTGCCGTCGGCCAGGGTGATGTCGACTTCCACAGTCGGACGGCCGCGCGAATCCCAGATACGGCGACCCCGGACGGCCTTGATTTCGGTATCCATGGCGACCTTGCGTTCTCAAACCTGAAAATGAGTAGTCCCAGAAGGTTTCGTGGAGAAGCGAGCATGAGTCAACGGCGAGTGGTGCAACAGACTCTGTGTGCGCCCGGAGTCGAACGTTCGATATCGGTGATAAATGGCGGAGGGAGAGAGAACTTTCGTGCTCCCTATATCGTCCGTATATTACGCTCTCCAATACAATTTTAATCGGAATACCCTAGTTTAAGGTCTTGACATTCTGCCCCGTCGGGGTTACGTTTGATCCTGTCACCAGATCGAACCAATCCAAACGGGACAGAATGCCATGGACATTATACAAATATTCGAACGATTTCCCACACAACAAGACTGCATCGCCCATCTCGAAGCCGCACGGTGGGGCGACAAGCCGGTTTGCCCGTACTGCGGCTCACTCAACACGGCGCAAAACCAACACCGCCACCGCTGTTACGATTGCAAAACTTCGTTCAGTGTAACCGTAGGCACAATTTTTCATCACACACATATGCCGCTCCAAAAGTGGTTCTTGGCGATTATGCTCATTTTGAACGCTAAGAAGGGAGTGTCCGCGCTTCAGCTTTCGCGTGATCTCAATGTGAACAAGAACACGGCCTGGCGGATATCCATGCAGACCAGGAAGGCGATGACGCAAGCCGAGCAGCGCGGACTCCTGACCGGCATTGTCGAAATGGATGAAACCTACATTGGTGGCAAGCCTCGCAAGGGCACGAAAGGCGACGGGCCCGATGGGCAACATCGGCGTGGACGGGGAACGAAAAAAGCGCCCGTGATTGGCGCAGTCGAGCGTGGCGGCAAGGTGTCAGCGAAAGCCGTCCAAAAGGACAAGATGAAGGGCCGTCACATGCGGGCATTTGTGCGGCTTCACAGGGAACTGTACGCGACGCGACGCTGCATCAATAGCTATCTCGATGGCTGAAACGTGTGGAGTTGCCGTTCTTCATTATGGGATTGAGTAAGACGCTATGTGGATACTGATGCGCGCGCCAACAAGTTCACTGGCAATAGCGTATTTTTCTTCAAGGGGGTCATAGGCTCCGCCTGCACTCAGGGTCATTCAGCCATTCCTTGTGTAGGTCTGTAATGGTTTACCCATTAGATTGTTCCCGCATTTTCTGGGCTAGCCGTTAGTTTCAAGCCCAACGCGGACACCACTTTCAAGACGGTTCCGAACTCCGGGTTTCCTTTGGCACTAAGGGCGCGGTACAGGCTTTCACGGGATACATCGGCATCCCTGGCAATTTTGGACATTCCTTTTGCTCTGGCAACAACGCCAAGGGAATGTGCGATATAGGCCGCGTCTTGAGTTTCAATAGCGTCTGTCAGGTATTCAGCCAGAACATCATCATCTTCAAGATATTCGGCTGGATCGAATGTTGTTGTTTTCAGTGTCATAATGTTTCCTTTGCCATTTCCTTTGCTCTTGCAATGTCTTTAGTCTGGGTTTTCTTGTCGCCGCCACAAAGCAGAATAATAATCTCTGAACCGCGTTGAACAAAATATACGCGGTATCCTTTACCCTCTGGTATCCGTAGTTCGCTTACACCTTCACCAACTGGCTTTACGTCACCAAGGTTTCCAACTATCAGGCGGTCAATCCGAACGGCGATTTTCTGCTTGGCACGGCGGTCTCTTAGATTGGCAATCCACTTGGTAAATATTTCTGTCTGGCGAACTTCTAACATAAGTCACTGTAGTTTACAGGCTACATAATGACAATCAGTTATTTTCAATTATCCTTACTCACCCTGTTTCAGCACCACCCCATCACCCTGTGCGGTATCGCTATATTTGCCCCAACTATCGTGCCCCGATCAGCCGTCCATGGGCTTTGAAAGCCGTTGGATGCCGTACCCGTCCAGCTCATCGAGCAGCTTTTGCACGTCCGGCCATGCTTCGGGATCTTCGGGCAGGTGCCAGACGGCGGCAACTGGATCGTAGAGCCAACCAGCGGCCTTGATGCGGTTCCGCATGACCGCAGGGGGCCGCCTCTCGAAGCGGATCAGTTATCAGTTCGGGCGGTCGGTTGCTTCCCGCCGTCTGCCTTCGGGCCTGTGCCCGCTTTTGGGCGAGCATGGCGCGGCGTGTCTTGCGTTCGAGACCTGCGGCAACCTCGGCTTCGATCTGCGGGCGCAAGTCCCGTTCAACCTTCTTGCGCAGCCGGTTCAGGGCATGGGGTTGCTGCGCGGCCATCTGGTGTGTTTCCACATCTTCCGGTTTCACCCATAGGGTTAGTCGCTTCAAGCCTTGCGCCTTTTTCTCAGCAATGAATTTACGCTGGTTTTCAAGGCTCGATTTCGGAGTCATATTGCGGTTTCTTGGTGGTGTTCTCTGCACTTTATCCTAATCGAAATTTTGTAAATTTTGAGAGAGGCGTTTACACATGAAATTCAAATTTCATGTGAACGGCGATTTTGCGGGCTTCGATCTTCCAATTTCAGTCGCTCGGCTCTGATGGGGTACAAGAAGCAAGGGCGCGGTCGTAGAACTCAACACAGGATTCCGCGCCGGCCTTAAAAGCAAGTTCGTGCTATGCGTGTGGAATGGGTTTGGGTCGAAACGCCAAGCGCACCGGAAATCTAGTTCCGGTGCGGGCCGTTTCTTCAGGCGGAATTGTCCACCAGATCAAGCCGCTTTTCGATGCGGTCGAAGCGTCGTTCGAGCCGGTCCAACCTAAGCGAATGCGCTGCGATATTTTGAGACATTCCGGCAATTTCTGTTCGCATAATTCGGACTTCTTCCTCAATGTTGCCAAGCCGCCCCTGCATAGATTTTAGGTGCTCAAGCAAAAGTTCGTTTGTCACGTTGTCGGTCATATGATTTTCCTTGTTTAGCTTTTGTTTTACAGCTTCACGCCTTTGCAGAATGTTTCAAACTGGCGGGCGACTTAGTATTTCTTGAACAGGTCCTGATGTGTCCCCGTTGCGATGAGCGACAGGGTTGTTTCGTCAAAATCATAGACAAGCAGCCAATCGCCTTCGATATGGCATTCCCACACCCCGGACCATTCACCTGACAACTTGTGAGGGCGCGCATTATGGGGCAAGTCCTGATCGAGACGTAGTAAATCGATCAAGCCTTGCAGCTTCGTTAGGTCTTTGTTGCGCTTTTGAAGTTTTTTAACCTGTCGTTTAAAGGCATTGGAAATGTGCAGGGCTTTCATGAAGCATCGGGTTCAGACAGAATTTCATCAAACAATGCTGCGGTTGAGCCTGCATGTTCATGCCCTTTACCCTGAGACAGTTCTGCAATGGCCGCGCGGGTTTCTACATTAGGGCTATGTAGGGAAACGGGTATGCCATCTTCGTTAATGACCGCATGATAGATCATGTTGATAAAGGCACTTTCCGAGACACCGATGCGGGCTAAAATTGCTTGAGCCTGCTCTTTAACATCAGGCTTGACCCGCGCCCGAACGAATGCAGTTTTGTTGGTCATGACAAAGCACCTCCAAGGGTGTCAGAAATAAAACGTGACACATTGTGTCACTAAAAATCAAAAGAAGCAATAGATAACCTATACTTAACTTTGGTTGTAACTCTGGCTACCAGGAATGCTTCAATACGAATTGGAAACCTTACGGCGGAAGACGCGCCCCTGCCAGATTGCCTCTTTTCCGCTGCTGTGGGGGCCTCTTTCTTCGATCATTCAATAAGACCGCGGAGAGGCGGGCTACTTCGAAGAATCTTCTTGATACCATCGCGGACTACACCATCAGGCTCGGTTGAGCCACACAAGGCGCACTCTACAAAGCAGGCTGTGTATTCCTCTTCCAGGGAAAAACCTTCATTGCACTTTGCACAAGAAGGTAGTACCGGCAGATTGGAAGGAAATTCAACTATGCGTAAAGTTATCCAGGCGGTGGCCCTCATTATTGCCTGCTCCCATCCGTCACACTCGCGCAGGACTTCGATGCAGGGCTGCAAGCATACGAAGCTGGAGATTATGAAACCACCCTGAAAGAATTTCGTCCACTGGCTGAACAAGGGAACGCCCTAGCGCAGGTAATCCTTGGCGGGATGTATTACGATGGCAAGGGCGTTGCGCAGGATGACACCGAGGCCGCCAAGTGATACAGGGCTGTCACGAGAAAGCCTGTACCGCGCCCTTGGTGCCAAAGGAAACCCGGAGTTCGGAACCGTCTTGAAAGTGGTGTCCGCGCTAGGTATGAAGTTAACCGCCAGCACGACGAATGGGAACGCAAACTAATGGGTAAACGACCCTGAGTACGGGCGAGCCTATGACGCCCTTGAAGAAAAATACGCTATTGCCCGTGAACTTGTTGGCGCGCGCCGATGCGGGGCTTACCCAGGCGCAAGTGGCCGAACGCATGGGAACAAGGCAAAGCACCGTTTCCCGGATTGAAGGCGGACGCAATATCAGCATGAACCGCTTGCGTGCCTATGCAAGGGCCGTGGGCCGTGAAGTGCAAATATCGTTGGTGTAATAAGTTGTTGTAATTCCGCCCCCGACGAAATAAGGGACAGATTGTCTGACGTCAGCACCCGTGGGACAGGAACAGGCTGAATGACTGACAACAAGGAAAGTGAACGCGCGGAGCTTCACAAGACCATCTGGCGCATCGCCAACGACCTGCGTGGTAGCGTCGATGGGTGGGACTTCAAAAGCTATGTGCTCGGAATGCTGTTCTACCGTTTTATTTCCGAAAACCTGACCGGATACCTCAATGAACAGGAGCGCAAGGCAGGAAATCCAGACTTCAACTACGCGCGCCTCGATGATGCTGATGCCGAATTTGGTCGCGCCGAGACAGTGACGGAAAAAGGCTTTTACATCCAGCCCTCCGGGCTCTTTGGCAATGTGAAAACGCGGGCGCGGCATGATGCCAACCTCAACGAAACCTTAAGTCACGTCTTTGCCGATATTGAAGGCTCGGCCACAGGTGGCGAGAGTGAGGACGATTTCAAAGGGTTGTTCGACGACCTTGATGTCAACAGTAACAAACTCGGCCCCACCGTTGCCAAGCGCAATGAGAAGCTGGTGAAATTGCTCGACGCCATCGGTGACCTGCCCCTGAGTAATGGTTCGGGCAGTTTTTCGCAAAACAGTATAGATCTGTTCGGCGACGCTTACGAATATCTGATGCAGATGTACGCCTCCACCGCTGGCAAGTCCGGTGGTGAGTTTTTCACCCCGCAGGAAGTCTCCGAGCTAATCGCCCGCATCACCGTGGTCGGCAAGAGCGAGGTCAATAAGGTTTACGACCCGGCCTGCGGCTCCGGATCGCTGCTGCTCAAGTTCGTCAAGGTGTTGGGCAAGGACAAGGTGCGGCAGGGTTTCTTCGGCCAGGAGATCAACCTGACCACCTACAACCTCTGCCGGATCAATATGTTTCTGCACGATGTCAATTACGAGAAATTCGACATCGCCCACGGCGACACTCTCACCGACCCAGCCCACTGGGATGACGAACCTTTCGAGGCCATCGTCTCCAATCCTCCGTACTCGGTCAAATGGGAGGGCAAGGACAACCCCTTGCTGATCAATGATCCGCGCTTCGCTCCGGCAGGTGTGCTGGCACCCAAGAGCAAGGCCGATTTGGCCTTCACCATGCATATCCTGAGCTGGCTGGCGGTGAACGGCACGGCAGCCATTGTTGAATTCCCCGGTGTGCTTTATCGCGGCGGCACAGAGATGAAAATCCGTCAATATCTGATCGACAACAACTATGTCGACACCGTCATCCAGCTACCCCCGGATCTGTTCTTTGGCACCACCATCGCCACCTGCATCATCGTGCTCAAGAAGTCCAAGCACGACAATGCTACGCTGTTTATAGATGCCTCCGCCGCGTTCACCCGCATGGGTAACAAGAACAAGCTATTGCCCGAGCATCAGCAAAAAATCCTCGACACCTACATCGAACGCGAAGATATCGAGCATTTCGCGCAACTGGTGGCAAACGAAGATATTGCCGAAAACGACTACAACATCGCCGTCTCCTCCTATGTGGCGCAGAAGGACGAGCGTGAAGCGATTGACATCAAGCAACTCAATGCCGAAATCGCCCGCATCGTGGCACGGCAGACAGAACTGAGGGCGCAGATAGATGTCATCGTGGCCGACCTAGAAGGGGAGCACGCATGAGTCGGGTGGATGCGCTGATTGCTGAGCTGTGTCCGGAGGGGGTGGAATACAGGGCTATTGGCGATGTCGCGCGTCGAACTATAAATGTTCAGTGGCAATACCTTCAGGGTAAAGAGTTCAAGTATATCGACCTCACATCTGTGGATCGAGCTACTCACGCCATTACCGAAACACAAATCATCACGAGTGAAAATGCACCGAGTAGAGCCCAACAAATTGTGCAAGCAGGTGATGTGATCTTCGGAACGACGCGCCCCATGCTCAAGCGATATGCGACAATTCCACCAAAATACGACAATGAGATATGCAGCACCGGATATTGTGTCTTGCGCCCCAAAACCGAAAAAATACTAACAAACTTCCTTTTTCATTTACTAGGTGCAGATGGTTTTTATGCCCATGTCGAAGCGAATGAGCGGGGCGCAAGTTACCCCGCAATTTCGAATCGTGCCGTAAAGGCATTCCGCATCCCCGTCCCTCCTCTAGAAATCCAACGCGAGATCGTGAAAGTGCTTGACACTTTCACGGAGCTGGAGCTGGAGCTGGAGGCGGAGCTGGAGGCGCGTCGACGGCAGTACAAGTACTACCGCGACGCGCTGCTCAGCTTCGATGAGAACGAGCAGCGAGCATAAGGTGGGCCACGTTGGGTGAGGTATGCAAGATATTAAACGGTTATGCTTTTAAGAGTACCAAGTATAGCGATAGTGGTATTCGCGTGGTTCGTATTTCAGATGTTCAGAAAGGCAGAATATCTGACAAAGATTTAAGATTTTATCCGATTGACTTTGAAAGTGCGATAAAAAGATTTCTGCTGCGCGAAAATGATTTGGTCATGTCATTAACGGGTAATGTTGGACGAGTGGCAATGCTAAATAAGTCAGATTTGCCGGCCGGGCTAAACCAGCGTGTCGCATGTATTAGACCAACAAACGCAATTCTTACACGTTGGCTATTCCATTTATTTAATACAGACATATTCGAGAAGAACGCTATGGGCAATGCAACTGGTGGAGGTCAGAAAAATGTGAGTACACAATGGTTGGGTCAATACCCTATTCCCGTCCCACCCCTCGAAGAGCAAGCCCGCATCGTCGCCATCCTCGATAGGTTCGACGCATTGGTAAACGATCTTTCCAGCGGCCTGCCCGCCGAACTCACGGCTCGCCGTCAACAGTACGAATATTACCGCGACCGCTTACTTAAGTTTCAAGAGGCTGCCTGATGCCGGTTTGCTGGATCATCGCGGGGCCCAATGGCGCGGGGAAAACCACCTTTGCGCTGGAGTATCTACCTCAGGTGGCGGGTAATGCCCATTTCATTAATGCCGACCTGATTGCCGCCGGGCTTTCCCCCCTCGCACCTGGACGAAAATTACTTGCCGCCAGCCGTATCTTTCTACGTGAGATCAAACAGCGCATTGCGGCCCGCGAAAACTTCGCCTTTGAAACCACCTTGGCGGGGCGCACCTATCTGCGGTTAGTCGAACGCCTGCAAGCTGATGGCTGGCGGGTAGAGCTGATCTACATGGCCTTGCCCAGTGTTGAGATGTCGAAGATGCGCGTGGCCGAGCGGGTCGCCCACGGCGGGCATAATATTCCTGCAACGGATATAGAAAGGCGCTTTCCGCGCAGTCTGCGCCACCTGCTTGACGATTTCAGTCATCGTGTCGACAGCTGTACGTGTTTCATGAACGACGGTGAAAATCCGGCGTTGGTATTCGAGCAACACGGCAATGACAGAGATATTATCCATGACGACGACCACCAACTTCTGCTTGAGGGGATCAACCGATGAACACAGCAAGAAAAAACATGCCTTCGCCGGAAGGGAAACACCGACTGGAAACTCTCCGTCAAGCCGTCTGCAAGGCATTGGAGAGAAAACGGCGGCTGGGCCAGTACGCCGTGATCTGGCAGGACGGCAAACCGGTCAGAAAAGGTGAGGATGCACCGGATCAGGCTTCGAGCCCATAGGTAAAGGAACGTGGCATGACCGGAGACCTGACACCCCACCGCATCGAACCAATCGCGCTGTCCAACGAAAGCACGGTCGTCGCCGAATTCCTGCCCGATGCGGTTCGGGAGACTGCTTACCAGAGCGAGGCCGAACTCGAACAGGCATTCATCAAGCAGTTGCAGACACAAGCCTTCGAATACCTGCCGATCACCTCGGAGGCCGATCTGATTGCCAATCTGAGACGACAACTGGAACAGCTCAACAAAATCACGTTTTCAGACGCCGAATGGGATCGCTTCTTTTCTGCCAGCATTGCCGGGGCTAATGATGGCATCGTAGACAAAACCGCGCGCATCCATGAAGATCATGTGCAGGTGCTGAAGCGTGATGACGGGACGGTCAAAAACATTTACCTGATCGACAAGCAGCACATTCACGACAATATCCTGCAAGTCATCAATCAGTATGAAGCCGAAGGCAGGCGTGCCAACCGCTACGATGTGACGGTGCTGGTCAACGGCCTGCCTATGGTGCATGTCGAGCTAAAGCGCCGTGGCGTGGACATCCGCGAAGCTTTCAACCAGATCAACCGCTACCAGCGCGACAGTTTCTGGGCAGGATCCGGCCTATTCGAATACGTACAGCTGTTTGTCATCAGCAATGGCACGTTGACAAAATACTACAGCAACACCGTGCGCGATGGTCATCTGGCGGAGCAAAGAAACAAACGCGCGCGGCGGAACCCCTCCAACAGTTTTGCATTCAGCAGTTCGTGGGCCGATGGCAGAAACCAGCCCATCACCGAGCTGGCAGGATTCACCAAAACCTTCTTCGCCAAGCACACGCTGCTGAACATTCTGACCCGCTACTGCGTTTTTGATGCCAAACGCACTCTTCTGGTGATGCGACCGTATCAGATCGTCGCGACAGAGCACATCCTGCAACGTATCGCCACCGCCACCAATCACAAGCAACTGGGAACCACGGACGCAGGTGGTTATATCTGGCACACCACCGGCAGCGGCAAGACGCTGACCAGCTTCAAGGCGGCGCAGTTGGCGCGGGGATTGCCGGAGATCGACAAGGTTCTGTTTGTCGTCGACCGCAAGGATCTGGATTATCAGACCATGCGCGAATACGAACGCTTCGAGAAAGGTGCCGCCAACTCCAATACCTCCACAGCGGTACTGCGACGGCAACTCGAAAACCCGAATGCCCGTATCATCATTACTACCATCCAGAAACTTTCACGCTTCGTGACCAGAACCAAGAAGCATCCGGTTTACGATAAACATCTGGTGGTCATTTTCGACGAGTGCCATCGTAGCCAGTTCGGAGAGATGCATACCGAGATCACACGGGCGTTCAAGCGCTACCACCTGTTCGGGTTCACCGGCACGCCAATCTTCGCCGACAACGCGGGAACAAGCAGCAAAAATCCTGTGCGTACCACCGAACAGGCCTTTGGCGACAAGCTGCACACCTATACCATCGTCGATGCCATCAACGACAAGAATGTGCTGCCGTTCCGCATCGACTATATCGACACGATCAAGGCGCAACCGAGGATCAGGGACAAAAAAGTTTCGGCGATCGATACAGAGCGGGCATTGCGCGCGCCGGAGCGCATAAAGCAGGTCGTGAGCTATATCCGCGAACGCTTTGACCAGAAAACCAGGCGCGCCGCCACCTATAGTCTCGACGGCAAGCGGCTGGCCGGATTCAACTCACTGTTCGCTTGCGCCTCCATCGACGCGGCCAAACGCTACTACGCCGAATTCGCCAAGCAGCAAAAAGAGCTACCACCCGCGCAGCGTCTCAAGGTGGGCTTGATTTACAGCTTTGCTGCCAACCAGGAAGACCCCGATGGGCGACTGAGTGAGGAAGAGTTCGAAACCGATGGGTTGAATCAAAGCGATCACGACTTTCTGCAGGGTGCCATCGCCGACTACAACGCCCTGTTCGACACTTCATTCGACACCTCGACCGACAAGTTCCAAAACTATTACAAGGATTTGTCAGAACGCCTGAAAAACCGCGATCTGGATCTGGTGATCGTGGTCAATATGTTCCTGACGGGCTTCGACGCGACCGCTCTCAACACCCTGTGGATGGACAAGAACCTGCGCATGCACGGGTTGATTCAAGCTTATTCACGGACCAACCGTATTCTCAATTCGGTCAAGACCTACGGCAACATCGTCACCTTCCGCGATCTCGAACAGGAAACCAATGACGCCTTGGCCCTGTTTGGCAACAAGGATGCCAAGGGCATCGTGGTGTTAAAGCCCTATGCCGATTATTACACGGAGTATCGCAAACGGATTGAGGAACTCGTTGCCGATTACCCGTTGGGCCAAGCCATCATCGGCGAAACGATGCAGAAAGCGTTCATCGCGCTCTTCGGTGCCATCTTGCGCCTGAAAAACATTCTTGCCGCCTTCGACGATTTCGCGGGTAATGAGATACTGAGTGATCGCGACTTTCAGAATTATCAGGGGCTGTATGTGGACTTACACGCCGAGTTTCGCACCAAGTCCGAGGCTGAAAAGGAAGTAATCAACGATGACGTGGTGTTTGAGATCGAGCTGATCAAGCAGGTCGAGGTCAACGTGGATTACATCCTGATGCTGGTCGAAAAATACCTGAACGCGAAAGGCACCGGGCAGGACACGGAAATCCGCGCCACCATTGAGCGGGCCGTCGCTGCCAGCCCCGGCTTGCGCAACAAAAAAGACCTCATCGAGACGTTTGTGGAGTCCGTCTCCATGAATGGCGTGGTCGATTCAGAATGGACCGCCTTCATTGCTACTAAAAAGGCTGAAGAGCTTGATCAAATCATTGCCGACGAAGGTCTCAACGCTGACGAAACGAAGGCTTTTGTCGACAATGCGTTCCGCGACGGCGCAATCACGGTCACCGGCACCGCGATTACGAAGATTCTACCGCCGGCTTCAAGGTTCGACAAAAACAACGGCCATGCCGTGAAAAAACAAGCCGTGCTGGACAGGCTCAGTGCGTTTTTTGAACGTTATTTCGGCTTGGCTTAAACAACATGACAATAAGCAACCCGTACAAAGGAGAAGGAAAAGGAAAACAACAAATATGTATGCGGATCCGAATGTGACGCCGCCAATAGGACAAGCCGGCTTGGACCCGTTTGATGCCACACAAATTTAACACCGCTCGTCTTGGGCACTATTCGATATAATCCCCTAAAAAATAGCAATCAAATTGTTACTTTGGTATATAATTTCCCGAATAAGGGTGGATTGGCGGAGGGAGAGGGATTCGAACCCTCGATACGGGGTTACCCGTATAACGATTTAGCAAACCGTCGCCTTCAGCCACTCGGCCACCCCTCCGCACGAGAGTGGGTCTTCACGACGTATGCGGGTTGGGTTGTGCCAAGCCCGTCCGCGCCTGTCAATCCGGCTGCGACGGGGGTAGCAAACGAATGGCCGGACCGTGATCCGGTCTAGACGGCGCTCCAGCGCTGGTAGGCGTCTTTCATCGCGTCGAGCGTCGTCTCGACCGCCGCGGAATCAGTCCCCGGCTTGTCACAGGCGGTGCGGTAATCGTTCCGTGCCTCAACAAATTCGATCCAGAGATCGGCCTGACAGAGCGCGATGGCCCCGTCGCGACGCTGGCCCTTGCCTTCCGGCACCGTGTCGTCCAGGCGCGCGAGGACTTCGCGAATACCCGAGGCAATCTCGATCTCGCCCAGGGCATAGGCGTGGTTGAAGGCCGCGAGGATCTTGTCGCTCAGCCGTCGGTTATAGCGGGGAATACCCGTATCCGATGCAATCGCGGTGACACTGCCGGCAGTGCTGGTAGCTTCGCGTTCGACATCCTGTTCGGTGGAGGTGGCCATCGTCGGCACTCCCGGGTTGTACAACATTGTGGTGCCACAACGGTGACGGATCGGAAAAGCCTATGCAGACAGCGTTGCCGAATGGTTAACGCCGGATGAAAAACGGCCGCGCCCAACTTCACCAAATTTAAATCAAATGCGCCCTATCGTATTCGCCATACCCACAAACCAAGGAGTTGGGTTATGGCAAGTCTGACCAAACGATCCGTCGAAACGCTGATCGATCTCGTTGAAATCAAATTGTCCTGCATTCAGGTGTTCGACCGGGATGACGCCAAGGAGCTGGCGGCGCTGGAACAGGCGCGGCGCGAACTCGTGGCGCTGGTACCGGGCCGCGCGGCTGCAACCGTCGTTCCGTTCCCCGAAACCGAGGCACAACGCGTCGCAGGCTAACGGCTTTCTGCAGGTCGGGCGGTCAGGTTGACGCGGCCAGCGCCTGCTCAAGGTCGGCGATCAGATCGTCGGCATCCTCGATGCCGATCGACAAGCGCAGCAGATCGTCGGGAATCGGGCTTTCGTCGCCCTCCACGGTCGCGCGATGCTCGATCAGGCTCTCGACACCGCCCAGAGATGTGGCGCACACGAAGAGCTTCACATGACGCGCGACATTCAGCGCCGCGTCGGCACCCCCCTTCACACGGATAGACATCATCCCCCCGAAGCCGCCATCCATCTGGCGCACGGCCGCCTCGTGCCCTGCGTGGGTCGGCAGACCGGGATAAAGAACCTCAACGACCCCGTCATGTCGGCTGAGATGTTCGGCAATGCGCAACGCGGAGGCCGAAGCGCGTTCAACGCGCAGATAGAGTGTTCGCAGGCCGCGCATCAGCAGCCAAGCCTCGAACGGGCCAAGCATGCCGCCATTCTCGAAGCGCAGATAGTTCATCCGCTCCCAATGTTCATCCTCGTGCGCCGTGACCAGCACGCCGGCCAGCACATCGCCATGTCCGTTCAGATATTTGGTGCCCGAATGCATGACGATGTCCGCACCATGGGCCAGCGGGCGCGACAGCACCGGCGTCGCGACGGTCGAATCGACCGCCAGCCTCGCACCGGCGTCATGGGCGATACGTGCGGCCTCCTCGATGTCGGTGACATCCCAAGTCGGATTACACGGTGTTTCAACCCAGACAAGCTTGGTCTTGCCCGGGCGGATCGCTTCATCGATCGCCGCCGGGTCGCCCGGTGTCACGAAATCGACGTCCAGGCCCCAGTGCCGGCCGACATGCACCAGCCAGTTTCGTAAACCGAAATACATGATCGACGGGGCGATCACGTGATCCCCCGGTGCCAGCGACAGCATCACCGTCGTGGCGGCCGCCATGCCGGAGCCGAAGACCATGGCATCCGCACCCTCTTCCAGGGCAGCGAGCAACGCCTCGACCTGCTCATAGGTGGGATTCTCGTCGCGGGTGTAGCCGCGATTGCCGACCTTCTCGTAATTCTCGTCCCGGGCATAGTTGGTCGACGTGTGGATCGGCGGCGCGACGCCGTTCGTGGACGGATCGAGCCAGCCGAGCGCCTGCGCGGCCAGGGTCGATGGTTTCCGGGTTTTGTCGTCGTTGTTTGCCATGGGGGCCGGGTTTTACGCCAATCCACCGTGATTTGAAACAAACATCCGAAATAGAACGTGGAATAAGACCTTAGAGGGCCTCGACACCGAGTTCATCGGCAACCTTCTTGAGGTTCTCGAGCAGCGGCGCGGTAATCGGGATGCCGTTGGCCACCCGGTCCTGGTAAATCCGCCAGCTGTTGGTCCCGGGCATGCGGATTTCCGACACGCCAGGCAGCTTCGCGGACCCGGTCATCTCGCGCGAGATGCGGTCAACATTGCCCTTGAACACGCCCGCATCCAGGAAATGGCCGACATCGATCGCCATGATGAACTGGCCGGTGTTGGTGACGCTGTGGGGGTCTTCGCCAATATGCACGACGTCCGACCCGAACGCCGCGCCGTTCAGGGTCCCGGCCAGGAAGCCGATCACCATCGACAGGCCGAAGCCCTTGGCACCACCGATATGGGTCAGGATGCCGTCATCGGCCTTGGCGGAATCCGTCATCGCCTCGCCCAGCGCGTCGATCACCCAACCTTCGGGCATGGGCTCGCCGTGCATCGCCTTGACCATGATCTTGCCCAGCGATGAATTCGTCGTCGCCATGTCGATGACAACTGGTGGTTCTTCGTGGGCCGGGATCGCCACGGCGATCGGGTTCGTGCCCACCAGGATGTCGGTACCACCAAAGGGGGCGGCGTGGTTGGCGCTGCCCACGCAGGCAATGAGGCCGACCTGATCGCGTTCCAGCGCCATCGAGGCATATACGGCCGCCGCACCGGCATGGTTTGAATGCTGAAGACCGATCCAGGCGATGCCGTTTTCTGCCGCCATGTCCATTGCCAGGTTCATCGAATAGCGCGCCACCAGATGGCCCATGCCGTTGTCGCCATCGACCAGGGCCATCGCCGGGGTCTGTTTGACGGTCCGGATGTCCGGCGTGAGGTTGATGGCACCACCCTTGATACGTTTCACATACATGGGAACACGAATGCAGCCATGGCTGTCCTTGCCCAGCAGATCGCCGTCGGCCATGGCGGTGGCTACACCTTCAGCATCCGCGTCCGGCAAGCCGACCGCCTTGAATACCGACGTCATGTAGGCCCTCAAACGGTCATACGGAACGCGCACGGCGTTCTCGTCGACGGGAAACTCCGGCGATATTTCGTAGCCATCGGCCATAATCGATCTCCTTGATTTGATACTTGCTGTCACGTGGGTGACGACGCGCTAGCATAACCCATACTGATGACCTGCCGAACCATGGACAACACGCTATGACCGCATACCTGTTCGCCACCGTCGAGTTGCACGACGCCGACGGCTACGAGGCCTATAAAACAACCGCACCCGCGTTGATCGAAAAACATGGTGGGCGTTATATCGTGCGCGGCGGCGACAACGACGTGGTCGAAGGTGCCTGGCCTGCGGGGCGCGTCGTCGTCCTGGAATTCCCCGATTTCGCCAGCGCCAATGCGTTCGTGGACGATCCCGACTACGCCCCGATCGCCGCGATCCGCCACGCCACGGCCACGTCCCACATCTGGATCGTCGAAGGCCCCGAAGGCGGCGCCAACGCCGAGGGCAGGCACGCCTATATTCTCGGGAACATCCGGATGACCGACCCGGACGGCTACAAGCCCTATGCCGACCAGGTGCCCGCCGTCATGGATGCCGCGCACGGCGTGTATCTCGCACGCGGGGGTAAATCGCGGTCCGTCGAGGGTGGAATGGAACTCGACCGTCTCGTGATCGTCGCATTTGCCGACATGGCGGCCGCCCGCGCGTTTTATGACGGCGACGATTACGGCGCGATCAAGCCCATTCGCATTGCCGCGTCGGATTCAAATATCGTGATTGTCGAAGGGCTATAACGCGACCGCCTACCAGGGACTGGGAGGCTTGTGCCAGAGCGGGACCCGCGGATTACGCATAACCACCACCAGCACCGCGCCGGCGATAAATCCGCCGATATGGGCCCACACCGCCGTGCCCAAAGCCGCAGGTGCGTCGGTCAGGCCCCAGAGCAGATCCTGCGCAAAAAAAGTACCGATCACCAGCAGTGCCGGCAGGCGGATCGGGATTATCAGGAACGCCAGCACCAGCAACCGCGCGCGCGGGTACAGCAGCAGATAGCCGCCGAGCACGCCGGAGATCGCCCCGCTGGCACCGATCACCGGGGTCACGGAATCCGGTTCCACGAGGCTTTGCGCCAGGCCACCGGCGACGCCACACAGGAGAAAAAAGGCGACAAACCGAACATGCCCCAGCGCATCCTCGACATTGTCGCCGAACACCCAGAGAAACAGCATGTTGAACGCGAGATGCGCCCAGTCGGCGTGCAGAAACTGATAGGTCAGGAGGGTCAGCGGAGACGAGACCCCCGCAACACCAGCCGGCACCTCCAGCCCATCAAAGAACCGCGCCGGGATCACGGCATAACCCGCCACCGCTTCGAACCGCTGTCCGTCACCAACCCCCAGCTGACTGACGAATATCAGTGCGTTGATAACGATGAGCGCAATGGTGATGTAATGCGCCCGGATATACAGGCGCGGGTTGGCATCATGCAGGGGTATCAGCGGCATGCAGGTTGCCTACAAACCCTAGCGACGCTTGAACTGCTCGTTGCCGAACATCACATCCCACGCCTTGCCTTTCGGCGGACTTGAGCTGCGGTGTTCGATGAGGACCTCGAGACCTGATTTCACCGCCGCGCGCGCGCCGACCTCCTCGAGCCAGCGTTTGGTGTTGGGATACTCATCGAGCGGAACTTCCTGGCCCTTCCAGTTGCGCATCCACGGAAATGCCGCGATGTCGGCGATCGTGTAATCGTCGCCGGCCAGATAGCGCGTCTTGCCCAGGCGCGTGTCGGCGACGCCGAACAGGCGCTTCGTCTCGTTGGCGTAGCGGTTGGTCGCATATTCGATCCGGTCGGGCGCGTAGCGGCGAAAATGGTTCGCCTGGCCCATCATCGGACCGATGCCGCCCATCTGCCACATGAGCCATTCCATGACCGCGTAATGACCTGCCGGGTTGGCCGCTGCATCGGGCATGAACTGGCCGGTCTTCTGGGCCAGGTAATAAAGGATCGCGCCGGTCTCGAAAATCGAGATTTCCTGGCCGCCGGGGCCGTCCGTATCGATGATCGCGGGGATTCGGTTGTTCGGGCTGATGGTCAGGAACTCGGGCTTGAACTGGTCGCCGTCGCCGATATTCACCGGAATGACCTCATGCTCAAGGCCACACTCGTGCAGCATGATGTGGACCTTGTGCCCGTTCGGGGTCGGCCAGGAATATGCGCGGATCATCGTTGGTCCCTCCTTCGTTCCTCTATCGAGCGTCAGTCGAACACGGCCACGGCGCGTTGCACCGCCGGGCGCGCTTCAATTTCGTCGAGCCAACGCTTCACATTGCCCAGCCCGTCGAGACTCTGCCCCTGGCGCTCATGGGTACGCAACCACCCGAAGGTCGCGATGTCGGCGATCGAATAATCGTCACCGGCGAGAAACTTTATTTCGGCTAGCCGTCGATCGGCCACGTTGAACAGCCGGTCCATTTCTTCCGCGTAACGCTTCAGCGCATACGGCACCTTCTCCTTGGCGAACATATGGAAGTGCCCGTTCTGGCCGAGCATCGGACCCACGCCGCCCATCTGCCACATCAGCCACTCCAGCACGGCCAGTCGGCCGCGCGGATCGCTTGCCCCGTCGGGCAGGAAGCGGCCTGTTTTCTCCGCCAGATAGATCAGGATGGCGCCGGATTCGAACACGCTGACCGGTTCGCCGCCGGGGCCATCCTCATCAAGGATCGCGGGAATCTTGTTGTTCGGGCTGATCTTCAGAAAGTCCGGCTTGAACTGATCGCCGTCGCCGAAATTGATCCGGTGCAGGTCATAATCGAGGCCGCACTCCTCGAGCATGATGTGCAGCTTGTGTCCGTTCGGTGTCGGCGCCGAATATGCTTGAATCATTTGATGTCTTCCCCGGTAAAAGCTGTTTGTCTGAATGCGGGAGATAGTCGGATCGAGGCGAACGGCAACCTCCGCTCAGCCATCAATCAAGAGCGCATGCAGGCGATCCGACATCGCACCGTAGGCCGCCCCGGGCCCGTAGACCATGAGGTCGTCGAACGGTCGCAGCACGACCTCCGGATCAGGCAAACTCTCATAGCTTCCGTCGATACGGCGGATGCCCAGCACGTGTATGCCCGGCCCGATGATATCCGCGAGCGTCACGCCGTCCTTCCTGAACTCTGTTCTGACCCGCATCTCGGAGACGTTGTGCCCCGCAGGCATCTGCAACAGCAAATGGGGTGCGTCACCCGAGAAGGCCGAGTGACGGTTCAGCAGCCAGCTGACCGCGGCGCACATCATCCGGTCTGCCAGAGGGTTGAGCGCGACAATCCAGAGCAGCACGAGCATGCCCACGATCCAGCCCAGCTGATTGACCATGCTCTTGTCGGTTTCGACCGTGTCGACAAGTGACACGATCACCGTCGCCAGGACCGTGACCAGACCGAGGTTTCCGATCAGCATCAGCATGCTCATGATCCGGCGGCGCAACGGATGGTTCACCACTGTTTCCGATTCCGACGTCGTGAAACCTGCCCCCGTGAAAGCCGACCGGGCCTGGAAACGCGCCACATCCTCCGGCAATCCGGTCAGCCGGAGCGCCATTGCGGCGAACCGTATGAACATCACCGAAATCGTCAGAACAGCAAAAAGCGTTATCGCGGCGACCATGGCGCCTCTCCCGAATTATTAGGTGCGAGTGCGGCCAGTTTAGTTCATGCGCCGCGCGTCGCCCGGTAACATTTCGGAGTCCATGCGCGGCCTATCCGCCGGTGAGGGGTGCCACATGGATGGCCAACCATATGGTCGGCTCCTCGGGATCGGTCCATTCGACACGATGGCGGCAATGGGCCGGCAAATATGCATACCCGCCCGGTGCGAGTGAACGGACGTCGCTTTCGCCCTCGATCCGCAAACCTGCCCGCCCTGACATGACGACGACCCATTCATCGTCATCCTGATCAAACCACTCACCCGGCGGGGTCGCCTGGCCGTCGGAGACGATGCGCACAATACGCAGCCCCGACCGTTCCAGAAGGGTCGCGAATTGTTCGTCGCGCGACGCGTCGGGCAATGCACCGAACAGGTCGCCGAAATCCGGTTTTGGTTCTTTCGCCACCGGCCTAACGGACCGCGACCTCGTCGCCGCTCTCGGCCGAGCGGACAATCGCCTGCAGTATCTCGACATTGTGCAGCAAGTGGTCGCGCGTGAAACGATACGTCCCGTTACCCTCGGCCGCATCGGCCCACTGGTCGAGATTCGCCCGGACGACGTTCTGGGTCTGGTGAGACTGCACCGTGAGTTCTTCGTCGAGCCAGCGGGTGGTCAGGGTCGCGGGTTCGGGAATATCCACGTTCGAATTTTCCCGCGCCTCGCCCCAGCCCTTGTCGCCGAACACCTTGATGGCACTGTGAAAGGGCGTCGTGGCGATATTGCACATATAGCCCGTCACCCCGCTCTCGAAGGTAAACTGAACCGCGACCATGTCGTTGCCAGGAAACAGGGGGGAACGGTCGGCCGTTGTCGCGCGCAGCCGTGCAACAGGCCCGGCCATCGACTGGAAATAGTCGGTGATGTGCACGCCCAGCGCCGTCAATGTGCCCAGCGGGGCCTGCTTGGCGTCCTTGCGCCAGCCGGACACCACGGCCTTGGTAAAGTTGTTATGCGACCAGTTGCACTCGATGTGGATGAGCGTACCAAAGTCGCCTGCATCCAGATGGGTCTTCATGGCCTCCAGCGCGGGCTCGAACCGTCGCTCGTGACCGATCCCGATGGCCTTCAGGCCGGCCTTGTCACACGCCTCAAGCATCCGCTGCGCGGACTCCGCCGAAAGCGAGAACGGCTTCTCACAGAAGATCTGTTTGCCCGCCGCTGCCGCCGCCAGCACCTGTTCTTCATGCAGCGCATGTGGTGTTACGAGGATGACCGCATCGATCGCATCGTCGGCCAACACATCCTCATAGCTGTCGCCGACTGTAAGCCCGCGCAAATCGACGAAATCGCGAACCCCGTCCAGGTTCACGTCGACACCGCGCGTGACGGTGATTTTCTCACTGTCGATGAGGCTGGTGACAATCTGCTTGCCCCACCAGCCCAGCCCGACCACGGCCGCATTCAACATGGCACGTCCCCCGACATCATTCGTTGTTCGTTGGCCGGATTGAAGCAGGGTTGGGGACGCGACGCCAACCGCGCCCCACATTCACGACCGCGCTCAGTCGGCGTCGCGATACTCGCCATCGATCAGCAGCTTGTGCTGAACCGGGATCGGGTCGGCCAGCGTCGCCTCGACGAAGCAACCCTTCTGGGCTGCGTCGAGCAGACGCTTCTGATCCTCAAAAGGTGCAGTGCTGTCGAGATCGATATCGAGCCGGAATGCAACCGGGCGGCTGGTGTAGGGGTCGCGGCCCTCGACCCGGGCCTCCCACTCGATATGTGCCTTGACCGTCACTTCGCCGACCTCGACGCGCAGGCGTTTGGCGAATGCCCTGATCTGGGTCATCAGGCAGGCGACGAATCCGGTGCAGAAATAGGCCAGCGGCGGCGGCGCGGTCATGTCGCCACCGTGGGCGGGGCCCTCATCCGTGGCCATTTCGAACGCCTCATCGACCACAGGGCTGACCATCTGCCCCTTGATCTCGTTGCGCATCTTGCCGACGGCCTTGCCCTCGACGTTGAAGACAACATTGAAGGTTTTGACCTTGCCGTCATCGGCCATGGTTTCTGTTTTCTTCAGTTCTTCAGCCATGAAATTCTCCTTGTTGGCGGGCCTGTTCGGCGTCGGCGCCCCTTGATCCGGCAAAAGCCGGGCACACGGCCATATCGATCGATCGCCGCATCAACGCATCTCCCGGAACGCAGGATCGTTTAAGAACCTCTGCTCATCAATAGGATTGTGATCATGATATTGATGAGATATTTTCAGTACTTATGAGCCACCCCTCGACCCGGTCACTGGAGATGTTCGACGCGGTTGCGGATACCGGGAGCTTCCGGGCCGCCGCCGAACGGCTTTCCGTATCGCCGTCGGCCGTCAGCAAGGCCATATCGGAGCTGGAAACCAGGCTCGGCGCCCGGTTGATCGCGCGCACGACGCGAAGCCTCGCGCTCACCGAAGCCGGCACGGCCTACCATGCGAGCGTGTCGTCCGCGCTGGCCACGCTTGATGAGGGCGCGGAAACAGTGAATTCGGTCACGGCAGCGCCGCGCGGCGTGCTGCGCCTGGCGATGCCGGTGACCTTCGGACACATGTATATCGCCCCGTTGCCGCCGATGTTCGCGGCGAAGTACCCCGAGGTTCGCCTCGATGTGACGGCGACGGATGCGTTCGTCGATGTGGTCGGCGAAGGCTTCGATGTCGTCATTCGTGGTGCGGGCACATTGCCGGATTCGGCGCTCATCGCACGCAAGATCATGGAGACGCCCACGGTCGTGTGCGCCAGCCCCGCCTATATCGAGAAATACGGCGCGCCGGCCCACCCCGATGAGCTGGACGATCATGCCTGTCTGGTCGCCACCGCCACCCAGAGCATTGCCGAATGGGTGTTCGACCGGGACGGTGCCGCCTATTCCGTGCCCGTCACGGGGCCGCTGCGCAGCACCAGCCTGATCGTCGCGCGCGAAGGCGCGCTGGCCGGGCTGGGGATCGCCCGGGTGCCCTATCATTTCGCAGCACCGGAACTGGACTCCGGTCGGCTTGTTCGTCTGTTACGTGACTTTGAACGCCAGGAAGCCGCAGTCTACGCGATCTTCCCCGCCCAGCGCGAGATGGCGCTGAAGACCCGCGCCTTCATCGATTTTCTGGTCGCCGAAGTCGGGAGCGTGCGGCTCTAGCCACCCACCCCCGATATTCGCAAGACAGCCGGGACTAGAGGCCGGCCTGGGTGATGAACTTGGTGTTCAGATAGGCGTCGATCGCATCTGCACCACCTTCCGAGCCATAGCCCGAATCCTTCACGCCGCCGAAATGGTTCTCGATCAGCCCGATACCGTGATGGTTGATCGAGACCATGCCGCTTTCGAACGCAGAACCAATCGCCTCGGCCGTCTTGGCCGACGTGGTGTAGGCGTATGCCGCGAGCCCGTAATCGAGCCTGTTGGCTTCCTCGACCACCGCGTCGAAATCGCTGAACCGCGAAATCGGTGCCACCGGTCCAAACGGCTCCTCGTTCATGATGCGGGCATCCATCGGGACATCCGTCAGCACGGTCGGCTCGAAGAAATAGCCCTTGTTACCCTTGCGCGCGCCGCCGGTATGCGCGGTAGCACCCTTGCCGACCGCGTCAGACACAAAGCCCTCGATCGCCTCAACGCGACGATCATGGGCCAACGGGCCCATCTTGTTGGCTTCGTCCATGCCCTCACCCACCGGCAGGTTCGCGGCGAATTCGGTGAAACCTTCGACGAAGCGGTCATAGTGTTTGTCATGCACCAGGAAACGCGTCGGTGAGACACAGACCTGGCCGGCGTTGCGGAACTTGTTGGCCGTCAGCACCTTGAGAGCCACCTCAACGTCGGCATCCTCGAAGACGATCGCCGGCGAATGCCCACCGAGTTCCATGGTGACCCGCTTCATATGCGCGCCGGCCATCGCGGCCAGCTGCTTGCCAACGGCCGTCGAGCCCGTGAACGTGACCTTGCGGATCGTGCGATGGGGAATGAGATACTCCGAGATCTCGGCCGGGATGCCGTAGACAAGGTTGACCACACCGTCAGGCAGACCTGCATCCACGAAGCAGCGCACCAGCGCCGCACAACTCGCGGGCGTCTCTTCCGGGCCCTTCAGGATGATCGAGCAGCCGGCCGCGACCGCACCCGAGACCTTGCGCACCGCCTGGTTGATCGGGAAGTTCCACGGCGTAAATGCCGCCACGGGGCCAACCGGCTCCTTGACGAGCATCTGGGTCACACCGGCCATACGCGCCGGGATTACGCGGCCATAGGTCCGGCGCGCCTCCTCGGCAAACCAGTCGATGATTTCGGCGCCGAACAGGGTCTCGCCCTTGGCCTCGAACAGGGGCTTGCCCTGCTCGAGCGTCATCATCGTGGCGATCTCATCGGCGCGTTCACGCACGAGGTCGGCCGCCTTGCGCATGACCTTGTAGCGCTCCATCGCGGAGACTTCTTTCCACACGCCGAAGCCCGTTTCGGCGGCCTCCAGCGCGGCGTCGAGATCAGCGACCCGCGCATGCGCGACGTTGCCGATCGGCTCCTCGGTCGCGGGATTGAGCACATCGATCGTCTCGCCGCCGGCAGCCGGGATCCACTTGCCGGCGATATGGAGTTCGGTATTCGGATAGGCATTGGTCATCGGAATGGTTCCCACATGGTCTGGTTGGTTAGGTGCAACAGGAGTGTCGGCCGGGTTCGGCCAAATATTTCGGGAAGTTCGTAGCAGCGTTTCAGCCGCGATAAAACTCATCCGTTCGTGACGGTCTCCGCAATGCGAACAAGCAGGCGCTCGACAATGTCTTCGCCGGCGTCTTCCTGGCAAAAATGTCCGGCCTGCTCGACCACGTCGAAAGTCGCCCCGGGGATCATGTCCGCCCAGGCCTTACCCCAGGCTGGCGGGAAGATCGGATCGTCCGCGCCAAAGATGACGTTGACCAGGCCGTCCCAGTGTTTCAGCGCCGCAAATGCCTCGGCCTGGCGCTCTCCGGCTCCTACATCGGGATCGTCGATCGGGATGCATCGTGGAAACTGCCGCGCGCCTGCCTTGGCGGCGATGTTCCCGGCAAAAGGCCCTTCATAGGCAGCCTCCAGGGCCGCCGGGTCGGCCACGGGCCGGGCCGCCGAGCGCCGGACAATCACCCCGACGGGCAGGTCGTGGCGCATCCAGGCGAGCCAGAGGCGGTTCACCGCCGCGTCGCGCCAGGCCCGGATCGCCGCGCCATATTCAAAACCGTCGTGATGCAGCCAGGTGTTGAGGATCACGAGGCGGGCGAAGCGGTCGGGTGCGGCAACCGCGTTGATCAGCCCGATCGGCCCGCCCCAGTCCTGCATGAAGACCGTGATGCCGTTCAAATCGAGCCGCGCGATGAATTCGCCCACGCGCTCGACATGGCCGTCGATCGTGTACCAGCGGTCGTCGGTCACCTTGTCGCTGCGCCCGAACCCGATGTAGTCCGGCGCGATGCAACGATAGCCCGCGGCCACCAGGGGCGGGATCATCTTGCGATAGAGATAGCTCCAGGTCGGCTCGCCATGCAGCAGAAGCGCCACCGGGCCGTCCCGCGGGCCCTCGTCCAGATAATGGGTCCGCAGCCCGTCCCATTCGAGATAGTTAGGCGCGAAGGGATAGTCCGCGAGCTCGGCGAAGGCGGTGTCGGGCGTGCGGAAGATTTCCACGGTCCAGCTCCGCTTCAGGACGCGAGGAAATTCTCGAGCCGCTGGCGGATCAGCATCTCGGCCTCGGACATGATTCGGTCGACCAGCTCCTGGCAGGTCGGGATGTCGTCGATCAGCCCGGCAACCATGCCGCAGGACCACGCGCCGGCATCCATATCGCCGTCGAGCATCACCTTGGGATACACGCCCGCGACTTCTGCTGCGATGTCGTCGAAATCGATGTCGGTGCCGAGCTCGCGCTCTTTCTCGAGCAGGCGTTCGACCGCGGCGTTGGTCAGCACCCGCTCGGTGTTGCGCAGCGGCCGCATCACCAGGCGCGTGTCGAGCTCGCTTGCCGCCACGATCGCGGCCTTCACATTGTCATGCACCGGCGCCTCCTTCGTGACGATGAAGCGCGTGCCCATGTTCATGCCGTCCGCACCCATGGCCAGCGAGGCGACGAGCGAACGCGCATCCGCCATGCCGCCCGACGCGACAAACGGAATCTCGAGCTCGTCGGCCGCACGGGGCAGCAGGATCATGTTCGGGATGTCGTCTTCGCCCGGATGGCCGCCGCATTCGAACCCGTCGACCGAGACCGCGTCACAGCCGATCTCCTGGGCCTTCAGGGAATGGCGCACGGTCGTGCATTTGTGGATCACGGTGATGCCGTTGTCTTTCAGCCGCGGCAGCCATTTGGCCGGGTTGTTGCCCGCCGTCTCGACGATCTTCACCCCGCCATCGATGATCGCCTGGACATAACCCGGATAGTCCGGCGCGTTGACGATGGGCAGGAAGGTCAGGTTCACCCCGATCGGCTTGTCGGTCATGTCGCGGCAGCGCGCGATCTCGTTCGCCAGGTCGGCCGGCGTTTTCTGGGTGAGCCCGGTGATGATTCCCAGCCCGCCCGCGTTCGACACGGCCGCCGCGAGTTCGGCGAAGCCCACATAATGCATACCGCCCTGGATGATCGGGTGCTGGATACCGAACAGCTCTGTGATGCGTGTCTTCATGATTGGCTCCTGGCGATGTCGCGCTCGCGTTTGAATTCATTGGAAAGATGGGCTTCCGCATCATGGGCGTGCATTCGCTCGCCACAATCCGGACATGTCATTTGCGGCACCACGGTCTGCCCGCAGCCCTTATGTGTGATGGCAACCGGCGTGTCTGCGCCTTCCAGCCAGGCGTCACCCCAGCTCTTCATGGAAATGATCACGGGCCACAGATCGCGTCCCATGGCGGTCAGGCGATACTCGTAACGCCGCGGACGTTCGCTGTAGACCTCGCGCCGCAGGATGCCTTCGCGCTCCAGCCGCTTGAGGCGTTGGCTCAGGGTGTGCGGTGACGCCCCGGTCTGGCGCTGCAACTCGTCGAACCGCCGCGCGCCGAGAAACAGCTCACGCAGGATCATCAACGTCCACTCGTTGCCGAGCAGCTCGATGGTGCGGGCGTAGGTACAAACCTGGGATGCGAGGTCGGACCGGCTCATGTCACTCACTTCAGTTATTGAAGTAAGTAACCGTAGCGCTTTCGCTGATGGTCGACAGACCCCGCGCACGCACCGCTCATGAAGTGAGACAGTTTCTCGCCCGACATCGCACAAACAGACGTACAAAGAAAAAGGGCGGGTCCTGGACCCGCCCTTCTCACTTTGATTTTCAAACGAACCAATCAGCCGCTGAACGCACCCGCGTGATCCTTCGCAAAGTCTGCCGGGGTGCGCGGCGCGTGGCCCGCCAGTTGCTCGATCAGGTCGTTACCGTAGGACGCCATGCTACCCTCGGCCGCCATGCCCATCAGCGTCGACTGGTGGTCGATCAGCCAGTCGGGCATGCCCCGTTCCTTCATCGCGCCGACAGCACCCTCCATGGGCACCTGGACGAACGCGACCTCCTTGCCGATCGCCGCACCGATGGCCGCGATGGCCTCGGACGGGCTGACATCCGGGCCGGAAAGCTCGTAGGTCTGCCCCGCATGGCCGTCGGTGGTCAGGACACCCGCCGCCGCGTCGGCCGTGTCACGCACGTCGATCATGCCGAGGGGCACATCGCCGGGCAGCGGCATCATCGCTTTGCCCATGCCCTTGATCATCTCGGCCATGTTCAGGAAGTTCTGCATGAAGAAGCCCGGGCGCAGGAACGTCCACTCCAGCCCACTGGCCTTGATCTCCTGCTCGATTTCCCAGTGACCGCGACCGATCTTGGCCGGCGTGTCTTCCTTGATGATGAAGCTGCCGCCCGAGAGCTTGACGATGCTGGTCGCGCCGACCGCCTTGGCCGCGTTCACTGCGTTCAGCTGCTGCTCGACCATCACCGGGCTGTGGCCCGACAGAAGGAAGACCTTGTCGCAGCCCGCGAGGCCCGCCTCGACGTTGGCCGCGTCGGCCAGGTCGGCCTGCACCAACTCGACATCGCCGCCGAGTTTCTCGGCCGCCGCGGCCGGATCACGCACGAGGCAACGGAAATCCGCGCCCTTTTCCTTGAGGTCCGCGACAAGCGCGCGGCCGGTGGAGCCTGTGGCCCCGATGACACCGATCATGATTTCTGTCCCCTGTTCATTTGTTCGAATTCCTGGACGCCAGACGAGTAGTCTTACGACCATACGCTAACGTATGGAACCTAATTTGGTTCACATCCCCGTGGGATCAAGCACACACATTACACATTTGTTCGTTATGCGAACAAGGCGAGGAGAATGGACAGGGTCACGAGCCCGCCGGCGGTGCCGATCACGAGCGATGACGCCGCCCGCGCCACGTAGACGCCATAGGATTGCGCGATCAGGAACACCATCAACCCGCCCGGCAACGCGGCCGTGATGGTCACCACCGCGAGCTCGAGATCCGACAGGTCGAACAGGTAGTAGGCGACCACGAACACGACCAACGGGTGCACGATCAGTTTGCCGCCGGCCATGATCGACGCCTGGGGGATATTACCCGCCACCTTGAACCCGGCCAGCACCGCACCCAGCGCGAACAACGCTGCCGGAATGGTCGCGTCGGCCAGCATGTCGATAATGGTGGAAATCGGCCCCGGCAGACCGAGACCCAGGATGGACCATGCGAAACCGACCGCGACGGCGATGATCACCGGGTTGGTGACAACCGAGCGCCCGGCAAGCCGCACCGTCCCGGCCCACCCGACGGCGCCGGCCTTGCCTTCTTCCGCTTTTCCAAGGTCATGCAGGGTGAAAAAAATCGTCGAGAAGACCAGCGAGTGGAAAGTGATGATGACCATCAACGGCACCAGCCCCGCCTCGCCGAAGGTGGCGAAAACAATCGGAATGCCCAACAGGGACGTGTTGGCAAACATCGTGCCCATGGCAAACGACGCCTGCTCGCCGTCGCGCAGTTTGAACACCCCGCGCCCGACCAGCAGGGCCGCGCCCAGCACCGCGAACGAACCCAGATAGTAGGCGTAGGCGACATCGAGGTTGAGATTGTCCAGCGGCTGGGCCCGCACGATGGTACGGAACAGCAGCGCCGGCACGGCGACATAGAGCACGAAATTGTTGAGCCCGGTGACCGCACTCTCGGGGAACAAACGCGACTTCCCGCCGATCACCCCGAGGGCGATCAGCCCGAAGATGGGCAGGACGATGGTGAAGACGGTGGTCATGAAAGAATTTCGATTACCCTCATCCTGAGCCTGTCGAAGGATGAGGATGCTCGGTCCGGTTTCGGGAAGCCCCACGAAGGGCGGTGAAGTCACCGCGAATGAGGGCGATCTTTTTGGCTTTGCTCCAGCCTTTCAATTGGCGCTCAGCGGCGATCGCGTCCGTAATATTCTCGAATTGCTCCGAGAAAGCCAGTCGGACGGGTCTCCGGGATTTTGTGTAACCGCCATAGGTACCATCGTTGTGCTCGGCCACCCGCTTCTCAAGGCTTCCTCGCGTGGAGCCCACGTAGAAACGACCATCCGCACATTCGAGAATGTACACATACGCGCCCATCCGGCCCGCCCTCATACTTCGACAGGCTCAGCATGAGGGCTAGCAATCGCACGAGGCAAGTAAACGCGCCTAACCGCCCAGCTTTTCCTCGAGCAGTTGGTTGACCCTCTGCGGGTTGGCCTTGCCCTGGGTCGCCTTCATCACCTGGCCGGTGAACCAGCCCGCGACCTTGGTGTTGCCGGCGCGATACTCATCGGCCTGATCCGGGTTGTCGGCGATGATCTGGTCGACGATCGCGGAAATCTCACCTGAGTCCGAAATCTGCTTCAGGCCCTTGGCCTCAACGATGTCCGCGGCATCCTTGCCGCTGTCGAACATCTCGTCGAACACGTCCTTGGCGATCTTGCCCGAGATCGTGCCGTCGGCGATCAGGTCGAGCAGACCACCGAGCTGGGCGGCGGACACCGGGCTGTCGGCAATCTCCAGATCGTCGGCGTTGAGGCGCCGGAAGAAATCACCGGCCATCCAGTTGGCCGCGATCTTCGGGTCGCGCTTGGCGCCATCGGGATCGACCACGGCCTCATAGAATTCCGCCGTCTCCCGCTCGGCCACCAGCACGCCTGCGTCATAGGCGTTCAGGCCGAAGTCCTCCGCGAACCGGGCCGCCTTGGCATCGGGCAGCTCCGGCAGGCTCGCCTTGATCTCGTCTACGAAAGATTGCTCGAGCTCCACCGGCAGCAGGTCGGGGTCGGGGAAGTAGCGATAGTCATGGGCTTCTTCCTTGGAGCGCATGGACCGGGTCTCGCCACGGTCGGCGTCGAACAGGCGCGTCTCCTGGTCGATCTCGCCACCGTCTTCGAGAATCTCGATCTGGCGGCGCGCCTCGTAATCCACCGCCTCGCGCACCGAACGCAAAGAATTCACATTCTTGATCTCGCAGCGCGTGCCGAGATCGTCGCCCGGCTTGCGCACCGAGACATTCACGTCGGCGCGCAGCGAGCCCTCCTGCATGTTGCCGTCGCAGGTGCCCAGATAGCGCAGAATCGAACGCAGCTTCGCCAGATAGGCCGCGGCCTCTTCGCCCGAGCGGATATCGGGCTTGGAGACGATCTCCATCAACGCCACGCCGGAGCGGTTGAGGTCGATATAGGTCTGGGTCGGGTGGCGATCATGGATCGATTTGCCCGCATCCTGCTCCAGATGGATGCGCACAATGCCCACCTCGAAGCTCTCGCCGTCCGCCAGATCCACGCTCACCCGCCCCTCGCCCACGATGGGGTCGGAGAACTGGCTGATCTGATAACCCTGGGGCAGATCGGCATAGAAATAATTCTTCCGGTCGAAGACGGAGCGGAGATTGATTGCGGCCTCGAGCCCCAGCCCCGTGCGCACGGCCTGGCGGACGGCGGCGATGTTCAGCACCGGCAGCATGCCCGGCATGGCCGCATCGACGAGGCTCACATGGCTGTTGGGCTCACCGCCGAACGCGGTGGAGGCGCCGGAGAACAGCTTGGATTCGGAAATCACCTGGGCATGGACCTCCATGCCGATGACGATCTCCCACGACCCGGTCTCCCCCTCGATCAGGTCGCCGGCGTTGTGGCCGATACGCGAGGTGAAATGCCCGGCCAGATGGTCGGGTATGTTCTCGTCGGCGGTATATGTCGCGTCGCTCATATCGATTCTCAGTCTAAGTCCTCAACCAGTCCCAACAACAGCCTCATCCTGAGGAGGGTCGCATTCGCAGAAGGCGGCCCGTCTCGAAGGATGCCCCCATGCTTCGAGACGACCGCTCCCGCGGTCTCCTCAGCATGAGGAAGCGAATTCATCACGGCCCCGCGTCGAAGGCGGCGGCGCCTTCAAGCACGCCCGCGGTTCGAAACAGCGTCTCCTCGCCGAAGGCCGGCGCGATCAGGTGCAGGCCCAGCGGCAGGCCGTCCCCCGACAGTCCGGCCGGCACCGAGATCGCCGGCAGCCCCGCCATCGAGGCCGGGACGGTGAAGATGTCGTTCAGATACATGGCGATCGGGTCGTCCATCTTCTCGCCGATGGCAAACG
This sequence comes from Alphaproteobacteria bacterium, assembly GCA_965205535.1. Taxonomy (GTDB): domain Bacteria; phylum Pseudomonadota; class Alphaproteobacteria; order UBA6615; family UBA6615; genus UBA8079. The sequence continues at coordinate 2,787,374 of CBDBHH010000005.1, read as the reverse complement.
CCGCGCTCGGCGTCGTCGGCGTCAGGATCACGTCGCAGCTGTCCCACGCCGCACGGAAATCGTCGGCGATGCGTGTGCGCACCCGCTGGGCCTTCAGATAATAGGCGTCATAGTAGCCGGCCGAGAGCACGTAGGTGCCGATCATCACCCGGCGCTGCACCTCCGCACCAAAGCCCTCGGCCCGGGTCCGCTCATAGGTGTCGGCGAGGTCTTCCCCCTCGACGCGTAATCCGTAACGCACCCCGTCATAGCGGGCCAGGTTCGAGGAGGCTTCTGCCGGTGCCACGATGTAGTAGGCCGGCAGCGCGTATTTCGTATGGGGCAGCGAGATATCGACGATCTCGGCCCCCGCATCGCGCAGCCAGTCGATCCCCTGCTGCCATAAAGCCTCGATCTCGGGCGGGGTGCCGTCCATGCGGTATTCGGCGGGCACACCCACGCGCAGTCCCCGGATGTCCCCGGTCATGGCGGCGGCGAAATCGGGCACCGGCTGATCGATACTGGTCGAATCCTTCGGGTCGTAGCTGGCCATGGCCTGCAGCATGAGGGCCGAATCCCCGACGGTGCGTGTCAGCGGCCCGGCCTGGTCGAGCGAGCTGGCAAAGGCGATGACGCCCCAGCGCGAGCAGCGGCCATAGGTGGGCTTCATCCCGACGATGCCGCAGAAGGCACCGGGCTGGCGGATCGACCCGCCGGTATCGGTCCCGGTTGCCCCCGCCGCGATCCGCGCGGCCACGGCAGAGGCCGAGCCGCCCGACGATCCGCCGGGCACCAGATCCTTGCCCGCCGCGTCGCCGGTCGTGGCCTTCCACGGGTTGAGCGTCGGCCCGTAATGGCTGGTGATGTTCGCCGAGCCCATGGCGAACTCGTCCATGTTCACCTTGCCGAGCATGACCGCACCCGCGTCCCACAAATTCTGGGTGACCGTCGATTCATAGCGCGGCTCGAACCCGTCGAGGATGTGGCTGCCCGCCGTCGACAGCACGCCCTGGGTACAGAACAAATCCTTGATTGCCAGCGGAATGCCGTCCAGCGGCCCCGCCGCAGCACCCTTGGCGCGGCGCGCGTCCGACGCGTCGGCCATTTCGCGCGCCCGATCCGGGGTCTCGGCGGTGTAGGCGTTGAGCGCCTTGGCGTCGGCCATCGCCGACAGATAGGCATCCGTAAGCTCACGCGCGGTGAACTCGCCCGCCTCCAGGCCCGCACCCGCCTGGGCGATGGTGAGGTCGGTCAACTCGCTCATTACTCGACCACCTTCGGCACGGTGAAGAACCCGTCGGCCGGGTCCGGCGCATTGGCCAGCACGTCTTCCTGCAGATCGCCGTCATTCATCTCGTCGGCGCGCAGGCGCTGCACCATCTCGACGACGCTGGTCATGGGTGCGACACCTTCGGTGTCGACCTCCTCGAGCTGTTCGATCCAGCCGAGGATGTTGTTGAGCTCGTCGGCAAGCGGCGCCAGTTCCGCGTCATCGACGTGGATTCTGGCGAGCCGCGCAATGCGACGAACGGTGTCGGTATCGAGCGCCATGGAAGACCGGTGCGTTACAGTTCGGAATCGGCGCGGAAGCTATCACTGTCGAATTTATTCTACAAACCCGGGATTTGACCCAGCACCACGTCGTCGATGGCCGGACAAACCGGCAATGTGGCCATGGACAGCCCGGTGCGGGCACGCCTAAACAGGGTCATGGCCATTCTCGAACCCAGCGACATGAAAGCCGCCCTGGCGCCGCGCGGGCGCCTGCTCGGTTTCGACCTCGGGACCAAGACCATCGGGCTGGCGGTGTCGGATTCCATGCTCATGGTCTCCTCGCCGCTGGAGACCCTGCGCCGCACCAAGTTCACAGCCGATGCGGAAAAGCTGCTGGCGCTGATCGCCGAAAAAGAAGTCGGTGGCCTGGTCCTCGGTCTGCCCCGCAACATGGACGGCTCGGAAGGCCCCCGTGCCCAGTCGACCCGCGCCTTTGCCAACAACATGGCCGGCAAGGTCGATCTGCCGATCACCATCTGGGACGAGCGCCTGACCACGGCCGAGGCCGAGCGGGTGCTGATCGACCAGGCGGACATGAACCGCAAGCGCCGCGGCGAGGTCATCGACAAGATGGCCGCCTCGATCATCCTCCAGAACTATCTCGACTTCCTGCGGAACAGCTGATGAGCGACACGCCTGACACCGAAGAATTCCCGGAAATCACCGTCGGCCCGTCGGGGTCGAAGTTCATCACCACCATGCTGTTCATGACCGCCATGACCGGCGGGGCCTACTGGGTGGTGTTCCGCATCCTGGCCGGCGCGACCGGGCAGGACGCAACCTCCCTGCCATTGGTGATCTGCGGTGTCGGCGGGATCGTCGCGACGATCTGGATCTTGCTGGGTCTGCATGCGCGGATCTGCGGGCAGCTGCAGCTCAGGATCGACGAGACGGGCATTTCGGACCCGTCGGACCGGTTCTCCATGGGTGCGATCAGCTGGGACGAGATCCGCGACGTGCGCGGCATGCCCCACAAGCAGGTGGTCTGGGTGCTGGTGGACGACAAGAAGGCGATCATGGCGCGCATGCACCCCCTGCGCCGCGCGATCATCTGGTTCGATTCCGCCTTCGCGAAGAACATCATCAAGCTCAACACCTGGCGCCTCGACATCAACCGCGACCACCTGCTGGGGATACTGGCGCACTACCACCGCCGGTTCGGAAACCCGCGGCCATGAGCCCGAAGAAGAACGACTTCCCGGAGCTCATCATCTACCCGACCCGGTCGAAGACCCTGGTGACCGTCTTCGGGTCGCTCATGTTCGCCGTGGCGGCGGTGTTCTTCCTGCTGACGCCGGACGTCTATGCGCGGCTGGTCGGGGCCGGCGCGCTGATCGCCTTCGGCGCGAGCGGGATCTATGCGACCTACCGCCTGATCTCGAACGCGCCGGTGGTGGTGCTCAACCGGGATGGCCTGTTCGACAACGCCTCGCCGTTCTCTGTGGGCTGGATGGCCTGGTCGGAGATCGAACGGATTGCACCGCGGCGCACCTATCTCGCACGGCTCATCGGCGTCGTGCCCCATGACCCGGCTGCGGTGATCGCCCGGGTGCCGCCGCACCGGCGCTGGCTCGTCAGCGCGCTGGCCGGGGTGTCTCAATCGCCGGTCAACATCCCGGCGACTTTTCTTGGCCGGCGGCTGGACGAGGTGCAGCGCGAGACCGAGCGTTACCACGATAAATTTGGCCGATCGCCATGATCCGATGCGTTGTGGCTGTGACGCTAGCGGCATCCCTGCTCACCGCCGCCCCTTTGAACCCCGCTCATGCCAACGCCTGCGCCGAGGCCGACATCACGATCAGCGCGCCGCCGTTGTCCGGCAGCGACCGCCGGGCCTTCGTCGAGAAATTCCGGACCGCACTCACCAACGTCTGCACCTGGTGGGACGGCGACTTCACGGGCCCCTACCGGATCGAGATTGAGGACAGCCGCGGGACGTCGATGGCGCTGATCCCCGCCTGGCGCGGCAACCACGGCCAGGTAATCTTCCGGATGCGCACGATTCGCCAGGGCAATTCGCCGATCACCCACGAGATCGTCCACGCCGTCGCGCCCAACGGCAACCGGTTCCTCGCCGAGGGCCTCGCGACCCATGCCCATGACGCGCTTGGCGGCCAGGCCGCGTTTCCCAATTTCGGCAACGACCTGCACGCGCGGGCCAGCCGGTTCGCGGGCGATGCGGACATGCCTGCGCTCGAGCGGCTGGCGGTTCCCGCCCGGTTGCAACTGCCCGACCTGCAACCCCAGGGCGCCTACCTGGTCGCCGGGTCTTTCGTGCGTTTCCTGATCGAGACCCACGGCATGGAAAAGTTCCGCGCGCTCTACGCCCTCACGCCGCTGGTCCAGCGCGGGCGCTTCGCGGGCCTGCCCCAGCGGTGGAACGATATCTACGGAATGTCGTTCGGCGACCTCGTGGACGCCTGGCGGGCCGAGGTTACCGGCTAGGCGCCAATTTCGAGCCCGCGCACCTCGGCCAGATGGCCGAGCTTCACATAAATGACGCAACCGGTGTCGCTAAACGGGGCATGACGCGTGCCCGGCGGGCTGCGCAGCCAGCTGCCTTGCGGGTAGCGGCCATGTTCATCGGCCAGCTCGCCCTCGAGGACCAGGATTTCCTCGCCTCCGGCATGGCCGTGCAGGGGCGTGGAGGTGCCTGGCGCCATGCGGAACATCACCACCCGTTCAGGCCCGTATTCATGCAGCGGCAGAATGTCGACCCCCTCGACATCGGTCGGCTGCCAGTCGCCGTTCGCCGTGTCGACGCGAACGAACTTCTGATCGTCGGGGTCCATCTGCCAGAGTTTCACAAGGATGGTACAGCCGCTCTCGCTCGACGGCGTGTGGGCCGAACCCACCGGGTTGCGCACATAATATCCCGGGCCGTAATCGCCATGCTCGTCGGAAAAGACGCCCTCGAGGACGAGAAACTCCTCGCCGCCGGTATGGGCATGTAGCGAGAACGCGCTGCCCGGGGCGTAGCGCACGCTGCTGGTGGCCCGCGCCACCTCGTCACCAACCCGGTCGAGCATGCGCCTGTCCACACCCGCGAGCGGCGAGGCGATCCAGTCCAGCGCATTGGTATCGACCAGCACACGCTGGGAGAAATCGGCATTCACTTCCATGTGCAAAGCTCCTCAAAGGAACCTATGCCCGGGCGGGCGGAATTCAATCCCAGACTTTCCAGGGCGCGTCGCCCGCATCCCACATCGCCTCGAGCTGGTTCTTCTCGCGCAGGGTGTCCATCGGCTGCCAGAAGCCCTCATGGCGCCAGGCCGCGAGTTCCCCGGCTTCCGCCATCCCGTTGAGGGGTGCCTGCTCCCAGACTGCCCCGTCCCCGTCGATCAGCTCGAGCACGCTCGGCTCGCAAACGAAGAACCCGCCATTGATGGTGCCGCCGTCGCCGCGCGGCTTCTCGGCAAAGCGCGTGACCCGGTCACCCTCGATCTCGGCCGCGCCGAAGCGCCCCGGCGGGCGCACCGCGGTCATGGTGCAGCGCGCGCCCTGTTCCCTGTGATAGGCGACGCTGGCCGCCACATCGACGTCGGCGACGCCGTCTCCATAGGTCAGACAGAACGCCTCTCCGTCCAGATGCTCGGCCACGCGTGCGATCCGCCCGCCGGTCTGGGTCTCGTCGCCGGTATCGACCAGGGTCACCGTCCAGGGTTCGGCAGCCATATTGTGATAGCGGATTTCATTGGTCGCGAGATCGACCGTGACGTCCGAGGAATGCAGCACGTAATTGGCGAAATATTCCTTGATCAGGTAGCCCTTGTAGCCGAGGCAGATCACGAAATCCGTGATCCCGTGATGCCCGTAGATATTCATGATGTGCCACAGGATCGGCCGCCCGCCGATCTCGATCATCGGCTTGGGTCTGACCTCGGTTTCCTCGGCGATGCGCGTCCCGCGCCCGCCCGCCAGAATTACCGCTTTCATGTCCCGGTCTCCCACTTGGCAGCCCCATTGTCGTCTCATGACCGCCCGGTTCCGTCATCGCCTTCTAGCAGAGCAGCGGGTGCGCCGCCAGAAATCAGGGCCCTTCTTGCCCCGGTGCATAACAACGCCTTGCATTTGCGTGAGTCTCGTCCCTATATTCCCGCTTTAATGACTGCAGCCACCACAGGCTTATCCGCTCAAGACCAGCCAGCGGACTTCCCGTTTCCACATCGTCATCTATTGGGCATCCAGGATCTGTCTCCGGACGAGATCACTTATCTGCTCGACCTGTCGAACAGCTACGCGGAACATAACCGCGCACGCGGGCCGAAATTCGACCTGATGCGCGACAAGACACTGATCAATCTGTTCTTCGAAGATTCCACGCGCACCCGCACCAGTTTCGAACTGGCGGGCATGCGGCTGGGTGCCGATGTCATCAACATCGCGGTCGCCAACTCCTCCATAAAAAAGGGGGAGACGATCGTCGATACCGCGATGACCCTCAACGCGATGCATGCCGACGCGCTGGTCGTCCGGCACTCCAACGCCGGGGCGGTGAAGCTCCTGTCGGAGAAAGTGAACTGCGCGGTCATCAACGGCGGTGACGGCAGCCACGAGCACCCCACCCAGGCGCTGCTCGACGCGCTGACCATCCGGCGCCACAAGGGAAGCCTGCAGGGACTGCTGGTCGCACTGTGCGGCGATGTCGCCCACAGCCGGGTCGCGCGATCGAACATCTACCTGCTGCAGACCATGGGCGCACGGGTGCGTGTCATCGCGCCACCGACGCTTATCCCTTCGGCGATGGAACGGCTTGGTGTCGAGGTTTTCCACGACATGCGCGCCGGCCTGGATGGCTGCGACATCGTGATGATGCTGCGCCTCCAGCGCGAGCGCATGGAGGGTTCCTTCGTGCCGTCCGTGCATGAATATTTCCAGTTCTACGGCCTCGACTACGACAAGCTTCAGCACGCCAAGCCGGACGCCCTGATCATGCATCCCGGCCCCATGAACCGCGGCGTGGAGATCGATTCCGACGTGGCCGATGACATCGACCGGTCCCTGATCCGCGAACAGGTCGAGATGGGCGTTGCCGTACGCATGGCCTGTCTCGACGTCCTCACACGCAAAAGGCTTGTGGCCACCCCATGACCGGTAAAGTCGCCTATATCAACGCCAGGGTGATTGACCCGGCGTCGGGTCTTGATGCGCCCGCCACCGAAAAAGGCGGTGTCCTGGCCGATGGCGCCCGCATCATGGCGATCGGGCCTGACATATTCGCCACCGGGACACCGGTCGGCACAGAAATCGTCGATTGCGAGGGCGCGGTCCTGACCCCGGGCCTCGTGGATATGCGGGTCGACTTTTGCGAGCCCGGCAACGAACACAAGGAAGACATCGAGAGCGGCAGCCACGCCGCCGCGGCCGGTGGCGTCACCGCGGTCGTCACCCTGCCCGACACCGACCCGGCGATCGACGATGCCTCGGTTCTCGAATTCGTGGCCCGGCGCGCGCGCGACGTGAAACTGGTCAAGGTGTTCGCCTACGCGACCGTGACGCGCAACGCCGACAGCGACGAGATCGTCGAGATGGGCCTAATGAAGCAGGCCGGCGCGGTCGCCTTCACCAATGGCCGCAGCGCCGTCGCGAACGCAAAGACCCTGTCACGCGCGCTCAAATACGCACAGGCCTTCGATGCGCTGATCGTTCAGCACCCTGAGGAAGCGAGCCTTTCCAATGGCGGCGTGATGCAGTCCGGCGAGCTCGCCACGCGGCTCGGCCTTCCCGGCATTCCAAGCGAAGCCGAGACGATCATGATCGATCGGGACCTCGCGCTGGTGAAAATGACCGGCGGTCGCTACCACGCCGCCCATATATCGACAGCGGAATCCGTCGCGAAGATCCGTGCGGCCAAGGCGGACGGTTTGCGGGTGACCTGCGATACAGCACCGCCGTATTTCGCGCTCAACGAGCTCGCGGTCGGTGAATACCGAACCTTCTCCAAGCTTTCGCCGCCGCTGCGCACCGAAGATAACCGGCGAGCGATCGTCCAGGGCCTTGCGGACGGCACGATCGACTGTATCGCCTCCGACCATCTGCCCCAGGACCAGGAATCGAAGCGTCTGCCGTTCGAACAGGCGGAATTCGGTGCTGCGGGCCTCGAGAGCCTGCTCGCCCTCACCCTGGAGCTGGTCCACAACGATCATCTCGAATTGTCAGCCGCACTGGCCAAGGTCACCGCGCGCCCGGCCGAGCTGCTGAACCTGCCGGTCGGCAGGCTGCATGTTGGCGGGGCCGCCGACATCGCGATTTTCGACCCGGAACGCCCCAGCCGCATCGAGCCGGACAACTTCGTTTCCAAGTCGAAGAACTCGCCCTTCGATGGCAGGCTCGTTCAAGGCCGCGTGATCCGTACCATCGTCGACGGTCGAACCATCTATACTGACGCGTCTTAAACCCAGCCGGGGGCAACACCCATGGTCGAGGACGGTGCCAGTCCGATCATCTTCTACTGGAGTATTTTCCAGGCGACCTTCTCGGTCCCTGACTGGAAGAACCTGATCTATGGCTGGCAGGTGTTCCTGCCCCCGATCGTTGGCGCCTACATACTCGGCAGCATCCCCTTCGGGCTGATCCTGGCCAAACTGGCCGGCAAGGGCGACCTCCGCGAGATCGGCTCGGGCAATATCGGCGCAACCAACGTGTTGCGGACCGGCAGCAAGAAACTCGCCGCTGCAACACTGCTTCTGGACGGTGCGAAAGGCTATATCGCCGTATTCGTGCCCTACCTCTTCTTCGGCCCGGACGTCACCTTCTTCACCGCACTGGCCGTCGTCCTCGGCCATCTGTTTCCCGTCTGGCTGGGATTTCGGGGCGGCAAGGGGGTCGCAACCACCCTGGGGGTCCTCCTCGGCCTGTCATGGCTGTTGGGCCTGGCGGCGCTGGCGACATGGATTCTCGTCGCGCTGATTTTCCGCTACTCCTCGCTTTCGGCGCTGTTCGCCGTCGCGCTTGCCCCCGCCTATGCCTGGTGGCTGGGCGAACCGCAGGCAGGCGGCATCGCCATCTTCCTGGCCCTGCTGGTCTGGATGCGACATATCGGCAACATCCGGCGGCTCGTGAAGGGCGAGGAATCACGTATCAAACTCAAGCGCTCCGGCACAACGAGTTGACCGCCCCGCGCTCGGGGAGCCATCCTCGCCCGCGTGCACAACAATCCGATAACCCCATCCGAGCGCCGCGACCGGCTGCGTCTGATTCGCACCGAAAGCATCGGGCCTGTGACCTGGCGCGAACTGATGGATCATTTCGGTTCCGCCGGAGACGCGATTGAAGCTCTGCCCGATTTTGCCGGCCGTGCCGGCAAACGAAATATCAAGATCGGAAGCATTGAGAATGCGGAACGGGAACTGGACCGCCTCGCCGAACTGGGCGCGCAAGCCATAACACTCGGCGAACCCGATTATCCCTCCGCACTCACCGCGATCGATGACGCGCCACCCGTAATCTCCATTCGCGGCGACATCTCGGCATTCACCAGAACCGGCATTGCCATCGTCGGCGCTCGAAATGCGTCGGCGAATGGTCGCAGAATTGCCGAGGTTCTTGCATCCGAACTGTCAGCCGATCCGGACGTCGCCATTGTCTCAGGCCTGGCGCGCGGCATCGATACGGCGGCACATGCCGGTTCGATCGCCGTCGGCGGCGCGACGATCGCCGTCATGGCGGGTGGGATCGATATTGTCTATCCGCCGGAAAATGAAGCTCTCTATCAAAAAATTATCGAGACCGGCGCCATCGTCAGCGAGATGCCGCCCGGCCTGAAACCTCAAGCCCGACATTTTCCACGCCGCAACCGCATCGTGTCGGGTCTTTCGCTGGGCATCATCGTCGTGGAAGCGGCCCAACGATCCGGCTCACTGATCACCGCCCGACTGGCAGGGGAACAAGGCCGTGTGGTGCTTGCGGTCCCGGGTTCTCCGCTTGATCCGCGCGCATTTGGCGCTAATCACCTGATCCGCGAAGGGGCAGTATTGGTGCGCAATGCCGAAGACGTGTTCGAGGCTGTCCGCCCGATGGTCACACCGGCGCCGCCTTCCCCCGAAACACCATCGCCACGCTCCCATGCACCGGTTCTCGATCTCGATTCACCGGGCACCGATAGCCGCGAAACCGTGATTTCATGTTTGTCGCCCGAGCCCGTCGCGGTTGACGAAATCGTGCGGCGGTGCCAATTAACCGCCCCTGTCGTCCGGACAATCCTGCTCGAACTCGAATTGGCGGGACGTTTGGAACGGCATCCGGGCAACCGTGTTGCGGCCTGCTGACGAAATTCAGACCGCACACAGACGCCCTTGTGAGTAAACGAAGATTAAGCGGGTTCCTCTCTGCATGAACGTCGTCGTCGTCGAATCGCCCTCCAAGGCCAAGACCATCAACAAGTATCTCGGTGATGCATACACCGTGCTGGCCTCCTATGGGCATGTGCGCGACCTGCCGCCGAAAGACGGCTCGGTCCGGCCGGATGAAGATTTCGAGATGGACTGGGCGATCGATGACCGCTCCGAAAAACAGGTCAGCGCCATCGTCGACGCGCTCGACGGCGCCGACACGCTTTATCTCGCGACCGATCCGGATCGCGAAGGCGAGGCGATCTCCTGGCATATCGAGCAACTTCTCCGCGATCGCGGACTGCTCGACGACATCGACGTCAAGCGGGTGGTGTTCAACGAAATCACCAAGGGCGCGGTCCAGGACGCCTTCAATCATCCGCGCGCGTTGAACAACGAACTCGTGGAAGCCTATCTCGCGCGGCGCGCGCTGGACTACCTGGTGGGCTTCAACCTCTCGCCGGTGCTCTGGCGCAAATTGCCGGGCTCCCGCTCCGCCGGTCGCGTGCAGTCGGTGGCGCTGCGCCTCATTTGCGAGCGCGAGGCCGAAATCGAGGCCTTCAAGGCGCGTGAGTATTGGTCGATTGAGGTTGGCCTGAACAGCGCCCAGGACACGCCCTACCAGGCACGACTTGTCGAACGTAACGGCAAGAAACTCGATCGTTTCGACATCGCCGACGAAGCCGCCGCCAACGCCGCGAAGAGTGACGTCGAGGCCGCGAGTTTCAAGATCGCGTCGATCGACAAGAAGCGCACCCGGCGCAATCCCCAGCCGCCGTTCACGACATCGACCCTGCAGCAGGAAGCGTCGCGCAAGCTCGGCTTCGGCACATCCCAGACGATGCGGGTCGCCCAGCGGCTTTACGAAGGCATCGAGATCGATGGCGAGACTGTCGGCCTCATCACCTACATGCGAACCGACAGCGTCACGCTGAGCCAGGAGGCCATCGCCTCCTGTCGTGAATTGATCGATCAGGATTTCGGCAACGACTATCTGCCCGAAAAGCCGCGCGTCTACCGGACCCGCGCGAAGAACGCCCAGGAAGCCCATGAAGCCATACGCCCGACCGACTTGTCCCGCCGGCCGGCCAGCCTGAAGAACGTGCTCGATGGTGATCTCTTCCGCCTGTACGAATTGATCTGGCGCCGCACGATGGCGTCGGAAATGGCCGAGGCCCAGATCGACCGCGTCGCCGTTGACCTGCGATCGGCCGACGCCCAGCTGGCACTGCGCGCCAACGGCCAGACGATTGCCTTCGATGGTTTCCTGAAACTTTATCGCGAAGACAAGGACGACCCCGCCAACGGCGAAGGCGAGAACACCGACAACGACGACGAACGCCGCCTGCCGCCGCTCGAAGAAGGCGAGGCTGCCGCGGTCCGTGACGTCGCGCCGGAGCAGCATTTCACGCAGCCCCCGCCGCGCTACTCGGAGGCGAGCCTGGTCAAGACGATGGAAGAGCTGGGGATCGGCCGCCCGTCGACCTACGCCTCGATCATCCAGGTCCTGCAGGACCGCAACTATGTCCAGCTCGATCGCAAGCGATTCACACCGGAAGACCAGGGACGCCTCGTCACCAGTTTCCTGAGCAGCTTCTTCGAACGATATGTGCAGTACGACTTCACGGCACGCATGGAAGAGCGCCTCGACGACATTTCCGGCGGGCGCATCGATTGGAAGGCCGTTCTGCGCGAATTCTGGCAGGATTTTTCCGCCGCCATCGACGGTACGGCAGAATTACGGGTGCGGTCGGTACTGGATGCGCTTGACGAAGAGCTCGGCCCCCACTTCTTCCCGACCCGCGAAGACGGCACGGACGCGCGCGTTTGCCCGGCCTGCAGCGAGGGTCGGCTCGGACTGCGCCTCGGCAAGCATGGTCCGTTTGTCGGTTGCTCGAACTATCCCGAATGCAAATACACCCGCAAGCTGGCCGTCGATGGCGGTGACGACGAAACGGCCGACCTGGCCAACGGTCCTCGTGAACTCGGCAAGGATCCGGAATCCGGCAAGGATGTAACGCTGCGCAAGGGGCCCTACGGACTTTATGTGCAGCTGGGTGAACCCGAGGGTGAAGGCAAAAAGGCGACCAAGCCGAAACGCACCTCAATCCCCGATGGCTACACGCTGGATGAGATCGAACTCGAACTTGCGCTGGGCCTGTTGGCTCTGCCGCGTGATATCGGCCCGCATCCGGAAGACGCGGTGGTCATCCAGGCCGGCATCGGCCGCTACGGCCCCTATGTAAAACATGGCACTGTGTACGCATCGCTGCCCGATCCGCGGGAAGTTCTGACTGTCGGGCTCAATCGCGCTGTCACGGTCCTCGCGGAAAAGGGCAAGGGTCGGCGCGGTCGCGCGGCACCGCTCAAGGAGCTGGGCAACCATCCCGACGACGAAAAGCCGGTCACCGTGCATGACGGCCGCTATGGCCCCTATGTGAAACACGGCAAGATCAACGCGACGATCCCCAAGGCCGTCGATCCCCAGGATGTGACCCTCGAAGTGGCCGTCGAACTGATTGCGGCCCGGGCCGCAAAGGCCAAGGCAGCACCGGCCAAGAAGAAGGCGGCGAAAAAACCCGCCAAGAAAAAGTCGACAGCGAAAAAGAAGAGCACCGCGAAAAAGCCTGCCGCCAAGAAAACTGCTGCCGCAAACGAAGACCCCGCGCCGAGCGCGGATTAGCCAACCGGCTTGGCCAAGCACAAATCAAGCGAGACGGAAGCGGGCGGCTTGCCCGACGGGCAAGCGCTTCTGGACTTTCTTCGGTCGGCCGCCGACGCCCAGCCCACCCGCGAGATAGCGCGCAATTTCGCATTGAAGGGCGCCCAACGCACCGAGCTTCGCCATCGCTTGCGTGAACTCGAAGAAGCTGGCCGGATCGAGCGGGTCCAGGGACGGCGCTGGCGGCTCGCCGATGCCCTGCCGCCGGTCGTCGTGCTGGAAGTCGTCGCGATCGATTCCGATGGCGAGCTGCAGGTCAAACCCGTCGATCACGCAGCGGACGCGCCGCTGCCCGAAATAGAAGTGCTTCGCGCACCACGCAGTATGGCCGCCCCCGGGCCCGGTGATCGTTTCCTCGCACGCATGTCGCCGCGCGGCGACAACCGGTACACCGCGCAACCTCTGCGCGCAGCCCAGAGCGAAGCCGAGACAATCGTCGGCCAGTACCGGACCGGTCAGGATGGCGGCCGCATTCTTCCCCTCGAACGGGGCCGGCGCGACGAGTTCGCCGTGGCACCCACGAGCGATGTCGTGGCGCAGGATGGAGATCTGGTGGTCATCGAGATTCTGCCCGCCCGCCGGCAGGGCATGACACAGGCGCGGATTGTTGAAAATCTCGGCGCCGGCGATGCGCCCGGCGCCATTAGCCGTATCGCCATCCATCGGGCCGGTATTCCCGTGCGGTTCCCTGATGCTGTCGTTGCCGATGCCGAGGCCGCCCTGCCACCGGTTCTGGGCGAGCGCGTGGACCTGCGCGATTTGCCACTGGTCACGATTGACGGCGCCGATGCACGCGATTTCGACGACGCGGTCTTCGCTGAACCGGATACCACACGAAGCACGGACGGCGGCTGGCACATCGTCGTCGCGATCGCAGACGTCGCCGCCTATGTCACACCGGACAGCCCGCTCGACCGCGAGGCCTACAAGCGTGGCAACTCCGCCTACTTCCCCGACCTTGTCGTTCCCATGTTGCCGGAAGCGCTCTCGAACGGCCTGTGTTCGCTCCGCCCCGACGAAGACCGCGCCTGCATGGCCGCCGACCTCTGGATTGGGCCTGATGGCGATCTGCGGTCATTCAAGTTTCGCCGCGCCCTCATGCGATCCGCCGCGCGCCTGACCTATGAAGAGGTGCAGGCTGCCCGTGACGCCAACACGGATATTGTCGCGCCGGGTCACCTGGACAATCTTTACGGCGCCTACAAGGCCCTGTCCGAAGCGCGGCGCGTCCGTGGTGCGCTCGACCTCGAACTGCCCGAGCGCCGGGTTGTCCTCGACGACGCGGGTCGGGTCGCGGATATCGTGCCGGTTATCCGGCTCGACAGTCATCGGCTCATCGAGGAATTCATGATCGCGGCAAACGTCGCTGCGGCGCGCGAACTCACAAAGCGTGGGCAGCCGGTGATGTTCCGTATTCACGACGAACCGTCGCTCGAGAAGCTCGAAGATCTGCGCGAGGCCGTGGCCGGATTCGGCATCAAGATTGCTCGCGGCGGCATCTCGCGGCCGGGTGATTTCAACGGCATCCTCGCCCGGGTCCGTGGTGAAACCCATGAGCGATCCGTCAACGAGTTGATTCTGCGTGCCCAGATGCAGGCCGCCTATAGCCCCGACAATGTCGGACATTTCGGGCTCGGCTTGCGCGACTACGCCCATTTCACCTCACCCATCCGCCGCTACGCCGATCTCTTGGTGCACCGCGCCCTGATCCGGGGTCTGGGGCTCGGTGACGGTGGTCTGGATGACAGTCAGGCCAATCGCTTCGAGGATCTTGGCGACCATATTTCCAGGACCGAGCGCCGCGCGGTTGTCGCGGAACGCGATGCCAACGACCGCTACACCGCCGCCTACCTCGCCGGACATATCGGATCCAATTTCACAGGCACCATCCGGGGCGTCACGCGCTCGGGACTTTTCGTCGCCATCGACGACAAGGGTGCGGAGGGGTTTGTTCCCGCATCGCGGCTTCCGGGCGGACGGCCCCGCTTCGATGCACGCACGCAAACGATCGAATCCCCCGGTGGCGGCACCTACCGGTTGGGCTACGCGGTTGAAATTCGCGTAGCCGAAGCCGACGGTTTGCGCGGCTCGTCCATCTTCGACCTGATGGACGGCGGCGCGTCGTCAAACGAGAAAAACAAACACACCACGCGGAAGGGCCGGTCCGGTCGCAAACGTCCCGACAAGCGTCACAAGAAGCGACAACAACGACGTTAACCAAATGGTACGGGTTTCAGCTACGATGTGACCTGCCGACTCCGCCCTTTACCCAAACGCCGCGCGCGCGATATGTGAAGTATATGAATGACTTGAAGAAGAAATTCACGTTGGTTCGCGGAATTGCCCTGGGGGCCGCTGCCCTCGTTCTGGCGGCTTGCGTACAGCTCGGGTCAGATGTCGAGGCCGGGTATTCGGAAAGCTACAGCCGCGACATGTTCGATTCGGGCTACAGCTTTATCACCGACCGGTATATCTCCACGGTATCGCTCCGGGATCTGAGTCTGAGTGGACTGGCCGGATTGCATCAGATCGATTCCCATCTCGATGTTCGCAGCGCCGACCAGGACATCGAAGTTCTCTATCGAAACCGGACGGTGGGGCGCCTTGCCACACCACGAAATGAAGATCCCGAGGCGTGGAGTCAGACAACAGTCGACGCGATATCGATCGCACGAGATGCCTCGCCGTCGCTCGCGGACGCGCGCGCCGAGACCGTCTTCAAGGCCGTTTTCGACGGCATACTCTCGCCGCTGGATAAATTTTCGCGATATGACGATGCCGAAACTGCCAACGAAAAACGCGCTTTTCGCGACGGTTTCGGCGGCATCGGCGTTACCATCGCCATGGAAGAGAAAGACGCACTGATCCTGTCGGTCACCCCTGGAGGCCCGGCCGACAATGCCGGCGTGCTCGATCAGGACCGGATCACCCATGTCGAGGGACAGTCGATCGCCGACTGGAAGCAGCGCCGGCTCATCGAAGCCCTGCGCGGACCGGTCAACAGCCCGGTGAGCTTCTCGGTTGCACGCAACGGTTCCGCCCTACCCATCCCGATCGTGTTAAGACGCCAGCACGTGGTTCCCGAGACCGTAGAGACGCAGCGCGAAAACGGCATCGCGGTTATTCGCCTGATCGGCTTCAATGTCGATTCTGCGAAGGATCTTCGCCGACATGTGCGCAAGCAGATGCAGAATCCCGCCGGCCCGCCGACAGGTTTTGTCCTCGACCTGCGTTCGAACCCGGGAGGCCGGCTGGACGTATCCATCGACGTCGCGGATATATTCCTGGAGACCGGCAACATCATTGCCACCCGCGGCCGCCACCCCAACAGCCTGCAGGCTTTCTCCGCTACGCAGGGAGACGAAACCGCGCAGCGACCGATCGTCGTCCTGATCAACGGCAATTCGGCGTCTGCGGCTGAAGTCGTCACTGCGGCAATGCAGGATCACGGCCGCGCGGTCGTTATCGGAACCAATTCATTCGGAAAGGGAACGGTGCAATCCGTGCTGCGTCTGCCGAACAATGGCGAAATGACCCTCACCTGGTCACGAATCCTCGCACCATCCGGATATCGCATCCATGAACTGGGCGTTCTGCCGACCGTGTGTACACATGGCGGGGGTGATCTGAAGTCGGCGGACGCATTGGTCCCGGCCGTGAGAGATGGACAAAACGTCCTCGCAGGGCAGTTTGGAAACTGGCGTGCCACCGGGAATACCGATGCCGCCGACCGGGCCGGACTACGACGGATTTGCCCGTCCGACGGCGGGTCACCGGATGTCGATGTCGCGCTGGCGAGCGCAATCATCGAGGATCATGGGCTCTATACGTCTTTGTTGCGCCAGGCCGACACATCCGTCGCACACCGCTAATTCCCTTCACCGCTTGACTTGCGCGGGTTCCAAGGTATCTTCCCGGCCAGATTTAAAGCCTCAGGACAAACATCATGGCGAAACCCGCTACCATCCTTGTGAAACTCGTCAGTTCGGCGGACACCGGCTACTACTATGTCACGAAGAAGAACCCGCGACAGAAGCCGGAGAAGCTTGAGATGCGCAAATACGACCCGGTCGTGCGCAAACATGTGACGTTCAAGGAAGAAAAGATGAAATAGCATTTTGGCACACCCGCTCTGCCGGGTGGTCACAACGCAAAAGCCGCCCATTGGGCGGCTTTTTTCATGGCGCGTGGTCGACTAACTCACACGTTTGCTGGCTTAGTCCTCGATAAATTTCTGAACCGTTTCCAGGAATTCGGAGACCGAGATCGGCTTGGCGATATATGCCTCGCATCCGCCTTGCCGTATCTTTTCCTCATCGCCCTTCATGGCAAAGGCTGTCACGGCGATCACCGGGATATCGCGAAGCTTCTCATCCTCTTTGATCCATTTCGTGACCTCCAGTCCCGAGACTTCCGGCAACTGGATATCCATCAGGACAAGATCAGGATGATGTTCGCGCGCCAACTGCAGCGCTTCGCGACCGTCCTTGGTCTGGAGAGTATCATACCCCTGAGCTTCCAGCAGATCGTGGAAGAGCTTCATGTTCAGTTCATTGTCTTCGACAATGAGTACGGTCTTGGACATGCACAGCCTGACATAGTTTGAAAATACGCCGGGCCATTCCCCACAGTTACCCCCATGAGTCGCCCGATCCCCCGACTTGGCACGGACTCGTTGAGAAAAATGGATAATAATGCTGCAAAAGTCCACAGCTAGCCTCGCCCCCAATCGACATGCGCATCGGAATTGACCTCGGCGGCACGAAAATCGAAGGGATTGTCCTCGACGAATGCGGCGTCGAGATCGCACGCGCACGCATCAAGGCACCCCGGGACGACTACGCTGCAACCCTGAACGCAATCGCCGGGCTTATCGCCCAAATTGACCCCGTACCGGATGCCGCGACGCCTGTCGGGATCGGCATACCCGGGACGATCTCTCCGGCAACCGGGCTGGTCAAGAACGCGAACTCGACATGGCTCATCGGCCAGCCCTTTGACCGTGACCTTGCAGATCATCTCAATCGCGAAGTGCGGATCGCGAATGATGCGAATTGTTTTGCTATTTCCGAGGCCTCCGACGGCGCTGCAGAAGGTGCACAAACCGTCTTCGGTGTGATCATCGGAACCGGTGTTGGCGGCGGACTGGTGAATCAGGGTCGGATCATGGTCGGCGGCAATGCCATTGCCGGCGAATGGGGGCATACACCCCTGCCATGGATGGGCGCGGACGAGTTTCCGGGGCGTGACTGTTTCTGTGGCCGGCGCGGCTGTATCGAAACTTTCATCTCCGGTCCCGCCTTCGAACGCGATCACGCGGAACAGAACGGCGGCACAGTTGCAGCCGCAGACATCGCAGCGGCGTCCGAGGCCGGCGACCCGGCCGCCGCCGCATCCCTCGCACGCCTGGAAGATCGACTGGCGCGCAGCCGCGCGATGATCATCAACATCATCGACCCCGATGTAATCGTCCTCGGCGGCGGATTGTCGAATATAGATCACCTCTACGCCCATCTGCCCGACCTGGTCGACGACCACATCTTCTCGGACACGATCACCACACCGATCCGCAAGGCCAAACATGGCGATTCCAGCGGCGTGCGTGGCGCTGCGTGGCTCTGGCCCGCGACCGGCGCCTCCACATGACCGAAAGCATTCAGCAAGCGCGTACGGGCCTGTGCCGCGATTGTGCGACTTCGGTCCCGCCCGCGTCGCGACATTGCCCTGCCTGCAGCGCACCACGAATATTGTCTCACGACGAACTCGACACTTTGTCGGTCGCACATATCGACTGCGATGCGTTCTATGCCAGCGTCGAGAAACGTGACGATCCTTCCCTGCGCGACAAACCGGTGATTGTGGGTGGCGGCCAGCGGGGTGTCGTCTCCGCCGCTTGCTACATCGCCCGCATCAAGGGGGTGCATTCGGCAATGCCGATGTTCCAGGCACTCAAGCTGTGCCCCGATGCGACGGTGGTCCGACCGGACATGGAGAAATACAGCGCGGTCGGGCGCCAGATCCGCGAAATGATGCGCGAGATCACGCCGCTGGTCGAACCACTCTCGATCGACGAGGCCTTCCTCGACCTCACCGGGACCGAGAAGCTGCATCATGCGAGCCCGGCGCAGTCACTTATCCGCCTGGTCAACCAGATCGAGCGTGAAGTCGGTGTGACTGCATCCGTCGGTCTCAGCTACAACAAATTCCTTGCGAAACTGGCATCCGATATCGACAAACCGAGAGGGTTCGCCGTTATCGGTCGAGGCGAAGCCCTGGCATTTCTGGACACGCTGCCCGTCACACGAATATGGGGGGTGGGCAAGTCTCTGCATCGCAAACTGACCGCCGACGGGCTGCATACCATCGGCCAGCTGCGCGCCCATGACGAGGCCCGCCTGGTTAAACGCTACGGCGCGATCGGCCAACGTCTTGCGCGCTTCAGCCATGGCGAAGATTCAAGGGTCGTAACACCCCATTCGCGACCCAAAAACCTGTCGAGTGAAACCACCTTTAACGAAGACATCTCTGATCCCGATACACTTCGCAAACGCCTGTGGCCGTTATGCGAGAAAGTCACGGATCGGATGAAAGCACGTGATCTCGCCGGGCGGACGGTCACGCTCAAGCTGAAATCTTCGCAATTCAAGACCCTGACACGGTCCCATGCGTTGCCGGCACCCACGCAGCTGGCCGAAACCCTTTATCGCGCCGCAATTCCTCTGCTCGACCGCGCAATTTCCGCGGCCCCGGCGGACAGCAAGTTCCGGTTGATCGGCATCGGGTTTTCGAATTTTACCGACCCGATCGAGGCGGATCCGCCGGATCTGGCGGACCCCGACGCCGATCATCGCAAACGGGTCGAGGCGGTTATCGATCAGGTCCGCGGAAAACTGGGCCGCGGTGCCATCGGGAAAGGACGCTCCATTCGCGGCACCAAGAAACCGGACCCCGAACACAACCGTTGATACTTTCCCGGTCGATCAGAGGTCCACGACCGAGGTGCTCGGTCAGGAAGCGCTAGTTGCAGCGGGGCGGCGCAATCTCTTCGATTTCGACAAGCACGGCAACCAGGGAAAACTCGCCATAATCGAACTCGAACCGGCGTACGACGCCGTTATCCTGCAGGACCTGGGTCATCTCGAATTCCGGTTCTTCGTTGAGCCCTCTTCCGGCGCTGCTGGCAAACATTGCAAGGCGAACCGACCACCATTTATGCGCACTCAGTTCGCCAAAGCCATTCTCAGTCCCGTCAGCCGCGTCTCGCGCCTTGCCAAGGATGAGTGAATTCGCCGCCATCGGCGCATTCTCCGGTTGCGAGCCGTCAAAATAGTGGCTGAAAGCACGCTTCTGCCCCTGTTCCGCGGCTTCGATAACGGCAATCGTGTGTTCGAAGGGGAACACCGTGTCGGCCGGCAGGTCGACCGCCACACCGCGCGGCAGATTGTAGGTCGCGCGCCCGGCCGTTCCCGGCCCGGCACGTTCGGCCGCACCCTTCACCGCTTCAACTGTCTCGCCACCAATCCGGGTCTCGGAATCAAAACTGAACAATGTGCCGTCCAGCGCCTCGAAGCTTGTCATCACAACTTCGGAATTAATGGGCTCACCTTCGCCGGGAGCCATGCTGACGACGAGACGCTGGCTGGATGTCCAGCCATCGCAGGCGCGGTTCCATTCCGCAACCATCCGGCCCCGCGCATCGACGATTTGAGAGCCCGTGTCCACACGGTCAATTCGAATTTCATAGAATGCACGGTGAGAAGCGTGGGTCACAACGGCCGCCGCGCTGTCCGGAATCAACAATCCAGCCAGCAATCCGGCGGCAAGCGCGTTACGAGCAGTCCTGATCCGAAATGTCATCATGAATCGATTCTAACCGGAAATTCCCGGAGGATTCACGCCACACAGTGAGTTGAATGGGACTGGTTGACCCGAACGACCGGGCCAACATCATGCGACGCGACCAAACTGGCGCTGGTGACGGTCACCGGCGCGCAGATCGGCGGTTTACAGCCGCAGAATCCACGCATCCACAGCGCCCAGCTTCTGGACGTCCGGCAACGGTGCATTGACCAGGACCCGGTGCCAGATCCGGCCGTCAACGCGCATCGAGTGCACCTCGGCCCCCAAAACTGCAAAACGACCGGCCTGTTTCCTGGCATTGTCGATCGACTGGAAACTGCCCACGACCGACATGGCTTGGGACTGCATGGAAGGTGAACCTTCCAGCTGTCGCGCCGGCATTTGCGGTTGGGATAAAGCAGCAACCTTGACCGGGATATTCACAGAGACCGGCCGGGGTTTCGGCGCGGCAGCGGCGAAACGATCGGCCGAGGCGTTGGTTTCGAGCCAAATTGCGGCGGCTGGTGCGAATGTCGCTGCGGTCTGTCGGTCGTTCACAACCACGGTGCCCGGGCCGAAGCCTTCAATGAAGCTTGCCACGTCAACCGGAACCACAAACGGATCTTCAAGTGGCGTGATATCCGCCACGCCCTGCCAATTGTCACCACTTGGAGCTGCGGCGACCATGATCTGCGGCCCTTCCGCCGTTTGGGTATCTTCCGGCGTCGTCTCACAAATATCGCGCCCCTGCACGACCCGGAACAAGGCGCAATCTTTTTGCGCAACTTCGGATATCGCGTGGTCCGTAACACTCTTGCCCGATGCCAGATAACTGACACCGTCCAGTGCCCATGACGCGACTGAAAGCGCCGGCGGCAATCCACATGCGCCCAGCAAGAGCGGCAAACCAATCAAGGCAAAATTTAATCGCATCACAAGCCTCCCACAGCTCAGGCCCGGATACTGGACCTTTGCGACTCGCGTTGCATAGGAAAAAATTAACAGATGTCCCTAAAATATTAGATTCATTGAATTTCTTGCCTCACCCAGGCAACGATATCTGGAGAGAACTTATGTTTTATTCAATAATTACAATGTTTTATGACTGTTCGACGGGACGTCAACTGGTCAATTTTTTGTTCAAATAAACCAGATAGTTAGGTGGTTTTTCCGCGATAACTCCGGCACGTGCCGGCGTCTCCCCCCGGGTTCGGCTGCTAGCCGATATCGAGCACCACGTTGCCGATATGCTT
Organism: Alphaproteobacteria bacterium; assembly: GCA_965205535.1. Lineage (GTDB taxonomy): Bacteria > Pseudomonadota > Alphaproteobacteria > UBA6615 > UBA6615 > UBA8079. Next base: position 2,765,697 of record CBDBHH010000005.1, on the reverse strand, counting down.
CGCAGCCTCGACCATTTCATGCGCGGCGACGATCTCCTCGAGCGGAAAACGCGCAGCGATAGTCGTGTTCAGTGACCCGTCGGCGAGCATCTTGTTGAGCGCCGCAACCCCTTCATCGCGCTCGGCATCAGTGATCGAGTACACGATGAACCATTTGAGGTTTGCACCCTTCACGATGAAATCCTGGGCGGGGACACTCGCCATGGCATCGACCGTTCCATAGATGATGACCGTGCCACGCGGCGCAAGAATCCGACCGTAGCCGGGCGCATTCGCCGACAGGTTCAGCTCGACGATCCTGTCTACACCCTTGCCATCGGTCATCTCGAGAATCTTCGCCGCGACGTCGTCGGTCCGGTAGTTGATGACCTCATCGGCCCCGGCCTGGCGCACATAATCTGCCTTTTCGTCGGAGCTGATGGTGGTGATGACCCGGGCACCATTCGCCTTGGCAACCTGGACCGCATGATCACCGACCGCACCCGCACCGCCCTGCACCAGGATCGTCTGACCGGACACATCGCCATCGAACATCACGGCCCGGTGGGCGGTGAGGAACGGGATGCCGAAGCAGGCCGCCTCGGCCATGTCCGCGCCCGCCGGTAGGTCGATCACATACTTCTCGGGCATGCAGATATATTCCGCCGCCGTGCCGAAGGGGCGCTGCCACTGGCCGTTCATGAGCCACACGTCGCGACCCACACGGCCCCCGTCCACGCCATCACCGACGGCATCGATGGTGCCGGCACCATCGCTTTGGGGGGTGATCAACGGAAACGGCATGGCCCCGCCGCGGCCACGTAGCCGGGCCTTCCAGTCGGATGGGTTAACCCCCGACATCGCCAGCCGTACCCGCACCTCTCCGGGGGCCGGCTCGGGTGTCGGTTGCTCTCCTACTGTCAGAGCATCTTCGGCTGAACCCAGTTGTTCATAGAACGCTGCGCGCATGTTGCTTCCCCCGTGAAGAATATTTTGGGAATTATATCCCAAAGTAACATTTTGTGTTGACGTGAGTCGCCATCACCGTTACCTTAGAGTCTCATTTTGAGGGACGCAGACCATGAAAGCACCTGGAAAAGCACACCGCAAGGGCCTGACACTGTTGGAAATCGCCGATATGTTTGGTGATGAGACCAAGGCTCGTGAATGGATTGAGCAAAAGCGGTGGCCAGATGGTCCACATTGCCCGCGTTGCGGTTCGGTGAATATTAAGATTGGCGTTCCGCACAAGTCAATGACGCATCGCTGCAACGATTGTGCCGGCAAGCCTATGTTCTCGGTGAAGGTAGGCACCTGCATGGAAGGCTCTAAGCTCAAATATCGGGTTTGGGCCATCGGCATCTATCTGTTCACGACCAACATCAAAGGTATTTCGTCGATGCGGCTGCATCGCGAGCTTGGCATTGGCCAGAAAGCTGCGTGGTTCATGCTTCAGCGTTTGCGCTTGGCTTACGAGGCGGACACTGGCCCGTTCGCCGGTCCCGTCGAGGTCGATGAAGCCTATATCGGTGGCAAGGAGAAGAACAAACACGCGAGCAAGAAACTTCGGGCGGGCCGTGGTGGCGTAGGCAAAGCGATTGTGGCCGGTGCGAAGGATCGAGACACCAATCAAGTGAGCGCATCAACAGTCGAGCGGACTGACAAAGAGACCCTGCACAAGTTCGTTGGTAGCCGAGTAAAGAAAGGAGCGATGGTTTATACCGACGATCACAAAGCCTATCCAGGCATGAAGGGGGTTCAGCATGAAACTGTCCGGCACAGCGTCGGTGAATATGTCAAGGATATGGCTCATACCAACGGCATTGAGAGCTTCTGGGCTATGCTCAAGAGAGGTTATCACCCACATGAGCGAGAAGCATTTGAACCGTTACGTTGGTGAGTTTGCAGGTCGGCACAACGCACGAAACAGCGATACGCCAATGCAAATGATGGCCATCGCGCAGGGCATGGTCGGGAAACGGCTGCGCTACGCGGACTTGACAAAAGAAGCTAATTGACTCACAAATGAGTTGTCCCTCACCCACTGATTTAGAGAGACAAAAAGTGGTGCCCTCGGCGGGGCTCGAACCCGCAAGGATGCTGTTGTGGCAGCAGCCCACCGGAATCCTTACATCCACATGCCGGCCGGATTCATCAAGACGCTGTCGAATCCGCACCTGAACTGGCTGTACGAAACACAACCAGGCACCGGCACCGCAGGCCGTTCGATCCCGACACCGCGCGGCAAGGCGCTCGGTGGTTCGAGTTCGATCAATGGCCACATCTACAACCGCGGCCAGCGGATGGACTTCGACACCTGGGCCCAGATGGGCAATCGCGGCTGGGGTTTCGCCGACGTACTCCCCTACTTCAAACGCAGCGAACGGCGCATCGGCGATGGCGATGATACCTACCGTGGCCGAGAGGGCGAGCTCGCAGTCACGGATGTCGACCGGCGCGATCCGGTTTCGGACGCCTTCATCGAAGGTGCAGGCAATCTGGGTATTCCCCGCGGTCTCGACTACAACGGCGCTGTTCAGGAAGGCGTGGGATACTTCCAGCGCACGATCCTCAACGGCCGTCGCGTCAGCGCCGCGCGGGCCTTCCTGAAGCCGGCGCGGGGCCGCGAAAACCTGAACATCGTTACCCACGCGCAAGTGCGCAAAATTCACTTCGAGGGACGCCGGGCAACCGCGGTCCGCTACCGCCGCGGCGACCAGGACCACGAGGTGCGTGCGAACCGGGAAATCCTCCTGGCGGCTGGCGCGATTGCATCACCGCAGATTTTGCAGGTGTCCGGCGTGGGGGCCGCGAACCTCCTTCAGGACATCGACGTCGAACCGGTTCATGTCCTTCCGGGGGTCGGAGAAAATCTCTCCGACCATTTCGGCATCCGGCTCTCCGCACAATTGCAGGGCATCAAGACCATCAACGAGAGCACGCGCGGCCTGGCCCTCGCCATCGAAGCCGTCAAATATGGGCTCTTCCGCAAGGGTGTCCTGGCCCAATCACCCGGTATCGCCGTGGCGCTGTGCAAATCACGACCGGCACTGGACCAGCCCGACCTGCAGGTCATATTCGCACCCGCCAGCTACAAGGAAACGGCGGTCTATGAGCTCGATGACTTCCCCGGCATGACGGCCGGGGTCTGGCCCATGCGCCCGGAAAGCCGCGGCCATGTGCGCGCGCGAAGCGATGACACACGCGACAAGCCGCTGATTCAACCGAATTATCTGGAGGCCGCGGCGGACCGTCGCCTACTCCTCGACGGAATCCGGCTGGCGCGCCGAATGCTCAGATCGCCGGAGCTCGCGCAATGGTATGTCCGCGAGACATCACCCGGTGACGAGGCTCAGAGCGACGAAGAACTGCTGGACTTCGCACGCCAACGCGGCACGACGATCTTCCACCTGATGGGAACGTGCAAAATGGGGCCTGCACACGACCCCGGCGCAGTCGTCTCCGACGAGCTCAAGGTGTATGGGCTGGAAGGGCTGCGTGTCGTTGATGCCTCGGTCATACCGACATCTCACTCGGCCAACACGAATGCCGCGACGATCATGATCGCGGAAAAGGCGGCGGACATGATCCTGGGGAAACCGGCCCTCCCCGCCGCGCCGGTTTAGCAACCTCTCCGGAAGTGTCATAATTGCGCCATGGCTCCGATGGAGCCGTAATGTCAGGGGAACAAACATGCACATCATCGATCTCAGCCGCGAAATCCATCATCGCGCACCGGCCCATCCGAACCACCCGCCGGTCATCATCACCGTCTGGAACGACCATTCCGAGATCAAGCGCGCCGGCAACACGGAGTTCACGTCGAAATCCCTGTCGCTCACCATGAGCGATCATTCCTGCACACATGTGGACGCACCGGTGCATTTCAATCCAGCACCCGGTGCACCGTCGATCGATGAGGTGCCGCTGGAAGATTTCTACACCGAGGCCATTTGCCTCGATTTCGGGGACGTCCCGAACAACTACGAGGCGACGGTCGAGGATATGGAGGCTGCGCTGGCGGCATCGGGCGAAGAGATCAAGCCCGGCGACACGGTGATGATCCATATGGGCATCCACAACCGGCTCTTCGGGTCACCGGACTATGTCCACAACTTCCCCGGCCTCTCGGTCGAGGCTGTGCACTGGCTGGCAGATCGCAAGATCAAGATGTTCGGCGTCGAGACCGTGAGCCCTGCCCCGGAGGGTGAGCCCAATTACCGCGCCCACATGGCCTGCGCCGAACGCGGCATCACCCACATGGAATGCCTGATGAATCTCGACAAGCTCGTTGGCAAGGGCCGCTTCCGGTTCGCCGGTTTCCCGCTGAAAATCAAGGGTGGCACCGCCAGCCCGATCCGTGCCGTGGCTATTTTCGAGGACTAGAAATTTGGCGAAAGCAAAAACCTACGACCGCACGACCCAGGATATCGGCAATATTGTCGGCCTCGAGCATGTCAATCTGCTCGTGCCGGACCAAAGCCTGGCGACATGTTTCTACGTGAGCGGTCTCGGTCTGACACGCGACCCCTATTTGATGACCGGTACCGACATCATGTGGATCAATATCGGACGCGAACAATTCCACCTTCCCACACGCGGCACCCAGGTTCTGCGCGGACACACGGCACTGGTGATCAACGATTTCGACCAACTGGCCGCTCGGCTTGAAAATCAACGCAAACCGCTCAAGGGCACGAAATTCGCGTTCAAGCGTGCCCGTGGCCGCATTGATGCCACCTGTCCCTGGGGGAACCAGTTTCGCTGTTATCCGCCCGGGGGGAAATTCGGCGACATGCGGCACGGCATTCCCTACGTCTGCTTCGACGTACCGAAAGGTGCCGCTGACCCGATCGCAAGGTTCTACACGGAGATTATCGGCGCACCGTCGCGTCTCGCCACCCTGGACGGCGCCCCGGCTGCCCGGGTGTGTGTCGGTCCGAATCAGGAGATGGTTTTCCGGGAGAAACCCGGCCGCCAGGCCAAATATGACGGCCATCACATCCAGATATACTTCGCCGACTTCTCCGGCCCCTACCGCAAGCTGCTCGAACGCGGCCTGATATCCATGGAAACAAATCAGCATGAGTATCGGTTCGAGGCCATCGTCGACCCGGACAACGGCAAGCCCGTTTTTCAGGTCGAGCACGAAGTGCGCAGCCTGCACCACCCGCTTTATGGCCGACCCCTGGTCAACCGCAATCCGAGCAACGAAACATGACCTATCAACCCGGCGCGGATATGCTTCGCGTCGGCTGAGTAATATTCGGATATCGCCTGAAAGGATTCCAGCATGGCCGAGATACACAACCCTGCCCGCGAACGCCTGGAAGCCGGCGAACTCTCGGTCGGCATCGGCATTCGCCTCGCGCGCAGTGCGGATATTGCCAGCATGATGAAAACCGCCGGCATGGACTGGTTGTTTATCGATCTGGAGCACGGCCCCCTCACCCTCGACCAAACGGCGCAGATTTCATGTGCTGCCCTGAGCGCCGGGATTTCAACACTGGTCCGCGTTCCCCGCGGCGAAATGGCGATGGCGAAGCGCGCACTGGATGGCGGCGCGCTCGGGATCATCATGCCCCAATGTGAAAGCGCTGATGAGGCGCGTGAAATCGTCGACCAGTTGCATTACGCCCCGGAAGGCACCCGCGGCGTCGTGGGCGGCCTGCCCCAGTTCGGCTTTGCCAACCCCGACATGACATCGGCGATGAAGGCGATGAACGACACCATGCTGGTGATCGTCATGCTGGAGACACCCAACGCGATCGCGCAGGCCGATGAAATTGCCGCCGTCGAAGGCGTCGATGTCGTCCTCATCGGGACCAATGATCTGTCCGCAGCCTCCGGTATCCCCGGTCAGGTCGGCCATGAACAAATCGAGGCGAACTACAAGACGGTCGCCGCGGCATGCGAGAAACACGGCAAATGGATGGGCATGGGCGGCGTCCCGGTCCCCGAACTGCAGGAAAAATACATTTCAATGGGTGTGCGCTTCGTGCTGTCCGGCCAGGACATGAGCGTCCTGATCAACGCCGCGGCGAATACCGTCGAGCGGGTTCGCGGCTACAAGGCCTGATTGCAGGCTCGGATCACGCTTTCGCTGCGAGATACCCGCGCCAGCTTCCCAGATCGGAAATATCCAGCGCACCTTCGGCCGCATAGCCCTCGCAAATGAAGCCCTTCACCAGGGACCCGTCTTCGAGTTCGACGGTGCCGATACCAAGCGGCGCTGGAATGCCGGCCATGAAACTGCCGAAATGCGCTTGCGGAATGGCCCAGACTTCCACATCGATCGCCACGCCACCGGTCTCCGTCCGGATCATGCCCGGACGCGGCGGTTCAAACGCTTCGAGCGCATAGAAGCGGTAGTTCGGCGCCGATCGTGTCGTCCGCACCAGCGTGGCACCGCGTTCGGTCAGTTGATGGTTCAACGGCAAACCGGACATATGTGCGCCGCATGCCACCAAAAGCATCATGTCGTCGCCCGGTTCGCCGGCATCTGGCGCGGTTTCCGGCAACGGCGCGCGGGCCGCACCCATGCCTGTCTCGGCCGCGTGATGCATGGCGTGGGCTAGGGGCAGGATCGCCCGGTCCCGGAAAGCGGGCGCGACAAACGTAACGCCGAACGGCGGTCCATTGTCGAGGAAACCAGCAGGCACGGCCGTCCCGCACAGGTCCAGCAGGTTCATGTAGTTGGTGTAGTAGCCAAGGTTGGAGTTCAGCTGGACCGGGTCCGCCTCAAGTTCGGCAATTGTGTAGATCGTCCCCGCGGTCGGAGTCATCATCACATCGATGTCTTGCCAGACAGGCTCGACCTCGCGGCGCAACGCCTGCATCCGGTATTCCGCCGCAAAGGCCTCTGCGGCACTTGGTTTCGCACCCCCACCGATAATTTCACGTGTTACCGGGTGCACGACGTCCGGATGGGCATCGAAGAACTCCCGAATACCCACATAGCGTTCGGCGACCCAAGGGCCTTCGTAAAGCAGACGCGCGGCTTCCAGGAACGGCGCAAGATCGATTTCGACGATCTGTCCGCCGAGGCTCTCGGCGCGCGAAACGGCCGCGCGAAACAACTTCTCGGCAGCTCTATCGCCAAAAAATTCAAGGTTCTCAGCCTTCGGTACGCCAATACGCGCGCCCTGCGGTGAGACGGCTGCACCCGACGAAATTCCTGTTTCTTCACGCGAATACGCGTCGTCTTCATCGTATCCTGCGGCGACATCGAGGACAGATTGTGCGTCCGCAGCGCAATTTGCGAAAATCGATATGCAGTCCAGCGTGCGGCATGCCGGTACCACGCCGCGCGCGCTCAACAGACCGCGTGAGGGCTTGAGACCTACAATATTGTTAAACGCCGCGGGTACCCGGCCGGAACCAGCGGTATCCGTACCAAGTGAGAAGCTCACCAACCCCCGTGCCACCGCGACAGCCGACCCGGAGCTGGAACCACCAGACACATAGGCTGAATCAAACGCGTTCTCGCACGCACCAAAGGGCGAGCGTGTGCCCACAAGGCCAGCCGCAAATTGGTCCAGATTGGTTTTGCCGATCAGGATCGCCCCCGCCGCGACCAACCGATCGACGACTGGTGAGGAAACGTCAGGCGTGTAGGCAAATTCCGGACACCCCGCCGTCGTCGGCATTCCTGCGACGTCGATATTGTCCTTCACGGCAAATGTAATCCCGAATAGCGGCAATGTCGCCGGATCCAGTGCAGAAAGCCGTTCCGCGTCCGCAATCACCTGTTCGTCGGGAATCCGCGCGATCCATATGTTGCCGTCATCGGCTTCATCAACGCGCCCCAGGATTTCCCGAACCACTTTTTCCACGTCAGCCGGAGATCGACGATACCGTTCGCGAAAAGAACTAATGTTCATAACTTTCAGCCTGTTATCGAATTCTGCTGAGAAAAAAGCAGGAGCCTAATTTCTCCCGGCGCAGCAAGATGTCGTCTAATTGGGCACTGCCGGAGCTTTCCAACGCGGAACGGTGCAGTGTAGCGTTTTATGACGCACCGAATTTTGAACACGTTATAGAGCCACCTGCCGCCTTAGGGGACCGATTTGGTGACGAAAAACCATATTTTCGAAGCTGAACCCTATCCCCTCGCTTTTGAGCCGGCGGCAACGGCGCTGCTCATCATAGACATGCAGCGTGACTTCCTTGAACCCGGCGGCTTTGGCGAGATGCTGGGAAATGATGTGTCGCTGCTACGCACGACCATCGATCCGTGCACACACATTTTGAAGGCCGCGCGAGACGCGGGCCTGACAGTCATTCACACGCGAGAAGGCCATCGTCCGGACCTGACCGACGCACCGCCGAGCAAGTTGTCGCGTGGCGGGCTGGAAGTCGGCATCGGCGACCCGGGACCCATGGGACGAATTCTGGTTCGCGGCGAGCCGGGACACGACATCATCCCGGAACTCGCGCCAACAGGCGACGAGCCGGTCATCGACAAGCCGGGCAAAGGCGCATTCTACGAAACCGACCTGGACCTGATCCTCAAAAACCGAGGCATCCATACCTTGATTGTTTGTGGTGTGACGACAGAGGTCTGTGTCCACACAACCGTCCGCCAGGCAAACGACCGCGGCTATGAATGCGTGGTGCTCGCCGATTGCGTGGGGTCATATTTTCCGGAGTTTCAACGGGTCGGGCTGGAAATGATAAAGGCCCAGGGCGGCATCTTCGGATGGGTCAGTGATTCCACACGCGCCGTTCAGGCACTGGGCTAGCTCAGAAACATGGATTGTTAGGTCGCAAAGAGGGTTTCAGATTAAACACATTGGCTCAGTTTACAAATCGTATGCATGGATCTGCGATCGCGGTGGCGAGGCAAGCGCGGGGTGAAGCATTTTCCAGTTGAAGACGCTGAAACCATCTCAGGTAGTTGTCGAGATACTTGGTTGCGACGCCTCTATAACGCCGCAGGAAATCCTTCAACTGGCTGTGCCGGTTGTTGACCGTCTGAATGTGAAAGGCATCCCGCACCCGCTCCCCGCCAGACAGGTTCAACGCTTCGTGGCGCACTCCCAGTGCTGCGGCGCAAGGCGGATAAGCGCGGTGGCCATCGGTCACCAGAACGATATCATCATCCACGACCGGCTCGATTGCAGATTGCAGCGTATCAGCATTGACCGCAGGGAGAACCGCGCTGACTGTCGTGCCGCTGCGATCAGCGGCAACCAGTACTGGAACCTGCTCATCTGACAGGCCTCGTTTGCGGGCCTTGCCTCCCCTGCGGCGCGCCTTGCGTTCAAGGTTTCGTTCACCTTTCTGGCTTTGCAAAACATAGGTTTCGTCGACCTCGACAATGCCTGTAAGCTTGCGGGCGTTCGGGTTGTCTGTGGTGAGAAATCGGTGCCGCCAACGGAACGCGGTATTGACGGCAAATTTGCAGCGTTCTGCTGAGGCGCGAACCGTCAGCCCATCAGAAAGACAGGTTCCAAAGGCAAGCCACTTATCCTTGCGGTGCAGGCCCGACAAAGGGGTGCCGGTCGCCGCGTTGAATGTCTTATTGCATCCCTTGCATTGGTACCGTCGCAGACCCCGTGCTTTGCCACGCGATATAGCTCCTGGTGTGCCACAATGCGGGCACTGGCGACTTTCACCCACGCTTGCTTCAATGGCTGCCAGCGAAGATGACGCTTCAGAGACTCCCATGAACACGGTTTCGGCTTCCTGTCGCTGCGCAGGGCTGAGGTGATCTATCCCAGACAGCCAATCCTGAAACTGCTTGTGATCCATAGTCGTCCTATCCCTCTGATTTGAAAAAGAACATGCCATGAACGCATACGATTTGTAAACTGAGCCCAATTTTTTTGATTGAGACCAGTCGTTTGGCGACGAACTGTTACATCTCGCATCTTCGGGGCATTTTCCTCCCCAATGTCCTGCTCCTGAGGAAGGCCCGTAACGGCACTGAAATCATTCGCGCGAACCTTCGAGCGAACCTCATTTGGCAGGCAATTTCCGCTCCCGCTGTAATCCTTATGCGTTGCCTTGGCCTGTTCCGCGTTCAACAAATAGAACGTTGGTGTGAGGTTGCGCAGGTTTAGCTCAACGAACAAAAAATAGTCCGCATCACCTTTGGTGTTCATATCAACGGGCCAGCGGCTGATTTCAGATGGGCTGTCTGTAAATTGGCGGGTTTTGACCTCAACCGATTTGGGTTCATCTTCAGATATAACGATAATATCATGCCCAGGCGCTCCGGGAGGGCTGGTATATGCATACAATCCAAGCGAAATGAACTTGGCGAGAGCCAATGCCTCGCCCAACTCTCCGGCTTGTTGGTGAGGAAGTTTTTTCATTGTGATGCAGCCCAATCAAATGCCCGCTGCCGTTCAGAAAAATAGAAGTCCCGGACGCTCATATCCGCAGGAACACGTATGCCAGTGTCGTCCAGCCCCTTTTGGAAACCAGCCAGGATAATATCGTTCACACCTGATTTGGTTTCAACCAAAGCGGTCAGAGTTGGCAGCCTTTGAGTGTGGGCATAGTCGATAATTTGCGACAGCGGGATTTTGCGTGCCATATGCTGATGCCATGCATCATCAGGCCCAAGCACCCCGCCTGCCTCAGCCAGTTGTCGATAGTTCACCGCGTAACCACCCTTCGCGGCCTGAAGTAAAAACTCTATACCTGCCTTAAAATTAAAATCGCTATTACGGCGCGTTTGCTCTTCAACCGCCGCCACCGCAAGGGGGGTATCCAGTTTTCCGACGCGGCGGTGGTTATCAATCAGGTTTTGAATTTGTTGATCTGTTTTTTCTTTCATATCCATAATCATCTCCCTTATTACGGAAGTATATTACCCACCCGGAGCGCGGAGGTCAAGAAATTCGGGTAAAATTGTATATAATTCCCTTTTGTTACGAGGCACTGACGATGCTCGGTGGGACCCTCGACGCTGTCCACTCAAACACGTCCAGCACCGGCATCCAGACCCTCAACGACCCATGGACAAGTGCATCCCATACCGTCCTCGACCTCGGCGACGATATTTTCACCCGCGGTCGCCCTCACCCGATGATCGATCACCGGTTGCGCAACGACCGGATCGTGGCCGAGGCACAGGACCCGCACACCGGCGTTATTCTTTTCGACGTAGTGCTCGGCCACGGTTCTCACGAGGATCCGGCCACGGCAATGGCGCCAGCGTTGTCGTCGGTGCCGGACCGGGATTCGGGTGGCCCCGTCATGCTTGGTTTCGTCTGCGGCACCACCGATGACCCACAAGGGTTCGCACGCCAACGCGATGCGATGGCCGACCTCGGCGTGCTTCTCGCAGACAACAATGCGCAGGCGGTTCGTACGGCCGCAGCGATCCTGGAGGGCGCAAAATGAGCGATCTGTTTGGCGCACCGCTTTCGATCATAAATGTCGGACTGGCACAGTTCGCCGAGCCTATCCGCGCAGCCGGCGCCAGCGTTTCTGACGTCGACTGGACCCCACCTGCCCACGACGAGGACATCGCGCGCGCCCTCTCCCGCCTCATCAACCATCCGGATATCGAGGCGGCAAACCAGACCGCCTTCAACCGTTATCTCGCGGCACAACCGACATTGACGGGTGTCGGGATCGCACGTGACGTGCTCGATGGTCTGGGCGAACGGACGATCCTCCACTCCGGGCCGCCGATCGAATGGGATGACATGTGCGCACCGGTTCGCGGCGCGATCGCCGGTGCATGCGTGTACGAAGGCTGGGCGAAAACACCCGAAGATGCCGAGGTCCTTGCCGGATCGGGCCAGATCACCTTCGCGCCCTGTCACCATTTCGGTGCCGTGGGCCCCATGGCGGGCATCATCAGCCCGTTGATGCCCCTCTGGATCATTGAGGATCCGGTCCACAATCACACCACTTTCTCAAACCTGAACGAGGGCCTGGGAAAGGTATTGCGGTTCGGCGCCAATTCTCCTGATGTCATTGCGCATCTGGAGTGGATGCGAGACGTGCTCGCACCCGCCCTTGCCGCAACACTCGAGTCACTTGGCGACCTCGAACTGAAGCCCATCATGGCCCAGGCACTTCACATGGGCGACGAGGTCCACAACCGCAACGGTGCGGCATCCGCGCTCCTCATCAAGCGCCTCATCCCTGCGGCCCTGGATGCGGGGCTGGACCCCGGGACCCTTTCCGAGGTGGTCACTTTTATCAATTCAAACGACCATTTCTTTCTCAACCTGTCGATGCCCGCGTGTAAATCCATGCTCGACGCCGCGCACGGCATACCCGGCTCCAGCCTGGTAACCGCCATGGCCAGAAACGGCGTCAATTTCGGAATCCGCGTAAGCGGACTTGGAGACACCTGGTTCGAGGCCCCGGCTTCAATCATCGATGGCTTGTTTTTCCCCGGCTACAGCACGGCCGATGCCAATCCAGATCTGGGCGACAGTTCGATAACCGAAACCTGCGGGATCGGCGCCTTCGCCATGGCGGCATCACCAGCCATCGTGCAGTTCGTCGGCGGGACGGCCGCCGACGCACTCGCGAATTCACAGCGGATGGGTCACATCACATTCGGCCGCAACACGGCCTTCACCCTCCCTGCTCTCGATTTCATGGCGACACCGGCGGGCATCGATATCCGTAAGGTCGTGGACACCGGGATCGCGCCCGTCATCAACACCGGCATAGCCCACCGCGAGGCCGGTATCGGACAGGTCGGGGCCGGTATCACCCACGCGCCACTCACATGCTTTTCAGCGGCCGTCGCCGCGCTCGCGGAGGCTTTTGTTGGCTGACCTTTGAGGCTTCGGAAGGAGGCGACATCATGCCGCCACGCCAGAAGACAGCCGTCGTAGCAGCCGGCGGTAATTCACTGATCATCGACGAAGACCATAAGTCGATTCCCGACCAGTATGCCGCCGCGGCCATCACCGTCGGGCATATCGCGGATATGATCGAAAAAGGCTGGGATGTCGTCCTCACTCACGGCAACGGACCGCAAGTCGGTTTTATTCTTCGCCGGTCCGAAATCGCAATTGCGGAGGTCCCGCCGGTACCGATGGATTATGCGGGTGCCGATACACAGGGTGCTATCGGCTGGATGTTCCAGCGTGCCATGCAGAACGAAATGCAGCGGCGCGGGATCGATCGACACGCCGTGGCCATCGTGACCCAGGTGTTGATCGACCGGTCGGATCCGGCTTTCTCAAATCCTTCGAAACCAATCGGTTCGCATATGACCGAAGACTTCGCACAAACCCATGCCGCCGAACACGGATGGCATGTTCGCGAAGAAGGGGAACGGGGATGGCGTCGCGTTGTGGCCTCTCCGCGCCCCCGGTCGATCGTTGATATAGGCGCCATTGAGTCTCTGATTGATGCGAATCATATCGTGATCGCGTGCGGCGGCGGCGGCATTCCGGTCTACCGCGACGCAGATGGCAATCTGCAGGGCCTGGAAGCGGTTATCGACAAGGACCTCGCATCCAGTCTGCTGGCCCACGAACTCAATGCGGAGTTTCTGATTATCACCACGGAAGTCGAAAAGGTCGCCATCAACTTCGGCGAACCCGACGAGAAGTGGATCGATCGCATGACCGTCTCGGAGGCCCGCGCGCACAAGGCGGACGGCCAGTTTCCCGCTGGCAGCATGGGTCCGAAAATTGATGCAATCATCGAATTCATTGAAGCTGGCGGGGGAACGGGGATCGTCACCAACCCGCAAAACCTCGGGCGGGCCATTGCCGGAGAGACAGGGACCTGGATTGTTTCCGACGACTAATGACGATTCACCTTTTGCGTATCGCGAAGGGTTTGCTATAACCGCGCGCCTCTGATCCGGTGTAGCTCAGTTGGTAGAGCAAGCGGCTGTTAACCGCTAGGTCGTAGGTTCGAGTCCTACCGCCGGAGCCAATTCCAAGGACCAGCCTTTCACGGCTGGTCCTTTTTGCGTTTGGAACAGGCGATTTCCGACGACGAACAAAGTTCTACTGTCTCTTATTCATCGTCCGCGAACGGGATATGTTCCAACTGTAACCTCGAACGGTACCCGTTGATGGAACTTGCCAACCTGACATCCCTAACCCGGCGTATCGTGCTCTTGTTGGCCACAGCGACGCTCGCAACGGCGTTAACCACTGCGGCGATTGCGCATGAACCAATGCCTGGCGAGATCGCGAGCCATGTCACCACACCGATCCTGCACCTGATCGGGCTCACCCGAGCGAACGAGATTCAGTCGGCTCAAGCATGGTCACTCAAAAACAGTGTCGAAATCAGTGTTTCCGGGGACAAACGTATTATCCGGGCAAACGGTATCCCCGATCACGAGACCGGGCGTTTCCCTAACCGAAACAACCCCAACACGATCCGTGCACAAAATTATGTTCTCCGCGTGGACGCCGCGCCGAGGATTCGGGACAGGATCGAGATTCTCGAGCTGGGTAAATTCGGGATCGCGGTGAACGGCGTACCCTTCGACCCCGGTGCAGCCGAATACTGGAACCGAGACCGCCGCTCCGGTTGGCGTTATGAGGCGATTGGCGGGACCATCAATCTCGGTCTCGACAAAAACAATGCGCATGTCCAACCCAACGGCGCCTATCACTATCACGGCCTGCCGACCGGCCTGATCAAGAGCTGGTCGCGGGATATCCATTCCGCGATCGTCGGCTACGCCGCTGACGGCTTTCCGATTTATGCCGAATACGGCTACGTCGATCCGAAAGATGCCGCTTCATCTGTAACTGCATTGCGCGCGAGCTATTCAGTTAAGAACGGCGCGAGGCCTGGCGGACCTGGCGGCATCTATGACGGCACCTTTGTCGAGGATTACGAATTCATTGCCGGCGCAGGAGATCTCGACCAATGCAATGGTCGTAACACTGTCACACCGGACTATCCTGATGGAATCTACGCTTACTTCCTGACGGCACGCTTTCCCTTCGTTCCCCGCTGTTTTCGGGGCATGCCGAATACCAGCTTTGTGCAACGTCGTGGGCCTGGTGATGACGGGTTCGGGCCCGGCCAAGAGCCGTTCCGACGCGGCACACCGCCGCCGCCACGTCGTGGCCCACCACGTTGACCTTTGGTATCATTGCATTCAAATTATTGTGTGCCGGAGATACCGCGAATTCACGTTCGAAGAATTATATGATCAGCACGCCTGCGGTTAATTGCAGCGCAAAACGAATCCAGTACCCAGTCAGGTAGCCATGACGTTCAGTTCCAATACCGCATCCAGCAAAAGTGGGTTTAACACGAACGTGCCCGCCTCGATCCGCAATCACGTGATCGAACTGGGCGAGGCATACTGGAATTCGAAATGCAGCGGTGAGCAACTGCCTGCGCGTTCCGACATCGACCCGCTCGATATTCCGTTGTTACTCCCTCAGGTCATCTTGCTGGATGTGCGCAAGGATAGTTGGGATTTCCGCTTTCGACTGATCGGGACCAATATCGTCCACCATCTCTCCAACGACTGGACGGGAAGCTGGATGTCCGAGATCGACCATATGGCGCCCCCGAGCCGCATCTTCAATTCATGCGTCGAAGTGGCCTCGTCAGGTGCGCCCCTGCACAGCAATACGCCTTATGTCGGGCCCCATCAGAACTACGTCCGCGCGGAAGACGTCATCCTCCCGCTGGCCTCGGATGGCACCACGCCGGATATGCTGCTGGTATTCATCGAGCATTTCTCGAAGGAATAGCCTCGATACAGCAGTGGCATCTAACCTGCTTTTGTCGTTCGCTCGCGTTGCAGGATGTAGATGCCACTCATGGCGATGATGCCTGCCCCGACCAAAGTCCAGATATCCGGAAAATCGCCAAACAGCGACAGCCCCAAGAGCGTTGCCCAGATCAACTCGGTATAAGCAAACGGCGCCACGAGCGGCGCTTCCGCACGCTGATAGGCAATGATGATCGCCCAGTGTCCAAGCCCGCCGAGGAAGCCGGCAAGGATCAAAAGACCCCATTGCTCGAGCGTCGGCGTTTGCCAGAAGAACGGGACAATGAGGCTCATCACGACCCCGCCAACGATCGCGGTATAGAACAATGAGTTGATCGGGTCGGTACGATGGCTGATCACGCGCGTGATGATCTGGTAGACCGCATATAAAATTGTGACACCGACGGGCAGCAAGGCGGCGAGCTGAAACAATCCGCCCCCGGGGCGAACAATCACGATCATGCCGACGAAGCCCACAAACACGGCAATCCAACGTCGCAGCCCCACCTTTTCCTTGAGAAATGGCACAGACAAGGCGGTAATCAGCAACGGCGCGATGAACGTAATGGCCACGGCATCTGCGAGCGGCATCAATCCGACGGCGGTGAACATGCAGGCCGTGGCAAGCAACACCAGGATCGACCTTATTACTTGCAGCTTCTTGTCAGAGCCCGACAGAAGCGTGGGAATTTTGCGTGGAAAAATCGCGAGAACCAGAAGCGTGTGAAAGAAGTAACGTCCCCAGATGATCTCTACCAGGGGCAGTTCCTGGATCCGCAACTCCTTGACGAACCCGTTCATCGTCGCGAAGCAAAGCACAGCGATACACATCATCAGGACACCGCGGAACGGCGCGTCGGATGGACGTTCGGTCATTGTCGACATGGGGTTACGTGATCAATCCTGGACCAAATATTGGACGTATGACGGCAAACTAGAGCACGCTGTGAAAAGCACAAGCCAACCCGAATCACACAAGGCCGACAGGAACCAGCCATGACCGCACCCACCAAGGACTATCACGCCATATCCGATGCGCAGGATGCACGCGCGACCGAACTGTTTCGCGCCGCACCCGATATCATGCGCGGTCACCGCACGGTGACCCAGGCTGCCCAGTCACCGGCAGCCCTCAATGTGAAGACGACGGAAATGATGGCCCTGGCCATCGCCATCGTCCAACGTTGTGAGGGCTGCGTCGTCTATCACACAAAACAGTCCGTGGCCCATGGGGCCACCCGGGAAGAAATCTGCGACGCGATCGCCGTGGCCATCGAGATGGGTGGCGGCCCCGCCACCGTGTATGGCGCAGACGCGCTGGCTGCGTTTGACGCCTTCAGCAACTAGATCGCACAAACCGGCTCGGCCAAGCATCGATTGGCGCGACTCACGGTCCGTTGATACGGATTCGCCATGATTTCCGGGCGACGCACACTCAAGACAAACGCGCTGCTGTTCGCGGCAATATTCGTGCTGGCGGCATGCGCCCAGGGTACGAAGCTGCAACCCACCTCGTCGAGCGACGGAAAGTCGGGTATCGAGAAGAGTTTCTCGCTCCTGACCGACATACCCATTCCTCCGGAATCGTCGCTCAACGTTGAACGCTCGCTCATTCTTGGCGACCTGGACCGGTGGACAGGTCGAATTGTTTTGAATGTCGGCCAGAGTGCGACACCGACATTTGCGCTCTACCAAACACAGATGCCGAATTTCGGCTGGGCGCCGATCATGAGCGTGCAGGCAGAAATCAGCGTCCTGTCGTTTACGCGAGGCGAACGCGCGGCGACTGTTCAGATTGAGGGCCGCACCCTCGGCGGCAGCATCGCAACGATTACGGTAGCACCCCGGCATTCCGGTGCTGCACCAGGTGCAGGGTCCGGTGCCAATGCCCCGGTTCAAGTCACGCCTACACGCTGATCAAGCGTTCCCGGCAAGTGCGCTCAAACGGCGCGTGGCCCACGTCGAAACCAGCACGGCAACCGAAAAAACGATCGCACCGATCTGAATATCCGCGCTCGTCAGCAGCCGGCCGTCCGCGACGAGCACGATCAACGCGATGATGAAAACATCCAGCATCGACCATTTAGAGAATGTCGACAGCCAGCCCAGAACCGGGCGTGCATACCCGCTGGTTGCATCGAGGAAAAACCACAAGGCGATGCCGGTGATGATCTTCACGACAGGAAACACGACGGAGAACAGGAAGGTGATGATGAACAGAAACCAGTCACCTTCATCGAGAAACGCCAGCACACTTTCGACCAGCGAGAAATCCTGGGAAATAAACAGGGAGCGAACGGTGATCGCTGGCAGGAAAAGACCGGCCACCAATGCCCCGAGGGACGCCAAAAGGATCAACCCCAGGATGCGGTCGAAACCCTGAGCTCGTTTGAAGAGCGGACCTGGCATCGTTGAACGCATGATATTTGCGTTTCTCCATTCGAGGTACAAACATCCGGTTTGTTCGGTTTTGCATCGCGGAATCTATAGTACCGTCACACCGACCGCATAGATTGCCGTCGACAAATCGTCAACAGGAAGCCCTGCCCGTGCCCCAGCATCGCAACAATCATGTCATTCTCAAGGAACGCGCCACCGGCCTGCCGACACCCGAATTGTTCGAGCTGGCAACGGACGACGCGCCCACTCCCGGTGACGGTGAAGTCCTGATCAACAACATCTATGTCACGGCCGATCCGGGCATGAAGGGCTGGATCAGCAAGGCCCGGAACTATGCCAGTGTCGAGACCGGCACGACCATGCATGCCTTCAGCGTCGGGGTTGTCGTCGAATCCAACAATCGGGACATCAAGGAGGGCGATGTCGTCACGGCCAATACGGGCTGGGCGGAATACGCGGTCGCCGACCCCGCGCGCCCCACGTTCCGAAAGATCGACCCGAACGACGGACCGTTGTCCTCAGCACTGGGCATCCTGGGGATCAACGGCTTCACGGCCTATTTCGGTTTGCTTGAAATTGGTCAACCGAAGGCCGGCGATACCGTCCTGGTCTCGACAGCGGCTGGCGCCGTCGGCAGCGCGGTCGGACAAATCGCCAAGATCAAGGGCTGCCGAACAGTCGGCATCGCAGGCGGTCCGGAAAAGACAGCGCTTTGCACCGATGTGTTTGGCTTCGACACCGCCATCGACTACAAGGCCGTCGACGACCTCGATGCCGCGATCCGGCAGGCCTGCCCCGACGGGGTCGATGTCTATTACGACAATGTCGGCGGCGAGACCCTCGACATCGTCCTCGGCCAGGTCAATTTGCACGGGCGCGTTGTCATTTGCGGCACGGCGGCCACGGATTCCTGGATTCCCCAGCCAAGCGGCCTTCGACCGGAACGCAATCTCCTGGTCAACCGCATCCGCATGGAAGGGTTCCTGACCTTCGATTTCGCAGATCGTTACGGTGAGGCCCATGCCGACCTCAGCGCATGGGTTCGCGACGGCAGGATTCAGTATCGTGAAGATATTATCGACGGACTTGAGAACGCCGGTGCGGCACTGGCGGGTCTTTACGAGGGCCGGAACAAGGGTCGCCAGTTGATCCGGGTCCGTCCCGATCCGTACCTCTAGCCACGGCGTCCCGACAGCGCACGTTCCTCGACGCGTATCCGCAACGCCAGGACGGCAGCGTTGGTCAGCCCGAAGATGACCGCCAGCTCCCACGCACCCGCGATCATCGGCACGATGATGATCTCCGCCTCGACGATGAGATAGTTCGGGTGACGCACAAACCGGAACGGTCCCCGTCTGATCAAGGGTGCACCGGGAACCGTGATAATCCGGGTGGTCCAGTAACGCCCGAGGCTTGTCAGCACCCAGACCCGACCGAGTTGCAGGAGCACGAACACCCCCAGCAGAATTGGATCGATGAAACTGTCGCCCGGGACAAAGACAAGCAGGCAGATAAACCAGGCCGCATGCAGACCGACAATCAGCGGATAGTGGCCGGCACCAACCTCCTCACCGCCCTCGGCGAGCAAACGCCGCGTGTTGATCCGTGCAATCGCCAGCTCGACAAGCCGCTGAATGACGATCAGCGCAATCAACAAGTACCAGGTGCTCATGGGGCCTCCAGCAATGCGAAGGATGCGGTAAAACCGGGGCCCATCGCCGACATCAGCCAATTCCCCGCCATGCCCTCGCGCATGGTTTCGGCCAGCACGAACATGGCTGTGGCGGCAGACATGTTGCCGAACCGGCGCAGAATATCGCGCGCGATCACAAGCTCACCTGGCGGCAACCCATAGACTTCTTCGAGGGCGTCGAGAACCTTCGCGCCGCCAGGATGGCATGCGTGACGCGCGATATCCTGCGGCCCCAGTCCGTGGCGCTCGAGAAACGCATATGCAGGTTCACGCAACCGGGTTCGGACAAGATGTGGAATATCACGCGAGAACAACACGCCGAGCCCGTCATCTCCCACTTCCCAACCCATGACGTCGAGGGAATCCTCCCAGGTGTGTTCCGCCCGGCCCGCGACCGCGGGGCCCGACTGCTCACAGCCCAGGATTGCACCCGCCGCACCGTCTCCGAACAAGGCGGTCGCAATGATATTGCTCTTCGACGTGTCATTGACCCGGAAGGTCAGGCCACAGAGCTCTACAACCAGATATAGAACGCAGGCATCCGGCCGGCTCATCGCCATCTGCGACGCGCGCGCCAACCCGCTCACACCGCCGGCGCAGCCAAGTCCGAATATTGGCAACCGTTGCACGTCGCGTCGGAAAGGCAACCGTTCGAGCAACAACGCATCAAGGCTGGGAGTCGCCACGCCGGTCGTTGATGCGACCACGATCGCATCCACGTCCCCCGCGGTAATGCCCGCCTGTTCGAACAGATTCTGGCAGACCCGGCTCAGGAGTTCGATGGCGTGTTCGACATACAGGTCGTTCCGTTCGGAGAACGGATGTTCTTTCGCGTACCAGTCGATCGGCATGCAGGAATGTCGCGTCTCGATCGCGGCGTTTCGATACGCATCCGTGAAACGTTCGAAGCCGGAGACGTCCGGCGCGAATATCTCGCGCGATCGTTCGATCACCTCATTCTGATCGAGCACATGCTCCGGGACAGCTGTGGCAACCGCCGAGATACGCGCATGGGACGTCATAATGTTTCTCGAGGTTTTATATCTGCACGCTCACGAAGCGCGAGATAGGTCGCACTGGCGAAAATCATGAGCCCGCCAATCCAGGTAAAAATGTCCGGTAGCTCGGCGAAGAGAAAGAAACCAATGATCGCAGCCCAAACC
The DNA here is from genome assembly GCA_965205535.1 of Alphaproteobacteria bacterium. Taxonomy (GTDB): domain Bacteria; phylum Pseudomonadota; class Alphaproteobacteria; order UBA6615; family UBA6615; genus UBA8079. Next base: position 2,744,771 of record CBDBHH010000005.1, on the reverse strand, counting down.
AGTTTGAAGAAATCCATCGGCATGACAACCGCTGCCTCGCCCACGCGTAGTGCCTGGGTCAATGTGAGATGCCCGGTCGTCCCCATCAAGCCAAGGATCAACAAAATGCCCAGCTGCTCCCAGGTTGGCCAAACCCACACAAACAATGCCGGGATCAGGGCCAGAGGTGTCATGAACAACACCATATAGGCGACGATGGTCGGGGTCGCGTCGCGCCGGCCCAGCGACTTGATCACCACCAGAACGATGCCCCAGATCCCCGACGATGCGAGGATCAGCAGCGGGCCCGTGCCAACATCGATTATGCCGGGGCGGATGATGACCAACGTGCCGGCAAACCCGAAGAGCAGCGCTGCCCATCGACGCCAGCGAAACACCTCGCCCAGAATCAGGACAGCCAGCACCGCGGCAAACAACGGCGCGGTGAACGCCAGGGCATTGGCCGTGGTCAACGGTGTCAGGGTCAGGCCTGTGAAGAACATCATCATCGCAATCACATGGCCGACCGCGCGAACGCCGTGCACCTTGATCTGGTCGGTTCGCAAAATTCCCAGACCATATTTCCAGAACAGAATGCCGACGATCGGCGCCCCGAAGGCTGTTCGGAAAAATCCGATCTCGAACGGATGAATGTCTTCCGCGAGATGCCGGATCATCGCGTGCATCGACACGATCAGAAGCCCGGTCAGGAGCATCCACAGCATGCCTTGCAGGTTTCCGGTCAGCCAATTGGGCCTCTCGGATATTGATCCGATCAACATGTGAACTCCGGCGGGGCGTCGGTTGTACGCCCGCGGCGATTGCCGCAAAATGCCCTGTAACGGTTAACGCTGAAACGAGGAGACAACACCGATGATCACGGCACTTGTCCAGTTCAAAGTAAAAGACGGCACCACGCGCGAGGAGGTGTTCACCAATATGAAGAATGTGGCCCCGAAGTTCGAGGGCATGGCGGGACTGATCCGCAAGAATTTCCTTTTCGACGGTGATCGCGGTGTCGGCGGCGGCGTCTACACATGGGAAAGCCGGGAAGCGGCCGAAAAGGTCTATGCCGAAGACGGCCCCTGGCGCGCCGCGATCCGTAACCTTTATGGCGTCGACCCGGAAATCACGATTTTTGAAACACCCGTGATCGTCGACAACGAACAGGGCGAGATCAAGTCTGCCGCTTGATCACGAAAGGTATTTGAGATGGGTGAGATGAAAAAAGCGGTACAGTTCTCCGAGACCGGGAACCCTCCCGACGTGGTCGAGCTGATCGATCTTGAGACCGCGGATGTCGCTACCGACGAGGTATTGATCGACATCGAAGCTGCGGCGATCAACCCGTCGCACCTGCTCACCCTGTCCGGCGGATACGGCGTGCAGCCCGAGCTGCCGGCAATCGCCGGTGCCGAGGGTGCGGGTGTTATCCGTGAAGTCGGCGCGGACGTGACGAACGTCAAGCCGGGCGACCGGGTGATGATCCCGCCCTACTCCGGCACCTGGCGCCAACAGGTCGTGGTGAAGGCCGAGTCCATTCTGGTGATCTTCCCCGAACAGGGTGATCCCATTCAACTGGCGATGATTATGGCCAATCCGCCGACCGCCTGGCTGTTGCTGAAGACTGTCGTGGATCTCGATCCCGGCGATTGGGTGATCCAGAACGCCGCGAACTCGGCGGTGGGTCAGTTTGTGATGCAGCTCGCCGGCATTTACGGGCTCAAAACCGTCAACGTGGTCCGGCGCGAAGGGCTTGAAGAGTTCGTCGCAAATGCGGGCGGTGATATCTGCGTCGTCGACGGACCTGACCTCGGCGAGCGGGTGAAGGCCGCCACGGACGGCGCGCCTATCAAGCTGGCCATTGACGCGGTGGCCGGAGAAGCGACCCAGCATCTGGCAGATTGCCTTGCCGATGGCGGCAAGATTGCCAATTACGGCCTCCTCTCGAAAAAACCCTGCCAGTTATGGCCGGACGACATCATTTTCCGCGAGATTGATCTCGTCGGGGTCTGGCTCACATTGTGGCTTCGCCGGGACTCGACGCTCGAAGAACGCCAGGCTGTTTACGGTGAACTTGCGGGCTACATCGCCGAGGGACGTATGCACGCGGAGATCGAGGCCACCTACCCCCTCGACCGGATCAAGGACGCCGTCACCCACGCCATGCAGGGCGGACGCAACGGCAAGGTCGTGATCACGCCCAACGCGCAGGCATGATCGGGCGGCGCGCGTTCCTGACCGCCGCGGCCGCTGTCCCTTTCCTGATCAAAAATCCGGCAGGCGCCCAGGACCGGCTTCTCGCCAGCGGCACCTTTCGCGATGGCGACCCGGTTCATCGCGGTTCCGGTGGATTACGGATTACCCGTGCTGCGGACGGCACACGAACCACCGAACTCCTCGACATGGAGATCGTGCCCGGCCCGAACCTGTTCGTTTATCTCGTGGAAGAGCCCGATCCGCTGTTTCCCGAGGACGTCACGGCAAAGTTCCTGTCATTGGGAAAACTCAAAAGCCTGACCGGGGATCAGAGCTATGCAATGCCCGCAGACGTCGTGCTCACCGACTGGGGCAGCGTCGTCGTGTGGTGTGACAGCTTCAAGACGGCCTTTGCCGTCGCGACCATCGAGACGCGCTAAACCGTATCGTCTCGCGCGATCGCCCGATCGATGGGTTCGATCAGCTGGTTGAAACGCGACGAGAGCCAGCCGAGCGGCCGCGACCAGTCGAGTTTCGTGAACAGCAGCAGAAACGGCAACATTGTCACGGCGGCAAGCAACAGCCTGTTGCTGCCGTCTATGCCTGCCATTTTGGGCCACCAGAGCCCGAACTGAAGCACCGCATACACGCACAGCCCTACGAACGCCGCCACGCAAATGACGAAGCAGGCCATGACAATGGCCCGCACACCCCGCAGCAATGCCAACCGCATGCTGTTTCCTAGAACTTCTCGACCCAGGGACGCACCTCGAGCTCCCATGCCCAGGCACTGCGATGCTGGCGATGGAACTGCAGATAGCTCTCGGCGATGGCATCGGGATCGAGCATGCCGTCGTCGCCGCGTGCGGTCGCGCGGTCATCGCCGGATTTCTTGACGATCCCGCCGTCGATCACGAAATGGCCGATATGGATGTTCTGGGGATGCAGTTCGCGGGCCATGGACTGGGCCAGGCCGCGCAGCCCGAACTTGCCCATCGCAAAGGCCGATGATTGCGGATAGCCCTTCACGCTGGCCGATGCGCCGGTGAACAGGATGGTACCACTGCCGCGTTCGAGCATCAGTTGGGTAGCCTTCTGTCCGACCACGAAGCCGCCGTAACAGGTGATCAGCACGGCGTTTTTGAACTCGTCGCGATCAAGGTCCGCGATCGGGCCGCGCGCGCGCGCACTCGGGTTGTAAACGACAAGGTTCGGCACGCCTTTTTCTGCCACAACCGCGTCGAACAACGCATCTACGGACGTACCGTCGACCACACTGCATTCGTAGGCGCTCGCCCCGGTTTCCTTGCACAGATCGTCCAGTTTGCCCGGGTTACGGGCCGCGAGCGCGACCTCCATGCCCTGGGACGCGCAAAGCCGCGCCAGCGACGCACTCAATCCTTCACCGGCACCCACAATCAGCGCCACTTCCTTGTCAGCCATAAAATCTACTCCCCTGTGGGCCCCTGCCGAGGCCGATCAATGTTCCGTTCGAATATGGTCAGCTATTCCGCTAAATCACGCCTGAGTCACAAATATTTCGTATCACATAGCTTGCTTAACCATCCTTCGAACGCCAAATTCCCACCATCATGTCCGATACCACAGTTTCCTCCGGAATTCTCGGTCGCACCCGCGGCATTCTGCGGCGCGCGCTGCGCGATGTGGTCGAAGGTGCCAGCAGCCTGACCAGCCGATCCGGCCTGAACGTCAAGCCGGACCTGCCCGACGACGACCTGGCGCGTCTGCAACAGCAGATCGACGCCAGCCTGTCCGGGCGTGGTGGCGAGGCCTCCGCGCGCACGAATGCCGCCGATCTCGGCCATTGTTACCTGGAACTCAACGATACCGGCCGGCTGCGGTTCCTGACCCTGCTGACCGATGAATACGGGATCGAGCCGTCCCACCTGAACGACGCCATGGACGCGGTCCGCGCCGCGACGGACGACCCGAAATCATACGCGTTGGCACTGTCGAAATTGCGTGATGATTTATCCTCGCCGCGCATGAAATTACTGCGGCAGTTCAATGGCTTGGAATATGGCGTTAAATTTCTGGTAGACATGCGTGCCGACCTGCGTGGCCTGCTCCGCGACCATCCCGAACTCGCACCCCTGGACGCCGAGCTCAAATATCTCCTGTCGGGCTGGTTCGACGCCGGCTTCCTCGAATTGCGCCGGATTACCTGGAGCGCACCCGCCGATCTGCTCGAAAAGCTGATCGCCTATGAAGCCGTGCACGAAATCCAGTCCTGGACCGATCTGAAGAACAGGCTGGAATCAGACCGCCGATTCTACGCCTTCTTCCATCCCTCGATGCATGACGAACCGCTGATTTTCGTCGAAGTCGCGCTGGTGAAGGGCATCGCCGACAACGTCCAGACCCTGCTGGACGAAAACCAGCCGATCGCCAACGCGGAAGACGCCGACACGGCCATCTTCTACTCCATCTCCAACGCCCAGCCGGGCCTGTCGGGCGTAAGTTTCGGCGATTTCCTGATCAAGCAGGTGGTCGATCACCTGTCCCACGAATTGCCGAACCTCAAGACCTTTGCGACCCTGTCCCCGATCCCGGGTTTCCGGCGCTGGCTCGACCTGCGCTTGGGTGACGGCGCGGAACTCCTGAACCACGAGCAGGAAGACGCACTCACCGCGGTCTCAGGCGACCTGCCGGACGGTACGAACGCGCTACCGTTCCTGCTCGATCGGCCCAACTGGCAACAGGACCCGGACGTCGCCGAGGCGCTCAAGCCGATCCTGATGCATCTAGTGGCCGGCTACCTGCTCTATCAGCGCCGGGAATCCACCGGAACGGCGCTCGATTCAGTGGCCCATTTTCATCTCTCGAACGGCGCCATGGTCGAGCGGATCAACTGGCTGGCGGATACATCCAAGCGCGGCATGCAGCAATCCGCCGGTGCAATGGTCAATTACCTGTACGACAAGGCCAAGATCGAGACGAACCACGAGGCCTATGTCACGGGCAGCGAGATTCCGGCCTCGAGCGGCGTGCGCAACCTCCTTTAAACCCGGAGAATCCACATGATCGAGGAAACCCTCGACATCACGACCGGCGGCGGCGCGATGGAGACCTTCATCTGCCGGCCCGAACGCCGCGATCCCTGTCCGCCAATCCTGTTCCTGATGGACGCACCCGGCATCCGCGAGGAATTGCACGACATGGCCCGGCGCCTGGCGACCAGCGGCTACTGCGTGCTGCTACCCAATCTCTATTACCGTGCCGGCCGCGACACCAAGTTCGGCCCTGACGTGCTGGAGAAGGAAAGTGACGACTGGACCCGCATGTGCGCGATCCGCACGAAAATGACCATCCCGCCGGTGATGGACGATATCGCGGCCATGTTCGCCTTCCTCGACGACAACCCCGGGATGGCCCGCCCCGGCACCGTCGGTGTGCACGGCTATTGCATGGCCGGGCCTTATGCGCTGGCCGCCGCGGCGCGCTATCCGGACCGGATCGCCGCCGCCGCGTCGTTCTACGGCACCTGGATCGTCAGTGACGCCGAGGAGAGCCCCCATCTCAACCTCGCCAAGATCAAGGGTGAGGCCTACATCTCGTGTGCCGAGATCGACGATCTGGCACCTCTGCCCATGGTGGCAGAACTACAGGAACTCTTCGATACAGCGGGCACCCGCGGCGAGATCGAGATTCATCCCGGCGTGCATCACGGCTTCGCCTTCCCCGGGCGCAAGATCTACGACAAGCCCGCCGCCGAGCGGCATTGGGAGCGGCTGTTGGCGCTCTATGCGCGGAATTTATACTCGTCTGATTAGTTGAAGTTGATGCCAACTTTCATCGAATTATTGATTCTTATCACGGTCGTGACAGCTCCCTACTCCCTTTTCCGGCTGTATGACTTTTTTGTCTGGAAAAGAGACCTAGAACAAAAGGGAAGGAACTTTATTTATCTTCTCTATTCTGAGTTTCTGTGGAGAAAAGTTCCGACGTTCATTTGGGTATTCCAACTTCTGTGGGCATTTCTGGCAATCGCAATCATGAGCAAATTCGGGTTCTAAGCCTGAGACTTTGATATCCTAAATGACCGGCCTAGAATCCGCATCGGTCGATGATCGTTTCGAAAATCAAACATGCGTCATGCCCGGACTTGATCCGGGCATCTCTTTGCAGACCGAGACGAGATACGCGGGTCGAGCCCGCGTATGACGGTTTGGTTGTAAAGTCCCCAAGATTAAGCTCAGATCAGAAAGTCGCCATCTGTCTCGGCAAGACAATAATCCTGCCAAATTTGATACTTAGGTAGATGCTTAAAAGCCATGAACGAGAAATATAAATCATTCTATCGAGAGAATGATATCTTCATATTTTTCTTCATTGGAGCAATGCCGACACTCGGCTTTCTACTTTCCACCTCCGTTGGATTGGAAATCAGCCTTCGTGGCCCCATGGTCGACCTGTTGCAGGCGATACCCGGCATCGACCAGCGAGTGGCCTTTGTCGAGAGCAACTTCGTGAACGAAGTCTACGCAACTGCATCAATCGTTTTCATCTGCTTATGCCTCGTAACCATGCCCTTGGTTTTCGTTCGCATGTTTGTTTGGTCAAACAGGAACGGCTTTTTCAGAACTGGTTATGAGACCGGTGCCAAAGGATGGTTTGGCGCAATGTTTTGGGTGATCTTTTGCTTGCTGTTGGCAACCGCAGCTCTTTGGTTTCAGCCTGATTCTGCCGATCAACTCTCTCGCAAGTATTTTCCGCCAGTCAGGTCTTTCAGATCGTACTTCAAGGAGTACGCCGTCCTGCATGCTGCTGCGGTCACCTATTCTGTGCTCGCTCCCGCGGTGACGCTGGAGGTCATTTTTGCCTGCATCAACGCTTGCAAGTTTTTAACCAGAAGAAAGTAAACTAAAGACCAAAACGCAGACGGCCCGTGACCGAAACCCTCGCTAAACGGGCTTATTGCCCTTGATGGTTACCCGGTGGCCCTTGCGCTCGGCGGGCCAGTAGTCCCACAGCGCCCGGTGCATGACGCAGCGGTTGTCCCAGAAGGCCAGGTCGTTGACCTCCCAGCGATATCGAATCTGGAAGTCGATCTTCTCGACATGATCGAGCAGGAAATCGAGGATCGCCTCGCTTTCGTCGGGTTCGAGCCCGACGATCCCGGTGGTGAAGCCGCGATTGACGTAGAGCGCCTTACGGCCCGTCTCCGGATGGGTCCGCGCGATCGGGTGTTCCGCGGAGGGATAGACCTTGCCCGTGTCGTCGACCCCGAAATCCGCGTAGCGGCCGCGATAGATGTGTTCGCCCGCATGCCGCGCCGCCATGCCGTCGAGCATGGCCTTCAGCGGGTCCGACAGCATTTCCCACGCGGCATAGCTGTCGGCGAACATCGTGTCGCCGCCGCTCTCGGGCAGGATGTGGAGCTGCAGCATGGTGCCCAGCGGCGGTTCTTCGTCGCACGACACATCGGAATGCCAGTATTCCCCGTTGGCCGTTTTCGAGCCGGCATGGGCGTGGATTTCCATGATCGCGGGAAAGCCGTCCTTGCCCGGGTTTCCCGGGTGATAGTGCAGCTCGCCGAACATCTCGCCGATGGCGATCTGGGTCGCAGGCGCAATCGGTGACTGCTCCTTGAAGAACAACACCTGATGGTCGAGATGAGCCTGGTGGACTTCCGCAAACTGGTCTTCGGTCAGGCCGTCGGCGAGATCGACGCCGCGTACTTCCGCACCGAGATTGGGGGCGTAGGGCCGCACCTCGATATGGCGATAATTCCGCCTTTCGCGGACCTGCTCGCGCTTGGTGTCGACATTGCCTTCGGGCCGCGTCCCCGGGCTCTTTGCATAGACGTTTGCCATGGGTCGAAGCCTACGATCACACAGGCCGTCGCTCAACCGTTGAGCGCGCGCCAGATTTTCTCGGATGTTGCGGGCATGTCGAAATCGACGGTCTTGCCCCGTATGGCCAGCGCATCCGCGATGGCGTTGATCACCGCCGGCAGCGCGCCGACGATCCCCGCTTCGCCCACGCCTTTCACGCCCAGCGGGTTGGCCGGCGACGGCACCTCGTGGAAATCCACTGCCAGGGTTGGCAGGTCGACCGCACGCGGCATGGCGTAGTCCATGAACGAGCCGGTCAGGAGCTGGCCCGTATCCCGGTCGTAGACGATCTGCTCCAGCAGCGCCTGGCCGATCCCCTGCATCACGCCGCCATGGACCTGTCCGTGGACAATCGGCGGGTTGATCACTGTGCCGCAATCGTCGATCGCGGTGTAGCGGTCGAGCGTGATGGTGCCGGTGTCCGGGTCAATCTCAAGTTCGCACACGTGGCAGCCGTTGGGGAAGAACTGGTCGGCGGCGTCGAACTCCTCGTTGGAATCAAGGCTGGTCGGGGCGTTGTTGCATGGACAGACCTTGGTTGATATGCGAGGAGTTTGATAACCAGCTTGGACCCCTTTGATGCCACACAAATTTAACGCCACCCGTCGGCATAAGTTTGAGAAGAAGCGCTATCGCGTGACCAACTGGCCCGCGTACAATAAAAGGGGAATTATATACGAGAATCCCAATTCTCTGTTAAGCATCTGAATCCTCAATCACTTTCATGGGCCTGAGCGCGGCCCTGGCCAGTTCCTCCGGCGTCGGTACGGTTCCATCCTTCTTGTGGATAATGACTACCTTATCAATCTCTGCCTTTGACGGCTGATGACTGTGCGGTTTCACTCTGACCTTGGTTTGTCCTAGCCGCTTTGGCTTTTGAACTTTGACGTTAGCCATATCTCCCTCTGATCATCTTCCTTGGCCCGCCGCACCTGCGACATAAGCCATATCCGTCCTGGCGGTTCTGGTACAATGTTCTTCGCACCCTGATTGCAAATGCTGCATAGAGCCCGAAGGTTGTCCGGGTCATCGCTGCCGCCTTGCCCCTTGTCCTTGATATGACCGATATGCAGGCGGGCCGGTCGGCCCGTCCGGTCATCGGGATCGCCGGCCGCAATCCCGCACATCTTGCAAGTATAGCCGTTGCGCTCCAAAACCTCCGCCCGCGTTTTGGAGCTGATGTTACGGGCGAACTGCGGCGGCGGTTTCTCTGGCGGCCAAGTCACAAGGCGATACTCGCCAGGTTTGAGTTCAGCAGAATCCTTATCAGACTGAATTGGCCATCCTTCCTCATCGCGTAATTCCCGCAAGCGGCGCCCGTATTGACCCTGACCGCCGCTGGCGTCGCGTATTTGCTCGGTTTTTACGATCTTCCCGACATTCTCTAGCAAGAAAGCGCGAATGCCTTTCTTGCCGGTCAGCGCAGGCATTGGGCCAGAGCCCCGGCGACAGCCGTGGCCAACGGCGGCGGCAGCGCGTTGCCAATTTGACGGCATTGCTGTGTCTTGCCGCCATAGAATGCCCAATCATCGGGGAAGCCCTGTATCCGGGCCACCATGCGGGAGGTAAGCCGCGGGACACCGTTGAATCCTCGGGGGGGGGGGGGGGGAGTCGGCTATGCCGAGGCCATCAACGCCAAGAGCCGCCCAAGCCGCGCGCGCGCGCGTAGGACCAAGATCGGGGCCGCCATGTTTTTTGGAACCGCCGACAATGGTGGGGGCGGCCTTGTTGGCCCGCCTCACCCATCGCTTCGCACCCTGCCAGCCGTCCGCCGCCATTAGGTCGCCGAGAGCCTCGCCAACCGTCTTGCTCGCTTTTAGGGTGGGAAACGGCCATTCCAGCGGGCCGGTTTCGCCCTTACGGAGGGCGATAAGGAACACGCGAGACCGTGTTTGTGGAGTACCGAAATCGGCGGCATCCAGCATCGCCCAATATGAGGCAAAGCCCAACGCTTGCAATGTGCCGTCAATTTGCTTCCGGACCTCGGTAAATTTGGCGTGCAATAAGCCGCGCACATTCTCGATCAGCACGGCTCGCGGTTGTACGCTTTCGACGATTCGCAACATGGCGGGAAACAGGTCGCGCTCATCGTCCGCGCCGTGCTGTTTCCCGGCAACCGAATAAGGCGGGCACGGTAGCCCGCCGGATACAAGATCGGAGCCGGACCAAGAGGAGAAGTCGAAGCCCTTAAGATCAGCTTCGATTGTATTCCATCGCGGGCGGTTTACCCGGAGCGTGGCGCAGGCGTGGGCGTCGTTATCAATCAGGGCGACGGGCTGAAACCCGGCTTGCTCTAGGCCAATAGACAAACCCCCGGCCCCGGCGCAGAGTTCCACGGCGGAAAGCATTATCCCCGCGCTCCCGAATCCAATCCGTTGTCGGCGGTGAGGTCCGCATAGCGCAGTTGCTTCCCGGTCATGCCGGTGACGATCCGCGCCATTTGTTCCTTTGTGTCCGTGTCCCGGTCGTTATGACGCCCCTCAAATTCCTTCACATAGCGGTTCAAGTGCTTTGGGCTGATCTTGTGGAACGTGCCCTTATGTGCGCGCTTCAGACCGGCCCAGAAAGATTCGATTCCGTTGGTATGTGCCATATTCCGGACGTACTCGCCCGCTGAGTGCTTCACCGCCTCATGCGGGCGAAGGATGCCCTTGTAGGCCGTGGCATCATCCGTATAGATCTGCGCGCCTTTCTTGGTGCGATCCTCAACGAAACCCCGCAGGGTTTCGCCCGTGGTATCGTGAACCACCTCGGCGGAAACCTGGTTGGTCTCGCGGTCCTTAACCCCGGCAACTGCTGTCTTGTCAACCGCCCCCCGGCCCTTCAAGCCCTTGCGCTTGGATTTGGACATGTTCTTACGCTGACCGCCAAAGTAGGTTTCATCGGCTTCTACGGGGCCATCGAATATGCCATGACCCGCTTCGAAAGCCTTGCGAAGCCGGTGCAGTAAGTGCCAGGCACTCTTTTGCGTGATCTCTAAATCACGGTGCAATTTCATACTCGATACGCTCTTGAGATTAGTGGTCAGGATGTAGACCGCAATTGCCCAATCACGATAGTCCAGTTTTGTCCCCTTCATGACAGTGCCCGACTTGAGGCTGAATTGAGGTCGATTCGGGCAGTCACGGCAACGGTGTGTCATGGTGCTGTGTGAGATACCGGCCTTCACATTGAGCGATCCGCACTTGGGGCAATACGGCCCATCCGGCCAGATCGCCGACTCCAGCCATTCTCTGGCGGCGTCCTCGGTCGAGAACATTTTCATCAACTCTTTGAAGCTGATACCTTCGCGGTAATGCTTGCCGGGTGCCTTCTGAACCATGAGAATCTCCCTCTATTGGGATTCTACTGTAAACGATTCCTCGGTGGAGTCAACAAGAAAATGGGATTCTCGTATATAATTCCCATTAAAAAAATATTAGGGGAAGGAGAATGGCTGCATAACAAGCATAAAACAAAGGCTAAAAGCAAATCATGGCGCAAGCTGCACCTCGGTCTGGATATCACGACCGGGGACATAGTCTGTGCGGATTTGACAAAGGATGACGTCGGCGATCCAACCGCTTTACCTGAACTTCTCGACCAAATTGACAGTCCCGTCACCCGGTTTCTGGCCGATGGGGCTTATGATGGCACACCAACCAGTGATCTGCTTATGGCCCATTTTGGCGAGGACGTGGAAATTGTTATTCCGCCCCCGAAGACTGCCGTACCAAGCCCGCAGTCAGAGCATAAACCTTCTCGCCGCGATCACCACATCGCTGAAATTCGTGATAAAGGGCGTATGGCATGGCAAATCAACAGTGGGTATAATCAACGGAGCCGAGGAGAAACCCACATAGGCCGCTGGAAGGCGGTAATTGGGCCCAAACTGAAAGCCCGAAACTTCCAAAATCAGAAAACAGAAGTCAGGATTGGCGTACACATTCTAAACAAAATGACCGAGCTTGGCCGTCCCGAGTTCGAGGCTGGCGCTTGAGCAATATCTATGGGTAAGGGCAAATTGTGGGCAGCGCTAGCTCCATACAACAACGCTGCCGCGGCATCGTCGGCCTGGGCGCGGGTCTCGGCGACCACCAGCGCAACCGCCTCTCCCACATGGCGCACTTTGCCCTGGGCCAGCCCCGGACGCGGCGTGTGGAGCGGCGGGTCGGACTGGATCTGGGCCGATTGATATTTCGGCCAGCGGGCCACGATATGCCCAACCCCGGCCGCCGCCAGATCATCACCGACGAAGACCGCGATCACGCCGGGGGCCTTCGAAGCTGCATCCGCGTCAAAACCCCGGATGATGCCATGGGCGACCGGCGAGCGGACGAAGGACGCATATCCCTGCCCGTCCCGGTTGACGTCGTCGGCGAACCGGCCCCGGTCGGTCAGCAGCCGGACATCCTCGCGCCGGCGCACCGGCTGCGCGATCCCGTGTGTTCCGCTCATGGAAATTGCCTCATAAGATTGTTCGGCAGCAGCAGCGGCCGATAACGCAAAAACACCTCATCCTGAGCCTGTCGAAGGAGAGGTGTACGCCCTCATACTTCGACAGGCTCAGGATGAGGGCTAATGAAATTCTGCACCGGCTAGTCCGCCATCGGTACCATCGAGATTTGCGGGTCTGTCGCGGGCACATAAACCTCGTCGAGGCCGAGCTCCTTGCGCACCATGTTGGCACCCCGCACCAGGGAAACCATTTTGTAGAAGGCGTGCATCCGGCTCGCCGCCCCGCGGCCAAAACCGCAATCGCTCGACAAGATCAGCCGTTCGGGCTCGATATGCTTGAGCGCACGGCGGATCAGGTCGGCGACGTCCTCGGGTCGTTCCACCTGCAAGGTGCGATGGCTGATGACGCCGAGCGCGATCTTCTTGTCCTTGGAGATCAGTTTGCCGAAATGCTCCAGGTCCATGCCATTGTTGGTGGCACCTTCGACGGTGATCACGTCGACATCGAGCTGGTCCAGATACGGTAATGCGTGTTCGTAGGACGCGTGCTCGGCGAACATCTTCTGGGCCGCGGGGGAGCCCCAGCAGGTGTGGCACCAGACTTCCGTCTTGTCCCGCAGGCCCGCCACCTCGCGGTTGAAGGCCTCGACATATTGCTCGGCAGAGACCTCCTGCCCCGGCACCTGCATGGACTGATGGATCGACGGCTCCTCGACCTGCAGCAGCGGCGCGCCGGCATCGGCCAGCGCGTGATACTCGGCGTTGAACGCGTCCGACAGCGCCATCAGCAGATCGTTCGTGTCGGCATAGTGGTCGTTGATGCACATATGGCTGATCACCTGGGCCGAGATCGAGCCGATCTTCACCGGCTTGTCGGTCATGCCCGCCATCGCCTTGTAGGCCCGGTCGAGCTGCAGGTCGGTCTTGCCGACGGGCCCGGTCACATGAGGCGTCAGACGGGTCTCGATGACCTCCCAGATCAGGTCGCCCGGCCCCTTGTCGGCCATCGCTGCGTAAGGCTGCACCGCCACCCCCGGCGGGCCGAAACCCTCGATGCGCTCATAGGCGTAACTGACCCAGCTGCGCCCGGCCACGTCGTCGTCGAGCCGCGTGTCGCCATCCACCAGGATGTCGATCCCGGCACGGTTCTGGGCCGCGGTATGGCAGGCCAGACAATCGAGATGCTGCTCGCGGTACGCGCGATGGGCGAAGCCCGTCGACAGCGGCGCGCCACGCAGGTTTTCCGTGTACCAGCTCGGCCGTGGCAGCGCGCCGGTCGTGGTGGTCTGCAGCACCTTGTCCTTGGTGGCGACGAACATGGCTTTCTCCCCCGATTTCAAATGTCCTATCCGGACTATATCGGGGATTGGCTCAGCCGCGAATACGTCCCGGGCGAAACAACTGCGCCGACACGCCGGCATCGAGGCTCAGTTCCACATAGTCGAAGGCCGTGAACGGGTCGATCGGGGCATCGAAAATCACCGTCAGGAACCCGTGCCAGTTGCCGTCGGCGTCGCGGGTGAAGACGTCGTTGAAGGGCAGCCGCGACGTGCGCGCCTGGATCAGACCGTCCACGTTGCGGAACCGCTGGTTGGGAATACGCAACACCTGGGGCTGCGCGTTCTTGAACCGCACGAACACCACCGCCGGGTCGATGTCGTAGTCTCCGAACACCAGGTTGAAGAACAGCTCGGTGCCCTGGACGATCACGTCGGCATGCACCGTGAAATCGAACACGAAGGCCGCGCTGTTCGGCGTCGCCGGGCCGTTCAAGTCCGGCCAGTCATCGGCCGGTGCCGTGGGTGAGAGCGACAGGTCGGTCCAGTTGGAGCCGCGTGTCCTGTCGCCGATCGCCAGGCACCCCTGGCAGGCATGGCCCGTATCGTTGCGTTCCGCGTCCGAGCGGTTGTCGAAATTATCCTCGCCCCGGTACCACACGCCCCCGTCCCGGTTCAGATCGGGCAGGAATTCGTCCGGCTCCAGGATCCCGTTGGCGTTGGTGTCGGCAGGCCCCGGTCCGACACCCTGAACGGGTCGCCCCAGGGACGCCGTATCCGTGAACCCGAACCCGTCGGCGTCACCGATGCGCACCCACTCGAACGCTTGCGCATGGGCTGTTTCAGCGGCCAGCAGCGACAAGGCGACAAGCATCGCGCCGGTGAATTTCTGGAGTTTTCTCATAGAAGGCCCAAACCCGTTGTGACCCCCATAATGCGCGGCGCACCGCGCGTTCCACAGTCACGTTTGTGTGGGTCAGCAGGCCCGATACACGCCTGCACTCCGCTTTGACTCCCCCGTTCTCGAAAACTAGAACAAAATAAGAACATTTAGCGAGAACGGATACAGCAACGGTGCCGGCGGATCCTCAACTCCTCCAGCGGCTGCGCAGCCGCATCGCCGCCATCGAGCGCGGCGGCAGCGGGAGTCCGTTCAGTGACGACACAGGCCTTGCCTTCGACATTCCGGCGATCGACGAACATCTGCCCTGGGGCGGGCTCGCGGCGGGGGCGGTGCATGAATTCCTCGATGGCGACGCCCCCACCTCCAACAGCACCACCAAAATCGGCGGCGCCCTGAACGGCGCGGTCACGGCTTTCGCCGCCGCGATCGCGGGCAAGGCCCAGCACACCCGCGCCCGGCCCATCGTCTGGATCGCGCCCCGCACCGGCCCGCGCGAGAGCCTGTATGCGCCGGGGCTCGCCGGGTTCGGCCTCGACCCTTCCGATCTGATTGCGGTGCGGGTGCCGCCCGGCAGCGATTTCGCCGCGACGGCCCTGTGGGCCATGGAGGAAGCCCTGCGTGCGCCCGCGGTCGGGCTGGTCTGCGCGGAAATCGAGGCGATGGACCTCACCGCCAGCCGCCGCCTGCAGCTCGCCGCTGAAGCCGGTGGCGGGCTCGGCCTGCTGCTGCGCCGGGATGTGGGAAATACCCTTCCCCCGACGGCGTGTATCAGCCGCTGGCGGATCGCCGCGTTGCCGGGCGGGCCAGCCGAATATTCAAACCTGCCTGGTGCAGCACGCTGGCAGGCCGAACTGCTGCGCGCCCGGGGCGGGCGTCCCAAGACCTGGCAACTGGAATGGAGCGATGGCGAACAGGATAAATCCCAAACGCAGGGTGGTTTCGCTCTGGTTCCCCCGCTTCGCGACCGATCGCTGCCAGCGCAGCCTGAAACAGCAGATGAAGCAGCACGTCGCCGCATCGCCTGAACTGGTCATGGCCATGCCCGAGGGGGGTGCCGTGCGCCTGAGCGCGGTGACTTTGGCCGCGCAGAAGGCCGGGCTCTCCCCGGGCCAGACCCTGGCCGACGCCCGCGCGCTGATGCCGGATGTCCCGGTCCATGACGCAGACCCGGCCGGGGACGGCGCGACCCTGGAGCGGATCGCCGCCTGGTGCACCCGCTACACGCCGTGGACCGCGCCCTCAGGACTGGAGAGCGGTGGTGCTGCCGGCATCTGGCTGGATGTCTCCGGCTGCGCGCATTTGTTTGGCGGCGAAGCGCCCATGCTCGACGACATGACCACGCGCCTGGCGAACATCGGCTACACCGCCCGGGCCGGCCTCGCCGACACGGCGGGTGCGGCCTGGGCCGCGGCGCGATTTGGCAAACCCGGCAAGGCGCGCCGGTTCGGGGAATTGCCCGCCCGCCGCCTGGATCAGGCCCTGGGGCGGGTCGACGAGCCGATCTCGCCCCGCGTGCCAGCGCCGGTCTGGCGCCTGCGCACCGCCTTTGCCGAGGCGCTGGGCCGCGAGGAGCATATCGCGGCGGCGGCCCGCAACCTGACCGAGGCCCTGTGTAATCGCCTCGCCCGGGCCGAGCGCGGCGCGCGCCGGCTGGAGTTGTGTCTCTATCGGGTCGGCGGGCGGGTCGACACGATCATGGCCGGCACCGCCGGGCGAGCCACGATCCCGATCACCTGGCACGGCTTCTCAACGAACAGCTCGAGCGCCTGCCCGAGCCGCCCACCGCCGCGCCCGACCCCCTGAGCGCTGCCGCCGAGGCCATGGTCGAGACGCTCACCCTTGCGGCCACGGTGACCGAGCCGCTCCGCGCCACCCAGACCCAGTTGGTCGGCGCCCGCGACAGCGACCCCGCCGCCCTGGAACGGCTGGTGGACCGGCTGGCCGGGCGTCTCGGCCCCGACAATGTGATGCGCTTTGCCGCCCGCGACACCCATCTGCCCGAGCGGGTGCAGGCAGGCACCTCCGCCCTGACGGAATCCTCCGGTTCTGCTTCCTGGCAGCCGCCCCAGCCCCGGCCGCCGCGCCTGCTCGCCCGGCCCGAGCCGGTCGAGGCCATGGCGCCGGTGCCCGACGACCCGCCGGTTCTGTTTCGCTGGCGCGGGCACACCCACCGGATCACCCGCGCCGAGGGGCCGGAGCGGATCGAGCCCGAATGGTGGCGCGCACCCGGCGGCGACCTCCTCGACACCCGCGACTATTACCGGGTGGAGGACGCAGATGGCCGCCGTTTCTGGCTCTATCGCGAGGGGTTGTATGACCGGCAAGCCGCCGACACGCCGCCGCGCTGGTTCCTGCACGGGCTGTTCGGATGAGCGCGATCAATTCCGGGCCCGGATATGTCGAGCTCCAGGTGACGAGCAATTTCTCGTTCCTCGAAGGCGCGGCCCACCCCGAGGAACTCGCCGCGCGGGCCGCCGAACTGGGCCATCGGGCCGTCACCATCACCGACCGTAACACGCTGGCCGGGGTGGTGCGCGGGCATCTCGGGGCCAAGCAGGCCGGAATCCGGGTGATTGTCGGCGTCCGGCTGGATTTCATGGACGATTGTCCGTCCCTGCTCTGCCTGCCGACGGACAAGGCCGCCTATTCGCGCCTGTCGCAACTCCTGACCCTGGGCAAGCGCCGCGCGGAAAAGGCCCAATGCCACCTGACGATCGCCGACCTGACCAACCCGGACGGTGTGTTCATGTGTGGCGCGGGACAGATTCTGATCGCGATCCCGCCCGATGATCTGACGGAATCGTCCGCCGGCATTTTCTCCAGCTTTTTGAATCGTCTATCCGGCGAACTTGAATCAGAAACTTATCTCGCCGCCAGCCATCTCTACCGGGGCGACGACACAAGGCGGCTGGCCCGGCTGGCCGCCATCGCGGATGTCTGCGCCCCGCCCCTCCTGGCGACCAACGATGTGCGTTATCACGCGGTCGAACGGCGCGCGCTGGCCGACGTGGTCACCTGCATCCGCGAACATTGCACCATCGACAATGCGGGCCGCCGTCTGGCGGTCAACGCCGAGCGCCACCTCAAGCCCGCGAACGAAATGGCACGGCTGTTTCGCGATTACCCCGACGCGATCGCCCGGACCGGCGACATCGCCGCCAGATGCCGGTTTTCCCTCGACGAGCTGCGCTACGAATACCCCGCCGAGCCGGTCGCCGCCGGGCGCACGCCGGATGCCGAACTGGCGCGGCTCACCTGGCGTGGTGCAGCTGAGCGCTATCCCGACGGCATCTCCGCCAAAGTCCGCGCCCAGCTCGAGCATGAGCTCACCCTGATCGCCGAACTCAGCTACGCCGCCTACTTCCTGACGGTGCACGACATCGTCCGGTTCGCTCGCGCGCGCGACATCCTGTGCCAGGGCCGCGGATCGGCGGCAAACTCGGCCGTCTGCTTCTGCCTGGGCATCACCGCGGAGGACCCGGACCGCCTGGATCTGCTGTTCGAGCGTTTTATTTCCGCAGAGCGCAACGAGCCGCCCGATATCGACGTGGATTTCGAGCATGAGCGCCGCGAGGAAGTGATCCAGTACATCTACGCGAAATACGG
The DNA here is from genome assembly GCA_965205535.1 of Alphaproteobacteria bacterium. Classification (GTDB taxonomy): domain Bacteria; phylum Pseudomonadota; class Alphaproteobacteria; order UBA6615; family UBA6615; genus UBA8079. Next base: position 2,726,511 of record CBDBHH010000005.1, on the reverse strand, counting down.
CCGCCACCGCGCCGGGCTGGCCGCCACGGTGATCAGCTACCGCTCCCGCTCGGCCCTGCGCGAGGTCGGCAAGGCGCTGGGCCTGACGGAAGACACGGTGGCCGCCCTGTCGGGCCAGGTCTGGGGCTGGTCCAATGAGGGCGTGCCCGACGAGGTAGTGCGTTCGCTGGGCCTCGACCCGACCGACAACCGGCTGGGCCTCGCGCTCCGCCTGACCCGCGAGCTGATCGGCTTTCCCCGCCACCTGTCCCAGCATGTCGGCGGCTTCGTCATCACCCGCGAGCGGCTCGACGCGATGGTACCCATCGAAAACGCAGCCATGGACGACCGCACGGTGATCGAGTGGGACAAGGACGATCTCGATGCGCTGGGCATCCTCAAGATCGACGTGCTGGCACTCGGCATGCTGACCTGCATCCGCAAGGCGTTTCATCTGCTGGCCGACCATTACGACCGCCCGCTCGAGCTGGCGAGCGTGCCGCCCGAGGATCCGGTGGTCTACGACATGCTCGGGAAAGCGGACTCCCTCGGCGTGTTCCAGGTCGAGAGCCGGGCCCAGATGGCCTTTCTGCCACGCATGAAGCCGCGCAACTTCTACGATCTGGTGATCGAGGTGGCGATCATCCGCCCCGGGCCCATACAGGGCGACATGGTGCATCCCTATATCCAGCGGCGCGACGGGCTGGAGACGGTCGAATTTCCCTCCCAGGAACTCGAAGACGTACTGGGCAAGACATTGGGGGTGCCGCTGTTTCAGGAGCAGGCGATGCAGATCGCCATCGTCGCCGCCGGCTTCACCCCCGGCGAGGCCGACCAGTTGCGCCGGGCCATGGCGACCTTCCGCAAGACCGGCACCATCCACACCTTCCACGCCAAGATGGTCGAGGGTATGGCCGAACGTGGCTACGACCGCGATTTCGCCGAGCGCTGCTTCCGCCAGATCGAGGGTTTCGGCGAATACGGCTTTCCCGAGAGCCACGCGGCCTCCTTCGCCCTGCTGGTCTATGTCTCCTCCTGGCTCAAATGCCACTATCCGGATGTCTTCGCCGCCGCCCTGCTCAACAGCCAGCCCATGGGCTTCTACGCGCCCGCCCAGATCGTGCGCGATGCCCGCGAGCATGACGTCGAGGTGCGCGGCCCCGACGTGAACCACTCCCTGTGGGACAACCGGCTGGAACCGCTGGCAGAAGAACCACCTCACCCTTCGAGACGCCCGCAAATGCGGGCTCCTCAGGGTGAGGATGATCAAACATAACCTCATCCTGAGGAGGGCCGGAGGCCCGTCTCGAAGGATCGGGGCGACACCCACGCACTCCGCCTCGGCTACCGGCAGATCAAGTCTCTCAACCGCGAGGCCGCCGAGGCCGTCGCAGACGCGCGGCCGGATGAAGGCTACGTCTCGGTCGAGGATGTCTGGCGCCGCACCGGCATCAATACCGCTGCCCCCGTGGCGCTGGCCGAGGCCGGCGGGTTCGATTCCCTCGGGCTTGCGCGGCGCGAGGCTCTGTGGGCGATCCGGGCACTCGGCCATAACGGCCGCGAGACCGCCGGTGAGGTCGTGGCCAACGATTATGCCGCGATCCGCATGTCCCTGAAGCATCACCCGGTGGGGCTTTTGCGCGCGGACCTCGACGAGATGAAGGCCGTGCCCGCCCGCGAACTGCGCGAACGGCCCAACAACCAGCGTCTGAACACGGTCGGCCTGATCCTGGTCCGCCAGCGCCCCGGCACCGCCAAGGGCGTGATCTTCCTGACCCTGGAAGACGAGACCGGCGTCGCCAACGTCATCGTCTGGCCGGATGTCTTCGAGCGTTTCCGCAAGGTGGTGCTGTCGTCACGACTGGTGCAGATCAAAGGCAAGCTGCAGCGCGAAGGCATCGTCACCCATTTGATTGCCGAGGAGATCGTCGATCTGTCGGCCCGGCTGGACGCGCTCGGCGATGGCAGCACGAGCGACCCGCAAGAGTTCGACAACGCCTGGGCGCGTGCCGACGAAATCAAATATGGCACTCGGCCCGACCCGCGCGCGGCACAGGAAAGCGGCCGCAAGCTCGCCAAGCCGTCGCTCTGGCGTCACCCGCGCAACACCCATATCGCGATCAAGTCACGGAATTTTCACTGATCGATGCGGTGCGGCGCGTACAATACGCACCACATTCATCCCGCCGGAGACCCCATGACCAGCATCGCGCTTTCGCTTCACATTCTCGGCGCCGTCATTTGGGTCGGCGGCATGTTTGCCATCTATGTCTGCCTGCGCCCCGCCCTCGCCACGCTGTCCCAGCCGCCCGACCGGCTGCAGCTGATGCGCGCGACCTTCGGGAAATTCTTCCCCTGGGTCTGGCTGTCAATCGTCCTGCTGTTCGCGTCAGGCTACTGGGTCTTGTTCACGGTCCAGGGCGGCTTCGCATTTGCCGGGGCTCACGTGCACATCATGCAGGGCATTGCCTGGGTCATGGTGCTGCTGTTTGCCTGGCTCTACTGGGGCGCCTGGGCCGATTTCCGCGAGGCCGTCGACGGTCAGGACTGGCCCCAGGCCGGCAAGGACCTGGATCGCATCCGCAAAATCATCGCCATCAATCTGCCACTAGGCCTGATCATCGTGGTGATCGGCGCCAGCGGGCGCTGGTGGACGTAAACCGCCGCTAACCCGCCAGCACGGTCTCCACCTTCACTTCGCTCTCGAGCGTGCGGTGGACCGGGCATTTATCGGCGATCTCCAGCAAACGTGCGCGTTGCTCATCGTCGAGATCACCGGTGAGCTCGATCGTACGTTCGATTCGATCGATGCGCCCGTCCTTGGTCTCGCAGTCCGCACAGTCCTGGGCGTGGATTTTGTCATGCTTCAGGCGCACGACCGCGCGCTCCAGCGGCCATTTCTTGCGATTGGCGTACATCCGGATGGTCATTGAGGTGCAGGCCCCGAGCCCCGAAAGCAGGAGGCCGTATGGGGTGGGGCCCGTGTTGCCGCCGCCAATATCGAGCGGTTCGTCCGCGCGCAAACTATGCGCCCCGGCACTGATCGCCTGGGCGAACGGGTTCTCGCCGGTCTCTGCGACCACGACTTCACCCTCACCGGCAGCAACACCGGAATCTGCCGTGTCTTCCTGGGCCGGAATGTAGCGGCTTGCCCAACTCGCCAGGACGGACGCGGCATATTCGGCGTCTTCCTTTTTGGAGACCAGATGATTGGCGTCATCCAGGGAGACGAAGCTTTTCGGGTGTTTGGCCGCCGCAAATATCGCCGCGGCGTTCTCGATCCCGACCGTGTTGTCGATCGGGCTGTGCATGACCAGCAGCGCGCGCCCGAGTTTGGACAGGCATTCGGTCAGAGACTGCTCCTGGATATCGTCGAGGAACTGTTTCTTGATGGTGAATTCACGCCCCGCCAGCAGAACATTCGCCTCACCGGCACTCTCAATCTCTTCGGCTGAATCCGTGAACATGTGCGCCAGATGCGCCGGTTCGGCCGGCGCGCCGATGGTCACGACGGCTTTCACCTCGTCGATCTGCCCCGCCGCCGCGAGAACCGCCGCACCGCCCAGGCTATGCCCGATGATCAGATGGGGAGCGGCCAGGGTATCGCGCATGTGGTTCGCCGCCGCGACCAGATCTTCGACATTGGATGAAAAGTTGGTGTTCGCGAATTCTCCCTCGGAATGACCGAGGCCGGTAAAATCGAACCGGACGACCGCGATGCCCGTTTCCGTCAGCGCGCGGGCAATCCGCGAGGCGGCGTAGATATCCTTGGTGCAGGTGAAGCAGTGGGCGAACAGCGCATAGGCCCTTGGGGCCTGTTCGGGCGCGTCCAGCCGCGCGGCCAGCATTTCGCCCGAATGTCCCGGAAACTCGAACTTTTCTGAACGCATTTTTCTCTCCAAGGTTGGCTTGCGGTGCCGCAGCGAATGACCGCCCCGGGGTTCTATTTGAGAATGCAAACCGGATGTTCAACTATAGACCGCGTTGGGTTCGGCACATGACTTGTCCGAATTGACCAAAATCAGAGGACGAACGCCATGGATCTCCACCCGCAAATCAGTAAGGCCGTCGCCATGATGGCCGGTGTCAGCTTTCCCGACCTCTCTCCCGGCGAGGCACGCGCGACCCTGCGCGAAAAGGTCGCCCTCCTGAACCAGACACCCGCGCCCCTGCGCCGGGTGCTGGATTTGTACCCCGCGGGCCCCGGCGGTCCTGTGCCCTTGCGCGTGTATGTGCCTCTGTCGGCACCTGATGACCAACCGCTGCCGGTGGTCGTCTACTTCCACGGCGGCGGCTGGACCATCGGCAGCCACGACACGGTGGAGCCCCAGTGCCGCTATATGGCCAACGCTGCGCGCGCAATTTTCGTGTCCGTCGAATATCGCCTCGCGCCCGAGCACAAGTTTCCTGCGGCCTTCGACGATTGCCAGTGGGCGGTACACTGGGTGCATGAACATGGCGACGAGATCGGCGCCGACTCGACGCGTGTCGCCGTCGCGGGCGACAGCGCCGGCGGCAATCTGACCGCGGTGACCGCCCAGCAGCTTCGCGACACCGGGCCCGCGCTGGCCGCACAGGTTCTCATCTGCCCGATCACCAACTTGATCTTCGACACGCCTTCCTATGTGGAGAACGCCAACGGCCCCGTCCTGACACGCCGCATGCAAGAAAAGTGGGTGGAGAATTATCTCGACGACGAGGCGCTGCGTCACGACCCCCGCGTCTCGCCGCTCCAGGCCAATGATTTTTCAGGCCTGCCGCCGGCCACGGTGATCACCGCGAGCCATGATCCACTGCGCGATGAGGGTATTGCCTATGGCGAATGTCTCGCCGCCGCAGGTGTGCCCGTTCGCCAACGGAACTGGGAGGGCTACCCCCATCTGTTTCCCAGCATGGGAGGCTATGTCGACGCGGCCTTCGAAGCGCTCGACTTCGCCGCCGACGGGCTGCGTGACGCGTTCTATCCCGAATAGGCCCTAGAAGAGCGACCGAACCATCCCGCCATCGGCGCGCGGCGCGCTGCCGTTGATGGCAGAAGCCTGCGGAGAACACAGGAAGGTCGCGACCGCCGCGATTTCCTCCGGCTGCGCCCAGCGCTGCAGTAGCGACGTGCTCCCCTCACCCTCGGCGAAATAGCTTTTGCTCATCTCTTCCGGCGTCGTGTCGTCGATCTCCGCCATTTGCTTCATGAAGGCATCAACGCCATCGGTCCAGGTCGGGGCGACCTGCAGGGTGTTGACCGTGACACCAGTCTCGCGGGTTCGTTCGGCCAGGCTGCGCGCGATCGAGACCAGCGCGGTCTTGGTCATGGCGTAATGGGCCATCGAGGGATTGGGTTTCGAGCTTTGATCCGAGCCGATGAACAGCACCCGCCCCCAATCGCGCTCCAGCATCGACGGCATCAACGCCCGTGACAGCCGAACCGCACTCATGACGTTGAGGTCGAACATCGCCTGCCAGTCGGCATCCTCGATATCGAAGAACTCGTTCACCGTGAACATGCCGGCGTTGTTGACCAGAATATCTATCGGACCGTCCTGCGATGCGAAGGCCGCAAGATCGCGTGCCCCTTCCGCCGTCGAAAGATCAGCAGCAAAGCCCAAGGCCGTCCCGACAGCGGAAATCTCTGACACGGCCTGTTCCACACGGCCTGCATCGCGGCCGTTGACGATCACAGATGCGCCTTCTTTTGCGAGAGATTCCGCAATCGCCCGGCCGATCCCCAATGTGGAACCGGATACCAGTGCGCGTTTTCCTGAAAGTCCCAGATCCATCCCATTCTCCGTCGACAATTCGTGCCATTTCACGCCGGGACGATGTTCCCGCCCATGTCCTCACAGTTATTCGCTGGCCGGCAGTAACAATCAAGCCCGTTAAATTGTTCGAAAACCGGCTGAATAAGCGCCCGCGCGCTTGCAGGGCCAGGGGTCGGAAGCTACATTCCCGCCAAGCGTACTTCCCCTGGAATTACACATAAAGGCAGTGAAATGAACGTTCGCGACGGTTTCATCGAAGCGGTCGGCAATACGCCGCTGATCAAATTGCAACGGGCCTCCGAAGAGACCGGCTGCACCATCCTGGGAAAGGCCGAATTTCTCAACCCTGCCGGTTCGGTCAAGGACCGCGCCGCGCTTGCGATCGTCAAGGACGCAGAGGCAAAGGGCCTGCTGAAACCGGGCGGCGTGATCGTTGAAGGGACTGCCGGCAACACCGGTATCGGGCTTGCGCATGTGGCCAATGCGCTCGGCTACCGTACGGTCATCGTAATCCCGGAGACCCAGACCCAGGAAAAGAAGGATGCGCTCCGTCAGGCCGGTGCCGAGCTGATCGAGGTTCCCGCGGTCCCCTACAAGGACCCCAACAACTACATCAAGCAGTCCGGCCGGCTGGCGGACGAACTCGCCGCCAAGGAAGACGCCGGTGCTATCTGGGCCAACCAGTTCGACAACGTCGCCAACCGTCAGGGCCATTTCGACACCACGGGCCCGGAAATCTGGGAACAGACCGAGGGCAAGCTTGATGGCTTCATTTGCGCAGTCGGCACCGGCGGCACCCTTGCGGGCGTCGGGATGTACCTGAAAAGCAAGAACCCGGAGGTTAAGATCGGCCTCGCCGATCCCATGGGCGCGGCGATCTATAACTACTACGCGAACGGTGAGCTGAAATCCGAGGGATCCTCGATCACCGAAGGTATCGGCCAGGGCCGGATTACCGCCAATCTCGAAGGCGCACCGGTCGATTTCCCGTTCCAGATCCCCGACGAGGAAGCACTGGCGGTCATGTACAACCTGATCCGTGAAGAAGGATTGAGCCTCGGCACCTCCAGCGGCATCAATGTCGCCGGGGCGATCCGCCTGGCCAAGGAACTCGGCCCCGGGCATACGATCGTGACCATCCTTTGCGACGGCGCACATCGCTACGCGTCGAAAATCTTCAACGTCGCGTTCCTCAAGGAAAAAGGCCTGCCCGTCCCGGAATGGCTGGACAAGTGAGCGTCGCCGCAACGGCTACTGTCTTCCGGGACGATGCCTACGCGCAAAACTGCGACGCGACGATTGTCGCGGTCAACGATCTGGGCGGTATCGTGCTCGACAGAACGGTGTTTTATCCAACCGGCGGCGGTCAGCCGGGTGATTCCGGCGTTCTGGAACTCGCCGGCGACGACAGGATCGAGATTGCCACCACGGTTAAAGGCCGCGACGAGGACGGCGGCCCGGATGTGATCGTACATGTGCCGGCCGAAGGTCAGACATCGCCCGAACCCGGCAGCACTGTCACCGCAAGCATCGACTGGGATCGCCGTCACCGCCTGATGCGGGTCCACACTTGCCTGCATCTGCTTTCAGCCGTGATTGAATACCCCGTCACGGGCGGACAGGTGAACGACGGCAAAGGCCGGCTCGATTTCGCAATTCCGGAAAGCAATCTGGATAAAGTTGAAATCACCGAGAAACTGAATGAGCTGATTGGCGGCAATCATGCAGTCGATCAGGACTGGATCAGCGATGCCGAGCTCGAAGCCCAGCCCGACCTGGTAAAAACCATGAGCGTGAAACCTCCAAGCGGTGCCGGTCAGGTCCGGCTGATCCGGATCGCGGGCCAGGATCTGCAGCCCTGTGGCGGCACCCATGTTGCCAACACCTCCGAAATCGGGGCTGTGACCGTTACCAAGATCGAGAGCAAAGGCCGCCAGAACCGGCGCGTTGCGATCACTCTAAATGACATATAAAACAGCAACATAAGGAATATTTCTTATGACCTACGTAAATGCTGATTCCCTGGTCGACACAACCTGGGTGGCCGATCATCTCGACGACCCGAATGTTCGAATTTTGGACGGCTCCTATCACCTCGCGGCGACGGGCCGTGATGGCAAGGCCGAATATCTCGATGCGCATATTCCCGGCGCACTCCATTTCGACATCAATGCCGTATGCGACCCCAACCCGACCCCCTCGCCGCATATGTTCCCGAGCGCGGCTGATTTCGCCGCCGCCGTCGGTGCCATGGGGATATCAAACGATACGAGGGTGATCGTTTACGACGCGGATGGGCTGTTCTGCGCCCCGCGGGTTTGGTGGATGTTTCGGGTCTTCAGCCACGAGAACGTCGCCGTGATGGGCGGCGGATTCCGCAATTGGCAGGCGGAAGGCCGGCCTGTCTCAGCCGAGATCCCTTCATTCCCGGCCGCAAGCTTCGACGCAAGCATGGACGTCACGAAACTTCGTTCCATTGATCAGATTCAGGCCAACATCGACGGCGGTGCGGAACTCGTGCTGGATGCCCGCGCGGCCAATCGTTTCGACGGCAGCCAGCCGGAAGCGCGCGCCGGCGTTGAACCGGGCCACATACCGGGTTCAAACAACCTGCCATATGCCGAGATCGTCGATGCCGACGCCGGCACCTTCCGTGATGCCGACACCCTGCGCGCGGCCTTCGACCGTGTCGGCGCCGACGGTGCACGCACCGTGGCAACGACCTGTGGGTCAGGAGTCACCGCGTGCATCCTGGGCCTCGGCATGCATTTGATCGGCCGCGACAACTGGGCGCTTTATGACGGTTCCTGGACCGAATGGGGCAGCCACGACGAAACCGTAAAGGAAAAGGGTTCCGCATGACCAAGAAGGACAATGTTCGCCCGGAGACACTGCTCGCCAGCGGCGGGCGCGATCCGGAGAACAATTTCGGGATCGTCAATCCTCCGGTCTATCACGCCTCCACGATCACCAGCCCGACCCTGGCCGAGTGGCGTGCGCGTGATTTCACCAAGCACATCACCTATGGACGGATGGGAACACCAACCCAGAAGTCCCTGGAAGAAGCCGTGGCGCTCGTCGAGGGCGGCGATCATGCGATCGCCGTGTCGTCCGGTCTGGCATCCATTACGACGGCCATTTCCGCCTTCGTTGAGGCCGGCGATCATATTCTGGTCTCGGACAGTGCCTATTTCCCGACCCGCAATTTCTGCAACAACGTCATGGCGAAATACGGTGTCGAGACGACCTATTACGATCCGTTGATCGGTGGCGGAATCGCCGATCTCCTGCAGGACAACACAAAGGTCGTGCTGACTGAGGCTCCCGGGTCCCAGACATTCGAAGTTCAGGACATCCCGGCAATTTCCGAGGCGGCACATGCGCGCGGCGCGGTTGTCATCAATGACAACACCTGGGGCACGCCGCTAAATTTCCGCTCGTTCGAAAAAGGTGTCGACGTCTCGGTGCACGCCGCGACCAAGTATATCGTCGGCCATTCCGACGCGATGCTCGGCGTCATCGTGACGACGGCAGAGCATTACGAAAAGATCCTGATGAACTTCCGCTACTGGGGTCAGCACGCGGCACCGGACGATTGCTATCTCGGCCTGCGCGGCCTGCGGACCATGGCGGTACGCCTGCGTCAGCACGAGGAAAGCGCCCTCAAGGTCGCCAACTGGCTCAAAACACGCCCCGAAGTCACCCGCGTGCTCTTCCCGGCGTTGCCCGATGACCCCGGCCATGAACTCTGGAAACGGGATTTCGAGGGGGCGTGCGGTCTGTTCGGCCTGACCCTCGACAAACACCACGACGATACGGCCCTGGCCGCCATGCTCGATGGCATGGAACTGTTCGCCATGGGCGCCAGCTGGGGCGGTTACGAATCCCTCATCCTGCCTTCGAAACCCATTCGTACGGCGACGGAATGGGAATCAACCGGCACCTTGCTGCGCCTGCATGTCGGCCTCGAACATCCCGATGACCTGATTGCGGATTTGGAGGCTGGCCTCGACCGTCTGGCCGCCGCCGCGGGATGAGTACCGACAGCTCCGCACCGGACATCTCCTCACGACTTTCGATCCTCCACGGCGCCTATCGTCACGCGGCACGCGATGAGCCGCTCGCGAACCATGTCCAGACGATCTCCGACGAGATCACGCGCATGCTTGATCGCGGTGACATTGGCTTCGATGATCTTGCCGACGCCGTCGACAGCCTGACCCGCGACGCCTTTCGCATTCGCGCCGGCCGTCTGGGCACCTATCTGGGCGAGGTTGCCCCCGACGCCAATGCCGCAGGCCTGCGCAAGCTGTTCGAAAAACTTGGGGATTATATCGAATAGTGCCCAAGATGAGCGGCGGGCCTAGTCGATATAATCCCCAAAAGAAAGATATTTCAAACTGACCCACTACCTATTTGTACGATATGCTGAGCTACTCCCCGATCATTGGACAGTTTTCGGTGTAAATTAAGCTACTCTCTGCACCTGCTGATCGGGTTGGTTTTGATCGATTGCCTGCCAGTAGATCACGGCAGGCGGTTTGCCGCCAAGGGCGGAATGCGGTCGCGCTTTGTTGTAGAACTCGATCCATTTTCGAATGCCGGCGCGAGCTTGTGACCCGGTCTCCCAGGCGTACAGGTAGACGCACTCGTATTTGAGGGAGCGCCACAGCCGTTCGACAAAGATGTTGTCGAGGAACCGTCCCTTGCCGTCCATGGAGATGCGCACACCCATCCGCTGCAGCCGGTCCGTCCATGCGAATGACGTGAACTGCGATCCCTGATCGGTGTTCACGATCTCCGGCGTGCCGAACTTGTGGATGGCCTCGTTTAACGCTTCGACACAGAAGTTGGCTTCCAGCGTGTTTGAGATGCGCCAGGCCAGCACCTTGCGGGTGAACCAGTCCATGATCGCCACCAGATAGAGGAACCCGCGGCGCATCGGCAGATATGTGATGTCCGCTGCCCAGACCTGGTTCGGCCTATCCACCCTCAGCCCTTTGAGCAGATAAGGCCAGATCTTGTGACCCTTCGCCGGCCTGCGCGTGTTGGGCTTCTGGTAAATCGGCATTAGGCCCATGAGCCGCATCAGCCGGCGAATGCGCTTCTCATTCACCCGATGCCCCTCATTGCGCAGGTGCCAGGTCATCTGACGAACACCGAAGAACGGCGTCTTCAGGAACTGTTCATCGATCTGCCGCATCAGGGCCAGGTTCATATCACTTTCGCCCGTCGGCGTGTAATAGAACGACGACCGAGAGATCGACAGCAGCGCGCACTGCTTGCCTACAGACAGATTGGGACGGTTGGGTTCAATCATGTTCCCCCTCACTTGCCGGTCCAGGGTTTGAGCTTTCTTGATAAAAAATCGTTGGCCACAGCCAACTCCCCGATCTTGGCGTGGAGTTCCCTGACCTGATCCTCATCGATCTCCGGCTTCTGTCGACCGCCCCGCTCGAATACGCCCGAGGCGCCTTCCAGCAGTGCACGCTTCCATTGATGGATCATGGTCGGGTGAACACCGAACCGGCTTGCCAGTTCGGATGCCGTCTCTTCGCCCTTCACCGCTTCAAGAGCAACCTTCGCCTTGAACTCGGGGGAGTGCTGCTTGCGTTTCGACATCGCTGATCTCCTTTTCGTCGAAGACCAGCAGACAACAAATCGTAGCTTACGTCAGTGTCCCATTTCCGGGGAGTAGCTCAAAACATCGTCCATCAGACCGTTGGGTCTCGAATGAAAACGCTCGCGTAGTCATCGAAACTGATAGGTGCTGGTGGATTTTGCTGAAGTAGGCAAGCCGAGTTAGCGGGGGCCATGCTGCCCCCGCTTTCCCGGACCAAGAACGGTAATTGCTGCCTGGAAATTTTCGGAACCAATGCACCGGAAAAATGGTGCCCCCGCGAGGAATCGAACCCCGAATTGAAGATTACAAATCATCCGTTATACCGTTTAACTACAGGGGCAACGGGCAGAGGTCTTTTAAGGGCCTCCGGGCGCATTTGCCAGCCTTAAGGCATATTTTCTCAGCGTTCACACCTGAAGCACCCCTCGCGCCTGTATTCCTCAAGAAAGAGTGACGCCATTTCTCGGTTCGGAGGTCGGTATTAACCTTTTGAGTTTGGCCCGCTCGCGACGCGAGTGTTAGCTTCCCTTCGCGTGGCGTTGGGGGCACCGATAGGGATAATTCAGCGCCTTTTTGTCCAAGCACTCGAAATTCTTTGGGAACGCAGGCTTGGTGGCGCTCATAATCGCATTTTGGTAGAGAGATAACTGTGGCGGAAACAAAAAACAGAGGACTTAATTCAGCTCGCGATGCGAAGAAGGATGAATTTTATACTCAGCTTTCAGACATTGAGAAAGAGCTACGTCACCACAAGAAGCACTTCAAAGGAAAAGTTGTCTACTGCAACTGTGACGATCCGCGCGTAAGCAATTTCTTCCATTTCTTCTCCTATAATTTTGAAAAGCTTGGATTAAAGAAGCTCATTGCGACCTGCTACAAAAATCAGAATATTGATTTGTTCAGTTCTGAAAGCACGGAAAAAGCAATATGCTTAGAGTATGAAGGTGACAAGAATGGCAACCGTCAGCCTGACTTGGAAGAAATTGAAGTAAGACAGCTAGATGGAGATGGGGACTTCAGAAGTGAGGAGAGTATCGAGCTTCTTAAGAAATCTGATATCGTCGTAACAAACCCGCCATTTTCTCTATTTAGGGAATATATAACGCAACTTATCTCGCATGATAAAAAGTTCCTTATTATCGGTAATCATAATGCAATAACGTACAAAGAGATATTCTCACTTATACGCAGAGATAAGGTTTGGCTTGGATATAAAAACGGGGATATGGCATTCAAGGTGCCAGATCATTACGAGGCACGTGCAACCCGTTTCTGGCAAGATGAAAATGGCCAAAAGTGGCGGAGTATGGGAAACGCTTGCTGGTTTACAAATTTGGATATCTCAAAGCGACACGAAGACCTTTTATTATACAAAAATTATACACCTGATGAATACCCAAATTATGATAATTACGATGCGATCGAGGTCAGTAGGACGAAAGATATTCCGGCAGATTATGACGGCGCAATGGGTGTCCCGATCACGTTCTTAGAAAAGTATAACCCTGCTCAATTTGAAATATTAGGTATTACAGATCGTGATAATAACTCAGGCCTCAAGACCAAAGAATATACAGCCGATGATGCGCCTAACCATAGTGACCTAAACCGACGGGGATCAATCAAAATAGGGGATACATACAAATCAACTTATGCGCGATTGTTGATCAGAAAAAGGAATGCGTAGTCCATGAAGATTGAACTCAAAGAGATTACCGTTAGGGAGCTAGCGGAGGACTACGAAGATAATGATGAAGGAGGCGTAATTGGCTTCGGCGGTAAATTGGATATTCGCCCATCCTATCAACGCGAGTTCATCTACAAAGACAAACAGCGCGATGCAGTTATCAATACGATAACGAAGGACTTCCCGCTCAACGTAATGTACTGGGCCGTGCGTGAAGATGGGGATTTTGAGGTTATCGATGGACAGCAGCGCACCATCTCAATCTGCCAATACGTTGACGGCGAGTTTGCGTACGAAGACCGCTATTTCCACAACTTGCAAGACGATGAGCAAGAGCAACTACTGAATTACAAACTGATGATCTATCTATGCAGCGGCACTGATAGCGAAAAGTTGGAGTGGTTTAAGACTATCAACATCGCAGGTGAAAAGCTCACCGACCAAGAGTTACGAAACGCCGTCTATCACGGCTCGTGGGTTTCCGATGCGAAGAGATATTTCAGCAAAACCGATTGTGCGGCCTACAACATTGGGGGTGATTACCTAGCAGGTACAGCTATCCGTCAGGATTACCTTGAAACAGTCATCGACTGGATAAGCGGTGGTAAAATTGAAACGTACATGGGAAAGCAGCAGCAAAAGCCGAATGCGAACGAGCTTTGGCTCTATTTCCAAGCCGTCATCAATTGGATACAGGCAACTTTTCCCAATTACCGGAGGGAAATGAAGGGTATCGAGTGGGGGCCACTCTACGATCATTTCAAGGATAATGAGTTCGATGCGAAGGCGCTTGAAGAAGAGATCGAAGCGCTGATGCTCGACGATGAAGTGGGAAGCAAAAAAGGCATCTACCCTTACGTACTGACACGAAAAGAAAGGCACCTAAGTCTTCGTAGCTTTTCAGACGCTCAGAAGAGAGAAGCCTATGAAAAACAAAAAGGTATATGCAGCATTTGTGGTGAGCATTTCGAAATCGGAGAGATGGAAGCAGACCACGTCACGCCTTGGCATGAGGGGGGGAAAACGTCCGCCGAAAACTGCCAGATGCTTTGTAAAGACGATAACAGGCGCAAGTCTGGTAAGTAGGCGGTGCTAGGTACAGAGCTTAGTGTCTAATCCAAAAATTTCTTTTGTGCGTTAGCGGGTTTTCCTCGACAGGCCAACTCTGCCGAACAGACCCTTTTGGGGTTCTGAGTTAAGCTTAGCAGGCGTTCGTTTAGCTATGGTTTGTGGATGTGGAGCAGATAATTCATGTCAAATCCCGATCCACAAAATTCGTGAAATTTGACCGCAAGACGGTCAAACGGGCGGTCAAACGGCCAATTTTTAGAAAAACTGATGAAAAAAATATAATTTCATCAATGGGTTCCGGGACCACCCCCGAATTCCTTACAAATCAGCCGCTCTACCAACTGAGCTAAGCCGGCCCCTGTCTTGAACGGCGGGACAATAGTCGCGGCACCGCGCGCCCCGCAAGCCTGTTCGTTCGCGAAACATCCCGGCGCCAATATTTGGTCCGGCTGCTTGCCATCGCGCGTGGTTCTGGCGACAGTCACCGGATCGCGTAACGAGGACGACAGGGGCGAGACGAATGACCGACAAGCGGATTGCGATTGTGGGGGCAGGGGCGAACGGTGCGGCGTTCGGGGCCGACATGGTCAACGCCGGCCTCGAGGTCAGCCTCATCGATCAATGGCCCGCCCATGTTGAGGCGATGCGCGCCTACGGTCTGCGTGTCGAGATGCCCGACGAGACGGTCATCACGCCGGTGAATGCCTTCCACATCTGCGATGTCGCGACGATGCAGCAGCCGTTCGACATCGTGTTCCTGGGGGTGAAGGCCTACGACACCCGTTGGGCGTGCGAACTGATCAAACCGCTGGTCGCGCCGGACGGGCTGGTTGTCGGCTTGCAGAACGGCATGACCCTCGACGATGTTGCCGATGTCATCGGCCCTGAGCGCACGATGGGCGCGGTGATCGAGGTTGCGGCGGGCCTGTACGAGGCCGGGGTCGTGACCCGCCAGACCGGACCTGACGGCACGTGGTTTGGGGTGGGTGCCTATGACGATGCAACCCGCGGGCGCGAACAGGATGTCGTCGACATCCTGCGCCATGCCGGCGATGCCGAAATCAAGGAAGACATCCGCTCGGCCAAGTGGATGAAGCTCGTCGTCAACGCGGCCGAGTTCCTGCCGTCGTCGATCCTCGGCCTGCCGCTGGCCGAGGCCTTCGCGGCCGCGCTGGCTGACGCCGGTCTGGAAAAATCCGACGTCGACGGGGTCCTCGTCTCGGGTGCCTGGGGTCGCCTGCCCCAGCTGCAGATCGCCGAATATCTGGGTATCCAACCCAAATACGCCGACAGCACCTCGGTCGGCGGCGCGTCCTTCGAATTTCATCTGGGCCACGCGGCTGCCGCGATCCAGGCCGGGCTCTGCAAGGTCGCGGTGATTCTGTATGGCAGCACCCAGCGTTCGAAGCAGGACAAGTACATCTTCCAGATCCGTAACGACCTCGGCTACCAGTATGAGGCGCCCTACGGCCTGCCGACCCCGGTCGGCGCCTACGCGCTGGCCGCCTCGCGCCATTTCGCCGAATACGGCACCACGTCCGAGCAACTCGCCGACCTGGCCGTCTCCACCCGCGCATGGGCGGGCCTCAACCCCAAGGCCTATCGCCGAGAGCCGCTGACCCGCGACGAGGTGCCGGAGTCCGGGTTGATCGCGAGCCCGCTCCACCGCCTCGATTGCTGCCTTTTCACCGACGGTGGCGGCGCCGTGATCGTGGTCAGCCCCGATGTGGCCAAGACCCTCGACAAACCGCCGGTTTGGTTACTGGGCCAGGGTGAATCACTTTCCCACGCCCAGATATCGGAAATGCCCGACCTGACCGTCACGCCGGCAGCGGAATCCGGCAAGCGCGCCTTCGAAATGGCCGGCGTCACCCACAATCAGATCGATGTGACGGAAATCTACGACAGCTTCACAATCACCGTGCTGCTGACCCTGGAATCACTCGGCTTCTGCAAACCCGGCGAAGGCGGTGCGTTCCTCGAGAACGGCCGAACCGGCCCCGGCGGCGAATTCCCGCTGAATACGAACGGCGGCGGGCTTTCCTACTGCCACCCGGGGCAATACGGCATCTTTCTGATTATCGAGGCCGTCCGGCAGCTGCGCGGCGAATGCGATGAACGCCAGGTCGCCGATGCCGTCATGGCGCTGATCAGCGGCACCGGCGGCGTACTGTCATCGAATTCGACCTGTATTCTGGGGCTGGAGTAGAGATATGGCCGACGAGACCCAACCGATCGACCCGGACGGCGATCCCTATTGGCAAGGGGCCAGCGAAGGCGAGTTGCGATACCGCAAATGCGGCGCGTGCGACGCCTCGATTTTCTATCCCCGCGCCATCTGCCCGAAATGCGGTGCACCCGCCCCCGCCTGGGCCGTCTCCAAAGGCGAAGGCAGAGTGTATGCCTGCACCACCGTACACCGCGCCCCGCCCGCCTTTGCCGACAATGCGCCCTACACCGTTCTGCTTGTCGATCTGGACGAGGGTTTCCGGATGATGGGCGGACTTGTCGGTGAGAGCGATATTGCCGTGGGCGACCGGGTCGCCGTAACCTTTCAGGACGGCCCCGACGGCCGCCCTGCGCCATACTTCACTCCCGCCTGAGCCAACCGATGAAAAACAAGAAAGCCGAAACCCTCGAAGAGGCCGTCAGCCGCATTCCCGACGGCGCGACCCTGCTGATCGGCGGCTTCGGCCAGCCCGGCGTGCCGGAAATCCTGATCGACGGTGTCTGCGACCTGAAACGCCAGGGCCTGACCATCGTCACCAACAATGCCGGCACCGGCCATAGCGGGATCGCGCGGCTGATCGAGGAAGGCTGCGTGGCGAAGCTGGTCTGCAGCTTCCCGTGGGCCAAAGAATCCTTTGTTTTCAAGGAACTATACGACGCGGGCAAGATTGAACTCGAGATCGTTCCCCAGGGCACCCTGGCCGAGCGGATGCGCACGGCCGGTGCGGGCCTCGGTGGCTTCCTGACGCCGACCGGCGTGGGCACCGACCTGGCCGACGGCAAGCAAACCATGAATATCGATGGCAAGGATTACGTCCTGGAAAAGCCGTTGCATGGCGATTTCGCGCTGATCAAGGCCTACAAGGTCGATCCTCGCGGCAACCTTATCTATCGCAAGACCGGCCGGAACTTTAACCCGATCATGGCGATGGCCGCCGGGCACACGATCGTCGAGGTCCAGGAAGATGTCGAAATCGACGAACTCGACCCCGAAGTCATCGTGACGCCGGGGGTTTTCGTGGACACCTACTATGTCACCGGCTGGTACGAAATCGGCAAGGAGCGCAACGCATCATGAGCGACGAACAGACAAACCTGTTGACCCGACAACAGATCGCCGCCCGCGCGGCCCGGGACATGGAAGACGGCTGGCTGGTCAATCTCGGCATCGGCATGCCGACGATGATCCCGACCTTCATCCCGGGCGAACGCGACGTGATGTTCCACTCGGAAAACGGCCTGATCGGCATGGGCCCGCCCCCGGCCGAGGGCGAGGCCGACCAGGATCTTATCAGCGCGGGCAAGGAGCTGGTGACCATGGTTCCGGGCGGGGCCTATACCCACCACGTAGACAGTTTCGCGGTGGCCCGCGGCGGACGCCTGGATTGCGCGGTTCTTGGTGCGTTTCAGGTCGCCGCGAACGGCGATCTGTGCAACTGGCGCCTGCCGAACCAGACATCGGGCAGTGTGGGCGGGGCGATGGACATCGCGGCCGGCTCCAAGCGGGTGTTCGCGATGATGACCCACACCGCGCGTGATGGTGCCGCCAAGATCGTCACCGAGCGCAGCTACCCCCTCACCGCCGGTGGCGTGGTCACGCGCATCTTCACCGACATGGCCGTGATCTCCGTAACCGACGCCGGGCTGGTGCTCGACGAGGTCGCCCCCGGCCTGACCGCGGACGAAGTCCAGGCGGTGACAGACGCGCCGTTGATCATGGACAATGTCGGCACCATTCCGATTGCCGCGTGACCCGATGAGTGAGCTCACCGACATTACCGGCCAGGTCGCCGTCGTCACCGGCGGTACCGCGGGCATGGGCGAAGCCGCCGCCGTGCGTTTCGGCGCCGAAGGCGCGAAAGTCGCCGTAATCGGTCGCACCCCGGAAAAGGGCGACGCGGTTGTGAAACGCATTACCGATGCCGGTGGTGAAGCCATGTTCGTGAAGGCCGAATGCGCCGACGAGGATGACGTGAAGGCCGCAACGACGACCATCCTCGACGCCTGGGGCCGCGCCGATATTCTCGTGAACACCGCCGGCGGCTTCATCGACGCACCGCCGCTGGAAGAGATCACACTCGATGCCATGCATCACAGCTACGACTGGAACGTCATCGCCAAGTTCCTGATCACCCGGGAACTGGTCCCCACGATGAAAGCCAACAAGTACGGCCGGATCGTCAACATATCCTCGGTCGCCGGCCGCACGGCGGGCGCCGGGGCGATTGAGTATTCAACCACCGAAGCCGCGATCATTGGGCTGACCCGCCGCCTGGCCAAGGAACTGGCACCCGACGGCATTACGATCAACGCCATCGCCCCCGGGCTGGTACTGACGCCGCGGGTGACTCGTCATCCGCAAGACGTGCTCGACGCGCGCGCCAAGGCCATCCCCGTCGGCCGCCTCGGCAAGCCCGAAGAACTGGCCCATGCCATCTGGTACCTGTGTACACCCGGTGCGGCGTTCACGACGGGCGCCGTACTCGACGTCAACGGCGGCGCGTGGACAGGGTAGTCAGAGTCTCAGGCATGCAACTACAACTTCATCTCAACCTATTCATACAAGGCCGCGGCAGCCACGAGGCGGCATGGCGGCACCCGTTGTCATCCACGGCCGGCCTGACGGATATCCGCTACTATCAGGACCTCGCCCAACGGGCCGAGGCCGGTCTGTTCGATTCAATCTTCTTCGCCGACCAGCTGGCGACGAACACGGCCCAGACGAAATCCGCCAAGGCGCTCCAGGTTTGGCTCGAGCCCATGACCTTGCTCTCGGCCATCGCCGTGGCCACCGACCGCATCGGCCTCATCGCGACGGGTTCAAGTACCTACACCGAGCCCTTCAACCTTGCGCGCCAGTTCGCCTCCATCGATCACATCAGCAACGGCCGGGCGGGCTGGAACATCGTTACATCCTGGATGGCGGCGGCAGCGCGGAATTTCGGCGACACCGGCCAGCTTTCCCATGCCGAACGCTATGTCCTGGCCGAGGAGCATGTGCAGATCGTCAAGGATTTGTGGGACAGCTGGGCCGACGACGCGATCGTCGATGACCGGAACAACGCGGTTTACGCCAATACAGACCGCATCCGCCCCATCGATTTCGAGGGCGAGCATTTCAGCGTCGCCGGCCCGCTCAACCTGCCGCGTGGTCCCCAGGGGCGCCCGGTGCTGGTCCAGGCAGGGTCATCGGAAGACGGACGAGGTTTTGCCGCCCGCCACGCCGAAGCCGTGTTTACGGCCCACATCGAGAAAGCCACTGCCCAGGCCTTCTATACGGACATGAAGAAACGGGTGGCCGCCGAAGGCCGTCGGCCCGACCAGGTTCTGATCCTGCCCGGCCTATGTCCCACGATCGCGTCGACCGAGACCGAGGCAAAGCGACTTCTACTGGAGTTCAGCGAGTATGCGGACGTCGATATCGCGGTGAAGTATCTCGGCACATGGTTCGGCGGCCACGACTTTTCCGATCTTCCCCTCGACCGAAAGCTGACCCCGGACGACTTCCCCGACCTGGAAGATGTGGAAACCAGCAAAAGCCGCACTTCGATGGTGTTCAACCTGATCCAGCGCGAAGACATCACCTTGCGTGAGTTGCTGGCGCGTTTCGCCCATATCGGCGGCCACTACCTGTTTGCCGGTACACCCGAACAGGTCGCGGATTTGATCGAGGACTGGTTCACGGACGGCGCTGCGGACGGTTTCAACCTGATGCCGCCCCTGCTCCCGGCCATGCTCGATGTCTTCGTCGACGAGGTTGTACCAATCCTTCAGGCCCGCGGACTGTTCCGCACCGCCTATGAAGGCACCACATTGCGCGAGCATTACGGCCTCGACCGCCCCGCGGGGCCGTTTGCATAAACCACCCGACGCCGTGAGGCGGACATTGGTTATCGACTAGCGTCCGATCCCAAGCCGGCGCGGCAACCTGCCGTCGATGAACAACAGTCCCAATGCGATGATCAGTGCGCCTGCGATCTCCTGTACACGTACAGGTTCGTCAAGAATATGACCCCGAGTGAGATCGCGCTGACCGGAATCAGCAACGTCACCAGCATCACGTTGCTGGCACCGGCGCGTTCAACGATCCTGAAGAAAACGATGTAGGCGATCGCCGTCCCGAAAAGTGCCAGGGCGATGATCGAGAGGACGACATTCATACTCGGCATGCCAAGTCCCCATGGTTGATCGAACACCATCACCACGGGGATCATCACCAGGCTCGAGGACAGAAGCTGACAGGTTGCTGAACGCAACGGCGGGACGCCCTGCAACCGGTGCCGCGCCCACAATGCCGCAAACCCGTAGCTGAGGGTGCCCACGAGGCCGAGCGCGATTCCGATCGTCTCGGGCCCGCCCAGTGGCCCGCCTACACCGCGAAGAACGCCGACACCTACGACGCCAAGCATTACCCCGGCGATCCGATTGCCGGTCAGGCGTTCCACACCGAATGCCGCCATGACCACGATGGTGAACAACGGCGTCATCGCGTTCACGATGGATGTGAGGCCGACGGAGATCAGGGTCTGTGCGGCGAACAGGAATCCGAAGGGGATGACATTGTTCAACAAACCCATGAAGAAATAGGGTGCCCACTCCCCGGCCGTTCGCGGCAGACGAAATCCGCTCACCCAGAACAGCGGCAAAAGCATCAAGGCCGCCAGCAGAACGCGCGCCAGCACAACCGTCAGCGGGAGCACTTCCGCGACCGCAATGCCGGCGAAAAAGAAAGTCGCGCCCCACAGCACCGAAAGCAAAACCAGCAATCCCCAGCCGGTTTTATCGAGATTTTTTGGTGTATCAGACATGACGCTTGAGGCCCTGGCACGATTGGAAATCCGACAATCTCGTGCCGCACGCGCGACCACCGATCCACCCGATTCTTGCGGTTTGCAAACTCGAAGCAGCGTTTGGCGCGCCCGGCAGGATTCGAACCTGCGACATTCGGCTTAGAAGGCCGATGCTCTATCCAGCTGAGCTACGGGCGCCGCACAACGCTTCAGGTGACCCAGCATCGCCGGATTCACCGGAATCGCGAAACCACAAATTCTGAAACCGGAATTCGGGGGCGGTCAGTGGCTCCAGGGAATCCTGCGCCCGACCGCGAAGTTGTCCGCGTAAGCCTTTGGCTTGATTTGTCTTTCCTTGGGCTCCTGGACGACATAGTCGAGGCCGTGACGCTCGGCATGCGCAATCGCATCCTCACGGCTTTCGAATGTCATGCGGACCTGCTGCATGGTGTCGCCCGCACCCGGCCAGCCCATCAGCGGGTCGAGCTGCTGGCGGCGCGTCGGCTCGAATTCGAGCGTCCAGCTCTGGGTCTTCGCGCGCCCCGACTGCATGGCTGTCTTCGTGGGCTGAAAAATACGTGCCTTCATGGCAGGTCTCGCATGACTATGTTTAGGCCATCAACTTCGTACAGGTGGACGCGGTTCGCCGTCAACTGCATGAACTAGCTCATGGTCAGGCCGCCGTTGACGTCCAGGCAGCTGCCGGTGATGAACGCCGCCTCGTCCGACGCCAGGAACAGCGCGGCATTGGCGATGTCGCGCGGCGTGCCGAGGCGGCGCAGCGGAATATTCTCTTTCAACGCCTCTTCGGCGTCGGACAACCAGGATGACGTCATCGGCGTGGGTGTCGGCCCCGGTGCGATGGCGTTGACGGTGATGTTGTAGGGGCCGAGCGCCTTGCACAGCGCGCGGGTCAGCCCGATCACGCCAGCCTTTGACGCGGTGTAAGGTAAACCGCCACCCGTGGCCACACCGCCGTGACGCCAGGCCGAGGACGACAAATTGATGATCCGGCCGCTTTTGCGTTCCATCATGTGTTCCGCCACCGCGCGGGCGCCGTAGAACTCCCCGCTCAGATTGACGTCGAGGACCCTCTGCCAGTCGGAAATCTCGTATTCGAGCCAGTTCTTCTTCGGCGAGTAGCCGGCGTTGTTGACCAGGATGTCCAGCGCGCCGAAATCGGCAATCGCCCCGTCGATCGCCGCCTTGACGGCATCGAAATCCGACACATCGAGGACGACCGGCGTCAGGCAGGCCGTGTCGACGTCCGTTTCCGCCATGAACTGATCGAGTGCGGGCCGATCGATGTCGGCAACGACGACCCGCGCCCCCTCTTCCACGAAGCGTTCGGCGATGGCCCGACCGAGCCCCTTGGAGCCGCCGGTGACAAAGGCTGTTCGGTCCTGCAGACGCATCGCGCACCTCATGCAAAGAAATGGTCGGGGCGACGAGATTCGAACACGCGACCCCCTGCTCCCAAAGCAGGTGCTCTACCAGGCTGAGCTACGCCCCGACCCGGGATTTCTCTGCCTTTAACCACCGACCCGTCAAGCGAAAATGCCAGCCCTTGACGACAGCGCACGCAAATCACATCTCTTTCACGGTACGCGATTTTCGTCGGTGCGTTGCGGCATGCTGAATCATCCCCATAAAGCATGACGGACAGCCGACGTGGAATTCGCTATGGATAGCTCAAGTTTCAATAATATCAATCGGTTCAACTGGTTTAATCGGGAGGCTTTCATGAAACCTGTTCAACTGCTCAAGACACTTGCCGTCGGCGTCACCGCCGTCGGCGTTCTGGCCGCCACACCGGCACTCGCCCAGAACAAGGACTACATCCTCAACACCGCGTCGACCGGCGGCACCTATCACCCGGTCGGCACGGCCATCGCGACCCTGTCGAAGGTCAAACTCCTGCCGAAGCAGAAGTTCAGCCTCACGGCCGTCAACTCCGCGGGTTCGGGTGCTAACGTGCAGGCACTCGGCGCCAACACCGCCCAGTTCGCCATCGTCCAGGGCCTCTTCGGCTCCTATGCGGCGACCGGCACGGGCCCGGTAACCGCACCGCAGGAGAACATGCGTTCGGTCTCCATGCTCTGGCAGAATGTCGAGCAGTTCGTCCTCGACAACAAGTATGTGAAATCCGGCACCGTTGCCGACATCGCCCCGCTGAAGGGCATGTCCATGGGTTTCGGCCGCCAGAACTCCGGCACCATCGGCTCCAACCGGGTACTGCTGTCGGGTCTCGGCCTCGACATGGAGAAAGACTTCAAGCTGATGCATGGCGGCTACGGCCCGTCGGCTGACGCGCTGGCCAACGGCCAGGTCGCGGGCATCGGTGCCCCGGCAGGTCCGCCGACCGGTGCCATCACCAAGCTCATGGCCTCGAATGCCGGCAAGTTCACATTACTGAATGTGACCCCGGACGAAGCCAAGAAGATGGATGGCGGACGCAACCTGTGGGTCCCCTACACCATCAAGGCCGGCACCTATCCGGGCCAGGACAAGGACGTGCAAACGATCGCGCAGCCGAACTTCCTGGCAGTGAACGCGGACGTGCCCGATGATCATGTCTACATGCTGACCAAGGCCATCTACGAGAATCTGCCGTTCCTGCAGGCGATCCACCCGGCCACGAAGGCCATGGACGTCCAGAAGGCGACCGCCGGGCTTCCCGTGCCGCTCCACCCGGGTGCTGCGCGTTACTACAAAGAAGTCGGGGTCGATATTCCGGCCCACCTGATGGCAAAGTAGTCTCTGCCAGTTCAGGTCCTGAATTAGAGGGTGGCCGCAACCGCGCGGCCACCCTCTTTTCATTCCGGAGTAATCGCCATGAGCCAGACACCCATGCCCGGCATGGTCGACGCCGCCCCTGTTGAAATCGAACCGGAGAGGCCCGCTAGCGGGTTCCGCGAAGGTGTCGTCGATCTCGATTATTCCCTGGCCCATCTGGGCCGCTACTGGATCACCCTGCTCGCCATCTGCGGGTTCGGCCTCTGGCACGTGGGGACCAATCTGCTCTGGAACGAACCGGGGCTGTGGCAAAACGCCATTCACTACGGCGGCTTCGGGTTTCTGGGGTTTGTGACCTCGGCCACATTCAAACGACACGCAGAAAAACCGTGGTCCATCGCGCTGGACATCTTCCTCGGCCTCCTCGTCGCCGCATCTGCGGCGTGGATCGCCGGCGCCGAGACAGGCCTGTACACCCGGACATTGGCCGAAACCGGCCTGCCCTGGCAGTTCACGCCGCTCGACTGGGCCGCGGGCATCATCATGATCGTCGCGGCCATCGAACTGACCCGCCGGATGACCGGCTGGATCATCCCCGTGCTGGTGATTATCTCTCTTAGTTACATCCTGTTCCTCGGCGAGATCCTGCCCGGCGTGTTCCGTGCCGCCAGCCTGCCGTTGAGCGATGTGTTGTTTCGCTCGCTCTACAATGACGAGGGCATGCTCGGGATCATCGCGACCATCTCGTCGGCCAACATCACCCTGTTCATGATCTTCGGTGCTTTCCTGGTGGTCTCAGGCGCATCGGATTTCGTGATCGAGCTCTCGAAGATCATCGCCGGCCGGTTCCGCGGCGGGGCAGCTTTCGTGGCCATCATTTCGTCCGCCCTGACCGGAACCATCTCGGGCTCCGCCGTCGCCAACACCGCATCGACCGGGATCATCACCATCCCGCTCATGAAGGCGAACGGGTTTCGTGCCAAATTTGCCGCAGGAGTCGAGGCTTCCGCGTCGACCGGCGGCCAGATGATGCCACCGATCATGGGCGCCGGCGCCTTCGTCATGGTGTCCTTTACCGGCATCGACTACTCGACCATCGTGATCGTCTCGATCATTCCCGCGATCCTCTACTTCATGTCGGTCGGGTTCATGGTGCGGGTTGAATCCATGAAGCACCGGATCGGCACCGAACAGATCGCCGCCGTCGACTGGAAGAAACTCTGGGGCGGCGCACTGAACTTCGTTCTCCCTCTCGGAATCATGACTTACATGCTGGTGAGCGGCCGGACGCCAAGTTTCGCCGCCTGTTTCGCTATAGGCACACTAATCGTTGTCAGCTGGCTCACCCCCAACCGCATGGGACCGCGCAAGATCTCACGGGCGTTGGTCCTGGGTATCAAGACCTCGATCATGACCGCCGTATTGCTGGTCACGGTCGGACTCATCAACAACGCCGTCACTACATCGGGCCTGGGGAACGGCTTCGCCCTGATGATCGCGCAATGGTCTCAAGGATCAATCCTGATCGCCGTCATCCTCATCGCAATCGTGTCCCTGGTTCTGGGCATGGGCCTGCCCGTAACAGCGGCCTATATCGTGTTGTCGATCCTGTCCGCGCCGGCGCTTGCCGGGCTGCTGGCCGACGGCATCCTGGTTGAAATGCTGGTGAACGGTATCTCCGATCCCACCCAGGCGGCCATGTTCGCGCTGATAGATTCACCCCATGTGGCGAATGTCGCGCAGGGGATGAGCCTCGAAGCCGCGAAGGAACTCGTCAGCGGTATGCCGTTCGAGCTGGCACTGGTGATCCGACCGGCCCTGATCGACACGGAAACCCTGACCGTCTTTCTGTTGACGGCCCATCTAATCGTGTTCTGGCTAAGCCAGGATTCAAACGTGACACCGCCCGTTTGCCTCGCCGCCTTCACCGCCGCCGGGATCGCGAAATCGCCCCCCATGTCTACGGGCGTCCAGGCCTGGAAGATCGCCAAGGGCCTCTACATCGTGGTGCTGTTATTCGCCTTCACGCCGCTAATCGGGTCGGGTTTCTGGGACAGTGTCCAGATCGGCGGATTTGCGCTGTTCGGGATTTACGCCATGACGGCGATGATCCAGCGCTACTCCGAGGGGCCGCTGCCCCTCTGGCTCTACCCGGTGCTGATCGTCGGCGGCGCGATGTGTTTCATTCCGCTAAACCTGCCGCTGAACATCGCGGGTGCGGTGCTCGTCATGGGGGTTGTGGTCTTCACGTCACGGCGCGGTCGCAGATTGGAAGCCGGGGTCACCAACCCGGGCTAGACCCGCCTATTCACGCAGCGAACGCGAGATCGACTGCTCGACCGGACTGACCAGATACTGGATCAGGGTGCGCTCGCCCGTGCGGATCAGCACCTCGGCGGGCATGCCCGGTTGCAGGGTCAGGCCGTTCAGGCGCGGGTCGTTCTGATCCTTCAGGTCCACCCGGGCGGTGTAATATTCCTCGCCCGTACTCGAATCCGTCAGGCGGTCCGCCGAGACCCATGTGACCGTGCCGTCCACGGTCGGGGTGATGCGTTGGTTAAACGCCGACAGCCGTACCTGGGCCTCAAGCCCGGCATGCACGATGTCGATGTCGGTCGGTGTCACCCTCGCCTCAATCACGAGCTTCTCGCTGTCGGGGACCACATCAAGCAAACGATCACCCGGCCGGATAACACCGCCGCTGGTAAATACCTGTAAATCCACAGCAAAACCGTCGATCGGGCTGACGATTTCGATCCGGTCCAGGACGTCATCCGCGGCACGAAACCGCTCGGCCAGATCAAGCAACTGGCTCTCGACCTCGCGCAGCTCGGCCACCACTTCATTCACCTGTTCTGTTCGCAACTCGACAATACGAATTTCGGATTCGCCGATACTCTGTCGCGCCCGCGCGATCGCCGCGCGGTTCTGGCCGCGTTCGCCTTCGATCTCTGCGGCGCGTCGCTGCAACGACAGAAGCCGGGACTTTGGGGTCAATCCCTTGTCGAAGAGGATCTGCAGATCCGCAACCTCACCATTGATCAGCACCAGTTGTTCGTCGGCCGAACGGATTTGCGCGCGCAGGCCTTCGATTTCTTCCCGGAACTGGCCGACGCGCTGCCCCAGAATTTTCCGCTGTCCCTCGATCGAGTCGCGACGCGCCTGGAAGATGCCAAGCTGGCCGAGCATCGTCTCCTGAACCCCCACATCATCCCCCTGTGAGACCAGCGCCTCGGGGAATGTGATGGTATCCACGCCGTCGCGTTCTGCGCGCAGCCGGGCCGCGAGAGCGAGCGCGGCGTTGCGCTGGCCGGTGATCAGCTGCAGCTGGGCTCTCGGTTGGGTTTCCTCGAGCCTGATCAAGACCTCACCGGCTTTGATCTTGTCACCGTTGCGAACGAGAATCTCTTTCACGATCCCGCCCTCGAGATGCTGGATCGTTCGCCGGTTACCTTCGACGCCGACCGTGCCGATCGCGATAGCCGCGCTGTCCAGGGGTGCAAAAAACGCCCAGAACCCGAAAAAACCGAAGAATATCGCGATGATCACCGAACCGATCAGGATCGGCTTGCGGGTCCCGAGCTGGTCTCCGCCACCCGATGGTGGTGGCGGCATTCCGCCGCCCGCCGTCAGATCGAGCTGTGCCAGTGCCTGCGCGCCCTGCTGCGGTGCGACCTGCATGCCAGGTTCGGGCCTCTGTGGCGCGTCGCTCATGAATCGCCCACCGGGGATGGCTCACCGCTGATCGCCTGGGTCTGCGTTGAGACCTGTTCCGGCGTGACGGTTGCCGGTTCCGGCCGTCCCATCAGTTTGGCCATCACATCGTCGCGTGTTGGACAGACCGGTAATCGCACACACCGACCCACCCACTTGAGCTAACAGTCCGGTAGCCTCCCCCGCCCCCGGGCACTCATTCGCTCAAGAATGAATATATATTCTACTCATACATACGGATGAATAAAACAACTTTCCGAATTTATTTATCTAAAATTTTCAACACCCTAACCGACTTTAGTCAGTATAGCTGACATACATGAACACCCCCATGTCGGGTGCAGATGGCAGACCTGACTACCGTGCATCTCGTGTTTTGCGACCGCTGGGTTTATCAATGTCGGTTAACGGTCGGACAGACCAAAATCGCCCAATTTTCCCGCGACTGTTTCGCACTTTGTTAGTCGCATATTGAGAATATTAACCTTGAAGCCGATCAAAATGCATCTTCCACCGGTCGTCACCGGCGTGCTCCTGGCGAGTACTTCGACCATGCTCGGCGGCGTGACGGTGGTGCTGACCCGGATGATCATTTCCCAGTCTGATCCGCTCACTTTTGCCACCGTCCGCTACGGTTTGGCCGCCATTTTTCTGCTCGCTGTTCTCTTGATCACGTCCAGAATCCCAAGAATTTCGCGCCGCGACATGCTCTGGATGCTCGTTTTCGGTGTGATCATGTTCTCAGGCTTCCCGTATTTCATGACACGAGCGCTCGAAGACACCACTGCAGCCCGCGGTGCCCTGATGTTCGCAACACTTCCGCTGATTACGATTCTTATGGGAACCCTGTTCGGCGTAGAACGGCTATCGGCCCGGAAATTGGCGGGAATCGCCATCGCGATCGCAGGCACCTCCATCGTTCTCGGTCAAAATGCGGGACATTCGGCACCTGACGCACTTCGAGGCGATCTTTTTATGTTCCTCGCAATCCTCTGTGCCGCGGCATTCAATGTTTTTTCGCCCCGATATCTCGCCCAATACGGGAATTTACCGGTAATGGTTATCACAATGATTGTCGGCTGCACCGCCCTGTTCGGTCTCGCGACGATTTTCGGCCAGCCATTCTCGGGATCCCTGGACTTCACTGTCACAGGCTGGTTCGTGATGTTTTTACTGGCCATCCCGGGGGCCGCCCTGATGACGTTCCTGTGGGGCCAGGCGCTGCAGTTGATCACGCCGGCCCAAGCCACGATCACCGTCGGCCTAAATCCTGTAACAGCGCTCCTTATGGGTGGCTTGATCCTCTCGGAGCCCGTAACGCTACGAATTGCGTTCGGCCTGATACTCCTGATTGTCGCGATCGTCGTCACCACATCCGATACGCGAGACCGGCCAGCGAAGGAAGCTCGAACGTCACAGTAAGTTAACTAGTTGTTAATTCAGCAAGTTTTAACCGCGCCACTTTACGCTCGACTGTGCAGTGCCGGGTTTTCCGGCATGCCTGACCGTAAGGAGACTGACATGTTTAGGACAATGAGCCTGTTCGCTGGGCTGGTCCTGTCGGTCGTTGCAGGAAGCAACTTTGCAGAAGCAG
The DNA here is from genome assembly GCA_965205535.1 of Alphaproteobacteria bacterium. GTDB lineage: Bacteria > Pseudomonadota > Alphaproteobacteria > UBA6615 > UBA6615 > UBA8079. The sequence continues at coordinate 2,697,332 of CBDBHH010000005.1, read as the reverse complement.
CCCAGCCCAATCACTCATGCACTGATCGCGCGAGCGCACTTACCCATTTGGCCAAAAAATACAGTGAAACGCCGGTCGCTATCGGCCTCGCCAACAATGGCGGCGTGATTGAGGTGTTGACCGATGCTGCGGGATCAACCTGGTCGATCATCATCACGATGCCCGACGGCATGGCGTGTATTGTTGCCTCGGGTGAACACTGGGAACCGTTATCGCCCCTCAGGGCTGGTTCGCAAATATAGAGATTTCCGGCGCTATTTGCCGGTCAATCCGTCGAAGACAACCCGGTCACCGGCGTTGATACCGAGCCTGCGGGCGGTACCGGCATTGAGCTCGAGCACCGCACGCGCGCGTTTTCGCGACGAAATCGTCGTTCGCGACAGCGGGATGGTGTTCCGTGCGATACTCACAATACGGCCGTCCGAGCCGATAAACAGCATGTCCAGCGGCAGATAGGTGTTGGCCATCCACATCGTGAGGACACGATCGCGGCGATAGAGAAACAACATGCCGGCATCGGGCGCCATTTCACTACGGAACATCAGGCCGCGGGCGCGTTGCGCATCGTTCGTCGCAATCTCGATATCAAAACTGTGTTCCCCATCCGCCGTTTCAATTTTCAAGGCTGATCGATCGAAATTGACGGCATCCTGTGCAAGCGCGGGTGCGGTCAATATCAGGGCAAAAACCAATAAAAGTAACAGGTGAGGATAGGGTTGTTTTATATTTTGTTTCAAAGTTCTATTCATTTTTCCTCACAATTCACATACGCACTGTGTGCGCGATCTACAAGGTTTTGCACCGCCGACCTGACAGCACCTTCTCCGGGTAAATCCGCGATGGTTTCAAACCAGTGCGCTGGAGGATTTTGCCCCCCGGCACGGTTCCATTCCAGCCCTCTCAGGACGGCGCGCGCAGTGTCTGTCAGGGTGTCGGGTATCGGGTATCCGTTCAACGTCGCCCAGACACCGGACCAACAGCGCGCAACGCTCCAGGGGTTATAACCCCCGCCACCCGTAATGAGCATCCGAGGCGCCAAATCGGCGGCACGCGCGACTGCGCGCCATATGGCACCATTGGTCAACTCCATGCGGCTTAACGGGTCGTCGGCCAGTCCATCCGCACCACACTGCAAAACGACGATTTCGGCCCCATAGCGCCGGCCAACGGGCATCACAAGCTCCTCGACGATCAAATCGAACTCGGAATCGCGCAATCCGCGTGGCACAGGGATATTGCAGGCCGTCCCGCCTTCATGGTCATCAAGGCCGCCGGTAAAGGGCCAGCGACGCTCCTCGTGTATCGAGAGGGTAAAGACGCCCGAATCGCCGGCAAAGGCGTCCTGAACACCGTCGCCATGGTGCGCGTCGAAATCCAGATAGAGGATGCGCTTGAAACCCAGGTCCTTGAGGCGCAACAAGCCGAGGGCCAAGTCATTGAAATAGCAGAATCCGCTCGCTCGGTTAGGCCGGCCGTGGTGGGTCCCGCCCGCAGGGCTGTAAACGACGCCGGAATCGACGGAACCGAGCATTTCCACCCCCGCGAGCACCGCCCCGGCAGAGGTTGCAGGCCGGCTGTACATGGTGTCGTGGATCGGGTTCTCCAGCCGTCCCAGATTATAGCGCTCGCGATCTTCGGCCGGTAATTCCAGCGTACGCTCGCCCCGGCGCAGGGCGTGGAGATAATCCGGGTCATGGAACCGTACAATCTCGGCCGGGCTCGCCGCGGCGCTCTCGATGTATGTTTTCTCCGGCAACCAGCCCATTGCCCGGCATAAATCTATCGTTGCCGGCACGCGTGGCACAGAAAGCGGGTGTTTGGGGCCAAAATTTGAGCGCCGGTATATCTCATTGCCGATAAACATCGGGCGAGCGAGCCGACGAATGGGTTCCGGGGAACGGGCGCGCGCGGTTTGGCTCATATGATTTCCCTACCGTGACACAGGTAAAATGGCAATCGAAGGCGTTGACGTTTTACGTCGATACACATCATATTGAACGTCACCACATGGGGAGCCATTTCGGCTGAGAGGTCACGAATCGTGCGGGACGACCCTTGGAACCTGATCCGGTTAACACCGGCGGAGGGAAGTGGATTTTGACCGATGCCGGCCTGAACGATCACCCCACCGCAGATATGCTCGGCCTCGACGTGCGTCACGCCCGGCTCGCCTGGGGCGAAGCCGTCCTGCTCGACGATTTTTCGTTCACGGCACCAGCGGGATCATGGACTTGCCTGTTGGGCGAAAGCGGCGTCGGGAAATCGACCCTGCTGCGAACTGTCGCCGGCCTCATCGAACCTGTGCAACCGACCGAAATCCTGGCCGATGACGGAACGGCAGTGCACGCGCGGGTTGCGTATATGGCGCAGCAGGACCTGCTGTTGCCATGGCTCAGTGCGATCGAAAATGTGTCGTTGGGCGCGCGTTTGCGCGGTGAGCGCGGGAATCAAAGCCGCGCTCTAGAAATTCTCGCCCGAGCCGGCGTCGCCGAGCGCGCAAATGCTCTGCCCTCGGAGCTTTCCGGCGGCGAGCGGCAACGCGTGGCCCTGGCGCGGACCCTGATGGAAGAACGGCCCATCGTGCTGATGGACGAGCCCTTCTCAGCGCTGGATGCCATCACGCGTACACGCTTGCAGGATCTTGCGGTGGAACTTCTCGAAAACCGCACGGTTTTGATGGTGACCCACGACCCGTTCGAGGCGCTGCGCCTCGCCGACACCATTCAAGTGATGACCAACGGTGCCGATCGAACCGCCGCACCTATCATTCCGCCCGGGCCGACACCACGCGATCCGACAGACCCGGCGCTGCGAGAATCGCACCATTTGATCATGCAGCGCCTGTCCGGAGGTCCCGATAAATCCGCGGGAAGCCGGGTATGAAAATTCTACGCCCTGTCATCATATTCGTCGGCATTCTGGCTGTCTGGCAGGCCCTCGTCAGCGGATTGTCGATTGCGCCGTTTATACTGCCGGGCCCGCTCGCCGTCATCGACATCGCCATCGAACGAGCCGATACGATCGCCGGTCATGCGCTGATCACCCTGAGCGAGATCGTGCTCGGGCTCCTCTTCGGAACACTCCTGGGCACGATCAGCGCATTGATCATGGCCTATTTCCGGAGCGCGCGGGCCTGGGTGCTGCCTGTGCTCGTCGTGTCCCAGGCGGTGCCTGTATTTGCGCTCGCACCGGTACTGGTGCTGTGGTTCGGCTATGGGCTCTTCCCCAAGGTCGCGATGGCGACCCTGATCATCTATTTCCCGGTCACCGCGGCCTTCTATGACGGACTGCGGCGCACAGAACCCGGTTGGGTAGACCTGGCCCGGACCATGGAGGCCTCGAAGGCTGCAATTCTACGTCAAATCCGGATTCCCGCCGCGATGCCGGCTTTCGCATCCGGATTGCGTGTGGCTGCTGCCGTGGCGCCCATCGGCGCGGTTGTCGGTGAGTGGGTCGGCTCGTCGGCCGGCCTGGGCTACTACATGCTCTTGATGAACGGCCGCGTGCAGACCGATGCTATGTTTGCCGCACTTCTCGTCCTCGCGCTGCTCGCCGTGGCTATCTACTTCCTCATCGATGCGGGCCTGCGCCGGCTGGTCTCCTGGCAAGCCGATATGGATCCCGCATCTCATACCTAATTCCACCAACTCACTTACACGGAACGACGGAAAACCATGAAACGCCTGCTCTCAATCACGCTCATCGCCGTTTTTGCGGCTCTGGCCACCCCCGCGATGGCTGCAGACAAGATCACGGTCATGCTCGACTGGTTCATCAACCCCGACCATGGACCGCTGTTCGTCGCGCTCGAGCGCGGGGAGTTCGAAAAACGCGGAATCGAGGTCGAACTGATCGCGCCTGCCGATCCCAACGACCCGCCCAAACTGGTCGCGGCGGGCCGCGCGGACCTGGCGATTTCCTACCAGCCCCAGCTCCACCTGCAGGTGGCCCAGGGCCTGCCCCTGGCCCGGATCGGCACGCTCGTCGCCACGCCACTGGCCTCGCTTGTGGTCCTCGCAGACGGCCCGATTACGTCAATCGCAGACCTTAAGGGTCGCAAGGTCGGGTTTTCCGTGGGCGGTTTCGAAGACGCGCTGCTCGGCGCCATGCTGGCCAAACACGGGCTCAGCCTCGACGATGTGGAGCTGGTGAACGTCAACTTCTCGCTCTCCCCGTCCCTGATGAGCGGCCAGGTTGACGCTGTGATCGGGGCCTACCGGAACTTCGAGCTCAACCAGATGGACATCGTGGGTCGGCCTGGCCGGGCGTTTTTCCTCGAGGAGGAAGGCGTGCCCGCCTATGACGAGCTCATTATCGTGGCCAAGAATGACCGACTGTCCGAGCCGCAGTTCTCGGCATTCCTGGACGCGATTGAGGCCGCCACCCAGTTCATGATCAACCGGCCGAACGAGGCATGGGAGCTGTTCATCAAGGGCCGCAAGGATCTCGATGACGAACTCAACCGCCGTGCATGGCGCGACACACTGCCCCGCTTCGCATTGCGTCCGGCCGCCCTCGATCGGGGCCGGTACGACCGTTTCGCGGAATTTCTCATGGGGCGCGGCCTGATCGAGACCATTCCGCCGGTCGAGAGCTACGCCGTCGAACTGCGCTAGCTCTGCTCTGCGGGGGCGGGAATAAAGATTCCGTCGGCGACGTCGGCGGCGATCTCTTCCTCGCGCAGTGCAGCGGCTTGCTGACGGCGCCACAACTCGGCATAGGCGCCGTTGAGGGCCAGCAGGTCATCATGGCGCCCGCGCTCGATGATGATGCCTTCGTCGAGGACGATAATCTCGTCTGCATTCACCACGGTTGAGAGCCGGTGCGCGATGACCAGTGCGGTCCGGTCGGCCGAGACCTGCTCCAAGGCGGCCTGAATCTCCCGCTCGGTATGGGTATCGAGCGCCGACGTCGCCTCGTCGAACAGCAGGATTTTCGGGGCCTTCAGGATGGTGCGGGCGATCGCAACGCGCTGTTTCTCGCCGCCCGAGAGCTTGAGGCCCCGCTCGCCGACCCGCGTGTTGTAGCCATCGGGCAGGCTCATGACGAAGTCGTGGACCTGGGCGAGCCGGGCCGCATCCTCGACTTCCGCCGGGCTTGCCGAAGGGCGGCCATACTGGATGTTGTAGAAGACGGAATCGTTGAACAGCACCGTATCCTGGGGAACGATCCCGATCGCGGCACGCAGGCTGTCTTGCGTGACCGAACGAATATCCTGTCCGTCGATGGTGATCGCACCGTCCGCCACATCGTAGAAACGGAACAGCAGACGCGAGATCGTCGATTTCCCCGCGCCTGACGCGCCCACGATGGCCACCGTACTGCCCGCAGGCACCTCGAAGCTCACATCCTTGAGGACGGATCGGCGCGGGTCGTACCGGAAGGAGACGTGCTCGAAACGCACCACACCGTCATCGACAGCTAGGGCACGCGCATCGGGTGCGTCCTCGATCTCCCGGTTCTGCTCGAGCAGCCCGAACATCTGTTCCATATCCACCAGAGATTGCTTGATCTCCCGGTACACAAATCCAAGAAAATTAAGGGGTTGGAACAATTGCATCATGTAGAGATTGACGGCCGTAAACGCCCCTACGGTCATCGCCCCGTCCGCCACCTGGAAGCCCGACAGCACGAGCAGGATCGTCATGCCGAGCGCCATGATCAGCCCCTGTCCGACATTCAGCAGCGAGAGCGTGGTCAGGCTTTTGACGGCCGCCTTCTCGTATCGCTCCATCGAAACATCGTATCGCTGGGCCTCATGCGTCTCGTTGCCGAAATACTTCACCGTCTCGAAGTTCAGCAGGCTGTCGATCGCCTTGGTGTTCGCCTTGCTGTCGCTGTCATTCATCGCGCGCCGGTATTTCAGGCGCCACTCGGTGAAGGACAGGGTGAAAATGATGTAGATCACCACCGTCACGAAGGTGATCGCGCTGAAGATGAAGCCGAACAGCGACCAAAGGATGGCGCAGACCAGCCCGATTTCGACCAGCGTGGGCAGAATGTTGAAAAGCATGAACCGCAGCAGGAAGTCGATGCCCTTGATGCCGCGTTCTATCGCACGGCTGAGGCCACCGGTCTGCCGGTCCATGTGAAAACGCAGTGCCAGCGCGTGCAGATGCCTGAAAACCTTGAGCGCAATCGAGCGAATGGCCCGTTGCCCGACCTTCGCAAAGACGAAATCCCGTAACTCTGCGAAAGCCTGCTGACCGACACGAAGCAGCCCGTAACCCACGAGCAGCGATACCGGCACCGCAACGGCCGCACCGGTTGCATCGGCCTCCAGCGCATCAACCGCCTTGCCGAAAACCGCCGGGACGGCAACGGTCGCGACCTTGGCCGCCACGAGCAGCACCATGGCGATCGAGACGCGTACGCGCATCTCGAGCTGCCCTTTCGGCCACATGTACGGAGCAAGTGCGCGAATAGCGCGCATTTCCGCACCCGAACGGCGTTCGGGCGTTTCAATAACCGGTTCTGATGTGCGTCTGTGGCCTGACATAAGCCGATGATTTAAGCCTAGAACGCCCCGAAGGCCAGTTCGGCGGTGCGTTTCGTCCAGAAAATGTCGAGGAGGTAGAGCGCCGGAGATCCTTCTCGGTCTGCGCACAGGACATCGGGAACACGGCCATGGTGGCGCAAACCCTCGAAAATCTTCAAATTTAAGGTGTGCGGGTCTTGCCCTGAGCGGTTAGGTAAACTAGATGATCTTGGTTCGCGGGACCGGAGGCGGTCCCGCAAAGTCCGGCCGGCGATACCCATCGCCGCGCGATTGCCGATAGCGCGAAAAACGCGATCGTCCCGCGACTGGCTGGTGCACGAAAAGCCGCATAAAAAGCGGCGTGCACGACGCCGACGCGGTAAACGACGGTATCGACGTCCGGGGAGATGGGAGGAACGTACGACCGATGCTTGCTGCGACGCTTGCACCTTTCGTTCTGGGAATTTGCGCACCGATGGTGCGCCGGCTCGCCGGCGACTATACCGGGTGGGTGCTCGCCGTATTGCCGGCGGCGCTGACCCTTTACTTTGCGCAGTTCCTCGGGCCCGTCGCCGTCGGCGAGACGTTCTCCTTCTCGACCGAATGGATTCCGTCGCTCGGCATCGCCCTGTCCTTCTACGTCGACGGGCTGAGCCTTCTGTTCGCGCTTCTGATCAGCTTCATCGGCACCTTCATTGTTCTTTACGCCGGCGCGTACCTCAAGGGTCATTCCGATCTCGGCCGGTTCATGATGTTCCTGCTGATGTTCATGGGCTCGATGCTGGGGCTCGTGCTGTCCGACAATGTGGTCTCTCTTTTCGTCTTCTGGGAACTGACCTCGGTTACCTCGTTCCTGTTGATCGGCTTCAATCATGACAAGGCCCGCTCGCGCCGTGCCGCGTTGCAGGCGCTGGTGGTCACCGGCGGCGGTGGACTAGCCCTGCTCGCAGGACTGCTTCTGATGGCCCAGGCGGGCGGCGCCATGGAGCTGTCAACGCTGCTCACCGATGGTGACGTGCTGCGCGAACACCCCTGGTACCTGGCGATCCTGATCCTGGTGCTCTGTGGCGCGTTTACGAAGTCGGCCCAGGTGCCGTTCCATTTCTGGCTGCCCAACGCCATGGAGGCGCCAACGCCCGTCAGCGCCTACCTGCACTCCGCCACCATGGTGAAGGCCGGGGTCTATTTGCTGGCACGCATGAACCCGGGTCTCGGCGGGACGGAGGTCTGGCAAGTCGTGCTGATGGTCTTCGGCGGTGCGACCTTGATCACCGGCGCGATCTTGGCGTTGCGCAACACCGACCTCAAGCTAATGCTCGCCCAGACGACGGTCGCGAGCCTCGGCCTACTCGTCTTCCTCATCGGCATCGGCGAACCGCTGGCGATCCAGGCGGCGATGGCCTACCTGTTCGCGCATTCGATGTTCAAGGGCGCACTGTTCATGGTCGCCGGCTCTGTCGACCACGGGACCGGCACGCGCGACCTGCACCGGCTTTCAGGCCTGGGCCGGACGATGCCATTCACCGCGACGGCCGGCGCGCTCGCTGCGCTTTCCATGTCCGGACTGCCGCCCTTTATCGGCTTCATCGCCAAGGAATGGGTCTACAAGGGCACGCTCGACGGCAGCCTGCCGCTTGTCCTGACCGCGATCGCGATCACAGGTAACGCGCTGATGTTCGCCGTCGCATTCCTGGTCGGCTTCAAACCGTTCTTCGGCAAACCGGGCGACACACCCCACAAACCTCATGAGGGCACGCTGGGCCTGTGGATCGGCGCCCTGACGCTCGCGGTGCTCAGCCTGTTCTTCGGCCTGTTCAGCAACATCGCAGAGAGCCTGTTCGTCGGTCCCGCCGCAATCGCGGTCGCCGGCAAGGCCATGGCGGTCGACCTCTACCTCTGGGGAGGATTCAAGGCCCCGGTCGTGGCCAGCATCATCACCATCGCCATCGGTGCGCTCTTGTTCTGGCAGGGCCGGTGCATGAGCAACGTCCTGGCACGGCTCATCGATCCCCTTTGGGGGCCCGACAAGGGCTACGACCAGTTCATGGATGCGATCATCGCACTCGCGCGGGGCGTATCGGGCGTGCTGCAGACCGGCATCCTCCGGCGTTACATGCTGATCACCTTCATGGTGCTGGCGGCCGCGCTCGTCCTGCCCCAGTTGTTTGATGGTATCGGCGTCACGTTCCAGACACCGCCGGTTGACCTGCTGGTCTGGTCCGTCGCCCTGCTCACCCTGGGCGGAGGTCTCGCGGTGGTACTCATCCGATCGCGGTTAATTGCGATCATGTCCATGGGCATCATGGGCATCGGGGTCGCGTTCGTGTTTCTGCTGTTCGGCGCGCCGGACCTGGCCTTCACCCAGTTGATGGTCGAGACCCTGTCGGTGGTCATCCTCGCCCTGGTTATCACGCGCCTGCCGGTGTCCGGATCGGACCATCGCGGGCCAGTTCGGATTACCCGCGACGCCACGATCGCCGTGGCTGTCGGCGGGGCGCTGGCGGCGCTGCTGCTGACAATCATCGGGGCGCCGCTCGACATCAGCCTGAGTAGCTATTTCGGCGAGCGCAGCTACACAGAAGCCTTCGGCCGCAACATCGTGAACGTGATCCTGGTCGACTTCCGCGCCCTCGACACGCTGGGCGAGATCGCGGTGGTCACGATCGCCGGCGTGTCCGTGCTGGCCATATACGCGATGACCGGGCGCGAGAACGAGGATAAATCGACCAACAGCGACGCGGAAAAGACATCATGAATTCGTTGATCCTGCGAACCGCAACTCCACTTCTAGCCGGGTTGATGCTCCTGTTCTCGATCTATGTCCTGCTGCGCGGCCATAACGAGCCGGGCGGCGGCTTTATCGGCGGGCTGATCGGCGCGTCGGCCTTTGCGATCTACGCCATCGCCGAGGGGCTAGCCGCGGCGCGGCGCGCACTCGTGGTACAGCCCATCGCGATTGCGGGAACCGGCCTGCTGCTGGCCGCACTCAGCGGGGTGGTGTCGATCCTGTTCGGCGATGCATTCCTGACGGGCCAGTGGTGGTTCCCATCCTTCGCCCCAGACATGAAACTCGCGTCCACGGTCGTGCTGTTCGACGTGGGCGTTTACCTGGTTGTGGTCGGCGCGATCGCCGGCATTGCCTTCGCTCTCCAGGGGCGTGAATAGTGGAAACGATTCTCGCCATCCTCGTCGGCCTCCTGTTCGCGATCAGCGTCTACCTGTTGCTGTCGGGCTCGCTAATCCGGCTGATCCTGGGCGTGTTCGTCCTGGGCAATGCGACACATCTGCTGATTTTCGTGTCGGGGCGGCTGACCCGCGAGAGCCCGCCGCTGATCGACAAGGGGTTCAAGGTCGCCGAAGCCGGCATCGCCAACCCGCTGCCTCAGGCGTTGATCCTGACCGCCATCGTGATCAGCTTCTCGCTGTTCGCGTTCCTGCTGGTCCTGTCGCGCCGGACCTACCGGACCCTCGACACCATCGACACCGACGAGATGCGGATCGCCGAGCCAAAACCCGATACCCCGCCGATGCGAGGCCGCGATGTCTGAGATGGCAGCATGGCTCGTCGTCTGGCCGGTCGCGATTCCGCTGATCGGTGCCTCGCTCGCGATCGCGCTGTGGGGACGCTCGAAGGCCCAAAGCGCGATCGGACTGATTGCGCTCACCCTGCAGCTCGTGGCGAGCCTGGTCCTCCTGGGCCATGTCTGGACGAACGGGCCGATCGCAATGTCCATGGGCGGATGGCCCGCCCCGTTCGGGATCGCAATGGCCGCCGACACGCTGGGCGCGGCGCTCACCGCCGCCGCCAGCGCCGTTGCCCTGGTAATCCTGGTGTACGGCCTCGCCGACACGGACGTCGAACACCGTCGCGCCGGCATCATTCCGCTGTTGCTGGCGCTGGTTATGGGCGTCTCCGGCGCGTTTCTGACTGCCGACATCTTCAACCTCTATGTCTGGTTCGAGATCACGCTGATTTCATCGTTCGGGCTGATGGTGCTGGGCGGGCGTCGCGAGCAGCTCGACGGCGCGGTGAAATACGCCTTCCTCAACCTGCTTGCAACGACGCTCCTGCTCATCGCCATCGCGCTGCTCTACGGCATGACCGGCACGCTGAGCATGGCCGACCTGTCCGGCAAGGTCGCGGCCCTGCCGGCCGACGCGCCCATCGAAACCGTCGCGCTTCTCTTCCTGGTCTCGCTTGGCATGAAGTCAGCGCTCTTCCCGCTCCATTTCTGGCTGCCGGCGGCCTATCACACGCCGCTGCCGACCGTATCGGCGATCTTTGCGGCCCTGTTGACCAAGGTGGGCGTTTACTCACTGGTGCGCGTGTTCATGATCGTGTTCCCAGATGGCGGGGAGATCGCCCGAGAGGCGATGGTCTGGGTCGCGGTCGCGACCATGATTGTGGGCGCGTTGGGTGCGCTGGCCGAAACCGATATCCGCCGGGTCGTTTCCTATACCGTCATCAGCGGCGTCGGAGTCATGGTTGGCGGCCTGGCCATCGGAACCGAACTCGCGCTGCTCGGCACCACTTTCTATGTCATCCACTCGATCATCGTATCGGCCGCGCTGTTCATGGCTGCGGGTATGGTGGCACGGGCCAGCGGCGGCACCCGGGTTGCCGACATCGCGGGACTTTACAAAGGTGCGCCCTTCCTTGCCGTGGCATTCCTGATCAGCGGATTGTCGCTGGCCGGCGTGCCACCGTTGGCAGGCTTCTGGCCCAAGGTTTACCTGGTCCAGGCAGGCCTGGAAGCGGGAGAATATGCAATCGTCGCCGGCGTGCTGATCTCCGGCTTTCTGACGTTGATGCTGATCGGACGGATCTTCGCGCTGGCTTTCTGGCGCGAGGCGGCTGACGGGGCGCGGACCGCCGCAACGGCCCGACCCGGCAACAACGACGCCTTGTTGAAGGGCGCTCTCGGTGCGCTGGCGGCACTCACTTTCGTCATCGGCGTCTACTCTGCGCCAGTTGTCGGCATGTCCCAGCGCGCGGCCGCGGAACTACTGGCGCCCGATGCCTACATCGAGGCGGTGCTCGGAAACTCGGCGCAGACCGCCGCAGCAGGCACGGACAGCGCGGAGGCGCCGCGATGAACCTCCTGGTCTTCAATATCGTGCTGGCGCTGATCTGGGGCGTCGTCACCAACAGCTTCTCGCCGAGCAACCTGATCTTCGGATACGTGCTCGCCTTTGTGTGCCTGTGGCTCGTGCGCGAGAGGTTCGACCAGCACAATTTCTACCGGCCCTTTCGAATTCTCCGGCTCATCGCGCTGTTCGTCTACGAGCTGGCGCTCTCAGGTTATCGAGTCGCCCGTTACACGCTCTCGCCGCGTATGGAGTTCCGGCCGGCGATCGTCGCCTTCCCGCTGGAACTTGAAAGCCCGGTCGGCATCATGTTGCTCGCCAACCTGATCACCCTCACCCCCGGCACCCTCAGCGTCGATGTCTCGACCGACCGGTCCACGCTGTACATTCACGCGATGAACGTCGACGACGCGGACGCATTGCGGGCGGACATCCGAAACGGGTTCGAACGCCGGATCCGCGAGGCGCTGGAGTAGGCCCATGGAAGAATTCGGCGCAAGCTTTCTCGACGGATCGATCCTCTTCGCCTATGGCGCGATGATCGTCTCCTTCGCGCTCACCGTGTTCCGGCTGCTGCGCGGGCCGACCCCTGCAGATCGGGTGGTCGCCCTCGACATGCTGGCACTGCTCGGAATCGGATTTATCGGGCTCTTCTCGATCTCCTCCGGTGAGTATGCGTTCCTCGATGTGGCGATCGCGCTGGCGCTGGTCGGTTTTCTCGCGACTGTTGCCTTCGCGCGTTACGTCTATCGCAGCGCGCTTCAGGAGCACCACAAGCACCCCACCGAAGGCACGGGAGGCGAGACATGATTGATCTCGTCGCCGGAATCATCATCCTGATCGGGGCCATATTTTCGCTGGTGGCGGGGATCGGACTGTACCGGATGCCCGATATCTTCGTGCGCATGCATGCCGCGACGAAGGCCGGCACCCTCGGGGCGGGGCTCGTCCTGCTGGCCATCGCGGTCGATTCTCAGGATCTCGGGGTCATCACCCGCGCGCTGGCGGGCCTTGGCTTCCTGCTGCTGACGGCACCCGTGGCCGCGCACCTGCTCGGCCGCGCCGCGTACCTGTCACGCGCGGAACTCTGGTCGGAAACCAGCATCGATGAACTCAAGGACAAGTACGACGCCGACGGGCGGCGACTGGCCGGAACGCCAGCGGCCGATCTGCAGTCCGGAAAACGCGACGACACGTACCCCAGCTGACGCGCGCGGGATATAATCCCCCGCATGCCTCCGGCCAGCACCATCACCGTCATGTTCGCCGCCCATGTCGCGAGCATGACCGGATTCGCCGCCTTCCCCGCCTTGCTGTTACCGCTTCAGGCGGAATGGAACCTCGACAACACGCAAGCAGGCTGGATTAGCGGGATCTACTTCGCCGGCTATGTGCTCGCGGTGGCGGTCATCGTCCCTTGGACCGACCGAATCGATTCGCGCCGCATCTACCTCGCCTGCCTGATGGTATCGGCCATGGGGCTCGCCGGATTCGCCTGCTGTGCCGACGGGTTCTGGTCGGGATTGTTCTGGAACGCCGTTCAGGGTGCAGGGGTCGGCGGCACCTACATGACCGGCCTTAAGGTTCTGACCGATCGTCTACCTTCACCGGTCCCATCTCGCGGCATCGCGATCTACACCGCCGGGTTCTCCGTCGGCGCGGCCATGTCATTCGCAATGAACGGGATCATCGGTGCGCTGTTCGGATGGCCATGGGCGTTCTCCATTGCAGCGGCTGGCCCCATCATCGCCGCGATTATTGTTTTTGCCTTCCTGACCCCACGTGCGCCCTTGCCGGAAGAGCGGCCGCCAACCCGGACATTCGACTTTCGCCCGGTCCTGCGAAACCGTGCCGCGATGGCCTATGTTCTCGGCTATGCGGGCCATTCCTGGGAACTGTTCGCCCTTCGCGGCTGGATCGTCGCCTTCCTCGTCTTCGCCAACGAGAAGAGTGGCGGTGCGGCGAACGCCGAAGCAGCCGTCGTTGCGGCGCTGGCCAATCTCGCTGCCGTCGCGGCCAGCCTGGGGGGCAATGAACTCTGCGAGCGTTACGGTCGCGCACGCGTTGTCCGGCTGGCCATGTTGTCCTCATTCGCGGCCGCGCTCCTGATGGGGCTGAGCCCGGGACTTCCCTTCTCAATCGTGGTGATCCTGTTCTTCGTGTACAGCGGCCTGATCATGGGTGATTCCGGTTCGCTCACCGCCGGCGCGACCCAGGCCTCCGAACCCGGTTATCGCGGGCTCACCCTGGCGGTACATTCCCTGTTCGGATTTACGGCAGGGTTCCTCGGCCCGTTGGCAGTCGGACTGGTCCTTGACGCCGCCGGTGGACAATCATCTCAGACGGCCTGGTTCCTCGGGTTCGCAACTATCGGCGTGGGATCCCTTGCCGGCGCTGCGGCCATGACATTCATCGGCCGAAAAATGGCGCGTGACTAGCGCACGACGTGCACAAAGGCGAAGGACAACTTGTCCAACCTGCGGGTGAAGACTATTTTCAGATAAATTCCTCCTAGCCCATAAGGATCACCGCCATGGAAATGTCCGGCGAATACAAAATTAATGCACCGCGCGAAAAGGTCTGGGCCGGATTGAACGATCCGGAAATTCTGAAACAGTCGATCCCGGGCTGCGAGGAAATCGATCAGACGTCCGACACTTCATTCACCGCCCAGGTCACGGCAAAGGTCGGACCGGTGAAGGCCAAATTCTCCGGCGCCGTCCAGCTGACCGATATCGACGCACCCAATGGCTACCGCATCTCGGGCGAAGGCAAAGGCGGTGCTGCCGGTTTTGCGAAGGGCGGCGCGAACGTACAGCTCGAAGAAGACGGTGACGGTACGCTCCTTAAATACGAAGTCGATGCGCAGGTCGGCGGGAAACTGGCTCAGCTCGGTGCCCGCCTGATCGACGGCACGGCGAAGAAAATGGCCTCCCAGTTCTTCGAAAATTTCGCCGAGGCCGTATCGAACGGCGATGCCAGCGCGGCGGACGCGCCTGCCGAGGCAGCACCTGCGCCGGCCGCAGAGGCACCCCCGGCAGCACCGGCGTCGAGCGTCGGGCAGGTCACCGCCATGTCTCAGGTCGGGGTCGGCACATGGGTCGGCGTGCTGGTTGTTGCCGCGATCGTGCTCTACGCACTGTTCGGCTAGGCGCCACCACAATTTTCTACATACTTTCTGCCGTATTTGGTGCGCTGCGGCTTGACGCAACGCGCCCTGCGGATGAAACTCCTATGACGTAATAATTGGACCGGCGCGCGGGGCACCGCGCGGTGGCCATAAGGGGGCAACCCGAAACAGGGAGGAACGTTATGCCCACCGTATCAATGACGGTGAACGGAAAGTCCGTATCGGCTGAAGTCGAGCCGCGGACCCTACTCGTTCAATATCTTCGCGAAAGTCTGGGAATGACCGGCACGCATGTCGGTTGTGACACGAGCCAGTGTGGCGCGTGCGTGGTTCATGTGAATGGCGAATCCCTGAAATCCTGCACGATGCTGGCGGCCCAGGCCGAAGGCGCCGAGGTGACCACGATCGAGGGGCTCGCCAATGGCGACGAACTGCATCCGATGCAGGAAGCGTTCCGCGAAAACCATGGTCTGCAGTGCGGCTTCTGCACCCCCGGCATGGTGATGAGTGCTCTCGACCTGGTTCAGAAGAACTCGGATCCAAGCGAACAGGAAGTCCGCGAATGGCTTGAGGGCAACCTCTGCCGCTGCACCGGCTACCACAACATCGTTAAGTCCATTCTCGCCGGTGCCCAAGCGCTGAAGGGATAGCGCGATGACCGGCACGGGAATCGGAGCTTCCGTCAAGCGGGTCGAGGACCAGCGTTTCCTCACCGGCAATGGCAACTACACCGACGATATCAATCGTCCGGGACAGAGCCATGCCTGGATCCTGCGCTCGCCGCATGCCCACGCGACGATCAATTCGGTCGACATCTCGAAGGCCGAAAAGGCCAATGGTGTCGTCGCCGTTCTGACCGGTGCCGATATGGCCGCCGACGGGATCGGAGGCCTCCCCTGTGGCTGGCAGATCCACAACAAGGACGGCTCGCCGATGCTGGAGCCGGGGCATCCGCCCCTGGCGCATGAGAAAGTGCGCTATGTCGGCGATCAGGTCGCGATTGTCATCGCCGAGACGCGCGACGCCGCGCGCGATGCCGCGGAGCTCATCGACGTCGACTACGGCGTGTTGCCTGCCGTCATCAATATGGATTCGGCACTGGCCGGTGGCGCACTTGTGCATGACGACGTGCCGAACAATCGTTGCTTCGACTGGGAGATCGGCGAGAAGGACGCCGTCGAAGAGGCTTTTGCCGCGGCAGACCATGTCGTATCGATCGACCTGGTCAACAACCGACTGATCCCCAATGCCATGGAGCCCCGCGCGGCGATCTCTGATTTCGATCGCTCGACCAACCAGTACACGCTGTTTACGACGTCCCAGAATCCGCATGTCATTCGCCTGTTGATGGGCGCATTCGTGCTGCAGATTCCCGAGCACAAACTTCGGGTGGTCGCGCCGGATGTCGGCGGCGGGTTCGGGTCAAAGATTTTCCACTACGCCGAAGAAGCGATCCTCACCTGGGCTGCCGCCAAGGTTCACCAGCCGATCAAATGGACGGCCGAGCGATCTGAATCTTTTGCGACCGATGCCCACGGAAGAGACCACGAATCTCACGCGGAGCTCGCGCTCGACAAGTCGGGCAAGTTCCTCGGGTTGCGCGTCGCGACCAAGGCCAATGTTGGCGCCTATCTGTCGACCTTCGGCTCAAGCGTCCCAACCTATCTCTACGCAACTCTGCTTGCCGGCGTGTACACGACACCGGCGATCTACGCAGAAGTGCAGACGGTCTTCACCAACACGGTCCCGGTCGATGCCTATCGCGGCGCCGGGCGGCCGGAATGCACATATCTGCTCGAGCGGCTGGTCACGAAGGCTGCCCGTGAGATCGGCATCGATCCGGTCGAACTTCGCAAGTTGAACATGATCCAGCCGGATCAGTATCCCTATCAGACGCCGGTGGCGCTTCTGTATGACTGCGGCGACAGCCCGGCGACATTCGAAAGCGCTCTCAAGGCCTCCGACTATGCCGGATTCGAAAAGCGCCGCACCGCAGCGGAGAAATCAGGAAAGCTGCGCGGCATCGGAATCTCGACCTATGTCGAGGCTTGCGGCATCGCCCCGTCGGCCGTTGCCGGCGCACTGGGCGCACGTGCCGGGCTTTATGAATCCGCCCAGGTCCGCGTCCACCCGACGGGATCGGTGACGGTCTATACCGGCACCCATAACCACGGTCAGGGTCACGAGACGACTTTTGCCCAGTTGGTGTCAGAATCATTCGGTATCCCGATCGAACATATCGAGATCAGCCATGGCGACACCGATCAGGTGCAGTTCGGGATGGGTACCTATGGTTCGCGTTCCCTCGCCGTCGGCGGTCCTGCGATCCTGAACGCCTGCAACAAGGTCATCGACAAGGCCAAGAAGATCGCGGCCCACATCATGGAAGCCGATGTTTCCGACATCGAGTTTGCGGATGGCAAATTCACCGTCGCGGGCACCGACAAGGAAATGGCGTTCGGGGAAATTTCACTCGCCGCCTATGTGCCGCACAATTACCCGATCGAGGAAATCGAGCCGGGCCTGGACGAGAACGCGTTCTACGATCCGCTCAACTTCAGTTTTCCGGGCGGCGCGCATATCTGTGAGGTCGAGGTCGACCCCGAGACCGGCGATATAGACGTCATCAGCTTCACCGCGGTAGACGATGTGGGACGCGTGGTCAATCCGATGATCGTCGAAGGCCAGGTCCATGGCGGATTGGCACAGGGTGTGGGGCAGGCGATGCTCGAAGGCTGTGTTTATGACGAAGACGGACAGCTTCTGACCGGATCATACATGGATTACACCATGCCCCGGGCTGATGATCTGCCCAACTTCTCGGTCGCGACCCAGAGTGTCATGGGGGCGTCCAACCCGCTCGAAGTCAAAGGTGTGGGTGAAGTCGGCGCCATCGGCTCGCCACCGGCGGTCGTCAACGCCATTCTCGACGCATTGGCACCGCTTGGTGTCCAAGACATTTCAATGCCCGCCACGTCTTTGAAGGTTTGGCAGGCCATTCAGGAATCCAGTGTCCGCCAGGCGGCGGAATAACGTCTGGTTAGGGAGATAGACGATGTATCAGTTCAACTACCAAAAGGCGGGCTCCGCCGACGAAGCTGCAAGCGCCGTGACATCCGCCGAGGATGGTCGTTTCCTGGCCGGTGGCATGACCCTCATCCCGACCCTCAAACAGCGCCTGGCACAGCCTTCCGATCTGGTTGATCTGGCCGGCATCGATGATCTCGTCGGGATCGAAGACGGCGGAGACTCCGTCACCATCAAGGGCATGACCCGCCATGTCGATGTGGCGAATTCGGATGTCGTTAAATCCAAGATCCCTGCCCTTGCAGGCCTCGCCGACAATATCGGCGACCCGCAGGTTCGCAACCGCGGGACCATCGGCGGCTCCCTGGCCAACAACGACCCGGCGGCAGACTATCCCGCCGCGGTTCTCGGCCTGAACGCCACCGTGATCACCAACAAGCGCGAAATCGCCGCCGAGGATTACTTCGACGGCATGTTCACAACCGTGCTTGAGGATGGCGAGCTCATCACAGCGGTGCGTTTCCCGGTTCCCGAGAAAGCGGCCTACACCAAATTCCCGAACCCCGCCTCACGGTATGCGCTCGTGGGCGTCATGGTCGCACAGACCGGTGGCGACACACGGGTCGCGGTCACCGGTGCAGGACAGGATGGCGTATTCCGGGCCACCGACATCGAAAGCGCGTTGTCGAGTGACTGGAGTGCCGACGCCGCGAAGGGTGTGAAAATGTCCGATGCCGACCTGAACACGGACATCCACGCCTCCGCTGAGTATCGCGCCCATCTGATTTCGGTCATGGCGAGCCGCGCGGTAACTGCTGCAGGTTAAGTCCAACCGACAGGAAGTATCTTGATACGGCCGGGGCTTCGCTCCGGCCGTAACTCTAGGTTCGGCAGGGCATCCTGCGCTATATCAATCGCGCCTACGGTCGAGCGATATATTTTGGAACATGCGCGCGCCGTCGAATGCGCGCGGAACATCGGATGAAGTCTCTTGAACAGCATTCCTGAGAACGTCGAAGACACCCTTGAACTCTTGTCCGGGGGCAATTATGTCTCGGACCGGAGCCTGTCCACAGCGGTGTACCTGTCACTGAAGCTTGGCCGTCCCCTGTTCCTTGAGGGTGAAGCCGGCGTCGGCAAGACCGAAATCGCGAAGGTCCTGTCGGAAACGCTGGGCCGCCGTCTCGTCCGCCTGCAATGCTATGAGGGCCTCGATGTCGCATCCGCGGTCTATGAGTGGAATTACTCCGCGCAGATGATCGAAATCCGGATGGCGGAGGCCGAGGGCATCGGCGATCGCGAAAGCCTCGGCGACGATATATTCTCAGACAAATTCCTCATCCACCGCCCTCTCCTGCAGGCCCTCGATCCGTCTGCCGACGGCCCCCCGGTACTTCTCATCGACGAACTCGACCGCACGGACGAGGCTTTCGAGGCCTATCTGCTGGAAGTCTTGTCGGATTTCCAGATTACCATTCCCGAGATCGGCACCGTCCGAGCCGAAGAACCGCCGATTGTCATCATCACTTCGAACCGGACACGTGAAATCCACGACGCGCTCAAACGACGTTGTTTCTATTATTGGGTCGATTACCCGGATGCAGAACGCGAACTCGAAATTCTGGGCCTTAAGGCCCCGCAGGCCGACGCGCGCCTGTCACGACAGGTCGTCGAATTCGTCCAGAAACTGCGGACAATCGATCTGTTCAAGGTTCCCGGCATTGCCGAGACCATCGACTGGGCCTCGGCCCTGCACCAGCTCGATATTATCGAGCTCACCCCCGACGCCATCGACGACACGCTCGGTGTCCTGCTGAAATATCAGGACGACATCGCGAAGATCCGCGGCAGTGAAGCCGCGAAAATCCTCGACGAGGTTAAGAGCGAGGTCGCGCAGGCTCAGGCCGCGAACTAGGCACGTGTCGGAGAAAGCGATCCCGGATGAAGCCCGCCCGGCCCTGCAGGCCAAGGCGAAGCTCGACGACATGGCCGATGTCGGTGATGCCGGTGCCGGGAAGATCGCCAACAACATCATGCATTTCGCCCGCGTGTTACGCACGGCCGGTCTTCCCGTCGGGCCGGGCAAGGTCATCGAGGGTATCAACGCCGTCGAGACGGTCGGGCTCGACAATCGCGACGATTTCTACTGGGCCCTCCACGCGGTCTTCGTGAACCGACGCGATCAACGCGAAATATTCGATCAGGCCTTCCACATTTTCTGGCGTAACCCGAAGCTGCTTGAGCGGATGACCTCTCTCGTCCTGCCATCCTTCGTTGATCCCGAAGCCCAGCAAAATGCCGAGGAAATGAACCGACGCCTCGCTGAAGCTCTCAAGCAGGATCAGATGGAGATGCCCGGCGAGGGCGAAGGCGGACAGGACGAGGAGGATCCGGAGATCACCGTCGACGCGGTGATGACCTTCTCGGCCAATGAGGTCCTCCAGAAGACGGATTTCGAGAAGATGTCGAGCGAGGAGCTCGAGGCCGCCAAACGCGCGATTGCGCGGATGCGCCTGCCGATCATGGAAGTCCCGACCCGACGGTTCCGGCGCGATGCACGCGGCCGGCGCATCGACATGCGCGCGACCCTGCGTGCCGCCCTGCGCGGTGGCGGTGCGACCATTCCGCTGCAATATCGTAAGCGCCAGCGCCGTCATCCGCCGCTCGTCGTGCTGTGTGACATCTCCGGATCGATGAGCAGGTATTCGCGCATGATCCTGCATTTCATGCACGCGGTGACGAATGACCGGGATCGGGTCCATACCTTCCTGTTCGGCACCCGGCTGACCAACGTGACCCGCCAATTGCGCTACAAGGACGTCGATGAGGCGCTCGATAAAGTGGCAGAAGCCGTCGACGACTGGTCGGGGGGAACGCGTATCGGACACGCGCTGCATGATTTCAACACCGACTGGTCCCGGCGTGTCCTCGGCCAGGGTGCCATGGTGCTGCTCATCACGGACGGGCTGGATCGCGACGCGGCGGATGGGCTGGACAAGGAAATCGAGCGGCTCCACATGTCGAGCCGGCGCTTGATCTGGCTTAATCCGCTCTTACGTTATGACCGATACGAGCCGAAGTCGCTCGGCGCACGGGCCATGCTCCCGCACACGGATGAATTCCGCTCGATCCACAATCTCGAAAGCCTGGAACAGCTTGCAGAAGCCTTGTCCCGGGCCGATGGTCATGGGACCTTTCAAAGCAAATCATGGCAGGAGGCAGCACAATGAGTGAAACCAGCATCGATCTGCAGGCTCTCGATCACGACGATGTCGTCGAACAGGCCGCCGACTGGCGCCAATCCGGCAAAAACGTCGCGATCGCGACCGTGGTTACGACCTGGGGCTCATCGCCGCGCCCTGTCGGCAGCCAGTTGGCCATCGACGAGGACGGCAACATGGCCGGCTCCGTATCCGGCGGTTGCATCGAAGGCGCGGTCGTCCATGAAGCACGGGAAGTCATGGCGGACGGCAAACCGCGGCTTCTCGATTTCGGTGTTTCCAACGAAATGGCCTGGGAAGTCGGTCTCGCCTGCGGCGGCAAGGTCGAAGTCTGGGTTGAACGGCTGGACTGATCGACCATGCGCCCCGAGACCATGACATCACTCCTGGCAGCGCGCGAAGCCAAGCTACAGGTCGCACTTGTGTCGAACCTCGAGACCGGCGAGCAGTCCCTCGTCTTTCGCGACCGGACCGAAGGCTCACTCACGCTCGATGATGACGCGATCGAGGCTGCCCGCAACGCCCTGCGCGACGACAAGAGCGGGCGCATGCGTCGTGATGATGCACCGCTGTTCGTCCAGGTTTTCAACCCACCCAAGCGGATGATCATCGTCGGCGCGGTGCATATTGCCCAGCCGCTGGTCACCCTTGCCCAAACCTCGGGTTATGAGGTGGTCATCGTCGACCCGCGCGGCGCCTTCGCGACCCGCGACCGCTTTCCCGGGGTCACCCTGAGCGAGGACTGGCCGGACGACGCGCTGAACACCCTGGGCGTCGACAACCGCACGGCCGTCGTGACCCTGACCCACGACCCCAAGCTGGACGACCCTGCCTTGCACGTCGCCTTGCGGTCCGAGGCATTCTACATCGGCGCACTTGGAAGCCGGAAAACCCATGCCGGCCGCGTGGAGCGTTTGACCGAGGCGGGCTACACCGAAGACGAGATCGGCCTCATCCACGCACCGGTTGGCCTGGCCATTAACGCCAAAAGCCCGACCGAGATCGCGATCTCGATCATGGCGCAAATTACGCAGGTCCTGCACAGCGCATGAAGTTCGGCCCCGTCCCACTGAACCAGGCCGAGGGCGCCATGCTCGTTCACGGCCAGACCCTGGGCGGCCAGCGCTACCGCAAGGGACACATCCTCGACGCGGCAGATATCAGCCAACTCACGACTGCGGGCGTGAGCGAAATCACGGTCGCGATCTTCGAGGACGGCGACATCGACGAGAACACCGCCGCCAGTCGTTTGGCAAAAGCCGCAACGGGGACCGGCATACGCGCCGGAATTGCCGGTACGGGCCGGGTCAATCTGTTCGCCCGTGAGGCGGGCCTGGCGATGCTCGATCCCGATGCGGTGGATCGCATCAACCGGGTCGATGAAGGCATCACCATCTCCACGTTGCATCCCTTTGACCGTGTTGAGGCGGAACAGATCGTTGCAACGATCAAGATCATCCCCTTCGCCGTCTCCGAGGCCCACCTGGTTGAGGCCGAAACAGCCGCAATGGCAGCGGGAGATGACGGACTGGTATCGCTGCGCGCTTACCGCCAACGTTCTGTCGGTCTGATTCAAACCGATCTCCCCGGCCTGCCAAGCAAGGTTCTCGCCAAGACTGAAAACGTTGTGCGCGACCGGATCGAAGCGCTCGGCAGTACGCTGTCGACAGTTGTTACGGTCGAGCATGACCTGATTGCCATCGACGCAGCACTCCACGGGCTCGTCGGCAGCGGTGCGGAACTGGTCCTGATCGTTGGCGCTTCGGCGACGACCGACCGACGTGACGTCATTCCGGCTGCGATCACGCAAGCCGGGGGAACCATCGAGCATTTCGGCATGCCCGTGGACCCGGGCAACCTGACGGTCCTCGCGCGGATTGTGGATGTCCCTGTTCTGGCGCTACCCGGTTCGGCGCGCTCTCCCCGGCTCGGCGGCAATGACCTCGTGCTCGAACGCATCATGGCCGATATCCCCGTCGACGGCGCACAGATCATGGGGCTTGGGGTCGGCGGGTTGCTCAAGGAAATACCCTCGCGCCCTCTTCCCCGGACGCACGCGGCACCGCGCGCGCGGCGACAGGAAGCCACAACCCCGCAGTTTGCCGCCATTATCCTTGCGGCAGGCCAGTCGCGGCGCATGGGGGCCGTCAACAAACTTCTGATCGAGGTCGACGGCAAGCCGATGGTGCGTCACGCGGTCGACGCCGCACGGGAATCGGGTGCAGACCCCGTGATCGTCGTCACCGGCCATCAGCCGGACGAGGTGAAAGCCGCGGCGGGCGATCAGGCAATGTTTGTCCACAACCCGTTGTTCGATCAGGGACTGAGCACCTCGCTTCGCGCTGGTGTTTCTGCCGTCCCAGATAGCTGTGACGGGGCCCTGATCGCCCTCGGCGACATGCCGAAAGTCGGACCAGAGCACCTACGCCTGCTTGTTTCCTCACATGACCCTGATGAGGGCCATCTCATTTGTGTGCCGACACGGAACGGAAAACGCGGTAATCCTGTATTCTGGGATCGGCGGTTTTTCGAAGATATGGCCGCACTGGGTGGCGACGTCGGTGCCAAACATCTAATCGGCGACTATGAAGATGCCGTTGTTGAGGTACCGATGCCGGATGACGCAGTACTGACGGATGTTGATTCCCCCGCTGCACTCGAACGGCTCGCCGAAGATGGATCGAAGGTGAAAACATGAAGACCACACGCTTCCTGCTGATGTCTCTGTCGCTGACCGCATTTGTGCTCGCGACCGATGTACCGATCGTCCACGCGCAGTCAAAACCCACATGTTCCGTGCGTGATGGCGTCAATTTCCATCGCCAAAAGAACTATGGGAAGGCGTTCGAGTGTTGGGATCAGCACGCGCGCAAGGGTAGCTCGCGGCGGCGCAGTTCAATATTGCGCGCATGTATATCCTCGGCGAAGGCGTTCCGCGCAGCTCGGTCGAAGCCTATAAATGGCTCACGATCGCCGACCGCAGCGGCCGCCCGGAAGCGCGCAAGACACTTGCAAACCTACGGGCCAAAATGACGCCTGAACAACTCGAAGAAGCGCGCAAGCGCGTCCAGCAATTCTATACGAGTACCCGCTAGCCGCCTCGCATCAGCGAGACGGAAGAATACGCAGAACGTCCGGGCAATTAGCTGCCGTCAGCAGGCCAGGCGCTACTTGTTTGCTGTCCAGCGAGCGCTTTACGAAGCTGGTCGAGTTCACCGCAGCCGTTTGGACATAGGGTTTCGAGCTTCGCAAGCATGCCTTCGGCTTTTTTGCGACGATCCGTTTCGATGAGTAGTTCACCGTAATATTCGATCGCGCCCTTATGATCGGGGTTCAACCGCAAGGCACGCTTGTAGTTGCGCTCCGCTCGGTTGAAATCCTTGGACTTGCGATAGCTGAAACCGAGCAGATTGTAGGCATCGGCTTCCCGGGGGCTGGATTCCACAACGCCGTTCAAGACCTCGATGGCATCGCTGTAGTTTTCCTGCCGGATCAATCCTTCCGCACTCGCCAACTGGGCGCGGACTTCAGCCGGGGTAAGCGACGTCGTGGTGTCGGAACCGGCGCCGTATGCCCCGCTGGCACCGAAAGCCATGAATGTCACTAGAATTGCAGTTGCTAAACGTACGCGCATCGCGTTTGTCTCCGCTATTTTGACAGGGCGCCTCGTTACCCTGTGTTCAATTTATAGGGCGCCGCCCCCGTTCACGTATTCCGGCACCCTAGGTCATGCTAACCTTCCAACATAAATAGTGACAAATTGGCTCTGTTCAACATCATGTCATCTGCCAGCAATGTAAATCCGGCCCCACAGGCGAAGAATAGCGCATTTCTGCGGGTAAGAATCACAAAACGTGGGCTGCGCCTCGGTAGCGGCCTGATTTTGTTCGTTTTTGTGCTCACCCATCTAACGAATCACGCGCTCGGCTTGATCTCTCTTGAGGCGATGGAAGCAGGACGAAATTATTTCCTGCTCGTCTGGCGGAATCCGGTCGGAACCACCCTGTTCGTCGGATCATTGCTGATTCACATGATGTTTGCGCTGCACGCGGTCTACACACGCCGGCGCCTGAAGATGAGTATCGGCGAGGCACTACAGCTCATACTCGGATTTGCCGCTCCCGTTCTGCTGATCGGCCATATTCTGGGAACCCGGGCCGCCGTACAGAACTTCGAGACGATCGACAGCTACACCTATGTGCTGATGGCCATCTGGGTCGACGACCCGATGAGCGGGCTTCGCCAAACCGCGGCAACCATCGTTGTATGGGTGCATGCGTGTATCGGCATCTACTTTTGGCTGCGCCTCAAACCCTGGTTTGCCAAGAGCCTGGCCTGGCTCTATGGCCTGGCGCTCCTGGTCCCCGTGCTTGGCCTTCTCGGCTTTGCGGCGGCCGGGCGAACCGTCGGCCGCCTGTTGGCGGATGACCCGGGTTTCCGCCTCGACATCGAGATCGACAACAACACGCCAACGGCGGAGCAGATCGAGTTTCTCTACCTCCTTGAGGCGCGCATCTTGCTGGGCCTGGGTGCCCTTCTCTTGCTGACACTGCTCGCACGCGGTGTTCGCCTGTATCTCGAGCGACGGCGCGGTATTGTTCGGATCCGTTACCCCGAAGGCAGGAATGTTTCCGTGCCCCCGGGCACGACGATCCTCGAAGCCAGCCAGCTCAACGACATTCCGCACGCGTCGGTGTGCGGCGGGCGTGGCCGCTGTTCGACCTGCCGGGTACGCGTGAACGGCCCTCTGGATGATCTGCCGCCGCCGGATGAGTCCGAACTCAAGGTCCTGCGCCGGGTCGGCGCTGCGCCCGATGTTCGGCTCGCATGCCAGACGCGCCCGACGGAAGACATCTCCGTCACCCCGCTACTTCCACCAAACGCCAGCCCGCGCGACGGTTTTGCCAAGTCTGCGGCGATGCAAGGTCAGGAACAGGAAATCGCGATCCTGTTCGCCGATATCCGCGGCTTCACCTCCTTCTCGGAACAGAAGCTTCCCTATGACGTCGTGTTTGTCCTCAACCGGTATTTCCGTTCCATGGGAGAAGCCATCGAGCAGGCAGGCGGCCGCGTGGACAAGTTTATCGGCGACGGCATCATGGCGTTGTTCGGCGTGGATGCGAATGCCGCCGACGGCGCCACATCTGCTCTTCTTGCCGCACAAGGCATGTCGGCCCAACTGGACGAGCTCAATCGCTTGCTCGAAGCGGATTTGCCCGCACCCCTCCGGATCGGGATCGGGATCCATGTCGGTAACGCGATTGTCGGCGAGATGGGGTACGGACCCGCCATTTCGGTGACCGCCATCGGGGACACCGTCAACACGGCGGCCAGGCTCGAAGCCAAGACCAAGGATTACGGCGCCCAGCTGATTGTTTCCGAACAACTATCCGGCGTCAGCGGGCTCGATACCGACGGACTACGCAGCGAAGAAATAGAAGTTCGTGGCCGACGCGAGCCAATGTCGATTTACGTGTTCGACGACGCAAAGGAACTCGACGGACGGTTCGGCGACAGCCGCAAGCAGCGCAACACGCAGCCGGCGTCTGCCTAGTCCTCCATCGCCCGGTCGGCGGCCCGTTGTAGGACCGACGGCCAGTTCGAGAGAGACAACAGGTGGCTGTACACGACCGGGAGCCAATTCTTCTGGCGCCAGTCCAGGAACACGTCGTCGGGCAAATTGTCGAACTTTTCCCGGTCGATGACTTTGTAGCCCTGCATCTGGATCTTGCGATCGTCGGTAAGGCGCATTTCCGTTGAGTTGTCCGTCAGCAAATCATGCTCGTTCAGGGCTGAAACAAACTGTCGTGTGGCCTCGTACTGGCCATGATAGGCCCGACAAAATTCGAGCGCGCGGTCGGTAAGCTCCGAAGCTTGCCGTCATCATTGAAGAGCTGGCGTTCACCGTCCTCGGTCAGGGCGCCCGATTCCTCATCAACACAGAGGATGAACTGTTCCTTTTCCGCATTTTCCATAAGGATGAACGGGTAGCGGCGAACATATGCGGGAATATAGAAGCCCCGGGCCCAGGTGTTGTCGATCCCGATAAATGCGTTCGTTCCCGTTCGCAGGCCGCTCACAACGACCGGCAGAGAAGGTTCCGCGGTTGAAAATACGATCGGATAGTGGCGTGCTGCGACGGCAAATTCGACGATGTTGATCGGAATTGCATTGGCATCCGATGCGAAACCGACGTCCATGTCCTCGACCAGACCCGACTTTGCGTGCCGCGTCGCCTCGACGGGGCGCGGTGCCTTGTAGAATAACGGAAACCGCGGCGCTTCGGCGGCTTCTGCATTTGCGTCTGCTGGCACTTCGGCGTCTTTTGCCTTCGCAGCGGGCTCTTTTTTGGCTTTAGGCTTTCGGGCCTCGATCTACTCCAACAATCGTTCCGGGCCGCACGGTATGCCGAACCTGCGGGCCAGTGCAATTATACGCATCCAATACCGCCCGCACGACACCAACATACATTGTTACCGCTTTGGCATGCAGTTGCCCCAATGAAAACGGCTCACGGAATACCGTGAGCCGCTATCAATCAGGATTTCGTGGATCACATCACGAACTATCATCTTCCTTCGAGACCAGCACATCATCGAGCGGGCGCGTCAGATTTGTGAAGGTTGAACTCGGCAACCAGTAGATCCACTTGCCCACGCGCGCGTTGATCTCTTCAACCGCAGCTCGTGCTGCGACAGCTGACTCTGATTGATCGCTGGGGTCGCCGGTAAAAGCGGCATCAAACGTCGCCCACTTCTTGCGGTCCAGTTCTGCCAGACGAACATTCACCGTCAGTCCGTCAAATGTCGTGACACTCGCACTCGACGCATTATCCGGCAGCGCCAGTTCCGTGCGCGGGCGCACATCCTCAAGTTCGACCGAAGCCAATGCCCGGCTTACTGACGTTGCCTTGTCGCCGTCCAGTTTGCGCGCTTCCGGTGCTCCCGTTATCGCGAATGCCTCATCTGACGCAGCCTCTCGTGACAACGTGTAGGCGCCATCACCGGTGCCGATGGAAATGCTGGCGACCTGATTGGCAGGCACCGCCACGATGTTGCGCTTAAGCCAGGGAATCAGCCGCGTCTGAACATTGGTGACGCCTGTAACCAACCAGACATTGGTGGTGTCGTTTTCCCGAATATAGGTGCCCGATACACGCCCCTCGAAGAAGCGCGCGCTCGGACGTCCGACGATCGTCTCGGCCAGAACTTCGCCTTGTGCGTTCTGCACTTTGACATATACGGAGTCGGACAACTCCTCATCGATGTCCTGGACCTCAAGCCGATAGAAACGTTCGGGGTTGGACGTCTTCCGTTCGACATAACGCATATCCGAAAGGCCGACGATAAGTCGCCGGATATCTGCTTCGTCGATCGGATAGTTATCCCGCTCGGGTGTGACCCACCCTTCCCCGCTCTGGTTCATCGAGAATGCACCGAACCGGCTTTCGATATCGATCTTCGTCGCCGATTCCGGGGCATCACGAAGCTCGGCAAAGACCGGTGCCCGTTCGATCAGGTCGAACGATGACGTCTCCCGGCCCAGTCCGACCACGATTGTCAGTACCACCGTTACGGCCGTGAGAACCAGCCAGCCCAAAAATACGCGCGGACTCATATCTCGCTCCCTAGTGCAGCACGGTGCGGTGATACCGCGACCGGCGAATTCTGCGGATGATCGCCAGGAGAATTGCCAACGCGGCAATCACCAGCGGTACCGCCCAGATATTGAACACCCGAACCCGCCGCTCAAGCGATTCGACATCCTCGCGCAGGGATCGCTGCACGTCGCGCAGTTCCTTGCGCGAGTCCAGCATCTCAAGACGGAAGTTGTCGATTTCGGACTGCTGTTGCGACGTGAGGATGGCACCCGTGGTCTGTTCCTCACGCTGCAGCCGTTCGATCGTCTCGTCCATCTCCGCGATACGGGCCAACAATTCCTGTTCCTTGTTCCGGAACTTGTTGTCCGCCTCGCTGCGCATTTGCTCGATGACCTCGAACGGACGGATCGAGAAACCACGACCGCGAAGGCCGACCAGCCCCTGGCTACCACGCAAATTATCGATGGCATTGATGAAGAAATCGGCATTGTTGGCCGTCGGGATCGCGACCTGTTCACCGGCCACATCCTGGACCTGTGCCCAGTTCTGGTTCGACAACATGTCGACATCGCCAACCAGAATTATGCTGGCATCCGTTTCGGCCGAATTCTTGTGTGCTGCGCGCAATGCCTCCGCCGCGGCGGGGTCATCCATCGCCTCAAGCAGCTTTTCGGGTGGTCCATCCGGGAAGGCTGACTTGATCTTGCCAACAACACGCGCGGCAAGGTTGTAGACCGTGTCCTGAGGCTCGAACCGGTCGAGCAAGGCAATCGGGTTGGGCTGCTGAGCAATTTCAAACGCGCTCATCAGATCTGACGTCGGGGTGGTGAAGATAAGCGGATCAAGCGTGGTATCCGCGCCTTCGGCCGACATGAACGCACCCGCGGTGCTCACGACAATACGCTGTAGCTGCGCCGAAACCGCATCGTCTTTCGCGAAGCGATCACCCTGGAGCGTTAGCCATGCGACATAATCGACGGCTACCTGCTGTCCCGTTTCGGGATTCGGGAAACCGACACGGACGGCATCATCGAGGTTCGCGACGAATTCACCACGCACGACGGTCACGCCCCAGGCATTCAGGAGTGGCTCGATTGCCGCCTGGCCCACGCCCGGCGGCGGCAACTGACCGGCCGTCGGCCCCAGAAGCGCCATGGATTCTGCAAGCGGATCGGCGAACGCCAGGACCTGTCCGCCATTTACCGCGAACTGATCCATCTCGTAGAGCAGGTCGTCCTTGATTGTGTGCGCACCAGCGATGACCAGGACCTCGGTATCCTCCGGCAACTCCGTGGAGTCCTTGTCAAGGAACTTCACATCGAAGAACTGACGCATTCCGTCGACGATAAGCCACGGGGTGAAATTATCGAACTGGGTCCCCTGCAACGGCAGGTCGCTCAGCAGTGCAACCACCGGCTTTTCGGGTTCGGCCAGATTGGCAATCAGCCGGGTCAGATCATATTCAAGAAACGGGCTGCGCTCCGGTGCCAGATAACCCAGCGCATCGGAATCGTCCGTTGAGTTGGTGCCGGACACGCCGAAATAGGCCCGCGCGCCGGATTGATCAAACGGCAATCCCTGCAGGCCGTCACTGACCGCCAAATCCTCTTCCGTGGAGAATGGTTGCGGATCAAACTCTTCGATCCGAACCATACCGTTCGACAGACGCGCATACTCGTCGAGAAGCTCCCGGACGCGGTCCGAATGGCGCGCGATATTCGGGCCGATTTCGTCGAAACGCTCCGAGTAGTAGAAACGCAGGTCAATCGGCTCCTCCAGGGTCTCGAGTATCTCTCGGGTCCCGTCGGAGAGCGTAAACAGCTGGTCCTCTGTCAGATCCAGGCGCGTGCTTGTCAAAACCGCGTTGGACAGCGCGTTAAGCGCCAGGAAAAAGATCATGGCGAGGCCGATCGTGCCCCATGCCAGGACCTGCCGGTCCGCGTTACGAATGCGATCCAACATCGTCAAACCCCCTTCTTGGCTTCGACAATTGCCGTATTAACAAACAGGGCTATGCCAATAACGGAAAGGAAGAAGACGAGATCGCGAACATCAATAACGCCCTGGGAGACTTCGCTGAAATTGGTCAGGAAGCTGAGCTCGGAGACTGATTCCACAAAGGTCTGCGGCGTCCATGCCCGGAAGAAGGACTGGATGATCTCAACGCCGCTCATCATGAAGATGAAACAGAGGGCGGACGCGAGCACGAATGCAATCACCTGATTTTTGGTCATCGCGGAGACGCAAGCGCTCAGGGCAAGGAAGCCGCCCGCCATCAACCAGCTGCCAATATAGGCCGCCAGGATTATGCCGTTGTCCGGTTGGCCCAGCATATTCACCGTGATCCACATCGGAAATGTCAGCGCCAGCGCGATACCGGCGAAGACCCAGGCGGCCAGAAACTTGCCAATCACGATCTGTCCTGTGGTGACGGGCAATGTCAGCAGAAATTCTATCGTGCCGGACTTCCGTTCTTCGGCCCAGAGGCGCATGCCCACAGCGGGAATCAAAAACAGATACAGATACGGATGATAGATAAAGAAGACCTGCAGGTCCGCCTGCCCGCGCTCCAGCCACTGCCCGAAGAAGAACGTAAGGCCACCGGCCAGAGCCAGGAAAATCACGATGAACACATAAGCCAGTGGCGAGGTGAAATAAGCCGACAACTCGCGGCGTGCCACAATCCAGACATTAAGCATTGGACGCCTCCGGGTTTGCGTCGGGATCCTGTTGCAGACCCTCGACGGCAAAAGTCAGATCGCGGAACACATCTTCGAGACGGCCACGTTCCACATAGATTTCGTCCACCTGAATGCCCTTCTCGTCGATTGCCTTGTGCACTGATCCGAGAATCTCCGAATTGTCTGCAGACAACGCCAACAACTCCACCATCGAATCTGTTTCGACCGTGGTGCGCACCTGTTGCACGCATCCCAGGCCATCGAGCATCTCGATACAGGCCCGTGCGCCGGCCGCGGGAAGCCGGATACCGACGGCGTTGTGCAGACGCGAGCGCGACTGAAGCGACAGCGGATCCGCATCGGCCACCATCCTGCCCTTGGCAATGACAATCGCCCGCGAGCAAACGGCCTCCACTTCTTCCAGGATGTGCGTTGAAATGATCACGGCCTTCTTGCCGGACATCTCCTTCAGAAGCTCGCGAACCTCATGCTTCTGGTTCGGGTCGAGCCCATCCGTTGGCTCATCAAGGATCAACAGGTCGGGTTCGTGAACGATCGCCTGCGCCAGGCCGACACGGCGCTTATAGCCCTTGGAGAGGGTTTCGATCGGCTGATACAGCACGTTCGCGATATGCAGTTTATCCACCGCATGCTCGATCCCGCGCTTCGTCTCTTCCTTCGAAAGCCGACGCACCTTGCACACGAAGTTCAAAAGCGAGATCGGCGTCATATCGCCATAGAGCGGTGCACCCTCGGGCAGGTAACCGATCCGGCGTTTGATCTCCAGCGGATAGCGCGTCACATCACGGCCAGCCACTTCTACGGTCCCCGATGTCGGTGTCAGAAATCCGGTCACGATTTTCATCGTGGTGGATTTCCCCGAACCGTTCGGGCCGATAAATCCGAGCACTTCACCCTGGTCGACCGAAAACGAAACGTCGTCGACGGCGGTGATGGGGCCGTAATTCTTTGTCAGCCCCTGAATATCGAGCAATGTCGTCACGTCGATTCTTCCCTCCACAGCAGACAGCCGGATGACTGTCTTCGGACAATTCGAACGACATGCAGGCGACGAGTTTGATATTGGGCCCGAGGGCCGATGGACTCGCCGTTGCCGTTCCATGTCCGGCATTCTTGTTGCGCGCAGGGACGTTCCAGGGTCCCTACATGCCGATTGCCGACCGATTTAGGCAATTGGCTCGACCGTTTCAAGCGGGAAACCAACTGTCTGGCCGATAACCTATCGTCCGATCGCCATATGATTCATGGATCGGGGCGGACCATACGCGAATTACGCGCAAAATACCGCCGCCAAACACATGATTTTGAACGTTTCGTTCTAGGGAAACGGACAGACCTCGCCGGTTACCTGAACAAAGGCCCGCGCGCCTGAAACCAGGCTAAATCTATACTCCGTATCGCCTACCGCGACAGCGTGATGAAGTGGCAATGCGCCTTCCGCTTGAAACGTCTCGCCGCCCAAATGACTGAAAGTGGCAACAACCGGCTTGGCCGGGTCAAACCAGCCGACCGGCTGCCCGGCCGCATTGCGTGCAGCTTCACCGCGTGCCGTAATTGTGATCGCCCCGTTGGCGAACGACACCGAACCATTCGCACCGCTTTGAATTTCGTTGTTCACGATGAACCGTTTGGTGCTGGCCAGCGGTTCGCACGCAACATCATCGCGTGTCAGTCCGACCACCGCCGTCAACCGGTCCGTGCTGATACCTTCGGCGATACGATGGCGCGCCGCGGCGAGAATCTCGGCCTCTTGCGGATTGGGAACATCCGCTTTGTAGCGTTTTCGCCATTCATCGACACGATCGCGTTCTGAATGAAGTGCGGCCTTAAGTCCGGCAATCTCGGAGCGTAGGGTCGCACTCTCCGTCGTGATTTCCGACAGGCGGCCTTCCAGCACGCGAACTTCCTGGTTGGCGACTTCGGTCCCGATGTTCTTGGCCCACAAGCCGACGCCGAGCCCGACGGCCAGAACCAACCCCCATCGAAAAATAAAACCAAAAACCTGGCGCCGCCTGCGGAGACGGTTACGGTTATCTGACAGACCAAGCGACATTGCGACGAAGCTTCCGGCTAGGCGCCAAATACACCGAGTTCACGCAGCGCGATGAAACCCATGGCCAGGCCGATGATCGCAAACAGGGTCGCGATGGTTTTCTCCATCGTCCGCTGGGTTACCTTGCCCTGCAGGCGCGGCCCGATCTGGCCACCGATGATCACACCGGGGATTGTATAGGCAACCAGATTCCAGGGTATGGCATTCGCACCACCGGCTGCGATCAGTGCGGAGACCTGGGTAAATGAAGCCGCGGCAATCACGACGATCACGGTGAACACGGACGTCGCCGCCGCGACAGGCACGGGCACGTGGTTGCGCTTGACCAGCTGCGGCATGATGACTTCGCCGATTCCCACCCCGAGCAACCCGGTCAGGAACGCCCCGATACCCGTGGTCGCGGCACCATCGACGCCCTGCTTGGGCTTCTTGAAGTTGTAGACCTGACCGTCTGCGGCCGTGACACTGACCGGCTCGCGTCCCGAGCCGTCAAATTTTTCGGCGTCCTCCGTCACCATCTCCTGCGGCGGATGATGGCGGAAAATAATGGGCGCCAGCACCAGCATCAGCAACGCATATGCGGCCTTCAGCAACCCTTCCTGCTCTTCGAGAAAGGCCAGCATGAGGGCGCCGACGATGGCGACGGGCACGGCCACCATGAGGAACGGAAAGGCGCTTTGGAAATGGATGAGTTTCTTGCGGTAGTAACCAACGAAGCCGGACGAAAAGCCAAACACCTCGGTCATCAGGGCCGTTCCGATCGCGGCTGCCGTACCGGCCAACACATATTCCGAGCCGAGGAGCGGAAATATGATCAGGAAGATCGGAGCGAACAGCGCCGCACCTCCAATACCGCTGAGCATCGCCGTCGTCGCGACCCCCATCGATATGGGGAACATGAACCAGTACCGGGTCCAGTCGAGATCCGCGAGAAATTCCATCGGTTCGTCCCTTGTTGGCAAATACGTGTGAGGCGCCTCACTTTGGGCGGCGCAAGCTAGCGCGCCCGTCTCCTAAAATCCACGCGCAATTCGGTGATTGCGGTCCCTGAACGATCGCGATTTGCTTGACTAAATACCCTGAATCAAAACGAATCAGTTCGCGTGCTGCGTAACGTCAGAAAAAAGCTGCGGGCGCCGATAAAAACGATAGGGGGAAGCTATGACAATCGCATTTGACGGCCGGGTCGCCGTGGTTACTGGCGCGGGAAACGGTCTGGGGAAGAGCTATGCGCTGTCTCTGGCCGCCCATGGCGCACGAGTAGTCGTCAACGACATCGGCGGCGCCATCGATGGAAGCGGCCTGTCGGGCACGCCCGCTGATACGGTGGTCGAGGAAATTCGCGCGGCCGGCGGTGAGGCCGTCGCCAACTATGACAGCGTCGCCGATCCCGAAAGCGCCGCGAACATTGTGCAGACGGCAATCGATGCGTTCGGTCAGGTCGATATTGTCATCAACAATGCCGGCATTGTGCGCGACAAGACATTCCACAAGATGAGCATCGAGGATTACGAGTTCGTCGCGCGCGTGCATTACCTCGGTTCGGTCTATGTCACCCATGCCGCCTACCCCCATATGCGCGAGGCAAACTACGGCCGCATCCTGATGGTCTCTTCCAACTCCGGGCTTTACGGTAATTTCGGCCAGACCAACTACTCCGCCGCAAAGATGGCCGTCGTCGGCTTCATGAACACCCTCAAGCTCGAAGGTGCGCGCAGCAACATCGTCGTCAATGCCCTGGCTCCCCTGGCCGCGACCCGGATCGCCGAGCCCTCCGGCATCTTCGATATCTATGATCCGGAACTCGTCACGACCGACGCCGTGGCGGCGATGGTCACCTACCTGGTCAGCGAGGAATGCACCGATAGCGGCAACATCGTCGCGGCAACAGCCGGGTATTACTCACGCATCCAGATCATGGAGAGCGAAGGTATCCGGGTCGATCCGCGTGCGGAGATGACACCCGACAAGATCGCCGAGCTGTGGCCGCAAATCCACGAAATGCGCAGCCCGCGAGCCTATGATGACGCGGTCTCGAACCTGACGGCGGCGATGGCAAAAGAGGACTAGCCGCGGTCGGCCTAGTCGCGGCGGAGCTCGCGTTTCAGAATCGCGCCAGCCTCGGCAATCGACGCACGGGAGCGCTGGTATAAACGCTGCCACATCCAGATGAAGTGCGTCATGCCCTCCTCCACCTTCAAATGATGGGGCACGCCGGCCGCGGCCAGATTGGCCGCCAGCGCCCGACTGTCGTCGATTAACGGGTCGAGATCGCCGACCATCACCCAGGTGTAGGGGAGCCCGGCGAGATCCGCATGGGCGGGGGCGATGCGCGGATCGCGTGGATCGGCGTCCTGGCCTTCCAGATATCCGTCCCATATCCACTGCATTTGCGCGACCGTCAGGCCGTACGTCCCGTCACCGATTTCGCGCCAGGACGGCGTGTCCACATCCAGCAAATAGACCCCGTAGACCAGGGCCAGCGCGCGCACGGCGCCAGTGTGTTTCAACTGCACCCCGGCATGTAGTGCCAGGGTCGCACCCGCCGAATCCCCGCAAAAGCCGATCCGTGACGGGTCCAGCCCATGTTCTGCACCCTGGTTCAGCACCCATTCGGCGACGGCCATGGTCTCGTCGACCGGCACCGGAAACCGGTGTTCGGGCCATAACCGGTATTCCACACTCGCCACGGCGCAGCCGCTTTCGACCGCCAACCGCCGGCAAATCTGGTCATAGGCGGGCACATCGCCGGTCCACCAGCCGCCGCCATGGATGAACACCGTTACCGGCGCAGGCCGTTCGCCGGTTGGAAAATACAGCCGCAGCCGGAACGGGCCGTGCGGCCCCTCGATTGCCACGTCGCGGACCGCATCGACCGGCAGTTCGCCGTCGGGCTGGTTCAGATAGGCGTAGTAGCGCGCGCGCTGCGCGGCCTTCCTCGACGCCGACTTCCGCCGGGTCCGGAAGGTTCGCACCGGCGGCTTTCAGTTCGTCGAAGACGGCCTGCAGGCCCTGGTCGACCGGTGATGGCATGGTCAATCTCCTGTCCGGTATGCGGTTAGCCGATCCCCAACGTGATGCCGCCATCCACCAGGAGGGTCGAGCCGGTCACATAACGGGCTTCGTCGGATGCGAGATAAACCGCCGCATAGGCCACGTCCCAGGCGTCTCCGACCCGGTTCAGCGGTACCTGCGCCTCGCGCTTGGCCCAGAGGTCATCCACATCGTCGTCGCCGTAAGCGCCCTGCAGGGAATGGGAGACCATCGGCGTCTGCATCAAGCCGGGCAGGATCGCATTGCAGCGGATGTTTTCCGGCGCGTATTGCCGGGCGATCACACGGGTCATGTGGGTCATCGCCGCCTTGGTCGTCGCATAGGAAATATAGGGCACGTTCAGCCAGCGCTCCCCGGCGATCGAGGACACATTCACGATCGCCCCCTCGCCGCGTTCCTGCATCTTCGGGATGGCGTGCTTGCTGGTCAGGAATGCGCTCTTCAGGTTGACGTCGTGTACCCTGTCCCAACTCTCCTCGCTGGTGTCGACGGGCCCACCGACCTCGGCGATACCCACATTGTTGTGCAGGATATCGAGATGGCCAAATTCTGCGCAAGCTGCGGCCACCATGGCCTCGACCTGGGCGCTGTTGGTGACATCGACAGCGAACACACTGGCAGCTCCACCTTCGCCTGCAATAATATCGGCGGTTTCCTGGGCGGCGTCCGGGTTTATGTCGGCACAAAGCACTTTCGCGCCTTCGCGGGCATACAGCACCGCCGTGGCCTTGCCGTTCCCCCAGCCTTCGCCGATAGCGCCCGCACCGGTGACGATCGCGACCTTGTCTTTCAGCCGATCAGCCATCCCCGTTCCCCTCGGCGTCCAGCATATTGCGCAGCTCGCGTTTGACGATCTTGCCGTAGTTGTTCTTCGGTAGCGCCGCGGCAACCCGGTAGCCCTTGGGCCGCTTGAAGCGCGCGATATTGTCCAGACAAAGCTGGTCGAGCGCTGCCGTGTCCACCTCGACGCCTTCACCAGGTGCGATAAACGCGATGACCTCCTCACCCCATTCGGGGTGCGGGCGCCCGACCACCGCACATTCCAGCACATCGGGGTGGCGCAGCAGCACCTCCTCGATTTCACGGGGATAGATGTTGCTGCCGCCGGAGATAATCATGTCCTTCGAACGGTCCTTCAGGGTCAGATATCCGTCGGCATCGAACGCGCCCATATCACCCGTGTGTAACCAGCCGCCACGCAGGGATTCCGCACTCGCGTCGGGCCGGTTCCAGTAACCGCGCATGACCACCGCGCCCCGGACCAGGATCTCGCCCACCTCGCCCACCGGCAACGCGTTATCGTCACCATCGACAACCTTTACGTCGACCACCGACTGCGCGTAGCCGACCGACGCCAGCCGCTCCTCGTGGCGCGGGTGTTCCGTGTCCACATGATCCTCGCGCGGCAGCACTGTGATGCACATGGGGCTCTCGCCCTGCCCGTAGATCTGTATGAACTTCGGCCCGAAGCGATCGAGTGCCTGTTTCAGGTCGGCGACATACATCGGCCCGCCGCCATAGGTCACCGTGCGGAGGTTCCCGGCCTCACCGGTGGAATGGCCCACCAGGCGCTTCACCATGGTTGGTGCGGCGAATAAGGTAACTTCCTCATGTTGTTGAAATAACTCGAAAATTTCATCCGGCTCGAACCCACCGGATTCCGGCACCACCTGCCGCGCGCCGACCGCCAGATGAGGAATGCCATAGAAACCCGAGCCGTGTGACATGGGCGCGGGATGCAATACCGCACCGTTGACCGGCACCCGGTCCACGTCGATGAAATATGTCAGCAGCATCTCCCACAGATTGCGGTGGCTCAGCATCGCGCCCTTGGGATTGCCGGTCGTGCCGGAGGTGTAGAACAGCCAGGCGAGATCGTCGTCACCGCGGTCCACCATCTCCATGGGATCAGCCGCCAGATAGCCCGCATATTCCTTGTCGCCAACAACAACGACCCGGGCCTTGCTGCCCGCAATCTCGAGACCCTTCGCGGCCTTCTCGGCCAGGTCCGGCGTCGTGAACACCACGCCCGCACCCGCATCATCAAGGATGTAGGCCAGTTCCTTCTCGTGCAGCTTGTTGTTGATTGGCAGCGCCGTCAGCCCCGCATGGAGTGCCCCGTGGAACGCCTCGAGATATTCCGGCGTGTTGGTCATGAACAGGCCGACCCGATCATCCGTCTTCAGACCGAGATCGCTGCGCATGGCGCTGGCCAGGCCCGCAGCGCGGCGGGCAAGCGTGTCATAGTCGCAGTAATCCGCCGTTCCGTGGGATATCGCCACCCGGTCGGGAAACGAGCGCGCCGCGCGCAACAACAACTGATTGAGATTCATGGAAAACAGGCCCTCCCCGAGCCTAGAATGGCGCAGGCGGCATGACCGAACAAGACATCAGGGAAGAGAGCGACGATGGCCTACGAACTTTATTACTGGCCGACGATCCAGGGGCGCGGCGAATTCGTTCGCCTGCTGCTCGAAGATGTCGGCACGACGTATATCGACGTGATCCGCAAGCCGGATGCCGAAGGCGGCGGGCGCGATGCCTTGCTTGCGCTGGTCGCAGAGACGGGGCATTTCGCCCCGCCGATCCTAAAAGACGGCGACACCATCGTGTCCCAGACCCCGCTGATCATGGATTATTTGGGTGCGAAACACGGGCTGACACCTACCGACGAGGCCGGACGCCGCGAGGCGCTACGCCTTTCAATGCTGCTGGCCGACTTCCTGGTCGAGGCCCATGATGTGCACCACCCGCTGGCCAAGGAGTTCTACTACGAGGACCAGCGCGACGAGGCTTTGCGCCGCGCGCCCAGTTTTCGCGACACACGGATCCCCAAATTCTACGGCTATCTCGAGCGGGCTATTGCCACGAACGGCGGCCACCTAGTTGCGGGCGGCCTGTCCCACGCGGACTTCTCGCTGTTCCAGCTGATCGAGGGCATGCGCTTCGCCTTCCCCAAGGCCTCAGCCCGGCTGGAGCCGGACTATCCCCGCGTCACCGCCCTGCATGCCGAGATCGCGGCACGGCCCAACATCCAGGCCTATGCAAATTCAGGTCGCCGGATCCCGTTCAACGAACACGGCATCTTTCGCCACTATCCCGAGCTGGACGCCTAGATCGTTCGTGCCAATCAGATGGTCGTCTCCGCGCGTGCCGCGCCGACGTGCCATTCCGTCCCCGATCACGCATCAGGATCGAAATACATCAGAAGCTCACGACTGCCGAACGCGTAGGCCCCGTCTCAGTGATGATGATGCCCGTGGGTTTGCTGGTGTTTAAACAGTTCGGCCATGCCGGCGAATACCTCCATCGGCGTCATACCCTCGCTCGCCGGTATATTCCGGAATTCGCGATACAGCGCCGCCACGTTGGCGAATACCCGTTCGGCATCGTTCCAGTCTTCATAATTGGCCAGCGCGATGTCTTTCGCGGCCTCCATCTCGTCGAGGCCCGCATCGAAGCGCTTGCGGGTTTCATGCTCCATTTCGTCG
Organism: Alphaproteobacteria bacterium; assembly: GCA_965205535.1. Lineage (GTDB taxonomy): Bacteria > Pseudomonadota > Alphaproteobacteria > UBA6615 > UBA6615 > UBA8079. The sequence continues at coordinate 2,657,488 of CBDBHH010000005.1, read as the reverse complement.
AGATATCCGCGGAACCGGCGCACTTCGTCTTTGCCCGCAACCGGACCATGACCAGGTACGATGACATCCACATCCATGCCAAGAATCTTGTCGCAGGCGGCGCGCCAATTATCGACCGGCCCGTCCCAGATAACCGGATGCCCACCGACAAACAGAATATCTCCTGAAAACATCATTCGATCCTCGGGTAGATAGACCAGCAGGTCCCCGCGCGTATGGGCCGGGCCGACGTTGTAAAGCTCAACTTTCCGATCGCCGACGGCGATGATCTTTTCATCGATGAAAGTCGTTGTCGGAGGTGTGAGTTCGATCCCGGAGATATCGAACGGCGAAAAGCAATGCTCCAGAAACTCGCCCAGAACGCCCAGCTCCTTTGTCTGTCCCATCATGTCGAGCAGGGTTTCGGGCAAGAAATGATCGAATTCCTCGGCACAACCCGCGGAGGCGATGATTTCGGCCTCTTTGACCAGCTGATTGCCCCAGGTGTGATCTGCATTGGCGTGGGTGTTCACCAATTTGCCGATGCGTTTTGCGGCCGGCACCGCATCACGCATCGTGTCGAGCATGTCCCCGGTCATCGGCAGGTCGAACAGCGTATCGATCAGCACGGTTTCCTCGCCATCGACGATCAGCCCCGTATTCGACCAGCACCAGCCCCCGTCAGGTAAAAGATAGGCGTACAGCCCGTTGCCGACCTCGTGGAGACCCTTGGTGTATTGCCATTTCGCCATTTCAACACTCCTGCCCTCGTTTCATTTGCACAAAGCATAGCTGAACGCCCGGTCACCCCATAGCTGCCGAACATCGCGCCTACCGGTTCTCGGCTATGTGTCGATAAAATTCGCCGCGCGCAGCAACAAGGCGCGGTTGACCCCGTCGGAGTGCAGGAATGCGGCGGCGTCTCGCACGAGCTTTTCCACACCTGCTTCCTTCATGTAGCCGTGGCCACCATGAATCTCGAGGGTACAGGTCGCGATCTGCCACGCCGCCTGGGACGCCATGACCTTGGGCAACGAGCCCAGCAACGGGTCCCAGCCCTCGTCGGGGTGATCGGCGAGATGGGCGGCACGGTGGGTGTAGGACCGCGAGGCGTCGATGAGCATCTTCATCTCCGCGATCTGTGCCCGGATCCCGTCATGCTCAATCAATCGCTTGCCGCCCTGGATGCGCGTTTGCGCCCAATCGAGCGACTTCTCGTAAAGGGCTACCGCAACGCCGAGGATACTGCAGGCAGCGAAGATGTTGCTCGACGGGCCGAATGTGCGGCGGACGATATGTCCCTCATTGACCTCGCCGACGACGTTCTCGTCCGGGATAAAGCAATCGGTAAACAGCAGCTCGGAATTGTTCGCAAGCCGCTCGCCCATCTTGTCGTGCACCCGCCCGACCGTGAAACCCGGATGCCCGCGCTCAAGCAGAAAGACGGTCGCCCCGTCGAGCATCGATTTTTCCGGGTCGGTCTGCATGTGCACCAGGAAGAAGCGAGAACGGTTCGAGTTCGAAATAAAGTGCTTCATCCCGTTCGCGACCCTGCCGCCATCGGTTTTCACCGCGCGGGTCGTATAGGGCGCGGGGTAGCCGACAATCCCGTTAGAACCGTTTTCGGGCTCCGTACCGCAAATACTTAGGATTGCACGTGGGTCGTCGCGGAACGGGATCAGGGTGCGGGCGCGCTGCTCCTCATTGAGCACCCGTTCCATATGCTTGCCGATCTTGAGGGTCTGGGCGAAGACGACCGAGATACCCAGGTCGCCACGCGCCAGCTCCTCGATCACCATCGCGGTCGTCAGCATGTCCGTGTCCATGCCGCCATATTCTTCCGACAGGCTCATGGTGCGCAGGCCGAACGCGTCGGCGGCCTCGACGATCTCCCACGAGAAACTGTCCTCCGGGTCCTTCTGAGCGTCGAGTTCTGCGGCGCGCGGCGCCACCTCCTCCTCGACGAAACGGCGCACGGAATCGAGGATCGCCCGCTGCTCTTCGTTCTGAATGAAAATTTCGTCCATCGTTGCCCCCGGTGTTTGTTCTTAGACACCGGCAAGACGTTCACCGGCCATTTCCATCTTTGTCGGAGCGACCTGCGAAGGCACCTTCAAGTTACCTCAATTCGAGATACTGGTCCGCGGCGGGCCGGTCGCGGCGATTGTCTAGTTTTTGACGAGGCGGTTCTTCAGCACGCCGATGCCGGTCACCTCGAGTTCGATAACATCTCCGTCCTCGAGATAACGGTCATGTTCGAGCCCGCAGCCCCAGCCAACGGTACCGGATGCAAAGAATTCTCCCGGAAACACCGTTTCCGCGCGTGACGTGTGCGCTATGCAGTCCTCGAACTTGTGATACATCCCGCCGGAACTGCCCCGGGAGCGTTCCTCACCGTTGATGCGGACGATCATCTCGGCGCCGTAGGGATCGAACGAATCGGCCGTAACGATGCAAGGCCCGATAATGTTACCGGTATCGAAATCCTTGCCCTTGCCGGGTCCGAAGCCCGCCGGCATTTCCCGCGCCTGGGTATCCCGCGCCGAAATGTCGTTGAAAATCGAATAGCCGAAGATCATGTCCGTGGCGTCCTTGGGATCGATGTCCTTGCCCGGTTTCCCCAGCCAGCACCCGAACTCCATCTCGTAGTCGAGCAATTCAGAGAAGAAAGGCCTGACGATGTCGTCGCCGGTACCGATCACACTCAGGCGACTTGGCTTGTAGAACAACGGCTGGTCGTACCAGATTTGCGGAATGGCAAACATTCCTTCGGCCTCGAAACGCTTCAGCGCCTCTTCAGGATCGGGTTCGGCCTGCGCGCGCTTCTTGCGCAGCATGGCGTTCGCATTGAGCAGATGGCGCTCGAAACACAGAAAGTCCCTGATCTGCGGCGGCTGGGGCACCGGTGTCAGCAGTTTCACATCGTCAAGCGCAACGGAGTCACTATCCGCCGCCACGATTTCCCCGGCACGTGCGACCGCCGGGTCTCCGGTTTCGATCAGCGCCAGCATCGTCTGGAAACAGGGCTGATCATCGGCCGCCGCGAGATCGATCACCCGCGTTTCGTCCTCGCTCAGGGCACCGACGCGCGCTGCGCCGCCACCGGACGTGAATGTCACCAGTTTCATTTTTCTTCCCCCTGGCCGGCGTTGCCGACCCCGTTTTGTTATTCGGCGGCGACCCTCTGCCCCGCCTGTTTTTCCTGTGGTTCCCGGTGGAAGGCCCCATCCTTCATGATCGCCAGAAAACTGCCCGGATCCTGCAGCAATGCTATGTCGTGCGACGGGTCACCGTCCACCAGCAGCAGATCTGCAAAGGCACCCTCGGCGATCAGGCCGAGCCGACCCGGCTCGCCCATGAGCTCGCCACCTGCCTGTGTGGCGGCCTGAATGGCTTCCAGCGGCGTAAAGCCGAACAATTCAACAAACATCTGCAGATCGCGGGCATTGCGACCGTGGGGGTTCCACCTGAACCCGTAATCTCCGCCCGGCAGCACGCGAATGCCCCGCTTGCGCAGTTCGGCCATCGTAACGCTCACGGTCTCTATTTCCTTTTCGGCCCGCGCCCGGGTGAAATCATCGGTGCTGACGCCGTACTTCTCGCCTTCTGTCAGGCGGCCATAGGGCAGGCCCATGGCCGGCGCCACAAATACCCGGTCACGCTCGGCTTCGAGCATGTCCTTGGCTTCGTCGTCGGCCAGTGTCGCGTGATAAATCACCCGCACGCCGTTACGTACGCACATCTTCACGGCTTCGGCAGAACGTGCATGGGCGGCGACCATCCGGTTGCGCTGCCGGGCAACGGTACAAACAGCGGCGACCTCGTCTTCCGACATGGCCGTGTCTTCTGCCAGCGGGTCCGATCCCGAGCCCTGTGCCGACGGTACAATCTTGAACGTGTCCACGCCGGCACGCGCGGCGGTGCGGCAGGCGGCGCGAAATGCCTCGGGGCCATCGAGGACATGTGAGGTTGAATCATCACGGCCGATATCCCCGAAACCGCCGGTCACCGTCATCTGGCGGGTCGCAGCCTTGAGTCGTGGCCCGGGAATATCACCGGCGTTGATCGCGTCACGCAGGGCGACTTCAAGATTGTCACGTGCCGAGCTGCCGCTGAACATGCTGGTGAAGCCGTGGTCGAGCATCTTTCGCGCATTCTTTGCCGTTTCAAGGACATGCCGCTCAGCCGACAGGCTGTTGATATCGCCAAGCGTCGGCGCATCGAGGAAACTCAGATGGGCGTGGGCATCGGTGAGGCCGGGCATCAGGGTTGCCCCACCCCCGTCGACAATCTCTGCATCTGCGGCGTCTGGCGTGGCGCCGCGCACCACGGCTGCAATCTGGTTGCCTTTGACCAGAACCGCACCATCGAACGGCTCAGCACCGATCCCGTCGATTATCGCGACGTTGATGAAAAGCGTCTCACGCATGACTTGGTCCTCCCCTGAAGAGACCACATTGAACGTCCCGGTCAGAGATGCTGTCAACCATGGGCATATGCGCGTGAGCTTGGTATCAAACATCTATGAGCATCACCCATACCTACAGCGGCGTCTGGCCCGTGGCGCCAACGCCCTTTACCGAGACCGGCGCGATCGATGCGGTCAAATGTTTCAAGATCGAGTGCGCCCAGGCCGCCAACAAACTCCGCGCGCTGATCGCGGCGGGCGGTGACGCCATCGAGGGACCTTTTGACGGGGAAGAAGGCATCACGCTGCTCGCGGACCTCGACGCGGGCGCCACGGGTTGCATGACGTCCGCAATGATCCCGGATCTCGTCCGCCCGGCAATCGCCGCACATCTCACCGGCGACCGGGACACGGCCAAGGATATCTATGCGCGCGTTCTGCCGCTGATCAACCACGAGAACCGGCTATGTGGGTTCCGCGCGGCCAAGGCCGTGATGAAGGAAGGTGGCGTGATCCAGTCGGATTTCTGCCGCCACCCGACAGCACCACTTTCGTCCGAGGTCCGTGCCACGCTGCTCAGCCTCGCATCCGATCTCGACCCCGTCGCGTTGCGTTGGGGAAAATAGCCAAGCGCCTGCAACATGCATAACCCCGTTAGGAAATTGACCAAGTGACCATTGAGAACGAAATCGAGTTCATCCCCGCGACCCGCGAAGACCTCGACGTCATGATCGAGTGGGCCGCTCAGGAAGGCTGGAACCCCGGCCTGAACGACGCCGAGGCATTCTGGGCCACGGACCCGGACGGCTTCTGGACGGCGCGCGAAAATGGCGAGATGGTCGCCTGCATGTCCCAGGTCCGGCACGATCGAGGTTTTGCTTTTATCGGGTTCTACATTGTCCACCCTGATCGCCGCGGCCAGGGCATTGGTCTGGCACTTTGGCGCCATGTCATCGACCGGCTCGGTCGTCATGTGGTGATCGGATTGGATGCTGTTGTCGATGAGGAGATGACCTACCGAAAAGCCGGTTTCTTCCGCACCCATCGCAGCTTCAGGTTTGGCGGCATTCCTGACCTCTCGCAGGCAACTGGCGGCGGGGATGACCTGATAACGATCGGCCCCGAGCACGTCGCGGCGATCAACAGCTTCGACACCGAATATTTCCCGTCGACGCGGGAGAGCTATCTCGAAGCCTGGCTATCGACCCCGGGCCATATCGGCGTTGCGGCGGTCTCGAACGGCGACATCCAGGGCTATGGCGTGATCCGCCCCTGTCGCGAAGGACACAAGATCGGTCCGCTATTTACCGATGATGCGGCAATGGCCGAGCAGCTGGTCGCCAAACTGGTAGCGGATTCCGGTGCTGAACAGGTCTATCTGGACCCCCCCTTCGCCAACGATGATGCTCTCGAAATGTGTGAAAAACTGGGCCTCGAACGGGTATTCGAAACCGTTCGTATGTATCGGGGCCTCGCGCCACAGATGCGGTTTCCCGGTGTGTTCGGGCTCACGAGCTTCGAGCTGGGATAGTCACCCTCTAATCTGGACTTGGCCGGACCGCGATTGTAGGCTCGCGGCCAATATCACGAATGGTCCTGGCGGCCAGAACCGTTCAGTATCAGGCCAACGAAAACAAAATAATCTTCGACCTCAGGGGGAAACCATGGCGAAACAAACCAAAGTCATCATTTCGTGCGCGATCACGGGTGCGATCCACACGCCGACCATGTCGGACAACCTGCCGATCACGCCGGATGAGATCGCCCAGTCCTCGATCGAGGCGGCCGAGGCCGGTGCCTCGATCATCCATCTTCATGCCCGCGACCCGGAGAACGGCAAGCCGACGCCGGACCCCGACGTGTTCATGGAATTCCTGCCGCGCATCAAGCAGAACACCGACGCTGTCGTGAACATCACGACCGGTGGTGGCCTGGGCATGACCGTCGATGAGCGCATCGCCGCGGCCGTGGTCGCCGAGCCCGAAGTCACCTCGTTCAACATGGGCTCGATGAATTTTGGCATTTTCGGTCTGGCGGGTCGCTACGACAAATGGAAGTACGACTGGGAGAAACCCTATCTGGAGATGACCGACGATTTCATCTTCACCAACACCTTCAAGCAGATGGAATACATCATCACCGAGCTGCACGATAAGCGCGGGGTGAAGTTCGAGCATGAGTGCTACGACGTCAGCCATCTCTACAACACGGCCTACTGGTACAATCAGGGCCGCCTGAAGGGGCCCATCTTCCTGCAGTTCATCTTCGGGATCATGGGCGGGATCGGTGCCGAGCTCGAGCATCTGATGCACATGAAGGAGACTGCCGACAAGCTGTTCGGCGACGACTATGTCTTCTCCGTGCTCGGCGCGGGCCGCCACCAGATGAACTTCGTCACACAGTCCGCCCTTCTGGGCGGCAGCGTACGCGTCGGGCTCGAAGATTCGCTCTACATCGGTAAGGGCAAGTTGGCCGAATCCAACGCCCAGCAGGTCGCGAAGATCCGCCGGATCGTCGAAGACCTGTCGCTGGAAGTCGCGACGCCGGATGAAGCCCGTGAGATCCTCGATCTCAAGGGCGGCGATATGGTGAAGTTCTAGGCTCGAACCGGAACACACCAACACCGGATCATAAAAAACAAAGTGCCGCGTGGACCCTTTTCCGCGCGGCACATCCGGTCACATACCCCGGAGGTTCCGGGAGGAGAGAGAGAATGGCTAACAATCCCATCGACGGTTTCACCCTCACCAAAGATGACTTCAAGTTCATCGGTGAAGGACTGCAGCGCCCGGAATGTATCCTGGCCGAAAAGAACGGCGATCTCTGGTCAGCCGACGCCCGCGGCGGTGTCGTGCGGATCAGGCCCGACGGCAGCCAGAACATCATCACGCAGTCCCATGACGCCGAAGCGTTCGAATCCACCGACGACGAGGCCTCGAAGTTCGTCGACGGCACCCTGCCCAACGGCCTGGCCTTCGCCAGCAACGGCGACATCCTGATTTCCAACTTCGGCACCGATTGCCTGGAGCGGATGACCCGCACCGGCGAGACGGAGGTGATGTTCGACACGGTCGACGGCGAGGAGATCGGCAAGGTCAATTTCGTCGCCCGCGACAGCAAAAACCGCATCTGGATCACCGTCTCGACGATGCTCCATGACTGGCCCAAGGCGATCAGCCCCGACATCATCGACGGACGCATCCTGCTCTATGAAGAGGGCGTCGGTGTCCGGATCGTGGCCGACGACGTGCATTTCTCCAACGAGTGCAAGCTCGATGAGAATGAGGAATGGCTCTACGTCGTACAGACTTGCGGCCGCAACATCGCGCGTTACAAAATCGCCGATGACGGCAGCCTCGGACCGAAGGAAATCTATGGCCCGAGCGACCATGGCCGCCTGATTGACGGCATCGCCTTCGACGCCTTCGGCAATCTCTGGGGCACCCATGTGATGAATGATGGCCTGTTCGCCATCAAGCCCGACGGCGATCTGCACATCATCTTCGACGATTCTAGCCCGGAGGAAGTTGCCAAACTCGATGCAGCCTTCCAGAAGAGCGAGGTCACGGTCGATCTGCTGCTCGAATGCGGTGGCGATATCGCCAAATGGTGCGCTTCGGTTACCTTCGGCGGTCCGGACCTGAAGACGGTTTATGTCGGCAGCCTGCGGGCGACCAACATCCCCTACTTCACCTCACCGGTAGCCGGTCTACCGATGGTGCACTGGAACGAGACGTTCTAGGACCGTCGCAACTGAATATTGGGAACAACGCGTCGCGGGCCACCGCGGCGCGTTTTCTTTTGTCTAGGACCACACGCTGGTGAATTCTGCGGCGTCGGGGCGTTCCTTGGCCGGTGTGGGCTCGCTGATGCAGCCGATATAGACAAAGCCCAGCAGCTCATCCTCGCCGGACAGATCGAACGCCTTGCGCACTTTGGGGTCGTGCGCATTGCGCCCGGTCAGCACAATGGCGCCATAGCCCATCGATTGGGCGGCAATCACCAGATGTTCCATGGCCGCCGCCGTCGCGACGATCTGCTCGACGACCGGCACCTTGGGCGCGCGCATCGGGTCGACCTTCGCGCATACGGTGACAATCGTCGGCGCGCGCAGCGGGCGCCCCTTCTCTTTCTCGATCGCAGCCGTCGGCGCGAAGGGATCGCGTTCCAGCAAGGCGTCGGCGAAGAGTTCACCGAGCTTGTGTCGCGCCTCACCCTCGATGATGTGGAATCGCCAGGGCCGGACAAACCCGTGATCGGGCGCACTCATCGCAGCCTCAAGCATCCGGTCGATGTCCGCGCGCGGGGGCTCGCCACCATCAAACAAACGCGGCGGCGTGGAGTTCCTGTTGATCAACCCGTCGAGAACGGGGTTGGTCTTCAGTCGGTCTGCTTCGGCCATGGACGGCATATCCTCAAGATCGCAATTTATCTCACATAGGCGTGCAACGACACCAAACAAGCCCTACCGGGTCGGATTTGCACCCTCGGCGACGGAATCGATCGGTATGGCAATCCCCAGGCTTTCCTTCTCACCCCTCGGCGCCGTCGCCACATGGATACCGAGTACTACCAGTGCATCACCCGACAAACCCAGGATCGGTGACCCGGAATCACCGCTCACCGCATCACAGCCGTGAAACAGCAAGCCCCCGTTGTCGTGTCCATCATCGACCCGGCACCCGGCATCGAGGGTCAGGATATGAGGCTTGTCCTTGCTGTAGCCGGCCTGGAGATACTGTTTTACCGGGGTTCCCGACAGACCGAGCGTCAGCGTGCCCGTGATCGCGTCGATCGGTTCGGCCAGGCGCAGGATGGCCCAGTCGTTCGGCCGGAACCGGGGGCCGTCATCCGGCGTGATCAACGGATCAGCGAGGGTATAGTCCACGACCTTCCCGTGGGCGATGAAATCGCCGCGGCGATAACCGGCGAGGAAATTGATCGCTTCGGGAAGCAACCAGCGCTTTGTGCGCTTGTTCCACAGGCAATGCGCCGCTGTCAGCACTTCGCGCGGACCGATCACCGTGCCGGTGCAAAATCCGCCGACGCGCGTATTAACCCGGCCGATCGCACTCCAGGGGTAGTCGCTCGAATCGACGATCTGTCGGTTGTCTTCACCCTTGATACCCGGGAGCAGCCGTTTCTTGAGCGCGGCCAGGTCATCGCCGTGCACAGGCGCAACAATTCCCGCCGTCAGGAGCGCCGCCAGCGCGAATGTCAGAACCCGGATCAGGTTCAGCCTGCTACCGAGAAACCGACATCACCGACACCGGCAAAACGCGCGAGTACTTCCCCTGTGTTGCCGATCGGTTTCGGTGCCGCGGCCGCACCCGTCGTCATGTAGTCACCAGCCTTGATACCCACACCACGCGCGGAGAAATGATTGACGATCCAGACCAGCGACCAGATTTCATCGCAGCGCGCCGGCAGCGGCATACCTTCGGAGACGATCTCGCCGTCAAAAAGCAGTTCGATGTCGAGAGTCTTGAGATCGCGGCTCTGCCAGTCCGGGATATCCGGGCCTGCGACGAATCCCATGGCCGCACCATTATCGGCGGCCAGGTGCACCATCGGCTGGCCCAGCGGGTCATTCATCCGGGGCACCGCCACTTCGATCCCGATGATCGCACTGTCGACGGCGGCGATCACTTCGTCGTCGCTGTAGCCACCATCGCGCGCCGGTAGGTCCGCCCCCATACGGAATGAAACCTCTGCCTCGATCAGGGCACCGGTGCCCACATCCGCACGTTGCAGGCTGCCGCCACTCGCGACCGTGAAGTCGCGGAACATGACACCGGCCATGGGCCCGTCCGGCCCGGCTTTCTCCAGCATCGGCGGATTGGTGAAACCGGCCTTGTAGCCTGCTGCATCGAGCCCCAGCCGCTCAAGCAAGGCGATCTGAACCTGCACCGCCTCGGCAGCGTTCGCCGGCCCGCATTCATCCGGCAATCCGTCGATCGTGGTGCGCGCGTTGAACGCGTTGGCCAGAATATCAGCAGCCTGCGCCACCTGTGCATCCGTCAAAGCCATTCCATGTCTCCCTAATATCCTGCCGACCGGTCTACGGCCCACAATTGCGGCTCATTCGCCTTGTCCCGGCGGATGATTTCCGCCACCTGCGGTGCAATGACATCCGCCCTTACTCTGCGCGCGGTATGCGGCATGATTGTGACCCGTTCATGTAACCAGAGAGGGCTGTCCTGCGGCAAGGGTTCCGGCTTGGTTGCGTCGAGGGTCGCCCCGGCCAGTTTTCCGCTGTCGAGCGCCGCGACCAGATCATCATCAACGAGATGCGCGCCGCGGCCCAGATTGATGATCGCGGCCCCGTCGGGCATCTGCGCAAAACACTCGGCGCACAGGATGCCTTCGGTATCCGATGTCAGCGGCAGCAGACAGACCAGGATATCGGTGCGGGCCAGAAACGGGCCGAGCCCGCCTGCCCCGTGGAATATTTCGACCTCAGGATCAACACGTTCGGAGCGTGTCCACGCGGCGACATCGAAACCAAGCCCGGAAAGCACCCGCGCCGGCGGTTGCGCCAGAACGCCGAAACCCATGAAACCCACCCGCTGTTCGCGCGGCAATTTCTGCGGCCTGACCTTCCATTCACTGCGGCGCTGCTGGGCCAGATAATCGGGCATCTGCCGGTGGTGGCGCAGCACGTGGAGCACCACATATTCCGTCATCGCCGGGTCCCCGTCAGGCGGGCCCGTTCGCACGATGGGGACATCCGGCATATCCGGATGTATTAGCAGATGATCGAAGCCCGCGAACATCGGCATTACCAACCGCAGGTTCGGCAAAGGCGGCAACTCGGCAAGGTCCAGAAAACCGGTCAACAGAAACTCGATATCCTCGGTCGGACCCACCTCAGGCCACAGGCGTATCTCCTGGTCCGGGGCCACCGCCTGAACACATTCGCCCCAATATTCCACGGACCCGGTCACGGGCGGTGTGATCAGCAATGCCATCGACGTTCAGCCTTTATGCGTGGGCTTCGCGGTACCAATCCATGATGGTCTCGCCCGGCACGATGGCCACGTCGGAATGCCCCTGGATGTAATCGAGGATCTCCTCGAAGTACCTGATCCGATGCGGCGCGCCGGTGAGATACATGTGCAGGCTGATCGACATGACGCGCGCCGATTCCTCGCTCTCCATGTACAGACGATCGAACTGGTCCTTGGAACGCTTGAACATCTCGTCCGACGAGTGCTGTTGCAGCGCCATCATCGAGATGTCGTTGGTCTCGACCGTGTAGGGCACCGACATCATCGGCCCTTCGCTGGTCTCGATCTCAACGGGCTGATCGTCGAGCACCCAGTCGGCGACATATTCGATCCCGGCCCGTTTCAGGCAATCGATCGTGCTGAAAGTCTCGGTCATGCCGGGACTTTCCCAGCCACGCACTTTCTTGCCGGAGAATTTCTCGATGGCGGCACAGGCCCGGTCGATCTGCTCCTGCTGGTCGTCATGCTTGTGCATCGGTCCCTGGACGTAACCATGGCCCATGAACTCCCAGCCCAGCTCGAGCGCGGCCTCGGCCACGCGCGGGTAGGTCTCGCAGACCCGGCCGTTGACGGCCATCGTCGGGATGATGCCGCGGTCGCGCAACGCATCGCGGATACGCCAGAAACCGACCCGCATGCCGTATTCATGCCACGCCCAGTTGGGTAGATCGGGCAACAACGGCACGCCCATGGGCGGCGGCAGGACCACGCGCGGCATGGGCCGCGCGATATCCCAATCCTCGACATTGGCGATGATCCAGACAGCCATGCGCTTGCCATCGGGCAGCTTCCAGGCCGGTCGGTCGACAATGGCGGAATACGGTAAACGGTCCTTGAAAATCTTCATCACTTCCCCCGGTTGGATTGCCGTGATTATGGGCAATCCATCAGTCGAAAACCAGCAGGGGAAGTCGCCTCAGCGCCGCGTTACAGGTAACCCAGTTCAAGCAAGACCAGGCTGAGCTGCGGGTAAGCGATGAGGATCAGCAGGACAAAGAACATCGTCACCGCAAACGGGAATGCCCCGGCGAAGATATCCGTCAGCGAAACTGTCGGGTCGTTGATCGCGCTCTTGATGACGAAACACGAAATCCCGAGCGGCGGGGTCAGCAAGCCGATCTCGGCACCGACAACCGTGATGATGCCGAACCAGATGAGATCGACATTAAAGGCGTCGAGCACCACCAGGAACAGCGGCACGACGATCAGAATGATCGACGCGGTCTCGATGATCGTCCCGAGCAGCACCATCAACAACACGTAGATGATCATCAACTCGTTCAGGGTCAGGTCAAATCCAGCCAGCCACTCACCGAAGACCGTCGGCAGTGCGGCCACGCCGAGCATTCGGCTGTACATGGATGCCGAAATGATCAGGAACAGGATCGTCGCGGTGATGTAACCGGTCTCGACCAGTACTTCCCAGAGATCCTTCCAGGAGAAGTTGCGTTTCAGTACGGCGATCACCAGCGCTGCCAGCGATCCCGCAGCACCGGCTTCGGTTGGCGTGAACACACCGCCATAGATACCACCCAGCACGACAAGTACGAGGACGACCACCGGGATAATCTTCCTGAACAGATCCATCCAGGACTGATTGGCCCAGTCTTCCGCGGCGATGCTCGCCGATTCCTGGCCGCCGACAAAGCGCGGCACCAAATAGGCGAGGATAAGAATGAGAATACCGTAGGCAAACGCCAGCAGAACGCCGGGGATGATCCCCGCGATGAACATGCGGCCGATCGATTGCTCGGTCACGATCGAATAGATAATCAACATGGCCGAGGGCGGAATCAGCATGCCGAGGACCGAGGAGCCAGCAACCACGCCGACGGTAAAGCGGGTGCGATAGCCGAAACGCCGCATTTCCGGCACGGCAACGCGTGTAAACACGGATGCGGAGGCAATCGTGGACCCGGTGATGGACGCGAAGATGGCATTCGCCGCGACTGTCGCGATCCCGAGGCCGCCGCGAATCCGGTAGAAGGCGAAATTGGCGACTTCGTAGACGTCCTTCCCGAGCCCCGCCTTACTGACGATTAATCCCATTAACGCAAAGAGCGGGACGGAAGCGAAGACCAGTTCGGACACCGTGTCGGCGATTGATTCCGACAACAGCGCCACGGCGATGTTCGGATTGTCGCGGATCACCCAGACACCGAGGAACGACACCAGGCCCAACGCGACCGGGATGTAGAGCCCGAGATAGATCAGCGCCACAATCAGGACGACCGAAATTATGCCGACTTCAATACCACCCATAATCGGGATTCCCTTCCGGTGCTGCGCTGCTAGCGCGCACCGCGTACCAGCGGCACGATATGCCGCACGGCGAATTTCAGAAACTGGAGCATCGTCACGGTGCAACCGAGAACGATGACGGCCTTGATGGGCCACTCAACAACCGTGAACAGGCCTTCTTCGCCGACGAAATAATTGCGTTCGTAGGCCTGAATTAGTTCCGGCACCGCGCCCCAAAGCACGATCGCAAGGAACAGAACGCCCAACAAATCAAAGGTCGCGCCCAGCACGTGGCCGAATTTCGGCACCTTGCGCTGCATCAGGCCGTAGAATCCGTCTGAGCGGGTCAACCGGCCGCGTCGCGTCGCGTCACCCAGTTGCATGAAGACAATACCGACAATCGACATCTCAACCAGCTCGTTCACGCCATGAATTGGATGGGTGAACAGCGTTCGGCTGAAGGCGTCGGTGTCGATCATCACCATAAGCACGAAAATCCAAAGCGACCCGATCGTGTTCATCACGGTCAGGACGCGATCGAGCAAGTCCTGGGGGGCGCCACCGACTGATGGCGCCCCTTCGGCTAGATCCGACATACTCGAATCCTTTTCTAGATCTGCGGCTTAGGAGCCGAGTTCCTTGTCCCACTGACGCAGGATCGGCTGATTGGCGGCTCGCATGGTGTCCATGTAGGACTTCATCACGACCCGCCCCGGGTTGCCTTCCTTCTCACGTGCGGCGACCCAGTCAGAAGCGACGTTGGGCATGTCGTCCGCCCACTTCTGACGCTGATCCTGGCTCAGGACCGTAATCTTGCCACCGTTCTCGGTGAACGCCTTGTAGCTTGCAGCTGCAACGGCAAGCGCATCAGCACCCATCTTGTCGCGATAGCCGTAAGCGGCTTCCTGCATGGCCGTACGCACCTCTTCGGGATAGCTCTTCCAGGAATCTGCATTGACGCTGATCACCTTGGAGTTCGCCGTTCCGAGATCGGCCTTCAGCATGTAAGGCGCAACTTCATAGATCTTGCGACCGACAACCGCTTCCGGCCACAGCATGAACCCGTCGAGCACACCGGTGCCGACCTTGTTGTGATAGGTCACGAGGCTGCCTGCAACGCCCGCGGCGCCGAAGCCGTCAAGCCAACGCAAGTTCAGACCAGCACTGCCGAGCTTAAGGCCCTTCATGTCGGAAAGCTTGGTCACCGGATCCTTCGAGAAGATCTGATAGGTGTCCAGAACGGCGAGGTTGGTCAGATAGATCTGGTTGAACTTGGTGAAAGCCGCCTTGAACTGCGGATGCTTGTTTGCGAGACCGTCAACCGTCTTGGCGACGAGGCCCGGATCGTTCGACACGAACGGCGTGGCATAGGCGACCAGCTGCAACGGCACCTTGTCGGCATGGAACACCGTGGTCACGACGCCGATATCGCCGAGGCCCTTGTCCAGCCCGCCGAGCACGCCGCGAACTTTCACGATCTGGCCCCAGGCCTGGTTCCACTCGATCTCGTAGTTGCCGGTCTTGGCCAGGCGCTTGTCGATCTCAGGGATGTAATAGTCGATGAATTCCTTCACCCACAAAGACTTGGGCGAATAGCCATCGATCGCGGCGACCTTGATCTTTTCCGCGGCGTTCGCCGCGCCCGCATGCGCCATCGACGCAACGATGACACCGGCGCTGACGGCACCGACCTTTTTCAAAATGGACTTCGATTTAATCATCATGTTCTCCCAGGGCCTCGCCCTTTTCAGCTTTTCTAATCTTTGTTCTTTGGTACGCACTTTGTTTGGACGGATAGAACCGATTTTCGGTGCGTTGAGTCAATAATATTCGAATATTTTTCTTCCACAGAAATATTTTCGAATATAGGGTCATCGTCGAACAGGACGGGACGATGTCCATAAGTCCTGACAGGGGAACAAATGGCACTCAAGAAAAATCCCAAGCGCAATAGCCGCGCCGGCGGGCCAACGATCGCCACATCGGTCTATGACCGCGTGCGCGACGACATCCTGACCGGTGCCCTCGCCCCGGGCCATCGCCTTGGTACGGATCAGTTACGTGGTCGCTACGATGTCGGCATCAGCCCGGTGCGCGAAGCCCTGAATCGCCTTCTGGCCGAGAAACTTGTCTGCTTTGAGGATCAGAAGGGGTTTCATGTTGCGGGCATTGGCGAAGAAGATCTTCACGACCTCATCCGGATGCGTTGCTGGGCGGAGGAAATTGCGTTGCGCGAGTCCATGGCCAACATGAACGCGAAATGGGAAGAGTCGATCGTCCTGGCCTATCATCGCCTGTCTCGGACACCGCGGTCGGCCCAGACCGAGAAATTCGAGTTCAATCCGGAATGGGAAGTGCTGCACCGCGAATTTCACACGGCATTTTTGGCGAACTGCGGTTCCGCGCGTTTGCTCGCCCATTGCAAACTCTTGGCCGACCAGTCCAAGCGCTATCGCCAACTCGCCGCATCGATCAGCTATCCAAATCGCACTGAAAGTGACGAACATGAAACGCTGATGGACGCGACACTGTCAGGTGACGTGGAAGCCGCGGTCGAGGTGCACCACGCCCATCTTCGCAAAACCCTGGAGATCATCATCGGTTCCGGGCTCTCCCTGCCGCTTGGCACGATCGCGGTATAGACACCCGAAACGCGCGCGCATCTCTGACGTTGTCGCCTAAGCGTATAAAGCGTCGACCAGTGCGTCGCATCGATCCCCGACACCCGCGCCGGCACACATGTAGTTCGGACTATACGAATATGCGAGCCCGGCTTCAGGGTCGGCGAACCAGCCGATCCTTCGGAATTGGGACAAGAAATAGGACACCTCCCCGTTCAACTTAACAGGGCGCAGCCGTGTTCACTGCGCCCCTTTTCTTTTTGCCAGCTGCGAACGCACGCGCTCCCTTCATGTGCTAATTTCCGTGGAAATCCCGATCAACGGGATCGTGCCTTATCGGGGGGAACCATGAAGCACAGCACAGAGCGAATCCTGACGACACACACCGGCAGTCTGCCACGACCGCAGGATGTGGTTGATTTTCTGCTGGCCGAGGAGAGCAATCCCGGCGGCGGCGGTGCCGAGATGGATGCGGCTGTCGGCCGTGCGGTTGAAGGCGTGGTGGCCAAACAGGTCGGTGTCGGGCTCGATGTCATCAACGACGGCGAACAAGGCCGTGCGGATTATACGATCCACGTCAAAGATCGCCTGACCGGCTATGACGGTCCCAACCAACCCAAGCCGTCCGGTGCCGACAAGGAGGAGTTTCCCGAGCTCGCACAGATGCTCGCTCCCTTCCTGACGCCGCTCACACATCGCCCCGCTTGTTCCGGTCCGGTCGCGTGGCAGGATTGGGACGCCGCACAGGCCGACATCGATCGCGCCGCGAGCGTGGTTGGAACCGCCGGTGCGGAAGAGGCCTTTATGACGTCGCCCTCCCCGGGGCAAATCTCACGCTTTCTGCCGAACCTCTATTACGGCTCCGAGGAGGAGTACATCTTCGCCCTGGCCGACGTCATGCGGCGCGAATATGAAGCCATCGTCGACGCCGGCCTGATCCTGCAGCTCGATTGCCCCGATCTGGCACTCAGCCGCCATACGATCTTCAAACATCTGAGCCTCGAGGATTTCCGCAAGGAAATCTCGATGCATGTGGATGCCCTCAACCACGCGGTGGCGAACATTCCCGCCGACAAGGTCCGGATGCATCTGTGCTGGGCCAGCACGATGGGACCGCATCACGAAGACGTCCCGCTGATTGATATCGTGGATATCGTGCTGGGCGCCAAACCGATGGCCTTTTCATTCCCGGGCGCCAACCCCCGTCACGAGCATGAATGGAAGATCTGGCGCGACGTTAAGCTGCCGGACGGCAAGATGATCATTCCCGGGGTCATCGACACGACGTCGAACTTCGTCGAGCATCCGGAACTGGTCTCTGACCGCATCCAGAACTACGCCAGCGTCGTCGGCAGGGAAAACGTCATGGTCGGCGGCGACTGCGGCTTCGGCACCTTCGCCGGGCGGGTTCAGGTCGACCGCAACATCGTCTGGATGAAATTCGCATCGATGACCGAGGGTGCACGCATGGCTTCGGAACAGCTCTGGCCGTAGGCAGACGAAACCCTACTGTAGCGGGATCATGATGTGCTCGGCATAGCCAGGCCGCTCCTGCAGCCGGTCATACCAGGCGCGCAGATGCGGTCGCTCGGGCCGCGCGATATCCATCTCGTACCAGCGGTAGATCACGCCACCGATAGGAATATCGCCCATGGTGAATTCATCACCGGCGACAAAGGCGCGATCAGCGAGCGCGTCATCCAGAACGGCGCTGATCTCGCCGGCCGCCTTGATTCCGTTGTCGATCAGTTCCTGGTCCTGTTCCGCGGCCGGGGTGCGGATCAATTGATGAAAGACCGGCCGCAAGGCAGGCCAGAAAGTAGCCGTTTGCCACTCCATCCACCGATCCGCATCCGCACGAACCTGAATATCCTCGGGCCATAACGAGCCCCGTCCGTGCTTCTCTGCGAGGTAACGCAGGCAGGCATTCGATTCCCAGAGGATGAACCCGTCATCATCGATCGTGGGGACAACCCGGTTCGGGTTCATCGAGAGATAGTCCTCGGTGAACCCGAATTTTCCAGCCATGTCCGACCGCGAATAGTCCACGCCCATTTCGGCGCAAGCCCATAGCAGCTTCTGTACATTGGACGATGTGTGGCGGCCCCAGATCGTAAGTGACATGCCTGCTCCCCAAAATGTTGACGCTACCGGCTAGTCAACGATGTTCCACTTCTCTGTCACATTTGTCCCCGCCGCCTGAAAGACGCGCGATACAGGGCAGAAGATCGGCAGCATTTCCTGCATTTCCTTGAGCTGTTCGGCGCTCGCGTCTGTCTTGGCGGTGATGGTCAGCGTGATTTCCGGGAACGGTACATCAATTTCCTCGGCCAGCACCACGCCACGGCGGTCGAAAATCACATCCGCGTCGATGCTGATCAGCTCGAAATTCAGTTTCTTACGTTCCGCGATGCGGATCGTCACATTGTTCGTGCAACCGATAAGGGCTGAAATCATGGTTTCGGTGGGCGATGCGGCGACATTGGTGCCGTTTCGCTCCAGCGGTTCATCGGTCGTCACCGAAACATCGCGCACCGTGATGTCCGTTCGCGAGTGCGAAGTGGACACGCCGTGCATTGTGTAGATGGACGGTTTGACCGTAATTTTACCTTCAGCCATTTGGTACTCCTGAGTGAAACAAAATTTTGCTGGGGTGATTAATAAGGATGCGTGCACCGTTCGCATAGACGTGCACAATGTTGTTGTTTAGAAAACAGCTGTGCCGAGACGACAACGAAGCTCGGACAAATAAGTTCGACTAAGGGAGAAGCTGGTTGAAACCTGCACCATTTGCCTATGTCCGCGCCGAGACTCTCGACCAGGTTTTTGACCTGCTCGACGAACACGGCGACGATGCGCGTATCCTGGCCGGCGGCCAGAGCCTCATGGCCACGCTCAACATGCGGCTCTCGGCACCCGAAATTCTCATCGACATCAATCACATCGATGGTTTGTCGGACATCACCAGCGACGGATCGACGTTGCGCATCGGCGCCCTGGCCCGCCACTCGCAGGTCCTCGAATCCGCCGACGTCGCCAGGATGGCACCGCTCATCGCCCAGGCGATGCCCCATGTGGCCCACCAGGCCATTCGCAACCGGGGCACGTTCGGCGGATCGATTTCCTTTGCCGACCCGGCCGCGGAAATGCCTGCCGTCAGCCGGGCGATAAACGCCAAAATGATCCTCCAGGGCCGCGGTGGCACCCGCAGTGTCGAGGCCAACGACTTCTTCCTCGGCCTGTTCGAAACCGCCATGCAGCCCGAGGAACTCCTCGTCGCGGTCGAAGTCCCTGCCATTGCGGATGGTGAGCGCACCGCGTTCCTGGAACTCGCGCGCCGAAATGGTGACTACGCGATCGTCGGGATCGGCGTACAGGGTCGTCTCGACGGCGGTACATTCTCCGATATGCGTGTCGTGTTTCTCGGAGCCGGTGACCGCCCCATACTCGCGAGCGCGGCCTGCGATGCGTTGAACGGCAATCCACACAATGATGAGACCGTCGCGGCGGCCCAGGCAGCCCTCGATGCAGATCTCGACCCGATGGCAGACCTCAATGGCCCGCCCGAAATGAAAATGCACCTGGCACGCGTGCTCACGAAACGCGCACTCACCGCGTTCGCGGCATAGGGGAACGACGACATGGATCAGAACGTCGATATCACGTTGAAAGTAAACGGCCAGTCGGTGACCCGACGGGTCCCTGCACGCACAAACCTGGTTGATTTCGTACGCTATGAGATGGAGCTCACAGGCAGCCATGTTGGTTGCGAGCATGGCGTCTGTGGCGCATGCACCATCCGGGTCGATGGTCAAATTGTCCGCGGTTGCCTGATGCTGGCCGCACAGGCCGACGGTGCTGAGGTCGAAACCATCGAAGGACTTTCCGACGATGGATCAATCTCGGATTTGCAGCAGGCCTTTCACGAACGCAACGCCGTTCAGTGTGGCTTCTGTACACCGGGCATGCTTCTGACTGCGGAAGAGCTTCTGGAGAAGAACCCCAAGCCCTCGCGTGAAGATATCCGTGAATTCATCTCCGGAAACTACTGCCGTTGCACGGGCTATCAGGCCATCGTTGACGCGATTGAGCGGGTTGCGAACGAACGCAACGCCTAGCTCTGGGTGGTCTCAACGTTGGGATAGCTCCCGGCCAATACATCCGAAAAAGAAAACGGCGGCGTTCCAATCGGAACGCCGCCGTAATTCGTTATCGCCGGTCGGGCTAATTCCCTCTGAAGGTTATCCCGACCTGGTGGTTGAAGTTGATATCCGTGCTCCAACTGATCGGCTCTGTTGCCAGTTCCGGGAACACCCAGACCAACACCATGACCCCAAGGATCAAGAGCCAATAAGGTATCGACCCGGCGAAAATTTCACCCAGTTGCACCGATTTATCGGCCACCGAACCCTTGACTGCGTAGACGAGTAGCCCGACTGGCGGTGTCAGCAGCCCTGCCTCAATGGCGAGGATGCCCATGATCGCGAACGCATATTCGTTGTATCCGAAGTTCTGCGCGATCGGCCAGAAGATGGGAACGGTGAGCAGGATGATCGAACCCGAATCCAGGAGGGTGCCGAGGATCAACCAGATCACAATCATGATCAGGATCGCGACGTTGGGGTCGATGCCCGCACCACCGACCGTATCGGTGATCAGGTTGACGATGCCGCCCGTGGTCAGCAGACGGGCATACATTTGCGCCGTCAGCAGGAGGAACAGGATCGGAGCAATGACCTTACCGGAGTCGATAATCGCCTCGCGAATAACGGCCCACCGGACACCCTTGATCAGCGCCAGAACAAGGCCGAACAACGCACCCAGCGCCGCCGCCTCAGACGGTGTGGCGAAACCGGCCCAGATGCTGCCGAGAACCGCAAAGATCAGGAAGATGACGCCGCCACCACTGATCATCTCTTGGGTGGTGAGTTTCTCATCCGAGAGATCGACAGCCGGTGCCGTCGCCGGTTTGAAAACAGCAACACCCGAGCAGTAAAACGCCATGAACAGCGCCAGCAGAATGCCCGGCAGAATGCCCGCGAGGAACAGGAAGCCGATCGAAATTTCGGTCACGATGCCCCAGATGATCAGCAACACGCTCGGCGGGATCAGCATGCCAAGGCACGCGCTGCCCGCCACCGAACCCAGCGCATATTTGCGGTTGTAGCCGGCGTTGATCATTTCCGGATAGGCCAGACGCGAGAACGCGGCCGCCGACGCAAGGCTGGTGCCGGTCACAGCGGCAAACACCGCATTACCCGCAACGGTCGCAACGGCGAGACGGCCAGGAATACGTTTCAGCCCGAAGTTCATCACCCGATACAGATCGCCCGCCGAGCCTGATCTACTGACGAATTCGCCCATTAAGACGAATAACGGGATGACCGCGAACACGAAATTTCGAAGCGCGAAGAATGAGGTGCTGCCCACTTGCCCGGCTGCCAACTCGTATGCGCCAAACATGAGCCAGGTCCCGACAAGCGCGGTAACACCCAGTGAAATTCCGATATGAATGCCGATTATCACTGCGATAATCAGGACAATCAGCATCAATATGACGGCTGTAGTCGGATCCATTTTTTAACGTCCCCTTGTCCCGCTTTTACTTTCCGGCCGCAATCTGCGCCGGACGGGTGATGGTTTTATACTTTAGATTTGAGAGCCTTCGACGGACTCGGCCTTGCCTTCTTCTTCATCCGTGATGGGCTCAGTGCCAAACACGAAGTGCCAAAGAAGAACCAGATAAACGAGCAGCGAGACAATCGCGAAAACGATGATCAGCGAGCGAACCGGATAGATCGGCACCCGGATCGAGCCTTCGCCTTCGCGCTCGTCGACATCCCAGCCGATGATCATGTCTTCCCAGCCGCCGAGCGCAATCGACCAGAAGAACCAAACCCCCAGAATGGCGACGAAGATATCGATCAACCGGCGCCCCAGGTCGTTCAGGTTCTGATAGACGACGGTCGTGCGCAGATGCGCGCCACGGTAAATCGTGTAGGGCAATTGCAGGAACAGGATCGAAACCATGGAGTTGGCAACGATCTCGATGGTTCCATCGAACGGTGCGTTGAAAAATGTACGCCCCGTAATATCCCAGAGGATAAGGAACGCGAGGGCCATCGCCCAGAATGCTGCGACGGTACTGCAAACACGCGTCACGGTGTTTACGACGTTATCGACCATGTACTGGCTCCCTGTCCGCCCGTGAACTCAAGCGGTATTTTTGTCCGACTCGCAGGCCCTCCCAAACGAGCACTGCGCGAAGTTAGCAGACTGGAACCCTATGTAAACTCAACGTTCGCGCATAAGCGCCTTTTTTTGGGCGATTGAATACTTGACAAACCCAAGATAATTTCATACGGAATTTCCTAGTTTAAGATCTTCGCAATTAGCGGCACCCAGGCCGGACGCGGCACAATGGAGAGAACCATGCCTACAACTAAAAGGCGTCTTATGATGGCGTCGGGAGGGCGGTACGGGTGCCGTTCGGCGGCGCAATGAAAGCGCGATAACCGCTAGCTTTTGTTACCGATTCCTGCTTTGGTGCGCTCCGACTTATGCGAGCACCAGCACATTCTGTTACCGCTGGAATTCGCAGACGTTGTGCACAACTAATAAATGTTCGAAGGGAGACGATCAGTGAAAGCACGTAAGCATCTTACGACTGTTGCTGCTGCTGGTGTTTTGGCCGTTGCGGCAGCTGCGACCACCACATCTGCTGTAGCCGACAGCTTCACGCTGCGCATCGCTGCCGGACATCCGTCCGCGCCGCTCGCCAGCGTTAATCAGCTCAACAAGACCTTCGTTCCGAACGTGACCAAGCGCGTCGCGGTCGAGACCGATCATAAGGTCCGCTTCATCGAAGGCTATGGCGGCACGATCGCCAACCTCTTCGAAGTTCTGGAATCCACCCAGAAGGGTCTCGTCGATATCGGCGCGATGTGCTCGTGCTTCGAGCCGACGAAGTTGTTCGTCCACAACATGAACTACTTCAACCCGTTCATCTCGGGTGATCCGAAGATCATGGGTCCGACCTCGCGTCAGATCCACAAGGAGTTCGACTACTTCTACAAAGTCTTCTCCGACAACTATAACCAGACCTACATCGCGAACGGTGCGTTCGACGATTACGGCCTGGGTACCAAGTTCCCGTGGACGAAGATGGAAGAGCTCAAGGGCGTGAAGATCGGTGCTGCCGGTCCGAACCTTCCCTGGCTTGACTATGCTGGTGCCGCCAAGGTCCAGACCAACCTGAACGAAGTCTACAACGCGCTGCAGTCCGGTGTGTTCTCGGGTGTCGTGATTTTCCCGGCTCCGTATTTCGGCTTCAAGTTCGGCGAAGTCGCGAAGTACTACACGACCATGGGCTGGGGCTCGGTTGTGGCTTACCCGGTGACCGTCAACAACGACACCTGGGCGAAGCTGCCTGATTCCGTGAAGAAGATCATCATGGAAGAGACCGATGTCTACAACGTGGCCGTTGAAGACGAAGGTGTTCGCAAGTTCTCCTCCGCTCTCGCCAACCTCAAGAAGCAGGGCGTCACCGTTCGTGACCTCGGCGACGAAGAGCGTGGCAAGATGGCTCGTGTGATCGAGCCGTGGGTGAACCAGAAGGCCCAGGAATACGAAGACAAGGGCTTCCCTGGCAAGGCGACCTTCAAACGCCTGATGGAACTGTCCATCGCGAACGGCGCCAAGCCGGTTCACCAGTACAACATCAAGTAAAGTCGATTAAATCGATTTGGGAAAGGGCGGCCCTCGGGCCGCCCTTTTTCTTTGCCCGCCTGCGAAACCTGCAACGTCTGACACGCGACGAAAGGCTAATAAAAAAGGGCGACCTGAAAGCCGCCCTTCTCTATCGGACTTTCCGTCGACTATTCAGCGGCGTCGGTCGCCCCGATGCCGATGTTGCGGCCGGCATAGCGGCGCAGGCGCAGATCGGCCTGCTCCTTGTGCCCCCAGAAGCGTTCGACCTCGCAAAGCCGCGAGCAATAGTCGCCAACCAGCGCACTCGCTTCCTCGGTGATCTGCTGATAGGTGCAGGTCTTCATAAATTTGCCGACCCAGAGACCACCGGTATAGCGGGCAGCACCCTTGGTCGGCAGGGTGTGGTTGGTGCCGATCACCTTGTCACCGTATGACACGTTGGTTTCCGGCCCGATGAACAGCGCGCCGAAATTCGTCATGTTGTCGAGGAACCAGCGCGGATCTTCCGTCAGGATCTCCACATGCTCATAGGCAAGGCGATCGGCCTCGCTGCGCATTTCCTGGCGATCACCACACAGGATAATCTGGCCGTAATCGCGCCACGCGACGGACGCCACATCTGCCGTCGGGAGAATTTCGAGCTGCCGCTCGATCTCCGCCGGAATCGCCTCGGCCAGTTCGCGAGATGTCGTGATGACCGCCGCCGGTGAATTCGGGCCATGCTCGGCCTGGCCAAGCAGATCGACCACCACCATCTCCACGTCCGCCGTATCGTCGGCGATCACGAGCACTTCCGTCGGGCCTGCGAAAAGATCGATGCCGACCTTGCCGTAGAGCTGACGCTTGGCCTCCGCCACATAGGCGTTGCCGGGTCCCACAAGCATGTCGCAGGGGGAAATCGTCTCGGTGCCGATACCCATGGCCGCCACGGCCTGAACGCCGCCGAGGCAGTAGATCTCGTCGGCACCGGCGAAATGCATCGCCGCGATGGTCGCCGCATGCGGACCACCCTCGTTGGGCGGCGTGCACGCGATCACCCGCGGCACCCCGGCCACCTTGGCCGTCACGATCGACATATGGGCCGATGCCACCATCGGGTAGCGCCCGCCGGGCACGTAACATCCCACGCTGTTCACCGGGATGTTCTTGTGACCGAGCGTCACGCCGGGAAGCGTTTCAACTTCCACGTCTTTGAGCGCGTCGCGCTGGATCTGCGCGAAGTTGCGGACCTGGGTCTGGGCAAACTTGATATCCTCGATCGTCTGCTCGGGCAGCGAGTTGACCAGTTCCTGCACCTGTTCGTCGGACAGGCGGAAACTGTCCGGCGTCCATTTGTCGAACTTCTCCGACAGGTCCCGCACGGCCGCATCGCCGCGCGATTTCACGTCGCCGAGGATTCCCTCGACGATCTCCCGCACCTTGGCGTCGGCTTCATCCGTTGCTTCGGAATCCATCCCCTGCTTCAGGAACTCGATGGCCATGTCACTCTTCCTCGTATGGGTGTGTTTTGCGGTGTCTTAAAACAGAGCGGGCGGCCCCGGCAAGTCCGGCACCGCCCGCCCCAGATTGTACTTCGCAGTCGCTACTTGATGGCCTGCGGATTGATCGGCGAGCCGACACCGCGCGTGATCGGTAGCGGCGGGGCCACGAACATGAACTCGTACACCTTGTCGGCGTCACAATCGTTCGCCAGGTCTTTGAGATAGAAGATCTCGCCCATGGTGATGCCGATCTGTGGAATGACGATCCAGTGCCAGGGCTGGAAGACATCATCCGTTTCATTCGGGATGACTTCGCAGCCCCAGGTGTCGGCGCAGATCGCGGCGATCTCCATATCGTGCATCCAGTCGCAGGTGTGGAAGGAAACACCCGGCGCCTCGCCGCCGGCATATCCGCCCCACTCGCCCGCCGCCAGGCAACGCTCCATGTGGCCCGTGCGGTAGATCACGAAGTCACCGCGCTTGATCTCCACACCCTGCGCCTTGGCGCAGGCATCGAGATCGTCGGCATCGATCGCCGTGCCATCGTCGAGGGAATCGACCCCCGCCCAGCGCGCGATATCGAGCAGAATGCCGCGCCCGACCATCTTGTTGCGCATCTTATGGATCGCGTTTTTCTCCGCACCGTTGGCGCCAACCAGCGTGGCGTCATAGCCGTTCCACATCTTGTCGCTGTTGAAGACGTGACCGAGTGCGTCCCACTGGGTCCCGCACTGCAGCGGCAAGGACACCGCGTCATCGGCGTACTGGCTCGGATACTTCTTTCCCGGCACCGTTTGCTTACCCTGGACGGCATCGGTGCCGGTGGCGAGCATGGTGTGGATCGGGTTCCAGCGACCGCCGAACAAGCCGTTCTGCGGGCCGTCACCGTCAAAGTTCAGGCCGAGTGCGAAAACCTCGCCGCGCTTGACCATCTGCGCTGCCGCCTTGCGCTCCTCATCGCCCACATAGTTGATCGTGCCCCACTCATCGTCGGGGCCCCATTTGCCCCAGTTCTTGTTGCGCTCGGACTTCTCCTTGATGGTTTCCATGTCCATCTGGAATTTCGGATCGTCGTAACGGTGCATCTCTGGTCTCCCCCGTAAATCTCGGTTGCGCCCGCCTCGTGCGGGCGGATTTTATTATAAGGGAACTATAGCAAGACAAAGGGGCCACGCTCCAATGGAACGTGACCCCTAAAATTGCATAGTTGCCGTCAAATTTACTTGATGGCCTGCGGATTGATCGGCGAACCGGTGCCGCGGGTGATGACCAGCGGGGGGGCGCAGAGGAAGAACTCATAAACGCCGTCTTCGGCGCAATCCGCAACCAGCTCACGCAGGTACCAGATTTCGCCATGAACGATGCCGATATGCGGGATCGTCACCCAATGCCAGGGCTGGTTGAGGCCCGGGACACTCTTGTTCGGGCGCACTTCGATGCCCCAGGTGTCGGAACAGATACCAGCGATCTGCTTCTCGTGAATCCAGTCGACGGTCTCGAAACCGAGGCCCGGTGCGTCACCGCCGCCGTAGCCGCCCCACTCGCCCTTATCCAGGCAATCGGCCATCTGGCCGGTGTTGAAGATCACGAAGTCGCCGCGGCGCACTTCGACGCCCTGTTTCTTGGCCGTGGCTTCAAGATCCTTGATGGTGATCTCATAACCGTCCGCAAGCCGTTCCTTGCCCTTGTACCGGGCGACATCGAGCAACACGCCGCGACCGACCATCTTGTCGGCGAATTTCTCGATACCGTTCTTGTGGGCACCACGCACGTCGACCAGCGTCGCGTCATAACCGTTCCACATCTTGTCGTCGGTAAAGACATGGGATAGCGCGTCCCACTGGGTCGCGGCCTGGGTCGGCAAGTTGATGGCGTCATCCGCGTAGCGCATGCCGGCGAGCGGCTCCTGAATGCCCTGCACCGCGTCCGTGCCGGTGGCGAGCATCTGATGCATCGGGTTCCAGCGGCCGCCGAACAAACCGTTCTGCGGTCCATTTTCGTCGAGGTTCAGGCCGAGGCGGAACACCTTACCCTTCTGGATCAGCTTGGCCGCGTTGGCGATGTCTTCGGGGGTGATGTAGTTGAGAACGCCGAGCTCGTCATTCGGGCCCCACTTGCCCCAGTTGCTGAGCTGTTTGCACTTGCGCATCACGTCCGCTTTGGTGAGCAGCTTCTTCTTGCCCTTGCGGGCCGCGCTCTTTTTCGCGGCGGGTTTACGTGCAGTTGCTTTCTTGGCCATGTCGGTGCCTCGCCTTTATCAATTCTCGAATTCAATATGCCTTGGCCGGTCTTACCTCCGGCTTCGGGCTCGGTTATGGTCGCAGCAGAATTGGATTGCAAGCGCACAATCCGCCGGATTTGACGACATTGTGACAAGGACAGAACGAGATGAGTGTTGCGGAAATCGAAGACAGTAAATCGCCGTCGCTGCGGCTCGACGGATTGGTCGCGGTGGTCACGGGCGCGGGCCGTGGGTTGGGGCGTGGCATCGCGTTGGCGCTCGCCGATGCCGGAGCCGACCTCGTGCTGGTCAGCCGCACCCAGAGCGACCTGGACGAAGTCTCACAGCGTATTACCGAGTCCGGCGGTACCGCGCGCACCGTTATCTGCGATGTCACCGATGCCGCGCAGGTAACCGAAAAGATCGAGGGTCTCGAGCGGATCGATATTCTGATGAACAATGCGGGCGCCAATATTCCAGAACCCTTCGTCGATGTGAGCGAGGAGCATCTCGATTTTCTGCTCAACATCAACGTGAAGTCGATGTTCCTGGTCGCCCAGGCTGCCGCGCGTCGCATGCTGGCAAATGACCGCGGCGGGTCGATCATTCACATGTCGTCGCAGATGGGCCATGTCGGGTCACCCAACCGCACCAACTATTGTGCGACGAAGCACGCCGTCGAGGGCATGAGCAAAGCCATTGCCGCCGAGCTCGCGCCGCAGAATATCCGCAGCAATTGCATCGGTCCGACGTTCATCGAGACGCCGATGACCAAACCGATGTTCGAGAACCCGGAATTCAGGGAATTCGTGATGGACCGCATTCTCATGGGTCGCCTCGGCAAGATTTCCGACGTCACAGGGGCCGTGATATTCCTCGCCTCGCCCGCTTCGGAACTAATCACCGGCGCCAGCCTGACCATCGATGGGGGCTGGACCGTCGTCTAAGACCCGTAATTGATGTGCGAAACGGCATGTGCAGGGCCGTTTTCACGCATCTGTTGTTAACGAACCGGTTCCTTATGATGTAATATTTGCGCAACTCAATAATTCGGACCTCCCACGGAAGTCCACAAGGAGAGCGAACAGATGGGCGCACCCGCACGAGACGATACGTACAACTACCCTCGCTTCAAGATGAGCAATTACGAACTCGGATATTTCCCGGGACCGAAGGCCGGCGAAGAGGTCAATTTTGACTACACCCTGACGGATCTCGACGGCAACGAGGTCGCACTCGCGGACTACAAGGGAAAGTGGCTGGTGATCGAGTCTGGCAGCCTCACCTGCCCGATGTACGTCAAGAACGTGAAGCCCTACGCCAAGCTGAAGAAAAAATATCCCGACGTTGAATGGCTGGTGGTTTATGTCCGTGAAGCCCATCCCGGCGAAAAGGCCAAGCAGGCGGAGACGATCGACGAGAAGATCGAATATGCCAAGCGCAACCGCGACGATTACAAAGAGGGTCGCAAGATCATCGTCGATAACGTCGAGGGTAAATGGCACCACGAGTGGGGTCTTCTGCCGAATACGGTGTATGTGATCAACCCCGACGGCAAGGTCATCTACCGCGCCGACTGGTCGTTCGCACATCTGGTGGAACGCGCGCTGGACAACCGCGACACGATCGTCACCGACGAGCATGTCGCGATTATCGGTGCCGCACCGTGGATCACCATCCCCGTGACCCTGAAGGGCGGATGGGTGGCGCTCTACGACATCCTGATCATTTTCCCCAAGGTCTATTACATGCACTTCAAGCTGGATATCGAGACCTGGTGGGCGAAGCGCAAGGCGCGCAAGCAGGCCGCATAGGCCGCAACAAAAACGCCTGACAGTTTCAGAAAGGCCGGCGCCCAAGATCAGGGCGCCGGCCTTTTCGATTCAGACGATCAGAATCGCCCGGAAATCGTTCACGTTGGTGCGGGTCGGCCCCGTGATCACAAGATCGTCGATCGCCGCGAAAAGACTGTAAGCGTCGTTACCGGCAAGTGTATCGGCCGCATCGAAACCCGCTGCGCGGGCGCGGTCGAGTGTGTCGGGTGTCACCAGCACCCCGGCATTGTCTTCAACGCCGTCGATACCGTCCGTATCACAGGCAATGGCATGAATACCGGGGGCACCCTTGAGCGCCTGTGCCAGGCCAAGCGCATATTCCGCGTTGCGCCCCCCGCGTCCGTCACCGGTTACGGTCACTGTCGTCTCACCGCCCGATAAAATAACCAGCGATTCCGTGTGTTCCTGCTGAAGCTGGATCGCCAGTGCCGCATGCTCGGCACCGAGCATCCGCGCATCTCCTTCCAGGTCCGCCCCCAGCGAGACGACATCGAATCCAGCCTCACGCGCGGCATTCTCCACCTCGTCCAGCATCTCGGACGGCCGCGCGACGATCACATTCTCGACCCTGGCGAATAACGGGTCATTGGGCTTCGGCGTCTCGCCAGCGTCAGTATTCAGCAGCGCAAGAACCGAGGCCGGCACCTCGATCGCGTAGCGCGTCAGGATTTCGAGTGCGTCCTGACACGTCGTCGCATCGGGCACGGTCGGACCGGACGCGATCACGGACGGGTCGTCGCCCGGCACATCCGAGATCATCAGGCTAATCACCCGCGCCGGCGCGGCAATTCGAGCAAGACGCCCGCCTTTCACCGCAGAGATATGCTTGCGCACACAGTTCATCTCGCCGATGGGCGCACCGCTGCGCAGTAACGCACGGGTCACCGCGGCCTTTTCCTCTGCCGTAACACCATCGGCCGGTGCAGTGAGGAGCGCCGATCCTCCGCCCGAAACAAGGCAGATCAACAGGTCTTCCGATGTGAGACCCGACGCCATCTCCTGAATCCGTCGTGCCGCCTCCGCACCCGCCGCGTCGGGCACCGGGTGTGCGGCTTCGATGATTTCGATGGTGTCGCAGTCGGCCCCATGGCCGTAACGGGTCACCACCAGCCCTTCCAGGCGGTCGATCCATCCCTGATCCCGGGCCTTGATTTCCACAGCGCGTGCCATCGCCGCCGATGCCTTGCCGGCCCCGATCACAATGATCCGTCCGGTTGCATCGGGCGACGGAAGCGACGCCGGAACACAGTTCATTGGGTCAGCCGCGGCGACGGCGGCGGCGAACAGGTCCCGCAGAACCTGCGGCGGCACGGTATTCGTGGCTTCATTGATGGTGGTTTTGCTCACATGTGCCCCTTGCGAACGCCTGTCATCGCGATATTATCCTGCGCGAAACCTGTCGGCGGCCAAATAAGAAACATAACCGCACTCACGCCGTAATAGGGATTCCGAAAGAACCAGCGCCTCTACGGGGCCGCGGGCGTGTCCCGTGGTCATCTGGTGCCGGTGCATTCGGCGGACCTCAATTAATAAGAAAACGTAACAACCAACATATGAAGGAGCGGAATCATGCAAGGAGCCGATACGGCTTGGATTCTGACCTCGACGGCGCTGGTTTTGTTTATGACCCTGCCCGGCCTCGCACTTTTCTACGCGGGCCTCGTACGATCACAAAACGTGCTGTCGGTTCTCATGAACTGTTTCGCCATCGCGGCGACGGTTTCAATTCTCTGGTTCGCGGTCGGCTATTCGATTGCCTTCGGTGACGGCAACGCATGGTGGGGCGGGCTCGGTAAGTCATTCCTCTCCGGTGTGACCATCGACAGCGTGTCGGGAACAATCCCCGAAACCCTGTTCTTCATGTTCCAGATGACATTCGCGATCATTACACCGGCGCTGATCGTCGGCGCTTATCCCGAACGCATCCATTTCTCGTTCGTGATCGCCTTCTCGCTCGTCTGGGTACTGATTGTCTATGCCCCGGTCGTGCATTGGGTCTGGGGCGGTGGTTTCCTCGCCGAGATGGGCCTGCTCGATTTCGCCGGCGGTGTCGTGGTCCATGTAACCGCAGGCGTATCCGCACTGGTGCTGGCCATGATGCTCGGACCGCGCCGCGGTTTCCCGAAGGAAGTCCAGCCTCCGCATAGCCCGGGCCTCACCATGATCGGTGCGGCAATGCTGTGGGTCGGCTGGTTCGGCTTCAATGCCGGCTCTGCCCTCGCAGCCGATGCCGCTGCGGGGATGGCCATGACGGTGACACATATTTCGGCTGCGGCCGGTGCCATCGCCTGGTCGGTCATGGAACTGATCCGTTACCGCAAGGCCAGCCTCGTTGGTGCGGTCACCGGCATGGTCGCCGGTCTCGCCACGATCACACCTGCTTCAGGCTCCGTCGGCCCGATCGGTGGTCTTGTCCTCGGCCTCGCCGGCGGTGTCGTCTGCTACATGGTCACTCAGGCCGTGAAACAGCGGTTCAAGATCGACGATTCCCTCGACGTTTTCGCCGTCCATGGGATCGGCGGCATGATCGGCACGATGCTGACAGCTGTCTTCGTTTCGGCCGCGCTTGGCGGCAATGGTCTCGCCGAAGGCATGACCATTGGCAGCCAGTTGGGTGTACAGGCTCTCGGGATCATTATCGTCGCGATCTGGTCGGCCGTCCTCACCGCCGTTATCGTTGTGGTGCTGAAGATGTTCCTGACGTTCCGGGTCGATGAGGAAACCGAAGTCCAGGGCCTCGATCTGGCACTGCATGGCGAGCGCGGCTACCACAATATGTAGCCCGCCCGGTCATCTCGACGTAACTTTGGGGCGGTGTCGGCGATAAACCGGCGCCGCCCCCAACGACACAGGATCAACCATGAAATTCATTGTTGCGATCATCAAACCGCACAAACTCGACGATGTGCGTGAGGCGTTGGCCGGGGTTGGCATCGAAGGCATGACGGCCAGCGAAGTCAAAGGCTATGGCCGCCAGAAAGGGCAGACGGAGATTTACCGTGGTGCCGAGTATCAGGTGAACTTCGTGCCGAAAGTAAAAATCGAAGTCGCTGTCGATGACGCCGTTGTCGACAATGTCGTCGACGCCATCCGCAACGCGGCAAATACCGAGAAGATCGGTGACGGCAAGATTTTTGTCCTCGATCTCCAGTCAGCGGTGCGCGTGCGTACTGGTGAGACCGGCTCCGACGCTCTTTAGGCCTCTCCGGGACTAAAGTTCATCCAGGCCGGCGCGCTGTTCGAGAAGCTTGATGGCTGCGGTGAGATTGTCCTCGCCGTAGCCCGCTTCCGCCGTGTCCAGAAAAGTCTGGAGCATGGCGTCCCCGATCGCCAGTGGCACGCCGCCACTGGCACCGGCTTCACTGATCAGGCGTGAGTCTTTTACCATCCGTTCCGTCGAGAACATCGGTGAGAGGTCCTGCGCCTTCAGCGGTTCGACGTTGTACTGGATATAGGGCGACGCCGCGACGCTCGCGCCGATCACATCGATCATCTGCGCCCAGTCAAGGCCCCCCTTCCGCCCGAGGGTCAGTGCCTCTGCCAATACAGCGGCGGAACTGCCGACCAGCAGGTTTATGACCAATTTCAGGTAACGGGCCTGCTCTTCTGCGCCGAGATAGAAATGGTGCGCACTCATGGCGTCAAACAATGCCGCGCACACATCCGCGGCGTCCTTCGGGCCCGACACCATGACCGTCAGCTTGCCCGCTTCCGCCAGCATCGTGCTGCCGGACACGGTGGCGCGCACATGCGGAATACCGGCTGTTGCTGCTGCCGCCGCCACCTGTGCGGACACTTCGGGCGAGACCGTGCTCATATCGACATAGATCGTGCCCGGCGCGAGGTCCGCGAAGATCCCCTCATCTTCGATGGTGACGGCCCGGAGCACCGCATCGTTGGGAATCATCGACACAACGATATTCGCACCGGCGCCGGCGTCACGATTGGAACTAGCCGCGCGCGCGCCCGCCGCGACGACCGCATCCATGTTGGCCTCAACCGGATCATGAACAACGACGTCGGCGCCGGCAGCAACCAAACGCCGGCTCATGGGCCCGCCCATCTTGCCGGCACCTATCCAACCGATTTTTGCTCCGTCCAGGCCCATGTCTCCTACCCCCTCATTATCTGTATTCACGGTCTGATATTAGCCAAACACCACAAGCATCTGCATCTCCCAAAACTCGATCTCACGCAGTTCGCATGTGCATGAATGGCCAATTTCAGCTATGTTCGGTCATTGAACTATTGTTCGATTATCGAACATAGCTGACTTCCCAAAGGACCTACCGATGGCCGCGCGCCGTGAAAATTCGGAATTCGTGCAATCTCTCGAACGCGGGCTCGCGGTCATTCAGGCGTTCGGGTCGGAACGCCCGGACATGACCATCAGCGAAGTTGCCGAGGCAACAGGCACAACCCGCGCGACCGCACGCCGCTTTCTGCTCACGCTCGAAACGCTCGGGCACGTGAGTTCAAATGGGCGGAGATTCTTCCTGACCCCACAGGTGCTGGGCCTCGGCTATGCATATCTGTCGTCACTCGAATGGTGGCAAATCGCACAACCGCATATGGAATCAACGGTCCACGAGTTGCAGGAATCCTGTTCCGCTGCCGTTCTCGACGGACAGGATGTGATTTACGTCGCGCGTGTCTCGGCCACCCGGATCATGTCGATTAATCTCAGTATAGGGACGCGCCTACCCGCTTATGTGACGGCACTCGGGCGCGTATTGCTTGCCCATCAGCCGCCTGAATATCTTGACCGGTACCTGAACGACCTGACGCCACAGCAATTTACCGAACGCACGAAAACGGAGCGTGCGGAGTTGCGCGAAGCTTTCGACACCGTGCGCCTCAAGGGCTATGCGCTGGTCGACCAGGAGCTTGAGACCGGCCTGCGCTCCCTCGCCGTTCCCATTCTTGACCGCAACGGCAGGATTCTCGCCGCACTGAATGTCGGCACCCATGCCGCCCGCACGCGTCTCGACGACATGACGAACCGGTTCTTGCCGGTGCTCCACGACGCGTCCAGAAAAATCACGGCGCAACTGCCCCGCTAAACGCAAAACGGCGGTGCTCACGCACCGCCGCTTCAAGTTGAAGTGACTTTTCGCTAGAGGACCTCGCAGACCTCGTCGAATTCATACCGGTACATGCGCGGGCCCTTGATGCCCGAGACATCGCCATAGCCGATGTTGCACAGGAAGATCGACTTCACCGGCGTGTCCTTGAAGAACTCTGCGTCGACTGCATCGGAATCGAAACCGCCCATGGCGCCGGCATCGAGGCCGATCGCACGCAACGCCATGATGAAGTACGCGCCCTGTAATACGGCCTGGGTACGCCCGAACCCGTTCGCGAGTTGTGCGTTCCCTTCAAAGCGTTTGGGCATCGCCTCGTTGAACGGGTTGAACTTCGGGAAGTCCTTAAAGAATGTGTTGTCGTAGGCGATGATCGCCGTCACCGGCGCTTCCATCGTCTTTTCACGGTTGCGCTCATTCACCGCCGGTGCGAGCCGTTCCTTGGCCTCTTTCGAACGCACGAATTTTATCCGTACAGGCTGGGTATTGGCGCTCGTCGGCCCCATACGCGCCAGGTCGAAGGCTTCCTGCAGTTGCGCATCGCTGACATCGCGGTCCTGCCACCAATTGTGATTGCGGGCCTGCAGAAACAGCAGATCGCGGGAATTTTCATCGAGCGACTGAATCCGGGTCCGGACTTCCTCGATCTGAGCGTGCGCTGCGGCGAGAGCTTCTTCAACTGACATTCGTCTTCCCCTGTATTTCGTCGGCAGCGCGAGCGCATCGCCGAACCATGTCCGTGGTTGGTGACTACATGTGAGACACGGACATCAAAGTCAAATCGCATCAACTCCGGGTTCGCTGGACGAACGCACCACCCGGCGTTGAGCGCGCCGTCCGAATGCATTATTGAGGCAGTTCGAGATCAATCCTGGCCGACCATGAAAATACGGCCCATCTGGAGTGAACCATGTCCGATACCGTTGGCGCCCTGTCGGGCGTAACCGTCCTCGACCTTACCCGTGTCCTCGCCGGCCCCTATTGCACCCAGATGCTCGGCGATCTCGGGGCCGACGTCATCAAGATCGAGCGTCCCGGCGCCGGTGACGACACCCGGCGCTTCGCCCCGCCCTTCATGGCCGGGCCGGATGGCGAGGATTCGAGCGAGAGCGCCTATTTCATGAGCGCCAACCGCAACAAGCGATCGGTCGAAGTCGACCTGACCAGCGAGACCGGCCAGGCGCTCGTGCGAGAGCTGGCCATGCAGGCCGATGTCATCGTCGAGAACTTCAAGACCGGGAACCTCGCGAAATACGGGCTGGGCTATGACGACCTCAAGGATGCGAATCCCAAGCTGGTCTACTGCTCGATCACCGGGTTCGGCCAGACAGGTCCATATGCTGCGCGCCCCGGCTACGACTTTCTGATTCAGGGAATGGGGGGGATCATGTCGATCACCGGCGAGGCCGAAGGCGAACCTCAGAAGGTCGGCGTCCCCATCGCCGACATCATGTCGGGCATGTTCGCTGCCGTCGCCGTCAACGGCGCGCTTCGCCATGCCGCAGTGACAGGCCAGGGCCAGTATATCGATATCGGCATGCTGGACACCCAGGTCGCATGGCTGGTGAACCAGGGCATGAATTTCCTCCATTCCGGACAAGCCGAGCGCCTGGGCAACGCCCACCCCAACATCGTCCCCTACCAGGTATTCGAGACCGCAGACGGCCACATCGTGGTAGCCGTGGGCAACGACAACCAGTTTCGCACTTTCGCCGGTATTCTCGGTGAGCCCGAGTTGGCCGATCAGCCGCTGTTCGCAACCAATGATTCACGCGTGCGCAACCGCGATGAGGTCGTCGGCCATTTGGCGTCGATCATGAAGGCCCAGCCATCTGCTCACTGGCTGGCCGAACTGGAGGCCAACAAGATCGGTTGCGGGCCGATCAATACTCTCGATCAGGTTTTCGAAGACCCCCACGTCAAGGCGCGCGATATGGTCGTAAATGTCCCGCACCCACTGGCCGGACCGGACGGCGCGCAGCTGATTGCCAGCCCGCTCAAGCTTTCCGAAACACCCGTCGCATATCGCCATCACCCGCCTCTCCTCGGCCAGCATACGGACGAGGTGCTGCGCGAGGTGCTGCGCGACGTGCTCGACTACGATGACGCGAAGATCGCCGAGCTACGCGACGCTGGCGCGATCGGTTAGACTGTCGATACGCTGCTTTTGGAGACTATCAAATGAAGCATTTTGTATTGCTCTACGGTCTATCAGTACTCGCTATCAGCCTGACCATCACTGCAACTCAGGCAGAAACTGTAAGTGAAGACATCTTGCGAACAGAGTATGAGAGTTGCCTGGTCAACGCGAAAGCTGGCCTCCAATCTCTTGCGGAACCCTATTGCACCTGCGTCACGGACCGAATCAGAGAAGACTTCACCCTCAAACAGTATTTGCAATTAACAGCCGAAATTCTCGAAGTCGCCAGCAAGAATAACGGCGATTTAAAATCAGCAATTCAATTGCCACGAATTCAGGCCCTAGCGGGCAAGTGTCTCCGAGAAGTTACTTCCTGAGGCAGAGTTATCTTATCGGCGATCCAGAGTTAACCTCGAAACGCACGAAGGCATTTTGAGATATGTCTGAGCATATTTGTTCCGCAGCCGATATTGGCGAGATGGAAGCCAAGGGTTATGTCGGCCGCGTCGACGGGATGCAGCGGAACATATTCGCGGTCCGCCAGGATGGCGCACTACATCTTTATCTGAACAGATGCCCCCATGCCGGCGCGCTTCTTGACCATATTCAGGGCCAGTTCTTCACGCCGGACGGCGGCTTTCTGCGCTGCGGCATGCATGGCGCAATCTTCCGGATCGAAAATGGCGAATGCATCGATGGCCCCTGTCAGGGTACGAACCTGACCCGGTTGGAGTTCGAGGAACGCGCCGGTGAGATTTACCTGACGGGAACGACCGCAGAGTGAAATTATCTATTTTCGAATTTTTGTGCGGATGACACCGATATTCGAAGATTGTACAAATCACGGGAACAACTCACTGGCTGGCCGTTCATCACGACGCACGCCCAAGCCGTGTTATGGTCCAGCCAACGCCGCCGCTAGCTGCGGTCAGGGGAATAGGAGACACCAATGAAATTCGTTCTTTACGCGGATATCCATGCGCAGATCCCGCAGATGGAAGCCGTACTCGAAGCTGTCGACAAGGAAAACGCCGACAAGGAAATTCTGATCGGCGACCTGATCATGCTTGGCCCGCAACCGGCCGAGGTGGTCGATCACTTCATGAATGTCCGCCAGAACGTGGACATCCTGATCGGCAACCTGGACATGTGGGTCGTCGACAAGTTCTGGGAAACCAAGACGCCGAAGAACATCTATCACGAGTGGATGCTCGACATGGCCCGCCTCACCCGCGAGCGCATGACTCAGGAGCAGCTCGACTGGCTGAACAAGCTCCCCTTCGCGACGACCTATACCCCCGAGCATGGCCACAATTTCCATGTGTTCCACGCCACGCCGGACGAGATCGGTGATGAAGACGCGCTGCCGCCGCGCCTGACCGACGACGAGATGTGGGAGAAGATCGGCGATGTCGATGCCGACGTCATGTCCTTCGGGCACATCCATGGTGGCTATGTCCGTCAGGTACGCGACAAGACCCTCGTCTGTGCTGCCGCGGTCGGCATGAGCTGGGACGGCGATCCGCGCCCGTCCTACGCGACGGTCGAATATCTCGGTGACGGCAAATGGGACTGCCAGACGCACCGCGTCGATGGTGATTTCGAAGAGCAGGCGAAGCTCAACGAGAATTGCTGGATCCCCCACGGCGACCGTATCGCCAAGATGATCCGGACGGGCTACTTCTGGAACCCCGACCATATGCCGCATTAGGCCGCTCCGTGTCCGGAGTGTCGCAATGACACGCACACCTGACCCGACCCCTTGGGAGGCTCAGGCCAAAGCTTTGATCCGCCGTCGCTATGCTCAGCTAGCGGCGGCGGACTCGTTTCACGAAGACGCGCGCGACAAGGCCCTTGCCGCCGGGGTACCGACAGGCTGGTACGACGCCCTCCCGGCGCACATCGCCGGTGTTTTCTCCGGTTGTGGCTGGCCTGCCGACGCCGTCGAGAACTGGAACTGCGACACCATGGTCGATCTGGGCTGCGGCGGCGGCCTCGACACCCGTTTCGCCGCCGAAAGAATGCCCGCCGACAGCCATATCATCGCGCTGGACCTCACACCCGAGCTGCTGGCCCGCGTTCATGACACCGTATCCGACATCAAGGGCGCGACCGTCCGGACAGTTGCTGCTGATATGGAGCGGCTCCCGCTCGCAGACGGCGTCGCCGACATCGTGCTCGCCAACGCATCGCTAAACCTTACGACCGATAAGGCGATTGCCTGCGCGGAGATCGCGCGCATTCTGCACCCCGGCGGCAAACTGGTCGCAGCGGACCTCATCCGCAACGGGCCTTTGCCACCGGATATCCTTGCCGACCCCATGGCGATGGCAAGTTCGCTCGGCGGCGTCATCGAGGAAACGGTGTTCTACGACGTGCTGGATAACGCGGGGTTCTCGGAAATCGAGTTCAGCGGTCACCGCACCTTCGGGCCGGTCATCGCAGTCGATATCACGGCACGAAAATAGCCCGCGCTAGGCGTCTGCTGCCTGCTTCGCAACCTGGGTGACGATCTCACTCGCCACATTCTGAAGTAGCACGCCAACCCGCTCGATCTTCGAATCGTCGAGCCGCGCACGCGGCCCCGTCACGGCCAGCGAACACGCGGCGCGCCCATGGGGGTTGAGCACCGGCACCGCCACCGAGCGGATGCCCGGCGAGCCTTCCTCGTCGTTGATCGAATAGCCCCGTTTCTTGATGGCGTTGAGTTCACGCAACAGCGCATCGACATCGGTAATCGTCTTGCCGGTATACGCGCTCAGCCGGGTGTTCTTGTAACTCGCGCGCACTTCGTTGGTCGGCCTGACCGACAACAGCGCCTTGCCGAGGCTCGTCGCATGGGCGTCGAAATAGGTGCCAATCTGAACCTCGGAGCGATGCGCGCGCTCGGTGGAGACCCGGTCTGCGATGAACACCTGAATGCCCTCCAGGAACCCAAGAGCAATCGTCTCGTCGACCTCGTGGGCCAGGGTCACCAGGAACGGATGCGCATGATGGGTAATCCGCGCGACCATGTTCGACCTGTTTCCGAACAGATGCGCGTTGTAGCCGATCCAGTAGCGCCGATCCTCGCTCTTGTAGGCATATCCCATCCCGCAAAGCACCTCGAGCAACCGGTGTGCGGTCGCCCGGTGCAGCCCTGTCGCCCGCGCCACTTCCGACACGGCACGCCCCTTGGTGCTATCACCGAGATACTCAAGGATCTGAAATCCGCGCTCGAGCGACTGGTTTTTATAAGTAGCCATCTTTGCGTTCCCGTACCCCCGGCCTGACAACCATTTGGCGGGCAATTATCGAATGTCAGATAACGAAGCTGTCTTGAAATATGAGACAAATCCGGGCGGGTTTCCAGTCACCGGAAACAATCCAGCCATGCGCCTATTTCGGGACTGACAAATCGACCGGCTCACCGGTCTCGGCCGACAGGTCGGCGGCCATCGTGACATCCATGACCAGGCGGGCTTCGCGCGCATTTGCCAAAACCGGCCGGTCCAGCGCGACGGCATCGATGAAATGGTTAGTCTCGGCCACCATTGCGCCTGCAAAAACATGATCTACCGGCTCGCCGGGCATCGAAGACAGCGGATAGCGAATACCGTGCGCGGTCGTGTTGATGCTGATCTCGCGGTGGGTGTCATCGACGCTCAACGCACCATCGGTGCCGACGACCTCGATCCAGCTCTGCGCATATTGCGGGTACCCCAGCGGCAATACCCAACCCGACCCCGCCGTGATCGTCGTGCCGTCATCCATCGTCACCATGATCCATTGATGGTCGGGCGTGTCGCTGACCTTGCTGAACAATTTGCCGGACTGTTGGGAATACACCTTCACTGGCAGGCGGGGTTGCAGACACCACAGCAAAAAATCGATCGAGTGGGTGCCGCCCATTGCGGCGGGTGACATCCGGGATCGGCCTTTGATCTTGGCGCCGATCTCGCGCGTGATATTCCGGCTGACCAGGCAGGTCACCGGTTCACCGATTTTTCCGTCCTTGATGGCCTTGTTGATGTAGGCATATTTCGGGTCGAACCGGCGGGTGTAACCGATCGCGAGCTTGAGGTTACCCGCGTCGCACAACGCGATGGCCTCATCCGCCTCTTCCGGTGTCGGCGCCAGCGGCTTCTCGATCAGCACATGTTTACCGGCCTCCAGTGTCGCGCGCACGATAGGGAAGCGCTGGGACTCAGGCGTCGACGCGATGATCACGGCATCGATGTGCGGGCTGGCGACCAGCTCCTTCCAATCTTCCGTCACGCGGACCGCGCCCGTCTCGGCCGCGGTCTCCACCGCACGCTCCGGGTTGATTTCGGCCACATGAAGTTCGTCGACGAGCGGATGCACCGCGCACGCATTAGCCCGGATACCCCCGACCCACCCGGCACCGATCACACCGACATTGACGCGGTTCATCGATTGTCTGCCAAAATCATATCCGCTGCCTTTTCCCCGATCATGATGGTCGGCGCATTGGTGTTGCCCGAGACGATCTGCGGCATGATGGACGCATCGACAACACGCAACTGTGTCAGACCATGCACCCGCAGCCGTGCATCGACCACGGCGTCATCACCCGTCCCCATCCTGCAGGTCCCAACCGGATGGTAACTCGTGCCACCCCTCTGGCGCACGAAGTCGAGCATATCGTCATCTGACACACAGTCGGCTCCCGGCAAATACTCACCGTCGTTGAACGGCCGCAACGCGGGCGCCGACGCGATCCGTCGCGCCGACTGCATGCCCCCGACGAGCAGATCGGCATCGCGTTGCACGTCCAGGTAATTCGGGTGGATGGCCGGCGGCTGCCCGGGGTCCGCACTCTCGATCACGACCTCGCCCCGGCTCTCGGGGCGCAGGAGGCGAACGATCAGCGAAAATCCCGAAAACGGATGCAGCCTCGTGCCCGCCTTGTCGGTGCTGAACAAGGCAAGCCCGACCTGAATATCCGGTGTCGCCGATGCGTCATCCTGACGGAAGAAACCGGCGGCATAGGACGCACCCATGGTGAGGAACCCCCGACGCGCGAATGCATAACGCAGTCCCTCTGCGGCGGCACGGACCGGGTGACCGACAACATCATTAAGTGTCACGGGCTGGCTGCAGCGATACACAAGCCGTGCGTTGTAATGGTCCTGCAGGTTTGCCCCCACGCCCGCTAGCCCATGGACCACATCGATTTCATGCTGGCGCAACAATTCCGGGGGCCCGACACCCGAAAGCTGAAGCAACTGCGGTGAGTTGATCGCGCCGCCCGACAGGATGACCTCCCGGCGCGCCATAGCGGTGCATGACTTTCCGTCGCGCAGATACGCGACGCCTATTGCACATTTGCCATCGAACAACACGCGCGAGACATGCGCCCGGGTTTCGATTTTCAGATTGGACCGTCTGCGCGCGGGTTTCAGATAGCCCGTGGCAGCACTGGCACGGCGGCCGCGCCGGAGATTGAACTGCAGATAACCAAAACCCTCCTGCTCCGACCCATTGAAATCATCATTCGCGGGATACCCGCACTCTCCGGCAGCTTCGACGAACGCATCGCACATCGCATGACGATCGGTCGGGTCGGACACTGCGAGTGGCCCGCCGACCCCGTGAAAATCATCGCTTCCACGCTGCTGGTCTTCCGATTTCCGGAAATACGGCAATACGTCGTCAAACCCCCAGCCGGGATTCCCCAGCTGGCGCCAGATGTCATAGTCGGCCTGGTGACCCCGGACATAGACCAGCCCGTTGATCGAGCTCGAGCCGCCCAGCACCTTGCCCCGCGGTTCGGGAATGGCGCGACTCCCCGACGCGGGATGCGGTTTGCTGGCGTAGAGCCAGTTCACCTTCGGATTGGCGAAATGTTTGCCATAGCCCAGCGGGATATGAATCCATGGGCTGGTGTCACGCCCGCCGGCCTCCAGCAACAAGACATTGTGTTTCCCGTTGGCGCTCAGCCGGTTCGCCAAAACACAGCCGGCGCTGCCGGCGCCGACGATGACGAAATCGAAAAACTCGGTATCTGGCATGAAATTTCGCGCCCCGGCCCGGCGATGTTCAGTCCGGCAGCGCGACCGACACGCCGGTGCGCGCGGCCTGTTCGATCGCCAGGGTCACAGCCAGCGTACGCCGCGCCTCTTTCGGGGTCGTATGGGGGCTGGGCCGGCCGGTCATTAAATGATCGAGCCAGGAGCGGGTCTCGCTGGCCACCGCCCCCCAATAATCCCCGACGGCGAAATCCGCCGCCGACGTCGTTTGCATGAACATCATGTTGATGTTGTGGTCGGGCACATAGCTGTGTGGTGCGCCGCGGTCGGTGAACAACAGGCTGTCCTTGTTGTCCGCATCCAGCAGGATCACGCCCTCGTCACCGATGATCTCGAAGCGCGAACTCTGCCCGACAGTCGGATAGGTCGCCGGCAAGACATAGCTGACACCGAGATTGACCACCGCGCCGTTTTCGAAGGTGATGATCGCCCACGTCACGTCGGCCGCCTTGTAGCCCATCGCCTTGAAAACCTTGGACTGGCTGCGCGCGACCACTTCGACAGGGCGAATGTCTTCCAGGAACCAGCACGCCATATCGACATAGTAGGTCAGCACGTCGTTGACAGGCGTCGCGTCGGGCGCACGCTTGAGAATTTCCATCAGCTGCGCGCGCGTGTTGTAGACGCGCGACTGTATGCCCAGCACCTCCCCGACCCGGCCCTGGAGAATCTGTTCCTTCGCCAACATCCAGCGTCGATCATGTCGCCTCGAATACCCGACGCGAAGCTCCGAGCCCGTGCGTTCGGCCGTCTCGATGATTATGTCGGCATCCTCGACTGTCAGCGCGATCGGTTTCTCCACGAAGACGGCCTTCCCCGCCTCGAGTGCCTGCACGATCGCCTCGCGATGATCATGCTCGGGGGTCGAAACGAACACCGCACCGACCCGCGGATCGCTGATGGCTTCCAGATTCTCTGTCGTAACGAGGTCCGCCCCGGTCCGCTGCGCCAGCACATCAGCCTGTTTCTGGCTCCTGTCCGAAAGCGCCAGGAATCCGACGCCGGGATGGGTCGCGGAAAGATTTGCACGCAACGAGCCGATACGCCCGCATCCTATAACCGCCACGCCGAGCGCGTCTTGCTTCATGCCCGCTGTCTCCCCCATATCCCACCGGCACGTTCGCACCGGCAAACGCGACCGGTCAACGCCCGGATATGAAAAGGCCGCCCCGGAAGGGCGGCCTGATCAATCACTTTGTCCTGTCCGGCCTACTCGGCAGCGGCGGCAACCCAATCAGGGAAGTCCGGGATCTCGAGTTC
Source organism: Alphaproteobacteria bacterium (assembly GCA_965205535.1). Lineage (GTDB taxonomy): Bacteria > Pseudomonadota > Alphaproteobacteria > UBA6615 > UBA6615 > UBA8079. The sequence goes on along the minus strand of CBDBHH010000005.1, from coordinate 2,613,466 downwards.
CGGCAAGACCTTGTCCATGAAGAGCTGCAACTCTTCCAGCATGTCTTCCTTCGGCTGCTGGGCCCAGTGCCAGATCAGCGTGATGTACTCGCACGGCACCTGGTCGTAGACCTTCTTCCAGGCAGCAATGGATTCATCGACGGTACCGCCGATGAAAATATCGGAATCCTTCATGCCCTGGATCAGCTCGTCTTCATTCCCGCGCGGGAATTGAGGGAAGAACGGCCCGTAGAAGTTCTTGTAGATGTCGAGGTCGTATTCACGCAGCTTGCGGTCGAAGTCCTCGGACGTCTTGGTGATATGCGGCCAGCGGACGATGTTTTGATTCTGGCCGAGCTGCACATTGAACCCGCTCTCGTTCGCCACCTTCTCGTAGTAGTGGGAAAGTTCGACCAGGCCCTTGGTCGGCATGAAGTAGGTCGGGATGAAGTTGTTGCGGGCACAGAAATCAATCGATGCCTGGCTCTTCGACGCCGCGATGAACACCGGCGGATGCGGTTTCTGGTACGGCTTCGGCACGACACAGACCCGCTGCACGCTGCCGTCATCGGCGATTTCGCCTTCCGCACCCGCATCACGCGCAATTTCCCAGGCCGGATAGCCCTCGACACCCGTCTCGAACGGATAGGGTGCCTCGTAGAATTCGCCCTTGGTACGAACCGTTTCCTGGGTCCAGGCTTCGATCACCTGATTGACCCGCTCCTCGAAGATCTGACGGTTCCGGTCGTCGGCATCGCTGCCGTCCGAAACGGTCGCGGGTGATTCCGTGAACTGGCCCATGATGTTGGCCCAGCGCGACTGGTAGCCGCGCGCGAACCCGACGAAGTATTTGCCCTTGGTCAGATGGTCGAGGATCGCCGTCTCTTCGGCGACACGCAGCGGGTCATGGGTCGCGGCGACGTAGCCAAGCGCGCCCACATGCGCGTTCTCTACCATGCTCGCCCAGTAGGCGTTCAGGACACCCGGGTTGGGTCCGACTTCATAACCTTCCGAGTGGAAGTGATGTTCGATGGTGCCAAGACCCCAAACGCCCATCTTGTCCGCTGCTTTGATGATGTCCGTCCACTCATGGATGATCCGGTGATACAGCTCGTTGTCGTTGCCGAGCGGGCGCTTGGCCTTGCGGTCATCCTCGCCGTCGGCGGGAAACATCGGGTAGAGCTGAACGATTACTTTGGGCTTGGCCATTTCTGGTCCTTTCGTGCCGGGCATTTCCTGTTGCTGTGAACCTATGAAGGCCCGGGCATATCCACAAATAGTAACTTTCAATGCAAGCTATAGGTTCATACTATATCTGCGACCGTTCGCGAGGGATAAAATCCTATGGACCTTAAACAAATCCGTTCATTCGTAGCCGTTTATGGCGACGGCAGCATCAATCGCGCCGCCGAGCACCTGAATATCGCCCAACCCAGTTTGAGCCAGCAGATCAAGACACTTGAGGAATCCGTCGGGGTACAGCTGTTCGAGCGCCATGCCCGAGGTGTCCGACCAACGCCGGCCGGCGACAGATTCTACGACGATTGCCGCAAGATTCTGGGCGATGTCGAAAGTGCCGCACAGACGATGCGGGAATTCTCGTCGGGCGTGTCGGGATCCCTGGATGTTGGCCTTATCCCCACAGTCACCAAAGGCGTGCTGGCCCAGGTCTTGCCGGACTTCATCGAGGCCTTACCGAACGTCGAGTTACGCGTCGTTGAGGCGTTCAGCGGTACTCTCACCGACTGGGTCACAACGGGTGAACTCGATTTCGCGATTGTCACCGAGCCGCCGCGCCATGACGGGCTGGAGATGCGGGTCCTGTCGGCCGAACCGCTGGTCATGGTCTCCGGCCACAAGGCCGGGCTGGCGCATCTCGAGCCGGTGTCGATCAAGCAACTCCCGTCCGTGAACCTGGTCATGCCGTCGGCGCAGCACAGCCTGCGCACCCTGATCGAGCGCGACATCAAGCTCGGCAACATCACGCCCGGCCGTGTCGTCGAAATCGACGGCCTGTTCGGCGCACTGGAATTCATCCAGAACACCGACTTTTCCGCCATCCTGCCCGTGACCACGGTCATGTCGGACCTCGACAGCGGCGCCTTCTCGGTGAGCCCCATCGTGGACGTGCAAGCCAGCTTTGAGTTCTTCCTCGTCCGTCAGACACAGAAACCCCTGTCGCTGGCGGCCAGGGACCTGGTCAACAGGCTGGAAGGCGCCTTGAAGCATTCGGCTGCTGCCTGGGCGGCGATCCGCGCCGGCGCGCCCGACGTCGCCGCGTAGTCCCAGAATTCAAATGCATAGCCGCTGGTCGTTGGTATAGGTCTGACTTATGGTTGGCGGATGGATTTCCGCCAACTCGAACAGTTCGTGGCCGTGTATGAGGAAGGAAGCTTCTCTCGTGCTGCACGCCGCGCCAACTGCACCCAACCCGGGCTTTCCGTGCAAATCCGGAATCTCGAAACGGAGCTCGGTGTTCCCCTCTTCACGCGCAATCGGCGCGGGGTGGAGCCGACCGTCGCTGGAAAACGTCTGTATGTCAGAGGTCTTTCGATCCTCAACTCCGTGGCGGACACCCAGATGGCCGTGCGCGAACTGGCGGGCAACGTCACCGGCGCCATCACCATCGGAACCGTACCTTCGGTCTCGCGCAGCGCGCTGCCGGCCGCGCTTTCCAGGTTCACCGAAGCCTATCCCGATGTGGAACTCACCCTCGACGAGGCCTATGGCGGCACCCTGACCGAGCGGGTGGCCGCGGGAGAACTGGATTTCGCGGTGGTGACCAGTTCCGTGAAACACGAAGGCATCGAGGCCACGCTGCTCGCCGAGCATGAACTGGCGCTGGTTTCGGGGCCGGATTCCGGGCTTCGACCCTTCGAGCGCATCCGATTGCAGGATTTACCGCCCCTGCGCCTGGTCCTGCCGACCGAACGCCATGAGATCCGGCGCATGATCGACAGCCAGATCGCCCGCGCAGAACTGACCGTGGACGCGATGATCGAGTCCGATGGCCTCAACACCACGCTCGAATATATCCGGCACTCCGGATGGTCCACATTGACCGCCGTCGCGTCGGTGATCGATGCGGCCGATACCGGGGCGCTGATTATCAATCCGATCGTGCGCCCCAAGGCCCCGGTGGAGTACTATCTGGTACGCCAGACCCGCCGCCCGCTAACCGGCGCGGCGGATCGTTTTGTCGATTTGCTGCGCGAGGAGCTCGCGGCAATCATGGGCCGCTGGAAGAATCTTTCAGGCGGCAAATGATTCAATAATAACAGTAGGTTGGGAATCTTATTTCATGTCGAATGGAATCGATGGAAAACGTGTGATTGTCACCGCGGGCGGCTCGGGCATCGGGCGCGCGATCGTGGATCGTTTCATCGCCGCCGGCGCTCAGGTCCACACCTGCGACGTCCGCCAGGAATTCCTCGATGAGGTCAACGCCAGCAGCGACCGGGTGAGTGGCACCATCGCCGATATAGGCGTGCCCGCGGACGTGGAAAAGCTGGTTGTCGAAGCCGTGGATACGATGGGCGGTGTTGACGTGCTGGTGAACAATGCCGGGATCGGCGGCCCGCGTGCCGCACTGGAGGATATCTCCTACGAAGACTGGGACCGGACCATCGCGGTCAACCTGAACGGCATGTTCTACTGCATCAAGAACGTCGCCCCGCACATGAAGGCCCAGAATTCCGGCTGCATCGTCAACATCTCGACCGCCTCGGCCAAGGTGGCCCTGCCCATGCGCTCGCCCTACGTGGCGTCCAAGGTGGGCGTGCTGGGCCTGACCCACACGGTGGCCCGCGAATACGGCCCGTTTGGTATTCGGTGCAACTCCATCCTGCCGGGCCTGATCGACAACGAGCGCGGCCGCGGGATCGTCGCCAACCAGGCTGCCGAACGCGGGATCTCTGTTGAGGCGCGCGAGGCGGAGTTCCTGGAATTCATCTCGCTCAAATGCTGGATCGACCCTTCTGAAGTGGGCGATTTGGCGGTTTTCCTGGCGTCAGACGCCGGCCGCCACATCACGGGCCAGGACATCGGCATGGACGGCAACGTCGAGTGGGAAATCTAGGGCTGAATGTAATTAGCGGACGCAGGGGAAGATCGTCGATGCGCCGACGCCAAATGACAATATTGGAAAGCCGCGCCGGTTGGCGGCGAGCGTGTCTTGTCGGCGGCATCCTGGTTCTATTTGCCGGTTTGGCAACAACGGGCAACACCCAGCAATCGGGTGAACAATTTGAAAACATGGATGGGCGCCCCCACCCCAACCCGTCGGCCCCTACGAAACACGAACCATCGGCCTGCCGGACCCGAGCCCGATTACAACTCACTTCGAGAACAGGAACTGGATCTACGCTCAGTTCGGCGCAACAGGCGCTATCGTCGCTCAGCAGGAACGGACATGTGGCGCTGCGGATGCGGCAGTCATGCACACCTGCATGCTGAAAGCAGGTTACGCGCGCGCGCGATTGAACACGACCCAGCTGATCGAGCTCGACCGGCTACCCGACGCGGAAGCCAGGAACCAGCTGCTCCTTCGTCTGATAGACGAAGCAGGTAAAGATCCGGGACGGTTCGTATTCGTAGACGAGAGCACCCGCCCGGAAACACCGGATACCCGCCGTTAACGCCATGCCTCTCATCGACCTCACCCCCTTCCAGTTTGCATTCGCCTTCTTCGCCCTGTTTCTCGGCGGCATGGTGAAGGGCACTGTCGGCATGGGCATGAAGATCGTGGTCCTCGGCCTGTTAGCGACCATCGTCGAGCTGCCGGTTGCGATCGCGATCATCATCCTGCCCGCGGTCGCCACCAACATCTGGCAGGTGTTCGGGGGACCACCATTGCGCGAGACCCTGCGACGCACATGGTCCCTGTTCGTCATGTTCTGCATCGGCGTGTGGTTCGGCACCGAGATTCTCGCCGCCTCAAACCCGGCGCACCTCGCCGCGGCACTGGGTGTCCTGCTCGTGGTCTATTCGACCTACGCGTTGTTTACGCCACGCATTCCCTCTCCGGGACGCCACGAGATCTGGATGTCGCCAGCGATCGGCGGCATCACAGGCATTTTCGGCGGCATGACCGGATCCGATGTCATCCCCGGCGTGCCCTATATGCAGGCCCAGGGTCTCAGCCGGGATATGCTGATCCAGGCGATGGGCATTCTGTTTTTGCTCGGTTCGACCATGATCGCGGTCGCGTTCACCTATCAGGGCCTTCTCACGGCCGAAATTGGCGTTGCATCAGCGCTAGGATCCCTGCCAACGCTGGGAGGCTATTATTTCGGCGCCAAGATCCGCAGCCGTATTCCTGAAGCACAGTTTCGCAAACTCCTGCTGGCTGCGCTTTTCGTGCTCGGAATTTACATCGTCGCCACCAACCTCACCTGACCTGCACTTGATATTTGCGTTTAGGTTCAGTTCCTCTATATTTAACCAAATGGTTTAATATAGAGGAACGACCGATGGCTCACCTGCATGACGACCGGTTTCCCAACGAAACCGACGACTACCGCACAGCGAGGGACAGGCTTCTCGAGGCCGAAATGGAGCTCCGCGCGAAGGTGGAGGAAGTCGCCGCGCTCCGCCGGACCCTGCCTCCCGGCGGCGCGCTGAAAGAAGACTACGTCCTGACCGAAGGCCCCGCGGACCTCTCGGCGGGCGACAGCGAGACCCGGACCCGCTTCTCCGATCTGTTCGCGCCCGGCAAGGACACGCTGATCGTCTATTCGTTCATGTATCCGCAAGGCGGCAATCCGTGCCCCGCCTGCACGTCCCTGATCGACGGCCTCGACGGGCTGGCTCATCACATCACGGACCGGGTGAACTTTGCGGTCTTTGCGAAGACCCCGGTCGCCGACTTTCGGGCCTGGGCCCGCGCGCGCGGATGGCGAAATGTCCGCCTCCTGTCCACCAACGGGACCAGCTACAACAGCGATTACATCACCGAGCGCGGCGGTGAAAACCAGATCCCGATCATCAACGTGTTCCGGCGAACCGCGGATGGCATCCACCACAGCTGGGGCTCGGAGCTGTTCTACGCCCCCGCCGCCGAGGGCCAGCACCCGCGTCACGCCGATATGATTTGGCCGGTCTGGAACCTGCTCGATATGACACCGGAGGGGCGCGACGGCTGGTTTCCCCGGAATTCCTACGACTGAAAAATCGAAGAGGATATTGAAGATGACCAACAAGATCGAAGGCGGCTGCCTGTGCGGCGCCGTGCGCTATGAAAGTAGTGCCGAGCCGCTGTTCGCGGTGAACTGCCATAGCCGCCATTGCCAACTGACCAGCGGCAGCACCCATCTGCCCGGAATCGAGCTGCCGGCGCCCGCTTTTTCCCTTACCGGCGATTTGACCCGCTACACGATCACGAATGATCGCGGCGGCAGATCGATGCGGGCCTTCTGCCCCGCCTGCGGCACCCCGATCTACGGTCAGATCGAGGGCGAGGATCTCGTGTTTCTGCACGTCATCACGATGGACGACCCGAGCGGGTTCGCACCGCAGATGGATATCTTCGAATCCAGCGCCCAGCATTGGGACCGGTTCGACGATGCACTTCCGCGCTTTCCCAGGATGCCGCCGATGGGCGACTAGGTTCGCTCACCTAGCCGGCGATAAACAGGCCGGCCGCAAAGCCTTCATCCAGGGTGAAGTTGGCACCGTAGATCGGGTTGCCCGTCTTCGGTGACGCCAGGAACAGGGCCGCATTGGCCATCTCCTCGACCGACGAGTAAGTCCGGCCCGACGGGGTCAGCATTTCCATGAAGTCGAGCACCGGCTTGAGCTCCGGGTCGGTCCGGATATCCTCGTTCATGGGGCTCGCAGTGTTGCCGGGCGAGATCGAGTTCACGTGGATGCCCGAGCGCGACAGCTCGACGGCCATGCATTTGGTCAACATGATGATTCCGGCCTTGGTGGCGCAGTACATGCCGTAGGACGGGAGCGCGACCATGCCTGCGACAGAGGCCATGTTGATGATATTGCCGCGCTTGCGCGACACCATGTGCGGCGACACAGCGTTGATCATGTTCCACTGGCCCTTGAGATTGATATCAACCATGCGGTTCATATCGACGGGCTTCGTATCTCCGGCAGGCGTCGGATAGAAAACCCCCGCCGCGTTCACCAGGATGTCGATCTTGCCGTGGTTTTTCAGGACCTTGGCAACAGTTGCCTCGGTATCCTTGGGCTTGGTCACGTCGCAGACATAGCCTTTGGACTTGCGCTTGAGTTCCTTGGCGACCTTGTTGGCCTTGCGAACATTCGAGCTCGCGATTACGGCGCATGTGGCGCCCTCGGAGGCGAACTTGCGGGCAATCGCCTCGCCGATGCCCGACGAACCGCCGCTGATCAGTGCGACCTTGTTTCTGAGTTCCATGGTCTTTCCTTCCTTCTGCGTATCTGGGTTCAGTATCCGGCGGAAACGCCTTCATCCATGAGCAGCATCGCGCCATAGGCTGCAGCTGCGTCGTCGGAGCACAGGAACATGATTGCCCCGGCCATCTCACGCGGGTCCGCGAAGGCACGTTGGCTGGGGGTCTTGTCCTGAATGGTCGCGTAGATTTCGGCGTATTCGGGTTCCGTGCGCACGTTTTCGTTCATCGCCGTCGCGGTATTGCCAGGTGCCAGGCAATTCACGTTGATGCCGTGCGGCGCGAGCGCGACGGCAAACGAGCGGGACATGTTGATCACGCCCGCCTTCACCGCGGAATAAACCAGATAGTTCGACCGTCCGGCAGTGCCCGCAGCAGAGCCCATGTTGAGGATCTTGCCGCCGCCGCCGCGCGCGATCATGTGCTGGCCGACACGGTCACACATGAAGAAACAGCCTTTGAGGTTGGCGTCCGTCATCTGGTCGAACATGGCTTCGTCGGTCTCGCCCACGCGGGTCGGAAAGAATACGCCCGCAGAGTTCACCAGAATGTCGATCTGCCCGAACGTCTCGACCACGTCTGCCACCAGCTGGTCGATCGCACCGACATCGGCGATATCGCACACAAAGGCTTTCGCCCGCCCCTGGCAGCGATCAACGGTCAACTGGGCCTTGTCCAGCGAACTGCTTGCCACCACGGCGACCTGCGCGCCCTCTTCAGCAAACCGCACACAGGTTTCGGCACCGATACCCGACGATCCGCCCGTAACCAGCGCAACCTTTCCTTCAAAACGCATAACTTATCTCCTCGAACTCAAAGTGCTGCATACATGGCGTCGATCATAGGCGGCGCGAACGGCCCCAAATCGGCGATCGGCGCCATCCGGTTGCAGCAATAGCTGAATCCCAAATGGCGCACCGGGTCGCCAAAACCGACGGCGCCGCCGATGCCCGTATGTCCGAAATTGTCCCGGTATCCCCCGAACGGAAATGGCGGGCAGGACAGCATGAAGCCACAGGCAAACCGGAACGACCGATTGGTCATGCGGTCGAGATCATCCCAATGTTCGCTGATGGCATCGGACAACAAGCCTTCGGACAAGAGCGTCTTTCCGTCGATCCGGCCGCCGTTCGACAAACCGCCATACAGGCGTGCAATGGCGCGGGCGTTGCCATGGCCATTGGCCGACGCGAACTGGTTGTGCACCCAATCGTCGGAGTTGAAATCCTCTTCCCGCGGCATCGGGCGCCAGGCCCGCAGCAACGGCGATTCCGTCACACCCTTGATACCGTCGCGTGACGGCGTTCCCGGGGTCTCGACGAACTCGGCGCGTCGCGCCGCCTCGGCGTCATTGAGACCGATATGGAAATCGATGCCATACGGGTTGGCGATGTCCTCGCGCCAGACCGTGCCGACATCGCGACCGTCCACGTGCCGGATCAGCCCGTTCATCAGCGGCCCATAGGTAAAGGAATGATAGGCGCCACCCGTCCCGGGTTCCCACTCAGGTGTTGCTGCCTCGAGCGCGCGCTCGACCGAGGTGCCGTCCCAAAGTGAATCCGCAGGGGCCGCATCGGCGTAGATCACGCCGGACTGATGGGAAATCAGCGTGCGGACCGTCATGTGTTCTTTCCCGTCGCCGGAAAATTCCGGCCAGTGATCGCTGACCTTGTCGTCCATGGCGATGGCACCGCGATCCATCAGGCTAAGCAGCGCGATCGCGGCACAGGCCTTGGTGACCGACATCATGCAAGTGATGGTGTCCGCCTCCCATGGCCGGGTCCGTGCCGCATCGCGATATCCGCCCCACAGATCCACCACGGTCTCCCCATCGACAACAACGGAGACACACGCGCCGAGTTCCTGCCCGCAGACGGGGTCGCCCGCGTTCATGTTCTGCCGGAACGCCGCCTCGACGACTGCAAACTTCGGGTCGCAATGACCCGTAACAGGTATATCGCTCATGTCGCTGCTTTCGCTCTCAGATCGTCCGTTTCCTTGCCCAACAGGCCCCCGTCTTCGCCCAGTGCCACAGCGTACACATCGCGGGCGCGTTCCCGGCTAATGAAGCCTTCTGCCGCCTGATACTGAACGCGCGCGGGATCACGCTCCGTGGGTGGCCCGAAACCGCCGCCGCCGCACGACCGCGACACAATCAGTTCGCCCGCATCCAGGTGGACCTGGCCGACGCGTGGCACTTCCTCTTCTGCGCCGTTCGCGGTCAGCTTTTCCTGGCCCGCATTTGCCCCGCCGAGCCCGCCATTGACCCCCTTGGGCCCGTTGATCGTGCCGTCCGAATTGTAGATCAGCGACATGGCCCCGACCCGGGGGCCATAGACTGCAAAACCCTGCGGCGCACCGCAGGTCCGGCCCGCGCCCTCCGTATCGGGAATGAACCCGCGGGCATGGACATAGATCGGCAGGCGCAATTCATCGAGCTCAACGGAATCCAGGAAACACATGCCGGCATTGCCGACATGGCCGATAGTCCACCATGCGTCTGTTTTCGCGGACGCCGCACCGTTCGTCCGACCCAGGAACACCTGGTTGATATAGGGCTTGCCGGTCTCGGGGTTGACGCCCGAGACCACGGCTGCCGCGGGTGGGCTCGAAGCCCCGCATTCGGCAAGACCAATATCCTCGGAGATCTTGGCCATCGAGGCCTGGACGGAATTGGAGACCCGGTCGGCGACATTGGTGGTCGCGGCCGAACAGCTCGTCGGATGCTTGGGAATGCCGACGACGCAATCCTCGCGAAGATCCACATCGATCCGCCGGAACGAACCGGCATTCTTCGGCACCGTATGATCAATCGAATTGAACACCCCGACCATCGCCGCGGTGCGCGAACAGGCCTCGGACAGGTTGAGCCCACAAGGCATGGCATCGGGATTGTCACGCAAATCGACACGCACCCGCGCGGCCTCGGGGTCCACGGCCACGGACACGTTGATCTTGACCCCCTCTTCGGGCGTGCCGGGGATCGGGTCGTGGGTACTGGAGTGGGACGCGGACCCGGCCGGGAGTTCCCGCAATGCTGATTCCATGCGTGCTTCGGAATAGTCGAAGAACTGGGTCGCGAAAGCATCGAGCCGGTCCCAGCCGACATCCTCGCCCAGCGCCATCAATTCACGCTCTCCGATCCGCGCCGCCCCCATCATGGCGAGGTAATCTCCCCACCACTGATCCGGCACACGGATACGCAGCTGGCACATCCGCACGATGTCTTCGATATTCTCGTAGTCACGCTGCACCCGTACCGCCGGGAAGATCAGCGCACCCTCCTCGTAAACATCACGCGCCCGCGCGTGATAGGTGGTCGGTATCGAATTGCCGATGTCCGCCTGATGGGCCTTCGCCGCGAGGGTAAACCGGTGTCTCCCGTCATCATCGAGAATGGGCACGAGGATCGTGTGATCGGCCGGATGGGAGCAGCCGTGATAGGGCGAATTGTGCAGGAAGGCGTCGCCGCGTTTCAGATCGGGATGCACCTCGGTCATCCACGCGGCCATGATGTCAGGACCCGAAAGAACATGGATTGGCAGGCTCTCGGTCGCGGTCAGCAACTCATGGTTGGCGGTGACGATACAGCAGGAGAAATCCCGCGCCATGTTGAGCACCCCGGAACGCCCGGTGCGGAGCAGCGTGTTCGCCATTTTTTTGACGATGCCATCGAGCCGGTTCGAAAGCAGCGCAAGCTGGACCCCGTCGAAGGCCTCACCTTCCGGGGCATGGTCGACCGCATTCATCAGGCAGTCATTTCCGTGCGCAATTTCGCCGTCGCAGCGGCATCTACGCCGCCCCCTGCATCCAGCACGACCCCATAGACACTGCGCGCACGTTCAGCCGAGACATATTCTTCCACGACATCGCGCGCGACCATTTCCGGGTCCCGGTCGGTCGGCGCACCGTAGCCGCCACCGCCACAGGACTGGGAGCTGATCAACTCGCCGGCAACCAGGGTCACCACGGCACAGTTCGGCAGATCTTCATGCTCGTTGTTGCGGGTGATCTTGTACTGACCGGAGACCGACCCGCCGAGACCACCGCGCACGCCCTTGGGACCATTGATCCCGCCATCGCTGACATAGGCGACGTCGAGGTTCCCGACACGGGGGCCGAACTCGGTATAGGCGGATCGAGCGCCACAGAACTGTCCGGCGCCTTCCGTATCCGGCGCAAACGTGCGCGTCTTGACGAAGATCGGCTGGCGGAGCTCGTCGAGCTCGATGGAATCCTGATAGCAGAGCCCGCCATTGCCCACATGGCAGATCGACTGCCAGCAATCGGCCTCCGGCGAGCCCGCACCCCCGGTTAAACCGAGAAACACCTGGTTCACGAAGGGCTGGCCGGTTTCGTCATTCATGCCCGACACAACACCGACTGCCGGCGGAATAATCGCGCCGCATTCCGCGAGCCCGAACCCGTCCGCAATCTCGGCAATCGCCGCCTGTGTGGGGTTCGCGACCCGGTCGGCAATATTCGTGGTCGCCGCGGAACAGGACGTCGGGTGCTTGGGAATCCCGCAAACCGAATCCTCACGCAGCAGCACCTTGATACGCCGGAACGAACCAGCATTCTTCGGCACCGAATGATCGATAGAGTTGAACACGCCGACCATCGCAGCTGTTCGCGCACAGGCTTCCGACAGATTCAGCCCGCATGGCTGGGCATCAGGATTGTCCATAAGATCGACCGTGACCTCGCCCCCGTCCGGGTTGACGGTCACCGTGCTGGTGATGGTGATGCCGTCTTCGGGCGTGCCGGGGATCGCGTCATGGGTGGAGGTGCGGGTCGCAGCACCAGCCGGCAACTGACGGATCGCGCCGATCATGCGTTCTTCGGAATAGTCGAACCATTGTTCGTTGAAGGCCTCGAGCGTGTCCCAACCAACCTCGCGGCCAAGCGCAAGCAACTCGCGTTCACCGATCCGCGCCGCGCCGATCATCGCCAGGTAGTCACCCCACCACTGATCGGGCACCCGGATGCGCAGGCGGCACATCCGCACGATGTCCATATTGTGTTCGTAGTTCTCCTGCACCTTCACGGCAGGAAAGATCAGCGCGCCCTCCTCATAAACGTCACGTGCAGTGCCGTGATAGGTCGTGGGTATCGAGTTACCGATATCGGCCTGGTGGGCCTTCGCCGCCATCGTGTAGCGATGGATGCCGTCATCGTCGATCACCGGCACCAGGATGGTGTGATCGGCCGGATGGGAACAGCCGTGATAGGGCGAATTATGAAGGAACGCATCGCCGCGTTTCAGCTCCGGGTGATACTCCTTCATCGTCGCGGCCATCATGTCGGGGCCTGACAGGACATGAATCGGGAGACTCTCGGCCACCGCTGCGAGCTGGTCATCGGTCGTCAGAATGCAGCATGAGAAATCACGCGCGATGTTGAGCACCCCGGAACGACCGGTGCGCATCAGCGTGTTGCCCATCTTTCGCGAGATACCCTCGAGCCGATTGGACAGGAGTGCCAGCTTTACGCCGTCGATTTGGTCAGCCATCTGCCTCGCCTCCTAAATCGCCGTCGGGGCGGTACCGGGAGTTATCGAGACACTTCCCGATTCCCGTCGTTCCGCCGTCGCGCCTGGATCAACCACCACCGTCGTGAATGGCGATTCGATGATCGCCGGTCCCGGTAACGTCTCGCCGGTCTTCATGGCCTCGAACCGGCGGACCGTCGCGTCCACATAGCCTGTCTCCGCAAAATACACCTTGCGCGTGCCGTCGACGGACGCGGCTTCGGCCGCCGCCGCCAAAGACCCGCTTTCGCTTTCCTTGAGCTGGCATTTGACCGACGCGGCCCAGCCCACGACCTCGATGCTCGATTCCGGATCGTTGATGGCGAAGATATCCTCGTGAACCTTATGGAATTCTTCGACGAGCGCCGCCACGTCGGCGTCGCTTTCGAACCGGCGGGCGGCAAGCGGCACCTCGATCTCCCAGACCTGCTCGGGATAACGCGCCTCCGCGAAGAACTCGATCGTCTGGCTGATCGAGCCCGCACCCGGACCGTCGATGAACGCGTTGCACCGGGCCTCGAGCCCATCGAGAATCTGGTTCACACCCGCGGCATCGAAATTCTCCGATGTGGCAAAGAACGTCCGCGTGTATTGCGAGTGCAGATCCGACATCATCGCACCCGCCGCACTGAGCGCCGCCCCCACTTCCGGGATCACCACGCGTTCGCTGCCGAGGCGGCGGGCAATGGCCGTCGAATTCAGCCCCGCCGCACCGCCACCGCCAATCAACGTGGCGTCGCGCGGATCGATGCCCTGATTAACGGTGATGTCGACGATTGCCTGCACCATATTCTCCGTGGCGATCGCGATGATCGCCGCGGCAGCATCCTCGAGCCCGATCCCCATCGGGTCAGCCACGTCCCGCTCGATCGCGCCACGGGCAGCCTCGAGATCGAGGGTCATCGATCCACCGAGGAAGAATTCGGGATCGAGATAACCGAGCACCAGCGAGGCGTCGGTCACGGTCGGCTTGTCGCCGCCATTGCCGTAGCAAGACGGTCCGGGGACCGCACCGGCACTTTGCGGGCCGACATGCAACATGCCGCCGTCATCGACCCAGGCAATGGAACCGCCACCGGCACCGATCGACTTCACGTCAACCGAGGGAAAACCCGTCATATGCCCGCGATAGGGCTGGCCGATCCAGGTCTCACGGGTCCAGGGGATCCGGCCCCGGCGCACGAGGCTGACGTCATAAGTCGTGCCGCCGGTATCGGCGATCACCGCCGTATCGGAACCTTCATCCTCGCGGGCGAAGTAACGCCCCGACACCGGCGCCATCGACGGGCCGGAGTTGATCAGATGAATTGGATGTTCGGCTACGTCGACCGCGTCCATCATGCCGCCCTGGGACGTGACGATCAGTACACGTCCACCGAAACCTGCATCCGACAGGCGGCCCGTCAGATTGTGCATATACGCACTCATCAGCGGCTTGAGCGACGCGTCGATCGCCGCAGAGGAAGCGCGCCGGTATTCACGCAGTGAAGGATTCAGCACATGGGAAAGCGTGTAAGGCACGCCGGGCAGATGCTGCTCGATCAACTCACCCACCCGATCCTCATGGGCGGAATTGATGATCGACCACAACAGGCAGACCGCAATCGCCTCCACGTCCTTCGATTTGAGCTCTTCGAGGATTTCAATCACGCGGCTTTCGTCGAGCGGGGCCATTTCGGACGCATCCGACAGGATACGGCCCGGCACCTCATAGGACAGCGCGCGCGGCAAGTATGGCTGAGGATATGGAACCGTAAAGTTGAACGGCTCCATCCGGCCGCCCTCACGGAATACGAGAATATCGCGATGGCCCTCGGTGGTCAGGAACGCCGTTTTGGCCGTGTTCCCCGTTACGATCGCGTTGATCGCATGGGTCGTGCCGTGGGTGAACAGTTCGCCCTTGGCCAGGAGTGCGTCCAGTCCAAGGTCAAAATCCTCGGCGGCCAGCTTCAGACTGTCCAGCACACCATTGATCGGATCGCCCGGGGTGGTGGAGGCCTTGTACATATGGAGGCCATTCTCATCGTCCTCCACAATCAGGTCGGTAAATGTACCGCCTGTATCGACAGCAAACCGCATCGTGCCCTCATCCCCACGGTGCTTTTGTTTGGATGGGAGAGTCCGACACCGTCAGACACCCGCATTGAAGGCCAAGATTAACAGGCGATCACGCGGTTTGCGATACGTGGATGTATGGGCCGCAGGTCACCCTAGGCGTCGATAAAGTCCAACACACTTGAAACGAACGCATCCTTGGCCTGGATCTGCGGACAATGACCACAATCGGGAATCTCAACCAGGGTCGCGCCGGAAATGCCCTGATGCAGGGCATAGGACATGGGGGGCGGCGTCGTGGCATCGTCCAGCCCGATCATCACCATCGTCTCGTTCGTAATCCCGCCGATCTCGTCGGCCATATCGACTTTTGCGAGCGCGCGCGCCGTCGCGGCGAAAGCCGCCGGGTTGGCGGACGCGAGCGCGTCCTTGCGTTCCGCAATCACATCGGGATTTGCATCAATATAGGATTGCGGGAACATGCGCAGGATCGCCGCATCGAGCACCGCCGCCATACCGTCCGCCTCGACCTTCTCCGCCAGAATGTGCAGCGGTTTTTTCGCGGCCTCCGGAAACCCCGGGCCGGTGTCGGCGAGGATCAGTTTGCCGAAGCGGTCACCGTGATTGATCCCGAGCGCAACGCACATGAACCCGCCCGCACCGTTACCGAGTACCGATGTGTCATCGGGAAGACCGGCGGAATCCATGACACCGGTGAGAAAGTCGGCGAATTCACGCACATCCGGGCTTCCACTGGCCAGCGGCGGTGTGGCGCCGTAGCCCGGCAGATGCGGCACCGTGACACGATGGTTTGCCGCCAGTTCGGGTAGCGCCCGGT
Source organism: Alphaproteobacteria bacterium (assembly GCA_965205535.1). Classification (GTDB taxonomy): domain Bacteria; phylum Pseudomonadota; class Alphaproteobacteria; order UBA6615; family UBA6615; genus UBA8079. The sequence goes on along the minus strand of CBDBHH010000005.1, from coordinate 2,597,679 downwards.
CGAACGCGGAGCGTTCCGCGAGTAACGAGTGCACCAGGAGAAGGTCCGGGCCCTCCCCGACCTGAATGACATCCGCATTCGCCACATCGAGCTGATGTACGTCCATGAACTTCCCCCAGTGAATTTTATTGTCGTTGTTGCTCAGCAATCCTGGTTCAGGATCGCTTCGGCCATCGAGGCCCCGTCTTCTTTGCCAACCGGCGCCGGGCCAAGCCAGACCATGAGGATGTCCGCATCCATTCCGTCCAGTGCCACCAGCGTATGAGACATCGTGCTGTCGAGATAGGCGCTGTCGCCCTTTTCCAGACGCACCGGGCTGTAATGCTCGGTATGTACTTCGATGGCACCGTTCAGCACGAAGAAAAATTCCTCGCCACCATGACTGACCATGCCATCGAGCGGGCTAGGGTCGTCGGCCTTTACCCGTTCAATCAGCGGCGTCATGCGCTTGCGGCGCAGTTCGGAGCACAACGCGTACATGTCGTATTTAGGGGTTGATCGAAAAACCGTGTCCGATTTCCGGCTGACGGTCATGCGCGCCGACACGCTGCCCTCGTCATCCTTGAGGGTAACGAGATCACCAAGAGAAATCTGAAGTCCCTCGGCCAAACGCATCAGGTTCGCGAATGTCGGTGACACCTGGTCATTCTCGATTTTCGACAAGGCGGAAATGGAGAGGCCCGTTGCTTCGGAGACCTCGGCCAGGGTGTTTCCCTGTGCCTTGCGAAGTGCACGCACCTTGGTTCCGAGCGTCGGCCCATTGATCGCTCTCGGATCGGCCCGTAAATCGTCCATGCCACTTCTCCATATATTTCCACGCTCAACTAGCAGCGCGACTCGTCGAATCACAACCGTCGGGACGGCACAACTGTCGGGTCAAAAGTACGCTAAACGCCGTCGCGACGAATCGAGACAGAGGAACGGTGACCGACAGCCCGATCAAAACCCCGTTGTTACGCACAATTTTCGTAGTTTAAGAAAACTTTTCCTATAGTACAAAAGTGGTGTAACGTTTCGCCAGGTCGTCGCATATGAACGACCAACAAAAACTTGCCTAGGCATACAAATTCATTCGGCAGGAACTGGGAGGAACTTGAATATGAAAATCGGTAAAACAGAATTGACGCGTCGTGACGCGCTCAAGACCGGCGCAGCCGCCGCGGCAGTTGGTGCTGCCAGCACGGGGATGGCCGGCAAGGCCTTTGCCGGCGCGGAAGAGGACGCCGTCATTGCGGCTGCCAAGAAGGCCGTCCCGGGCGGTCAGGACGTCACAGGTATCATTTGGTCGAACTATCAGGTGGCCCTTTCAGGCCCGACCAAGGAATTCGGCGATGCAACCGGAATTGACCTGAAGAAAATCCAGGACATCTCGACGTTCGAAATTCCGCAGCGTGCGATGGCCGAGGCACTCTCGAAGTCGCCCGAGTTCGACCTCTTCCACGTCGACTCCAACATGATCCCGTCGCTGGCTTCGGCCGGTCTTCTGGAGCCGCTTGACCAGTATCTCGAGGCCGCTGGCGTCAAGATCAACGCGGTCGGCAACTTCGGCGAGTTCATGACCTACAAGGGCAAGACTTACGGTGTTCCCACGGACGGCAACGTGCACGTCCAGTTCATCCGTAAGGACCTGTTCGAGGATCCGGACGAGCGCAAGGCATTTGCCGACAAGCACGGCCGCGAGATGACCTGGCCGGAGACGTGGGAAGAAGAGCTTGAGCTCATGAACTTCTTCACCCGCCCGGACGACAATCTCTGGGGTTCCGCGAACCTGCGTGACCGTGGTTCATCGCTGGCCTGGTGGTACATGTACCTGTACAGCGCCGGTGGTTTCCCGTTCACGGACGATCTGGAGCCGAACATCGACAACGACGCCGGTGAGTACGCCGTGCAGACGTTCCTCAACGTCAAGTCCGCGTCGCATCCGGAAGCTGCCGGTTGGGGCACCCCGCAGATGATCCCGCGGATCATCAACGGCAACGCCTTCTCCTGTCAGTATTGGGACGGCATCATTGCTCTGGCCGAGAACCCCGAGAAGTCGAAGACCGCCGGTAAATGGACTTACGGTCCGGTTCCGGGTTCGAAGTTCAGCGGCAAGCTGATCAAGCGTTCCATCTCGACACCGATCGTTTCGATGCTGGTGAACCGCCATAGCCCGCGCAAAGCAGCTGCCGCTTATCTGGCCGCTTACGTGGCGACGGCCGACAACAGCGCTCGGATCGTTGGTGACCGGGTCAACACATTCCACGATCCGTGGCATGTGGAGCACTTCAAAGAGGGCTCGCTGCCGGCGAAGACGTACACGCCGGGTGGCATGGCCGCGATCGAGCAGAATCTGCAGATCACGACCCCGCCAATCTATCTGACTGGCCTGCTCGAGTTCGAGACCGAACTCAAGCGGAACATCTCGGAAGCCTATGCCGGCGACAAGACGGCCAAGCAGGTCAACAAGGATACGACCGATGCCTGGGCCCGTTCGATCCGCCGTATTGGCAAGCGTCGTCTGAAGGAAGAGCTTGCGACCTACAAGTCGTTGCTCCCGACAATCGACCTTCCGACTTGATCGACGGCAGGCTGTATTGCCTGTCTCCTCATGACATAGCCCCGGGGCGCCTTGCGCGCCCCGGGGTCGTCGAGGTTTCCAAGACATGACCGCTGACGCGACCATTAACACCACCCCTGCGCCCGGCTCTAAGCGGGAACGAACCCGTGCCCAAGGCATCCGCCGGTTCAAATGGGCTGTGCTGACACCTTTCCTGGCTTTGATGTTGTTCATCTTGATGCCGGCGTTCCTCCTGCAGGGATATTTTTCGTTCTTCGCCTTTTCGATCTTCGACGCAGGCGACAATCTAGGCTTTTCTTCTTACTTCGAGGCCTCCGAATGGGTCGGTCTCGACCTCTGGTCCGACGCTCTCAGCGACGACAAATTCGGTTTTGCGATCGTTCGCTCACTGCTGTTCGCCACGGGCGTGACAGTCGGGTGTTTCATCCTCGGATTTTTGCTGGCGCTGCTGATGTACCGTCCGTTTCGCGGACAGGGCGTCTATTACATCTTCTTCATTCTGCCCATGCTGACGGTTCCGATCGTCATCGCCTACACCGGCGAGATGATCCTGTATCAAAATGGCCCCCTGAACGACATTCTCTCCATCCTGACGCAGACGCGGATCGAGGCGCAGTTCCTCTATAAGCAGGAGATTGCGCTCACGACAATCGCCATGATGGAGATCTGGAACTGGACCCCCTTCAGTTTCATTATCATGATGGCGGGCCTCGCCTCTCTGCCCAAGGAACCCCAGGAAGCGGCGCAGATTCTGGGTGCCAACAAATGGCGCATCTTCTGGGAGGTACAGGTTCCCCTGCTCCGCCCGGTGATCCTGCTGGCGTTGATCCTGCGCTTCCTGGAATCGATGGCCGAGTTCCCCAAGACCTGGGGTCTGCTTCAGGGCGGCCCAGGATCCGCGACCGAGACCGTCCCGGTCTACATCTTCATCAACGCGTGGCAGTTCTTCGACATCTCTTATGGCGCCGTCCTGTCCTATCTCATCCTGTTCATGATGGTCGCAATCGTGATGTCCGCGATCTGGCTGTTGCGTCGTGAGAAGAAGAGCCTCGACGCCATGTACGAAACAAAGCCGCAGGAAGGTTGAGGGCAGACCCATGGCAATGACAAAAACACAACGGCGCCAGGCCTTCTCGACGTTCCGCTATTTCGTACTCACGATATGGCTTCTGATCGTGGCCTTCCCGATCTTCTGGATGGTTTCGACCTCGTTCAAGCCGGACCGCGAATGGTTCGCCTGGCCGCCGGTCTACATCTCCGAAAACGCCACCATCCAGAACTATCTCGTGGTGTGGGCCGATGTCAGTGAGTACGGCACGGACGAGACCGGCGAACTCGAGACCTACACCCAGTCGCTCCAGCGGCCCTGGGAAGCGCTCGGCAACAGCGCCCTGATCTCGTTCATCTCGACGACGCTGACGGTGCTGTTCGGTTCGATTCTCGCCTACGGGGTTTCGAGATACGCGATATTATCCGAAGGGCGAATGTTCCAATTACTCATGCTGCGCATGGTGCCTCCAATAGTACTCATCGCACCCATATCAATCTGGTACAGCGCACTCGGGCTACTCGATAGCATCACAGGACTGGTCATATTGTACTTTTTGACAACCCTGCCCTACGCGGTCTGGATGTCGAAAAGCTTCATCGACGAGGTTCCGCGAGAAATGGAACAGGCGGCCGAGATTCTCGGCGCCAGCCGCATGCGAACGATCTGGGAGGTGGTGTTACCACTGGTCAGATCCGGGCTGGTCGCGACCTTCCTGTTCATCCTGATTTTGACGTGGAGCGAGTATCTGCTTGCCCTGCTCTTATCGAAGACGGAGGTGGTCACGCTTCCGGTCGAACTGTCGAAGTATCAAGGCTCGACGGAAGGCCGCGTCTACGGGCGTCAGGCGGCGCTTTCCGTCGGCATCACTCTGCCACTCATTGTGGTGGGTCTCATGATCCGCAAACATCTTGCGCGTGGATTTAGTTTTGGAATGGTGAGGAGGTAGCGAGCCGTGTCACGTATTGAACTCGTCAACCTACGCAAGGAATACGGCAACGTGGTTGCCGTCAACAGCATGGATCTGACAATCGAGGATGGTGAATTCATCGTCTTCGTCGGACCATCGGGCTGCGGCAAGACAACCACATTGCGCATGATCGCCGGATTCGAAGATCCGACCGCCGGAGATATTCTTATCGACGGCTCGGTGGTCAACGAAAAGGAACCCGGCGATCGCGATCTCGGCATGGTGTTTCAAAGCCACGCCCTGTTCCCGCATAAGAATGTGGCCGACAATATCGCCTTCGGCCTGCGGATGAAGAAAGTCCCGCAGGACGAGCAGGCCCGCAAGGTCCAGGAAGTCTCCGAACTCGTCCGGATCACTCACCTGCTTGGCAAGATGCCGGCGCAGTGTTCGGGTGGTGAGTCCCAGCGTATCGCGCTGGCCCGCACGCTGGTGACCGAGCCTTCCAATTTCCTGCTCGACGAACCCCTGTCCAGCCTGGATGCCAAGCTGCGCCGCGAGCTGCGCGCAGAATGTGACCGGCTCCATGACGAGCTGCAAAAGACGTTCGTCTATGTCACCCATGATCAGGAAGAGGCGATGACGCTGGCCGACCGGATCGTGGTGATGAACCAGGGCAAGATCGTCCAGATGGGATCGCCGATGGAGATCTACAGCGACCCGGTCTCCTATTTTGTTGCCGACTTCTTCGGAAACCCGGCCATGAACCTGATCGAGGGCGATTTCGTTGCCGGCGCGAACGGTCTGGAGTTCCACAGCTCACAGTTCAACATTCCGTTGCCTGAGAAGTTCAAGAACGCCTCACCCGGCAAGGGCACCCTGGGCATTCGTCCGGAAAATGTGACCATCGGCACGTCGGGTGGCGGGGCTTCGATCAACAGCGAAATCGAGCTGGTCGAGCCGCTGGGCAAGGACACACTGCTGTACTTCGGCACTGACGCGGACCGCCCGTTTGTGGCCGTTGTCGAGGGCACCCAGGAAGTCAAACGCCACGCCACTGTCGAAGTCGGCTTCCCCGATGAGACCATTTTCCTGTTCAAAGCAGACGGCGACCGCATTCGCTGATTTCTTCAGCACCGATGCACTAGTGAAAACGCCGCGCGCCCTCTTGGTTCGTGGCGTTTTTATTGAGGAGACTGAAACATGCCTATCGTCAACACCGGACGTTTCGACATCAACTATATCGAGGAAGGAGACGGCGAACCCGTGATCCTGATTCATGGGCTGGCGGGTGATCACACGGCCTGGCTGCCGCAGGTCGCCGCGCTCAAGGACCGATACCGGGTCATCGCGTTCGACAATCCCGGATCGGGAGACAGCTCCCTCGTCACCGAACCCACCGGCACAGCAGATCTCGCGGATGCAACACTGGGCTTGATGGACCAACTCGGAATCGATGCGGCGCAGATTATCGGGCGCTCGATGGGCGGCGCTGTGGCGCAGCATATGGCGCTCAAAGCACCTGATAGAATCCGCTCGATGGCGATGGCCGCCTCCTTCGCGCGCCTCGACCCGCTTGGTGCCCAGGTCATCCGAAACCTGCAGCAGCTTCTCGAGTGGCGTCCGAGTTGGTCGGACTGGGCCCCCCACGCTGTCTATCTGTTCGTGGCGCCTTCATTCTTTAACGCCAACCCGGAACTGATCGAGAAAATCACGGCCCTGGTCAGTGGCGAGGACCGCGACATGGTCTCCTACGACCACCTCGCCACCGCGTGCATCGAACATGACGCGCTGGACCGGCTGGGCGAAATTCAGGCCCCCACGCTGGTAATGGGCGGGCGCTATGACCCGATCTGTTCGATGACCGCGCAGAACTGGATGATGGAAAAACTGCCCAACGCCGAGTTCACGCTGTTCGAGGAATCGAGCCATTTCTTCCTGGTTGAGGAAGCCGCGAAAGCCATGACCACCATCGAAGGCTGGCTGGCAAAGAACGCCGCATAACGCGAGAAGAGGATTTCGAGCATGCCTATCGTCAATTGCGGCCGGTTTGATGTGAACTACATCGAGGACGGTGACGGATTCCCCGTCCTGCTGATCCATGGATTGGCGGGAGATCACACCGCATGGCTGCCGCAGATCGCGGCGTTCAAGGACCGGTATCGTGTCATCGCGATGGATAATCCCGGTTCGGGTGAGAGCTCACCGGTCGATGCGCCGTGCACGACCGAAGAACTGGCCGACACCATGATCGCGCTGATGGACAATCTAGGGGTCGCCAAGGCCCATGTCGTCGGGCGGTCACTCGGTGGGTTGATCGGCCAGCATATGATGTTGCGGGCACCCAATCGCATTCAGTCGATGGTCCTCGCTGCCTCCACCCCGGCCGTCGACCGCATCGGCAAGCGCATACTCGAGAATATGCGTGAAGTGCTGGAGTGGCGCGACAACTGGGCCGACTGGGCGCGCCATTCGGCCCATGTGTTCGTGGCCCCCGCCTTCTACAACGATAATCCTGAAGCCATCGCAGGGATCGAGGCGCTGGTCGGAAACGAAGCGCGCAGCAAAATATCCTATGTGAATCTCAATCACACGGCACTCACCCACGACACAAGCGACAGACTGGGTGACATCGACTGCCCGACGCTGATTATGGCCGGGCGCCAGGACCCGGTTTGTTCCATGCAGGGAACAGAAGAATTGTCATCGGGTATCGCCAACAGCGAGACGGTCATCTTCGAGAAATCGAGCCACTTCTTCCTGATGGAAGAGTTCGACAAGTCGATGCAGACCCTGACCGAATGGTTCGCGAAGCAGACGCCCTGAGCGATCAGAGCCGCGGCGTGTCCTGAACCGGATAGCGCGTGTACTGCCCGACCCAGTCGAAGCCGACATACTCCACATAGGCGTCCATCAACTGCTTCGTGATCGGGCCCGGCACCGAACCGTCACCAAACACACGCCCACTGACGCTCCGGCAGGGGCAGATACAGAAGCTCGTTGAGGCAATGAACGCCTCGTCTGCGTTATAGGCATCGTAAAGGTCGAAATCCTTCTCTTCGCACGGAATGCCCAACTTTACGGCCAGCTCCATGACCGTCTGCCGGCTGATCCCCGGCAGCACGTAGCGTTCCTGCGGCGTGTAGAGGCGGCCTTCCGAGACGAAGAACACATTACTGCCCCGGCCTTCGGCCACATTTCCGTTATGGTCGAGCATCAGCGCATAGGCCTCCGGGTTTTGCGCGGATACTTCCTCATCGGCCATGATCAGGTTCAGGTAATTGTGGGTCTTGGCGCGCGGGCTCAGCATGTCCGGCGCGGTGCGGCGGACCGACGACACGATCATATCGATCCCGTCGCGATAGACCTTGGCGCGTGTTGAAAGCGGCAGCGGCAGACATTCGACGATGACCGTCGGGCCGACATAGTCGGGCCAGGCGGATCGCTCGTTGGGGTCGACGATCCCGCGGGTAATCCGCTGAGAAACCCATAGATCCTCGTCCGCGGCAATGGTCGGCAAATTCCGGCGAACCACTTCTTCGGTGACCGCGCCCATCTCGTCCAGTGACATCCCGGGATCGATCCCGATATAGCGCAGAGAGCGGTACAGGCGCTCAAGATGTTCCCGCAGCTTGAATATCTCGTGTCCGAAGGTACGGGTCGTATCGAACACCGCATCACCATATTTTACGCCGCGATCACGGAACGGAATTCGCGCCTCGTTCTCGGGAATGTAGTCCCCATTCAGGTAGACGGTGCGCTGGTTCGGTATCGACACGGTGTTTCCCCCAAAAAAGCCGCATATTCGGCGAATTGCCGCGCATTCAGTGTCGCACGGTCGGCCCGTTCGTTTCATAATATCCTGAATAATCAAATTCAGGCAGGGGGATGAAATGGCAAAATATGGCGTTGGACAGCCGGTGCGTCGCACCGAAGACCCGCGACTTCTGACGGGCCGTGGAAAATTCAACGACGACCTCCCCCGTGACGGTGAAGCCATGAGTTTCGTGCTGCGTTCACCCCACGCCCATGCCGACATTCGTTCCATCGACACGAGCGCAGCCAAAGCAATGCCCGGCGTCTTGGCCGTCTTGACCGGGCAGGACCTTGCCGACGACGGTATTGGCGCCTTTCCGGGGCCGCCGCCATTCTTCGCTGCACTGACCAAGCCCGATGGCACGCCGCTGAGCTACCCGCCACAATATGCCCTGACATCCGACCGGGCGCGTTATGTCGGCGACCCTGTCGCGTTTGTCGTTGCCGAAACCCTCGAGCAGGCGCGCGATGCAGCAGAGGCGATCGATGTCGATTATGCCCCGCTGGACTCGATCGTCGGGACGGATGCGGCAATGAACGACGGGGCCGTTCAGCTCTGGGGAGACGTGCCGAAGAACTTCCTCTTCCAGGCCCAGATCGGAGACGCCGAAGCGACCGACAAGGCCTTCGCGGACGCCGCACATGTCTCGTCTGTTCGCCTGGTCAATCAGCGCATCGTCCAGAACTCCATGGAAGTGCGCGGTGCCATCGGCAGTTACGATGCCGACGACGAGCGCTATACGATCTACACGTCCAACCAGAACCGGCATCTTTTGCGTACCTGGCTCGCCGGCGCATTCTTCAAATGCGAACCGACGAAGATTCGCGTCCTCGTGGACGATGTCGGTGGCGGGTTCGGCATGAAGACCCATCCCTATCCCGAACAGGTGCTCGTTCTCGTGGCCGCCAAGCGGCTCGGCCGAACCGTGCGATGGATCAGTGACCGCACGGAAGCCTTTTTGAGCGATCTCCACGGCCGGGACCATATTTCGGAATGCGAGATGGCCATGGACGCAGACGGCAAATTCCTGGCCGTCCGCGTGAAAACCATCGCCAACATCGGCGCTTATTCCTGTTCGGCAGGCGTTGCCGTCCCGACCCAGATCGGGCCCAAAATCCTGACCAGCGTCTACGACGTCCCCCTCGCAGACGTCGAGGTGAAGTGCGTCGTTACCAACACCGCACCCGTCGGCCCCTATCGCGGTGCGGGCCGCCCGGAAGCCATTTACGTGATGGAACGGCTGGTGGATGTGGCCGCACATGACCTCGGCATCGATCCGATCGAGCTCCGGCGGCGCAATTTGATCGCCAAGGATCGGTTCCCCTACACCAATGCCGTGGGTACGACCTATGACAGTGGCGCGTTCGAGGACAATATGGATCTCGTCGCGAAAATGGCCGACTGGGACAGCCATGAGAAGCGCCGGACAGACGCCCGCAAACGCGGCAAACTCAGCGGTATCGCCGTCAGCCAGTACCTGGAGACGACAGCCGGAAACCCGACCGAGACCGCCGAGGTGGAAGTCGAAGACGATCAGGTTGTCGTCCGCGTCGGCACCCAGCCGATGGGACAGGGCCACGACACGTCCTTCATGCAACTCGTGTCGGAGAAACTCGGCGTCGAGTTCGAACAGGTGCTAATCGATACCAGCGACAGCGATAACCTGCCAGACGGTGGCGGCAGCCACGGGTCGCGCACCAGCCATATCGGCAGTGTCGCAACCCTGAACTCCAGCGACGAAGTCATCGCCAAGGGCATCCTGATTGCATCGGAAATGCTCGAGACCGCGGCAGTGGATATCGAGTTCAAGGAAGGCGAGTTCCGTGTCGCAGGCACCGACCGCGCCGTCACTCTGTTCGATGTCTCCCGGCATGCACGCACGTCCACGGACCTTCCCGAGGAATTGCAGGGTGCACTGAGCGGTACCGATACCCATACGATCGAACACTGGAGCTATCCGAACGGCTGTCATGTCTGCGAACTGGAAGTTGACGAGGACACAGGTGTGATCGACATCGTGCGTTACTGCGCGATCGACGATGTGGGGAAAGTAATCAACCCCATGCTCGTTGCCGGCCAGGTGCATGGCGGTGTCGCGCAAGGCGTCGGCCAGGCGATCATGGAGAACACCTTCTACGATCCAGAGAACGGCCAGATGATCACCAGTTCCTTCATGGACTACACCATGCCGCGAGCCGACGATCTGCCGATGATCGAGCTCGACACCAACGAAGTGCCCTGCACGACCAACATTCTGGGCGTGAAAGGTGCGGGTGAAGCGGGCGCGCTGGTGGCACCGCCGGTCGTCATCGCCGCGATCGCCAACGCGCTGCGCGACTACGACGTGTCACATATCGACATGCCGGCGACGCCGGAGCGAATCTGGGAACTGATGCAAGGCTAGAAGGCCGCCTGACGCGGCCCGGTTGCCGGGGCTCTACGCGCCGAGATAGTAGCTCTTCACCATGTCGTTTTCGCGCAGGTCGGTCGCATCCTTGCTCGCGAACGCAATCTCGCCATGGACGATGATGTAGCCCTTGTCGGCGATCCGAATGGCCTGGTTGAAGTTCTGCTCGGCCATCAGAATCGTCAGACCCCGGCTTTCACCGAGCTCACCGATTTTCGTGATCATCTGGCTGACCAGGATCGGCGCAAGACCCACCGAGGGCTCGTCGACCAGAAGTAGCCGTGGATCGCTCATCAGCGCACGGCCCACCGCCAACATCTGCTGCTCACCGCCACTCATGCTGCCGGCCAGCTGGGTTTTTCGTTCGGCGAGCCGGGGAAACAATGTGAACGCATAATCGAGATTGGTCGCAAGGGTCGCACGGGCGGCCTGCCTGTAGGCACCGAGCGTGAGATTCTCCTCAACTGTCAGGTCCGGAAACAATCTGCGACCTTCCGGAACCTGGGCAACACCGGCCTCCACGATTTCCTGAGGGCTCGCCTCCGTCAGGTCGATGACGGATCCGTCATCCTCACGCAGTTCGATCGTCCCGGCGCTCGGCTTGATCAGCCCCGAAACACAGCGCATGAGCGTCGATTTGCCATTGCCGTTTGTGCCGAGCAACGCGACGGTCTGCCCGTTCGGGACATCGATCGTCACGCCGTTCAGAACGGTGACCGCGCCATAACCGGCGTTCAGGCCCTTGATAACGAGTTCAACCATCGGTGCTACCCAGATACGCCCGTTCGACGTCCTTGTTTTTTACGATTTCGTCAGGGGTTCCCTCGGCAATCAGCTGCCCCGCATCGAGGCAGATGATCCGTTGGGAAAAGCGCATCACGGCCCGCATGATATGCTCGATCATGATGATCGTGATGCCGCGCTCGTTCATCTTGAAGAGGATGTCGATCACTTCATCGACCTCCTGTCCGGTCAAACCCGCCATGGCCTCGTCCGAGATCAGGAGCTTCGGCTTGGCCGCCATCGCCCGGGCCAGCTCGAGCTTGCGCAGTTCGATCTGGGTCAGGTCCAGGGTCGTGTCATCGGCCTTCTCGGCCATCCCCATCGTCTCAAGGATTTCCATGGCCTCGGCGCGATCATCGGTCTTCTCGCCGCGGTGATGCCCCACAAACTCTGCCGGGATCATCAGATTTTCGATGACGGTCATGGTGTGAAACGGCCTGGGAATCTGGAAGCTGCGGGCAATGCCGGCCCCGGTGCGTTTGTGCGGCTTGAGGTCGGTCACATCCTTGCCGTCGAAGATGATCTTGCCTTCCTCGTTGCGCAGCAACCCGGACACGCAGTTGATCATCGTCGTCTTGCCGGAGCCGTTAGGCCCGATAAGCCCGAACCGCTCGCCCGGGCTTACATGGGTGGTGACGTTCGACAGCGCGGTGAAACCACCGAAGTGCTTCGAGACGCCCTCGACTTTTAACAGTGCATCGCTCATCGGCCCGACCCCTGACGTGATTTCCTGAACCAGCCAATTATTCCTTCCGGTGCAATGATCACGAAGACCACCAGGACAACACCGACGATCAACAAGTTCAGTTCCGACTGAATCCAGAGTGAAGACACTTGCTGTGCGGTACCCAATAACAACGCACCTATCACCGGCCCGGCCCAACTAACCGTGCCACCGATCATCGGCATGGCGATGGCGTTGATCGCGTATTCGAGATTGAAGGCCGAGAGCGGATCGATAAATGTCAGATAGCTGGCCAGCGGCGCACCCGCGACGCCCATCATGCCTCCGCTGATCGTGGTCGCGATCAGCTTCAGGCGCAATGTCGGAACACCCATGCATTCCGCCGCCTCTTCACTATCCTTGATCGCGTTCAGGCCGCGACCAAGCTTGCTGTTCTCGATGTAGCGCGCGACCCAGACACTGATGATCGCGACCGTGCCCATCAGGAAGAACAGGAACTCCTTGTAGTTGGCGAAGATCCCTGCCTTGCGGTCGACGATCAGTTCCCCGAGGAACTCCGGCTTGCGCTTCGGCAGGATCGAAGTTCCCGCCGCACCGCCGACATAGTCCCAATGAGCGACAATCGTCTCAAGAATGATCGCCAGCGCCAACGTCGCAATGGCGAAGTAAACACCGCGCAGACGCAGGGTCAGGTACCCCGTCGCAAGCCCCAGAAGGCCGGCGATGATTCCACCCGCGATCATTTGTTCGACCAACCCGACATCGAGGAAATTGATCAACGCAACCGCTGTATAGGCGCCCGTGGCCAGGAAGCCGGCACTGCCGAAGTTCACATAGCCGCCGTAACCACCCAGGATATTCCAGGCGGTGGCCATGACCATGTATTGCAGGATGACAAAGCCGATGAAGAAGTAGAACTGGTTGCCGACCACCTGGGTCAGAACAAACAGGCCGACAATCAACAGCAGGCAGATGATTTCAAAACGATATTTCATCAGTGGGCTCCCGCCGTCTTACCGAACAGCCCTTCGGGGCGGAAGGCCAGAACTGCAAGCAAAATACCGAACGACACGGCCGGCCCCCATGAGGGACCGAAGAAGGTGGCCACGATGCTCTCGGCAATGCCGATGATCACGGCCGCCAGCAGCGTGCCGCTCATCGAACCAAGGCCGCCCAGCACAACAATGGCGAAGACGTTACCGAGATAAAGTCGCCCGACCGACGGCTCGATCGGCAGCACGATAATCATCAGCGCGCCGCCGATGCCCGCCGTTGCGACGCCCATGGCGAACGCAATCCGCTTGACCCTGATCGGGTCGACGCCCATCAGGCGCAGCGCCATCATGTCTTGCGCAACCGCGCGGACGGCGCGACCAAAGAACGTCTTCGTCAAATAGGCATGGATCGCGAGGGTCGCGATCGCCGCAACCACGAATGCCACGAGCAATCGGAACGGGATCGCGACATCGATCTCCTGACCGATGATGATGTTCCACGATTGACCGATATAGGGGGCTTCGACGAGGCGATGGTCGACGCCGAACTGGATGACCAGGCCGACCTCGATGATGAAGAGAAGGCCGAAAAAGAAGGCCAGACCGCGCAGGGATTCCGCGCCGGATTTCTCGAACACGTTGTAATAGACCTGATAGATCAACCAGCCGAGTATGAAGAAGAATGGCGTTGAGATAATGCCGGCCAGGATCGGGTCTATGCCCCAAGTGGAATTGAGCAAAAAGGCAATGAACGCACCGAGGACAAGCATCGTGGGATGGGCAATGTTCACCACGTCGAGCAAGCCGAAGGTGATCGACAGGCCGATGGACAACGCGGCGTAAAATCCACCCAAAAGAATGCCAATCACCAGCGCGTTCAGCAGGAGATCAATAAACACAGCCATGACAGGCCTCCACGCCCGGAACGGGCGCTAGATAGAAAAAAAAGAAGCGGTGGCACCCGATTGAGTGCCACCGCTCCGTGTCATTTATTTCCGCAGTGAGCCGAAGGTCTGGAGCTCACCCGTCTTGATGTCACCCGGCAGCAGAATTTTCCGCGTGCCTGGCTGGGCGAACTGGCTCAGATCGTTGTTCTTAATGTCCTGATACTGAACAACGAGTGTGCGGGACTGATCCCACTCACCATTCGGACCGAACTTCACATCGCCGACAACCGTCGTGAACTTGGTCTTGGCGATATATTCCGCAATCGCATCCTGGTCGAGCGAACCAACGGCGTTCACCGCCTGGCCGAGAATATCGACATAGGCATAGGACCAAGGCACCAGGTAATAGCCAAGGGCATCAACCTTAAGGTTATCCGCCTTCACCTTGGCTTGGTAGCGCGCGATCAGATCGCCCGCACCGGGATACAGATCCATGGTGGGTTCCGGAACGAAGAAGTCATAGTTCGAGATGCCGTTGAGCATCGGGCCAAGACCCGCCATCAGACCCGAGAACTGCAGGCCGACCATACCGCCGCCAACAGCATCCGCATCAGTGCCGACTTCGGCGAGCGCACGCACCAGCCCAGCCGAACCGTTCGGATAGGATGCGATATAGATCACATCGGGCTTCTTGGCATTTGCCGCACGCAGAATCGGCGTGAAGTCAGCCGTCTTCGGGTTGTAGTTCTGCTCATATACGATATCGAGGCCCATCTTCTCGGCATTCGCCACAGCGCCCTTTTTCAGGTTCTGAGCGAATTCCGCATCGGCCGCAATTACCGCAATCGTCTTCGGCTTCAGGCTCTCAACGGCCTCAAACCAATACTGGGAGAAACCGACAGCCGGATTCGGGCCAGCAGGCAGGATCTGGAAATACTTTTCGTATTTCCATTTGGAATTGTTGTCCATGCCGAACAGGCCCATGAATACCATTTCGCGATCGATCGCGATCGGCATCGCCGGGGCGATAAGGTTCGTACCGTAGCCGCTGACGATCAGATCGACTTTGTCGATATCGATCAGCTTCGAGTAGATGCCTGGTACGTTCTTCGGGTTTGTCTGATCGTCATAGAAAACAAGCTCGACCGGCCGGTTCAGCAGGCCACCCTTCTTGTTGATGTCATCGGCCCATATCTGCATCGCAAGCAGCGACTGCTGTCCGCCACCGGCCAGGGCACCGGTCAGCGCCATGCTGAAGCCGATTTTGATCGGGTCTTTGTCTTGCGCCTGCGCGGTGGTCGCGAAGGACCCCGACAGAACAACGGACGCCGCGAACAGGCCAGCAACCAGCCATACGCGCACTCGGTTTGTGAGAATTCGGGTCATGTGCACCCTCCCTAGGTGTTCGCTATTCACGCAGATCCACGGAACCGTGAATCCTGGTAAGAACACATCGAGAGCTTAACCCGCAGTTTTCAGACTCTTTTCGGCCTGATCTATTTTTACTGAAACAGTTTTACGCGTACCGGGTCCATTTCCTCTCGATGACTCACTTTTCCGTGAGTTCCGTAGATTCATAACAGGCTAATCAACAGGGGCACAAGTGTGATTTGGTCGCACCACTCCCATGACACGATTCACGCGCTCTCAATACCCAGCGCATCAGACCGGTTGCGATCATGGGCCACGACTCTGTAGCTTGCGTCCAAACACATAAGAACAATCGACGCGTGGGGATGAAAAGCATGGCCGAATACGATCTGAAGGATCGCGTGGTAATCGTAACCGGGGCTGGTCGTGGTCTGGGCAGGGCCATGACCGAGGCACTAACCGAGGCCGGCGCAAATGTGGTGGCCGCCGCCCATATCCCCGACGATTTCGCTGATCTCGAAGCCGCCTGCGCGGACCACGCCGGGAACATCCACTGCGTGACAGCCGACATCCGCAACGCCGAGGACTGCGACCGGATCATCTCCGAATCTCTCGATGCCTTTGGTGCCATTCATGGCCTGGTCAACAACGCCGGCCTGACCTTCACTTATATCTGGCCCGACGGTCACAAGACCGAAGCCTGGCGGGCCACCGGGGAGATGCCGAAATTCTGGGAGGCATCCGACGAGATTATCCAGAATGTGATGAACGCGAACTTCGTCGGGGCCGACAAGCTTGCACGCCGGGTCACGCCGCTGATGATCGATCAGGGCTGGGGCCGGATCATCAACGTCACGACGATGTATCGAACCATGACCAAGCAGGGTTCGTCTCCTTACGGGCCCTCCAAGGCTGCCCTCGAGGTGGCCACCGAAATCTGGAACAAGGATCTCGGCGGTACCGGCGTGACCGTCAACATTCTGAATCCGGGAGCCGGTGCGGCCACACCGGGCATGTCGGATGAGATGAAGAAGCGCGACGAGACACTCGAAAGTCCGGTTTTGATCGAGGCGGATCTGATGAAGGCGCCGATCGTCTGGCTGATGTCCGATGTCACAAATGACATAAGCGGCATGCGCTACGACGCCAAGCCTTGGGATCCTTCGAAACCTGCCGCTGACGAAGCCGAACGGATCGGTGCGAAGGCCGGTGTCCTTCTCTACTCGATGCCCGATTACTAGACCGGGCGGATTTCCGGCACATGAACGAACGCGCCGCCTATGTCGGCCCGACGATCCTGCTCACCCTGATTCAGGCGATGGTCTCCTGGGCGGTGTTCGCCCCGCCGGTCCTTGCCAAACAGGCACTGCCGGATATGGGAATCGATCCCGCCTGGATCGGTCTGCAACCGACCATTGTGTTTGTCGCGGCGACGATCAGCTCGATGGTATCGGGCGGCATCGTCACCCGGTTCAATCCGATGCGCGCATCCCAGGTGCTCCTGCTTTTCGCCGCCGCCGGTAGCGCGCTGATCGCGACCGGAGACCTTGTCATCGGCGCGCTGGGAAGTGTCCTCGTTGGCATCGCGCTCGGCCCGACAACCCCCGCGAGCTCACACATCCTCGCGCGGCTCACACCGCGCGGAATGCAACCGTTGATCTTTTCGATCAAGCAGACCGGCGTTCCCCTGGGCGGTGCTCTGGCAGGGTTCGTCGGCCCGCCGCTGACCCTGCTTTGGGACTGGCAGTCGGCCATCCTGGTGATCGCGTTGGCCTGCCTCGCCGTGGCCCTTATCACCGAACTCTGGACGCGTGGCTATGCGGACTTCGCGGACGCCAGCCGCAGAATAAGCCTGGAACTGATCGGACCGTTACGCCTGGTTTTACAGAGCCGTGTCCTGCGCTGGATGCCGCAGGCTGCGTTCCCCTCGTCGTGATCCAATACGCGCTCACGACATTCATTGTGCTCTACCTGCAGGAGGATATAGGCCTGTCGGTCATCACCGCGGGCGCAGTGCTCGCCGTGGCACAGGCAAGTGGCGGTACCGGACGTATCGTCTTCGGTGCAATTGCCTCGCGATTCGTCACGCCGCTGACCATGTTGCTTATGCTGTCGCTTCTTGCCGCTGCTGCCGCCTTCCTGACCGCGTCGTTCACCCAATCCTGGCCGCTCGCCATGATTTACGCGGTCGGTGTTCTGTTCGGCGCGGGGGCGGCCGGGTGGAACGGCGTCTACCTGGCCGAGGTGGCGCGTCTCGCCCCGGCAGGCGAGGTCAGCCGGGTCACCGGCGCCGTCGGATTTGTGATCTTTACCGGCGTGGTCATCGGCCCGGCGGTCTTTACGGCGCTCGTGGCCGTTTTCTCATTCCAGATCGCCTATGCGTGCATGCGCGTGATGATGCTGATCAGCGTGTTCGCCTTCCTGCGCGCCGCCGTGCATGTCCGGACGAGCTAGTCGTCGGCGGCGTTTTCCGCCTCGAGTGCTTCGAAGATGATCGCCAGCTCCTTTTCGAGCAGCCCCATCTCCGCGACCCTTTCATAGAGATCCCGCGTAATGGTCGAGACGGGCGCGGACACACCGAGCGCCTTTGCGTGTTCGACGATGTAGCGCGTGTCCTTATGTACCAATCTCGCCGGCGCGGTCGGCTCGTCCCATTTGCGCTCGGCCATTAAAGGCCCGCGCAACTCGAACTGCGTCGACGTGGCCACACTGGGCTTCACCACATCGATGATCTGTTGCGGATCCAGTCCCGAGGCGATCCCCATATTCAACGCTTCGGCCGCAACCAACACGTGATTAATGACCAGAGAATTGAGCACAAACTTCAGCTTCATGCCGTGGGCAAACGGACCCACATAGGGGCATTTCGGCGCCAGATACTCCAGGACCGGCCGCACCGTTTCGCACGCCGCTTCCGCACCGCTCAGCATGATGACCGCTTTACCGCTTTCCATGGCCTGGGGCGTGCCGCTGATCGGGGTGTCCAGGGCGACCGCGCCCCTCCCTTCGAGCGCATCGCGAATGCGCTCCTTCAGTGCCACCGCGAAAGTTCCCATGTCGGCGACGATCAGCCCTTCATGTGCGCCGGCCGCCAATCCCGCGCCGCCGAAAACCGCCGCTTCGACAGCATCCTCGCTGGCCAGCAGCATGATGACGATATCGCATTGCTGTGCGAGGGCCGCGGCATCCGGGACCAACGATCCGCCGGCCTCCGGGAACCAGGCAGCGCCGGACCGATCCACGGCAGACACGGACATACCCTGCGCCAACAGAATACGCGCGGCCATGCCGCCCATCTCGCCAAGCCCCAGAATGCCGATGCGTTGATCCATGGCGGTCGGCGGACGCGCTAGACGGCGCGGTCCCGGCCCTCCCAGAATTTCTCGCGCATGTCCTTCTTGCGCACCTTACCCACCGGCGAGCGCGGCAATTCATCCCAGAATTCAACGGTTTTCGGGGCCTTCACGCTGCCCAGCTCATCCTTGCAGAGCGCGATGATCTCCGCCTCGTCGGCGCGTTGTCCCGGCTTTAGTTCGACGATGGCCTTCACCGCCTCGCCCCACTTCTCGTCGGGCACGCCGATCACGGCGCAATCCTGCACCGCGTCATGGCCCCACACGACCTGCTCGATCTCGGACGGATAGATGTTGAACCCGCCGGAGATGATCATGTCCTTCTTGCGATCGACGATATAGATGAAGCCGTCCTCGTCCTTCAGGCCGATGTCCCCCGTGCGGTGCCAGCCGTTCGACGTCGAGACCTCGTCCGTCGCGTCCTTGTTCTTGTAGTAACCGGCCATGACCAGCGAACCCCGAACGACGATCTCGCCCCGCTCGTCGGGCGGCAGGATGTTTTCGTCATCATCCATGATCTCGACCGGCGTCAGCAGGCAGGGCTGGCCGCAACTCGCCAGGCGGTGTGCCTTGTTGGTCGCCAGCGCCTCGGTGTGGGCCTCGGGCGGCAGATAGGTGCAGATCATCGGCGCCTCGGCCTGCCCGTAGCATTGCGCCATCACCGGCCCGAACACATCGATCGCCTCCTTGAGCTTGTCGACCGACATGGGGGCGGCGGCATAGACGAAATATTCCAGGGAGGAATAGTCGTATTTGCGCACATCCGGATGAGCCAGCATGACGTAGATCGCGGTCGGCGGCAGGAACAGGTTGGTCACGCCGTGCTTCTCGATATTCTCCATGAGCTGGGGCAGCTGTACCCCGTTCATGATGATATTCGTGGCCCCGTAGGCCATCAGCGACAGCGCGACGACGCCCGCCGCATGGGTCATCGGTGCCGCGCATAAGTGCACCGGCAACTCTTTCGGCGGCATATGGGCGACCATCGCCGCAACCATCGTCTCGAACAGCTGGTTGGTCCACACAATGCCCTTGGGCCGTCCCGTCGTGCCGCCGGACGGGAAGATCCCGCAGATATCGTCGGCCTTGTCGGGAAAGTCCGGTGCTGTCCCTTCATGGCTCGAAACAAACGCCGCGAAGGACGGTGCGCCGACGCCGTCACGATCGAGACAAACGTAGTTCCGGATACCCGGGCACTCTTCCCGGATGATCTTAATATTTTCCTCGAAGTCACTGTGATAAAACAGAAATTCCGTATCATTTTTGTTCAGGATATAGGCATTTTCAGCCACTGCATTGCGGGCGTTTATCGGCACCCACGCACCGCCGGCGCGGTAGATTCCAATGAGCGCATCAAACGCACCGGGTGCGTTGGGGCTGTAGATCGCCGCGTGTTTGCGGTAGCCGAAGCCGGCGGCGATCATCGCCAATGCCGTCTTGTGCGAAAGGGTCTGCGCATCACGATAAGTCGTGGTCCCGCCGTCTTCCGCGATCATGAAGGCACGGTCCGGGTGGAGCAGCGCCCCTCGGTCGAAAAAATCGATCACGCGCATCGCATCTCCCCCACCCGGTAGTCCAGCTTCGGTCTAGGGCACCAGCATGCTGATGCCGGCAAGCTTCCGGGACTCCACGTCCTTGTGGAGCTTCGCCGCGTCTTTCAGCGGATAACGCTGCTTGATCTTCACCTTCACCTTGCCCGAGCGGATCATCGCAAATACCCGCTTGGAGCTGTGGAGCAGATCCTCGCGGCCGGCGGTGTAGTTGAACAGCGAGGCGCGGGTCAGCCGCCAGGCACGCGCCATGTAGCGGAATTCGTTGAGATTGACGTCCGGTACCGGGCCCGAGGCACCGCCGAAGCTGGCCAGCAGACCTCGATCCTTGAGGCAGGCCAGCGATGTCTCATACGTGTCCTTGCCGACCGGGTCGAACACCACGTCGACGCCCTGCTTCTTGGTGATCTTGGCAACTTCCCTGGCGACATCCTTCTTCGAGGTGTCGATGGTGTGCTTGGCACCGGCGCGGGCCATTTCCTTGCACTTGGCGGCGGACGACGCCGTCCCGATGACCGTGGCGCCACGGGCCTTGGCCCACTGGCAGAGCAGCAGGCCAACGCCGCCGGAGGCGGAATGCATCAGCACGGTGTCGCCCTTCTTCACATTGCCGACCCGCTCCACAAGCATCTCGGTGGTCATGCCCTTGAGATGGGTCGCGGCCGCGACTTCGTCGCTAATGTCACGCGGGATCGGCACGCAGATGGCGGCCGGAACATTCTGGGCTTCTGAATAGGTGCCGACGGCGCCGATGTAGACAACGCGCTGGCCGACCTTCAGATCGGTCACACCGCGGCCGACGGCTTCGATCACACCCGCCGCCTCAGAGCCGATACCGGTGGGCATTTCCAACGGATAGCGACCGGTGCGGTGGTTGATGTCGATGAAGTTGAACCCGATGGCCGTGTGCCGGACGGTGACTTCACCCTTCTTTGGTTTCGGCAGATCGATCGTCTTCCACTTCATGACCGACGGGCCGCCCGTTTTCGCGATCTGGATTGATTTGATGTCCATGTAACTTCCCTTTGGTTGGATTAGCTGCCGCCTCAGCCAGACGTGCGGCCGCCGTCGACTTTCAGCAATGTACCGGTCATGTGCGGTGCCTCATCTGACAGCGCAAACGCAACCAGCGCGGCGATTTCTTCGGGCTCGACAATCTCGCCCATGGGTACGGCCTTCAGGCCTGCTTCGATATATCCTTCGACCCCTTCGACCGGCGCCGTTCGCGCCATGCCGGGTACGATCGTGTTTACGCGTATCTTGTGGGGTGCCATCTCCACTGCAAGCGCCCGCATCATCTGGTGCACGCCACCTTTGCTCGCCACATAGGGGATGAGTTTTGGGCCGGGGCGCACCGCTGTCGAAGAACCGGTGGCAAGCAAGGAACCGCCCTCGCCCTGCGCGATCAGCACTTTCGCGGCGGCCTGCAATGTCATGAATACGCCGGTGAGATTGACCCCGAGGACCCGATGCCAGTCGGCATGATCCCAATCCTGAAATCGGTCCAGTCGACGAACGCGCCCGCATTGGCGATCACGGCGTCTAACCGGCCGAACTCGCCAACCGCACCGTCAATCAGCGCTGTAACCTGATCCGGGTCAGTGACATCGGTCGGGATCGCGATGCCGTCGCCTTCGAGGTTCGACATGGAAGCGACCGTGTCGCCGAGGCCCTGTTCATCGAGCCCGCCGACCGCAATCAATGCGCCTTCGCTGGCAGCGCGCAGCGCCATCGCCCGCCCGAGCCCGGACTCTGCGCCCGTGATGGCGACGACTTTTCCCGCCAGTCGACCTGACATGTATGCCCCCCGGATTTATCGTTTGCGTCAAAACCCGAGACCGGGCACGACCATTTGCGCCAGACTGTATTACATCGTGAGCAATGGCGCGACCGAATGACGCCTGGCGACATCCAGCCGGTATAAATTGTGTGTGAGGGAGAAGCCAAACCATGTCCGACAACGAAAATTCTCAGCTCAACCCCGATTTGCTGGTCTCGACCGATTGGCTGGAAGCCCATCTCGGCGACGCCGATTTGCGGGTGTTCGACGCGACGACCGTGCTGGTGCCGGACCCGGAGCTTGAATACCGGGTCGAGGGTGATCGCGACGGCTGGGCGGCGGGTCACATCCCCGGTGCGGGTTACATGAACTGCCAGGATGATATGTCGGTCACGCCCCACAAATTCCGCTTCATGCTGCCTGAACCGGACGATTTCGCGGCCCGCATGGGCGCATTGGGAATCGGCGACGATACCCGCCTCGTCCTCTACAGCCGCACCCAGCCATTCTGGGCGACACGCGCTTGGTGGGCGCTCTACGCCATGGGCTTCGACGGCGGCATGGTCCTCAACGGCGGGTTTCCCAAATGGGCGGCCGAAGGCCGCGCCGTTGCCACCGGTGATGAAGCCCACAGCCCCGCGACCTTCACGGCCCGTCCGCGCCGCGAGGTCATTTTCGGCAAGGACGATGTGCGCGCGGTCCTCGGCGATCCGGACGTGGCCGTTGTGAACGCGCTATCGGCGGAACAATTCCATGGCACCGGCGGGCTTGTGTTCGGCCGCCCGGGCCGGATCGCCAACAGCACCAACGCACCGTATGCCGATGTGTGCAACATGGAATCCAACGTCTTCGCCGACGCGGCATCCCTCAAGAAGATGTTCGACTCGGCGGGTGCCACACCCGACAAGAAAATCGTCAACTATTGCGGCGGCGGCATCTCCGCGACCCTGGCATTCTTCGCCCAGAAGGCGCTTGGTTACGAGGACGTGGCGCTCTACGACGCGTCGATGCAGGAATGGGGTAAGGATGAGACCCTGCCCATGGAAACAGGATAAGGACGTCACCCAACAATGTTTTTTGATCCCCGCGAAGCCGGCATGAAGCCGGAACCGTTCAAGCATTCAGTCTACAGCGCCCTCGTCGTCCCCCGTCCGATCGGCTGGATCTCGCCGACGGCGTCGTCAATCTGGCGCCGTTCAGCTTTTTCAACGCGCTTAGCGGTGATCCACCCTGCGTGATGTATTGCCCGAATGCCGTCAAACCGGGCACGGACGAGAAAAAGGACAGCTACCAGAACGTCCAGGACACCGGCGAGTTCGTGTTCAACATGTGCACCTGGGATCTGCGCCACGAAATGATCGCGACGGCCGAGTACGCGCCGGCGAGCGTGGATGAAATGGCCAAGGCCGGTCTTGAGGCCGCCCCGTGCCACAATGTCAGCCCGCCACGGGTCAAGGCGTCGGCGATCGCACTGGAATGCAAACACATCCAGACGATCGACCTGCCGCCGGGACGCAACTCCCAGTCCCATGTGGTGATGGGCGAGGTTGTGGGCATCCACATCAACGACGACGTCATCACCGACGGCATCGTCGATATTCACAAGATGGAACTGATCGCGCGCCTCAGCTATCTCGACTATGCCAAGATAGAGTCCGAAAACATCATGGCGCTGAAACGTCCGGACAGCGCGCCGCACCCGAGCGAGCGCTAGACCGAACGACGTATTGGGGGAACAAGATGCTGATTACGGATTCACAGGTTCATCTCTGGAATTTCCGCGGAGACGGGAACCCCTGGCATCGTATGGTGCCGGCTTTTACTGCCGATGAGCTGATCACGGAGATGGACGAGGCCGGCGTGGGCCGGGCCGTGGTCGTGCCGCCGACGTGGATGGGCAACGACAATTCGCAAGCCTGCGAAGCCGCCGCCAAATATCCGGACCGGCTCGCCATCCTCGGCCGCATGGACCTGTTCGACCCGTCGGGCGCCGACCGTCTGCCCGACTGGACCCGGCAATCCGGCATGCTCGGCCTGCGTTTCACCATGGGCAAGCCCGAGGAACAGGAACTGCTCAAGTCCGGCGGCCTGGACTGGTTGTGGTCAGCGGCAGAAGCCAATGATCTGCCGGTGATGTTCATGCTGGCCGGGAGTGCTGCAGAAACCGCGAAGATCGCCGAGGCGCATCCAAACCTGCGCCTCACCGTGGACCATCTGGATTTGCCGGGCCGCAAGGTCGACGACGAGGCCTTTGGCGGCCTGCAGACCCTGCTCGATCTGGCTCAGTTCGAGAATGTCTCTGTGAAAGCCTGCACGATCGGCGCCTACTCCTCGCAAGACTATCCCTGGCCCAACACCAGCGACCCGCTGAAACGCGTCGTCGATGCGTTCGGACCCAATCGGGTGTTCTGGGGTTCCGATCTGACCCGCCTGCCCTGCACCTATCGCCAGTGCGTCACGCAGTTCACCGAGGAACTCGACTGGTTGTCGGGCAACGACCTGGAGCTGGTGATGGGCCGTGCGCTGTGCGACTGGATCGGCTGGGCGTACTAAGGCCGACGGCCCTCCCTTGTTCGATCCGGCCCTCCCCGCCGACCTGTTCGGCCACGATTTCCTGATCGCGAGCCTGGCGGTTCTTGCCGCTTCGCTCATTCGCGGATTCTCCGGTTTCGGCTCGGTCCTGATCACCGCGCCAATGCTAAGCCTCGTCTGGGGCCCCACCGTCGGCGTGCCGGTCGCCGCCCTGATCGAGATCGTGCCCGCGGTACAAATGACACCGCAGGCCCTGCGCACGGCGCACTGGCCGACCGCCTGGGCCATGGGCCTGCCCGCCGTCGTGCTCCTCCCGTTGGGCTCTCTCGTGCTCCTCAATGCACCGGCCGAGGAAATGCGTCGCGTGATCGCTGCCATCGTGCTTCTGCTCGCGATCGTCATGTGGCTCGGTTGGCGCTATCGCGGCCCGCGGGGTTTGATACCGTCGGGCGTCGTCGGTGCGTTGGGTGGCGCGCTCGCCGGTGCAACCGGCATGGGGGGCCCGCCCGCCATTCTCTATCTGATGTCCGGCGATGGTCCCGCTGCCGATGTTCGCGCCAACATGGTCGCCTATTTCTCCATCATCTTCGTCGGAATCCTGATCACATACGGTTTGCTGGGTCTTGTGACCGCAGAGGTGATCTGGCGGATCGTCCTTATGGTGCCGATCTACGTGGTCGGCGTGGTGATCGGCACCAAGATGTTCGGGCTCGCGAGCGAGCGCACCTTCCGCAACATCGCGTTGGCAACGCTCGCGGCGTCGTCGACCTGGGTGCTGCTGGCCTAGGACGGACTCGCCTCCTCGCCCGCGCAGTGTCAGTATTTCGAGGGGGAGAAACAGTCATGAAACGCACATTCTTTACCGGCCTGCTGCTGGTCGCCGCGACAACCGGCGCACAGGCGGATTCCACGTCGACTGCCATGTACTTCCACAGCCAGGTCCGCGACGCGCCGGAATGCACGGCCACCGCACTCGACGGCACCATCTCCTTCCCCGCCTCGATCAACAGCCCGGCCGCTTCGTGCGCAGACACATTCGCCTGGGTGTCGTTCCTGGAGACCATCCGGTCGAAATTCTGGGATCAATGGGCGAATGACGAGACGGTCTGGGTTGCCGATCCGAAACCGATTTGCTCGACCGATGGCGCGACCGATTGCTGCTTCGTCAATATCGATGCCACGCCGCAGGTCGGATATCGCGACGCATCCGGCAATGTCCGCGAGCCCGACGACATCGGCGCGCCGGGGAAATACTGCCCCTACATTCCCGCGGACTGGGGCGGTTCGACCGAAACCACGTTCGCCGGCGGCAAACCCGGCAACAGCCACAACGCGACCTTCCTGCGCACCCTCGACCCCGCCCGGGTCGCAAGGCAGGGACAGGTCGAAATCGTGTACCGGAACGACGCCTTCGTCCGCTACACGACCCAACAGGAACTATACTCAAAGCCCGGCCTCGCGAAGCTGTTCGCCCGGGTCGCCGGCGAGGCGAAACACTCCCGGCCCCATCGCCCGACGGGCCAGGGCGTGACGTATCCGTCTTCGGCAATGATGTTCAAGGTTGCGTGGATCGATCAGGAGACGATGGTCGCACTCGGCTATGTCACCGATCATGACAACGACGCGAAGACCCCGCCGCAGAACCCGGACCGGCCCTACATCACCCAGAAAATCCGCGCGTCGTCCGACAACGGCAAGACCTATCACGAGCGCATTTACTACCTCGCGAGCGTCGCAGCCTCGTCAAAGGCCCTGCCCGGCTGGCACTGGTTCGCCTTCGAACATGCCGACAATCTCGGCCGCTGCGACTTCACCGGCTGCAACGACAGCTTCGGCGCCCTGCATCAGGTGACGGTTGCCGACCCGCTGCAACCCGAACCCGGCAAGACGCTGACAACCACCTTCGAGAGCAACTTCATTGCACCCAACATCATGGACGACGCGCTGAACGACGATCAGGACCTGTTCGATCTCGGCAAGCGCTACCCCGCGGGCGAAATGACGAAGGCGCTGACGGACATGTTCGCCGGCATGGGCATCGGCTCGGGAGACGGTGCGATCGATCCGGAACGCCCGGACATCACCGACCCGGCGTGGAAGAGCTACCGCCTCAAGGGCACCCAGACCCGGTTCACCAATTTCGATGGCTACCCGACGCTTCTCGGTTCATCAATCAACGAGGGCGGATTCGTAAACTCCGCATCCTGCATCAGCTGCCACGTCCAGGCGTCCGTGAATGCCGACGGCGGCAACGGCGCGCCCGGCGTTGGCGCGTCAGGCCGCCTCAACAATTTCGGTATCGGCACCCAGGTCAGCGGCGCGCCGGTAAACGGCGACTTCTACGATCGCGGCACCGCCAACCGGCGCGCCGTCCAGACGGATTTCGTCTGGGGAACCCTGTTCGCCAAGGACCCTGTCGTGAAGTAACGACTGGCGGGCAGGTCTGAAACCCGGCCGGCGACAACGTCCCTAAAGACCCGCGGCGGCCATCATCTGCTGCATGCCCTTGCCTTCGGACTCACAGGCCGCCTGATGCGCCTTTGACACCTCGATCATCTCGGGCGGCGGGGCGACCTCGCGGGCGAAATCCTCGCGCGCGAGCAGCTTTTCGTACCAGGCAAATAGCTTCGGGAAGCGATCCGTCGGGTAACCCAGTTTGGTGATCCGGAATACGGTGATCCACCAGGCGATATCCAGCGCCGAGAACCCGCTCGCGAGCAACCACTCATGCGCCTCCAGGCGCTCTTCCAGTTCGCCGAACGCCTTGAGAAATTCACCTGCCGCCTCGACGACCTGTTCATCGGTGATGCCGTTGTTCGCATTCATCTTGCGCCAGAAATCGACCTCGATCGCCTTGCGGCCATCGACCTTCCCGCCGACGGTCTCGGCACCTTCGGCCTCATAGACATCCACCGCCTCTTCCGGTTTCTTCATCATTTCGACGGGCAAGAGGTAACGGAACGTCAGCGCGCGCACACACAGATGCAGATCATCCTCGCGCGTCATCGAGGCCTGCATGAAGGCCTGCTCCTCGGGATCCGTCGGGAACAGCTTAGGGCCGTCGAAAGTGGCATCCACATATTCGATGATGTCGTTGCTCTCGATATGCACGTCGCCGTCATGCACCAGGGTCGGCATCAGGCCGCGCGGGTTGATGCCCATGAACCATTCGGTGAAATTCTCGAAATGGGCGATATCGACGTGATGGGACTCCCACTCCACGCCCTTGGCCGCGAACGCGATGCGCGTTTTCTGGGAACAGGAAGACCCCATGAAATGGAACAGATGCAGGCCCTCCCAGTCCAGGACCTCCGTCGTCTTGATGTCCGATGTCGCGAGTTTCACCATCTTCGTTCTCCCAAACCCTGATGTCGTGTATCGCGCGGTTGGTCCGCGCGGTGATTCAGTGCGATCATAACCGCCAACGATCCAGAATCACAGGAGTGCCGCCATGTCCGACGAACCGCAAACCACCCGCCATGCAAGCCTGATCCACAAGCTCGACGATATTCCGGCGCACGAGATGCCGGGCGGCGAGGTGAAGGTCCTCGCGGGCAACCAGGTGCAGGCCCTGTGGGCCAGTTTCGAGGCGGGCACCCATATCCCGTCCCACTCCCACCCGAACGAGCAGATCACCTGGCTGCGCAAGGGCCGGTTCGACTACAAGTTCGGCACCGGCGAGACGGCGACCTGCGAGGCGGGATCGGTGGTGCTCATCCCCGGCGGGATCGAGCACGAGGTCTGGTATGTCGAGGATTGCGAGATCGTGGAGTTCTTCTCCCCGCCGCGCACGGACATGTGGCCCGCCCTGGCGACCAACCCGTATGGGATGGAGGAGTAAATCCATCGTCACCCCCGCGAAGGCGGGGGTCCATAGACACCGAACATGCCCGGGCAAGCCTCGTAATTATGGATGCCCGCCTGCGCGGGCATGACGAAGGAAGCGACGTCTCCTGGTTCGCCTAGCGCTGACGCGCCTGGACGATAATCCCCACGATGGTCTCTTCGCCAAGGGACTTGCACGCCTCGAGGCGTTGCAGCCCCTCGACCAGGATCTTCCGCTTGCCGTCGTCGCGCACCATGATCGGGACCTGCTGGCCCTCCTCGAGGATGCTCTCGGCGATCTCCTCGACCTTCGCCGGGTCAACCTCGGTGCGGCGCTTGGTCGGGATGTAGATCTCGTCGATCTGGAAGATCAGGTCTTTCATCGGCAAACCCCTCTCGATCGCGGCTGGTGTGCAAGGCTGACGCCCGGCACATGAAAGCCTAACATTCTTTCGGCCAGCAAGCGCCGACATGATTTGCGTACCGCGGTATTGTCCTCATGCTGAGCTTGTCGAAGCATGAGGCTACCGCCCTCTCCTTCGTCAGGCTCAGGATGAGGGCTCAGTCAGAAAATCAGGAACGAGAACATGCAAATCCCCGGAAAGATCGTCGATATCTCCATGGCGCTGGACGACGAGATCATCGTCGACCCGCCGGCCATGCGCCCGCAAATCTCCATGATGGAACATGGCGACAATCTGGACCGGCTGCAGAAGAACTATCCCGGGATCGACGAGATGCCGCTCGACTGGTTCATGCGGCCGGGGGTGAAGCTCGACTTCCGGCATTTCGACAACGGCTATCTGGTGACCGAGGCCGACATCGAGGCGGAGCTGGCGCGCATCGGCCATGACTTACAGCCGCTGGATATTGTGCTGGTCAACACCAGTGCGGCGGCGGCCTATGGCCGCGACGACTATATCGACCATGGCTGCGGCATGGGCCGCGAGGCCACGCTCTATCTCACCTCGCGCGGTGTACGGGTCTGCGGCACCGATGCGTGGACCTGGGACGCGCCGTTCAAGCACACGGCCGAACGCTGGAAAGAGACCAAGGACGCCTCGATCATCTGGGAGGGCCACTATGCCGGGATCGAGGAGCCGTATTGTCAGATCGAGAAACTGCAGAACCTGGAGGCGCTGCCGGACAACGGCTTTATCGTGGCGTGTTTCCCGACGAAGATCAGGGGTGGGACTGCCGGCTGGACCCGCGCGGTGGCGCTGTTTTCATAGAGAGGAAGCTAGCCCCGCTCCCACCCGCGCATCTTCACGAGCGTCGTCTCGCCCTTCGCCAGCAGTTCCATGGTCTCGGCCTCGTTGGCCTCGCGCTTGATCGAGGCCTCGATGGCGGCCGCGGCCTGGGCCTTGGGGATGACCACCACCCCATCCGTGTCACCCACCACCAGGTCGCCCGGTTCGACGATGGCCTCGCCGATGGCGATGCGTTCGTTGATGCGTAGATCTCCATTCAGGTCTTTCAGCGTGCCGCGCATGGCAAGCCCGCGGGAAAACACCGGCCAGCCCATCTGCGCCAGCTCGTTGCCGTCGCGCACACAGCCGTCGATGACCAGCCCGCCGAGTTTCCGCGCCCGGGCCGAGGTGCACATCACCTCGCCGAAGTAGCCGCCTTCGTAATGGCCGCCCACGTCGGCGACGATCACGTCGCCGGGTTGCGCCTCGTCGATGCCGAAATGAATCGCCAGGTTGTCGAGCGGCGGGCCTTTCACAGGGAAGGCCGGGCCGCAGATCGTCATGCCCGGTGCCACGGCCTTGATCGCGGAGGGCAGCGCGCCGATTCGGCCGGCGGCTTCGTGGAGGGTCGAGGATGCGATCTTCGCCGCCTGGGCGAGTAATTCCGGTGTGAGTTTCCCTGCCTGGGCCATGCGTGACGATCCTTAAAAATGATATGGTGGGCGCGTGAACGCCGTCGTGTTTCACCAATACTAACACCCGGCATGCGGAGTGACGATGAGCGGCGTACTGGATGGTTTGCGCGTGATCGAGGGATCCGCCTTCGTGGCCGCGCCCACTTGCGGCATGACCCTGGCCCAGATGGGGGCCGACGTCATCCGCTTCGACATGATCGGCGGCGGCATCGATTACCGGCGCTGGCCGGTCACAACCGACGGCAACTCGATCTACTGGGCCGGGATGAACAAGGGCAAGCGCTCGCTCGCGGTGGATTTTCGTAAGCCCGAGGGCCAGGAACTGCTGTCGGCGCTGATCACCCAGCCGGGCGAAGACAACGGCATCCTGCTGACGAATTTCCCAATGCGCGGCTGGCTCGACTACGAAACCCTGAAAGCCCAGCGCGACGATCTGATCGCGCTCAACATCATCGGCAACCCGGATGGCTCCGTGGCCGTGGACTACACGGTCAACGCGGCGGTGGGGTTTCCGTTCGTCACCGGCCCGGATGCCGAGACCAACCAGGTGAACCACGTATTCCCGGGCTGGGATGTCTCGACGGGCTATGCAGCCGCGACCGGCCTGCTGGGGGCGGAGCGTCACCGCCGGCGCACCGGCGAAGGACAATATGTCTCGCTGTCGCTCGCCGACATGGCCTTCGCGACCGTGGGCAATCTCGGCTACATCGGCGAGGTGCAGCTCAACGGCGAATCTCGCCCCAACATCGGCAACGACGTGTATGGCAGCTACGGTCGGGACTTCGCGACGGCCGACGGGCGCCGGGTGATGATCATCGCCGTGTCGGTGCCCCAGTGGAAGAAGCTGGTCGAGGCGACCGAGACCGGCGAGGCGATGGAAGCGCTGGAGGCGGAGCTGGAGATGAACTTCACCCGCGAGGAACACCGCTTCGCTGCCCGCGACGCCATCAACGTGCACATCGGCGCCTGGTGTGCCGCCCACAGCCTGGACGACATCCGCGCCGTGTTCGACGCCCATAATGTCTGCTGGGGGCCGTATCAGACTTTTGAGCAGATGGTCGGGGAGGATGCGCGTGTGTCGACTGCCAATCCTCTGTTCGAAGAGATCGACCAGCCCGGCATCGGCCGTTACCTGGCGCCAGGCACGCCGAACAATTTCACCGCCGTGGCCCGCGAGGTGCCCCGCGCGCCGGTGCTGGGCGAGCATACCGACGAGATCCTGGCGGGCGAGCTTGGCCTGTCGGACGGCGAGATCGGAAAACTGCATGATGCCGGCGTGGTCGCCGGACCGGAGGACGCGTGACCTCCCCATCCTTCGAGACGCCGCCCACGGCCGCTCCTCAGAATGAGGCCACAGTTCATCCTAATCTTGAGGAGGCGCGAAGCGCCGTCTCGAAAGATCCGGATCGATTCACCAGACACGAGGATCAGGCATGAACGCCCTACCCGAAACCGCGACGGAACTGCTCGGCCTTTGCCGGGACTCCCTCGACGATGTGCGCGCCTTCCGGGACGCCGGCCAACGCGTAGTGACCGCCATGGCAGCACCGGGCGGCCCGGTTGAACCCGCCCTGCTGGAGAAACACCAATACGCCGCCCACGGATTCGCCTGGATGGCGACCTACGCGGCCGCACTCGAGCGATTCCTGGAATGGGCCGAACGCCTCGACGGTAACGGGCGGCTCGGCGAACTCGAGCGGTTGATGCTGTCGGCCGGCTTCGGCGGCTATCTCAACCATCTGAAACACGGCATCGCCATGAGCCAGGACGAGATCGCCCGGCCCGGCGACCTCGGCCTTGACGAGCGTGAATATTTCAACGGCGCGGCCACACGTGAACTCATGGCCAACGGCAACAGCATCGCCGTGCGCCAGGCGATCGCGGAAGGCTTGCACGATCGCGGTGGGGATTTCGGGGATCGCGATCTCGACGAGACCAACGCCATGATCGCCGACCAGTTCCACCGCTTCACCGACGAGCGCGTCGCACCCCATGCCCATGGCTGGCATGTGCGCGACGAGCTGATCCCGCTGGACGTCATCCATGACATGGCCGAGCTCGGCGTATTTGGCCTGACCATCCCCGAGGCCGATGGCGGGCTGGGTATGGGCAAGGTCTCGATGTGCGTGGTGACGGAGGAATTGTCGCGCAGCTATATCGGGGTCGGCTCGCTCGGCACACGCTCGGAGATCGCGGCCGAGCTCATCCGGCTCAACGGCACCCCGGAACAGAAAGAAAAATACCTGAAGCCGATTGCGGCGGGCTCACTTCTGCCAACGGCGGTGTTCACCGAACCGAACCACGGCTCCGATCTGGCGCACATCCGCACCCGCGCCACGCGCGACGGCGACATCTATCGCGTGAAGGGCAACAAGATCTGGATCACCCACGCCGCGCGCACGGACATGATGACCCTGATGGCGCGGACCGACCCCGACGAGGACGGATATCGCGGGCTCAGCATGTTCCTCGCCGACAAGCCCCGGGGCACGGAAGATGACCCCTTCCCCGCCGCCGGCATGACCGGGTCGGAGATCCGCGTGCTCGGCTATCGCGGCATGAAGGAATATGAACTGGGTTTCGACGGGTTCAAGGTGTCGGCCGACGGTCTGCTGGGTGGTCGCGAAGGCGACGGTTTCAAACAGCTGATGACATCCTTCGAGACCGCGCGCATCCAGACCGCCGCGCGGGCCGTCGGCGTGGCGCAGAACGCCCTCGAACTCGGCTTCGGCTACGCGCAGGACCGCGAGCAGTTCCGTAAACCCATCGTCGAGTTCGCCCGGGTCGGCGGGAAGGTCGGCTGGATGGCCACCGAGACGATGATGGCCCGCCAGCTCACCTATTTCGCGGCCCGGCAGAAGGATTCCGACCAGCGCTGCGACATCGAGGCCGGCATGGCGAAGCTGCTGGGCGCACGTGTCGCCTGGTCGAACGCCGACAACGGACTGCAGATTCATGGCGGCAACGGCTATGCCGAGGAGTACGACATTAGTCGGGTTTTGTGTGATGCCCGAATCTTGAATATCTTCGAGGGCGCGGCCGAAATTCAGGCCGGTATTATTGCGCGCGGACTGCTCGACCGTCCGAACCGACCCGCCTAACACCCGAGATTTCCAGAGAATTATCGCGTTTTCGCCGCGAATTTTAAATCAATACTCTACTTATGCGTTTCTGTTTATCTACTATTACATGCAATGGTATGTCTTCTATTGCCTTCTTGTTGCTGACTAAGTCACGGAGACCAAAAGGCTTCTGTCTTGTCAGTGAAACACTAAATGGTCAGTGTTGTTTCATTAACCATTTTTTAAGCACCTGGCGGTGCTCCATCCGAGGAGGCAATT
This sequence comes from Alphaproteobacteria bacterium, assembly GCA_965205535.1. GTDB lineage: Bacteria > Pseudomonadota > Alphaproteobacteria > UBA6615 > UBA6615 > UBA8079. Next base: position 2,563,953 of record CBDBHH010000005.1, on the reverse strand, counting down.
ATGAACACACTCACCAACATTTCGAATTTTCGTTCCCGACCCCAAGACGCCCCGGTCTCGCGTAGCGATGCGCCAACCGGTCCGGCACTGCCCGTGGGCCCTCTCGCCCCGGAGAAAATCAAGGAAATCCTTGAATCCCAGACCTACGAAGAACTGACGATCGAGTTCGACATCCACGAGCGCATTCTCTGGTACTTCATGTCACCGGTGTCACGCCCGAGCGCCACGGTCGGCCTGATGCATGACATCAAGCGTCTGCAGGCATTGGTCCGGACAATTTTCGATGCGCACAACGATCCGACCGATTCACCGATCCGTTACATGGCGCTCAGCTCACGGATGCCCGGCATCTTTAACCTGGGTGGCGATCTGGCGCTGTTCGCACAGCTGATCCGCGAGCGTAACCGCGAGGCTCTCGAGCGGTACTCGCGCCTGTCGATCGACGTGATCCACGCCAATTCGGACGGCCTAGACTTGCCGCTCGTCACGGCGTCGGTCGTGCAGGGAGATGCGCTGGGCGGCGGTTTCGAAGCCGCGCTGTCATCGAACCTGATCATCGCCGAGAAGAGCGCGAAGTTCGGATTGCCAGAGGTGTTGTTCAATCTGTTCCCGGGCATGGGTGCCTACACGTTCCTCGCCCGGCGGATCGATCCGTCCAAGGCCGAACGCATGCTCCTGAGCGGCCAGATTTTCAGCGCCGAGGAGTTGCTTGAAACAGGTGTGATCGATGCCGTCGTCGAAGACGGGACAGGCGAACAGGCGCTGTACGACCAGATCATCAAGCACGGCCGTCAGTTCGTGTCTCATCGGTCCATCTACAAGGTGCGCGGCATCGTGAACCCGATCACCTATGACGAGATGGCGCAGATCACCGACATCTGGGTGGATGCCGCCATGTCGATCGGCGAAGACGATCTCAGCCGAATGGAACGCCTGGCCGCGGCGCAAGACCGCCGATGGGCGAAACAGAGCTAGAGACAATCATCCACATGACGGCAGTTCTGCCGCAGGATGGATAGAGTCTGACTCTGTTCGAAATCAGGTTTTGAGAAGGCGACGCCTGCCACCGCCTCCGGTGGGCGTCGCCGCGACGATGTCACGGATATTGGGGGCGACAGACTTTTCTAGTGTGACTGGTCGGCGTCGCTGACCGACGCAACGGCTTCTTCGAGCGCCTCGCGTACGACGTCGAACTCGGTGCGCAGAAAAGTTCCAGCAACTCGCGCCCCCGCCCCTTGAGTTCCTCGGGGCTCAAATCATAAAGATCACGAGTGACCGAATGCAGGCGCGTTGCGCCGACATGCGCGGCACTGCTGCGCAATGCATGGGAATGTTCGCGAACGCTGCCCACATGGCCGAGATCGATGGCGTTCTCGAGAGACTGGATGATCGCCTGACCATCCATCAGGAAGTCAGCGATCACACCCGCAAAGAAGGTGTCATCGCCGCCAAGCGCGCGCAGGCTTGCGATCGCGCGTTGATCAACAGGCGCCTCAGCCACAACCTTCAGATGGGGGTGCTCAACAACATTGGGACGTACCGGCTCTATTGTCGTCTCGGGCTCAGCACTTACTTCCGCACGCCGGCCATGTTTTGCGACCATGGCATCGAGTATCTCGAGAAGCGTTCTGGCCTCGACCGGTTTTGTAATGACCGCGTCCATGCCCGCTTCCAGGCATTCCTCGCGCGTCTCCAGCGTCGCATCCGCGGTCAGCGCCACAATCGGGAGATGCTGCTCACCGATATGGGCAAACCGGTAATGTTTGGTCGCGTCGGGGCCGCTGATACCAGGCATGTTCACATCCATCAGCACAACATCGAAGGTATTGGTGTCCAGGGCATCGAGCGCGGCATCGCCATTGTCGACCACAAATGCCCGGTGCCCGGCACGCGTCAGGATCTTGTTGATCACCTTCCGGTTGACGATATTGTCTTCGACCACCAGAACAGAAAGATCACGGACCGCGCCCTTGCGCTCCAGCAAACTACGTTCCTCTTCCGCGGCGACATGGCCGGCAGACCCAACGATGGTCTGCGCCAGACGAAGACTGCGGAACAGCATGGATTCATCGACCGGCGTCCGCAGCCGCGCCAACGGCGCGGGCAATGCATGTAACGGAGCTGCATCCGCCCCCGTCAGATAGATCAGAACGGGTTCGCGGTCCCCGGTTTCCGCACGTATTTTCGTTATGGCCGTTTCCGCGTCCGACCAGCCGGTATCCAGGAGAATGACCGGGCGGCGCGCGCCGCGGGAGAGGCCGTTCAAGAGTCGCGCCACGGCTTCGTCGGCAGATTCGATGGAAGCGACCTGCACCCCCCAGCGCATCATGGCCATGTCGAGCCCGGAAAACTTTTCGATGTCGGGTGACAAGAGGAAAACCTGGTCCGGATCGAACGCCAACGAGACTTCCTCGACTTCCTCGGCCGGCGCGTGGCGAAGATCGAGATCAAACCAGAAGCGACTGCCGCTGCCGATCTCGGATTCGACCTGGATGTCGCTTCCCATATGCTCGATCAACTGGCGTGAGATCGTCAGACCGAGCCCCGTCCCGCCATACCGGCGCGTGATCGAATTGTCCGCCTGGGTGAAACTGTCGAAGATCGATGCAACCTGATCCGGCTCGATACCGATGCCGGTATCGACGACTTCGAAGCGCAGCCGGAGGCTCTCGCTGCCTGTCTCTACGGCGCTGACCCGAAGGCCAACATTTCCCGAATCCGTAAACTTAACGGCATTCGCCACCAAGTTTACCAACACTTCCTGCAGATGTTCCGGATCCCCCATCAAATCGGGTGGAATCGCCGGCGCGACCGTGACATCCAGTCTGATATTCTTTGCCACCGCCTGCGGTCGCATAATGGCCTCGACGCCGGCGACAGCGCCGTACAGATCAAACGTTCGGTCCGCGATATCCACACGGCCCGCCTCGATTTTCGAGAAATCCAGGATCTCGTTGACCTGAGACAGGAGGCTGCGCGCGGCCGTCCGGATTGTCCGCGACATATCATATTGTTCGGCATCCAGCGGGGTCTCGCGAAGGAGATCGCCAGTGCCGATAATCGCGTTCAACGGTGTCCGCAGTTCGTGACTCATGGCCGCAAGGAAGCGGGTCTTGGCCCGGTTGGCTTCCTCGGCCTGTTCAATCGCCAGGCGAAGTTTCGTGATCAGGGTCGACACATAGGCCGGCAGAACCAGCAGCGCGACGAGCAAGCCAATGGAAAGCAGAAGATTCCCGGACCAGAACGGGGGCGTCGCCACGACGGCGGTGAACCCAACGGCACTAATGCCGGCAGACACGAACAGATATCTTTCGCCATAGCGAAAGCCGTTGCCGAACGTGACCCAAAGATAAATCAGGTACCAGGGCGCCATCACCTGGGGGCTGAGATGAAGCAGCGACGACAGAATGCTTACATCCGCGATGTTCGCCAGAATTCTACGCGGAACCGACGGCGACGGCCGATGCCAGATCGAGATCAGGAACACCCAGGAGATCACCATGCCCGCCGACATGGCGACCGCCGAAAGGGCGATGTTTCCGGTCTCCGGTACAGTGGCTTCCAGCGCAAACAGGTAAATCAGGATGATGGCGACCAGCGCGACCCTCAGAAGGATCTGCTCATGCTCGCTGTCCGAGCGGCCCGCGAGGCGGGCACGCGCGCCATCCAGGCCGATGACGGTTGCGTTTGCCGCCAGCCAGATCGGCGCCACGAGCAGTGCCGCCAGGAGAGCATATGCCGACCATATCGGAATGATGCCATCGATCGATGGCAGGGTAATGCTGGCGAACCCGCCGGCCGTGACGAATGTCGAAAGCGCGACCAACAAGGCGGACAGGCGAAAACGGCGTGCAAGCTTGCTGCTCGGCTGAGGTCCGGTGTCAGCAGACACTTGTTCGGAGGTTGGGGAATCGTCCGTCATGAGTTTGAAGCGCGACCTGATCTATATCGTTCTATTCGGCCGCCTGGCCGTCGGTCCTGGATCCGGCACTGCGCGCGGACGGGAATACCAGCGAGAAGCATGTGCCTTCGTCGGGCGCGCTTTCGATCCGAACTTGACCGTCGTGCAATTCAATCATCGATTTGACCAGAGAAAGTCCGAGCCCGGTACCACCTGTTGAGCGGCTCAGGGCATTCTCGACCTGACCGAACGGCATCAGAATTTTTTCGAAATTCTCCTCGGCAATGCCAACACCGGTGTCGCGCACTCGTATGATGGTGTCCCCCCCTTCATCGCGAAGACTCTGTATCGAAATTGTGCCTCCTTCAGGCGTGAACTTCGCCGCATTGGAGAGCAAATTGAGGAGCATCTGGCGGACCATGCGTTCGTCCGCAAGCACCTCGGCCAGGTCATCGGCGCAGGTAATGTCCAGTGTCAGACCGGACTGCGTCGTGCGTTCCTTGACCATGCGCGCGACAGATTCGATCACACGGTTGAGATCAACATCGCGTTCGACGAGTTGCCAAACACCGGTCTCCAGGCGGGAAACATCGAGAATATCATTCAGGATCGCCAGCAGATGCTTACCGCTCTCGTGGATATTGTTGGCATAGTCCCGATAGCGATCCTCGTTCAGCGGACCATAGCTTTCCTCCGCCATGACTTGTGCGAAACCCATGATGTGGTTAAGCGGCGTGCGTAACTCGTGGCTCAGATTGGCGAGAAATTCCGTCTTGTTCCGGTTGGCCGCTTCCGCCTGCTCCTTGGCTTCGCGGAGCACTTCCGCGGCATTGCGATGCGCCGAGACTTCCGTCGTGACATTCAGGACTTCGATATCGCCGGTTGAACTGACGAACGGCAACTTCACCGTCTGCAGCCACTGACGCTCACCGAACACATCCGAGGTGCAGACTTCCGGCAAGTGCTCGGGTTTGCCGGACCGCAACACGTCAATGCTCGCGCGGCGGTCATTCTCGACCTGTTCGCCATTTTCCACGAAATCAGAAAGCGTCTTGCCGACCATCTCGTCCGGCGTGGTGCGGAACGCACGTGCAACCGCCAGATTGGCAAGCGTGATCTGGTGGTTTTCGTCGGTCGCGTATATCCAGTCGGGGATATTGTCGATGACGACGCTGAGATGATTGCGCTGGCGCTGCGCAACCCGCTCGACTTCCTTGCGGTCGGTGATGTCGATTGCGACCGTCACCACGCCCTGTATGTCATCTTCTGCACCACGCAGCGCTGACTTCACCGTCAGGTAAGTGCCGATCGTCCCGTCAGGAGCCGTCAGTTCTTCCTCGAATGTCAGAACCTCATCCGTGCCGCTGTAGAGACGCTTGTCCAGCATCATGTGGCGTTTCGAATCTGCGGCCACCAGACCGTCGGCACGATCCATACCGACCGCATCGGCCGACGAGATGCCCAGCCGGTTCGCGGCAGACGAATTTGCAAACAGCACCTTGCCCGCCTCGTCTGTCGCGCAAACAAGTGCGGGCACACCGTCGATCACCTGACGGAGCAATTCACGGGATTCGCGAAGCTTTTCTTCATGCAACAAATTGTCGTTTGCCAGACGTCGTTCCAGCGAGCGGGTCCGGCGATGGATGATCTTTTGCTGATTGCGCATGCGCAACAGGTTGCGCACCCGCGCCTTGAACTCCTGATGATCCACCGGGCTGATCAGAAAGTCCGTCGCACCGGCATCAAGCGCGCGATAGCGGAACGAGCGGTCCTCGTAGATCGTCACCACGATCACCGGTACATCGTAGCAAAGCGGCTGCGCGCGGAACTGGCGGGTGAACTCCGCGCCATCCATGCCGGGCATCTTGTAGTCGGTGACAACCAGGTCGGGCGTGTTTTCCGTCGCCCAGGCAATCGCGTCACGCGGGTCGGCGAATGTGTGCACCACCGCGTCCTCATCCGCCTGACTCGCCAGACGGCTTAGGACGTGACGGTTGGTCACTCGATCGTCGATCACCAAAACAGTAGACATACGTATATTTTACAATGTTTTAGGGATGTGCACTAACGTGTTTATACAACTGATTTCTGCCACCTAAACACGAATTCTGAATTCTTTTCGAAACTGGCGTAAACGCAAGTCAAATATGGATTTTCCAGTCCCTTGAAATAGTTTCTCACGCGAAACGTTAACAATTTGCTAACCATCGTTAACACGATGTTACCGACCAGCAGCGCGGTGCAAGGAACCAAAGATGCGCGATTCCGACATCATTATTACGGACTCCGCGACCAAGTTCGGGCCCGATCCGTCCGGCAAGGTCGCCATCGCTGCCTCTCATGGCGCGATTTACGCCGGCTATCTTGGAGCGCGCGCCGGCCTCCGGGGCATCATCCTGCACGATGCCGCAATCGGTCGGGACGCCGCGGGGATCAGTTCCCTTCTCTATCTGGACGAATTCACGGTCGCCGCGGCGACGGTCGACCACAGCAGCGCAAAGATCGGTGACGGCGCCGCGATGGCAGCAACCGGTCGCATCAGCCATGTCAACGCGACCGCGCGGGCGGCGGGCTGCCTGCCGGGCCAGACGAGCATGGAATGTGCCCGTGCCATGTGCACCGCCCCGGGTTCCACAAGCGCCCCGCCGCCCCTCGACGAAGCGCGCTTTTATATCCGCGATACACCAGGCGCACCGCGAATTATCGGCTGTGATTCGGTATCACTCGTCGGCGCGAACGACGCCGGGGACATCGTCATCACCGCATCCCATGGATCGCTGCTGAAGGAAGCGCCGAGCTGGGGCGATCGGCCCGATATTCTGGCGGCCGTGTTCAATGACGCGGGATCGGATTTCCCGAGCCGCCTGCCCGATCTCGACGAAAGAGGTATTGCCGGTGCGACCGTGACGGCCCAGAGCGCGCGGATCGGGGATGCCAGATCCACCTACGAGGACGGCATCATCTCGCACGTGAATGAGACGGCGCAGCGTTCGGGTGCAACGCCGGGAATATCCTGTCGAGAGTTTGTCGAGACCGTGACCGCGGCGAAGTCCTAGACGAGCATCGCTTTGACGCGGTCTGCGATCCGGTCTGCCTTGATCTTGTAGGCTTCTTCCAGCGGGATCGAGAACGGGATCGGAATTCGCTCACCCCCGAGACGCGCAACCGGCACACCCAGTGTCTCCGCCACCTCCGCAGCGACTTCACCACCGAACCCGCCAACCCGCACAGCCTCATGCACGACGAGCAACTTGCCGGTCCGGGCCACCGAATTCATCACCGCGTCCCTGTCCCATGGATAGAGCGTGCGCAAATCGATGACCTCTGCCGAGATTCCGTCCGCTGCCAGCGCGTCGGCGGCCTCGGCAGCGACGCCGACCTGGGCCGCCCAGCTCACGATTGTGATGTCGCTTCCCGAACGAACGGTGGCGGCGACCCCGAGAGAGACCGGATCCTGATCGTCTTCGTCGACCTCGCCGAGTACGCCCCAGAGGCCCTTATGTTCCATATAGACCACAGGATCATCGCTCCGGATCGATGCTTTCAGGAGCCCGCGATTGTTGGCCGGTGTCGAAGGGGTGACCACCACCAACCCGGGTGTATGGGCGTACCAGGCCTCAGGTGATTGGGAGTGCTGGGCCGCGATCCCGCCACGTATCCCGATCGGCATGCGCGCCACCATGGGCACCCGCGCCTGACCGCCGAACATGTAGCGCGCCTTGGCGGCCTGGTTGACGAGTTCGGACACCGCGCACATGGCGAAGTCGGAGAAACGTAGTTCCGCGATCGGCCGCGTCCCCGCCAGCGCTGCACCGACCGCCGCGCCCATGATCGTCGATTCCGATATCGGCGTGTCCACGATCCGGTCCGGTCCGAATTCGGCCTGCAGGTCGCTATACTGGCCGGCCATTCCGCCTTCGTAGCCAAGATCTTCGCCGAGCGCCCAGACCTTTGGGTCCCGGGCCATTTCTTCCTGCAGGCCAAGACGCGCGGCCTGCGCATAGGTCATCTCGGTCATTGGCCCGCTCCCGGATAGCTGGGTGCACCCATGTCCTGGACATCGGTGAAGGCCAGGCTTCCATCCGGCCAGGGCGCGTTCATCGCTTCGTCCACAAAACCGGCGATTTCGCTATCGACTTCGGCCTTCATCGTTGCGATTTCATCCGCGCCGACGCCGTTGTCGAGCAACCACGCCTCGGTTCGCGCGACCGGTTCACGTTCCAGTGCTGCTTCGACCTCGGCAGGATCGCGGTACCCGGCCGGATCATGGGCAAAATGTCCGCGCAGGCGGTACGTCATCGCCTGGATAAGCTGCGGCCCGCCGCCGTTCCGAATTTCCGCGACCGACCGTGCGACCTCCCCGTCGACCTCGAACAGATCGTTCCCGTCAATCGTCTTTGCAGGAATGCCGAAGCTCTCCGCCCGCTTGGCGATCCCCTCACCCGCGGTGACGAGCCGCGTGGTCGTGGTCGCCGCGATCTGGTTGTTCTCACACATGAACAACACCGGCAACTCATAGACTTTGGCCCAGTTGAGGGCCTCCATGAACGGACCCCGGTTAATGCCGCCATCACCGATGAAGTTCACCACGACGCGGTCCTGCTTCTGAAGCCGGATCGATTGGGCAGCACCGACCGAGATCGTGCAGCCATCTGCGATCACGCCGTTCGCACCAAGCATGCCGACCGAGAAATCGGCGATATGCATCGAGCCGCCCTTGCCGTCGCTCGTACCGCCCACGCGCCCGAAAAGCTCGAGCATCATGGCGCGTGGATCCGCCCCCTTGGCGATCGAATGGCCATGCCCGCGATGGTTGCTCGTCAGATAATCATCATCTCGCAGGTTCGCGCAGACACCGACAGCGATCGATTCCTCGCCGATATACTGGTGCACCGAGCCGCGCACATGACCGGCGTGAAATGCTTCACCCGCGGCCTCCTCGAAGGCGCGGATCAGCAACATCTTCCGGAACATCTCAACGACACGCGCCGGCTCGTTGGCCAGGTTGCTGGACATGGCTTCCCCTCACTCCGTTACAGACGTGTTTTGCACACGGCCCGTTTGAGGAAGTATCACCCGTCCGCATATGTGCGGTAAAGCATCCCCGCGCTCAGGCGCCGATGGCCTTATTGACCCGCGGCATCACCTCGGTGGCCATGAGATCCATGGAACGTTTGCCGAGTTTCGCATCCACCCAGTCATGACCGGCGTAGACCAGCGTTCCGAAATCTCCGACTTCCTCGTGGAAAGCCAGTATCTCGTCCACGACCTTGTCGACAGTCCCCGCGATGACTAGGGAATCGACCATGTAATCGTCCGTGATCTCCTCGTCCGGCTGGTCCCTGTCCGTCTTGAAGAGACCAAGCTTGCCACCATTTCTGAGCTTGCTGCCCAGTTGATGGAAATAGAAACGGTAAGGCGATTGCGGCCCCTTGCCGTATTCCTCGGCCACCTTGTCGTCGTCGGCAACGAAGATCGAGCGCGCGACACGCCACTTGGACGTGTCTGCTTCGCGACCCGCATTCGCGCAGCCCTCGGCATAATTCGGCCAATGGGTCGCGACCCATTTCGGTTGCAGGAAGTTGGCCGAAACAGGTAGCCAGTCGCGCTCGCCAAGCCCGATGATGCCCTTGGAGAAAGGCGCGACCACCGTGCCGAAGATCGGCGGAGTCGGCTTTTGGTAGGGCTTCAGGATGACGCCCTGACCGAGCGGCTCATTGTAGTGCTCCACCGTCGAGATCGAATTGTATTTCCCTTTGATGTCGTAGGGCGGATCGCTCGTCCAGATTTCGATGATCTGGTTCAGGCATTCGATAAATTTCTCGTTCCGGTCGATATCGAGAGTCCCGAACACCTCGGAATCCGACGGCAGGTTCCCGGGACTCACCCCCAGCATGAAGCGCCCCTCGAGCATGTGATCGAGCATCGCCGCCTCGGCAGCCACGGCCGCAGGATGATGGTGCCCCAGATTCACCGTTCCGGTCGCCAGGGTCATGTTCTTGATCTCGCGCGCCACCCAGCACAGGAACATCATCGAGTTGGGAACCGGCTCAAAACTGTCGGTCAGATGCTCGCCCATATAGGCTTCCGAGAAACCCAGTTCGTCCGCCAGAATGAAGGCCTCACGGTCTTCATTCAGGGTTTCCGTCAACGGGCGGTCCGCCGGATGAAGCGGCATCGTGAAAAATCCGAGATCCATTTCTACTGCCTCGTGCCATTTGGATTTTTGCAATGACGCAAAGCTTAGGTCTTCCCGCCCGGCGGTATTCGCGTGAGGTCAACTCTGTCTCACTTTATGAGCGCACCGCTTGGCGTTGACTGTCTGCCCGGCATGAAGAACATTGGCATCAAGTGCGCAAACGGGGCCGCATCGTGGTTCCGGCACAAGCGCCATTAAAAAAACCGACACCGCGGGGGAAACATGAACGATACGGCAGCTGCACCGGTCACCGGCGACAACCTCACAGTCGAAATGTCCGGCGGCGAAGCGCTCGCGAAAATGCTGCAGCTGCACGAGGTCGGGCCGATGTTCGGCATGGCCGGGTTTCAACTGCTGCCTTTCTATGCCGCCATCCGCGAACTGGGCCTTGCCCATACCCTGATCAACGACGAACGTAGCGGCGCCTTCATGGCGGACGCATGGTCACGTGTGACCGGCCGACCCGGTGTTTGCGATGCAACGCTGGGACCAGGCGCCACCAATCTGCTCACATCCCTGACCGAATCCCTCAACGCAGGCATCCCCATCGTTGCCATCGCAGGTGACGCGAACCGGACCCACGCCTGGAAGAACATGACCCAGGAAACCCGGCAGGTCGAAATGCTGCGACCCGCGGTCAAGGAAGTGATCCGCGTTGAAGTGGGCGAGCGCATTCCCGAACATGTGCGCCGTGCCTACGCCGTCGCCACATCCGGCCGCCCGGGCCCGGTCCTGATCGACGTGCCCGAGGACATCAGCCACGGCGTATTCGAATTCGCGGCAAACGAACTCTATGCCGACCCGGCAACGACCCACGTACCGTCGCGGCGTACCCGCCCGGCACGCGAAGATATCCAGCGCGCCGCCGCCCTGCTCGCCGATGCAAAACGCCCGGTGATCCTGGCCGGCGGTGGTGTCCACATCTCCGGGGCGCAGGACGAACTGACCGCGCTCGCCGAGGAACAGGCCATTCCGGTGGGCCACACGCTATCGGGCAAGGGTGCGATCGCATGTACCCACGACCTGTCGCTCGGTTTATTCGGGCGCTACGACCGCACCGCAAACGCCCTGCTGGAGAACGCCGACGCGATCCTTGTGGTCGGTTGCAAGCTGGGTGAAATCGCCACCAAGCGCTACACGATCCCGCGCCCAGGCATTCCAATCATCCATCTGGATATCCTGCCCGAGGAAATCGGACGCTGGGCACAGACCGACGTGGCCTTGTGCGGCGATGCCCGTGAGGGTCTCGCCGACCTGCGCGACGCGCTTGCCGACGGCGCCGAGGCACGACGCGCCGCGCGCACCGGGTATCTCAACGAGATCGACGCCGGGAAGACAAAATGGCGCGCCGACGTCGAGGCGCGGCTCACCTCCGACGAGGTGCCGGTTAACATGGCCCGCATGGTCCACGAGCTGAACAACGTCCTGCCCGAGGACGCGATCCTGGTCGCCGATGGCGGCTTCGCGGCGCACTGGACCGGGCTTCTCTATGACACGAAGCGCGCCGGGCGCGGCTTTATCGTCGATCGGGGCATGGCCTCCATCGGCTACGGTGTGTCCGGTGGCATTGGCGCACAACTGGCCGCCCCGGATCGCCCGGTCTTCACACTCACCGGTGACGGCGGGCTGAACATGACCCTCGGTGATCTTGAGACGGCCGCTCGCCTCGGCGTGCCGGTGACCGTCCTCGTCGTCAACAACGCAGCATCGGGCTATATCAAGGCGCTCCAGCACGCGATGTTTGGCGGCCAGTATCAATCCGCCGACCTGTCCGACCTCAACTACGCGGCAATCGCGGAAAATCTGGGCTGCCGTGGCATCCGCGTGGAACATCCCGATCAGCTCGCCGACGCGTTTCGCACAGCGCTGGATAATCGCGACAAGCCGAACGTCATCGACATCGTCGTGACCCGCGACGCCGGCAAGATGCTGCCCGGTGTCGACAACCGAACCGCCCCCATCAAGAAGGGCGATCGCATCGCCTGAGGCGACCGTGACCGATCATTAGTCATGAGCACCATCACCGAGCCCTGCCGCGCCAACACGCCCGATCGCGTGTTCGAGTTGTACAAGACCATGTGTTTGATACGGACATTCGAGGAACGCGCCGAAGATGCGTTCGATGCCGGTTTCGTCAACGGTTCGATTCACCAGTATATCGGTGAGGAAGCCATCGGCACCGGGGTCTGCGCCAACCTGCGCGACAGCGACTACATTCTCTCGAATCACCGCGGCCACGGTCATACGATCGCCAAGGGTGCCGACCCCGAGGCGATGATGAAGGAATTATTGGGCCGGGTTGGCGGCACCAGCGGGGCCAAGGGCGGTTCCATGCACATAGCCGATTTCTCGGTCGGGATGCTCGGTGCCAACGGTGTACTGGCCGATGGCCTGACCATGGGGGTCGGAGCCGCGCAGGCCATCAGCCTGAAGGGCGAGGATGCGATCGTCACCGTGTTCGTCGGTGACGGCACGACCAATCGGGGCCCCTTCTATGAAGCGCTCAACTGGGCAATGGTCTACGAATTGCCGATCATGTTCGTGTGTGAAAACAACAACTATGCCTCCTCGACCGTGACCCGAAGCGTCACAGCGGGCGATGGCCCGGTCGCGCGTGCCAAGGCGTTCGGCATGCCGGCCTTCGATGTGGACGGCAACGACGTATCGGCAGTGGACATGCTCGCGGCAGACCTGATCGCACGGATCCGTAGCGGCAGCGGCCCGCACTTCCTTCACGCCCGGACTTATCGTGTGAAGGGCCACATCTCGCGCGACAAGATGCTGTATCGCGCAGCGGGAGAGACAGAAGAACGCTGGAAGGACGAACCCATCGGCCGGTGCGGCGATTGGCTGATTGCCAACGGGGTGACAGAAGAGGACGTCGATGCGGCGCGCGAGGCGGCTTATCAACAGATCGACGCCGCGGTCGCGGCAGCCAAGGAAGCCCCTTTTCCCAATGCCGGGGGCGCTTATGATGACGTCCAGGATTTCGGGCCGCCCGAACCATGGCCGCAGGGCGAATTACAATCCGGGGGCGCATCGTGACCGAGATGACATTCGCCGATGCCGTCCGTGAGGGCCTCGCGGAGGAGATGCGTCGCGACCCGCTGGTCTGGGCCCTGGGAGAGGACCTGTCCACCGCCCATGGCGGCACCAGCGCCAACCAGTATACCGGGTTGATCGACGAGTTCGGGCCGAAGCGCATCGTCAACACACCGATCTCCGAGAACACCATTATGGGCGCAGCCGTCGGTGCAGCCGTGGCCGGCACCCGCCCCGTCGCCGACCTGCGGATGGCGGATTTCGGCATGTGCGCGGTCGATGAACTGGTCAATCAGGCCGCAAAAATTCGCTATATGTTCGGCGGCCAGGCGCGGGTGCCGCTTGTAGTCCGCCAGGCCATCGGCGTGCGCAAGGGAGCGGCGGCACAGCACTCCCAATCGACCGAGGCATGGTACGTGCACACGCCCGGCCTCGTGGTCGTCGCACCGGGCACGCCCGCGGACGGGCGCGGTCTGCTTAAATCGGCGATCCGCGCCGATGACCCGGTGGTTTTTATGGAACACAAGGATCTGTGGATGACGCCCGGCGATGTTCAGGATGACGAGGACGTGGTGCCCATCGGCGTCGCGAAAACGGTTCGTGCGGGAGACGATCTGACCCTCGTGTCATGGTCCAAGATGGCGCGGCTTTGCGAAGAGGTTGCCGAGACCCTTACCGGCGACGGCGTGTCGGTCGAGGTGATCGATCTGCGCAGCCTGTGGCCATGGGATACCGCGGCGGTCTACGCCTCCGTTCGCAAGACAGGCCGGCTGCTCGTTGCGCAGGAAGCAGTGCAGACCGGCGGCTTTGCCGCCGAAATCGCGACGGATGTGACCGAGCATTGTTTCGATGCCCTGAAAACCCATGTCCGGCGCATCGGCGCCCCGCGCATGCCCGTCCCCTACGCCGAACCCATGGAAAACGAATACAGGGTCACGCCCGAACGCATACTGGCCCGGGCACGCGAAACGCTCGCGGCCTAAACGTCTGTCACCAGAGGAATAGCAAGATGAAACTACTCACCTATGATGCCGGTTCCGGCGCCCGTGTCGGTCTCGCGACAGATGATGGCATTGTCGACCTGACAGGCCGCGCCGGCGTGACATCCCTGCGCGAACTGATCGCCGCAGCACGGGTCGACGAAATGGCCGAGTTCGCCGGCGAGACACCCGATCACGCGCTCGACGGTGTGACCTATCTGCCCGTTATTCCCGACCCGGATCATATCTGGTGCGTCGGGGTGAACTATATGGACCATCTCCAGGAGGCGATCGACGCCGGGCTGCCGCGCTCCAAGACAGAGCATCCGATGATCTTCGGCCGCTACGCCGACACACTGGTCGGGCACAACCAGCCGATTCTCAAATCACCCGTGGTCAACAAGCTCGACTATGAGTGCGAGCTGGCGGTCATCATCAGCAAGCCGGGTCGCTACATCAGCAAGGAAGACGCGCTCGACTATGTGGCGGGCTATTCCTGCTTCAATGAAGGCAGCGCGCGGGACTGGCAGTACCACACGGCCCAGGTCGTGCCGGGCAAGAACTTCCAGGGCACCGGCGGCTTCGGCCCCTGGATGGTGACCGCGGATGAAATTCCCGATCCTCAGGTGCTCGACATCTCGACCGTGCTCAACGGCGAAACCCTGCAATCGGCCAACACCCGCGACATGATCTTCGACGTGGCGACGACGATCTCCTATGTGTCCCATATTTCCGAGTTACAGGCGGGTGACGTCATCGCATCCGGCACGCCGTCGGGTGTGGGGCAATCGCGCGAGCCGCAGATCTTCATGCAGGTCGGCGACAGCTGCGAGATCCACATCGAGAATGTCGGCACCCTGGTGAACGGGATCGCCGAGGGCTAGTCGGCCTTCGCTTTTCGGCTCTGAAACAACCGGCCGTCGATGAGCGCAAGGCCCAGGGCAATGCAGCCCATGCCGATCATTTGTTCGGTGGTGAGCACCTCACCAAGAATGAACACCCCGAGCAGGATCGCGCTGACCGGCACCAGGAAGTTCACCAGCAGGATATTGACCGCGCCGGCGCGGGTCAGGATCCGGAAGAAGATCAGATAGGCGAAAGAGGTGGACAGCACGGCAAGCCCGACGACCGCCCCCCATGCCTGCGGGCTTGGGTTTGCGAGTTCCCACGGCCGGTCGATCACCAATGCGAAGGGCAGCAGCAGGAGCGTCGCCATGGTCATCTGGCCGGTGGCAACCATCATCGGCGGCATCTCGCGCCTCGCGAAGGTGCGGCCGTAAATCGCCGAGACCGCATAACAGACCGCCGCCCCCAGCACGGAGAGCTGGCCCAGGAGGTCCTTGCCGATCTCGCCCAGGAATTGCGGCCCGATCAACACCACGACGCCGACCAGCCCCGCGAGCACGCCCAACACCTTGCCCGGCGTCATGCGCTCGTCGCTCGTCCAGAAATGGGCCGCGACCACCGCGAACAACGGGGTCGTTCCGATCATGATCGACGCCAACCCGCTGGGAATGTGCACCTGACCCCAGGCAATCAGAAAAAACGGCAGCGCCGAGTTAAGCGCCGCCATGATCAGCAAAGCCATCCAGCTGGAACGATCGCGCGGGACCTTCAGTCCGCCGGCGAATACGAAGAACCACAAGATCACCGTCGCCAGTGCGACGCGGCACAGAATAACGACCAGCGGCGGCAGCTCGGGGATCGCGATGGCGTTGAAGAAGAAGGTCCCGCCCCACAGCCCGCCGAGGATGAAAAGCAGAACCCACTCGAAGGCGGTCATGCGCAGGGCAACAGGTTCGGACATGCCTTGACCCTACACGTTCATGCTGAGAGCAGCGCACGCATTTTCGCAACGGCGGTATGCGGTGCCGTCAGCACGGGTCGACCCTCGACGGGCTCGATTTTCTGAGGCACCAGCCCCATGGAGAACTGGCCGAGCAACAGGCTGTCACAGTCGGTGATGGTTTCGGCGGCAACCACAACGATATCGTCATGTCCCGGACGATCGCCGCCGACCAGGGTCTCGAAGGCGCCCTCGGCGACCTTTCCCGAAACCGTGTATTCCAGGCCACGTTCGCCGGCGTAACGTTCGATGTCGTCGGAAAGGCAACTGATCGTCCCCGGCGCCGTGGCGAGGATGCCCATGCGCGGGCCGTTGGCGAAGGCTGCCTCGATCATCCCCTCATAGGAGGTCAGCACCGGCACATCGAGGGCCTCGCGCCCCACCTCCACCAGCCGGCCAAACACCGAGCCACAGAAGATGATGCCGTCGACCCGGCAATCCCGGCTGTAGCGCAGGACCGACGCGACACGATCAAAGGCCGCCTCGGGCATCGGGTCGGGGATGCTGAAATCGTCGTTGATGAAGTCCAGATACAGCGACTGGTCGAGCTGGCAGGCGATTTCTGCCTCGGGCCAGAGATCGGCAAACGCCGCGCACACAGTGGGAAACGCCACCTCGGTGGGTGACACGACGCCGATGCGGATTGTCGACATGTCCCTATCCCAGCAGTCGCTGGAGCTTGCGCACGGCGGTGTGGGCCGAGGTGAGCACCGGCCGGTCGGGCATGGCGGTGAAGCGTTTCATGGCACCCGTCATGGAGAACTGGCCGAGCATCAGGCAATCGCAATCGGTGATCTTGTCTGCCGCGGCGGCGACCATCTTGTCATGGGTCTCGACGTCGCCGGCGAGGATGATCGGCCGGGCCGCGTCCTCGATATGGTCGGTGATGGTCACGTCCTTGCCCTGTTCCTTGGAATAGCGGTCGATATCCTCGACCAGGCATTTCAGCGACCCCGGCGCGGTCGTCAGGATGCCGAGGCGCGAACCCTGCGCCACCGCCTCCTCGATCATCGCCTCGTGGGACGTCAGGCAGGGAATATTCATATCCGCCCGCGCCGCCTCGACCCAGCGCCCGAACACCGACCCGGTGAACAGAAGCCCGTCGGCATGGCAGTCGGCGGAATAGTGCAGCAGCTTGGAAACCCGTTCGCCGGTCTCGTCGGTCTGGGGCTTGCCGCCCGCGAAATCGAGATACAGGGACTCATCGAGCACATGGAACAGCTCGGCCTCCGGCCACAGCTCCGCGAAGGCGTCGCTGATCGCGTCCATCGCATTGTCCATGGGCGACACCGCCCCGATACGTACCGGCATGTTTGTGCTCCCCTTCTTTCCGGCACTTTAGGCGTTGGCGCGACGGGACGGTAGAGGCGGTCTCAACCGGCGAGCAATGTTTCGCGGGTTCTGGTGTCATCCGGCGGTTCGGGGCAATATTTGCTCCCAAACAAGGAATGTGACCATGACGGACATCTACATCGTCGGCATCGGCATGACGCCGCTCGGCAAATTCCCCGACAAGAGCGTCAAACAGCTCACGGACGATGCGGTGAACACGGCGCTCACCGATGCGGGGGCGAAGCTCGAGGATATCGAGGCCGCCTGGTTCTCCAACACCCGTCAGGGGATGATGGAGGGGCAGAACACCGTGCGCGGCCAGTGCGCGTTGCGCTCCATGGGCTTCCAGTCGATCCCCATCGTGAATGTGGAGAACGCCTGCTGCTCGTCATCGACCGGGCTGAACCAGGCGTTCGCCTATCTCAAGGCGGGCATGGCCGGGGTGGCGCTGGTCGCGGGCTCGGAGAAGATGTTCTACCCGGAGAAGCGCGAATTGATGTTCCAGGCGTTTCGCGGCGGCTGGGACGTGCATACGCAAGAGGAGACCGAGGCGCGGCGGCTGTCGCTCGGCGAAGGCCTGGCGCTGCCGCCCGAGGCGGGCGAGGATTCCGGCGAGCGCAGCGTCTTCATGGATATCTACGCCGCACTCGCGCGTCAGCATATGAAGCATTTCGGCACGACCCAGCGGCAGATCGCGGCCGCCGCGGCCAAGAGCCACTTCCACTCGACCCTCAACCCACTGGCGCAATACCAGAAGGATTTCTCCGTCGACGAGGTGATGGCCGACCGGCTGATCTCCTGGCCTCTGACGCGCTCCATGTGCGCGCCCTTGTTCGATGGTGCGGGCGCGCTGGTCTTGTGTACCGGCGACACAATCGACCGGTTCGACAAGTCCCGCGCGGTCAAGGTTCTCGGTACCGCCGTGGTCAGCGGCATGGACCGGGATCCGGACGATTTCGAGCACCATATCGGCCGTATGGCCGCCGAGCGGGCCTACGAGCAGGCCGGGGTCGACCCGAAGGACGTGGACGTGGCCGAGGTGCATGACGCGTCGGCCTATGCGGAGATCGTGCAGGTCGAGAACATGGGCTTCTGCGCGCGCGGCGAAGGCGGCGCGCTGGCGGAAAGCGGCGAGACGAAGCTCGGCGGGCGCATCCCGGTGAACACATCCGGCGGCTTGCTGTCGAAAGGCCACCCGATCGGCGCCACGGGTGCGATCCAGATCCACGAGCTAGTCACGCAATTGCGAGGCGAGGCCGGCGACCGCCAGGTCGAGGGCGCGCGGATCGCCGCGGCGGAAAACGGCGGCGGATTCTTCGGCATCGAGGAAGCCGCGACCGTGGTGACCGTGCTGGGGCGGTAGTCCTCGCCCTTCGAGACGGGGCGCATTCTGCGAATGGCCCCTCCTCAGGGTGAGGATGCTCTCAACCCTCATGCTGAGGAGGCGCGCAGCGCCGTCTCGAAGCATGAAGCCTGCGTGGAAACGACGATTGGTCGTGAATCAGACGCTACTGCTAACCTCTCTGCATGTCCGACGCCGAGAAGATCGCCGATCTGGAATCGCGCCTTGCCCAGCAGGAACACACGCTCGACGAACTGTCCGGCGTGGTGGCCGAGCAGGCCCGCGTGATCGACTTGTTCCGCGAGCAACTCCGGCGGCTGACCGACCGGGTGCTGCATGTCGAGGACACGGTCCCCGGCAAGGGCCCTGACGAACCGCCGCCGCCCCACTACTAGAAATGCCCGACGGGAACGCCCAGGCGGATTTCTTCGTCTACGTGCTGCGCAACGACGCCGGCACGACCTACACCGGCATCGCCAAGGATGTTTCTGCACGGCTGGCCGCCCACAATGACGGCAGCGGCGCGAAATTCACCCGCGGGCGCGGCCCTTGGGCGGTAATCCACACCGAAGGCCCCCTGCCCCATGGCGATGCGCTACGCCGGGAGACCGCGATCAAGCGGGACCGGATGTTCAAGGCGAAACTGAAGCAGCAGGTATGAGCGGATCGCGTTGGCGAAAGCATTCCCCGTATGCTTGACTGGCCGCCAAGGGAGCAACGCCAATGCACGACAAGAGCTATCTGCGCACGCTGATTGATTTCAACGCCTGGGCCAATGAGGAGATGTACCAGAAGGTCTCCGAGCTGCCGCCCGAGGAGGTCAAGAAGGAACGGCCCACGCCGCTGGTCTCGATCTATGTGAGCCTGCATCATCTGTGGAATGTCGACGTGATGTGGATGGGACATATGACCGGCCAGGCCCACGACTACAAGACGCTGCGCGACGTGAAGATCGAGGAATTCGATGCGCTCTGGTCCGCGCGGCGCGAGATGGACAAGACGCTCGGCGCGTATGTCGACAGCCTGGGTGCCGAAGAGCTGGAAGAGATCATCGATTACGAGCTGATCGGCGGCAACACGGGCTCCCTGTCCCGGGCCATGTGCATAACCCATCTGGCCATGCACGGCGCCTACCACCGGGGCTGGATATCCGACATGTTCGGCCAGGCCGGTGCCCAGCAGCCCTCCATCGACATCCCGGTCTATGAGCGCGCCCTGCGCGAAGGCGGCCTGCCGCCGATGCCGGTTTAGAGCCAGTTTAAGTTTCACTCCAAAAGCGAGTATTCCCATGCGTTGTGAAGTCGTCGCCGTCGGCACCGAGTTGCTGCTCGGCCAGATCGTGGACACAAATTCTTCCTGGATCGGTGAGAACCTCGCCCTGATCGGGATCGACTCCCTGTTTCAGGTAAAGGTGGGCGACAATTTCGACCGCATGGAGGCCACCATCCGCCAGGCGCTGGAGCGTTCCGACGCGGTCATCTGTTGCGGCGGGCTGGGCCCGACCCAGGACGACATCACCCGCGACGTGATCGCGAAGATCATGGGTGTCGAGATGGTGCGCGACGACACGATCGCCGAGCATATCCGCGACATCTTCGAGGGCCGCGGTCGGCCCATGCCGGAGAACAACCTCCGCCAGGCCGATGTACCCGCGGGGGCTGCGACCATCGAACAAATGCCCGGCACCGCGCCGGGGCTGGTCTGCCCGGTCGGAGACAAGGTGATCTACGCGGTGCCGGGCGTGCCCCATGAGATGCGCGAGATGATGGAGGGCACGGTGCTCGACGATCTGCGCCGCCGTTCGGGCGAGACGTCCGTCATCCACTCCCGGGTCATCCGCACCTGGGGCTATGGCGAGTCCGCGCTGGCCGAGACCCTGGCCGACCATGTGGTTGCGCTGGACGAAAGCGGCCATGCGACCATCGCCTTCCAGGCGAGCGGCATCGAGGGGATCAAGGTACGCGTCACGGCGAAGGCAGAGAGCCAGGCCGCCGTGGAAAAGATCGTCGATGCCGAGGTCGAGCTGATCAACGCGGCGATCGGCGATCATATTTTCGGCTATGACGACGAGACCATGGAATCGGTCGTGCTCGACATGCTGCGCGGACGCAGCCTCACCGTGGCCGCCGGCGAGAGCCTGACCGGCGGTATTCTGGCGACCCGCATTACGGCGCTCGATCCGAATATGGAAATCTTCAGAGGCGGCGTTGTTTCCCAGGTCGGTAATCTGGATGGAGAAGACGGCGCCACCATCGCCGCACGGGCCGCGCGTGATGCCATCGGCACCGATATCGGCATCGCCGTTATCGGGCCGAGCGACCCCGAGGCCCACCCGCCGGGCACCGTGTTCGCGGCCGTGGCACTACCCGATGGCGACCACGCAAAAACGGTCGCCCTGCCTGGCGTCTTAAGCCGGATGCGTTCCTACGCGGTGATCACACTGCTGGATCTGCTGCGCAAGCGCCTGGACCCGGCGGACTAGCCCTCAGCCGACCAGCCCGGGCAACCGCGCGGACATGATCTCTTCGGCTTCGGCCACCATGCGGGCGATGAGATCGCCCGCCGCGGGCAGATCGTCGATCAGCCCGGCATCCTGCCCGATCAGCAGCGAGCCTTCGTCGATATCGCCCACCTGCTGCGCCGCCTTCAGTGCCGCGGCAGCGCTTTTCTGATCTTGCCGCAGCGCCCACTCGCGCCACGCCCAGCGGTCGATGAAGCCGTTGCGCAACGCCCGCGCCATGGCACCGGGCCAGACCCGGCCGCCGGCGATGTCGGGAATCTCCGTCAGCACCGTGTCGTGGCCGTCGCTGTCGAGGATCGCCTGTTTGAAGTTCGGATGAAGCGGCGATTCCACCGTCGCCAGGAACCGCGTGCCCAACAATGCACCCTCCGCTCCCAGGGCCAGGGCAGAGGCCAGCCCACGCCCGTCGGCGATGCCGCCCGCCGCCAGCACCGGCACCGGCGCCACGGCATCCACGATCATCGGCACCAGAACCGACGCCGCCATCCATGCCACATGGCCGCCGCCCTCGGTGCCCTGGGCGACGATGAGATCGGCACCGGCATCGGCGCCGCGGCGCGCACCTTCCACGCTGTCGGCCATAAACATCATCTTGCTGCCGGCCTCATGGGCGCGGTCGAACCAGGGTGACAGGTCCTGCCCGCCGGACGGCCACGCGAACGCCATCATCGCGGGGGCGTCCTCGAGCGCCGCGGCAAAGGATTCCTGATTGTCCACGAACAGCAGGAAGTTAATGGCAAAGGGCTTGTCCGTGCGTGCGCGCATGTCCGCGGCGACTTCTGTCATGCGCGCGGCATCGAGATAACTTCCACCCACCCCACCGAGGCCGCCGGCATTGGATACGGCGGCGGCCAGTTCGGGCGCGGTGATCGATGCCATCCCCCCGAGCATCACGGGATGCTCGATACCAAACGTTTCGCAAACGCGCGTATGGATCATTTCGGGCTCCGGAAGTTGTGCGCAAGGATGACGGGCGGCGGTCGGGTTCGCCGATTGTGTCCGACAGGCGCAAATGCCACAACAGATACGGGGAATGATCACGGGCATGTGCTGTTGACGACGAACGACCATAGGGGAAGCGACAACCGGCTGGCCGATGCATGGCCCTACCTGATCATCGCCGGAGCGTCGCTGATCTTCGCGTCGAACCACATCATCGCGCGCTACCTCGAAGGCGTGATCCCGCCCATGGGCTTTGTGTTCTGGCGCATGGTGATCGGTGCCGCGATCCTGATGCCCTTCGCAGCCCCCGGCCTGCTCGATCATCGCCGCCTGATCATCAAGCACTGGAAACTGTTCGCGCTGATGGGGCTTCTGTTCGTCCCGCTTGGCAATGGCGGCATCTATGCGGCCTACACCTTCACCACCGCACTGAATGGCGGCGTGGTGTCCGCAGCCCAACCGGTGATCACGGTGCTGCTTTCCGCATTGCTGTTCCGCGATCTGATCAACGGCAAGCAGGGCATCGGCATCCTGATCGCCGCGACCGGTGTGCTGGCGATCATCGCGCGGGGCGAACCGGCGACGATCCTGATGCTGGAATTCGATGTTGGCGATTTGCTGATGCTGGCGGCAACCGGGGCGGTCGCGCTGCACAATGTGCTGGTCCGCAAGGTCCCGAACGAGATCAACATCCCCCAGCTGCTCGTCATCATCCAGCTGTTCGGGCTGGTGGTGGCGACCCCGCTCTACCTTCTCGAAACAATCTATGTGCGCCCGGTGCCGTTCACCGGCCAGTCCGTTATCGCCCTGCTCTGGGTCGGGATCGCCGTCACGGCGGTCGCCGTCGGCCTGACCAACGCCGCGATCCGCAAGCTCGGCGCCAACAAGGCGAGCATCTCGAACTATATGCGCGTGCTATTCACCGCCGCGCTGGCGATTCTCCTGCTGGGGGAGACCTTCGAGGGCTTCCACCTGTTCGGCCTGGTTGCCGTTGTCGGCGGGGTCTACCTGATGACCCGGGGACGGTCGGTCCCGGCGAATTAACCGACGCTACTGCATCGGCGAAAAGGCGACCGGACGGAGGATCTTGTTCTCCATTCTGACCATCAGGCCAGACTTCTTCAGTTCGTCCACATATTCCAGCCAGCCCGGATCCTGGTACATGGCGTCCCGGCGACGCTCCCGGTCGCCCTGGTCTTCGTATTGCCACATGTGCAGCACCTGGCTGAGATCGCCGACGTCGCAGGTGAACATGCCGACGAAATTCTCCAGATATTTCATCTGGTAGGGCAGCGCCATACGTTCCCAAAGCGCGAGGAAATCGCCGGTACGGGCGGCCTGGGTGTAATAGGTGCGATGGTCAATAATCATGAACTCTCTCCTCTAACGCATTGTTCGCGTAAAAAACGAAACGACTTCGCGATTCACCCGATCGAGAAACGGGCGTCGCTCGAAACCGGGCGGGTCTTGCAAGAACGCCGGAAGCCGCCTCTCGATTTCCGGCGGTAACGGGGTCAAATAGGACAGGTGGCCGGCAGCTTCATCGCGGACATATTCCAGTTTTGCAGGAAAGTGCGCGCGAAACCGCTCGCCGTGCAAATCCGGATCCAGAATTCCGTCCTGCCCGGCCACATACAGGCGGACAGGTATGGTGATGTCGGCGAAGCCGTCCTCGGCAAAAACGGCCGTCAACGGTGCCATGACGACCACGGCGGATATACGCGCATCGGCCAGGCCGGCAAGTGGTTTGTCGCGCTGACCGGCAGAAGGCCTGGCGATCCCGATGCGACAGGCTGTATCCGTCGTGTAGCGCGCGCAGAACGTCCCCATGCGGGCAAGGCTCGGCTCGGCACCGGCCAGCGCCAGGACTGTGTAACCACCCATCGATAGGCCAAGCGCGCCGACGGGCTTGTCCGCAAGCGCATCTGCGAACCGGGGATCGGATTTGATTTTGTCGATGGCGGCCGAAAGGGTCTTCGGGCGCCCCGCGTAGGTCTCCCACGCGCCCTGGGCGCTTAAATCCTCGAAATTGTCTCCCGGATGAAACGGCGCGGCCACCACGAAGCCGGCCCTGGCGAGTTCGAGTGCCGTATCGAGTTGCCCAAAGCTGCCACCACCCGAGCCATGTGAAAATACGATCAGGCCCTTCAAATTTTTATCCGGCGCTGCACCACGGGCTGCCGAAAACGTATAAGGACCGAACGTTAAGACACGGGGCGGTGTGGAGGTCGGATACCAAAGCGCTGTTGGCGCCAGCTTGCCTGACACCGGATCGGTCACGCTGACGCGCTCAATGCCGACATCTCCCCGGGACTCGCTGATCCATGTTGCGGCCAGGAAGGCGATCGCGCCGAGGATCGCATATCGGATCAGGCGGAACATCGTCGACTATGAATCTAATGCTTGTAGGACGGGTCGATACGGTCGAGGCGACGCAGCCATGCCGGCCAGTCGGCAGAACCACGCCCGGCATTATGGTTCTTGCGCTGCTCTGCATACTGCTCGAGCACCTCGTTACTCGGCATCACGAACGAAGTGCCTGCGGCCTGTTGCTGGAGCTGCAGCTTGCAGGCGTATTCCAGGTCGCGCATCAGCACGAAGGCGTCGCGCATGGATTTACCGACCGTGACCGGGCCATGGTTGCGCATCAACAGCGTGTGCCCCTCGCCCAGTGCTGCCGCGATGGCCGCGCGCTCGTCGAGATTCTCGGTGATGCCCTGATAGTCGTGATAGCCGACATTGCCCCAGAACTGCATGGCGGCCTGCACCAGGGGCAACAGCCCGTCGGGCTGGTTCGCCACGGCGATGCATTCGGGAATATGAGTGTGATAGGTCGCGTTGATGTCCGGCCGCGCGCGCATCAGACCGCCGTGCAGCGTGAAACCCGGCTTGTTCACATGCTGGGCCTCGTCGACATCGTCCTGCCGGGAATCGACCTTGACCAGATTGGACGCGGTTACCTCGTCATAGAGCAACTCATGGGCCTTGATCAGGAAGAAGTCCGGCTCGCCGGGCACCCGCATGGAGACATGGTTGTAAATATTGTCGGCCCAGCCATACAGATCGGCCAGACGGTAGGCCGCGGCGAGATCGACCCGCGCCTGCCACTCCTCGGGGCTGACATGGTCACGCACGGACGGGACATCCCGCAATTGCACGACATTCGAGCTCATACCCGGTTCTCCAGCTTCTCGACATTCACCCTTCGAGACGCCCGCGTTGCGGGCTCCTCAGGGTGAGGGTTTTATCACTCACCTCATGCTGAGGAGCGCATTGCAAATGCGCGTCTCGAAGCATGCGCCAACTCACCCTATATCCGGACCATCTTGCCCGGGTTCATGATGTTCTCCGGGTCATAGGCCCGCTTCAGAGTGCGCATCAGTTCGACCGCCTCGCCATGCTCGGCTTCGAGATAGTCGATCTTGCCGACCCCGATGCCATGCTCACCGGTGCACGTGCCACCCATGGCGATCGCGCGCTCGACGATGCGCCGGTTGCAATCCTTCACCCGCGCGACCTCGTCCGCATCGTCGGGATCGAGCATGAACAGGACATGGAAGTTGCCGTCACCCACATGACCGACGATGGGACACTGGAAGCCCGAGCCGCGCGTGTCCTGTTCGGTGGCGAGGATGCATTCGGCCAGCCGCGAGATCGGCACGCAGACATCCGTCGACATGCCGAGCTTCGTCGGCTCCAGCGCGATCCCGGCGTAATAGGCATCATGGCGCGCCTGCCACAGGCGGTTGCGCTCCTCGGTATCAACCGTCCACTGGAAGGCCGAGCCGCCGAAGTCATCCGCGATCTCGCGGACCAGCTGCGCCTGCTCCTCGACCCCCGCCTCGGTGCCGTGGAACTCGTAGAACAGCGTCGGTTTCGCCTCGTAGCCCTTGAGGTCGGAATAGTCGATCGAGCACTGCATCATCAGGGAATCGAGCAGCTCGATCCGGGCGATGGGCACACCCGCCTGGATCGTCAGGATGACGCTGTTCACCGCGTCTTCCAGGGACGGGTACTGGCAGACCGCCGACGCGATCTTCTCAGGGATTCCGTAAAGCTTGAGATGCACCTCGGTAATGACGCCGAGCGTGCCTTCGGATCCCACGAAAATGCGTGTGAGGTCATATCCCGCCGCCGATTTCTTGGCCCGGCCGCCGGTCTTGATGATCCGTCCGTCGGACGTCACCACTGTCAGCCCGAGGACGTTTTCCTTCATCGTCCCGTAGCGCACCGCGTTGGTTCCGCTGGCACGGGTCGCGGCCATGCCGCCGATGGACGCGTCCGCACCCGGGTCGATCGGGAAGAACATGCCCGTATCGCGGAGATACTCGTTGACCTGCTTGCGGGTGACCCCGGCCTGGACGCGGCAATCCATGTCCTCGGGATGTACTTCCAGCACGTTGTTCATCTGCATCAGATCGACGGTAATACCGCCATAGGGAGCGGTGACATGTCCCTCCAGCGAGGTGCCGGTGCCGAACGGAATAACTGCCACCTTGTGGGCGGCGCAGAGCTTGACGATTTCGGCCACTTCTTCGGTCGTGTGGGGAAAGCAAACCGCGTCCGACGGGACGGGCTTGAAGTAATCCTCGCCGCGGCCGTGATGCTCGCGCACCGCCTGTGACGTCGTCACCCGGTCGCCGAGAAGTTCTTCCAGCGCGCCGATCACTTCCGTGATGGCATCATCCTGCACAATTGCCTGTTCAGTCATTTCTACGTTCCCGAGGGTCTTTTGATCGGCAATATCATAACATCACGTCCCATAACGGCATAGCCAACAGCCCGCCGCAAAGAACGGGATGATGATCATGAACACCGCGCTGGATGGAATCCTCGTCGTCAGCATCGAACAGGCGGTCGCCGCACCTTATGCCGCCTCCCGCCTCGCCGACTCTGGCGCACGGGTCATCAAGATCGAGCGGCCCGACGGGGACTTCGCCCGCACCTACGACCGGGCGACCCTAAACCAGAGTGCCTATTTCGTCTGGCTCAACCGGGGGAAGGAATCCATCGCGCTGGACTTCAAGGCTCCGGATGATCAGGCCCTGTTGCAGCGTTTGATCGCCGAGGCCGACATTTTCATTCAGAACCTCGCCCCCGGGGCCGCCGCGCGCGCCGGGTTCGGTTCGGCTGAACTCCGCGCCAAACACCCGAGGCTGATCACTTGCGATATCTCCGGCTATGGCGACAGCGGCCCCTACCGTGACATGCGTGCCTATGACCTTCTGGTCCAGGCCGAAAGCGGGCTGTGCGAAGTGACGGGGACGCCCGACGGCCCCGGCCGGGTGGGTGTTTCGGTGTGCGACATCGCCTGCGGCATGGCCGCCCACGCCGCGATCCTCGAAGCGCTCTATCACCGTGAGCGCACCGGCACCGGCCGCGCGATCAACGCGTCCCTGTTTGCCGGCATGGCCGACTGGATGAATGTGCCCTATTTGCAGGAGGTCTATGGCGGCAAGGCGCCCGAACGGGCCGGCCTGCATCACCCGTCGATTGCGCCTTACGGCGCCTACGCCACCGGCGACGGCAAGCAGGTGGTGATCGCGATCCAGAACCAGCGCGAGTGGCGCCGCCTGTGCGAAGAAGTGCTGTTGCTTCCCGACCTCGCAGACCATCCGGACTTCCACGAGAATGTCGCCCGGGTCACGAACCGGCCCGCGCTCGACCGGGAGATCGACGCGGTGTTCGGCAAGATCAACCGCGACGAGATCGTGAGTCGCCTGCAAGATGCCAAGATCGCCTATGGCGCGGTCAACAACGTCGCGGACTTCGCCGCACACCCGCAGGTGCAGAAGGTCGAGGTGGAAACCCCGGAAGGCACGGTTGTACTGATCGCGCCGCCGGCCCGGATCGACGATACCGACCCGCAACTGGGCCCGGTGCCCGCGCTCGATGCGAACGGGCCCGACATTCGACGGGAATTCATGGCCTAAGAGGTCATCAGTGCCAGCACGACCGCCTGAATCGCGAAGACACCCAGCCAGTGGCCGCCGTCGATGATGCTATGGGCCCAGCTTGACTGCTGGAAACGGTGGTTGATGGTCATGGTCGAGACCACGAAGGCGAGCCACATCGGCAGCGCGACCGACAGCCCCCCTGCAACGGTGCCCATATCGAGGCTCGCCATCAGGACCGAAAGCATGTAGGCGATCAGGGTTTGACCGATGATCGCGATGACATAGGCCACGGGACTGGTACCGGCCTTGAGTTCGGCCTCGGTCTTGCCGATGGCGGCCTGCCAGGGCTTCGCCAGCGTGATATAGAACACCGCGCTGAAGACATAGCTCACCACGACGGCGGCGATCAGCGCAATCCAGTCGATTTCTCCGAATGCCATCTTCAGCTCCTCAGTCGAGTGTCGGGTCGAGCACAACCTTGCCGGTGCCCGCACGTGATTCCACCCGGCGATGTGCCTCGGCGGCTTCACTCAGCGGCAACACCTGATCGATGAGTGCTTTCACACCACCCTCCCCGGCGCGCACGAAGGCCGCCTCCAGCCCGCCGGGCGCCTCGCGGGGCTCGCCGACGATCTTGAGGAAGAACAGATACAGGCGGCGCACGCTCAGCGGCACATCCGCCGTCCCCGAGGCGTTGCCCGCAGTCACCAGGGTGGCCCCGCGTGCCATGGAATGGATGACCGCATTGAATGTCTCGGGGTCGGCGACGCTGTCACACACGCCGGTCACACCCTGGCCGTCGGTGAGCTTCAGGATTTCCGCGTTCAGGTCCTGTGTCCGGTAGTTGATGGCGTGATCGGCACCCAGATCGAGGGTCGCTGCCACGCGATCGTCGGAACCCGCCGCGGCGATGACCGTGGCGCCGGCCCATTTGGCAACCTGCACGCACGCCGCACCGAGGCCGCCAGTGGCACCCATGACCAGCACGGTGTCGTCCGATGTCACCTGCAGCACGTTGTCCACCTGGTTGACCGCGGTCGCGAGATGGCGGCCGATGACGGTCGCCTCCTGAAAGGTGAGGTTGTCAGGGATCGGCACCGTGCGCGACGCCATGGTTCGCACATACTGCGCGTTCCCGCCCCAGACCGTGACCCCGAGAAAATCGACCGGCCCGAGACCCGGGAGCGCCATATAGGGGTCCGGGCGGGTGGTCGGCACGAAGATGGAGCAAAACACCCGGTCGCCGACCTTGCGGTCGGTCACGTTCTCGCCCACCTCGACGATCACGCCCGAGGGATCAACGCCCAGGATATGCGGCAGTTCAGGCGTGTAGGCGTAGGTGTTCTCACGCAGGTACAGATCGAAGGTGCGGTTGATCGAGACCGCGTTGACCTCGACCAGCACATCGTCGGGTCCGATTTTCGGGGTATCGATATCCTCGTACGAAAGAACGTCCGGCCCCCCGAACCCATTCATCACAACGGCTTTCATTTACTTAGCTCCCCTGTCTCCGGATCGGACTGTGCAACTGCGCTCAGCCGACCTTCTCTTCGACGCCGCTCTCGGCGGACTTGATAACGGCCTCCAGCACGGCCACCACGTGAATGATCTCATCGCGCGACACCGGGTAGTCCTCCTGGCCCATGGCCGCCGCACCGAAGGCATCCAGTTCCGCCGTCAGCGCGTCGGTATCGCGACCGAAATCATAATTGAACTGCTCCGGGTCTCCGCCCTCACGCGGCGCGAACTCGAAACTGTCATACATCCGCCCGATCATGCGTGCCGTGGCCTCACGGCCGTAGATCGCGGCGTGGAAGTCCGGCTTTGCCGTGACCATGACCGCCAGGTAACCGGTCATGCCGCTCGAGAATTTGAGCAGCACAGAGGTCGTGTCATCGATATCAGCCTCCGCCGCGCGATGTACGGCCTGGGCCGTGACGCTTTCCACGGTGCCGAACAGATCCACCATATTGTCGATCAGGTGCACGCCCATGGGAGTCATGCCGCCGGCCGGCCATTCGGAACGCTGGAAACGCCAGCTGTCCTGGGGCATCACGATGGCCGCAGGGCCGGTCTCGGTCATCTCGACATGCAGGAGCGTGCCGAAGGAACCATCTGCGATCTTCTTGCGGAGTTCTGCCATCGACGGCACGAAACGCCGGTTGTGGCCAACCACGACTGTCACGCCCGCCGCGTCGGCCGCGTCGAGAACGCGCTCGGCGTCCGCCTTGTTCATGGTGAAAGGCTTCTCGCTGAGGACATGCTTGCCGGCTTCGATCGCCATCAGCATCTGCTCCACATGCAGAGAATGGGGCGTCGCCAGCACGACCGCGTCCAGATCGGCCTCGTTCAGCATGGCCTCAAGGCCGGTGTGAAGGGTCATCCCCTTCTCGTCGGCGAAATCCGTCACCTTGTCCGGGTTGCGGACGGCACCGGCGATAATTTCGATATTCTCGGCGGCTCCTGATGCGTTGACCAGATTCTGGCCCCACCACCCCACGCCGACTATTCCTGCTGCGAGCATTCGAATTCTCCTGTGTGCGGGTATCGGCGCGGTATCACGACACGCCCATGCGTCCTGACCGCAATATTACGGTCTGGCCGGGGTCTTGTCTCGTCCGGATCGACGTTTTTGGGGGCTCAATCGGCCTTGGTTTCGCGGCGATACCAGGGGAAGAACCGGCGTGTGGTCCAGTTCATCGTGATCTCGAACATCAAACCGAACGCCACCAGCGCCACGACCCCGACGACGGCGACATCATGGTTGAAGTTTCGTGCGTTAAACAAAACGAACATCCCCACACCGTCCTGCAGAGACACGAAAAACTCCGCGATGACCGCCGCGACAAGTGCGCGGCCGGCCGCCAGGCGGAACCCGGCGATCAGGTAGGGCAATGACGAGAACACGGTGATATCGAACCATACATAACGCGCCTTGGCCCGATACGCCTTGCACACTTCGAGATACTCCGGCGGCACGGAACGGGCCCCGTCGCGCATGTTGATCACGATCGAGAAGAACGCGGCGAAGATCACCGTCGCGAGCCGCGCATCGCCGCCATAGCCGAACCAGATCGTCAGCAAGGGCAGCAGCGCGATCATCGGCATGGTGTAGAAGCCGCCGACATAAAAATTCAGCGCCCGGTCGAAAACTTTCATCCGGCCCATGGCCACCCCGACGATGGTGCCAAATACCAACGCGATGGCGAGCCCCTGGAAGACGGCCAGCAACGTGCCTTTGGAGGCCGTCAGGAAGACCTTGCTGGTGATCACCTCCGGAAACGCGATGGCAACCCCGATCGGCGTGGCCACGAAATCCGGGGCGAACAGGCTGACGCCGACCTGCCAGATCAGGAGGATGATCACGCCGGCCGTGGCCTTGGCGCGGAACTTGGTCCCCCAGAACAGGCTGGCGAACATCGAACTGACGGGTTTCGCCTGTGCAGGCGGTGCCAACGCGCTCGTCGTCATCGATCGAGCCCTCGCCAGGCTGAATATTTCTGTTCGAAAATTCCGGCGATCTTCATGAACGATATGCCCAACCCGGTGATCACAAGGATCGTCGCCAGCACACCCGCCATATCGAAATTGCGCGACGCGGTGATCAGCTCCTCGCCAAGACCGCTGGTCGACAGGAAGAACTCCGCCGCGACCATGCCCACCAGCGCACGTCCGGCGGCCTGGCGAATACCGGTCAGCGCATAGGGCAGCGTGTAGGGAATGAGAATGTCGGTCCAGATCGCCACCTCGCTGGAGCGGAAAGACCTGGCCACCTCCAGCAGCTCGGGTTTGACACTGCGCGCGCCCTCGAGCGTGTTGTAGAGGATCGGGAAGAAGGCAAAGAGATAGACCACCAGCACCTTTGGCCAGAAGTCGAAACCGAGGATCGACAGGATGAACGGGATCAGCGCGATCATCGGCGTGACGTAGAGCATCAGGATGTAGGATTCGAGCGCCACACGCAGCATAACCAAACGCGCCAGGATGATGCCGAACGGCAACGCCACCGCCAGCGCCAGCCCGAAACCGGTCGCGAACAGCTGGATCGACTGGACCAGCGACAGCAGGTATTCCGGATCGTCAAACAGATAGCGCCCGAGACGTGGCAAAGTCCCCGGATGATCCGCACCGTCGCCGATCAGCGGCGCCATGATCGCCTGGTTGAACTGGAGGCCGACGATCTCCCAGATCACGCCGCCGATCAGCAACGCAAGCAGCACGGTGCCCCAGCGGACATAGCCCCGGTCGGAATTCACGAATGTCAGAACACGATCCATCAAACGATCCGCAAAAGGATCGGGGCGGCCGTTAAGGCCGACCGCCCCGTCCGGTTCTTCAGTTGGTCTTGGCGATCAGCGCCAGGGCGTCCTGAACGATCGAATTGTCGGTCAGGTCACCATAGGCCACGGGCGTCTTTTCGGGATTGATCCCGGCCTTGCCCTTGGTGCGTTTGCCAACGCCTGTCTGGATGGCGATAGCCTTCTCGATCCGCTTCTGATCGAGCCCGGCATCGTTCCGGGGCCAGTAGTTGATGCCCGTGAAGATTTCGAGCGCCTTGACCGCGTCCCCGGGGCTACGGCCCGTCGGCGCGGCGATCTTGGCGATCTCGTCCCACTTGCTCTTGTCGTAGAGCATGTTCATGGCCTCGATATGGGCCGCGGCCAGTCGCACCAGCGCATCGCGCCGCTCGGCGATCACCTTGTCGTTGGACACGATCACCGCATAGTGGCTGCCCGGCGAGGTTTCCTCGACACGGGCCACGATGGTGACCTTCTTGCCG
This sequence comes from Alphaproteobacteria bacterium, assembly GCA_965205535.1. Lineage (GTDB taxonomy): Bacteria > Pseudomonadota > Alphaproteobacteria > UBA6615 > UBA6615 > UBA8079. Next base: position 2,531,171 of record CBDBHH010000005.1, on the reverse strand, counting down.
CTTTCCCGCTCGATGACCGGAATGTCATCGCTGTGGAGCACGCCCAGCTTGAGCTGGCCCGACACCATCGCGGCGCCGACATTCGTGGACAGGTTGACCGTCTGGACGTCCTTGTCCGGGATCAGCTTGCAGGGGCGAACCATGTTGGCGAGCTGGATCCAGCGCGCACCACGCGGGCTGTCGACACCAACCGCCTGGCCCTTGACGGCCTCGCAGCTGTTGATCGCCGGGTCCATGGAACCGAGCATCCAGTCATTGATCTCCATGCCGCTGATGACCTTGAGCGGGACACCGGCGTTGGACACCATCACCGCAACGGGCGGGGTCGGTGACATGGACACATCCACGTTGCCGGAAACCACGGCGCGCGCAGCACCCACGCCCGAGTTCATCGGACGGAGTTCGACGTCCACGCCGTATTTGTCATAGAGGCCCATATCCTTGGCAACATAGGCATAGACCGCGCCGAAGATCGGCGGCACACCCGGTAGCGCGAGGACCAGCTTCTGCTTGTCCTGCGCCACGGCCTCGCCCGATGGCAGGGCCGCCGACGCCAGCATGCCGACCGCGATGGCGGTCGCCGCCAGCGGCTTCGTTAACATTCTCGGTGAAATGAATGACATCCGTTTTCTCCCTTTGCAAAATTCATTGATGGTTTGGGAAGCTCTTGCCGGCTTCTCAGTTCAGTTCGTATTCCGCAGCGCGCACTTCATCCATGAGGGTGCTCCAGACATGTTCGCGAATTTCCGTAAAGCGCGGATGGGCCAGAGTGGACCGGTCGCGCGGTGCAGGCAGGTCCACGTCGATAACCTCGAAGACGCTGCTCGGCCGCCCCTTCAGGACCACCACCCTATCGCCCATCAAGACCGCTTCCTCGATTGAATGGGTGACGAAGATCATAGTCATCGGCCGCATGCGCCAGATTTTCAGCAATTCGAACTGCAGGATCTCACGGGTCTGGGCGTCCACCGCGGCAAACGGCTCGTCCATCAGCAGCACGCTTGGTTCCATGGTGAGTGCGCGTGCCAGGCCGCAGCGCTGCTGCATCCCGCCCGAGAGCTGGTAGGGATACGCGTCTTCGAAACCTTTGAGGCCGACCAGATCGATGTAGTAGGGAACTTTTTCGGCGATCTCCGCGCGTGGCGCGCCTGCGAGCTTCAACCCGTAGCCGACATTGTGGCGAACGGTCTTCCACGGGAACAGACCGAAATGCTGAAACACCATCGACACGCCTTCGCGTGGCTGGGTGATGACATCACCCTCGATACGAATTTCACCTTCATTGACCGGCAACAAGCCGTCGATACAGCGCAACAGGGTCGTCTTGCCACAACCCGACGGGCCCACGATCGTGACGATCTCACGCTCACGAAACTCAAGATTGATGTCCTTGAATACCTGAAGATCGCCATAGCGTTTGCCAACGCTGTTGATCTCAATACGTGACGACTGACCGTCCGTTTCGGCTTCTGCGCTCATCCTGCCCTGGCTTGGTACGTTTTATTGTTGCCATGACGCTATCATGTCTGCGGCACGGGTCATCTATAAGAATTTTGCATGCGGTGGCGAAACGAGATCACTCTCGCGTGATCGCCCGGAGGGTGCCTACTTACCCTTCCATTCGGGCGGCCGCTTTTCAAGAAACGCGGCGATACCTTCCTTCGTATCCTCGGTCTCGAAGGCTTCGGGAATGACGCCCTCCACATGCGCATATGCGTCTGCCCGTTCGAGATCGTACTGTGCGTGAAACGAGCGTTTGCCCCGCGATACAGCGGCCGAGGATTTCGACGCGATCTTCGCAGCCAGCTCCCCCACCGCCGCATCGAGTTCATCGTCAGGCACGACCCGGTTCACGAGGCCCATCCGCAGCGCCTCGTCGGACGGATACAAATCCCCGGTGAGCAGCATCTCCAGCGCGTGTTTGCGCGACACGGCACGGCTCAACGCCACCTGCGGCGTATAACACCAGAAACCGATATTTACGCCCGGGGTCGCGAAGCGCGCCGACTGCGCCGCGACCGCCAGATCACAACTCGCCATCAGCTCACAGCCCGACGCGGTGGCGGTGCCATGCACCTTCGCGATCACCGGCTGCGGCAGGTCGACGATCGCCTGCATCATCGTGTTACACGCCGCGTTCGATGCGCGTTTTTCGTCGCCGGTTCTGGTTGCAACGGATTCCTGAAGATCGTGGCCCGTGCAGAAATGTTTTCCCGTGGCGGCCAACACCACCACCCGCACTTCGGGGTCGGTCGCGATCTGCCGCAGCATCGCCGAGAGCGCATCGACCAGCGCATGCGACAGGCTGTTGCCGGAACCCGGCCGGTTCAGGGTCAGGGTGGCAATACCGTCGGCATCGTCGCGCGACAGAATTTCTGCATCACCTGCGGATTGAGCTTGTGCCATGGCCTGTGTCTCCCTCTTCTCTCACTGCTGAAGTGTAGGCGGCCTTCAGCCCAGCCGCTATAGTCGGCGCAACGACAATACAAACTCGGGGAGAAGGAACATGGCATTGCGCGTCGGCGTAGTCGGTCTGGGAATCATGGGTGGTGCCTTTGCCGCCAACATGCTCAAGGCCGGATTCGAGGTCACCGGATACGATCCGGTGAAGGCCAAGGTGAACGCGCTGGTGAAGGCCGGCGGCAAGGCGGCCAGGAACCCTGCCGAAGTGGCCCGGAAATCCGACGTTGTCATCACCTCGCTCACCTCAACAGCCATTCTCGATGCCGTGGTCAACGGCAAGGGCGGCATGGCGTCCGGGGCGCATAAGGGCATGATCCTGATCGAGGCCTCGACGCTCGACAATGCCGACAAGGAAGCCATCCGCGGCGCGCTCGCCAGGAAGGGCGCATCGATGATGGACTGCCCGGTCTCGGGTGCGGGCCAGCAGGCCGCGTCGGGCCAGATCACCATCATGGCAAGCGGCACCAAGAAGGACTTCAACACGGTCCGCCCGATCCTCGAAAGCTTCACCATGGTGCAGTATTACGTCGGCCCGTTCGGCAACGGCATGCGGCTCAAGTTGCTGATCAACATGCTGATCAGCGTGCACGGCGCGGCTTTTGCCGAAGCGATTACGCTGGCCCGCGCCTCGGGTATCGACCTCGACGTCTTCGCCGAAGCGCTCACCCGCTCGGCAGGCAACTCCCGGGTGATCGAGTATCGCGGCCCGCTGATGCTCGCCGATGACTACAACAACCCGAAGACCAAGACCGCCGACCTCACGGTCCTGATCAAGGACAACAACCTGATCGAGAACTACGCCAAGGACTTCAACGCACCGGTGCCGGTGTTCCAGGCGAGCATGTTCAGCGCCTATGCCGCCCTCGCCCAGGGTTACGGCCAGGAAGACCCCGGCGTGGTCACCCGCGTCTATGAACAGATGGCCGGTATCCCGCGCAAGAAACGCGCACCCGCCAAGCGCAAGAAAAAGTAATGGCGCTCACTGTCGGCGTCATCGGTCTGGGCAACATCGGTGGCGGTGTGGCGAAAAATCTCGTCGCCGCCGGACACCCGATCATCGGTTACGACCTTGATCCCGACCGGATCACCGCCGCGGGCGCGGAAGCCGGCGCGGATGCGGCAGATGTCGCGGCTCGGACCGACCTCGTCGTGCTGGCGGTCGCAACCCTAACGGCCTGGCGCGCAAGCCTCGCGGCCATCTCGGCCAGCGGCCGGCGTGGTCTCGTGGTCGCCGACCTCTGCACGTTCCCGATCGACGAGAAGGAAGGCGCGCACGAAGAACTCTCGCGGGCGGGAATAGACCTGCTGGATTGCCCGGTCAGCGGTGCGCGTCCCCAGGCGCAGGCGGGCGAGCTTGCGATGATGGTCAGCGGCAGCGAAGACGCGTTCGGCCGCGTGCGCCCCGCGCTCGAAAGTTTCTGCCGCAGCGTGGTTCATGTCGGTAAATTCGGTGAATCGGCGAAGATCAAATACATCCTCAACCTGATCATCTCGATCCACAACATGGCCTGCGCGGAAGCCTTCCTGCTGGCCCGCAAGGCCGGTGTCGATCTGCAGACCATGGTCGATGTGGTGATGGAGGGTGCTGCGGCCTCGAAAGTCTTCGAGATCCGCGGCGATAAATGGATCAGCGGTGACTATGAGGAACCGACGGCGGAACTGGCGATCCAGCTCAAGGACAAGGACGTGATCCGCGACTTCGCCGCCGCGCTGGATTGCCCGACGCCGATGTTCGACGCGGCCCAGCCCTACTACATCGCGGCGGCCTCCCAGGGCCGACAGCAACAGGATGCGGCATCAATTCTGGCCGTGCTGGAATCGATGGCAGGTATCCCGCGGGATGCGCCTTCAGACGAAAACTAGGGTCGCATCTATTTTTTGAGCGCCGCGTGCATCACCCGCAGGAAGCGCTCGGGGTTCAGGAACCCGCCGCCCCAGTCACCATCGAGATCGGCCAGCGGTTTCGCCGCGACGATATCCTCGAGCGACTTGCCGTCGGCGATCAGGGGCATGATGCCGTCCCGCGCCTTGATCAGCATGTCGCGGTAGACGATCAGGTCCGCCCTTGTGCCGACCGGCCCGTGACCGGGAATGATCACCGTGTCGTCATCGGCCAGGGCGAGCACCGTGTCGATGGTCGCGAACATGCCCTCCACCGAGCCGCCCGAGCGGGAATCGATGAACGGGTAGAAGCCGTTGAAGAAGGTGTCGCCCATATGGATGACGTCGGCTTCCTGGAAATGGATCATCGCATCGCCGTCGGTGTGGGCGTTCGCGGTGTGGAACACGAGCACTGTCTGGCCGTTCATGTGGAACGTGGTGGCGTCGTTGAAGGTGACGACCGGCAACGCGGCCTTCGGTGCGTCCCCCGCAAGCAAACGCGTGCGGACATTATCGTGCGCAAAGATGAGCACCCCGGCCTTGCCGAGATTCTCGTTGCCGCCTGTGTGGTCGCGATGGAAATGAGTATTCACGAGGAAGCGCACCGGCTGATCGGTGACTGTCTTGATCTGGTCGAGGATGGCTTGCGTGGCAGGGGCGAACTGATCATCGATCATGAACACACCGTCCTCACCCACCGAGACGCCGATATTGCCGCCGCGCCCCATGATGACGTGGATGCCGTCGGCCACGGCCGAAATCTGCTGTGCGCCGGCAACACCCGGCATCGCCATGGCGGCAAGCGAGGCTGCGCCGATGAGTGCAAGTTTCAGGCTCTTGTGCATGATCTTCTCCCGCAGGTTCGAGTTCTCGCAAAACTAGCGCCGGCACGGCCCGCGAACAATCACGGGGCCGCTCACAACATCGTCAGTGTTCATGCTGCGAAACAGCTGTGTGTTTTGACCGGTGGCGCCTGTGAGCCTATGATTTGGGCAACTCCAAGGGGGAATTCATGACCGTCAAATATCACCTGATCAGCTCGTTCACCTGACCATGGGTCCAGCGCGCCGTGATCCTTTTGCGCGCCAAAGATGTCGAGTTCGATGTCACCTATATCAATCTTCGCGAGAAGCCCGACTGGTTCCTCGAAATCTCGCCCCACGGCAAGGTTCCCGTCCTCAAGGTCGATGACGAGATCCTGTTCGAGTCCAGCGCCATCGCCGAGTATCTCGACGAGGTGGTCGCGCCCCGCCTGCACCCGGAAGACCCGATCGCAAGGGCCAAAAACCGCGCATGGACGGACTTCACGCCGACCTTCGCCGGCGCGCTCAGCAAGATCCACTACGCCAAGACACGTGAGGACATGGAGGCCGCTGTCGCGGCCGCGCCGGATGTCCTGGCCAAGGTCGAGAACGCACTCGCCGGCCGCGGCAATAACGGGCCGTTCTTCAACGGGCCGGAAATTTCGCTGGTCGACGCCGCCTATGCGCCATTCCTGCAACGCTACTTGTTGATCGACGACGGGCTGAAGAATGACGTGCTCAGGGATTTCCCGCTGATCCGGGCCTGGGCAGAAACGTTGATGGCCGACGAACGGGTAACCGGGGCCGTGCCGGACAATTTCGAAGCGGAATTCATCGGCAACCTGCACCGGCGTGAGCTCTACGCGCGCGCGTACTTCGAGAACACGGTCGCCGCCGAATAGGATGACCGGCGATCCAGAAAATCCCGGCGGCTACCGGCCCGACGACCCCCGTTACGGGCTGTCGGGCCAGGCGCTGCAGGATTATTACCTGTCGCAACCACCCCAGTGGTTCATCCGCTCGATGTACGTGCCCGGCGCCGCCGAGAAACGCGACGCGGCCATGGAAACGCACCTCGCCCACCAGGCCGGCTATCGCGACAAGGTCCACTTCGCCGGGCCGATCCTGAGTGACGATGGGTCAACGCCGCTCGGCACAATGTGCATCATCGAGCTGCCCGACCGAGCTGCGGCGGAGGAATATGTCTCCGGCGACGGGTTCGCGAAGGCCGGCATGCTGGAACCGCCGACGATCACGCGGTTCGTCAGCTCCAAGCGCCTTAAGTATTGCGACCGCGCCCCCGACCCGGACTTGCAGCTGTTTGTGTGTGAATGTGTCGACGGGCCCGACGCCGCGACCGCGCGCCCCAAAACCGCCGCCGACCATCACGACTATCAGGGCTCGCTCATCGACCGCTACCTGGCCCATGGCCCCCTGCGCAACGACGACGGCAAGGGTCTGCTCGGTAGCCTGTTCCTCATCGAGGTCGCCGACCGGAACACCGCGGAACTTCTGGTCGCCAACGAACCCATGACTGCGGGTGGCGTGTTCGGCGAGATCAATATCCACCGCTGGCGTTTCGGGAAATCACTGGCGTGAGAACGCAAAGATGACCAAACGCATCGCCATCCTCGGTTCCGGCGCCAACGGGGCCGCCATCGGGGCGGATCTTGTCCGCGCGGGGCTCGACGTCAAACTCATCGACCAGTGGCCCGATCATGTGGAGGCCATGCGTGCCAATGGCGTGACGGTCAAGATGCCCGACGAGACGATCCACGCGGACGTCGACGCCCATCACCTGTGTGACATCGCCACCTTCACGGAACCCTTCGACGTCGTGTTGATGCTGTTCAAGGCCTACGACTCCCGCTGGGCGGCCGAGCTGATCAAGCCCCATCTGGCCGAGGACGGGTTGCTGATCGGCGTCCAGAACGGCATGACCGCCGAGATCATCGCCGAGGTTGTGGGGCCCGAACGCACCCTGCCCTGCGTCATCGAGCTGGCGGGCGAACTGGAAGGCCCGGGCGTCGTGATCCGGCGCTCGCCCCACGACCAGGGGTCCTGGTTCGCGCTCGGCAGCGTCGATCCGTCGACGGACGGGCGCGAGGAAGAAGTCGCTGAATTGCTGCGCCATGTGGGCGAGGTGGAGATCGTCGACGATATCCTGTCGGCCAAGTGGATGAAGCTGGTCATGAATTCCATGACCCTGGCGACCGCGGCATTGCTGGGATCGGGGCTGAACGAATCCTACGAGATCCCCGGCATGCGCGGCCTGATGCTCAAGGCCGGCGCCGAAGCGCTGGCGGCCGGGGCAGAACGCGGGCACAAGCCGGTGCCGATCGTCGGGCTCAAACAATCCGAGATCGCGAACGCCAACAATCTGCTCGAACTGCTGGTCGAGAAACTCGAATCCTTCACCCTGCCCGACACGCCGACGACCATCCTCCAGGACCACTCCAAGGGCCGGATGAGCGAGACTGACGGCATCAACGGGATCGTGTCGGAGACACTCGTTGCGGCGGGGCAAGCGGCGCCGGCCAGTCAGGCCATCATCGAGGTAACCCGCCGGATACACGCCGGCGAGATCGAGCCCGGTCCTTTGAATATGGAATTGATCCGCGAACTTGTCGCGATCTGAGGTGACACGGCCAACCAAAGCACGTCGTGCACGGACTTGATCCGCGCATCTCTGCCAGACTGCGCCCTCATCCTGAGCCTGTCGAACGAGAGGGCGATATCCTCATACTTCGACAAGCTCTGCATGAGGATATCGCTGGATGCCCGGGTCAAGCACGGGCATGACGCAAGAAAGCAACTGAACGTCGAGCTCTACCCGAAGGTCGTTCGGCCCTTCATCGCGAAGTGCCCCTCGCCGTTGGCGACCCAGACATCGATGGCATCATCACCATCCGCCTTGCCGCACACGGTGAAGGTCTCGGTGTCGAAGACCGGCCGCATGCCGCGGAACTCGAACCGGGCGACCGGACGGTCGGACCACGAATGTCCCGCCAGTCCGCACATGTAGGTGGCGAGCAACGGCCCATGGACGACGAGCCCGCTGTAACCTTCTACGCCTGTCGCGTAGTCGCGATCATAATGAATGCGGTGACCGTTGAAGGTGATCGCCGAATAACGAAACAGCAAGGTCGGGTCCGGATCGACGGGTTCGGTCCATTGGGCATCGTTGGGTGCCTGCTCGCCCGGCCGGGCCGAAGCGCCGGCCTCTCCGCTATCCTCGCGATAGACGATGTCATGCTCGTCGACGACGGCGAGCCCCGCGCTACCGGAAATTTCGTGGCGTACCGTGACAAAGACCAGGCGGCCGCTGCGCCCTTCTTTCTCGGCGATCTTGTCTATGGTCGAGACGCGGGTGGCCGGCTCGCCGAGCTTCAACGTGCCGGGAAACGACACACGGCTTCCCGCCCACATGCGCCGCGCGGGCCCGACAGGTGGCAGGAAGTCACCCGACAGTGCCGGGTGACCGTCACGGCCAAGGTTTGACCGCGCGGCGACGTCCCAGAAATAGAGCCAGTGCCACAGCGATGGCAGGGAATCACCCGCGGCCAGCGGCTGCGCGCCACCGAAAACGGATGAATCCAGCGCCGCCTGCATGGCAACACAGCGCTCGACGCCAATCATGTCTTCGCGGGTCTCGCTACGCCCGACCCATGCTTGCAAATCTTCCGACATTCCGGCGCCCCGCTAGGCCTCGAGGCCCGCCATCAGCTCGTCCGGCGAGATCGGGAGTTTGATTTCCTTGCCTGTCTTGGCCGAAAGATCCATCGCCATGGTCAACATCAGATTGCGATGGCCCTCTGCTGCCGTGGCATGCGGCGTGTCCTTCTTGTTGTAAATGCGCTGGAACCAGTTGTTGGTCTCTTCGCGCATGGGCCCCCACAGCTCGCCGCGATGGGTATCGCCCGGCGGGAAGCTGGTCAGGAAATCGACGGGACGCTCGGCCTCGATGACCAGCCCGTCGGGCTGGTAGGCCGGGCCTTGCGGGTTTTCCGATGCGAGGATGACATCGCGATGCGTGTCCTCGATGTCGATCACGCCCTCGGTCCCGACGATGCCGATCTCGAGGCCGTAGACCGCGCCTGGCCAGACCTTGGGCAGCGCCCAGCAGATGTTCATCGAGAACATCGAACCGTCGGCCATGTGAAACAGGCCGAAAGTGGCGTCCTTTACACCGAGATCGTCTTGCAAAATCTTGTCGGTGGATTTGGCATAGACCGAGACCGGGTTGCCCGCCTCGCCCATGAGCCAGAAGGCCATGTCGAGCGAGTGGGTGCCGGACACGACCATCGGCGACAGAAATCGCCGGTCCTGGGTCAGGCGCGTCTCGCCCGTCGGTGCCATGCGGTTCATGAAAGCGCGCACGACGGCGGCCGTGAAGTCACCGATCTGGCCCGTCTGGATGCGTTCCTTGACGACGAGAAAACGCCGGCGGAACCGCTGGGTATAACCGACCACGGCATCAACACCCGCTGCCTCAATCGCGGCGAGCACTTGTGCGGATTCCCGCGCATCAGTCGCGAGCGGTTTCTCGATGAACAGCATATGCCCCTGCTCGACCGCAGCCAGTGTGGGTTCAACATGGGCCCAGGTCGAGGTGGCGATGATCACGGCATCCACCTCCGGGCGCTTGATCAACTCACGGAAGTCATTGGTGATGAAATCCGCGTCGATATCCTCGCCCAGCTTGTTCATGACCTTTTCGTTGACGTCGCTGAGGCCGATCCAGCCGATCCCCGGGAAATCCCGCGCCAGTTCCGCGCGCATGCGCCCGACGACGCCACACCCCACGACCGCCAGGCCGAGCTGTTTCTTGTCTGCCATTCAAAATTCTCCCAAAAATCCGGATTGTTATCTATCGAGCATTCAGAAGGTCGTTTTACCGCCTTCGCGCGCCAAACTGTCCACGATCACTTTCGACACAAACTCCATCACGAGCGTGCGGTCGCTGGTGAGCGGCAGGCAACTGACGGTCGCCAGCCAGGCGACCCGACCGGTGGCGCGATCGCGCAACTCCACCTTCGCATTTATTTCCTGTCCCACGCCGGAGCGTGTACCACGACTCTTCTCATCTCCCCGGATCGTATTCCGGAGTTCGCTCACACCGACTTCGGACCCGGAGTCCTTGACCCCCCTGGTGTCGCTTGAGAACCGGCCACCACCCGATCGCGGCACCAACCCCAGAAAACTCGACTGGGACTCGAATGTGAATACCAGCTGGCCATCTTTGCTGGTTCCCCGGCCTGAATTCTGAAGCATCGCCAAAAATACATCACGGAACTTCAGTGCGTCATTGGTTTCGTTAAAGATATCGACCCAATATCGAGGACCATTCGGTACAGCGTTCAGTGCAAATGTCGAAATTTCGCCCTCGCAGATGGGAACATCGAAGCCCGGCTGCGATTGGCGCTGCGCCAATGCCTGATGGGGTCCTGGCATGGCAATGTAGGCGCTCAGCGCCAGTGCTGCACCCAGCAAGCTGTTGTGTATCAACCTACGCATGGCATGACCTTCTCGTTCCATCCTGGGACTCGGGCACTTTACAGGGATTTATCCGCACGCCCAATCAATCCCCTGCTAGTCACCCGGGCTGGGATCTACCGTCGATGCGTTGGGATCGACCCGGCGCGGCGTCCGTCGCGCTTCCTTGCGCGCCAGCAACGTGGTGCCGACAACAATCACGCCGGCTCCCGCCCATGTCCATGTGCTGGGAAATTCTGCAAACAAGACGAGACTGATCAGTGCTGCCCAGATCATGCGGGTGAACATCGCGGGCTCAACCAGGCTCATATCCGCCAGCTTGTAGGCTTGCACAAACAGAAGATGCCCGATGGTTCCAAACACCCCGATCATCGCGAGGAAGACGAGCTGGAAGAGGCTCGGCGTCTGCCAGACGAAAAAGGCCGGCACGGCCGTAATCGGGATCATCAGGACCGTCATGTAGGCGACGATCGTGGTCGGGCTGTCATGGCGTGTCAGGATCTTGGCGATCAGCTTGGAATTGGAGACCGCAACGGCAGAAAACAGAACAAGCCATACCCCCGAGCTGATCTCCGTGAATCCCGGACGCACAACAATCAGGCCGCCGACCACCGCCAGAAGAATGCCCAACCAGCGCACCGGTCCCACATGTTCGCCGAGGAAGATCATCGCCAGGATCGCGACGAATACCGGACCGATCAGGCTGACTGCGGTCGCATCTCCCACGGGCATGAGACTGAGTGCCGTAAACCAGGACAGCATCGACACGGCATTCAGAAATGCTCGCCCGACATGCCAGTTCAGCTTCTCGGTGCGCAGAATTCCCACCCCGGACCGGACAAAGAACGGGATGAAGACAATCAGCCCGAAGGCCACGCGAAAGAAGGCGACTTCAAACGGGTGAATTTCTTCCGTCTGGGTCACAAAACGAATGGTGTTGTGCATGCTCGCGAAAAACGCGCTTGCCAGCACAACCAACAGAAGGCCGCGGATCGGGGCCGGAATGGCCACGACCCTGTCATTCAGGGTTTTCAGCATCACCGTGCCGAACCGAATCTAGCCATGAATGGCGCGCCAGACCTTCTCGGGTGTCGCGGGCATATCGATGTTGTCGATGCCATACTCGGCAAGCGCGTCCGCCATCGCGTTCATCACTGCGGGCAACGCGCCGCTCACACCGGCCTCCCCTGCGCCCTTCGCACCCAGCACGTTGGTTTTCGCAGGTACCGGATGCTCGTCGAAGACAATGTCCGGCACCTGATCGGCGCGCGGCAGCGCATAATCCATATAGGAGCCCGTGATGAGCTGGCCATCACCGTCGTAGACCACATCTTCCATCAGAGCCTGCCCGATCCCCTGCACCACACCGCCATGCACTTGCCCGGCAGCGAGCAACGGGTTGATGACGTTCCCGAAGTCGTCGACGACCGTATACTTCACCACCGCCGTTTCGCCCGTCTGGGGATCGATTTCGATCTCCGCGATGTGCACACCGTTCGGGAAGGATGACGGGGCGGTGTCATGGATCAGGTCAACATCGAGACTTTCCGGCAGGTCATCCGCACCACCCAACTCACGCGTCTTGCCGGCCAGTTCGAGAAGTCCGATCGAGCGGTCTGTGCCGGAAATACGGAACTCGCCATCGGCGAACTCGATATCCTCGACGGCCGCCTCGAGCACGTGGCTGGCGACGGTCTTGCCCTTTTCGATAACCGCCGCGGCGGCCTCGTAGAAGGCGCCACCCGCCGCAATGACCGAACGCGATCCACCGGTCCCGCCACCGACCAGCAATTCATCGGAATCACCCTGCAACAGATCGAACTTGTCGAACGGGATTCCAAGCCGCGCGCTGATGATTTGCGCATAGGTCGCGCGGTGTCCCTGACCGTAATCGAGGGTGCCCGACACCATCGTGACCCGGCCATCATCGCCAAAACGCAGGCCGCCATTCTCCTTGCCAGACGGTGCGGTCACCTCCAGATAGGAACAAACCCCGAGACCGCGCTTCATGCCGCGCGCCTCCGATGCCGCCTTGCGTGCGGCGAAGCCGGCCCAGTCGGATGCGGCGACCGCCTTGTCGAGCATCGGCTCGAAATCACCGCTGTCGTAGACCTGACCGCTCGCTGCCGTGAATGGCATCGCAGAGGGTGGCACCAAATTCCGGCGCCTGAGTTCAATCCGGTCGATCCCCATCCCGCGGGCAGCCGTATCGACCAGGCGTTCCATGATGAAGTTGCCTTCCGGCCGGCCCGCACCGCGATAGGCGCCGACATAAACCGTGTTCGTGAAGACGCATTTCATGTTCACGTCGATCGCGGCGGTCTCGTACATGCAAGGCAGATTCTTGGCGATATTCACGGACTGGGCGAGCGGGCCGGTACCTGTCAGGTAGCCACCCATATCGGCCAGACCGGTAACACGGGCGGCGAGAAATTTGCCGTCGCCGTCCAGCGCGAGCTCCGCATTGAACTGGCTGGCGCGCCCCTGATGGTCGGAGATGCAGCTCTCGCTGCGGTCGGCTGTCCATTTCACCGGCCGGCCGAGCTGTTGGGCGGCCAGCATAATCACCGGATACTCGTGATACGGCATCGCCTTCATGCCGAAGGAACCGCCCACCTCGCCGGTGATCACGCGGATCTTTTCTGGCTCGCAGTTGAAGATGGCGCCCGCCAGGATGTTGCGCATCCCCATGACGCCCTGGGAGCAGACATAGAGCAGGTGGCGGTCCGCATCACTGTCGTAGTCGCCAATGGCCGCGCGGGGCTCCATCGCCGAGACAAAACAACGGTTGTTCACCAGATGCAGGCGCGCGACATGCTCGGCTCGATCAAACGCCGCTGCCGTTGCGTCCGCGTCACCCATCTGGAAATCCAGACAGACATTTCCCGCGGCCTCGTCATGCACCTGCGCTGCGTCGCCAGAAATCGCGGCCTCGAGACCGGTCACCGCAGGCAGCGGCGCGATATCGAGCTCCACAAGCTCCGCGGCATCGCGCGCCTGGGCAACGGTCTCGGCGATCACGGCGATGATCGGCTGACCCACATGGCGTACACGGCCTGTCGCCAAAATCGGGCGCGCCGGCTTGATCAGCGCGGTGCCGTCCCGGCTCTTGACCGGAAGGTTGTTCGGCAAGGTGCCGAGGCCCGCCTCGGCGATATCCTCATATGTGTAGACGGCCAGCACACCCGGCGCAGACTTCGCAGCAGAGACATCAAGTTCGGCGATTTCGCCATGGGCGACAGGAGACCGCAGGAACACGGCATAGGCCTGGCCATCGAGATTGCGGTCGTCGGTATAGACACCCTCGCCGCGCAGCAATCGCGGGTCCTCGGTACGGGAAACGGGCTGGCTGACGGCATAGGGGCCGGTGCCGAAAATTGTATCTTCCACGAGACGTACTCCCCCTCGACAAAAAGGCGTGCAGCCGCAAACGGCTGTGTGTTGATGTTAACGCTCCGAAATCCGGGCGTCGTGCGCAAACTCCAGCTAGCACGCTTGTGCAGCATGCATCTGACGCGATTTACCTACTGCGCGGCCTCGGCGCTATCGTCGTCGCGACCGGCGAAATGCGGCATGACCTCTTCGGCAAACTGCTGGAGCGCGTCGAAGTTGCCGCTCAGATCGTGCAGCGCCACGTCGCGCACGCCGATCTCGTAGAGCCGCTCGATCCGCTCGATCATCTCCTCGGAATTGCCGATGATCGCGCCGGCTTCCGACGTTTCGGTCGGATCGCCGCGATTCTTGTGGCGTGCTGCGGGCACAAAGGATTTGGACTGGAACCGCGGGTCGGTCGCGAGCACCTGCACCTCGGTCAGGAACTTGCCGCGCAGGACATGGGCGTCCGTGCGCGCGCCATCATCGTTGGCGACCATGAGACCGCGGGTGACGGCGATGCGATAGGGATCAAAGGGTTCACCCATCTTGTCGAGCTCGTCACGATAGAAATTCACGCTGTCGGCGATCGTCTCGAACGAGGGAACCTGGGCCAGAAGCAGATTGTAGCCGTTGCGCGCGGCACCCCGGATGGAACCTTCACTGGCCGCGCCCACCCACATGGGTGGATGGGGCTTCTGGACCACCGGCGGCTCGACGATGATGTCATTGAAGGTGTAGCGATCAGACTTGTAGGTCCAGCGTTCGGTCTCCGTGAACGCGCGCCGCATGAAGTTGATCGATTCTTCGAAGATGTCCTGACCATCGGCCATCTCGAGGCCGAAGCCGTGATACTCGTTCGCCCGGTAACCACGACCAACGCCGAAGTCGTATCGCCCACGTGAAAGCTGGTCGATGGTCGCGACCTGCTCTGCGAGCAGCACCGGGTTGTGCCATGGCACCACCACGACCGCGCTTCCGAGGCGAATTGTCGACGTGATGCCCGCCAGATACGAAATGTAATTAAGTGTCGCGGAGAGTTGCGAAAAACCGGTGAAATGATGCTCGACCAGCCAGGCGCTGCTATATCCCAGCCGCTCTGCCGCCTGAATATATTCGCCATATTCGTGATAACCGAGGGCTGCCTCGGTGATCACCTCACCGGGTACTGCCTGCGCGCCACCAAACAAACCAAACTTCATCATACCCCTCCGCTGCCTGCCGGGTTTGACAGGCCTCTATTGCGCTGCCGCGACCACCGGGTCGTTCTTGCCGGCAAAGTGCGGCATTACCTCTTCGGCGACTGATGCAAACCTTCGAAGTTACCGCTCAGATCGTGCAACAGGATGTTCCGCACGCCGAGATCATAGAGCTTCTGCACCCGTTCTCCCATTTCATCGGAGCTCCCGAGCACGGCACCGTTCTCCGACACCATGTCCGTGCCGCCGCTGCTGCCGTCTTCATTGTCGACAGGATTGAACGCCTTTGCCTGATATTTCTTGTCCGTGGACAGAACCTGCACTTCGGTAATGAACTTCCCGCGCAGGATATGTGCTTCCTTACGCGCATTATCATTATTGGCCACCATCAGCCCGCGCGTGACGCCGATGTTGTAGGGATCGAACTCCTTGCCCATCTTCTCCAGCTCATCGCGATATTGCTGAACCCGCTCACCGATGCCCTCAAACGGCGTCATCTGATCGAGCAGTAGGTTGAACCCGTTACGCGCGGCAGCACGAATGGATCTCTCACTCCCGGCGCCCACCCACATAGGCGGGTGCGGCAGCTGCACCACCGGCGGTTCGACGATGATGTCGTTGAACGTCCAGCGGTCGGATGCATATGACCAGCGCTCGGTTTCGGTGAACGCGCGCCGCATGAAGGCGATCGATTCCTGGAAGATGTCTTCGGCGTCGGACATGTCGATTCCGAAGCCGTTAAACTCATTGGCGCGATATCCGCGACCGATCCCGAAATCATAGCGTCCCTTGGACAGCTGTCGCCACCTGCTCGGAAAGCAGCACAGGGTTATGCCACGGCACCACAACAACCGCACTTCCGAGTCTAATTTTCGATGTAATACCAGACAGATAAGAGATGTAGTTAAGAGTTGCAGAGAGCTGAGAAAAGCCGGTGAAATGATGCTCCACCATCCAGGCGCTCTCGTACCCAAGCTTCTCGACCGTTTGTATATATTCCCCATACTCGTGATAGCCGAGTGCCGCTTCGGTTACGACCTCCCCGGGTACGGCTTGCGCGCCGCCAAACAGTCCAAACTTCATGGCAATCTCTCTGGGTCGAACTTTGACCGAAACCTAGCGCAATAGAGCCTCTATCAGAAGCCTTTGGGGCGAGCATCGACCATGTCGATCACTGGTTGAGACGTGAAAATTCAGGCCGGGTCACCGCCGCACGAAACCGAAGCTCAAACCGCGGACGATATGCTTACGGATCAGCAGGCCGATCACCAGCAGCGGAAGGGTGGCACCCACGGAGAGTGCTGCCTGAAACCCGTTGGCGCCGCCATTTCCGACCCATCGATTGAGATGCACCGGCAGGGTCGAGACATCGGTCTTGGACAGGATCAGGGCAAAATAATACTCGCTCCAGTTCAGGATGAAGAGAAACAGGAACGTCACAGACAGGCCAGGGCGCAACAGCGGAAAGACGATCTCCCAGATGATTCGCCAACGGCCGGCGCCGAGGATCTCAGCAGCATGTTCATACTCGCGCGGCACCTCGTCGACGAAGCTTTTCATGACCAGCATCGCATAAGGCACAGTGATCAACGTGTAGAGCATGATCAGGCCGATGATCGTGTCCTCGATACCCAATGCCGAAAACCACAGAAACACGGGCGCCGCGACAACGAACGGCGGCACCATGCGCAGCATCAGAAAATAGAGCAGCTGGGAATCGGTCAGAATCCGGTAGCGGGATGCGCCATAGGCGACCACCGCCCCGAACAACGTGGCGATGGTCGAGGATAGAAGCGCAATGGTGAAGGTGTTGATCAGTGCGCCCCAGGGCCCAATCACCTCGGTCCCGCCACTGGGGGTCCCTATCCCCGTCGCGAAATCATTTACCCAGACCTGGACATAGTTGAACAAGGTGGGTTCGGACGGCCACCAGACCGCGGGCCGCGCGTTCCAGTCCGACGGTGGCTTAAACGATGTCGCGACAATCCAGAACAGCGGGAACACGACGATGGCCAGCCACGTCAGCAGCAGGCCATGGCGCAGTGCGGGATGCATCCCGCGTCGCCGTCGTCGCTTGAAGATCGGCACGGTTCGGCCGGATCAGGGATTCAGCCCGTTATACCGGACCACATAAATTCCGTGGTTCTTGTCGGATACGAAGATGTTGCCGCGGGCATCGACTATGACGTCCTCGCTCTGCGCCACCAGCTTCGAGGCCGGCAGCAATCCTCGGCGCTCGACCGGATCGGGCGGCAGAAAATAACCGACTTCGCGCGGCTGTTCGGCATTCGAGATGTCATAGACCCGCAAGCCGGCATTGAAATAGGTCAGGAAACACAGATCTTCGCCCTGATAGAGAATGTCCTGATACTGGGGCTGATGCTGGTTGTGCGGGCCGAAACGGCCGCCCCGCGCGCAGAAGGTCGCATAGGGCGCCTCTGGCGGTGGCACCGGAAGCGGGAATAGTGACATCAGGCGCGGGTTCGCGTTGTCACTGACATCGACGATCCCCGCATAGCCCAGCGGCTCTTCGCAATTCTCCTTGATCGCTTCGGAATTGACGATCACCACCTCACGTTCCTGCAAAGGAACGGCTGTGTGCACGGCAATGAAAGTCTGGAACGGTGGTGAGAACGGCAAATCGCCGACCAGGGTCGGATTGGTCTTGTCGGAAATATCGAGAACGACGAACCCGCCGGCGCTGTAGGGCAGATAAGCCAGGTCGCCTTTCACATAGGCACCACCATGCAGCATCGTTCCGGGAGCCGCGCCGCCCTCACCGCCGCCGACATGTTGGCCTTCCATCCACCAACGTCCGACTTCGACCGGGTTGCGCGGGTCATCGATATCCACGATCTGGAGGATGTTGCCTTCATATCCTTCGGGCAGACCTGTCGCATAAACGTAGCGGCCACCGTCATAGTAATTCCGGTGGGTGCCGTATCCTCCGGTCTTCCAGTGGCTCAGCTGCTCGGGGTTTTCAGGATCGGTCAGATCCCACAGCAGAAACCCCTCACCCCAGGGCTGGCCATCGATATGGCCCCAGCCGTCCATGATTTTCTCCTGGGACGTAACGAGCATGTTGTCGGCAACCTGAACCTGGAGCGTCCAGGTGTTCGGCGGCCCCTCGATGTAGCGAACGAAACGCGGGTTGGCCGGGTCGGTGACCTCGATAATCGAGAATCCGGAGCACCAGAACTGGCCGACATAGAGGAACCAGCGGTCGCCGGACTTATGCAGTGCCAGCTTGAAAGCCGGGCGGCCGTCAACATCGTCATATCCGATAACGTCGATGTTCGATGTGTAAGTGTCACCTGGTGGAAAATTCATCCCGCTCCCCTTCACCACGCCTGTTTCGGCGTTGTCGTTGCTTGGTCGATATTTCGTGACGAAGCTTAGGGACTTTGGCAATTCGCTGTAAAGCAACCTGCCCTTCCCAATTAGGGCATTGGTTCGCCATTCAGTCCGGCGACGGCGCATAACAGGGCAAGCTGCAGGTCGCGCAGGCTTCCGCCCAGCCTCACGCTGCCACGCACATCGAGACCAAGGGAATGCACTCTCGTTCTGATCATTCTATCGAGGCTGATGTCCACATCCCCGGCAATCAGTACCGGTACCCGTGGCGCCGCGATGGACATGACAGCGATCACTCGGAGAGCCAACGTATTTCCCGGTGGCAGGACGGCCAGTACGGTCGACGGTCTGAATGTCCGGCATGCATCATGCAGCGCCTTGGGATGGGACGCGGTCTGGATCGGAAGGCCGATATCGTCCGCAGCATCGATGGCACGCATGCATGCGACCGACTGCTCGTCGAAGTAGAGCAACCGCGCGTCGTGTTGCTCGGAAACACGATCAAGCATTTGGGCCTCACGCCACCCCGGCAGCTATCTTATAGAGGAAATTAGTATAGGTGATTCTATTATAGCGTGTTCACTAATTCCTCTCTGCTACTTCGGAAACACCAGCATGGGTGTGCCGCGCAGACAGACCGTCTATAGTTTTCTCCGTCATGACTGATCTCAATTCCACCGACGGTCGGCCGCTCTATCAGGTGATCGCAGACGAACTCCGTTCCCGGATTGTCCGTGGTGACTATCCGCTCGGCACGATGCTGCCGACGGAAAAGGAGCTGCTCACGCACCACGGCGTCAGCCGCTACACGGTGCGCGCCGCCCTTCAGCGACTGCGCGAACAAGGGTTCGTCTCCATGCGTCGGGGTTCCGGCACGCGGGTCGTGTCGACGTCGCCCGGCTCGACATATGTTCAGTCCGTCTCGGCGCTGTCGGAATTAATGCAATATCCCGATACGAGGTTCGAGCTGGTGGACGCCGGCACCGTGACGCTTGCCCACGCACAAGCCGCCCGCCTTTCGTTGACGGCAGGCAGCACCTGGTTTCGGATTGCCGGCCTGCGCCGCTCGGAACTGAACGACAAGCCGATTTGCTGGCAGGAAATTTACGTCTTACCGGAGTTTGAGAACACCGCGCGGCGCGTGCTGACCGAACATGGGCCGGTACATAAAATCATCGAAAGCGCGCACAGCCAGGTCATCGCCAACGCACAGCTCGAAATGTTTGCAAGTCATATCGAAGCCAGCCTTGCCCAACGACTGGAAGTTGAGCCCGGTTCGGCTGCCATGACCATCAACCGGCGCTACACCAGTCAGGACGATCGGGTGTTCGAGACGACCGTCAGCATCCATCCGGAAGACAGGTTTGTTTATTCGCTGGAACTTTCGCGGGACTGGAATACCCGCTAGCGCAAACGCCTAGCGGGTGAACTCGGACAGGGCATCCTCGTCGACTTCAATGCCAAGGCCGGCACCGGTGGGCACGCGTGCAGTGCCATCAATAACCTGCACCGGGTTTCGCACGATATCGGTTTTCAGGAACTGGCAGGTGCAACTGGTGCCCCACTCGATTGATGGGGCGGCGGCACCGAGGTGCAACACCGCCGCACTTGAAACACTGGATTCCGCGATCTTGCCCGCCAGATTGACGTGCATCCCCAGCTCATCGAACAGCTTCGTTGCTTCATGTGCGCGCGTCACGCCACCGAGCTTGATCATCTTGACGCTACCGCCATGTGCGGCACCCATTTTGTGGTGCTTGCGCACGTCGTCGAAGCTGTGGAGACCCTCGTCGGCACCGATCGGGCAGGCAGACGCCGCCGCAATGGCCGCCATACTTTCGACGTCATGCCCCATGACCGGCTGCTCCAGGAAATCGAGTGCCTCGCTCGCCCCGGCGGCGAACTCAAGGGCCTCCGCACGGGTCCAGCCCTGGTTGCAATCGGCGGAAAGCTGAACACCGCCGTTCACGGCTTTGCGGATGGCCAGGGTGCGCTCAATGTCCTCACCGACCGGCTTGCCGCCGACCTTGATCTTCATATGGCTGACACCTGCGGCCGCGCGCTCGCCGGCCTCGGCCACATCCACCTCGATATTACCAGTCGCGAGCATTGAAAGAACGGGAACCTCCGTCCGATTTACGCCACCCAGCAGTTCCGCAACGGTTTTCTGCTGCGCCTTACCGGCGAGGTCGTAACAGGCCATTTCGATCACGGTTTTGGCGCTGGCATTGCCATACATCCGCCAGTCCATCTCCGCGAGATTCTCCGCAAACGCCGAGGGATCGCGTCCTTCGATAAACGGTGCGAGAAAATTGACAGCCGCCACCATGCTCTCGACGGTTTCGCCGGTCATCGACGGCGAGGACGACGCCTCCCCCCAGCCGACCAGCCCGTCATCGGTTTCGATACGGGCAAAGACGTTCTCCGAAACAGAAATCTCGACGCCCGACATCTTGAACGGTCGGATAAGCGGCAGGTCCGCGGCGATCGCTTCGATTTTGGTGATCTTCATCTTCTATCTCCGTTCCGTTCTTTGACCGGCCTTATCGAACCTAGCGGCCGCGTTTGAGTTCGCGTGTCTTCGGTTTTGTCCCCGGTGCGTATTCCGAAACCTCATCATCAAGGAATGTTGAGAGTTTACGCAAGCGTTCTGACGATTGCTTGCGAACGAGATCCACATCGCAGCCGTCCCAATCGTAGAACCCCTTACCGGCCGACAACCCGACTTCGCCGCGTGCCACCATGTCCTGAATCAGCGGGTTTGGCGTGTCTACCGGGTGCAGTTCCGGCACGATCGAGCTTTGCGCCAGCGCATGAATTTCGAGACCCGAAGTGTCTTTCTGCTCGATCAGACCGTTGAGACACATGCGCGGCGCCAGCATCTTGCGTGCCGCCATATCGATGTCCGCGGGTGTCGCCACCCCTTCCTCGACGAGATAATAGGCCTCGTGGAGAATGATGTGCTGCAGGCGGTTGATCAGGAACCCGACGATCGGTTTGTAGAGGGTCACGATTTCCTTGTCCGTGCGACGGACGGCATCGGCAACGGCGTCCACGATTTGCTCCGGAGCGCCCGGTCCGGCCATCACCTCGGCGACGGCTGTCGTATCCGCCGGCATAAAATAGTGAATGCCGGTGAAAAGCTCCGGTTTCGCGAGCGTTTCGGCCAATGTTTCCAGGGACATACCCGAAGTGCCGGTCGCGATGATGACGTCATCATTGGGCCAGGCCGCTTCAATCCCGGCGAAAACCTGCTGCTTGATCGCCACGTCTTCGGGCACGAACTCGATGACCAGGTCCGGCGCGTCGGCGGGGAAATCAGCGGTCGCCGTCACTCCCGGCGGCAAATCGTCGAGCTCCGCTGCCCGACTACTCTTGACCATGGTGTCGAAACCGGCAGCCGCGAATGTCGCCGAAACCCCTTTTCCCATCACGCCGTAACCGACGATCAGTACCGATTGAATAGGTGCCTTGTCGCTCATAACATTCCGTTTCGCAGTGACGTATCCGTCGACAAACCAACCTGTTCGCAGAGACGACCGTTGTGATTGTCGATTTTCCCGCGACTGTATATATGTCCGGACAAACCGGCCAGTGCCGCATCTGTGGACGCTTCATTCGTTGCACGTGTGGTTCAGACCGACTAGGGAAACAAGAACGAATATTGAGGGGAGCCAACCATGTCCAATATGCCCACTTCGGATGACTTTGAAGACATCCTCTTCGAGGTCAAAGACAATGTCGCCTGGGTCACGATCAACCGACCCAAGTCACGCAACGCCTTTCGTGAACACACGCTCGACGAGCTGGTCCACGCGCTGAAATCGACCCACAACGACGCTTCAATCGCGTGTGCCGTCGTAACCGGTGCGGGCGATCAATCCTTCTCGGCCGGTGGCGATTTCGGCGCCATGATGAAGCTGAACTGGACCAACGCCTATCACTGGAACGACCGGATGCTCGCCACGGCGATGACGATCCGCGGTCTGCCGATCCCGGTCATCGCGATGGTCAATGGCTGGTGCATGGGCGGCGGCCATGAGCTGGCGCTTTGGTGCGACATGGTTATTGCCTCCGACCGTGCAAACTTCGGACAATCGGGCGCAAAAGTCGGCGCCTGCCCGACCGTCGGTGCAACCCAGTACATCCCGCGCATCATCGGCGAGCGACTGGCCCGCGAGATGATTTTCCTCGCCCGCACCTTCACGGCCGCCGAAGCCGTCGATATCGGCCTGATCAACAAGGTCGTGCCGCATGACGACCTGCTTGAGGAAACGATCAAATGGTGTGAGACCATCAAGGGACATAGCGGTCAGACCATCCGCATGACCAAGAAGTCTCTCAACCACGAATCCGACGAACTCTATGCCTCCTGGCAGCACGGCATGGAATTGCTGGCCCATGTCTGGGGCAGCGAAGAATCGATAGAGGGCATGCAGGCCTTCCTCGACAAGCGCAAGCCGGACTTCATGAAGTTCCGCATGAAGAACAAGGAAATCGTCGATCAGTATCTCGATGACCTGAACAACAACCGCAATCAGCTCAAGTCGGGCTGAGGGCGATCATGACCGAGAACGCCGCTCCCGGTGCGCTCGACGGAATCCGGGTCATCGATTTGACCCGGGTCCTCGCCGGGCCCTTCTGCGCCATGTCTCTGGGCGATATGGGCGCGGACGTGATCAAGGTGGAACAGCCCGGACGCGGTGACGATACCCGCGCCTGGGGGCCTCCGTTCGTGGGGGAGGAATCCGCCTATTATCTCGGCGTAAACCGCAACAAACGCGGCATCACGCTCAACCTGAAAGAGCCCGCCGCACGCGAGGTGCTGGCCGAACTGCTTTCGGATGCGGATGTCGTGATCGACAATTTCAAGCTCGGCACCCTCGCCCGGTTCGGTTTCGACGACGCATGGTTCGAGGCCAATGCACCCCAGATCGTGCGTGCATCGATTCTCGGCTATGGCTCGACCGGTCCGCGCGCGGGCCTGCCAGGCTATGATTTTCTGCTCCAGGCCGAGAGCGGCCTGATGAGCATCACCGGCGAGGCCGACGGCGACCCGATGAAACTTGGCGTGGCCATCGTCGACATCGGCACGGGCATGTATGCCCTGTCCTCGATCCTGGCCGCCTTACAGGCACGTCATCGCACGGGCAAAGGCCAGTATGTCGAGGTCTCGCTCTACGATACCGGTGTTTCCCTGCTGGCCAATGTGGCGGCGAATTTCCTGGCTTCGGGAAACCCGGCCGGCCGCTACGGTAACGGTCACCCCAACATCGTGCCCTACAACGCCTACCCCACGCGTGACGGCATGATCGCGTTGTCGATCGGCAATGACGGCCAGTTCCGGGTCTTCTGCGAGACCGTCGGCAAGGCCGAATGGGCCGACGACGAAAAATTCGCCCGCAACCGCGACCGGGTGGAGAATCGTGGCGCGTGCGACGGCATGATCTCGGACCTCTTCCGCACCGACGATACGGATAAGTGGATCGAGAAACTGCTGGCGGCCAAGGTTTCCTGTGCGCCGATCAACACGGTGGAACAGGCGCTCACGGCGGACCACACAATCGCGCGTGAACTCGTGACCGAAGCCGAACATTCGACCGAGGGTAAGATCACCCTGCCCGGCATCCCGTTCCGCTTCTCCGACACGGCTGCCGCGGTCCGGCGCGCGCCACCTACCCTGGGAGAACACACGAACGAAGTGTTGACCGCCCTGGGTAAATCCGAAGACGAGATCGCCGCACTGCGCGATGCGGGTGCGGTCTAGATCACCCGATCCGTGACGTTTCGTCGTAAGAGCCATTCGCCCCTGACGGATGTGCGACAGGCGTCTGTATGAGACACTGCGTCCGCATTTGTACGACCGCAAACTGCGGGATGATTGAAGGGGTTTCAGAATGGCCGAAAGAATTGATGTCGGACGAATTACACTCAACGTGGACCAGATGGGCGATGGCCCGCCGTTCATCTTCATTCCCGGCCTCGTGGGAGTGATGAATTCCTGGGACTATCAGCGCAAGATTTTCTCCGACCGCTATCGCTGCATTTCCTTTGACCATCGCGGTTCGGGCGAGAGCGATTTCCCCGGCCCTGACGGCTATTCCACCCAGCACATCGCCGACGACGTCATTGCGCTGATGGACACGCTGGAGATCGAGAAAGCGCACGTGCTCGGCACCTCGACCGGCGGCGCGATCCTGCAGAACCTCGCCATCGACCACCCCGACCGGTTCCGCTGCTGCATTTTCTCGAACACCTGGACCAAGGCCGACGAATATATTCGCCGGGTGCAGACCGCACGCCGCGAGATCGCACTGGCCGAAGGCAAGGAGGCCTATGTCCGGGTCAGCTCCCTGTTCACCAACGGCTGCATGCAGTTTCGCCACAACCTCGACAAGGTCATGGAACTGGAGGAACGCTCACTGGAGACGATTGCCGAGCCGGAGATCCTGGCCGCGCGCATCGACATGACCCTCAACCATGATCGCCTGAGCGAGATCACCCAGATCAAGAACCCCTCGCTGGTTGTCGGCACGCGCGACGATGCGACCGTGCCCTTCTACTTCTCCGAAGATCTACATGAGGCGATCGAGGGATCGGAGCTCGTCCTCGTCGAGGAGGGTGGCCATTATTCTTACCGCCGCCATCCCGAGCAGTGGGCCGGGATCGTCGGTCCCTTTCTGGCCAAATGGGAAGACAAGATCTGATGCGGGTCGGCATCGTCGGTATTGGCTGGTGGTCGGACGTCCTGGCCGGGGTCATCGCGAAATCCGACAAACTCGAACTGCGCGCAGGCTATTCCCGTTCGCCCGACAAGGTGGCCAAGTTCGCCGACGAGTTCGGCTGCGAGGCGATGCCATCCTATGAGGCGATGCTCGCACTCGACGATCTCGATGGAGTCATCCTGACGACACCCAACTCTGCACATCTGCCCGGGGCCAAAGCGGCAGCCGCAGCCGGAAAACATGTCTTCGTCGAGAAACCGGTGTCGAACTCCATCGCCGACGGCCGCGCCATGATCGCGGCGTGTGAAGCCCCCGGGGTGATCCTTGCCGTCGGGCATTCATACCGGCGAAACGGCGCGCTACGTCACCTGAAGCACCTGATCGACAGCGGCGAACTCGGCCGCGTCAGCCTCGCCGAAGGCGTGTTCTCGAACGACAACGGACTGAAACTCAAGCCGGGTGTCTGGCGGACAGACCCGACCGAAATCCCGGGCGGCTGCCTGATGCAGATCGGCATCCATCAGATTGACAATCTGCTCTATCAGCTGGGCGATCCCGGCGAGGTCACGGCCTATTTCAACCGGCTCGAGACCGAACCCGAGATCGAGGACGTCACTGCGCTGCTCATGCAGTTCAAATCAGGTGCCGTCGGGTATGTCGCGGCGGACTACATCTCGCCGCGCCGCTTCGAGATCACAATCCACGGCACGAAGGCCAATGCCTTCTTCGACATCGACAATGACGGCCTGCGCATTCAGCGCACCGGCGAGACGGCACCATCACCGCTGGAATATAAGCCGGCCGACCATCTGCTCGTTGAGCTCGAGGACTTCGCCGACGCCGTCACCGAGGCCCGGAAGCCCGAAATCGACGGCCGCGACGGGTTGCTTCCGCTCGCAGTGGTTCTCGCCGCTGCGAAATCATCTAACGAGCGCCGCTCGATACCCCTGACCGAAATTCTGGGTGACGGTTAGGCCAGACCGGCGATCTCCAGCGCCTTGGACCGCTCGAGACCGAGCTTCTCACCGGCTTCGAGCAACAAGACCCATGTCCCCTCGGGAATGAAAATACCGTTCGCCCCACGTTCCTTCCGGGCGATGCGCTCCGGATCGCCCGGCACCAGTACCGGCTTGTCCGGGTCGGCTGGCCGGGCGCTTTTCGTGTAGTCGACCATCGCGTCGACTTCACGGCTGATCAAATTCGCATCCCCGAGCCGATGTGGATCCATGATGATCATGGTCATCGTGTTGATGATCCCGTCGAGGCGCTCATTGCCTGGCTGGATCGTCCCGCCACCGGATAGTGCACCCGACATCAGCTCGGCCATGAGACACAAGGCATATCCCTTGTGCTCGGCAAAGGGCTGCAGTGCGCCCAGCGGATCGTTGAACATGACCCCCGGATCGCTGCTGGGCTGTCCCTCGGCGTCGATCAGCCATTCTTCGGGAACGGTTTCCCCGGAATCATGGGCGACCCTGATCTTGCCCATGGCGACAACGCTGGTCGCCATGTCCAGAATAATGGGCTCGTCCGGATTGGTCGTCGGCATCGCCATCGTGATGGGGTTGGTCCCGAACCGGGATTCGGCACCGCGGAACGGCGCCACCATCGTGTGGTGATCCGTGACGTTGGTGAAATGTATCGAAACGAAGCCCGCATCAGCGATCATCTCTGCATACGTGCCCACACGCCCGATATGGTGAGAGTTTTTGAGCGTCGCGACACAAATGCCGATCACCCGTGCTCGGGTGATCGCATGTTCGGTGACCTCGGCCGCAACGGTTTGTCCGTATCCCTTCAGCCCGTCGAACTGCAGAAAAACACCCTCATCGAGATAGCGATGGGCTGAAATATTCGGGACGAGCAATCCGCGCTGCAAATTTTCCACATAGGCCTGAAAGATTCCCACCCCGTGGCTGTCGTGGCCCGACAAGTTCGCACCCACGAGATGCTCGGACACGATCCGACATTCGTCCTCATCGCTGCCGCCCAGGCGGACCATTTCATGGATCAACGCTGTCAATTCTGCAGCGCGCACAGTTACATCACCGGACACAGAAGCCCCCTCAGAAATAAATTCGCGCGGAAGCTAAACGATCAGGCCCCGCCGGTCATCACCCCAATCCGAAATGCTGCTTGAAAGGCGCAAACCTGTCTAAACGACTGGTGAACGCCCGCCATCCACATTGATGGCACAACCGGTAACGTAGGATCCCGCGTCGGAGACAAGGAAGCACGCCATGTTGGCGAATTCTTCCGCTTCACCGACCCGGCCGAGCGGAATGCCGACGCCGCGCCCGTCCATATACTCTTCATAGGTCTTCTCGGGCGCTTGTAGCTGATGTCGGCGCTCATGCTGGCCGGACTTGATCAGTCCCACGAGCAGTGCATTGACCAGAATATTGTCGGGTGCGCCCTCTCCCGCCATGACCTTGGTCAGCGCCATCCCTGCCGCGCGTGACACCGAAGTCGGTACGCTGCCCGGCCCGGGTGCCTTGGCGCTTCCGGCGAGGACGTTGATGATCCGGCCCCATTTGCGTTCGGCCATCCCCGGCATGGCCAGCCGTCCAAGACGTATGGCCGCAAACAGTTTGAGGTCGAGATCCGCCTGCCATCGCGCGTCGTCACAATCCAGAAACGGTCCGTTTGCAGTCGCACCCGCATTGTTGACGAGAATATCGACAGCGCCAAAGCTGTCCGTCACCGTTTGCCACATCGTCGCGATCTGATCGGGGTCCGTGACGTCACATGGAACGGCCTCGACCTTCACCTTGTTGCCCCCGATGGCCGACAGAATGTTCTGTCGCCCTGCCTCGAGCGTTTCGGCCGTGCGCGAAACCATCGCCACATTGGCACCGGATTCCGCGAATTTTTCCGCCATCGCCAAACCCAGGCCCTCGCTCGCGCCCGTGATCAGAGCGGTGCGCCCGTCGAGACGTACATCCATGACTTTCTCCTGAGTTGAATTTGCGCATGATTGTACGCCCTCTCACATGCTTTGACAGGCCCGCGCGCCACGGGCAATCTCGTGGAACATTGAGGACGCGAACATGACCAACGAACGACGCAGGCATTCTTCCCACTGGGGCGCATTCACGGCTGAAATCGACGAAGGCCGGATTGTCGGCGTGCGGCCGTTTGAAAAGGATCCCGATCCCTCGCCCCTTATCGAATCCATGCCCGACGCGGTTTATGACGAAAGCCGGGTGGCCCGGCCGATGATCCGGAAAGGCTGGCTGGACAATGGCCCCGGCGGCAATCGTCAACAACGAGGTGCCGAACCCTTCGTTGCTGTGCCTTGGGACGAAGCACTCGATATTGTCGCCGCAGAGATCGACCGCGTGCGCCACGAACATGGCAACAGCGCGATCTTCGGCGGCTCCTACGGCTGGTCCAGCGCAGGTCGGTTCCATCACGCCAAGACCCAGTTGCACCGCTACCTGAATACCGTCGGCGGCTTCACCGCCCAGAAACATACCTATTCGATCGCCGCCGGCTACGCGATTTTGCCGCACATTCTCGGATCTGCGCGTGCCGCGATGACCGACTATACGAGCTGGGATTCGATCGCCGCGAACACCGAGTTGATGGTCGCGTTCGGCGGCGTACCGCTCAAGAACATGCAAGTCCTCTCGGGCGGCCCGGCGGAACATATATCCGGCCCTTCCCTCAAAGCGGCGGTCGACGCGGGCGTGGAAATCGTCAACGTGTCGCCGATCCGCGATGATGTCTCGGCACATCTGGGCGCGACATGGCTGGCGCTACGCCCCAATACCGATGTCACCCTGATGCTCGCGCTCGCGCATACGCTTGAGACGGAAGGGCTCGCGGATGTCGAATTCCTGAACCGCTACTGCGTCGGGTATGAGAAGTTTCGCCCCTATCTTCTCGGCACGACCGACGGCATTGCCAAGGATCCCGACTGGGCGGCACCGATCTGCGGCATTGATGCAGACAGCATTCGCCAACTGGCGCGCCGCATGGCCGCGAAGCGAACCTTCATCAACACCAACTGGTCCCTGCAGCGCGGCGAGTATGGTGAACAACCCTTCTGGATGACCGTGACGCTGGCCGCGATGCTCGGCGGGATCGGCCTGCCGGGGCGCGGTTTCGGTTTCGGCTATGGCAGCATGGGCAATACGGGCAACCCGCGACGCCCTGCGCCGACCCCTTCTCTGTCCACGGGTGAAAACCCGTGCGACGAGTGGATTCCCGTCGCACGCATTTCGGATATGCTCCTCAATCCCGGCGGCGCGTATGAATTCGACGGGGAAACGCGGGCCTATCCCGATATTCGTCTTGTCTACTGGTGCGGCGGCAACCCGTTCCATCACCATCAGGACCTGAACCGCCTCGTGCGCGCCTGGCAGCAGCCCGAGACCATCATCGTCAACGAACCATGGTGGACGGCAACCGCCAAGTTCTCGGACATTGTTCTGCCGTCCACGACCACACTCGAACGCAATGATATCGGCGCCACGTCGAAAGACCGCTTCATCATGGCGATGGATCAGACCATCGATCCGGTCGGCGAAGCGCGCCATGACTTTGAGATATTCGGCGCACTCGCGCGCCGTGCGGGTACGGAGGACAGTTTCTCCGAAGGTCGCGACGAAGCGGAATGGCTGCGCCATCTTTACGATCGCGCCCGGCAGCAAGCCGCCGAGCAGGACCTGACTCTCCCGTCCTTCGACGAGTTTTGGCAAACCGGATATGTGGAAACGCCGCGGGCCGACAAACCGA
This sequence comes from Alphaproteobacteria bacterium, assembly GCA_965205535.1. GTDB lineage: Bacteria > Pseudomonadota > Alphaproteobacteria > UBA6615 > UBA6615 > UBA8079. The sequence goes on along the minus strand of CBDBHH010000005.1, from coordinate 2,501,135 downwards.
TCGTCATGCTGGCAGCATTCCGTGCCGACCCGGAGGCCAATCCCCTGACGTCGCCATCGGGAAAGGTTCAGATATTCTCCGACGTCGTCGACGGTTTCGGTTATGACGATTGCCCGGGCCATGCGGTCTGGCGCGAACCGACCGAGTGGCTTGGTGCGGAGACCGCAAAAACATATCCGCTTCATATGATCTCAAATCAGCCGCGTACGCGCCTTCACGGCCAACTGGATAACGGGCGTGTCAGTCGCAACAGCAAGATCCAGCAGCGCGAACCGATTTGGATCCATCCCGACGACGCCGCAAGCCGTAATATTACCGACGGCGACATCGTGCGGGCCTTCAACGCCCGGGGCGCGGCACTGGCCGGCGTGATGATCACAGAAGAGGTCCGCCCCGGCGTGATTCAGTTCGCCACGGGCGCCTGGTACGACCCCGCCGAGCCCGGTGCGGAGAACAGTCTCGACAAGCACGGCAACCCGAATGTGCTTACACGCGACGTGGGCACATCGCGGCTGGGCCAGGGCCCCAGCGCGCATAGTGCGCTCGTGGATGTCGAAATCTACAACGGTGAGCTGCTGCCGGTGACGGCGTTCAAGCCCCCCAGGACCGTAACACGCTGACTTACGGAAACTTTGCCGGCCCCGCTACTGTTGCGCGCGCACAATAGTGGCGTTGCTGCCAAGCGCAGAAGGGGGCTAGGCTCCGGTCTGTTGCCCTTTCGGAGAGCGTAAATGTCGCTCGACATGTTTGGTTTCACGAACGATGCCGGCATTGCCAGTTTGGTCGTGTTGATCCTGCTGGCTTTGCTCCTGGTTGGCGGCGCCATTGCACTGCGCCGAATAGTGCAGCTCAAGGCGCAAGTTCAGCCATTTTTGCACACGTTCGAGACGTCGTCAGTTGGCATAACCCATGTCTCCCTGGATGGCCGCTGGATCCGCGTGAACCAGAAGATGTCGGATATAACCGGATATACAGTCGATGAACTGAAGCAATTGAGCTTCGCGGAGATCTCGTTCGCCGAAGACCTATCGATAAACAACGCGATGAACGACAAACTCATCTCCGGTGAAATCGATTCCTACACGATGGAAAAGCGGTACCGGCGCAAGGACGGCCGGGTGGTCTGGGTAAAAACGACTCCCTCCCTGGCCCGCCACCCGGACGGCACGCCGGATTACTTCATCACCGTGATCGAAGATATCGATGAGCTGAAACGTTCCCAGCTGTCGCTCCGGGAAAATGAGGTGAGATTCCGCGCATTCTGGGAGAACAGCCCCTTCAACCAATCGGTGAAGGACACGCTGGGAAATCTGCTGGAGGTCAACCAGACATACCGACAAACCTTCGGCATTCCCGACACCGCAATAACCGGTCAACCGCTCTCCGACATTCACGACGCAGCCTGGGCACCGCAAATCGATGAGTTTGACCGGGAGGTCCTCCGCACCGAGTCCACACGGACCGCCGATATCAACGTTCCGGGCAAGGATGATGAGGAGATCATCATCCGGGTGACCAAGTTTCCGATCTATGATTCAAACAACAAGGTGACCGCGGTCGGCGGCGTCTCCTATGACATCACCAGCCAGGTTCATGCCGCCCAGGAAATACGCGAACGTGAAGAGCGGTTTCGTGCCACCTTCGACCAGGCGGCAGTCGGCATTGCACATCTCTCATTTGACGGAAAGTGGCTCCGGATCAACGCACGGTATTGTGAGATACTGGGTTACACGGAAATTGAACTTCGTAAACTTTCCTTCCGGGATATTACACACCATGACGATCTGGCCGACGACTTTGACGCACGTGCGAAGTTGATCGACGGAACAGGTGGGTCTTACACCCGAGAAAAGCGCTACATCCAGAAAGACGGAACCCCGATCTGGGTTGCAGTGACTGCCTCAAAAACCGAACAATCGGGTTCGCAGGACCCCTATTTGATCGTCGTCGTCGAAGACATTACGAACCGGAAGGACACGGAACTTGCGCTCGCGGCTCGGGTCGAACAGCAAACGGCCCTCATGGATATTGGCCAACAGGCGCTCAGTGCGTCTGATCTTGATGTCCTGCTAAACGATACCTCCAACATCATCGCCCGGATCATGGATGTCGACTTCTGTCTGATCTCGCAGCGCGCCCGACCGAAACTCCCAAGAGTTCAGTATCGTGAGCGCGAATGACGCAGGTCGGCAGTATGTGGGGTGGCCGGTTGAACCGCGTATCCAGCATCTGAAGCCCCTGTTCGACGCCCCGGCCCTGGAACCGGTAGTTTTTCATCGCGGTGAAAACGACAGTTTTCGCCGCGGCGAACCGGGGGAACCTGACATCAGCAGCCCGATCCTTGAGGATATCGGCACGATTTCTGCGGCCAGCGTCGTCATCGCCGGCGCTGATAACAAGCCGCGCGGTATCCTGGTCGTTCACAATCAGAGCCGCCGGGAATTTACACCCGATGAAATCACGTTCCTGCAAACGGTGGCTAATATCCTGTCGGCAGCTATTTCGCGAGAGCATATCGCTTCCGACCTCGCAGAGCGCGAGGAGATGCTCGACACGGTCCTCGAGAACGCCGCCGACGGCATCATCGTGGCCGATGCGAGCGGTGACATCGTGATGGCAAATCGCGCCAGCGAAGACATCTTCGGCTTCGACCACGACTCCATGCTTCACCTGAACCTTCGCGACCTTGTGCCGATCAGCTACGAATCGACCTCCGGCAGCTCAGACGTCGGACCACGACCCCAATTTTCAACACGTGAGATGATCGGGATTCATCAGGATCAGACGAAAATCCCCATCGAAGTCGCGATGACCCAGTTCGAAAGCCCCGAGGGCACGATGCATATTTCGCTGGTCCGCGACATCACCGAGCAAAAATCGCTGCAATCACAGCTTACGCAAGCCTCGAAACTGGCCACGGTGGGTGAGATGGCTGCCGGTATTGCCAATGAACTGAACCAACCCCTGAACATCATGCGGATGGCCGCAGACAATGTTCTTATTCGTGCGGATGCCGGGACGGCAGATCTGGACTATGCGAAGGAAAACCTCGAGCTGATCAGCGACCAGGCCGGGCGGATGGGCAAGATCATCCTGCACATGCGCGTGTTCAGCCGGCACGATACATCAGACTTCGTGGACTTCGATCCCGCGCGGGCCATCCGCAATGCATGCGGACTTATGCGGGGACAACTTGAGCTGGAGGGTGTGGAACTTGATGTCCGGTTACCCGACCAAAACCACGCCGTCCACGGCAGCGAATCCCAGCTCGAGCAAGTGATCATCAACATGATCACAAACGCGCGCGATTCCATTCGGGAAACATCGCCGACCAAAAACGGCGCCGAAACCATCGGCACGATCGGCGTATCACTGACTGAAGACGCAGGCGATGCCGCTGTCTGCATGCACGTGCGCGATACAGGCGGGGGTATCTCCGAAGCGAGTCTGGAACGCATCTTCGATCCGTTTTTCACCACCAAGGAGGTCGGTGTCGGGACGGGCCTGGGCCTTTCGGTCAGCTACGGGATCGTCAATGCCATGGGTGGGTCGATCATCGCCCAGAATGTCGAGGGCGGGTGTGAGTTCACCGTCGAACTCCCCATCACCCAGAAACAAGAAGACGATTCCCGGACCGGCTCCGCTACGTTCCAAGCCCAAGAGCTTCAATAACAAATCGCCGCAAGACGCGAAGCGGCAGTGGCTTTTCTATGATCGTGAAGACGTCGGGTCGCCGCTTGTAAGCAGCTTCCAGAGACATCGGGTCGCCCGTCATGAGGATTATCTTCATCTCGCCGCCACGATTAGAGAGTTCATCGACGGTCGTCACACCATCCATGACGGGCATTCGGATATCCATGATTACCAGGCTGGGCATTTGATCATCGATGATCTCGAGCGCCTCGGCACCGTTTCCGGCCTGATAGATGACGACATCGAGATCGGACAAACAGTCGACCAGTTGATTGCGCTGGAGTTCCTCGTCATCGACGATCAGGACGGCGCGCCGACGCAATGATTCCGGTGGGCTGTTTTCATACAACAAAGCCATGCCGCTCAACCTCCACAGTGTGTTTGAACCTACATCCAACACCTATAGATAGAACTACAGACTCTATGCGCTTAGAATAAAGGGAATTATGCGGGTTGGGTACGAAGTCGCACGAAAAACACGAAAAATGGTATAACTGCGTTCAATAACAGCAGGTTATACGGTATTATCGCGCCCCGGATGTACGGCGTTGCATACCCCACAGGTGCGCAGATCTTCGGAGTTGTAGAACTCTTCGAAAAGTGGCGGCAGGTCTTTCACGATATTCCCCACATGCAGTTCAACGCGATGCAGCAACTCGTCGCAGGCACCACAGAACCACTCGAATCCATCCAGTTCGCTGTCCGGCCGACGTCGCTCAACGACGAGACCGACGCTGCCGGGTTCCGGGCGTTGCGGGGAATGGCGCACATGCGGCGGCAGCAAGAAGATATCGCCCTCGTTGATCGGTATATCGCGCGGCCGACCATCCTCCATGATCTTGAGGACCATATTGCCTTCGAGCTGATAGAAGAATTCCTCATAGGGATCGTCGTGAAAATCCGTCCGGCGGTTCGGCCCGCCGACCACCATCACAATGAAATCCGTATCCCGCCACACCACGGCATTTCCGACCGGTGGCTTGAGCAGATCGCGATGCTTGTCGATCCAGGTCTGGAAGTTGAACGCCTTCAGTTGCGACATGGTCCGACTATTCCGCTGCTGCTTCGAGTTTTCGGAAATCGTAACCGGTGTCCCCCGCGAACGCATCTATCAGACGGGTCGTGATGGGCCCCGGAACCTCGAATTTCGGCGTGAAACCATCCACGGACGCCACCGGGGTCGCACAGATTGCGCTTGAGGTGATGAAACATTCCTCTGCCTGTGCCACGTCGTACATGGTGAAAAGCTTTTCCTCGAGGGGTATATCCAGACGCTCGCACAGCTCGAACAGAACCTTTCGCGTCACACCTTCAAGGATATTGCGCTCGGGTGCCGTCCAGACCACGCCATCGCGCACGAGAAAGAAGTTTGCGACCGAGGTTTCGGCGATGTTTCCGTTCAGATCCAGCATCAGCGGGAGCGAGTCTCGGGTCGCCGCATCCAGTTCGGCAAGAACCTGGTTCATCTTGCTCGTCACCTTGGCGCGGGTCTCGACACATTCAGGCGGATTGCGCCGCACAGACGAGACTGTGAACTTCAGCCCCTGCGCATAGTTCCGCGCAATCGCGGCGGTATCGACGGCCCGGAAGAAGATCATCACCGTCGCCGGACCGGCTGCATGTACACGCATCGAGGATGTATCCTCGCCACGTGTGACCCAGTGACCGATGCGATACATCGCATTCGTCCCCAGTCGGCCCGCATTGGCAGCAAGCAACGCCTCGGTCGCCACCGTCATCTCGGCCTGTGTCATGCCCGGGTCAATCCGGACGTAGCGAAGCGAGCGGTAGAGGCGATCAATATGATCATCCAACCGGTACATCTGGTCGCCAAAACAGGGGGTGACCTCATAGACGCCGTCACCCCACAAGAACCCGCGGTCAAACGGCGAGATTCGTGCATCGGCTGTCTCGACGATGTCGCCGTTCAGATATATCAGTGGATCACCAGTCATCAAAGCCTCTTTTCTCGTCACCCCTGGAATTAGCATCCCACGGAAGCACAAATCGCATGACAGCACCACGATCGAAGGCGCGTAGAGTGTTGGTAGATGACGAGGGAGTGAACCGATGGACAAGCGTCGCGAGATTCTGGGAATTGCGATCGTCGTCGGGGTCAGTATCTGCTTTGCATTCTCAAACACACTCGCCGGCCTGTCCTATCGCAGCGGTGCTGATCCCTTCTCCGTATCGACCGTACGCTTCGTGCTTCCCTCGCTGATATTGATCGGAATCCTGTTCACAGCCGGCAAACCGATACTGTTGCCGCGACGGGAAGGCTTGATCGGTGTGGCACTTGGGCTCGTCACGGCAATCTATGCATGGTCTCTCTTGTCTGCGATCGAAGTCCTGCCGGTCCCGCTGGCCGTTTTGATCTTCTTCCTGTTTCCGCTGTTTACGTCGCTAATCGTGGCCATATTCGGATGGGAACGATTGACGCGTGTCACCGTTATCGCGGGTCTGGTCGCGTTTGGCGGTCTCGCGCTTACACTCGGTGTGCGATGGTCCGGACTTGAACTCGCCGGCATTCTGTTCGGCCTGATCGCCGCATCCGGCCTCGCAATAGTCTCGGTCGTCAGCAGCCGCATCATGAAGCAAAGCGACCATCGCCAGGTGACGCTCTACCTCGTCGCCACCGCGGCGATCACCATGGCCATAATCGCCCTGTTGCGAGGCGAATTCCTTCTGCCGGAAACCACAACAGGATGGTGGGCATTCGCGGGAACAAATATTCTGTTTGCCGCGGCCATGATCGGGTTTTTCGTCGGCATCTCGATGATCGGCCCCGTAAAAACCACGCTTTTTTCCTACCTCGAACCTCTCGTGACAATTGCCGCCGCATTCTTGCTGCTGGGACAACGGCTTGATGCGTTGCAGATGCTCGGCGCGCTGGTCGTCATCCTCGCATTGCTATACGCGGGCTGGTTCGGGCTTCGACGTGAGCGTGTGAATCCGACCGAACGCCGAGATTAGCCGATATGCGCGGTCGATGAAATCTCGACCAGGAACTCCGGTTTCACCAATTCGGCCTTGATGCAGTAACGCGCCGGCGGATTGTCCCCGAAATACTCGCGATACACCTCGTTCATACCGGCGTAATCGGCCAGGTCCGCCAGAAAGATCTGATTGAACGCGACGTCGGCCAGCGTGCCGCCGCCTGCTTCTACGACAGCGCGTACGGATTCGATCACATGGCGGGTCTGGGCCTTGATGTCACCGACCCCAACGCTGTTGCCCTCGGCATCCATCGCGAGAATGCCGGACACATAGACGGTGTTCCCGACCTTCACTCCCGGTGAATAGGGGGCGAGTGGCGGTGCTGAGCCAGGTGGGATGATTGCTTCGTGAGCCATGTTGATCTCCTCAGGAAATGTGGGTTAACGCGCGAAATAATCCGCGACGATCTTGTTGAATTCACCCGGGACGGTTCGGGAACAGGCGTGCCCGCCATAGTCGAGCAGGCTGTATTCGGCGTTCGGGATTGCAGAAGCCAGCGCGGCGGAGAAATAGGCCGGGGTCTGCTGGTCGTCACGCGCGCACACCACCAGCGTCGGGACATCAATATCCGCAAGCTGATCCCGGCGATCAAACGCCTGGACCGCTTCAATCCGGCTTGTCATGACCGCGGTTGGCGCCAGCATGGCGACCTGCGCCGCCTGCTGCGCCTCGAGCATCTCGGAATTCTCTGTGATCCAATCCGGCGGGTAGAGCATCAGGCTGGTCATGTCGCCATAAAGTTCCGGGCCCTGGTTCTCCAATATGGACCGTCGAACACGCCAAACCTTGGACCGGTAGGCATCGCCATGGGTCGTGCTGGCATAGATGACCAGCTTGCGCAGACGTTCGGGATTCTCGATCGCAATGATCTGTCCGATGTTGCCGCCCGTCGAGTGGCCGAGATAATCGACATTCTCAAGTTCCAACGCGTCGAGCAGCGCCAGCAGGTCGTCGCGCAACTGCTCAATCCCGGTAACCGGCGCATGACTGGTCCGTCCGGTTCCACGTTGATCGTAGGAGATGACCTTGTGGGTGCGTGAAAAGAACGCAACCTGCTCCGCCCAGTAATTCGCAGTTCCGCCCATGCCCGCCACAAGCAGGAGCGGCGGGCCCTCACCTTGAATATCGTAATACTGCGTGATCCCGTTGGCTTCGATCTGGGCCACTACATGTTCCTGTCGATGCGAGGCAGATGCATGCCGAAGGTCAGGACTTCGGCGGATCGAAAGGCATGATCTCACCAAAGGCATCGGCAACCTTCGCGCCATACTGCTCGGTCACGCGTTCCTTGACCGAATGGGGCATCGTTACATCATCGCGTTCGATCGGGCCGGTCAGGATAGTGAGCTGGACCGCATCCCCCTCACCCACATTGTTGAATTCCCGATAAACCCCCGGCGGGCAGGAGAACACATCCCACTGGTTCAGCACGCGCTTGTGTTCGATGGGGTCGCCGACCCGATATTCGATCGAGCCTTGCAGAACCATGAACGTCTCGTAGGTCTCGTTATGGTCGTGCAGACAAGGCCCCTGCCCCGGCGGCATCACGGAAATGAACATGGTGGTCCCGTTGGCTCCGATGATGGGTGCACGATCTCCGAACGGGCTCTTTGTATCTTCGAGAATCACCGCCATGATCTTGCGCGCGAAGAAAATCTCCCACGCATCCTGCGGCACCCATGCCAGATCATCGGTCGTCGACATTGGCTCGAGTTTGTCGAACCGCGCGATCCGCGCATCCATTTCCTCGGCCGTCGGCGTGAATATTTCGGTCGGCATGCTCCCGCTCCCTCTAACCGTTCATGACTGAGAAAGCCTAACGGATATTCCGGAGTGCCTCTAGGCCGGGAAATAGAGGTCGAGCCACCCCTTCACCGCTTCGCGCGCGCGGGTGCTGGCGACGGAGAACGGGAAATGGTCCACGTCCGATGCAAGGATCAGATCGCAAGGCTGCTTCGAATGAGCGAAGAGCTGCAATGACTGATCCGTCGGCGTGACGGAATCGTCCGCGGCGTGGAACAGGAGAACCGGGCGCGGCGAGATGTCCGCAATTACGTCATTCGCGCGGAAGTCATACATGCTCTGCGCCGTCTCGGCCGGGAACTCCATCAGCACGTTCTTGCCCATATGACCCCTGAGATGCTCCGGGATCGGAACGATGTCCCAGCGACCCACCATCAGCGATTTTCCGGTCTTCTCCCGATGGGCCTTGCCCTCCGTGAGAATATTCTGGAAGCGGGCCCATTCCTCATCCGACCTATGCTGGAGGCGGAACTTGCTTTCTCCATCGCCCCAGCCACAAGACGAAATGACCGCCGCGATGCGCTTGTCGACGCCCCCGGCATAAACGGCGACTGCGGCGCCGAAACTGTGACCGATCACACCGATGCGGTCTCCATCCACATAAGGTTGGTCGGCGAACCAGGTCACGGCGTTCTTCACATCCTCGACCTGATCCTCACACATCACCCAACCTGTCTCGCCCTCACTGTCACCGCAGCTGCGGAAATCGAACCGCATGACGACATAGCCCCAATCGCACAGCATGTTCGCCAGAATTTCCGGCGTGGAACCGTCCTTCCCCGTACCGAAACCGTGCAAAACCAGAAAGGCCGGACGTGAATCGCCCGGCGCCAGGTCCGCAGGCGTGTGAACCACGCCTGCGAGCGTCAGCCCGTCAGACTTGAATGAGACATTCTGTTCCAATGGATGTTCCCCCTAAGCTTCCGCACTTTTTCCGGTGCGTGCAGCAGTTTTGCAGATGCCGATGACGACAGACATTTTATAGCAAGCGTTGCACCCCGTCGCTGCAACGAAAAACCCGCCGCTGGGTGAGCGGCGGGTTCTCACAAAATTCGGATCGTCGGTGTCAGGCCCGCTTGGCTGCCACCACCCGGAAAAGAATCAACAGAACGATCGCGCCGATCACGGCCACGATGATGCTGCCGATGTTCACACCATCGACCCCGCCGATACCGATCAGGCTGCCGACAAACCCGCCAACCACACCGCCGACAATGCCGACAATAATGGTCACAATGATCCCGCCCGGATCGTCACCCGGTACGACGAATTTGGCGATCAGGCCTGCGATCAGGCCCAGTACAATCCATGAAATAATGTCCATTGAGCATTTCTCCCTTGCCCCTGCGCGCCGTTTGGCAGCAATCAATGACCTTAGAGTTCGAATTCGACTCGCGTCAAAAGCCGGCATCGGCTAGCACCGAACAGAGACACCCACGAAACACACACGCCCATGAAAGCCGTCATCATCCCCGTCACCGCGTTCCAGCAGAACTGCTCCGTCCTGTGGTGTAGCGAAACCAACAAGGCGGCGGTCGTTGATCCGGGTGGCGAGATCGAGCGAATTAGCGCCGCGATCGAGGAACAGGGTGTCGACGTCGAAAAAATTCTTCTGACCCACGGCCATATCGATCACGCGGGCGCGGCCGCCGACCTGTCCGAGCAACTCACGGTGCCCATCGAGGGCCCGCATATCGAGGACAAGTTCTGGATCGACCAGCTCGCCGAACAGGGCGAACGGTTCGGTGTCGATGCCGGGCGGCCCTTCACGCCGTCACGCTGGCTCGACCAGGGTGACAGTGTCACCGTCGGCAATCTGACATTCGAGGTGCGCTTCTGCCCGGGCCACACGCCGGGGCACATCATCTTCTTCGAGCCGGTCTCGCGCGTTGCCTTCGTCGGTGACGTGCTGTTTCAGGGCTCGATCGGCCGGACGGACTTCCCCGGCGGCGACCATGACACGCTCATCGCGTCCATCCGCGAACAGCTCTGGCCGCTGGGCGACGACGTGACCTTTGTGCCCGGCCATGGCGGCGCATCGACCTTGGGTCACGAGCGGGAGACCAACCCTTTCGTACGCGAGGCCTGATCGCGGCTAGCGGTTCTGGGTGATCGGCTCGGTGCGTGGCGTGAAGAAGTCCGGCAACTCGCTCTCCTTCAGCCCCTCATACAGGCAATGCTTTTTCGGATGCGCCTCATACTGTTCGTCGGGTGAGGCGTCCATCGCCGGTGTGGTCGGGATGCAGCCCTCGCAATAGGCCTTGATCGTGCGCAGGGGCGGCTCGCCCTTGATTGAACTGTAGAGTTCGACCGCGGCGTCGATCTTGTCCTTTTCGGCCTCGGCCACCAGGACGACCGAGCCCTCGGAGCCCATGGCCCCGCCGCCACCGACATGGGTGACATCCTCGATATCGAACAAAATCTGCAAGGCCTGGACTTCGGTGATCACCGTCGCATTGGTCACCGGCATCATCCCGGTGCGCTGACCCGCATGATAATAAAAAGTGTCTTGCCCCATATGCCGGGCGGCTTCCGTCACCGACGGAATCAGCTTCTCGAGGCCCAGCGGGATGATCAGATGCCCGCCGCGCGCGGCCATAATCCCCATCGCGAAACCGATCGTACCGCAGCCGGGGTGGGCGCAGAACACACCGGCGTTGAAATCAGGATCAACCGCATTGCCGCCCTTGATGAAGACGCTCGTGTCGTCGAAATTCTTGAGCATCTCGTCCATGCGCGGTGCGGGCGGCGTCAACTCACCCTTCACAAGATGAATGATCGGTGGTTTCTCCTCGGGCTGCGTCTGACACAGGACATTGTTGATCACCTGACCCGACAAGTAGAACTGCTTGTTCGGGACCTCGCCCATGATCTCTTCGGCAACAAACACGTTGGTGGACCCATGGGCGATAATCATCTCGCCGTTCTTGTGGGCGTTTTGCACGACCGGCATGGCGGCGACAGCCTTGCCGATGATGCGGCGATCTTCCCAAGGGGTGAATACAAACGACGCGCGGACTTTGCTCATTTCGGAATTCCTGCAAGCGGGTGACGCGGCCGAGGTCGACCGTTCGGTAGGGATCGATATTATCATGAATTGGTGGCGGCAATCTGCGCCAAACACTTCACTCTCATTCCCCGAACGCGTAACGTCGCCGTCTCATCACCACCGGGGACTTCTCGTCTCCAGCACGGAGAATTTGCAATGAAAATCGGTCTTTGCGGCACCGGAAACATGGGTACGGCCATGGGCTTGCGGCTCATGGAAAAGAAACACAAGCTCACGGTCTGGAACCGAACAACGCGGCGCGCCAAGACCCTGTTGGACGCGGGTGCTGCCCGCACCGATACCCCCGCAAATCTGTTCGAGAACAATGATGTGGTGATCAGCATCACCATCGACGACAAGGCCGCAAAGTCGGTCTATGAAGGCCGCGGCGGCCTGCTCTCGGGAAACCTCAAGGGCAAGCTCGTCATCGAGATGAGTACCCTCATGCCCGAGACCACGCGCCAGTTGGAAAAACAGGTCAAAGCGGCCGGTGGTGCATTCGTCGAGGCCCCGGTCGGCGGTTCGACCGCGCCCGCACGTTCGGGCAACTTGATCGGCATGGTCGGCAGCACACCAGCCGCCTTCAAGCGTGCCAAACCCATCCTCGATCAGCTCTGCCGCCGGGTCGACCGGGTCGGCACGGTCGGCGCCGGCACCACCATGAAACTCGCCATCAACCTGCCGCTGCTGGCCTACTGGGAGGCGCTGGGCGAAGCGCTGTCTCTGACGCAAACCGCCGGCATCAAACGCGAGCTCGCGGCAGATATCCTCGCGGATTCCAGCGGTGCGGCAAAAGTGGCACCGGCGCGCCTGCCCTGGATCGTGGATGCGATCGGCGGAAAATTCCCCAAGGCCGCCCCCTTCGAGATGACCGGCGGTGCCAAGGATGCCAAGCAGATGGTGGCACTTGCGCGGGCCAACGGTTTCGACGTGCCGGTGATCGACGCCACGCGCAAGGCCTATAACGAAGCGGCCAACGGCCACTGGGCCGGACGCGACTTCGCGCTCCTGTCCGCCTGGCGCGTCGCCCAGAGCAAGAAGCGCAAACCAGCGAAAAAGAAGACAAGGTAGCGACGTTGAATTATCGGCCGGGGCGCATATCTCAAGGGCGAACTCCGGGCGAAGCGAGAACGAAGATGACGGATGCCTCCCGCGACGTGATTGAACATGTAATCCAGCCGCGCACGCGTGATCTCGGCGGATTCACGGTGGCGCGCGTGTTGCCCGTCGCCAAACGGCGATCGGTGGGCCCGTTCATCTTTTTCGATCGCATGGGGCCTGCGGAGTTCCCCCCTGGTGAAGGCATCGACGTTCGTCCCCACCCCCATATCGGCCTCGCCACAGTCACTTATCTTTTCGACGGCGAAATCATGCATCGCGACGACCTCGGCTACGCGCAGGCGATCCGGCCCGGCGATGTCAACTGGATGACCGCCGGCCGCGGCATCGTCCACTCCGAGCGCACCCGCGATGAAATCCGCGATGCGCACACCACCATGTTCGGAATCCAGACCTGGATCGCCCTGCCGAAAGACCAGGAAGAGAGCGAGCCGGGATTTTTCCACCACCCCGCCGCGACCCTGCCGGAGATATCGCGCGACGGGGTCGAGATGCGGTTAATCGCCGGCACCGCCTATGGCGAGACGTCACCGGTCGTGACCGCATCACCGATGTTCTATCTCGATGTCCGCATGGACGATGGGGCCAGCCTCGCGGTCACCAACGAACATGAGGAACGCGCAGTCTATGTCGTCGAGGGTTCGGTATCGGTCAACGGTGAACCCCATGATGCCGGCACGATGCTGGTGCTCGCGCCCGATGTGGATGTGTCGGTCAACTCCGATGGCCAGGCACGCGCGATGCTGCTCGGCGGTGCGCCCATCGATGGCGAGCGGCATCTATGGTGGAACTTCGTTTCCAGCTCGAAGGAACGCATCGAACAGGCCAAGGCGGACTGGAAGGAAGGTCGCTTCGGCAAGATCGAGGGCGATGACGAGTTCATCCCCCTGCCCGAGAAATAGACGGATGTCGGTTTCGCCCATCGTCATCACCATGGGTGACCCCGCCGGGGTCGGGCCCGAGGTCATCTGCAAGGCGCTCTCGGCACTGCCGGAGAACACGCGCGGCGATATCATGGTGATCGGGTCGCGCGCCATTCTGGAACGCGCTGATGGGCAGTGCGGCACAAGCCTGAGGTTTGACGACAACAGCGGCATTCGGCTGATCGACATACCGACCGACGGCGTCGAGGCCGCTCCGGCCGGCGAAATCTCGGCCGCCGGGGGCGAGGCCGCCTACACCTATATCGTCCGCGCCGCCGACATGGCCAAGGCGGGCGACGCAGGCAGCATCGTCACGGCCCCCATCAACAAGGCTTCCCTGAACGCCGCGGGACATCACTATGACGGGCACACGGGCCTGCTCAGCCATCTGGCCGGCGACATCAAGCCCTTCATGCTGTTGTCGTCGCCGACCCTGTCGACGATCCATGTCTCGGCTCATGTTTCGATGGCCGACGCCATCCGCCGCTGCACCCGGGACAACGTCCTCGACGTGATCCGCGCCGGCGACGGCCACTTCAAGCGACTGGGCATCGCCAACCCGCGCATCGCCGTGGCGGGTCTCAACCCCCATTGCGGCGAGGACGGCCTGTTCGGCGAGGAAGACGACCGCGAAGTCGCGCCCGCCGTCGAGGCCGCACGGGCCGAGGGCATCGACGCGACGGGACCCTTGTCCGGTGACACGGTCTTCGCGCGCGCCAACCAGGGTGAATTCGACCTGGTGGTCGCCCAGTATCACGACCAGGGCCATGCGACGGTAAAGCTGATCGCCTTCGACACCGCCATCAACGTGACGGTGGGATTACCGTTCGATCGTTGCTCCGTCGATCACGGCACGGCCTTCGACATCGCCTGGACGGGCAAGGCCGACCACACCAACATGCTGGCCGCGATCGAGTATGGGCGCCGGTTGGCGCACGCCTCGGAAGGTTAATCCCCGATAATTCCCGCTGGGCCTTTCTGCGCATCGGACAAACCAGTTGGCGCACCGATCCGCTCCGGCAGATTAAAGCCGCCGGTCATCTGCTCGACATAGGGGCCGACGCCGCCATGTTCCGGCACCAAGATTTCCTTCTGGTGATCGTCGGCGATCTTCCCGGCGAAGACATCGTTGATCCAGTCAGCAAGGAACCCATAGAAGTCGATACCGCCGAAATTCGGACGGTTGCGCGGACTGTGGAAGTCGTTCTCGATGACCCACAGTTCCTTGGGCGCGGGCACCTTCTCGTAGATCGGCAGCACAGTCTCGAGCGGCGCCAGTGGATCGTATTCGCCGGTCACCTGCAGAGCCGGACAGGTCACATTTGCGGCGACATCGTCGAGCACCATCTGTGAAGCAAATTCATCGAACTCATCTTCGTCGTGGATGCCCGCCATATACATGAACACCTGCTTGAAGCGTGGCGAGGCCTGCTCGAAGATCGCGGTCTTCGGGCCGTAGCACGCGGCCGCCGTGGCAACGGCCTTCACGCGCTTGTCCAGCGCAGCCAAGCGCATGCCCCAGTATGAACCCATGGAAAAACCCGACACGGCAATCCGGTCGGGATCAACTTCGGGGCGTTCGCACAGATAGTCGATCGCCGCAGAGCCGGCGCGCTCGTAATTATCGAGGGTCACGCGGATCTTTCGAATGTTGCTCGTCCCCTGTCCCGGGCCATCAAGGTGCAAACAGTTCAGGCCACGATTGACGAAGGGGTGGTTGAGGGCATCGACGAAGGCTTCCTTGGTCATGTCCATGCCTGGACAAAACACCACGGTCGGCGCCTTCTCGGCGCCGGGGACCATGTGCAGCACACCCTGGATGAAGTTTCCCTCGAATGGAATTTCGACCCGCTCAATGGGATGGGACGCATGCTCCATCACCTTGTCGAAGCATTTGAGCAGCATGTCGTGCAGGTAGATCTTCTCGGGGTTGTCGTCCTCGAAGATGGTGTGCTGGGCCTCGCGGTAATGCTCGCTGGCAACCCAGTAGAGCTCGGCAGCGGTCTGGAGGTGACCTGCTTTCTCGGCCTCTTCGGCGATCGCGACAACATGACGGGCATGCTTGTCGACGACCCGGTGAATCTGCGCGTAGGACTTCACCTCCGGCGGCACAACCCGGTTGTCATAGGCAAAGTTCTGGACCCTGCCCGTGGTCTTGATGATCCAGTCGAGCATCCATTGCTGGTTATCGCGACGGCGTTCGGTTTGTTTCGACATCTGGCTTCCCCCATTTGATTTCACCCGCCAACAGCTCTTGTGCGGCGGTTTCTCGCGTGCCTCAATACATTCGTGGCGCGGCCTCGATCGGCCAGGTGCCACGGCGTACTGCTCCCGCCATCCAATCCGGTTTCGTGTCTGAATGTCCAGTACCCGCAACATAAAACTGGTCCTCATACTGGCCCTTGTTTCGGGGCTCGGACCGATCACGATTCACGTCATCCTGCCGGTGTTGCCGGAAATACAACGGGTGTTCACGGCAAGCAGCGCCGTCACCCAGCTCACCCTGACTCTCGGTGTCCTTGCGATGGCTGTCTCCACCATCGTTTACGGACCCGCGGCAGACAGGTTCGGACGCAAGCCCGTTCTGCTCGTCGGCCTCCTGCTTTTCATCGCCGGCAGCGCTATCTGCATCTGGTCACCGAATATCGAAACGCTGATTTTCGGGCGCGTCGTGCAGGCGATTGGCGGGGCGTCCGGGATGGTGGTTGCGCGTGCCACCATCCGCGACATGTTCAGCCGCGAGGATTCGGCCCGCATGATCGGGCAGGTCATGTCGATCGTGGTGATCTCGCCCATCATCTCCCCCGTGATCGGCGGTTTCATCGTGCAGTTCGCCGGCTGGCAATATGTGTTCATTCTGACTGCGATCATGGGGCTGGTGACACTGACATTCGCCCTGCCCAACATTCGTGAAACCCGCGTCGCCAATGCCCAGACGAGCAGTCTGGGGCAGACATTTCGCGCGTTCCCGTCTTTGTTTCGCGACCCGGCTTTCCTTGCCTATGCCGGCTACGCCGGGTGCGGCATGGGTGTGTTCATGGTGGTCGCCGGCGGTGTCCCCTTCCTGATGGCAGACTTCTTCCACCGCTCCCCCGCCGCGTTCGGGCTGTTCTTCATGACGATGAGCGGCAGCTTCCTGGTCGGCACGGTCATCAGTTCGCGCATCACGGTGCGGGTTGGTCTGGACCGCATGGTCCGCATCGGCAGCACGGGCTCGATGGTGGCAGCGCTGTTCGTACCCGCCCTCTTTTTCGCCGGCATTCAATCACCATGGGCGATCTTCCTGCCCGGGATCGTCATGGGTGCCTTCCACGGGCTGGCGATGCCGAACGCCCAGGCCGGTGCGGTCAGCGTTAATCCCCAGGTCGCGGGCTCCGCATCGGGCCTCACGATGTTTCTCCAGATGTCCATCGGTGCTGCGTTCGGGCAGGCAGCCGGCATGCTGCCCCATGATTCAGCTCTCCCTATCGCAATTTTGATCGCGCTCGCCGGGCTGGGTGGATTCCTCGCTTATAATGCGACCCTGTTTTTCGCCCGCAGGAGGACCACCCCATGAAGACATTTCTCATCGCGCTCGCCGGTCTTTTGTTCGTCACCGCATTGCCTGCCACCGCGCAAGTCCCCCCGGGAACGAACGAACTTGCCGCCTATGACGGGTTGTTCCGGGCCGCCGCCGACGGAAATGTCGACGCCATCAACCGCCTGGTTGCCGAGGGTGCAAAACTGAACGCGCGTGATGGCCGCAAACGCACGCCACTCATGGTGGCGGCCCATCAGCGCCAGTATGACGCCGCGCGGGCATTGATCGCGACCGGTGCGAATGTCGACGCGTTCGATGCCGACCGGTACGACGTGATCACCATCGCCGCCGTGGCCGACGACCCGCAAATGCTGCGCATCGCAATCGCCGGCGGCGCCAACACCAGCCTCGTAACGAGCATCTACGACGGCACCGCACTGATCGCCGCGGCGCATCTGGGGCATGACGAGGTCGTGCGCACCCTGATCAACTTCGACGCCCCGCTGGACCACATCAACAATCTGGATTGGACCGCGCTGATCGAGGCCATTGTTCTTGGTGACGGCGGGCCGCGACATGTTGCGACAGTCAGGGCGCTGGTCGACGCCGGTGCCGATGTAAACATCGCCGACGGTCGCGGTGTGCGACCGCTCAGCCTCGCCCGTCAACGTGGTTATAGCGAGATCATCGAAATTCTGGAGGCGGCGGACGCCAGGCCCTGATGCCTTCCCGGGCGCACTCTCTTAACAAGGACTTCAGCATGAGAACCGAAATCGAAGACCGGCTTGCGATCCGTGCGCTCGTTGAAAACTGGGTCGTGTGGCGCGACGCCGGCATGTGGGATCGGTTCCGCACGGTCTGGCATGACGACGGGGTGATGGTCGCTACCTGGAAGCAGGGTACGGCAGAAGAGTTCATCGCCATGAGCCGCGCCGGTTTCGAGAACGGCATCAACGTCCATCATTTCCTCGGCGGAAACTCCATCGACCTCTCGGGCGACCGTGCCATCTCCATGACCAAGATGACCATCGCGCAACGCGCGGAAGTTCATGACGTGCTGGTCGACGTGGTCTGCACCGGGCGTTTCTATGACTTTTTCGAGCGCCGCGACGGGCGATGGGGCCTCGTCCTGCGCCAGCCGATCTATGAGAAAGACCGGATGGACCCGGTCGACCCGGCTGTTCAACTGGACCTCGAGAAAGACGTTCTCGAATCCTACCCCGAGGGCTACCGGCACCTGGCCTATCTTCAGTCGCGCAACGGCATGGATGTGAAGCGCGACCTGCCGGGTGTGCGTGGCCCCGAGGTTGAAGCGTTATATGCACGTGGCCAAGCCTGGCTCGAAGGAGCGGACTCGCCGTTTTGATCAACACCCATTAGTCTGTCGGCGTTTTCTGGGAGGAGTATGAGTATGCAGTTCGGTATTGGCCAATCGGTCCGTCGTAAAGAAGACCCCAAATTCCTGACCGGCCGTGGCCGCTATGTCTCCGACATGGTGCTGCCCCGCCAATCCTATGCCGTCTTCATCTATTCGCCCCACGCCCATGCGGACATCGAGTCTATCGACACGTCGGGTGCCGAAGCGGCCCCCGGTGTCATCGCGGCCCTGACAGGCGCCGACTATGCGGGCGACGGAATGGGACCGACCGGCGGGGTCATGCCCGAGGACATGGGTGGCCCTCCCGGACACCGAACCATGCATATGCCGCTTGCAATCGACAAGGTGCGGTTCGTCGGCGAACGCGTGGCCGTGGTGATTGCGGAGAGCGAAGATCAGGCCCGGGATGCCGCCGACCATGTGATCATCGATTACGCCGAACTGCCGGCCGTGGTCATGGCCGCCGACGCGGTCAAGGACGGAGCTGCCCTTGTCCATGACGAGGCCGAGAACAACGTCAGCTTCACCCTGCGCCTCGGCAATGGCGACGAGACCGACGCGGCCATCAAGGGTGCCCACCATGTGACGCGCATCAAGCTCCACAACAATCGCCTCGATGCGATGACCATGGAGCCACGCGGCTGCCTGGGTGAGTTCGACACCAGCTCGGGCCGCCTCACCTTCTATACAAGCACCCAGAATGTGCACGGCATCCGCCAGGGCCTAGCAGCCCAGAACCTGAATGTGCCCGAAAGCATGATCCGCGTGGTCGCGAAGGATGTCGGCGGCGGGTTCGGCATGAAAGGTCATGTCTATCCCGAGGAAGCTATTGTCGCCTGGGCCTGCAAACGCGTGGAACGCCCCGTGAAATGGATCGCGACGCGCAGCGAAGCGATGATGGGAGACGATCACGGGCGCGACCAGACCGTTGAGGCGGAACTGGCGCTCGACGAGAACGGCAAGTTCGTCGCACTGCGCTGGCATGCGCTGCACAATGTCGGCGCCTATATCGAAGGTGCCGGCGCTATCCCCGTTTTGTTCGCCGTCAAGCTCGCGCCGACCGTCTACAACATTCCCAATGTGGATGTGATCAACAAGGCCGTCTTCTCGCATACCTCGCCGACCGTGCCCTACCGCGGCGCCGGCCGGCCCGAGGCGGTCTACATCATGGAGCGGATCATCGACGCGGCAGCACGCGAGACCGGTATCGACCGGGCAGAACTGCGCCGGATCAACTTCATCACGCCAGAGGAAATGCCCCACGCGACCCTCACCGGCTGGACTTACGACACCGGTGATTACGCGACCGCGCTCGACAAGGCGCGCGGGATCGCGGATTGGGACGGATATGACGCACGCAAGGCCGAAACAGAGGCCAAAGGCCTGAAACGTGGCCTGGGTGTCGTCTACTATGTGGACAATACCGGCATCTTCAATGAGCGGATGGAAATCCGCTTCGACCCCAGCGGCACAGTCACGATCGTGTCGGGCGTGCTGTCGCACGGCCAGGGTCACGACACGTCCTTTTCCCAGATGCTGGCGGAATGGCTGGATATTCCGCTCGAGGATGTCCGGCTGGCCCAGGCAGACACCGACGAAGTGGCGATCGGCCGTGGTACCTACGCATCACGCTCCATGATGGTGGGCGGCAGCGCGCTTCGCGCCGCAGCAGACGAAGTCATCGAACGGGGCAAGAAATTCGCGGCACATTTCATGGAATCCGATGCCGCCGATATCGAATTCAGCGAAGGCAAGTTCACGATCGCGGGCACCGACAAGGAAATGCCGCTCAAGCAGGTGGCGCAAATGTCGTTCATGCCGGTCCATGTTCCCAGCGAACTGGGGGTCGGACTTCAGGGCGCGGGTGCGTTTGCGGCCGAAGTGCCGAGCTTTCCCAATGGGTGCCACATCGCCGAGGTCGAGATCGATCCCGACACGGGCGCCGTGCGTATCGACCGCTACACGGTCGTTGACGACATCGGCACGGCGATCAATCCCCTGCTCGCGCAGGCCCAGATCCATGGCGGCGTGGTTCAGGGTGTCGGCCAGGCGTTGCTGGAAGATGTTGCATATGATCCCGACAGCGGCCAGCTTATTGCGGGCTCCCTGATGGACTATGGCGTGCCGCGCGCGGACCTGATGCCCGATATCAATGTCGATTTCAGCCCTGTGTTCAGCAAGTCGAACCCGCTGGGCGCCAAGGGCGTTGGCGAAGGCGGCACGGTCGCCGGCACACCGACGATCGTCAATGCGATTCTCGACGGGCTGGCTGACTACAACGTGCGGGAAATTGATACCCCGGTCACACCACAGCGGGTATGGCAGGCTATTCACCAGTCCGGCAGTTAAAGTCCCGCGTGATTGATGCGTCGGGGGCACATGGCAAGTGCTCGGCGATTGCAGCACGCTCCGATAGCTTTCGCACGAGCGCTTGAAAGCCTTACCCACAAAGGGCTTGAGGCTCACGCCATAGTGATCGGAACATTGGGGCAAAACCGCGTCCTATTGCCCCAAACCGGACACGAAAAGGTTGATATTGATGCTCAACCTCAAGATAGTACCGGTATAACGCGCGTCTTATATAAAACAAAAACTCACTAGGGAGGGTACCTTGTTCAAATCCTTAAAGTATCTCGCAATTGCAGCTGCGGCGTTGCCGTTTGTTGCGACTGCCAACACGGCGAGTGCACAGGATCTCGTCGTTGCCGCCGCCGGCAATCCGGGCGGTCTTGCTGTTTTCGTGGCCCAGGAAAAGGGTTTCTTCGCGAAGAACGGCGTCGACGTGAAAGTCGAAATTCGCAACACGGGTGCCGAGCTCTCCAAGGGTCTGCGCGCGGGTGACTTCGATTTCGCACCGGCTGCATTCACAAACCTGCCGGCCGCCCTCGAGCGTGGTCTCGATGTGCGCGGTGTCGTCGGCTATGTCGGCGCCGGGTTTGAGAAATCCACATCCGACGCGGTTGTCGCCCTGGTCGCCTCCGGCTCCTCGGGAATCAACTCTGTTAAGGATCTCAAGGGTAAGAAAGTCGGTGTGACCTTCGGTTCGACCGGTGACGTGTGGCTGCGCCAGGCGCTGAAAGAAGCCGGCATGGGCATCAACGACATTGAGCGTGTGAACACCCGCCCGCCGAGCCTGGTATCCGTGCTCGACACCGGCGGTGTCGACGCCATCTCCGCCTGGGAGCCGTTCGTGTTCCGCGCAACGCAGAAAGTTGCCGGCGCCAAGGTCGTGAAGCGTGGTGGCGATCTCGTCTGCTTCTGCGCCTATCTCCACGGTAACCCGGAGCGGGTCTACAAGGACGAAGCGGCAACGCAGAAATTCGTGGATGCGATCTCTGAAGCCGCTGCCTATGTCCGCAACCCTGCCAACAAGCAGGAAGTGGCGGAAATCGGCACTCGTTTCGTGAACATGACCAAGGAAGAGGTCCTCGCGGGTCTCGATTTCTGGGTCTACGATCCGCGGATCGGTGACAACACCGCCAAGGCCTTCAGCTCCGCTGTCGATCTCCTGATCGAGCAGAAGAAGATGAAGAAGCCGTTCGACCCGGCCAACTATCTGGATTCCAAGTTCATCGAGTCGACGATGAAGCGGCATCCGGAATGGTTCGCCGATCTGGGTGGCGCAAGCTAAGCCTCTCGGATTATTGGTTAAACCTCAATATTGACGACATGACGGGCGCGGAACTGGTTCCGCGCCCGTCAAACCTTCAGGATCATTATGGCGACCGAAGCAAAACTTATCGTTCAGGGTCTCGCGCACCATTATCCCGACGAATATACGGGCGAATCCGTTCACGCATTGCAGGACATCAACCTGCAAGTCTATGAGAACGAGTTCGTGGCAATCGTCGGCCCCAGTGGCTGTGGCAAGACGACATTCCTCAACATTATCGCCGGCCTCCTGCCCTATCGCGAAGGCCGCGCCATGGTTGATGGTATGGAAATCCACGGCCCCGGCCCGGATCGGGGTGTCGTATTCCAGGAACATGCGATCCTGCCCTGGCGAACGGTAAACCGAAACATCGGACATGGCCTTGAGTTGCGCAAAGTGCCCAAAGCCGAGCGCGAGCGGCGCGTCCAGGAATATGTGGACCTGGTGGGTCTGTCAGGCTTCGAAGAACGCTATCCCCACGAATTGTCCGGCGGCATGAAACAGCGCGTTGCGGTGGCCCGCACCCTGTGCGCCGACCCCGTTATCATGCTGATGGACGAGCCGTTCGCCGCCGTCGACGCACAAACCCGAATCACGCTCCAGGACGAATTGAACCGGGTCGTGATGGCGACAAAGAAAACCATTCTTTTCATTACCCACTCCGTGGAAGAAGCCGCGTTCCTGGGAGATCGCTGCATCGTCTTCTCCCGACGCCCCGGCATGATCAAATCCGAAATCAAGATCGATATCCCCCGCGAAGAGCGGCAGTGGAAAACCATGAGTAGCGATTCCCGGTTCACAGAGGCCCGCGACGAGATACTGAGCCTCGTTCGCTCGGAGGTGACCAGCGATGACGACGGTTGATACAGCCCCCTTCAAACGCAAGTCCCTGAAGAAAACGATCACGGACAGCCGGGCAATTCAGCTTGTCATTCTACTGATCGGCGTCCTCATTCTTTGGACAATAATCTCGGCCGTCATTGAGCGGCCTGACCGCTATCTGCCCTCCCCGCTGACAACCCTTATTTCGTCTACGGACCTTCTCCAGAAGGGCGTCCTGACAAGCTTCTATACCGACACGCTTTCGCGGCTGGTTCTGGGAAGCATTATCGGTCTGGCGCTGGGTATCCCGTTCGGCCTTCTGCTGGGGTTGAACCGAACTGTGGCGGATATGTTTTACCCGCTGATGAACTTCTTCCAGTCGGTCTCCGGTATCGCGATCTTCCCGGTGATTGTGATTTGGTTCGGAAACAGCAACACGACCGTGATGATCGTGATCCTGTACACCGCCTTCTTCCCGATCGCTTTCAACGTCCTGTCAGGTGTTCGCGCCGTGCCCATGCGCTATATCAGTGCTGCACGCACGCTCGGCGCCTCGCGATTCCAGATTGTGAAGGACGTGCTCCTGCCGGGCGCCATGCCGTCCGTTGCCATTGGCTCGCGCCTGTCGATCGGTTTTGCCTGGCGCGCCGTGATCGCCGGCGAAATGCTCGCTGGACAGGCCGGTCTCGGCAACATGATTTTCGCCGGCCAGGAACTCGACAACACTGCACAAATTCTGCTCGGCATGATGCTGATCGGACTGACCTGGATTCTGCTGGACCATTATCTTCTAAGGCCGCTCGAATCCGACACAATTGAACGCTGGGGGCTCGTGACCCGATGACAGCCGTAACCGAGTTCTCGATTGCCGTTCAACGCAAGTTTGGCCGACAGCGCCTGCGCAAGTTCATTCTTGGTCTGATCCCGTTCATTGTTCTGATCACCCTTTGGCACATGAACACGATCTTCGTCTGGTTCGATCCGGTCGAGATCCCACCGATCGGGGATGTCTGGGAATCCATCTTCTGGCTCCAAAGCGATTGCCCCGGATTCATCGCCGCCGTCGAGGGTCATAACGGCTGTCAGTTGACCAACAACATTTCCTCATCGATCGGACGTGTGGTCCTGGCGATGGTCGTCGGTGTGCCACTAGGCATAGGCTTCGGCATCCTCGCCGGCATGAACCGCGTTGTTTCGGCCTATCTCGAGCCGATCGGCGTGTTCATGAATTCGGTCTCCGGCATCGCCTGGATCCCGCTGGCAATCGTCTGGTTCGGCGTCGGTTGGGAAACCACCCTGTTCATCATGCTGAACACGATCTTCTGGCTGTTGTTCTTCAACACCATGATGGGCGTGCGGGCGGTCCCCAAGGTTCTGATCCAGGGTGTACAAACGCTCGGCGGATCGAAGCTCGATGCGATCCTGCAGGTTTATCTGCCGGGTGCGATGACATCCATTATCACCGGTCTGCGCATGTCTATGGGCTTTGGCTGGCGCGCGTTGATTGCGGCCGAAATGATCGGCGGCGACAGCGGGCTGGGTTTCATGATTTTCGTGTCATCGGCCGAATTCAAAACCGAGGAAGTTTTCCTCGGCGTGATCCTCATTTCGATTATTTTCTTGGCAACCGACCGCTGGATACTCGTGCCACTTGAAAAGTGGACGATCGAGCGCTGGGGCCTCGTCTGGAAGCCCACTTGATATGACCTCACAGGAAATGGATGAAGTCCGCCCGGTACGCCGGCGGCGGGCTTGGTACAAGCGCAGAGATATTCTCTTCATTCTGGCCGTCGCCATCGTTTGGGGCGGATGGGAAGGCTACGGACGCGTCACCGGTCCGGCACGAATCTCGGATGCTGTTGAGGCCGCGCTGGAGGCCAACCCGAAGTCAGTCGACCTGTATGTGACATCGAAGTTCGCGCCCGAGCGCTTCCATTCAAATGTTTACAATGAGTATGGCGTCCAACGCGGCACCGAGGGAGCGACAACGAAGCTGTTTCGGGTTCGCCCCGCAGGCGTTCGCTGGCTCTCACACCAATACTGGATCGAGAGCATCGACCTGATCCCGCCGGAAGACAAGTAAACGGTCATACACCTTGCTTGCGAGGGGCAAACCCCTCTAAAACCCGCTCGCACTGAACGACTCTTCCCGGCGAGCTTCCGATGACCAACGAATCCAGCGCAGACAACGCGTCCCAGCATTTTGCGCGGCGCTATATCCTGAAGCTGTCCTGTCCCGACCAGCGCGGTATCGTTGCAGCCGTTGCGAGCTTTCTGGCCGAACAGGATTGCAACATCCTGGAATCGGCGCAGTTCGACGACGAGATGTCAGGTCAGTTCTTCATGCGCACAGTATTCGGCGCCGGCGACGCGACACCCGATATCGACAACATCTCGGCAGCTTTCGGTCCCATCGCGTCCCGATTTACCATGGAGTGCTCGATCCATGACCTTCAGACAAAGCCGAAGGCACTGATACTGGTCTCCAAACCGGGACACTGCTTGAACGACCTCCTGTACCGGACCAGCTCCGGTTCCCTGGGCCTGGAAGTCGCCGGCGTTGTTTCCAACCATCCCGACCAGAAGCCCCTCGCCGACTTCTACGATCTCGATTACCACCATCTTCCGGTCACGCCCGAGACGAAAGTGGATCAGGAGGCAAAGATAAGGGCGCTGATCGACGAGACCGGTGCGGACCTGATCGTGCTCGCGCGTTACATGCAGATTCTGACGCCGGAGATGTGCGCATTCCTGAGTGGCCGCTGCATCAATATCCACCATTCGTTTCTGCCGGGCTTCAAAGGAGCGAAGCCCTATCATCAGGCCCATGCCCGCGGGGTGAAGCTTATCGGGGCCACGGCCCACTATGTGACACCGGATCTGGACGAAGGCCCGATCATCGAGCAGGAAACCAGCCGGGTGAGCCATGCGCACACACCGGAGGATATGGAACGGATCGACCGTGACCTCGAGAGTGTCGTGCTCGCGCGCGCCGTGCGTTATCACATCGAGCAGCGCGTCCTGCTCCGCGGCGACCGGACGGTCGTCTTTTCCTAGGCGTCCTCGCCTAGCGTTCCCGGAAAGCCTCGGAACTGGTCTTCAGGACCGGCTGAATAAGATATTCCAACACGCGTTTCTCACCGGTGTGGATATCGATCGTGGCCTGCATGCCCGGAATAATCGGCAATGAGCCGTCGGCGCCCAGAGCGCTCTCGGTCGTCTCGACGACAACACGGAAGTAGTGCTGTCCACTGCGGTCGGTGTCGGCGTCCGCCGCAATGCTCACCACCCGACCCTCAAGTCCGCCATAGCGGACGAAATCGTAGGTGCTGACCTTCGCAACGGCGCGCTGCCCCACCTCCACATGACCGATATCGCGTGGATCCAGGCGCGCTTCGATCAAAAGGCGTTCACGCGACGGAACGATCTGCATAATCGCATCTCCCGGGCCAACAACCCCGCCGATTGTGTGATAAGCCAGATTCTGGACCACACCTTCGATCGGACTCGAGATCACGGCGCGTGATCGTTGTTCGGTCGCCTTGACGAGGCGCTCCTGCTCACGCGCAATTTCAAGTTCGACGAGGGTGATCTGCTCCGAAATGGCGCGCCGAAACTCAAGCGTGATTTCCCGAACACCCTCTTCGGCCTCGGCCAAAGCCGCCTTTGAGCGAGGGAGATTGGAACGCAGTCGGTCGATCTCGCCTTTCAACTCCTCCAGCTCACGCTCTCTCTCGAGATGCTCCATGCGTGGTATCAGTTCTTCTTCCAAAAGCGATCGGGACAAACGGAACCGCTCCTCGACCAACGGCAAGCTCGCGGCGTAGGCGCGTCGTCGTGCTTCGAATTCGGCCACTTCGAGAGCGCGCTGTTCCACACGGCCACGCGCCGAGGCCAGCCGGCTTTCCAGCTGGGCGCGCGTTAGGGCCATCGCTTCATTTTCGGCAAGCACGAGCTGGGGCCGGCGTTCGGCAGCGGCCGGGGGATAAGACGGCTCCGCCTCGGTCGCCAACGCGGCCAAACGCGCCCGCTTGAGCACCAACCCGTCTAATCGCACCTGAAGCTCTTCGCGATTAACGCCGCCGCTCGCCAGGTCCAGTTCAACCAACGGCTGCCCGGCCTTCACCAATGCGCTGTCTTCGACGAACAACGCCTTGATAATTCCCCCCTCCAAATGCTGGATCAGGCGTACTTGGCCCTGGGGCACGACTTCACCGTCGGCAATTGAGACCTCGTCGAGCGAGGCGAGCGATGCCCATACCAGTGCACCAACCAACAGCAACGCCACAACCACACCCGTCCGTCGCCACGACAGGCCTATCTGACGCCTGGCCAGGTCCTTGAGCGGATTTTCTCTTTCCGTCATCAGGGCTTTTGCTCCAGCGGAATGGGGGCCGCGTCGCCTGCGAACAATTGCTGGAGAATATCCGGTCCCGGCCCGGCTGCTGCGACATGTCCGCGTTCGAGAACCAGAATATTCTCGCACGCGGCCAGAAGGACAGGGCTGTGGGTCACAATAACGACATTGTGGTCGCGCGAGAGCTCCAGCAGCGCGTCACGCAGCAGCTCCTCGGCGGGGCGGTCGAGATTCGCCGTCGGCTCATCCAGCAAAAGGACAGGTGGATCACCAAACAGCGCGCGCGCGATCGACAAACGCTGACGTTGGCCTCCCGACAAGCGGCTGCCGGCCTCTCCGACATCGGTCCCGTAGCCATCGGGCAGATCGATGACGAACTCATGCGCACCCGCGAGACGCGCGACCCTTACCACCTCGGCATCCGGGTCTGCGTGATCGCGCCGTGCAATATTGTCCCGAATGGTGCCCGAAAGCAGGAAAGTCTCCTGCGGCACATAACCAATCCACCCGGCCAGATCGCCACGCGCGTACTGCCCGATATCGCCCCCGTCGATCAAAACACGACCGGTATCAGGTTGATAAAGCCCCTGCATGAGTTTGATGAGGGTCGACTTTCCACTGCCGCTCCGTCCCACGATTCCGTGCATCGCACCGGGTTTAAGGGTGAAACTGACGTCACCGATAACGGGTTCGGTATTCTCTTCGTAACGAAACGCAAGATGGTCGGCTGTCAGCGTGCCTTCCGGTCGCACCATCGCCACGGTCGTCTCAGCCCGTTCTCCGGGCAGCGCGAACAACTCTTCCAGGCGCCGACGCGCCATCGAGAAAGAAGTCCAGGTTCGCCATGTGCCAACGAGTTGATTGAGGGGTGAAATAAGCCTGTTGGCCAGCATGTTGGTCGCGATCAACGCACCAATCGTGATCTGCTGATCAAGAATCGCAACAGCGCCGACAGCCGTAATCGCCACCGTTGTCAGCAATGATAATGCGAGCCCCAGATTGGCGAATGTATCGTTTCGTCGTCCACGGTCGAGCGAGGCCGAAATGGTTTCCACCTGCTCGTCTTCCAGTCGCGCACGCAGTCGCGGCGCCAGATCGAGTGATTTCAAAGTGGTTCGGCCCGCCACGAACTCATTCACGATCGCATCACGGGCAATCTGGCGACCTTGCTCATGCTGGCCTGACGTTGCGGCCACACGAGACGAATACAGGGCGATAAACAGGAATGCCGGTACCGCCAGCAAAACCACCCAAAGGATCGGCAGGGCGATGACCGCGATCAGCGCCAGAAACAGGAGCGCAAACGGCACATCCACGGCCAGCACGACCGGCGCACCACCTAATGTGTTGCGAACCCGTTCAACATCACGCTGAAGAACCAGCCATCGCGCACCTTCCGACTTCTCCAATTGCCGAAGCGGCAATTGGGATAGCTTTTCATAGGGGAATTATATATTTGGGTTGACAGTTTATTGGTTGATTTGATACACTCTTAGTGCCAGATGGGAGTTTGCAATATGGCTAAAAAGCCTCTTGTCCGTCGTCATATAAAATGGGACATCAGAGTGGTTTGAGCATTGGAGTCTCTGGCTCGTTTGTGTGATTGATTATGCGGCTTGTTTCTGATGTTGCAAGCGGCGTTGTTTGATTGTGTTTTTCTTAATCTTTTCCCTTTCTCTGAGAATTGCTTTGTCGCGGCCGAAGTAGACGTCGACTGGTGTGACGTTGTTCAGGCTCTCGTGGTAGCGCCGGTTGTTGTAGTATTCGACGAAGGCCCCGATCTGGCGTTCAAGATCGCCTGGCAGATAGTAATTCTCCAGCAGAACCCGGTTCTTCATGGTCTGGTGCCAGCGTTCGATTTTGCCTTGGGTTTGTGGGTGGAACGGCGCGCCGCGAACATGCGTCATTTTTTGATCCTCCAACCAGTTGGCCAGATCGCCGGAGATGTAGCATGAACCGTTGTCGCTGAGCAGACGTGGCTTGTGACGCACAACCGCCTGGTCGCAACCAGACGCCGTCAGCGCCAGCTCGATCGTGTCTGTCACGTCCTCAGCACGCATGTTGGTGCAAAGCTTCCACGCAATGATGTAGCGGCTGTAATCATCGAGGATCGTGCTCAGATAATACCAGCCCCAGCCAATGATCTTGAAGTAGGTGAAGTCTGTTTGCCACATCTCGTTGATGGCCGTGGTTTTGTCGGTGAACTCGTCGGCAGCTTTGATCACCATGTAGTCTGGCGCGGTGATGAGGTCAGCTGCTTTGAGAATGCGATAAGCTGATGATTCAGAGACAAAATACCGCCTCTCATCCGTGTATTTGACCGCCAGTTCCCGTGTGGTCAGCGCCTCATGTTCCAGCGCGAACTCGATCAGGTCATCACGACGAGCATCAGGGATGCGGTTCCAGACCGATCCTGGGCGTGGGGATTTGTCAGCCAGTCCATCCAGGCCGCCGTCAATATAGAGATCATACCATCGGTAGAATGTCGTGCGTGGGATGCCCAGCATGTCGAGGGTTTGTTTCACCGGCAGATGTGATCCCTCAACGGTGCGGATGATCTCCAGTTTCTCAGACGCAGGGTATCTCATTCCTCGAACTCCCCAGCCCCTGTCATGCTTTTTTTGAGCAGACGGTTCTCAAGGGTGAGATCGGCAACGCATTCCTTTAATGCCAGCGACTCCGAGCGCAGATCCTTCACTTCGGGCGGCGTAGCCTGCCGTGCCGTGTCACCAGATAACCGGCGCTTGCCAGCTTCGAGAAATTCCTTGGACCAGCTATAATACAGGCTCTCGGCAATCCCCTCGCGGCGGCACAGCACCGAGATGCTTTCCTCGCCACGCAGGCCCGCCAAGACGATGCGGATTTTCTCTTCAGCTGAATAGGTTTGCCGCGTCTTGCGGCGGATGTTCTTAACCACCTTGCCGGCGGCGTCTTTCGATGTCTGGGGCTTCTTCGTCATCTCGATCTCCTAATCGATAAGATGAACCAGAAATCCTCCGTTATTCAAATCCTCAATTCTGTCCCACGGGTGCTGACGTCAGACACCAGTATCTCAATCCAAAAACAACGCATCCACCTCATCCATCGTGCTTTTTGTGCGGGTGATGTAATCCGTCATCTTCTCCGTCTGTATCTGCCCATAGTGTTCTTCAATGTATTTCACACTGCACCCCATTACCTTGGACAAGGTGAAAACATCCACATTGCCGAGTTGCAATCTGTAAGTCGCATAGGTGTGCCGGAGTGAATAGTAGGTGTAATCCTCTGGAAATTCCGTGATGCCACTCTCTGCCCGTATCACATCCCACAGACGATAAAGTGTCTTCTTGCTAACCGCCTCACCCGTATCAAAACCTGCAAAGACAAAATCCTGTGGATGCTTATGCTTACTGTAAGTCTTGATGCGTCCAAAAATATCACCACGCATCCCGATTGCTGTTCTGTCTTTCCTTACTTTGGAAAGTTCTGCCGGGATACGAATATGGACATTTGGGTAGTTGGTTCTTCCATCATTTGATGGTGGAGATTTCTTAACCTGCACAAAATTCCATTTTATGCGTCTTGCCTCCCCAAAACGCATACCAGTGTTTGCAAGAATGAGAATGAAATCACGAACCAACTGCCGTTCATACACTTCTCTTTCGTTGTCTAAATTCTTATGCCAGTTGCGTAGATAGGTATAGAGAACACGATACTCGTCCCTTTGCATCGCATTACGATATGCAACGATTTTCCTTATCTCACTCCACACTGGAATTTGCGACTGATTTACATATCTCTTTTCCATTGCCCATTTGTACATATGACCAATGGTTGCCCTCTCATTGATGAGAGTCACATTTCGTACCTCTGGGTTTATCCTTTTTCGGTACGCATAATAATTTTTGTATTTGTGCCTCTGGATATTATCCAGTTTGGTATTCTCACCGACAAATTTAAGAAGATGTTTCACTTGGGATGAGATGGTTGTCCGTCTGCCCTGCGTAATGAAACCGCCATCCACCCTTTGTTGTTGGAACTCCAAATATTCCTCAACACACTTCGCCATCGTGATTGAAAATATCTTATTTCCAACTTCCTTCTGCCCCATCATTTGGTAGTAGGTTTTTCGTGCCTTCTCCTTTGCTAAATCCAAATCTCTGGTACGCATGGATTTACGGAAATGCCTTTTCTCATCACCAACCCAGACACGCATCTGCCAAATTTTATTGGATTGCTTGGTACGCATGAGTTTCACCGCACCGTCTAAAATCTCTACCTCTTCGGTATAGAACTCCGTCTTGGGATTTGATGCCGATGGTGGGTTTTCACCAAGTGCTAAATCACCGTGCAATTTCTCATTTGGGGTTCTACCCATTTGCTTATTTTTTGATGCCGGACTCATTGAAATCAATAATCCCCCAAGTTTGAATCTACTTTGAGACTTTCAAACTTAAACCATTGATTCTACTGTACTTTGAATCTACTTTGAATGTCCATATAAACTATTAAGTCACTGTTTTAATTGATTAATTGTTTATGCAGATTACTCCCACTCAATGGTTCCCGGCGGCTTCGACGTCACGTCATAGACCACCCGGTTGATCCCGCGCACCTCATTGATTATGCGCGTCGCCACGCCCGCCACAAAGGCATGTTCGAAGGGATAGCTGTCGGCCGTCATGCCGTCGGTCGACGTGACGGCGCGCAGCGCGCAAACATGCTCATAGGTGCGCGCATCACCCATGACACCGACGGTCCGGACCGGCAACAACACTGCGAAAGCCTGCCAGATCGAATCATAGAGTCCGGCATTGCGGATTTCATCGAGATAGATAGCGTCGGCCTGACGCAGGATTTCCAGCTTCTCGCGGTCGAAGTCTCCCGGCATCCGGATCGCCAACCCGGGACCCGGGAAAGGATGCCGGCCCACAATCTCATGAGGCATCCCCAGCTCCCGGCCGAGGTCGCGCACCTCGTCCTTGAACAATTCGCGCAGCGGCTCGACCAGCTCCATGTTCATCCGCTCGGGCAGTCCGCCCACATTATGGTGCGACTTGATGGTCGCACTCGGCCCGCCGAATGGGCTGACGGATTCGATCACGTCGGGATAGAGCGTGCCCTGAGCGAGGTAATCCGCCCCGCCGATTTTTGCCGCCTCCTCCTCGAACACGTCGATAAAGGTACCGCCGATGATCTTGCGCTTGGTCTCCGGGTCCGAGACCCCCTGGAGTTTGTCGAGGAACATGTCCTTCGCATCGCGCACCACCAGCGAAATGTTGAAGCGGTCGCGGAACACCTGCTCCACCTCTTCCACCTCACCAGTCCGCAACAGGCCATGATCGACGAAGATGCAATTCAGTTGATCGCCGATCGCCTCGTGGATCAGCACCGCGGCAACGGAGCTGTCCACACCGCCGGAAAGCCCACAGATCACCGTGCCGTCGCCGACCTGGTCGCGGATTTTCCTGATCTCGGCGGCGCGAAACGCGGCCATGGTCCAGTCGCCGCGGCACCCGGCGACATGGTGGACGAAATTCGACAGCAGCCGCGCACCATCCTTGGTGTGCACGACCTCGGGATGGAACTGAACGCCGTAGAATTTGCGTTCGTCATCCGCGATGGCCGCGAACGGGGCGCCGGGGCTGGTCGCAACGGGACGAAAACCCTCGGGCAGCCCGGTCACCCGGTCCCCATGGGACATCCAGACCTCGGGTACGGTGCCCGGCAGCCAGACCCGGTGAAACAGGCCGCAATGGTCCGTCACCTCGAGGAGCGCACGGCCGAATTCCTGGTGGTCGGAATCTTCGACAACGCCACCCAGCGCATGACACATGAGCTGTTGCCCGTAGCAGATACCGAGCACCGGCACGCCACGCTCGAAGACAATCGGATCGACCATGGGGGCCTCGTCCGCCATCACGCTGGCAGGGCCACCCGACAGGATGATCGCATCGGGCGAGAAATCCTCGACGAAAGCCTTGTCGATCCGAAAACAGGGGTGAATTTCGCTATAAACCCCGGATTCACGAATGCGCCGCGCGATCAGCTGGGTGACCTGCGAACCGAAGTCGACGATGAGGATTTTTTCGGAGACGGGAAGCGATGTAGCCATAGGGATATTTAGCCGATTCGAATTCACCCCGCACTAGCGCTGATCGGCTTCATCCACAGGCTGTTGCGCGCGCGCGAGAACAATCAGGGTCGACGCACCAGCACCGCCGCATACATGCCGTCGGTATCATGACGATTTGGGGTCAAAACAAGGTCGGTCTTGCATCCCAGTTCCGCAACCAACGCGGCCGGCAGGACGTTCGATATGGGACGGCGCTCGAAATCCGGGTGACGAAGCAGGAATTCATCGACACGCGCGCGACCCTCCTGCTCAAGCACGGAACAGACCGCGTAGATGATCTGCCCGCCATCACGAAGCATGGTCGTGGCGATCTCAAGCAGACTGTCTTGGTCGCGCGCATAATCGTCGATCGCGTCAGGGCTTGTCCGCCACCGCATATCCGGGCTGCGGCGCCATGTGCCCGTGCCCGAGCAAGGCGCATCGATCAGCACCCGATCCGCCCATCTTTCCAACTCAGCGGGCGCTGCGTCAGCCGGAACGGCGAGGCTCCGCAACCCATCGACACCCAGCCGCTCTGCACGGGGTGCCGTGTGCGAAAGCCGCGAGTGCGATACGTCGCAGGCGACAATCTCGGCCTGATTTCCAGCCTCGGCTGCCAGCGCCAGCGACTTTCCGCCCGCGCCCGCGCAATAGTCGATAACCCGCAAACCCGGTGCCGCGCCCACCATGGCGGTGACCAGCTGGCTTGATTCGTCCTGGGGCTCAATCATGCCTTCACGATAGGCGCCGAGTTGCTGAAAATTACCGCGCGTGGCACTCCGCAAGCCCGTCGGACTGTACGGTGTCGGCGCCGCCTCATAGCCGTCTGCTGCGAGACGCGCCTGTGCCTCATCCCGGGTAGCGCGCAGGGCGTTGACGCGCAGATCCACGGGCGCCGTCCGGTTCAGCGCCGCCAGCTCGTCCGCCGCGCCGTCTGCCCACTGGTCGAGAAACAACGCATAGAGGGTTTGGGGACAATTGCCCGCCACATGGGGCGGCGCGGCGACCGCATCCTGTTCGGCTATCGCCGTCACCAACGTGGTTTCCTCACCACTCAGCGGCGCCGGACCATAGCCGGTACCGTCGAAATGTGCGGCGACCTCATCGGGCGCGTTCAGGGCCATACCGGCGATGACACGCGAACGCGGATTTTCCGGGTCGCCGCCGGCGGTTTGCACCATCCACCGGCGAAGCGCGCCCGCACGAAAATCCGTGTAGACGCCATCCCGTATGGCGCGCCGATCTCCCGAACCGGCGAACCGGTGACCGCGAAACCAATCGGCCAGCACAGCGTCGGCAGGTGCGTCACCGCGGGCAATCTCGGTCAGGATTTCGATGGTGGCGGCGGTGCGCGCAGCGGGTGTCATGAGATTTTCCGCCGAACGATGGTCCAGGCGAGGCCCGGGTTAGGCATTCTGCCGATAATTCGGCGCCTCGCGGGTGATCGTCACGTCATGCACGTGGCTTTCCCGCAGGCCGGCATTGGTCAGGCGCAGGAAGCGGCAGTTTTTCTGCATGTCCTCCACCGAACCGTTGCCGGTGTAACCCATCGATGCCCGCAACCCGCCGACCAGCTGATGCACGACATTCAACGCGGGGCCCTTATAGGCCACCTGGCCCTCGATACCTTCCGGCACGAGTTTGTGTGTGTCTGACACTTCGGCCTGGAAGTAACGATCGGCCGAACCGCGTGCCATCGCACCCAGTGAACCCATCCCGCGATAGGATTTGTACGACCGGCCCTCGTAGAGAAAGACTTCGCCGGGCGCCTCGTCGGTGCCCGCCAGCAACGAGCCGATCATCGCACAGTCCGCGCCCGCCGCGACGGCCTTGGCCAGATCACCGGAATACTTGATGCCGCCATCAGCGATCACCGGCACGCCGGTTTTATGCGCCACGCCCGCCACCTGCTCTATCGCGGTCAGCTGCGGCACGCCCACACCGGCCACCACGCGGGTCGTACAAATCGACCCGGGGCCGATCCCGACCTTCAGCGCATCCGCGCCGGCGTCGATCAGCGCGGCGGCGGCTTCCGACGTCGCGATGTTACCGCCGATGATCTGGGCCTGGTTGCTGAGGCGCTTGATACGACTGATCTGGTCGAGAACACCCCGCGAATGGCCGTGGGCCGTGTCGACAACGATCACATCGACCCCGGCATCCAGCAGCGCTTCGGCGCGCTCATAGCCGGCATCACCGGTACCCGTTGCAGCAGCGACGCGCAGGCGCCCCTGTTCGTCCTTGCAGGCATCGGGATAGGCCCGGGCTTTCTCGATATCCTTGACTGTGATCAGGCCGACGCAATGGCCGTCCGAATCAACAACCAGGAGCTTTTCGATGCGGTGCTGATGCAGCAGCTGCTTGGCCGCCTCCATCTCCACGCCCTCATCCACGGTGACCAGATCCTCGGTCATCAATTCTGCAATCGGCTGGGAAGGTTCGCTGGCGAAACGCACGTCGCGGTTCGTGACGATACCCTCCAGCTTGCCACCTTCGCGTGCAACCACGGGAATACCGGAAATCGATTCCCGGTCCATGATCGCCAGCGCATCGGCCAGCGGCTGATCGGGGTGGATCGTGATCGGATTGACCACCATGCCGGATTCGAAGCGTTTGACCTTGCGGACTTCGTTGGCCTGCTCGTCGGGTTCCAAATTCTTGTGGACCACACCGAGGCCACCGGCCTGTGCGAGCGCAATCGCCATTTCCGCCTCGGTGACGGTATCCATCGCCGCCGAGAGCAACGGGATGCCCAGCCGAATGTTCTTGGTCAATTGTGTAGAGGTATCTGCGTCGGACGGCAGAATCCGCGATTCCGCCGGTTCGAGCAGAACATCATCAAACGTTAGTGCGTCGCGGATTTCCATGCCAACCCAACCTTAGCCGAATCGAGAGTTGACGCGGCTTATATACACAAGCGGCACGCATGGACAAGCGTTCGTCTTTTCGGCAGCAAAAAGCCGGTTATTCGGCGTCCTTGAACCCGGTCCCAACGAGGAACATCTCGACCGAGTCGCTTCGGCTCGCCTTCGGTTTGAACCGGCGAACGGACTCGAACTTCTTCGTCATGGCATCGAACAGGGCCGGTTCATCGGCCCCCTGAAAGACCTTGGTCACGAAGTCTCCCCCGGGATGCAGCACTTCGCAGGCAAACAAAAACGCCGCCTCCGCCAGCGCCAGTGTGCGCAAATGGTCAGTGGATGCGTGCCCGGTCGTCGATGTCGCCATATCCGAAAGCACGAGGTCCACCTGCGCGCCTATCGCGGCACGCAACTGCGCGACGGCCGCCTCGTCCTCGATATCTCCGACGAGTATCTCCGCCCCGGCCATGGGTTCCATTTCGAGGATATCGATGGCGACGACGGACTTGGCGTTGTCATCGGATGCAACCCGATCAACCGCGATCTGGGTCCAGCCGCCGGGTGCAGCGCCCAGGTCGACCACGCGTTTGCCCGGCGTCAGGAGCTCGAAACGATCGTCAATCTGCAGCAGCTTGTAGGCGGCCCGCGACCGGTAACCATCGCGTTTGGCCGCTTGCACATAGGGGTCATTCAATTGTCGCTGCAACCACAGCGTCGACGACAGCCGCCGGCCGCGCGCGGAGCGGACCCGCTCAAAACGCATGCGCGAACCGTCGTCTCCTGATGACTTGCGGCCGCGCGCCATACCCCGATCAGGCCTCTGCCTGTGCCGCTTCGCTGTCGGCGGATCGCATCAGACCGTGGAGAATACCTTCGCGCAGCCCCCGATCGGCGACACGCAGCTGGCCGACGGGCCATAACGCGCAAATGGCGTCCAACACGGCACAACCCGACACGACCAGATCCGCGCGCTCGGGGCCGATACAGGGGTGCGCGGCACGGTCACGACGGTCGAGCCCCAACAGGTGATCACGCGCGCTGCCCAGCTGTGCAAAATTGAGTTGCCGGCCGTCAACCCGATCACGGTTGTAACGCGGCAGTTTCAGGTAAACGCCGGTAAGCGTCGTCACGGTGCCCGAGGTGCCAACCATCTGGACTGCGCCGTCGGCCACGCGCGTGGAGATATCGTGCTGCGCATCGAACGCGACCAGCAGCTCGCGGACATGCTCACAGATCTGACCGTATAGTTCCGGGGACGCCCGGCCGTCTTCACCCTCGCCACAACCGAACCGCTCGCTGAGGGTCACCACGCCGCAAGGCACCGAAATGCAGTCGATGATCTCGGTATCCACCTGTCCCGGTATCGCGGTTGCATGATGGAGCTTGAGCCAGGTGATCTGGGTGCTGCCGCCACCAATGTCGAACAACAGCGCGTACGCCTTGTCGCCCTCGGGCGCATCATAGAGCGGCGAACAGCCGATCAGCGCCAGTTCCGCCTCTTCGTCTGCCGCGATCACTTCCAGGTCGATGTTGGTCTCGGCCCGCGCCCGCTCGATGAACGCCGCGCCATTGTCTGCCCGGCGGCACGCCTCGGTCGCAACTGCGCGCAACCGGGTCACCCCGTTGCGTTCGACTTTCGATTTGCACACGCGCAACGCCTCGATCGTGCGGTCCATGGCCTGGTCGGAAAGTGTGCTCGAGTTTCCCAGCCCCTCACCCAGCCGGACGATCCGCGAGAAAGCATCGACGACGCGAAATCCGTCCTGATTGGGTTTGGCCACGAGCAGCCGGCAATTGTTCGTCCCAAGATCGAGTGCGGCATAAACATGCTGCCAGCGTCCGTCGCGACGTTGCCGATTTTCATTCTGTGCGTGTCTGGCGCGTCTCGATGCCACGGGGTTCTCCAAGGCCAGGACAGGTCGGGTCCCAGGCCCCCGAAACTACACGGGCTGTGCGCGATCAGGAAGCCTTCACGGATTGATCGCGTTTCCACACGCGATAGGCGTCCGGCATGCAGATCGCGCAAGCGCGGTAACCCGCGCGGCGTGCGGTCTTTTCGTCCCGGAAAAACACGCGTTGGGGCGCATAGTGACCTTTCGCGAGCCAACGCAGGGCATTCGGGCAGTCCAGTTGCCCGTATATGCGGCTGCGCCGATGGCCCCCCAGGGTTCCCGGTGACGCGCTGTCGTAGGCGCTGCCCATTTCATCAATCAGTCGATAATTTTGGGGCTTATATACTTAACTTGATGCAGGTGGTCCTACTTATTTGACCGCCGGTCCCGCGAGAGGCTATAAACGCCCATCGCCAAATGACGTTTGGGGAGCCCCTGTGTCGGGCTGCCCGTTGAATACAATACCGCTCCTGCGGAAATAGGCGGGGACTTTCTGACCCGAACGTCGTTTGGCGACCGACCCGGCACCCGCCGGGGGTGTTCAAACATGTGGGGGCATGAAGAATGGCGCAAGGCGATAAAGAGAAAGACAAGAAAAAGGATCACACTGGTGATTTTCTTGAGCAAGCGGGCAAGGACGCCAGGAATTTTAACTCTATCATTACGATGATGTTTCTTGGTTTTCTCTTATTTATACTTTACTCCTGTGTTCAGATTTTCAATATCGAGTGATGGGAAGTTGTCCCCGTATAATACAGGAAAAGGGTGACTTTCCCGAACAGTGTGATTATATGAAACAGAGCAAAGGAGGATGTTCGACACATGGCCAAAAACACAGGAAGCCGGAACGGCAGCGTCGAGCTTGCTGGCCAACGCCCTGCGCAAGGTGTTCACGGAGGCCGTCACGGGTGCGGTGGAACCGCTGCAAGGGGAAGTGGCGGACCTGCGTGAAGACATGGATCAGCGGTTCGACACGGCCAACAAGAACATGCGGGCGCAGTTTGCCAAGCAGCAAAAGGAAATCGGCAAGGTCAAGAAAGACGTTGGCGGACTTAAGAGCGATGTCGGGGAAATCCTAAAGGCCGTTACCGGTTAGGTCCCGATACATCAGCCGCTTGCCGACCATCGCGCCCACGCCATCGGACATCTGGAAAATCGTGTGGGCGTCACGAACGTTGTGGCGTCCCGCGAACTCGTTGACGTAGCGGGCCATGTGCTTGCTACTGAATTGATGATAGGTGCCGTGGTAGCCGCGCTTGAGCATCGACCAGAACGACTCGATGCCGTTGGTGTGCGCCATGCCGCGCACGTATTCCCCGGCGGAGTGGTTGACCGCCTCGTGGTCCCGATCCA
Source organism: Alphaproteobacteria bacterium (assembly GCA_965205535.1). Classification (GTDB taxonomy): domain Bacteria; phylum Pseudomonadota; class Alphaproteobacteria; order UBA6615; family UBA6615; genus UBA8079. Next base: position 2,461,622 of record CBDBHH010000005.1, on the reverse strand, counting down.
TTCCCCGATAGGCCACGGCGTCGTCGGTGTAGACCTTGGCACCCGCCGCCGTGGTATTGGCAACGAACCCGTGCAGGGTCTCCCGGTCGGTCGCTGACACCGGCGTGGCGACCACGCGCCCGGTCCCGCGATCCTTCGCCCCGACCACGGGCGTCTTGCCGACGGCCCCGCGCCCTGAAAGCGCCTTGCGCTTCGACTTCGGCATGTTCTTGCGCTTCCCGCCCATGTAGGTCTCGTCGACCTCGACGGGTCCCTCGAAGCCTTCGGCGAGTTTATCCAGGCCGCCTTGGTCCCATGCCTCGCGCAGGCGGTGGAGCATGAACCATGCCGTTTTCTGGGTCACGCCCAGGTCGCGGTGGAGTTTCATCGAGGACACGCCCTTGAGGCTGGTGACATAGAGATAGACCGCGAACACCCATTTGCGCAGGGGCAGGCGGGACCCCGCAAGCAGGCTGCCGGTGCGGACGCTGAAATAGGACCTGCATTCCGGGCAGCGGTAGGGCGCGGGCTTGGCGTTAGGAACCGCAGCGGTCTCCGTCCCGCCGCAATGGGGGCAGGACCTGCCGTCCGGCCAGCGGACCGTCTCGAACCAGGCTGCCGCCGATGCCTCATCGGGAAACATCTCCGTCAACTCGACCAGGCTGATGCCTTCGCGGTGCGATCTGCCGGGTGCTTTCTGTGCCATTTCCCTGTCCCCGTCATTGTGCTCTATGACAGGAATATAGGGGCTCGGGAACGGGTTGTCAAGTTAAGTATATAAGCCCCATAATTTTTAGCTGCCATGCTGTTCATCTACACACGCTGGCGCAGGTATGCTAAAGACCGCGCCCAGTTGGCCATTGGGGGATCGTCTAATGGTAGGACAGCGGACTCTGACTCCGCTAGTGAGGGTTCGAATCCTTCTCCCCCACCCAACGGTGCCAAATGTAGCAGGAAAGCGTGGCTGGCATGATGGCCAGATGCGGCGCGAGACGACAAACCGCCCATGCCGGGTTCAAGCTTCGGAATTTGACAAGTCACATCCAAAAGTTCGTCATAGGTTTCTGGAACCTTCAAAGCGTGCTTTTCAAAAATGTCCTTGCGATACCCCAGAACCGATGTTTCCGAGCCGTACGGAATCCCGAATAACGAACCGGTTTTACCTTGCAGATATCCTTTTTCGCCACCGGCAAAACCAATGTTGTAGACGTATCCGTCGATCAGATCATTGGCATCGTATTTTGGATCAGCCAATTTAGGGTTCATATAATAGCGGGCAAGGTTCTCAAGCTGATCGGCATACACATAGTCTGCTTTGGAGAACACAACGTAGGCGATAAGGTCATAATCGCCTTCTTCTTGAGCCAGCTCCAGAGTTTGGCGCTCGCGCATTTTCAGATAAGGAAGCTGATCAACTTCAACCTCAATGCCGGTCTCTTTGGTGAATTCCGGCAAGATTTTCATCACTGCATTATAATGTGGGTGAGCTGGAAAGTTCACCACCAATTTTTGCCCGGCGAATTCCTTGTAAGGATCGGCAAGCAAGGCAGTTGTCGAGATAGCCAGTGCGGCTACCGACCCTGCGGCGAGTTTTAGATATTTCAGCATTGTGGTTCCTCCCTTTATAGCTGAATCAGATCACAAAATTGCGATTTCGGATTGGTGATCAAACAAATGAATAGCATCTGGATTGACCGAGAATTTGAGCGTCTCACCAAGGGCGATCGGCGTTTCAGATTTCAGCTCAACGACCATCTTTTCGTCGCCGCACTGACAGACAAGAACCGACTGAGCACCCACATATTCCGAGACGACGACCTTCAGATCGATGCTTGCAGCTGCGGTTGCCTTCGGCGAATAAATCAAGTCGGACGGACGAATTCCCAAGATCACATTTTTTGATTTGTGATTCTGGATCAGTTTGGCTCGCTTGGCGTCCAACTTAACAGAAAACCCGTTGCCGGTGATGTGAGTCGACTTCGCAATCGTTTTGATTTCCGCGTTTAAAAAATTCATGGGTGGAGAGCCAAGAAATCCAGCAACAAATCTGTTCGCGGGTTTTTTGAACAATTGCTCAGGCGTCCCTTGCTGTTGGATCACCCCATTGTGCATAACGACAATCCTGTCCGCCAAAGTCATGGCTTCGATCTGGTCGTGAGTCACATAGATCATATTTTTACGCACGTTCTGGCGCATAAGAGCCAGTTCGGCACGCATTTGCCCGCGCAGCTTTGCATCAAGATTAGAAAGGGGCTCGTCGAACAGGAAGGTTGAGCTATCGCGCGTTAACGCTCTGCCCATAGCAACCCTTTGTCTTTGACCACCGGACAATTCCCCCGGCTTACGGGTGAGGTATTCAGTCAGGCCAAGCATCTCGGCAACAGCCCCTACCTTTTTGTCAATTTCAGCCTTCGGCCGTTTCTCCAGACGAAGCGCAAAAGACATGTTTCGGGCAACATTCATGTGCGGGTATAGAGCGTAGTCCTGAAATACCATCGCCAGATCCCGTTCCTTCGGTTCCAGATGGCTGACGGGTTTTTCGTTGATGTAAATTTCACCTTCGGAAACAGATTCGAGGCCGGCGATCATGCGCAAGGTTGTCGATTTTCCGCAGCCTGACGGTCCGACCAATACCGTGAATTCTTCGTTCTCCATGGACAGATCTATCCCGTGAAGAACCTCCACCTGACCGTAACGCTTCACCAAGTTCTCTAATCGAATTGTCGGCATTCTTCGATTGATCCCAACTCACATTGTTGCGGTGATCAGGATATATCGAGAATCAAAGGTTGAGAAAGCGGCGACCTAACAAGACTACGTTAGCGCTAACGTAAAATAGGTGTTAGTGTTGGACTTGCTGAATTTTGACGAAAGCCTATGCCACTTGGATCATCTGGAACGAAGAAACTCACCCGTTTGCCTGCAGGACATTGCAGATGCGGCCGGCGTCAGTTCGATGACTGTATCTCGTGCCTTGAGGGATGTGGAAGGTGTTTCTGAAGCAAATCGCGAAGCCATAAAGCAGATTGCCAGGCGGCTAAACTATTTCCCAAACAACAATGCGAGAGCATTGGTTGCAACAAACTCTGACCTGATCGGCATTTCGTTCCCTACGCTTTTTAATGCAGGTGACTTATCCGATGTGTATTCCAGATTGGTTGGGCGTCTTGTTGCGCATTGAATAAATTTAACTTTGGGATTTGCAATGACCACAAAAATTTACGGAAATTCGTTGCAGCAATCTTCCGCTCCAGTTGGTTCTAACATTAGTAAACACCGAGCTATTTGCGATATAGCCTTAATGGCGAGGCAGGGTTCCATGCCGAATTCGCCCAGAGATCGTCCTGGATGGCGTGTCGTTCGTTGAACAATTTTTAAACTCCAAAACGGTAGAGGGTCCCCTCCTCGGTCATTGATGCTTTTTTAAACGCAGATTTTTAGATGGCTGCTTCGGTGAATGAACATCAAAATCTGACAATACTCCAAGGTCCGGTATGGGCCGTTCTTACCAATGGTGTACCTGATGTTTGGCATATGATCAACGGCAGCACCGAGCCCTTCCTGGTCATTCATCTCTTGTCGCAAACAGGACCACGCAATATGGGATCGCTGTTGTAAACGGACCCACGATTTGGCTGATCATAAAACTTGAGCCAGCTAAGTACCGAAAATCGAAGCCTGCCTTTCTTTTTTTAAAAGATTGAACTCAAACTGAATATGGGCCATCGAATTTGTTATCTCTCCTCCATTCCATACCGGCCTAGTAGAAATTGAGAACGATTTGACACTGGAGTTCATTGCAATCCTGAGCGCCGGAGCTTTCTTTGGCGCATTTGTCAACGGACTCGCAGGATTTCGGTACAGCACTATTTACGCTTGGGTTCTGGCTTCAAATAATGAGTCCGATCCAAGCAGTCAGCATATCTCTTGCTTTGGCGATCGTGAGTGGAATTCCTGGTCTGCGACTCGTTTGGGAAGACATACAACCAAAGTTATTGCTCCGGTTTCTGATACCAGCAATAGTCGGCATTCCAATTGGAACACTGCTTCTGTTGGTTGCAAGCGCCCAAGTGATGACCTTCTTAGTGGCGGTTTTATTGCTTAGCTATGGACTATATTTCGGATTTCGGTCTTCACTTCCTAGTATGAAATTTGAGCTTCCTTTTGTAGATCGTTTGATCGGATTTTTGGGAGGAATACTAGGAGGCATGGCGGGATTAAGTGGCGCATTACCGACCATGTGGCTTTCTCTACGCGATTGGGAAAAGGGCAAAATTCGCGGTATTCTACAGCCGTTCAATTCCATAATTCTTATCATTGCTGCAATGGGCGCTGCGTATCACGGTGGATATTCCTGGCACACTTTTGGTCTTATGTTATATGCAACGCCGGCTGCCCTGCTCGGCACAATAATTGGAATAAAGCTTTTCAAGGTCGTTGATGATCGAATGTTTCGGAAAACTCTTATTCTCTTAATGCTGGTATCAGGGCTCAGTTTGATGACAAAATTGACGTTGTCTCTAACTGGTTGATCCGAAGAAATAAAATACGACTCAATCATTCAAGGGGAGCCAACACATCCATTGAATTAGGAAGCCACAGGGTTATTTCGGGAAAGACCGTCAGCAAGATTATCACCAAGACTTCGACAATAACGAACGGTATTATGCCACGATAGATAGTACCCATTTTGACATCATATTTCTTGGCGACACCGTGGATAACGAAGACATTGATTCCGATGGGCGGCGTTATTTGACCCATTTCCATCATGATGACCATGATGACCCCGAACCAAATCGGATCGAAGCCTAGGCCCACGATGGTTGGGAAAAGGATGGGCAGGGTCAGCATCATCATCGGAATGATGTTCATCACCATGCCGAGCAGCAGATAAAGTAACAGAATCAGCACGAAGATCACGTACCGGGAAACGTCGAGTTGCCCAAGGAAGTTTGCGAACTCGCGAGGAATATCGGTCAGTGTGACGAAGTAGCCCAACAGACCAACGCCGATGAGGATGGTGAAAATCATCGCGCTAGTTGTGGTGGCGTCCAGAAGCGCGTCGAATAATTTGTAACGGTTAAAACCGGGTGCGAAGAGGGCGATCAAAAGCGCGCCGCTGGCGCCGATGCCGCCCGCTTCTGTGGGCGTTAGGATGCCCGAATAGATGCCGCCAATCACGGCAGCAAACAAGGCACCGACAGGCCAGATGTCGAAGATCGAACGAGCAATCTGGCGCGGGGTGAACTTCTCAGATTTTGGTCCTAGCGCCGGATTAATGAGGCACTGGATGTAAACGGCGATGCAAAAGCCAATCGTCAAAATGATGCCGGGAATTATACCGGCCATGAACATTTTGCCGATCGATTGCTCGGTGATGATGCCATAGACGACGAAGCCGATGCTCGGCGGGATGAGAATGCCAAGTGTGCCGCCCGCCGCGACGGATCCTGTAGCGAGAGAATCGTCGTAATCGTATTTCTTCATCTCGGGAATGGAAACCGACCCCATGGTTGCGGCGGCTGCTACGCTCTCTCCGCAGATCGCCGCAAAGCCTCCGCAGCCGGCAACCGTGCCGATGGCCAAGCCACCCGGCAAGCGGCCGAAGACTTTTATTCCGGCACTATAGAGTTTCGCCCCGATTCCCGCGTGCAGAATGAGGAACCCCATCAACAGGAAGAAGGGGATCACCGTGAAGAAATAGTGGGCGACTGAATCGTAAGTGTTGATTTTTGAGACGTTGAACGCAACTTCCGGGCCGATGAGAAACATCAGGCCGGTCAGCCCGGCAAAGGCCATGGAAAAGCCGACTGGAAAGCCCAGCAGCAAAATCACCATAAGAAAGGCCGTATAGAGCAACCCGACCGTGGTTGAACTGAGTGTTCCGAAGACAGCTTTTAAAATTTCGGCAGAGAAAATGCCGACCAATGCGACAACGATTATGGTCGCCACGATTACAACGAAGTTTCCGCTTCTCTTAAAGTGCTGAAACAGACCCGACAGGTGTCCGAACAGAGCAGCAAAATTAGCCACAGCAAGCAGGAACGTGCCAATCGCCGCCACGCCATAGAGCAGCCAATAGGGCATTTGGATAATATCGGAAAATTCACCCTTTCCGAAGGCTTCCACTGCCCGGTTTGAGCTCAGCCATCCCATCGAGCCGAAGAGAAACAGACCCCAGATGGCGAAAACGCTTTGCAGAAAGCTGTTCACGGCGGGCGAAAGCACGGAGGTTATCAAGTCCACCGCCACATGTTGGTTGGTGAGCATCGTATATGCGATACTGAAAAACGCCATGAATACGAGCATGAACGTTTGCAACTCAATCATCCCGGACAAAGGGCTGTTGAACACAAGGCGACTGATCAGGTCGACCACCATGAAAATCGACATGAGCAGCGTCACTAAAGCGGCGCAGTAGCAAAGGACCTGCGCCACCGGCGCCAATACGTAGTGAATGGCGCGGCCGATCTGAGCGAAAATATCGTTGGGTAACGGATCTGAATTTGTACTCTCATCCAACCTGCCTTGATGTCCTACGGGATTGCCGTTAGCTGCCGTGTCCTGCGTCATGGATGTGCCTCCCTACGCATTCCCATTGAAGTTTCCCGCAGCATTGAGCCAGAAGCATTTGGTCAAGGAGCATCCTCAACGGAAGAATTTTGTTGAAAGGAAAACGGCCGGGCTATAGAGCAGCCCAGCCGCTTCGGGAGGACTACTCCTGCCAGTCGTTGCCCCACCACTCGGCAGCTGTGTAGTTCATACCCTTGAACTCGGCGGTGTAACCCTTCACCTTGTCTAGGATGGCCTGCCCGTCGATGCCCTTATCGGCCATCGTTTTTAGCCATTTGTCATAGGCTGGCTTCGTAGCCGCGACCCATTCGGCCTTAGCTGCGCTGTCGAACGTGATGATGTTGTCGCCGCGATCCTTCACCTTTTTCAGGGTGGAGTTGCGCCGATTGTCGACAATTGCACCGGTGAAGTTGGTCAGTTCGTTTTCCATGGAGCGGAAAATCTTCTGCTGCTCCGGTGTCAGCTTGTCCCACGTCTGTTGACTCATCGTCATGGGGATCATGATGAAGGGGCCACTCACCATCGAGTGGTTGGAGGCGAAGTCCGTCATTTTCCATTTGATCATTGGCGCAGTCGGGAACCACACGCCATCAATAGCCTTGCGCTGGAACGTGACGTAGATATCGGACAGCGGCAAGTTGCGCGGCGTTGCACCCAACATCTCGCTGTAAGTCACAGCCGATTTGGAGAATCCGCCGATTTCCAAGCCTTTCAAGTCGGCCAGCGATTTGACCGGTTTGACATCCTTGTGGATGTGCAGGTTGAAGAAGTCAGAGACGTGGAAGCCGAGCGGCACCAGGCCCTCAAACTCTTTCTGCACTTCAGGCACGGTGTTATAGAGCTTCTGGAAGACGTGGTTGGCTTCCACTGTGCTATCGAATTGAAACGGTAGCGTCATGACATGTGTTGCGGGAAACTGACTTTCCTGAGTGAATATGCCGGTTGTAACAACCAGATCAACCAGACCCGATTTAAGTCCGTCAACTGTTTGTGGAGCCTTCACAAGCGTACCACCATGGAACCATTTGAACGTCAGCTCTCCATTGGTTCTTTTCTCTATTTCCTTAAGATAAGGAATGTAGACGTGCTGAACGAGGTAGTGGCCCTCAGGCTCAAAACTACCAACTTTGATCTCCATTTTGGCCCAAGCCATTGATGCGGTTATAGCTGTGGCGGCAACTGCCAACCCCAAGCTCTTTGCCCATTTGGTCAACTTCATCCTTTTTTCCTCCGTGTTTAACAAACGAATATTGGCCCGTTTGCTTCGATGTCGGCTCTGATAAGGGGGCTGCTTTAGTTAAGCGCCGCCAACTCGCCTTCGAGCCTTTCAATATTGGCGAGAATTTCTGCCCAACCGGGCTCCCACTCTAGGTATCCGGTATCCCATCGTCCGTTTGCACCAACGAAATGAGCGAACGGGATAGCGTCTTGATAGACGCTGATACCTGCGAAGATTTTTGTGTCGGCAATCATCGCATAGGGTTTGTCATGGACTGTCCGCGCTTCCTCAAACGCGTCCAACACTTCTGGAATGCTGTTGCCATTGATCTGACGTGCATGGAAACCAAACGCTTCCATCTTTTCCTTGACCGGCTCGACGGCCATCACTTCAGACGTCTTTCCCGTAGCACCAAGGTCATTGTTGTCGATGATCACAACAAAATTCGACAGCTTGTAGTGCGCAGCAAACATGAATGCTTCCCACACGCTTCCTTCATGAAGTTCGCCATCTGACAAGAGACAGATAATGCGTTTATCGGACCCCTTTTTTCGCTCTCCCAGAGCGATCCCCGCTGCCTGCGAAACGCCGGTTCCTAAAGAGCCGGATGTGATTTCGAATCCACGAGCCCCTTCAATTGGGCTTTGATCAATGGGAGAGCCGTCTGCACCCATGGTGCGCAATTCTTCCATTGTGTAGATGCCCATTTCTGCCATGGCGGCAAAATTGATAATCGTGTCGTGGCCATTCGAATTGATAAAACGGTCGTGGTACCAACCCTTGCCGTCATCGCGCATTTCATCGAAGAAAATGCAGGCGCCTACATCGGCTAAGGCGACGCCCTGTCCGGCATATCCGCCGCGCTGCATGCAAATATCGACAACGTTGCGGCGGATTTTTGCTGCCCAGAGTTCAAGTGTTTTCAAGCGCTTTACTGGGTTGCTGCTCATTGCATCACCTCCCGAATTCGCTTTGCAAGAGCTTCAGGATCAAAACCAAAATGCTTGCGTATGTGTCCTACTGATCCGCCGGGGGCCCAGCTGTCAGGGACACCAATGCGGGTAATGCGCGGACCACGTCCAACTTTTGAAATGATTTCGCTAACGAGTCCGCCTAAGCCGGTTGAAATCTGATGATTCTCGATGGTAACGATCTGATCATGGGCGAAGCAGTAATCGACAATTTCCTGTTCATTGACCGGCTTGATTGTGGGCACGTGCAAGAGAGAATGATCAAAGCCCTCGTCCACCAGTATATCTGTGGCTTCAACCGCCCATTGCGTGGCATGTCCGCAGGCTATCACGCCGACCCCGCTCCCGGTTCTCAATGGATAGGTTTTGCCTAACTCAAACTTGAAAGCACTGGGATCGAGCATTCTTGGAGTGGTGCCACGATGGCCCCGCATATAGACGAGCCCGGGAGTGTCGCAAGCAACATCCAATGCTTGCGCAAGATCGGTCACATCCATGGGATCAATCACTGTGGCGTGCGGAACGGCCCGCAACATGCCAAGATCTTCAGTGCCCTGATGGTGAATTGGTGCAGGGCTGGTGATACCGGGCGTGAATGCCATGCAGATCCCAGTGTTCTTGCTGGTGCCCATGCAGATTACCATCTGGTCAAAACACCTTCGGGAAGCATAGCTGCCGAAGGTGCTGGTTACGGGAACGTAACCCGCCTTAGCCAGACCGGCGGCAACCCCCACGAGGTTTTGTTCGGCCATGCCGACTTCTACATATTGATCAGGAAGATCCTTGGTCACCTTGTACAGATCTACGTAGTGAGCAAGGTCCGCACTCATCATCAAAACATCTTTGCGACGGGTGCAAAGATCAAAACTGATGTCATCGAATGCCGATGAAATATATTCCCGATCTTCTTTAGGTAGCAACATAACCAAGGTTCCTTCAGCAAATCCTCCGATCAGCTATGTCCCAAACCCGCCGAGAACCGTCTTGCCAATTGCGCTGCCGCTGGTTTGATGTTTCAAAGCAGCGCGCAAATTGTCAGCATTCAGCGGGCCGTTGTTCATGTTGGCTGTAGAGATGACTTTGCCCGCATCCACCAAATCGGCAATCCGATTGAGCAATTTATGTTGCGCTATCATATCGTCCGCCTTGTGCAGAGAACGGGCGAACATGAATTCCCAACTGAAGGTCAAGGCTTTCATCTTCAAAGGACCGATTCCAACATTTTGCGGATCGTCGATCATTGCGATGTGACCTCGCGGCTTGATCATCTCAATGATTGCGTCAAAGTGATCATCAGTATTGGTCAGCGCAGCGACATATTTCGGCGCAATCCCGAGCCCCGACATTTCCTCCGCAAGATTGTTGCGGTGGTTCACAACGTGGTCAGCGCCCATCTTCTTCACCCATTCACTGGTGTCTGAACGAGATGCGGTCGCGACAACTGTCAGATTTGTCAGCTGCTTTGCGAGTTGGATCAAAATTGAGCCAACTCCTCCTGCGCCACCGATGATCAACAGCGCTTCGCCTTCTCCACCGTTCTCATCAACCCGAAGGCTTTCGAACAACATCTCCCAGGCAGTAATGCCCGTGAGTGGAAGTGCTGCAGCTTCTGCGAAATCCAATGAAGACGGCTTTCTCCCGGCCAGTCGTTCATCGACGCACTGAAGTTCAGCGTTGGAACCGTCTCTGGTAAATTCGCCAGCATACATAACCTCATCGCCTACCTTGAACAGCGACACATCAGATCCAACGGCTTTGACGATACCGGCCGCATCCCATCCCAAGATTCGGGGATCTCCCTCCGGCGGTGGGCGATTGGCACGTACTTTAAAATCAACCGGATTGACTGACACACCACGCACTTCAACCAGTAGATCTTTTGGACCTGGTTGTGGATCAGTGGCTTCAAATTCGACAACAGAACCAGCGGCTGTAACGGGCCCTTGCTCAGAGTATCCCAAGGCTTTCATGTTTAGCTCCCAGATGGCTTGATTTCCTCAGTTTGGGAGGCTACAGAGTTTATGGCAAGTACCTACGTTTTTGTAAGTATTGGAATTCTAGGAAAAACCCATGGCGCGGAAGTACAATTGGAAGACTGGTTGCGATGTGGAAGCAACACTCTCCGTGATAGGTGGCCGTTGGAAGCCCATCTTGATTTGTCGTTTGCTTTCAGGGCGTAAGCGGTTCGGTGAACTTTGCCGGTTGGCTCCTAACGCGACTGAAAGAATGATCACCTTGCAGCTACGTGAACTTGAAGCCGATGGTATTATCTCCAGGCATGTGCATGCCGAAGTTCCGCCGCGCGTGGAGTATGAGGTGACCGAATATGGAAGATCACTTCAGCCGATTATTGCTGCGATGCAGGATTGGGGAAGTGATTTCAAAGTGCGCAAGTTTGCAGAAGAAGACCATGGCGATCAGGGATATCTTGAAACTTCCCACGAAGCGGCTGTTGTCTGAAGACAGCAGCATTAAGGGGAACAATGTCGGGAATTCTATCTGGGAAAGTTGCTATCGTCGCGGGTGCTACCGGCGGGATTGGTGTTGCCGCCGTTAAGCGTCTTGTCGAAGATGGAGCAACGGTGGTTGCTTCAGGAAGAAATCAAAAACGGTTAAATGAGCTGGATGCGCTTAGTGACAAAGTGATCGCACGAAAGTCAGATGTGTCGATAGAAAGCGAAGCTCGCGCGCTCGTTGATTGGACTGAAGGTGAATTTGGGCGTTTGGACATATTGTTTAACGGTGCGGGCATCGTTGGCGAAAGCAATCTGATCGAAGATCAAACGCTTGAAAATTTCGAGAACGTGATGTCGATTAATGTGACTGGAACGTTCTTAATGATGAAGTACACGATTCCAGCCATGCGTCGAAATGGTGGCGGTTCAATCATCAATGTCTCATCAGCGGCAGGTGTACAGGGTGGCAGAGCGACGATGCCGGTCTACTGTGCGAGCAAGCATGCGGTTATCGGCCTGACACGAGTTGGTGCAAAGGCGCACTCTAGCGAAGGTATCAGGATAAATGTGATTGTTCCCGGTCAAATCGACACTGACATGTTGGCAGCGGTCGAAGCGGATGCATCAGATGGTGACCCTCTCGAAGCACGCAAAAAAGTTATCGAGGCCATTCCCGCGGGCCGGTACGGCGATACGAGCGAAGTCGCAGCGCTGACTGCATTCCTGTGCCGAGATGATGCCAAATTCATCAACGGCAGCATTTATAGCATTGACGGCGGTTTCACGCCGTTCTGAACAAGAAAGTTGTTTTTATGTCTCTTTTTGAAATTCGCCAATACCAAGTCTATCCCGGAAAAATGGATGAATGGATAGAGTTTATGGAAACGCGTGTGGCCCCATTTATGATTGGTAAGGGTATGGTGATCCCGGCGATGTTTCGAGGCGAAGAAGACGACAATCTACATATCTGGATTCGGAGGTTCGATGATGAAGCGCATCGCGAAGATCTCTATAAAGCAGTGTATGAGTCGGATGATTGGCAAACAAATTATAAACCAACTGTTCGAAATCTGGTCGATGTTGAAAAAACAGTCGTCCACCGCATGACCGGCACGCCCAATTCTCCAATCCGCTGAACGAATTAGAATTTGAAGTGACAAACGACCAACAGGAAAACTGCCGGAGGCGTTACCGCACTGGGCCTGTTCAATATGCTCAAGCCCGACTATGCACTGGCCGAACAGGTGTCCTTCAACGATCCGGATATCACCGCCACGTACGAAAACTACGATTCGCCCAACGGCAACGGCGATGTCCGCGGCTATGTGGTGCGGCCGAGCAAGGCGAGCGGAAAACTCCCTGCCGTGCTGGTCATTCACGAAAATCGCGGCCTCAACCCCTACATCGAAGATGTGGCACGCCGCGTCGCAAAGGCCGGTTTCATGGCGCTCGCGCCCGATGGCCTGACTTCGGTCGGCGGCTATCCCGGTAACGACGCGGAGGGCAAGGCGCTCCAGAAGACGGTCGACCGGGTCAAGCTGATGAATGACTTCTTCGCCGGCTACGAACATCTGGCCGCACGGGATGATTCGACTGGCAAGGTAGGTTGTGTGGGCTTCTGTTATGGCGGCGGCGTATGCAATGCGCTGGCGGTCGCCTATCCGGAACTCAACGCGTCGGTGCCGTTTTACGGCCGCCCGGCAAAGACCGAGGACGTGGCGAAAATCCAGGCCCCGCTTCTGCTCCACTTTGGCGAACTCGACAAACGGATCAATGCGGGCTGGCCCGCGTACGAGGCGGCCCTGAAAGCTCAGGGCAAGACCTTTGAAGGCCATATTTATGCGGGCGCCAACCATGGCTTTCACAATGATTCGACCCCGCGCTACGACGAACAGAATGCCGAACTGGCGTGGTCGCGCACGATCGACTGGTTCAACAAGTATCTGACCTAGACGCCCGCTTCCCGCCACGGAGAACGGGTGTCCCCGGGCGACAAGTCCGACGGGAAGAAGACATCATCAATTCGTATTATTACAATATGATATATATTGTCCTGACGCATATCATATGAGATTGTCCCGCCCGGCATAAGTGACAATCCGAGAGTTGCAATGGACGCAAAGACTGTTTGTTTGGCCGTGTTGAGCCAGGGCGAGGCTTCGGGCTACGAAATCCGCAAATCCGTGGAGGAAGGGCCTTTTGGCCACATCCAGGACATCGGATTCAGCTCGATCTATCCCGCCCTGTCCCGTTTGCGCGATGATGGCCTGGTATCGGTGACCGAACTCGCCCAGGAAGGCCGTCCCGACAAGAAGATATACCGGCTGACGTCCGACGGCCGCCTCGCATTGCTCAATGCCTTGCAAGATCCAACAGATTCCGACCGGGTCCGGTCCGACTTCCTCTTTCGCATGCTGTTTGCCGACATTTTGCCGCCCTCGATCATCAACTCCATGATCGATGCGCGCATGGAAGAAATTCAGGCCAGTCTCGCCCGGCTGGAGGCCCGCGCAGCGGGCGGCTTCGAAAGTGTCGGTGAAGAATTCGTCAACGGGTTTGCCGCGACCGTCCAACGCGCCATGGCGAGCTATATCGAAGACAATCGCCACCAACTTGTCGCCGCCGCATTGGCCCCCTCACGCGCCGTTGCGGAATAATCCGGGAACATATTGATGCGCAAATCCATCATCACCGCCCTCATCCTCGCCGTTATCGGCGTCGGCTGGATCGCGTCGGGCCAGTTCGGCAGCGACGACGCCACCGCGGTCAACGACGCGGACATCGCCTCCTCGCCGAGCGAAGAAAACACCAAGGCGCCGATGCAGGTCCGTGTGGCCGACCTCGAAGCCGTCATGCGCGTCGAACGCGTCGACGTTACGGGCCGGACCGAGGCCTCTCGCAAGGTACAAGTACGCGCCGAGACCTACGGGCAGGTCCGTGAATTGCGGCGCCAGCGCGGGGACAATGTCGAGCAAGGCTCTCCGATCGCACGCCTGCGCCTCGACGATCGACCGGCAAAGCTTGCCGAAGCAGAGGCATCGCTCCGCCAACGCGAAATCGAATTCAAGGCCGCTCAGTCGCTCAGGGAAAAAGGTTTTCGCTCCGAGACCGAGGAAGCCGCCGCACAAGCCCGTCTGGACAGCGCGCGCGCTGTCGTTGAGCAGATGGAAATTGACATCGCTCGCACGACATTCCGTGCGCCGTTCACCGGCATGATCAATGCCGGCCATATCGAACTGGGCGACTATGTACAGGTTGGCGACATCGCGGCGACACTGGTCGATCTCGACCCGATCCTCGTGGTCGGCAATGTCAGCGAACGCCAAGTGAACCACCTGCACGAAGGCATGCCCGGTATGATCCGGCTGATCGACGGGACGGAACGCGACGGCATTATTCGCTTCGTCGGGCCGGTCGCGGACCCGGCCACCCGCACCTACCGCGTCGAGCTGGAAATCCCCAACGCCGATGTTTCCATCCGCGACGGCCTGACCGCCGAACTGGAAATCCCCGTCAGCGAGGCCGACGCGCATTTCGTGACGCCGTCGACGCTCACCCTCAACGATGATGGTGTCGTGGGCGTCAAAGTCGTCACGCCCGAGAATATCGTGGCATTCCGGCCCGTCGAAATTATCGCCGACGAGCCGGATGGCATCTGGCTCGGCGGCCTGCCTCGGAAGATCCGCCTGATAACGGTCGGCCAGGAATTCGTCCTTGATGGCGAACGCGTCGAGCCAGTCGCGGGCAATCCGCGGATTGTCGGAGCCGACAACACATGAGCCTGATCGATGCCGGCCTCAACCGGTCACGCACGGTCCTGGCCACTCTGGTCCTCCTGCTCGTTGCCGGCGCGTTTTCCTTTGTCGCAATCCCCAAGGAAGCCGAACCCGACGTCAACATCCCGATTATCTATGTGTCGATGCATCATGAGGGGATTTCACCGGAAGATTCCGAACGTCTTCTCGTCCGCCCGATGGAGGCGGAGATGCGCTCGATCGAGGGCATCAAGGAACTGCGCGCCACGTCCTATCTCGGCGGCGGCAATGTGGTGCTCGAATTCGAGGCCGGGTTCAACGCAGACACAGCGATTGACGATGTGCGTGAGAAAGTCGATCTCGTTCGCCCCGACCTGCCCGACGACACCGACGAGCCCACCGTCAACGAGGTTAACCTGAGCCTGTTTCCGGTGCTCGTCGTAACCCTCTCGGGCGACGTGCCCGAACGCACGCTGATGCGCCTGGCGCGTGACCTTCAGGATTCGGTCGAGGCTATCCCCGAAGTCCTCGAGGCGACGATCGGCGGCGATCGCGACGAGCTGGTCGAGATCGTGGTCCAACCTCAGCTTCTCGAAAGCTACAACGTCGATCCGGCCGCCTTGCTGGAACTCCTGTCTCGCTCGAACCAACTCGTCGCCGCCGGCGCAATCGACACCGGCCAGGGCCGGTTCGCGATCAAGGTCCCCGGGCTGATCGAGAATGTGAATGACATTCTGAATTTACCGGTGAAAGTTAACGACAATGCCAAGGTGACGTTCCGCGATCTGACCTCCGTGCGCCGGACATTCCGCGACCGCGATACGGTCGCACGGGTGAACGGCCAACCCGCCATTTCTCTGGAGATATCCAAGCGGACCGGCTCGAACATCATCGAAACCATCGAGCAGGTCCGCGACATCGTCCTGGCCGAAAGCACCGAATGGCCTGAATCGGTCACGATCAACTTCTCTCAAGACAAGTCGGTGCAGGTACGCACCATGTTGAGCGATCTCCAGAACAACGTACTGAGCGCGGTTCTCCTGGTGATGATTGCGGTCGTCGGCGCGCTTGGCTTGCGCTCGGGTATCCTCGTCGCGATCGCAATTCCGGGCTCGTTTCTGATGGCAATCCTGGTCATCAACGCGCTTGGCCTCACCGTGAACATCGTCGTCCTGTTCTCGCTCATCCTGGCGGTCGGAATGCTGGTGGATGGGGCAATTGTCGTAACCGAATATGCCGACCGGAAAATGCGCGAAGGCGAGCGCCCCGAACAGGCCTACGGTATGGCGGCCAAGCGCATGGCATGGCCGATCATCGCCTCCACCGCAACGACCCTGGCCGCCTTCGCGCCGCTGCTGTTCTGGCCTGGCATTGTGGGCGAGTTCATGAAGTTCCTGCCCATCACCCTCGTCGCCACGTTGACAGCGTCATTGGCAATGGCTTTGCTGTTTGTCCCCGTGCTGGGTGCCAATTTTGCAACGGTCTCGCGATACTTCATCCTGATCGGCGCAACCGTACTGGGGGCGATTGTCGGAAGCGCAATCGGCAGCGCGATCTTTGCCACGATCTTCAGCAACAACACCGAAGCTGCCGCGCGATTGCTGGCGGTATTGTTGTTCGGCGCCGGCGGTGCCTTCGCCAGCGGCTGGCTCGGTCGTCGACTGGCCGCCATTGTCGAGCGCGGCTTGGCCCGTCCCATGGCGCCAACCGGCGCCGTCAAGAAACACGGCGGGAGTGAAAACGACGGCGTCGACCTGGCGTCTCTTACCGGCATCACCGCTGTCTATGTCGGCATCCTGCGCGGTGCACTCAAGCGCCCGGCCATTATCCTGTCACTGGCCTTCGCAACCCTGATCGGATCCTGGGTCCTGTATGGTGCACTGGGCAAGGGCGTCGAGTTCTTCCCCAATGTCGAACCCGAACAGGCTGCCGTCCAGATTCACGCCCGCGGCAACCTCTCAGTGGCGGAAAAGGCATCTCTCGTCGGCGAAGTCGAGGATCGTATCCTCGAACTCCAGGACGAGCGCGGCGAGTTTGATTCGGTCTACTCCCTGTCCGGCAATCCCGACCAGCAACAGGAAGATGTCGCCGAGGACGTTATCGGCACCATCAGCGTCGAGTTCGCGGACTGGGACCAGCGCCGTCCCGCAGACGTCATCCTGGCAGACATCATTGCGCGGTCGAGCGACCTGGCCGGCATTCTTGTTGAAACGCGCAAACAGGAAACCGGTCCGCCGGTGGGCAAACCGGTACAGGTGCAGCTGAGTTCGCGCAATCCCGACTTGCTCGAAAACGAAGTGGCCAAGGTACGCGAGTTCGTCGACACGCTGGACGGCCTGAAGGATGTTGAGGACAGCCGTCCCCTGCCCGGTATCGAGTGGGAGATCAATGTCGATCGTGCCGAGGCAGCCAAATTCGGGGCCGATGTCACCATGGTCGGCAACGCGGTTAAATTCGTCACCAACGGCATGAAAATCACCGACTACCGGCCGGATGACAGCGACGACGAAATCGATATCGTGGCGCGATACCCATACAAGGACCGCACAATCGACCAGCTCGACGAGATCCGCCTGCAAACGAGTGAGGGTCAGGTCCCCATCAGCAATTTTGTCGAACGGGTTGCCAAGCCGCTCACCAGCCAGCTTAGCCGGGTGGACGCGGTTCGGGTGATGACGGTGCGGGCAGACATCCTCCCCGGTGTCCTCGCAGACGACATGGTCAAGCAGATCCGGGCCTGGCTGCCCACAGCCGGCATAGACCCGCGCGTCGAAGTGGAATTTCGCGGCGAAGACGAGGAACAAAAGGCCGCTCAGGCATTCCTGCAAAAGGCATTCGCGGTCGCGCTGTTCCTGATGGCGATCATCCTCGTCACCCAGTTCAACAGCTTCTATTCGGCCTTCCTCATTCTCTCCGCGGTCATCATGTCCACTGTTGGCGTGATGCTCGGCCTTCTGATCGTCGGCCAGCCCTTCGGCATCGTCATGAGCGGCATCGGGGTGATCGCACTTGCGGGCATTGTCGTGAACAACAACATCGTTCTCATCGACACATTCGATCGATTACGAAAACAGGTCTCCGACCCCCTCGATGCGATCCTGATGACCGGCGCCCAGCGTCTGCGGCCTGTTCTGTTGACGACGGTGACGACGGTGCTGGGCCTTTTGCCCATGGTCCTTCAGATCAACATCGATTTCGTCACCCGTGAAATCAACCAGGGCGCGCCATCTACCCAATGGTGGGTCCAGCTCTCGACCGCGATTGTCGCAGGCCTGACCTTCGCCACGGTCCTGACCCTGGTGATCACGCCGAGCGCGTTGATGTTACGAGAGAATATTGTCGCCCGTCGCCATGCGCGCCGGGAGGCCCTGTTCAGCGCGTAGGCGAAACTATTTGTCGGCCGGGATCGTGAACACCTGACCGGGATAGATCAGGTCCGGGTCACGAATCTGCTCCTTGTTCGCCTCATAAATAAGCGTGAACTGGAAGCCCGAGCCATACCGCTGTCGCGCAATGCCCCACAGATGGTCCCCCGGCTGGATAATGACAACACGCCCGGGCGCCAAATCCTTGGGCGGTTCGGCGCGTGCGAACGGCAATTCGGAACGCGCCAACACGGTCCCGTCCGGATGCACCTGGTCAATCCGCAGCGTGTAGTTTCCGGGTGCGACATCCCGATCAAGCGTCAATGACCATGTACCGTCACCGTCGGCCTGGGTGGTGCCGACAAGGGCGTTGTCGAGATAGATACGCACCGTCGCGTTCGGTGCCGCTGTGCCCGAAAGAGTGGTCCGGCCGGTCTCATCAAAGTCGATCTTGCCGACTGCCGCTGCCGGTGCTCGACGCTGCAGGACTTCTGCCTCGCCCTCGCTGGGCACCGCCACGGCCAGGGCGTTTCCGGCACGCTCGGGCACGGCGTTTCCGCCGCGCTCGGGCACGACCAGGGCTACGACGCGATCCGCGGTCAGGGGCTCGGCCCCTTCGCATTCGGCAACCAGCGTGAGCTCGCGTGCGCCGGCTCCCAGTGCATCATCAGGAACCAGAACCCACTCCCCGGCCCGATCCACCGATGTGCGACCCACTTCGGTCTCGCCATCGCGAATAATGATGGTACAGTCAGGCGTCGCGCGACCGGCAATCACGACGTTGCCATCCTTGTCCACACGCACGACATCGAAATCCGGGCGTATGGGGCTTGCCGCCACAACCGCACTGGCCGGGGTCTCATCCGAGGTTGCCGCAGGTTCCGCCACGGGCGCAACCGGTTCCGGGGCGCGGAAAAAGAGCCACGCGCCGACAATAATTGCCAACGCAACCACACCAATTCCGCCGAAGAGAAGTGAACGGTTCAAGGGCCCTGTCCTGCAAGATTCCTGTTATATGAACAACGTATTACGGCACCTGATTCAACGCAAACGACAGCCGACAGGATCGTTCGACAGTGACCAACAAATATCCAGTCAAATCGATATGCGTTTATTGCGGATCGTCCGACAACGGGCCCGCCACGCACCGCGACCTCGCGCGGGATCTCGGCCGGCGAATGGTCGATCAGGAGATTCAACTGGTCTATGGCGGCGGTCGCGTCGGTGTCATGGGTGCCGTCGCCAATGCCGTCCTCGATGCCGGCGGCACCGTGACAGGTGTCATTCCCGATTTCCTGATGCAGCGCGAACATGGTCACCTCGACGTCACGAATCTTGAGGTCGTAGCCAACATGCACGAGCGAAAGGCGCGCATGGCCGAATTGTCCGATGCGTTCATCATCCTGCCGGGCGGGCTCGGCACGCTAGAGGAATTGTTCGAGATCATGACCTGGAGACAACTGGGTCTGCACGACAAACCGATCGTTGTGATCAACCCGGACGGCCACTGGGCCCATCTGCGGGGATTG
This sequence comes from Alphaproteobacteria bacterium, assembly GCA_965205535.1. Lineage (GTDB taxonomy): Bacteria > Pseudomonadota > Alphaproteobacteria > UBA6615 > UBA6615 > UBA8079. The sequence goes on along the minus strand of CBDBHH010000005.1, from coordinate 2,441,772 downwards.
ATCGATGATCTGGTGAAGGCGGGCTATGCGCGACCCGAAAACGCCGGTCTGATTCATTTCGCTGCAAACCCCGCCGATGCCCTGACGGCACTCGAAAGACAATCCAAAGGCGAGACGCATATAGAAACGGGGCGTCTGTAACGGCACCCCGGTTTCCACTGTGAAACTGCCAGCTTGACCTCATCACCTTAAGGCCGGGCACAGGTTCGGAAGTTCAGGCGCCCCAGGGTGCAATGGCTTCCTTCAGTTTCGCATAACCGTCGAGGAAGCCCGGCCGGTCACCGGCATAAACTTCATCGAACTTCACCAGCACATCATCTAGCCAGGCCTTCAATGCGTCGTTGCCGGGGTTGGCATCGATGTAAGCATCGCGGATCAGCACGAAATGAATGCGCGGATCGTAAGGCTGCTTCGTACCACCGACCCATTCATCACCATCCAGGAGGCGCAGCAGCATCGCATCAGCAGAACCCAACGTCTGTTCGTGGATCGGCGGGCCGGACATGCGGTGCATGACCGATGTCATGTCACGACCGTTACCGGTCGTGTAGCCCATGTCGCTCCAAAGCGCGCCACTATCAACATCCTGTCCGAGCTTCTCGGCGACGCGCTTGCTGTAGGCGCGCAGGGGGTCCGAGACATCGGCCAGTAGATCGGTCAGGCGATCACCATCGAGATCCGTCGCCAGAACGATACAATCGCGCTGTTCGATCAGATCCCACAGCAGCAGACCGTAATTCGTGTCGGCAATATGCTGCTCGATCCGACCGCCCCAATTCTCCATGCCGTCCTTAAAGTCGTCGGGAAGCAGGGCAACGATCCGGTCGATATTCTCCTTATGCTCTTCATAAGGATCGACGGCATATTTACGCCCGACTTCGAACTTCGTGCCCTTCAGCAACCAGGCGTGCAGGCCTGCATTGATTCCGTCTTCCATGGCCTGTGTCGGCTTCATCGCGACACGGCCAAGCTTCCCGCTTTCGTGAACCATCTGCAGGAACAAACGGTTGGCATAGGCCATCTGCACACCCGGCGAGTTCATCTCGGAATGCACGAGGCCCGTATCGGGGTCGACGTTGAACAACGGCCGGTTCTGGGAATATGGCAGGCACGGCATGCAGCGCACGACCGTAATAGGTCCGTAGGGCCGCACGTTGCAAAACACGCCGGCCTGGGTGCGCAGCGGGGCATTGCCGGACTTGCCCATGACGACGACTTTTGAGCCGTCACCGTCATTCACGTAGGCATCTCCGGCCGTCGACCATTTGATCGAGGTGGCCGGCAGATTGCCAAACCAGCCCAGGCATTCGAGCTTCGTGTCATGGCGATACTGGGACCACATCGGCACCGCATAGAACGGCAGGCCAAGAATATCGATGGCGGCAATCGTGCCGAGTAGCGCATAGGCATCGGTCATCGAGTGACCCACCGGGTTCACACCGGTGTCGAAGTTGCCACCCTGCCAGACCACCGCATCGGGAAAACCTTCGGGGCGCACATCGGTCGGCTCATAAAGCCCCTGCAGGGTTCCGAACAGGTCGCCGCCGTCCGCTTCGGTTCGCGCAATGGACATGAGATCGATCATTTTCGCCTCTTTAATTCGATGATTATCAATGTGAGTCAGCCGGTCCCGATGGCTTCGGCGTTGGCTGGGATGTTCGCGGGCCTCTGTATGCTGCGAACGGACAGCTCTGTAAAGAGGCTGAACGGATCAAGCCATGACGATCTGTTGAAAAATGGGACAGTCGCAGGAAGACCCGGAAAGACCCGGGTCTGCAATGCGCTACTGGCTGAGTTGCCGGTGGACGGCTTTCGCAGCGGTCAGCAAGGCTTCCCGGCCTGGTTCGTCGTCAATACGCGCGACCAGTGCATAGGAACGATCGGAATCATTCCAGTAGAACATCGACAGATCGTCTGCCAACGCATAGGTGATATCTACCCCGTTGGCCTGTTCGCTGCGGACATAGAGTGACAGTTTCTGGCCCTGCTCGTCGGTGAACACGAACTGGGCTGCCGGCCCGTCTGTATCCGGCAATACACGGCCGCCGACCATGCTGTATCCGAATGAATCAAGGCTCGGAACACGCACCTGCTTGCCCATGCGATCCGCAATGTAATCGGCCATGGCCGCGGGGCCACCGACAGCGGGGGTGCGCAATTCATCCTGGTGACTGACCACATGCGCCATCGACGCGCGCTGCATCAGCACCTGCGTATCGATAGGTGGTGTTGCGGTTCTTGTGACCGGGGCCGGTGTGGACACTGCGGCAAACTGACCGCCGGCATCAGAAACACCTTCGCCCCTGACGATCCAGCCCCCCGCGGCACCAACAACAAACAACGCTATTGCAGCGGCCATCGCAGCCCACGCCGGTACTCCGGCGCGGCGAACATCGAGCAATGCCACCGTACTGGCCGGCAAATCTTCGTTCAGAATGTCGTCATACAGGGCATGCAACCCCGCACTTTGGGCCCGGTATCGCGCGACGCGCTGCGCGGCTTCCGGATTGTCAGCCAACCAGGCTTCAACCTCGGCCTGACGTGCCGGATCGAGCTCATCGTCAATGAGGGCATTAAGTTCGCTATCGGATACGCGATCGTCGCCCATCACTTGACCCTCCGGATGGTCGAAACCTGAGCACCTTCATCGATACGCCGACGCAAATCTTCCCGCGCCCGCGACAAACGTGACATGACGGTTCCAACAGGTACTTCGAGGACCCCGGCCGCTTCCGCATAGGTCATGCCTTCGAGGCCAACCAGCAAAAGCACCTGTCGATGCACGACCGAAAGCCCGGTCATGGCACTGGACAGTTCCGACCATTCCACAGCCGCTTCCTGCCCCGCCGGCTCGGCACGTGGTGGTGCCGAATCTAGCGGAACTGAATCGAGAGCCCGGCTGCGCCGACGCATCTCATTGGCATGGAGGTTGTGCATGATCGTGAACAGCCAGGTGCGCATGTTGGTCCCTTCGCGCCAAAGGTGGAGCTTGTCCAACGCCCGGACGACAACGTCATGGACGAGGTCATCCGCCTCGACGCGGTCACGCATCAGCGCGATCGCGTACCGGCGGAGCCGCGGGAGTTCCGCGGTCACCGCCTGGCGTTTGGATTCTGTGCTCACCGGAGACCGGCGCGAAGGGGCCTGAACGAAACGACGCTATTTCTTCATCGCGTCCTTTTTCATTTCGTCCTTCTTCATCATGGCGTCTTTCTTCATTTCGTCTTTCTTCATTTCGTCTTTCTTCATTTCGTCTTTCTTCATGGCGTCTTTCTTCATGGCGTCATCCTTGACCATCGCGTCCTTGGCGGACTGCTGCGGATTGGTGTTGCTCTGTGCGAGCGCGGCACCGGTGAGAGCGATCGTGGCAATGCCGGCGGCGGCGAAAATGCGAGTAATGGACATAGATTTGTCTCCTAGTGGGACGTTGATGAACACAGGTAGTTACATAGAGATAAACACCCTATGGGCTGAAACCATTCCAATTTTTTCATGTTGTCGTTTTTATTGACTATTTTCGACTCAAACCACGCATCGCGTCGTCCAGTCCCTCGATCGTCAGGGGGTACATACGCCCGTCGAGGATTTCACTGACCATGCCAATCGACGGAAAATACCGCCACCGGTCCTGGGGCATCGGGTTGAGCCAGGCCACCTGAGGATAGGTTCGCACGAGCCGGCGCAGCCATGTCTCGCCCGCCTCTTCATTCCAATGTTCGACGCTGCCGCCGGGATGAGAAATTTCGTAAGGGCTCATGGTCGCATCACCAACCAGCACCAGCTTGTAGTCCGCCGGATAGGTGTGCAGCACATCCCATGTGCCCGTACCGCCCGCGCGGCGGCGCCGATTTTCCCGCCACAGAGATTCATAGACGCAGTTGTGGAAGTAGAAATACTCAAGATGCTTGAATTCCGTGCGCGCCGCCGAGAACAGCTCCTCACACATCCGAATATGCGGATCCATCGAACCGCCGACATCGAACATCAGCAGCACTTTCACCGCATTGTGGCGCTCAGGCACCATCTTGATGTCGAGCCAGCCGCCATTGCGCGCCGTTGAGTTGATCGTATCGTCGAGGTCGAGCTCGTCGGCCGCACCCTCGCGGGCGAACTTACGCAACCGGCGCAATGCCACCTTGATGTTACGCGTGCCGATTTCGACACCGCCGTCGAGATCCTTGAACTCACGACGGTCCCAGACCTTCACCGCCGAATTGTTGCGGTTCCCGTCCTGGCCGATCCGAACCCCCTCGGGGTTATATCCGTTTGCACCAAACGGCGACGTTCCCTGGGTGCCGATCCATTTCTTGCCGCCCTGATGCCGGCCTTCCTGCTCTGCGAGGTGTTCACGCAGGGTCTCCATGAGCTTTTCCCAGCCGCCCATGGCCTCGATCTGGGCCTTCTCCTCTTCGGTCAGCTCCAGCTCGCCCATCTTGCGCAGCCATTCCTCGGGGATCTCACCGTCCAGATCATCGAATTCCGTCGGCTCCAGTCCCCGGAAAACGTGACCGAAAACCTGGTCGAACTTGTCGATATGGCGTTCGTCCTTCACCAGGAGCGCACGAGACAGATAGTAGAAATCCTCGACCTTAAATTCCGCGACCCCGCGATCCATCGCCGTCAGAAGATCGAGATACTCACGCAAGGACACCGGCACTTCGGCTTTCCGCAGGGTCTGGAAGAAATCCGCGAACATGAGCCCGCGACCTAGCTGCCGGCGCGTTCGCGACGGTTCAGAAACGCAAGGCGCTCGAACAGCTGTACATCCTGCTCGGATTTCAGAAGCGCGCCGTACAGAGGCGGGATCAATTTCGCCGGATCATTGGTGCGCAGTTCCTCGGGGTCGATATCTTCGGCCATCAGGAGCTTCAACCAGTCGAGCAGTTCAGATGTTGACGGTTTCTTCTTGAGGCCGGGTACGTCCCGCAGGTCATAGAAGGAGGTGAGTGCCTCGCGCAGCAGGCGTTTCTTGATGTCGGGATGATGCACATCGACGATCCGTGTCATCGTGTCGGCATCCGGGAACGCAATGTAGTGGAAGAAACAGCGGCGCAGGAATGCGTCCGGCAATTCCTTTTCGTTGTTCGACGTGATGATCACGATCGGGCGGTGCTTGGCCACGACCGTCTGCTTTGTTTCGTAAACGTGGAACTCCATCCGGTCGATCTCGAGCAGCAGATCGTTGGGAAACTCGATATCCGCCTTGTCGATTTCGTCGATCAGCAGAACCGGGCGTTGCTCACTCTCGAACGCCTCCCAGAGTTTGCCCTGGACGATGTAGTTGGAAATATCCTGAACGCGCTCATCGCCGAGCTGGCCATCCCGCAGCCGTGCCACGGCATCATATTCGTAGAGACCGTGCTGGGCCTTGGTCGTGGATTTGACGTGCCATTCAATCAACGGCGCGCCAATTGCCTCGGCAATCTCATGCGCCAGAACGGTTTTGCCGGTCCCGGGCTCCCCCTTCACCAGCAATGGTCGTTCGAGCGTGATGGCCGCATTCACGGCGATCTGCAGATCGTCGGTTGCGACATAATTTTCGGTGCCTTCGAAGCGCATGTTCGTTCCTAGTCAGTCGCCGGTCACACGGCCAGTTCGTCTTTCAAGGCTGCCTCAATCGCGGCGAGCGCGGCCTCGGTCTTCGAGGGGTCCGGGCCGCCACCCTGTGCCATGTCCGGGCGCCCACCGCCCCCCTTGCCACCGAGTTCGGTCACGCCGACCCGCACAAGATCGACCGCGCTGAACCTTTTGATCAGGTCGGACGTCACCCCGACCACGATCGAGCCCTTGTCGTCAAAGGCGCCCGCCACAGCGACGACGCCCGATCCGATGCTGTCTTTAATATCGTCAACCAGGCTCTTGAGTTCGCGCGGCGGTACATCCGTCAGGGCCCGCGCTGTAAACGTGACACCGCCGATATCCTGAGACCCGTCATCATCGGACGATGAACCACCGCCACCGGCCGCGAGCTTGCGTCTGGTGTCGGTCAGTTCACGTTCGAGCTTCTTGCGTTCCTCAAGCAACTGCACCACGCGCTCGGGAACAGCGTCCGGGGTGGTGCGCAGCGCGTCTGCCGCCTCACGCAACAGCCTGTCCTGATTTTCCATATGCGCGCGCGCGTCGGGGCCCGTAAGCGCCTCGATCCGTCGCACACCCGCCGAAACCGCACTTTCCGAGACGATCTTGACCAGGCCGATATCACCCGTCCGACGCACATGTGTGCCGCCACACAATTCGACGGAAAAGGCCACGCGGTCCTTGTCGTCATCGTTGGACGCACCACCCATCGCGACGACCCGCACCTCGTCACCGTATTTCTCGCCAAACAGGGCGAGTGCACCGGCATCGATCGCTTCGTCGGGTGTCATCAGGGTCGTGTTGACGGACGCATTGACCGCCACTCGCTCATTGACCACAGCCTCGACCGCGGAAATTTCCACAGCATCCATCGGCTTGGTATGGGAGATGTCGAACCGCAAGCGGTCGGGCGCGACCAGCGAACCCTTCTGGGCAACATGTGCACCCAGCTCACCGCGCAGCGCCTCGTGCAGCAGATGGGTCGCGGAGTGATTGGCGCGCAACCGGTCACGCCGCATGACGTCGATACGCAATTCAACAACATCGCCGACAGACAGCGGCTTGCCGTCGACGGCCCCGAGATGAACATGCAGATCGCCGAGCTTCTTCTGGGTATCCCGGACGGTGATTTCCGCGCCGCTCGCGCTGAACATCACGCCGGCATCACCCATCTGGCCGCCGGATTCGCCGTAAAACGGCGTCTGGTTGACGATCACCGCCGCATCCTGTCCCGGCTCAGCAGCATCGACCCGTGCGCCATCTACCACGATGGCGACGACCTTCCCCTCGGCCGTATCGGTGTCGTAGCCCAGAAACTCGGTGGCACCGGTCTCCTCGCGGATGTCAAACCAGACTTCCTCGGTCGCCGCGTCTCCCGAGCCCGACCAGGCCTTGCGCGCGGCGGCTCGCTGGGCATCCATCGCGGCCTCAAATGCCGCGTTATCGACCGAACGTCCCTGCCCGCGCAGGATATCTTCCGTCAGGTCGAGGGGAAATCCGAACGTGTCATACAGACGAAACGCAACCTCGCCCGATAAGTCCGCCCCGTCGCCAAGCTTGTCCGTTTCCTCTTCAAGCAGCTTCAGGCCACGATCGAGGGTCTGTTTGAATCGCTCTTCTTCCAACCGGAAGGTCTCGGTGATCAGCGGTTGGGCCCGGCGAAGCTCCGGGAAGGCATCGCCCATCGCCGAGACCAGCGACGGCACCAGGCGATGCATCAACGGATCACGGCAGCCCAGAAGATGAGCGTGACGCATACCGCGGCGCATGATTCGCCGCAGCACGTAACCCCGCCCCTCATTCGACGGCAACACACCATCGGCCATCAGGAACGAACAGGCTCGCAGATGATCTGCGATCACCCGGTGACTGACGGCGCCCTCACCGTCCGGGTCCACATTGGCCGCGTGCGCAGACGCCTCGATCAGGCCGCGCATCAGATCGATATCGTAATTGTCGTGCTTGCCCTGGAGGACAGCCGCGATCCGCTCCAGCCCCATGCCCGTATCGATTGACGGCTTGGGCAGGTCTTCGCGCAAATCGGCGTTACGCTGCTCATACTGCATGAACACGAGGTTCCAGACCTCGATGAAACGGTCGCCATCCTCATCGGGGCTGCCCGGCGGGCCGCCGGGAATTTTGTCGCCATGGTCGAAGAAGATTTCCGAACAGGGACCGCATGGCCCCGTGTCGCCCATGGCCCAGAAATTATCGTGGGTGGCGATGCGGATAATTTTGTCCTCCGACAGCCCGGCGATCTTCTTCCAGAGGTCAAACGCCTCGTCATCCTCGGCATATACTGTCGCGATCAGGCGGTCGGCGGGCAGGCCGTATTCCTTGGTGATCAGGTTCCAGGCCAGCTCGATTGCGTGTTCCTTGAAATAGTCGCCGAACGAGAAGTTGCCGAGCATCTCAAAAAATGTGTGGTGGCGCGCCGTGTAGCCGACATTCTCAAGATCGTTGTGTTTGCCGCCGGCGCGCACACATTTCTGCGACGTGGTCGCACGGCTATACGGTCGGTTCTCGGCACCGGTGAACACGTTTTTGAACTGCGCCATGCCCGCATTGGTAAACAACAACGTAGGATCGTTGTGTGGGACAAGCGGGGATGATTCGACGATCTCATGCCCATCCTGGGCAAAATAGTCGAGAAACGCTGAACGTATTTCGCTGGTGGTCGCCATATCTGCCGGGCCGGTCAAAACGAAGATGCTGGGCGGTTTTAACCCGCGCCCGAATGCCTGTCGAGGCTACCACTGCATGGTTCAGGACGGGTGAAAATCGACCAACCTGCCAGTTCGTCGCCACGCTTGAGAATCCGCAGTCCTGCCCTCGATATGAAATGGCCCCTCCCGTTGCCAGGAAGGGCCAGTTTTCATCATCACGTTGAGGCTATTCTACTGGGCAGCCTGGCTCAGTCGCCTTCAGCTGCACTCTGCGGGACATCCGGTGGTCCATCCGGCCCTTCCGCTGAGTCTGACTCGCCATCCTTGAATTCCTCCGGGTTGCCCAACATCGCATCGGCGATCAAGCCGGCATTGGCGCGGATTTTCATCTCGATCTCAGCCGCGATCTCCGGGTTCTCCTTGAAGAACGTCTTGGCGTTCTCTCGACCCTGGCCAACGCGCTCGTCCCCGTATGAGAACCAGGCACCCGACTTATCAATGATACCGGCCTGGACCCCGAGATCGAGCAGCTCGCCCATCTTCGAGACACCCTCGCCATACATGATGTCGAATTCGACAATCTTGAACGGCGGCGCCAGCTTGTTCTTGACCACCTTGACCCGGGTCTGGTTACCGACGACCTCGTCGCGGTCCTTGATCGAACCGATACGGCGGATGTCGAGGCGGACCGACGCATAGAATTTCAATGCGTTGCCGCCGGTTGTGGTCTCGGGGCTGCCGAACATGACGCCGATCTTGTGACGGATCTGGTTGATGAAGATCACGGTCGTGTCCGAACGCGCGATCGAGCCGGTCAGCTTGCGCAACGCCTGGCTCATCAATCGGGCGTGCAGACCGGGCAGTGAATCCCCCATCTCGCCTTCAAGTTCCGCGCGCGGCACCAGGGCAGCGACACTGTCGACCACCAGAATATCAACCGCGCCCGAGCGGACCAGCGTGTCGGCGATTTCGAGTGCCTGTTCGCCGGCATCGGGTTGCGAAATCAGCAGATCGTCGAGGTTGACACCAAGCTTGCGGGCGTAGGTCGGGTCGAGCGCATGCTCGGCATCGATGAACGCGCAAGTTCCATTGGTCTTCTGCGCTTCGGCAATCACATGCAGCGCCAGTGTGGTCTTGCCCGAGCTCTCCGGGCCATAGATCTCGACAACCCGGCCGCGCGGTACGCCGCCGATCCCGAGCGCGATGTCGAGGCCCAGCGAGCCGGTGGATGTGGCAGCGATCTCGACGGCATTGTCGTCGCCAAGCCGCATGATCGAGCCCTTGCCATAGGCCTTCTCGATCTGGCTCAACGCGGCATCCAGGGCCTTGTTGCGTTCTTCGGGTTTCATGCTGTCCTCGACGACGCGAAGCTGTGTGCTGCTCATGGATCGCTCCTCCGTTTCCTCTGGGGACCCCGCCTGGGATCCCTCTGGTTCCTGCGGCCCCGCGAAGGTCCAAAAACCCATCATCGCGGCTCAGAGCGTTAATGTACTTGCTTTGTTCTGCTTGTAAAGTTCTTTTTTTGTTCTCATTCAAGAACGCCGGTTTTATGCGTGATTTGCACAAATTGACGGTGTTCCGATCATGAAACCCGACTATAGGACAATCGTCGGAGTCGCCACCCTAAGCCGGTACCCGGTCCATCACTTCCTTTACCTTGCCCGCCAGTTGCGCGAGCGAAAACGGCTTGGGCAGGAAATGGATATCCTGATCTTCACCCAGGCGGTTCCGGAACGTCTCTTCAGCGTAGCCTGAGATGCAAATGACCGGCATTTCGGGTTTGTCTTCGCGCACATTCTTGATCAGGGTCGGGCCATCCATTTCCGGCATCACGGCATCCGTGATGAGGAGATCGATAGGTTCCGCAACGACCCCCATCAGCTCCATGGCCGCCTCTCCGGTACGTGCTTCCAGCACCTTGTAACCCTTGGCACGGAGTGCCCGCGCCGAGAACAGGCGCACAGCATCCTCATCCTCGACCACCAGCACCGTACCGGCGCCGGTAGTGTCGGCAGCACTCGGTGAATCGGCAGCCTCGGCCTTTTCCGCCGAGCCGGCTTCGGGGGCATGCGCCGGCAGGTAGATCGTGAAGGAGGTGCCCTTGCCCGTATCGGAATCCACGAGCACATACCCGCCCGTCTGCTTGACGATGCCATAGACGGTGGAAAGTCCCAGCCCGGTCCCCGCACCGACCTCCTTGGTGGTGAAGAAGGGTTCGAAAATATGGTCGAGATTTTCTTTCGGAATCCCGACCCCGCTGTCCGCGACCTTGATCACCACATAATCGCCCGGCAGGACCGTCTCTCCCCCGCGGCGATGGCTGGTGACGAAAGTCTGATTGCCCGTCTCGATGGTGAGCTCCCCACCCTCTGTCATGGCGTCACGCGCATTTACAGCCAGATTGATGATGACCTGTTCGACCTGGCCCTGATCGGCGCGCACCAGGGAAAGCTCGCGGCCATGGGTGATATTCAGCTTGATGTTCGCACCGATCAGTCGCCGCAACAGGTTCGCCAGATCCCCCAGCACGTCGGTCATCGACAGAACCCGGGGCTGCAGGGTTTGCTGGCGTGAAAAGGCCAGCAGTTGGCGGACCAGCCGGGCGGCACGATTGGCGTTCTGCTTGATCTGCATGATGTCGCCGAATGATTGATCACCCGGGCTATGGCGCAACAGCAACAGGTCACAAAAACCGATCATCGCGGTCAGCAAATTATTGAAGTCATGCGCAATGCCGCCGGCGAGTTGTCCGACCGCCTGCATTTTCTGGCCTTGAGCGAATTGCTCCTCCAGCGAGCGTTGCTCCGTGGTCTCGAGGAAATGCACGATCAGCCCGTAGACACCACCATGCCCGTCATCCATGCGACTGACATACATCGTCGCGATCCGGCTGACACCGGATTCGTTTGCTGTCCGCAACCGTACATCCATGGGGGCGGTCAGATCCGCGTCGGACATTACCCTGTCGAGCCAGGTCGTGACCTTGCCGTCATCTTCCGATGCCACGAAGTCACGTATTGGCCGGCCGAGCAGTTTTTGCTCCACGGGCGCCACCAGCGTGCGCCACGCCCGGTTGGATTCCGTGACCCTGCCCTCCGCATCGAGCAACACAATACCGACGGGTGCATCCTCGAAAAAACGGGCGAAACGCTGTTCGGATCGGCGCAGAGCCTGTTCCCATTCGCGTTCAGGTGTCAGATCGCGCACCACCGAGCGTGTGCGCACTTCGCCGCCTTCGGTGCGCACTTCCGTCTGGCCGATATATACCTGCATCGCCCGGCCGTCCCGCCCGGTAAGCGACAGTTCATATCCACCCGATGTCATTTCATCCGGCGCCAGCAAGGCCGGCCGATAAGCAGGAACTTCAGACGATGGCCGGTTCGACAAGAAGTCATGCAAATGCATGTCTCCGGCCAGCATTTCCTCCGCCGTATAGCCCAACCATGTCGCCAGCGCGTTGTTCACGAACAGGAAACGCCCGTCCTGGTCGACCGAATAGAATCCGATCGGCGCATGCTCGAGGAAATCAACAAGCTTCGCCTGCTCCTCATGGATCGTCTGCTCCATGCGGCGGCGCGCGCTGATATCCTCAACCGTCCATAACGCAGCCCCCGGCACATCGGCCAGGGGATAGGCGGAAATCCGCAGCCAGGAGATGGTGTCTCCCGTATCGGGGACCTGGATTTCGTCGGTCATCGGCACGTTGTTGGCTGCCGCAGACGTCAGACGACCCAGTCGCTCGGAGGTCTCGGGACCGCTGCCGATCCGCTCCCCCAATCGAGCCAGGGGGGCATGGTCTGAATCGGGAAACATCGTCTGATAGCCCGCATTCGAGAAAACGGCACGGCCGTTCGGATCGACGATGCAACACGGAAACGGCAGCACATTGCCGACGGCGCCCCAGATGGCCGCATTGCGAACCAGCCGGCGTTGACGTCGGGTCATTGCCCACAGGCCGACAAGTCCGGTCGCCATGACCAGGGCAATAGCGCCGATCGCGACGGCAAGCTGCTCATTGGTCGGGGTCAGCCAGGCAAACACACCGATCCCGGCGAGTGAAACTGCGAAGATCGCCGCCACCGCACCGATCAGGATCGGATCCTCGGCCGGGCCAGTGTCCACGCTTCGTGTGCTGCGCTCTGCTATCGGCATCGCCGCTCCCATCGAGAGACCCGTCCGCGCCGCACCTGGCGGGACAAAAGTCCCTCGTCCATCAACTCATAACCCTTTGCATCCGCGTGCGCCAAGCATCACCGGCATCAGCCCGCATCGTCCGGCGGCGTCAAATCGCCATCGCGCATGGGCCTGGGCCGCACCTTGGAGATACCCATCACGAACGCGATAATCTCGGCGACCGCCTTGAAATGTTCAGGCTCGATAAACTCATCAATATCTACCGAAGCATAGAGACCACGCACGAGCGGCGGGTTCTCAAAGACCGGCACGTCATGTTCTTCAGCGGTCTCACGGATGCGGAACGCAACCGCATCCACACCTTTCGCCACGACTTTCGGTGCTGCCATCATCTCCTGATCATAGGCAAGCGCGACGGCAAAATGGGTCGGGTTGGTGATCACCACATCCGCTGTCGGCACAGCCTGCATCATGCGCTGGCGCGACCGTTCCATGCGAATCTGGCGCAACCGCGCCTTGACGTGCGGGTCACCCTCGGACTGCTTGGCCTCGTCGCGAACTTCCTGGCGGGTCATGCGCAGTTTCTTGCGGTGATCGAATATCTGATACAGGAAATCGAACAGTGCCAACGCCGTCAGCAGAATGACGACGCCGCCGAAAATCTTCACACCGAGCTTGAACAGAAGCTCCATCACCGTGCGCAGATCCATGGCCGGGATATGCGGCAACTCTTTCAGTTCAGGGATGATCACGGCCGCCGCGACCGCCGCCACCATGGCGATCTTGAACAGGCCCTTGATCAGTTCCGTGACCGAGCGCAGCGAGAACATTCGCTTGATACCCTTGATCAGCGAAATCTTCTCGAGGCTCGGTTTGAGCTTTTCCGGCGCATAGATAATGCCGTGCTGCACCAGCGGCGCTGTGACCGCCGCCAGTACGAACAAAAGCATGGGAAACGCAATCGCCAGCGCGACGCCGGAGGCGACTTCGGTCAACAGCAATCCCAGAGATTCCGGGCCAAACGCAATGTCATGAGGTCTCTCGATAAACCGCCGCAGGTCGCGGATCATCATGGAGCCGGTCGACGGCAGGAAAAGACCAATCGCCATCGTCCCGGACAACAGCACGAACCAGTTGGTGACCTCGCGCGACTGGGCAACGTTGCCCTTTTTGCGCGCATCCTCGAGGCGTTTGGCGGTCGGTTCTTCTGTTTTTTGGGCGTCGTCCTGATCCTGATCGGCCATCGACGCCTCCTATTGCGCCCGCAGGAAACCGCCCATGACGGTCTCGAAATGATCGAGAAACACGAGCATGCTGACGCCGATGGTGATTGAGAGAACGGAAAATCCGACCAGAATCTGCAGCGGTAACGCGATGAAAAAGACCTGAATTTGCGGCATCAGCCGCGCCATCAGGCCCATGGAGACATAGATCAGCATCCCGACCACCAGCACGGGCAAGGCGATCTGCAGCCCGAGCCTGAAACTGTCTGCCACCACCCGCGCGGCCATGTCGGAAAAATCCCCGATGGGGATACCCTCACCCGGGACGAACAGCACATAGCTGTCGACAAGCCCCATCAGCATCACGTGGTGCATGTTGGTCACGAACAGCAACGTCACACCGACGGTCGCCAGGAACGCACCGGTGATCGCGCCCTGCTGGCCCGCCGTGGGATCGAAGAGCTGGGCACTCGCAAGGCCGGAATTGAACGCAATGATGGTGCCGCCAACCTGCAGCATCGACAGCAACAACCGGGCTATCGCCCCGATCGCAATCCCGATCAGAATCTCACCCCCCAACAGCAGGAAAAGTTCCGACAGGATGGGCGGGGTCGGGGGAATCCTGGACGAGACGACGGGGAAAACAAGGAAAGTTACCGTCAGCGCGATAATCAGGCGCACGCGCATCGGCACGGTGACCTCTCCGAAACCAGGCAGCATCATCAACGCACTGCCAAGGCGCGCGAAAATCATCAAAAACAGATAGACGTCAGCGACCAGCAACCGCTCAAGCATGAACGTACCGCCCGTCAGCCAAGACCGATAATTCGGTCCGCCAGACCTTCGGTGAAGGTAATCAGCGTCGTAATCATGAACGGCAGGAAAACCAGCAACGAGAGAAAGATCACGAGGATCTTCGGCACGAAGGCAAGGGTCATTTCCTGGATCTGGGTCAACGCCTGAAACAGCGAGACGATCAGACCGACGACCAGTGCAGTGATCATCAGCGGGGCCGACAATTTCAGAAGCACAATTACCGCTTCACGCGAAATGTCGAGAACTGTGGCGGTATCCATCGAATAGCCTTCTGCCGGAGATGGGGCCTGAAAATCCGATCTCTAGATCGGCATGCGGAGAATTTCCTGGTACGCCGCGACAACCTGATCGCGCATGGCGACGACCGTTTGCAGCGCGATTTCGGCATCGGCGATGGCGGTGACCACTTCGGACACCTCGGCGCTGCCATCAATGGCCTCGAGGGTTACGGCCTCGGCGCGCAGACCGGATTGCAACGCGCCTTCGGCAGCGGATTGAACGAGGTCGGAGAAGCTTTGACCTGCTTCCTGGGGTCGGGGTTCGATTCCCGCGCCGCCGCGTGCGGCGTTTGTATAGGCACCAATGGCGCTTGTGAGGTTGGCAGTCATGCGAGAACTCCCGTGGCAAGGGGTCGCCGGCTAGTGGTTGAACGGAAAGGATCTAAGAATTGTTACTGGAGGAGCTCCAGCGTGCGCGACACCATCGTGCGGGCCACGTCGACAACCCGGAGGTTGGCCTGGTAACTGCGTTGTGCCGCACGAAGATCGACCATCTCGATCATCGTTTTGACGTTCGGCAGCAGCACATAACCCGTATCGTCCGCGGCCGGATGGCCGGGCTCGAAGCGGCGACTGAATTCCGAATTGTCGACGCCGATGTCATGCACCGCGACCTTGCTCGTATCCAGTTCCCGGTCGAATACGTTTCGGAAACTCACGGTCTGGCGCTGGTAAGGCAGCTGGTTCGGGCTGGTCGCGAGACTGTCGACATTGGCGATGTTCTGGGAGATCACGCGAACACGCACATTCTGGGCGAGCATGCCCGATGCGGCGATGTGCATGGCCTTGTTGAGATCAGACATTGGCGGCGTTCCTCATTCCCGAGATAAATGCCACGCGGCTAGCGACCCGGCCGGGTCAGTGCCGTGCGCAGCAAATCGAGATGCTTACGGTAAAGATTGAGCGTGGTTTGATAGGCCATCTGGGTCTCACCCAGCTTGGTCAGCTGCTGTTCGATGCTGACGTCATTGTTGTCGAGGGTGGTCTCATAGGCGTCGGGTGCCTCTTCGGTGGCGAACGGCGTGCGTGCCGACATCCCTACCAAATGCGTCCCGTGGGTACGGTTCGGGGGGAAGCCGTTTTGGTTCCCCTCCTTGCGCACGAGTTCCTGAAAACTGGCCGGCTTCAGATCCTTGGCATTGAAGCCCGGCGTGTCACCATGGGCGACATTCTGCGAGATGATCTCCGTGCAATGCGACAACCAGGACA
This sequence comes from Alphaproteobacteria bacterium, assembly GCA_965205535.1. Lineage (GTDB taxonomy): Bacteria > Pseudomonadota > Alphaproteobacteria > UBA6615 > UBA6615 > UBA8079. The sequence goes on along the minus strand of CBDBHH010000005.1, from coordinate 2,425,869 downwards.
TCTTCTTGGTCATCATCTGCAGAACGGGAAGATTATTGAAATCCATAGGCAGTCCCGTGGGCATCGCGCGCCGGGCAGGCAGTTCCGAACACGCGAATAAAGGCAAATTTGCCGAAAACTTTATCGATTTCAGCCAGTATCACGGCGTGCTGTTAAGAAAGGGTAAAGCGGTATAAGCTGAGCCCAACCGCAGGGGAGGTGCGGCGGCGCGGCGGCGGTCCAAAAGGACCGGCAGCAACGGGCCGTCGATGGGGACATGCTTTATCTGACGCGAAAAATCGGTGACTCGATCATCATCAACGACGACATCGAAGTCACGGTCGTCGATGTGCGCGGCAAATCGATCAAGCTCGGCCTGACATTCCCCGAGGACGTCTCGGTCTACCGCCACGAAGTCTATGAGCGCATCCAGGCCGAAAAGGCCGGCGAACCCAATAACGATGGCGATGGCGCAGATTCTACCGACGAAGTCACCGACGGCGCCGCCGAGTAACGACCGCCCCATCGGGCATCCCAAAACATCCTTAACCTCTCCTTAAGCATAATCCGCGATCCTCTGGGCGTGCGGCAGAAGGCCGCTTAACAACGCAACGAGAAGCACGCGTGCCTGCCACCCCCTTCGCGCAACCGGGCGTTTCGCCCCTTCATATTCGTTACCGGCAGCCGCTTTTGCGAGCCGCCGAAGCGCATGCGGCTGGCCCCACCCTTTCTCAGAACGACCTGGAGACCTAGACGATGCCCACGCTCGAAGCGGTCCGCGAGGACCTCGATACCGCCACCAACTCCCTCGACGACATCCGCAACGCCATGCGCGATGGACAGGATGTCGACCTCGAGACCTTTAACCTGAAAGTCGCCGAGACCTGCAAATCGGCGGTCGAACTGCCCCGCGCCGATATTCCCAAGGTCCGCGAACAACTCGAGACCCTCTTGAGCCAGCTCAACACCATCCGTGCCGAAATCGAGGCAGAGCAGGAAGAAGTCGCAGCCCAGCTCGCCCGCGCCGAAGCTTCAACGACCCGAACCGACCACGCCGCGGCTATTTCGGTTCCCGACACCGACCCGGACGCCGCCTAGGCACCCCCCAAGGTCTTTCCCAAGGATTTAGCTGGTTATGGATCTGGTCTCCGGATTGCGTTTTGTCCTCGCCCTGGTCGTCGTTCTCGGCCTGATCGCGGCACTTGCCTGGATCTTGCGGCGTTACGGGGCCGGCCGGGTGACGCTCGGCGCGGGCAAGGGCCGGCTCGGGGTGGTCGAGGCTACGCACATCGATGCCAAGCGCCGCCTCGTCCTGGTACGCCGGGATGGCGTGGAACATCTGCTGATGCTCGGACCAACCAGCGAAACCGTGGTCGAAACCGGCATTGAGCCAAGCACTAATTTCGCAGCGCAACTGAGCGCGGCGGAGAGCAACAACGGTAGCGCCCAATGATCGCGCGCGCCTCGAAAACCAGGCTCGCCTTCGCATTCACGGCGCTTCTGGTCGGCGTCTTTGGTTCGATCGGCGTCGCCGAAGCGCAGAACTTCAATCTGGATTTCGGCGATGGCGGGTCCACAACCGCGCGCGTCGTGCAATTCATCGCGCTTCTGACCGTCTTGTCATTGGCACCCTCGATCATCGTTATGGTGACCAGCTTCACCCGGATCGTGGTTGTGCTCGCCTTCCTGCGGTCCGCCATCGGCACCCAGCAGACACCGCCGAACACCGTGCTGGTGAGCCTGGCGCTGTTTCTCACGGCCTTCGTTATGGCCCCACTCTGGAGGCCGCCTACGACCAGGGTATTCAGCCGCTGATCGCCGAGGAAATCTCCGAGGGTGAGGCGTTTGAGCGGACCATGGCCCCGATCAAGGATTTCATGCTGCAGCATGTCCGCCAGCAGGATCTGCGGCTGTTCATGGACATGGCGGAACTCGAAACCGTGGACAGCATCGAGGACACGCCGCTGCGTGCGCTGATCCCGGCTTTCATGATTTCGGAACTGCGGCGGGCGTTCGAAATCGGCTTCCTGCTGTTCGTGCCCTTCGTCATCATCGACATGGTTGTCGCCTCGGTGCTGATGTCGATGGGCATGATGATGTTGCCACCGATCATGATCTCGCTGCCGTTCAAACTGATCTTCTTCGTGCTGGTCGACGGCTGGTATCTCGTGGCCGGCAGCCTGGTGCAAAGCTTCGGTTAGCGACCGACCCTGTCCTTCACTATTTTGTCGAATTGAAACCCCGCCCCGGCCGCGCTAGTTCTGCTGCAGCCTTGTTTCGGTCGCGCCGACACGCGGGTCCGGCTCAACTTGCGGGAAACGCCCATGTCATTTGAACTCTGGTTCGCCTTTGCCGTTGCCAGTGCTGCGCTGCTCGCCGTTCCGGGCCCGACGGTCATGCTTGTAGTGAGTTATGCCCTCAACCAGGGTCGCGCCACCGGCTGGGCGACCGTGCCCGGCGTCACCCTGGGAGACTTCACGGCCATGACCGTCTCCCTGCTCGGTGCCGGGGCGATCCTCGCGGCATCAGCGCCGCTCTTCACCGCCCTGAAACTGGTCGGTGCGGCCTATCTCATCTGGCTGGGCATCCGCATGTGGCGTAGCGCAGCCGGGGCCTCTTTGGTTTCAGCCGATGTTGCCGCCACCCGTTCCGGCGGCAGGTTGCGCATGTTCACAAACGCCTATGTCGTAACGGCTCTCAACCCCAAGGGTATCGTCTTCTTTGTTGCCTTCGTGCCCCAGTTCGTCGACCCGGCCAGGTCTCTGTTGGTGCAGTTTGCAATTCTCGAGGCCACGTTCCTCATTCTAGCGACCGCCAACGTGGCACTTTGGGCGGTGCTGGCGGGGGACATGCGCAAGCGGTTCCAGTCACCACCCATGGTGCGGCGGCTCAATCGGATCGGTGCGGGGTTTCTTGTTGGTGCCGGTTTCGTGACGGCGCTGGTCCGACCCGGCTAGATCAGGAACCGGTCGTTGCCGGCGTTGCGTCGGGTGTTCCTGCAAGGCGGGCCCGGTAGCTGTCCATAAAGGCCTGGAATTCATCCACTTTCGCCACGCGCTTGAGAACCTCGGCGAAATCGCGCGGTGCGCTTTCCACCGCTGTCAGAACCTTGAAGTCCGGACCGAACGGGGTCTTCGCCATCACCGGGCCATAGGTGGTCGCAAGGGCAGACAGGCGGTTGGATTCGCCAGCCAGCGCCAGCGCCACGGCGCGGTTCATCACATAGCGGCTGTGTATGGGGTCGAGACTTTCTTCGGGTCCCGACCGGGGACCGGCGAGCCGACCGAAGACCCGCGCTGCCGCCTTCCAATCCTGCGACCGCCAGTGAATTTCTGCGCGCAGCAGATCCACTTCCGTACCCGTCAGGCCATCCAGCCATGCAAGTGCCCGGTCATAATCCCCCGGCAGGGTTCGTGCCCGCGATGCCGCAACCTGGCGCTCCTTCATCAGGGCGTCGGAAAGCCCGCCGGCCCTACTGTCATCGAGCGCCTTGAGCGCCAACTCGGGCTTGCGGTTTAGCAACTGCACCATCGCCAGGCGGACGCCAATGTCTGCCTTCTCCGTTCCCTCCAGTCGAAATTCGACCTGATGGGCCAGAAGCTCGGCCGCCTGGTCCAGAAGATCGACCGCAACCAGCCGGTCCGCCAGCCGGCGAATCATGTCGTCTCCCGCAGCGCCGGCTGGTGCGAGCTCACGAAATTCGTTGAACAATGCGATCGCCGTGACCGGCGCAAGGTCATCCGCCTCGCCGTCCAGGTAGAGCCGTTCGAAGAGCGTGCGCATTTCATCGGCGAGCAGCGGTGCCTGGGGGTGTTCGGGGAAATTGCTCGCCGCACGTTTCAATGTGCGCAGGCCATCGCGGTAATCGCCGGCCGCCAGCTCGAGCTCTTCGAGCCGGCGCAGGATACGAAACTCCAGCGTGTCCCCGCGCCACACATAGCGCAGGCTGTCCAGTTCTTCCACGGCCTCGGCCGGAGACATATCTTCCTCCGACAACAGGAGTTCGGTCTTCTCCAGCACAGCCAGTGCCCGGCTCAACCGGTCACGGCCATTAATCGTGCGGTCGTAGAGCGTAATCGCTGTATCGACTTCGCCATTCTGCGCGGCGATGCCTGCCTGCAAGACGCGGCGACGATCGGTCTCGGCGGGGGTCAGATTCGCTTCACCGATGACCTCGAGCCAGAACTCACTGGCCACCGGATCATGTGCGGCGAGCGACAGCTCAGCACCCAGAAACCCGAACCGTGCACGCAAAGAATCCGGATATTCCTGAACAAACCGCTCGGCCGTCTGCAACTCGATCGACGCGTTGAGCGTGTCACCCTGCGCACCGCGAATGGCCGTGCGCCAAAGTTCCAGTTCCGGCTCCAGGTCAAGCTCGCGGTCGAACAGATCGCGCTCGGCGCCCGCAACATCGCCCATCACGAAACGGGCTGCACCGCGCAACGCGCGCAGGGTCGGAACCCGGTCCAGTTCAGGCGCGTCGTCGACCATCACGTCGATCAGGCCGATCGCCCGGTCCGCGAGACCGTAAGCCAGATAAAAGCGCGCCAGTTCCAGCCGCGCGTTATTGCGATCGGCGGGTTCGGCCTTGCCGATCTGCGCCAGCAACTCACGCTCAGATGACGCGAACTCACCGAGTTCGGCATGGCGCCATTCGACGAAACGGAAAAGACGCTCGATATTGTCGTCGGGGCCGGCGGCAAGCGCACGCGAGCGTGCCGCAGCATCGGTCAACCGCAATCCGCCTACCGCAGTGATAATCACCCTGTCGTCGCCCGCACGCACATCGACCCGATCAGAGACGGGAACAATCGCCACACCCTGAATGGACACGAGCAATCTGAAATCAGGGAATGCATGCCTTTGTGCAACGCCGTCACCCGTCTCACGCACCGGCACCACCTGAATTTCATCGCCGACTTCGGGATCGACAATACCAACCGGGATTCCCGGCAAGGTCGACCCGACCGTAACGGAAGGCACATTGCCGATACTGGCCATCACGTCCATCGCGATTTCAGGTTTCAGCAGCTGCGGCGCCAGTACGATTTCCCATTCCGAGCCATCGCGCACACTCAAGGCATTGAACCCGGGGATCGTCGTGAACCGAAGCACCGGCGCCGAGGATGCCGGTTCCGGAACGGCTTCCGACGTCGCGGCATTCGCGTCAGAGACGAGCGAGACCGGTCCGGTGGTCACATCTGCCGCCGGTGCGGGCGGCGTGGGTGGCCTGGGCGTTGTCGCGGGTGCCTTTGTCGGGGGTGCCACCGCGACCTGGCCGGGCGCCACCGGTGAATCGAACACGTCGACCACGACTTTCAAACCATCGCGAAAATGCCGGATGCGTCCGTCGACATCGAGGTGCACGAGAGTAATGTTGCCAGCCTCGGCCGTGGCTGTTGCCGATGCGATGCCGCGCGCAGCGCGGACGTCTGCAGGTTTGAAACGTATATCGGCGGCCCGGCTGAAGCGCAGGGTCACGTCGCCGTTCTCGTTCTTCACCCGGTACCCCACATTCGAGTTCCAGTCGAAGACCAGCCGCGTGAAATTCGAATGCCGGCCAAAACGGGTCGCCACGGCGGGCACGGCATTGCCCGTCGCCGACGCCTTCCGGAGGTCGATCACGACCGAACGGTCGTTGAGGAAATCACGTATTCGATGTGGCCCGGTCAGCTTGGCGACAATGGTTTTATCGCCTTCAAGCGACATCTCCCGGACATAGTTACCCAGGACACGTGTCACATCGTCGAGCGCAGCCGCGACCGGCTCGTCGAACTCGATTTCCACGCGGTTTTCCCGGACCCGGGCCTCGTAGTTCATGGCGCGCGGGAGATCGAGGACGATACGGCCGAAATCGGCATGTTCACCGGCACGAACCACCACAGTTTCCGCGGCAAACGTGGTCCCGGTCGTCCCCACCAGCGCGCCCATCACAAACAGGACAACCCAAAGGCGCCTCATGGAAGAGCCGACATTGTTTGTCCGATGATGACTGATATCCCGAAACATCATTTTAAATCTCCGAACCGGTCCCGGACGACGATGTCGACGCGGCGCGCCAGTTCAAGGCGGCGTTCCATTGGCAGGTCTGGATTGATATCGCCGAAACGTCCTGCCCCAGCGCCGGCAACGCGTATTTCGCGCGACACACCGGCAGCGTTTAACGCACGCGCGACGGACACGGCCCGGGCGAGCGACAGTTCCCAATTGGTGTCGTGGCTGACGTCGCGAACCAGGCGCGGGTCCGCATGACCGATGACATCGATATTGTTTTTGATGCGCCCCAGCACCCCGGCCAGGACGAAGACCGTGCGCCGCCCATCGGGGCTAATTCGTGACCCACCGCTTTCGAACAACAGGCCTGCAGGGAGCGTGACGATCAGCGCGCCATTGGCGACCCGCAACCGCGCATCCTCAAGAATAGGTTCTGCTGCCATATGGCCCGCGAAGATCCGTCGCAAATAGCCCAAATCGAGGCCGTCCTCGGCCAGGAGCTGCGTGATATTTCGCGCTGCGGCGGGGGTCGCCTTTTCCGGTATCCGGGTGAGATCGAACTGACGGTCGAGTGCGTCGACTGCACCGTTCCAACGATCGGTATCGACCTCCGACATCGAGAACATTAAGACGAAAAAGGCGACCAGGACCGCCGCCAGATCAGCGAACGTCACCAGCCACTGGGCGGGTCGCGCACCGGGTTTCTTGCGCGCCGCCGTCATCGGTCGCCCAACAATCGTGGGGGCGCTCGTCGACACGCTCATGGCGACACCCGCTGCGGTGTCGAGAACAAGTCGGTGACGCGAAATTCAATGCGGATGGTCCTCGAATTGCCTTCGGCCAGACCGGCGACGAGTTGATCGGCCTCAAAGCCGACGCGTTCGAAGCCGCGAACAACCGCCCCTGCCCGTCGGGTGGCAAGATTGATACGCGACGGGTCGATAGTGTCGAGGTCGCCCCTGCCCCGATAGCTCGTGACTTCGAGGCTGAGCCGCGTCCCGGCCGGCGGCGGCAACACACGCCCGGTGATCCGGTTCGTGAAGACAATGAGTGCGGGGGATGGCCTGGCCGCGCTCGAGAACAACGCATTCGCATCGATATCCAGCACGATCACATTGCCCAGCCGAACAAGGTCATAACGGTCGACGCCGAACAATGTGCGCAGCAGCTGGTTCAGCTCGGCCTGAACCCGGCTCGCGGCCCCCACCTTCCCGACAAAGGAACCGAATTCATGCTCCTGGCCCGACGGGTTGCCGATATTGAAGGTGGCATTGAGGCTGCCGAGCACCGCGCGCGTTTTGGTCGTCTCGAACTGCGCCAGGGTGTTGAGCATGACAAAGAACGCCAGCAACAGCAGGAAGATCGACAACATCGACATCACGCCCGACGACCCTCGGCCCGATTTGGGAGGCGGCGCGGCAAGCGCTGGTCCTTGTGGTGTGTCAGTAGAGATGGATGTCGCCATTCGATCCGTTCACGAACGATATCCGGCAGAGAGCCGGGATTCCTCAGCCGCCCACGGCGCGCGGCGATGACAGGTCGACAGTCTTGCGCCGGGCCAGTTCTTCCGTCACTTCGCGTGCACGTTCGGGCTGCATGGCTGCCAGAATTGGCGCGGTCTTCCGCTCTTTCATACGCTCCATGATGCCAAGCAGTGTCGTCAGTTCGAGCTCACCGAGGATGCGTGCCGCGTCCTTCGGCTTCATCGTTTCATAAATTTTGACGACGCTTTCCAGCTCGGCCTGCTCCTGCTTGTCATACTGGCGCACGAGCGCCTCGATCGCAGTGCGGATCTCCTGCAGTTCGGTGATACGGGTATCGATCCGGGCTTCTGCGGCGTCCAGAAGACGGTTCCGGGAATCGATCTCGTCTTCACGCACAATCAGTTCCTGACGGCGTTTCGCGAGATCCTGGAGGAGTTCCAGTTCCTCGTCGGTGAACCGCGTGACGGGATCAAAGGAATCATCTTCCGCCGGCTCGGGCGCGCGCGCAGCAGGTGCGGTGGCAGGTTCCGCGGGTGCCTCGCTTTTTGTTTCCGCCAGCGCGACCGTTGTGCCGCCGAGCTCAAACCCGCCGGTGAATTCGCCGGCGCGGACGGCGAGCAACAACACCGACGCCACGACCAGGACAGGCAGCAGGCGAATGGCCCGGAGAAATTTTCCAGTCAAGCGACGCATCATCGCAACGCCTCGTCCGCACCGGCCAGCTTGCGCGCCGATGCCAGCCATGCCGGGGTCTCGTCGGCGATGTCCTGCGAGAAGGAATCGTCGAACTTTTCTTCGAATTCCGGTGTCACATCGTCGGATGGCTCAAACAGGTAACGCGCCGCCGGATCGTCTTCTACCGGTCGCGTCTTGCGTGGCAAATCACGCAACGCATTCGCGTCCGGCGTCTCGCTGGGTTTCAACTCCCGCGAGCGCCCGCTCGCGATGAGCAATTCAAGCTTGCTCGCCTGCGCCTCGGCGCGCGAGACCAGGAACTCGAGGTCGTCGCGAAGCGTCGCTGTCGAACCGCGCTTGTCATCCAGCTCCGACGCACTCGCGTCGGCCGCGCGTTGCAAATTCGCGACACCGCTTTCCGCGCGCTGTGTCGCGGCGACGAACTGCTTGAGCATTTTCTCGAAACCGCTGCGATCGAGGCGCATCTGACCCAATTTCCGGTTGAGGATCACGGCATAGGCAATCGTCGCGACCAGAAGTGCGGCAACAACAATATCCAGAACAATAGCGGCGCTCATTCGATGATTTCCTCGGCAGCTTCCATGCGTTCCTCGACCTGGACGGCAACCATGTTGCCTTTGCGACCAATCCGGCCACTGAACATCGGCACCTCGCCGCAATAGAGTTTGATTTCGGAATCGGGTCCGGTGTTCAACGGCAGATGCTGACCCTTCTTCAGGTTCAACGCGTCATTGAGAGAGATTGTCTGTTCGTCGAGCACCGCGCGCAGCGGCACGTCGGTTTGCCAGAGTTCGGATGCAAGATGGTTTTCCCAGATCGCATCCCGGCCGAATTTTTCACCCATGAACATCTGCAGCAGAACATCACGAACCGGCTCCAGCGTCGCATACGGCAGCATCAGTTCGAGCTTGCCGCCGCGATCTTCCATGTCGATCCGCAGCCGCGTGATGATGCCGGCATTCGCCGGCCGGCCAATCGTTGCAAACCGGGGGTTTGTCTCCAGTCGATCGAGCCGGAAATTGACCGGCGCCAACGGGTCGAACGCCGACGACAGGTCCACCAGGACCACGTTGATCATTCGCTCGACCAGATTGCGCTCGATGGTCGTGTAGGGACGGCCCTCGATGCGCATGGCAGCAGTACCGCGGCGACCGCCAAGCAGCACGTCGACGGTGGAGTAGATCAGTGAGCTGTCAACGGTCAGAAGACCGTAATTGTCCCATTCTTCAGCACGAAAAACACCGAGCATCGCAGGTAGAGGAATGGAATTCAGATAATCTCCGAAGCGGATCGACTGAATGGAATCGATCGACACCTCGACATTGTCGGACGTGAAATTTCGCAGGCTCGTGGTCATCAGGCGAACGAGCCGGTCGTAGACGACCTCGAGCATCGGCAGGCGTTCGTAATTGACGAGCGCAGAGTTGATGAGAACGGAAATACCGTCATCCTCATGCTCGCCGTCATAGCCATCGAAGCCGAGCAGGCTGTCGATCTCGTCCTGGTCGAGGACACGGTTGCCGGATTCGTCGTCGTCGCCCGCGGCGGCGAGCGCCTGGGCGGCAACCTCTTCTTCGCTCAATGCGTCGTCTTCAGTCTCTTCCAAACTCACAACCGCACCTACAACTTGTTATTGAACGAGCATTTCCTTGAACAACACGTCGGTCACCCGGGCCGGGCGGACCGCAGCGTTTACGCGAAACAACAGTTCCTCGCGCAAACGGTAGATACCGGCTGACCCGCGCAAATCTTCGACCCGCAGTTCGCGGAGATAGACCTGGAAATTGTCCACGATCCGCGGCATCGACGATTCGAGTTTCTCGATGCCGTGGGCGTCCGTGAGTTCAAGAGAAACAATGATCTTCAGGAAATTCGAGCGCCGGCCCGGACTGTTCAGATTTACCAGCATCTGGGGCAGCTCATAGTAAACGGCGTCCGCTTCGGCTGTGGCGTGTTCGTCCACGGTTTCCTCGGCATGTTCATCGCCACCACCCAGAACGGAATCGAGCATGCCGGTCATGAAAGCGCCGCCGCCGATAGCAATGAGCAGCACAGGCAACGCGATCATGATGAGTTTCTTCTTTTTCGACTTGCGGGGTCCGCCTTCGTCGTCGAAATCCTCATCACCTTCAACGTCGAGATCGGCGCCGTCTTCTTCGTTCACGTCTTCTTCGGCCATTGTTCAATGCTTCCGGGCGATTGGGGGCCATCCACTTATGTATGGCCCTGACCCCGGCAATTTATGGCCAGTCTGGTTAACAATAGGTTGAGGCAGCCCGCAATCGTCACCGAAACCGGCAGAGTTTGCCGGGTATCACCGCCAAATCCGACTATTCTTGCCCCTTTCGGAATGCGGGGCTACGCAAAAAGTCGCCGAAATCCGGGCTTTTTCGGTCTGGCACACTGTCTGCACCTGTTCGGGCGATGATTCGCACCAGGACACAGACATGACCACCACCTCACAAGTCGCCCTCTCCTATCAATCGGCGTTGGCAAACCAGATGGACGTTGCGGCCAACAACATCGCCAATATGTCCACCACAGGCTTTCAAGGCAGTCGCCCGATGTTCGCGGAGTATCTGGCAGATGTCGGTTCCGACGGCGGCCAGATTTCCTATGTCGAGGATCTCGGCACGATCCGGGACGTCAATCAGGGACCGCTCTCCTTTACGGGCAACCGCCTCGACGTTGGCATTCAGGGCGAAGGCTATTTCGTCGTCGAACAGGATGGCGAGTTCCTGTTCACGCGGAACGGCAATTTTCAGATCGACGTGGATGGACGCCTGATTCAGAGCGGCGGTGCCGTCGTGATGGACGAACAGGACAATCCAATCGTTTTCAGCCCGGACGAGATCAATATCGACATTAGTCGGGACGGTGTTGTCCGTACCGACAATGGTGAGATCGCAACATTGCGCCTCGTGACCTTCGTCAACCAGCAGGACATGGAACATCGCGGCAGCAGCATGTTCTTCACCGAACAGGTTCCCATCGAGGTCGCCGACACGGAGGTCGTGCAGGGCATGCTCGAAGGTTCGAACGTCGTCGCGATCACCGAAATGACCCGAATGATCGAAATTTTGCGCAGCTATCAATCGGCCGCACAAACGATCACCCAGGAAGAAGATCGCGAAGAAGAAGCGATCGATATCCTCACACGCACCGTGTGAGCTGAGGAGAAACTGACATGAGATCTCTGAGCATCGCAGCCACAGGCATGCTGGCGCAGCAACTGAACGTCGAGGTCATCTCGAACAATATCGCCAACATGAACACGACCGGCTTCAAGCGTCAGCGGGCCGAGTTCCAGGACCTTCTGTATCAAAGCCAACGACGCGTCGGTTCGACATCATCCGATAGCGGCACCATCGTCCCGGTCGGCGTACAGATCGGCCTCGGCGTTAAAACAGCGTCGGTCTACACGATCAACGAACAGGGCAACCTGCAGTCGACAGAAAACCCGCTCGACCTCGCGATCAGCGGTGGCGGGTATTTCCAGATTTCACTCCCGACCGGCGAGACCGCGTATACCCGGGCTGGCTCGTTTCAGTTGAGCCCTACGGGGCAGCTCGTCTCGGTTGACGGCTATACCGTCGACCCGGCGATCACCATCCCCGCGAACGCCATTCAGATCACGGTCAACTCGAGCGGCCAGGTCCTGGCTCAGATCGCGGGACAGGTTGCCGAACAGAATGTCGGCCAGCTGACCCTGGCCAACTTTGCCAATCCCGCCGGCCTCAGCCCGGTCGGCGACAACCTGTTTCTGGAAACACCGGCCTCGGGTAGCGCCACATCGGGAAACCCGGGCGTGACCGGCCTCGGAACGATCCTCCAGGGTTTCCTTGAGACGTCCAACGTCAACACGGTGAGTGAAATCACCAATCTGATCACGGCGCAGCGCGCCTATGAGATGAACTCGAAGGTCATCCAGACCTCGGATGAAATGCTCAGCACCATCAACCGGCTGAGATAGGTCAAGTTCGATGAGCCACAACATCGCCCATATCACCCGCAAATTTGCCGCAGCCCTCGCCGTCACCGTCGCCCTGGCGATCACACCAACGGCAATGGCCGACACCGCCACCAAGGTCGGCCCCCACCCGGACGCGGAACTCTCCCTACGGCGCCAGATCGTCATCGACCAGGATGCCATCCGCCTGGGCGACCTGTTCGACGGACAAATCAACGCAGTCGCGGGGGTCACCGCCGACACCATCGTTGCCTACGCTCCCCAGCCGGGACGTCGCGCGATTTTCGATGCGGAATGGCTGGCGCGCCTTGCACATCGGCTTCGCCTCAACTGGCGGCCGGCGACGCGTCTCGACCGGGTCGTCGCGGAACGCACGAGTACGCTCGTCAATGGAGACGCCGTGCGCGACGCCATTGCCGGCGAACTTGCAGAGCGCGGATTTGGTGACGAGTTTGACGTCGAACTTTCGAACCACAACCTGCTGATCCATATCGACAGCCGGCTGCCCGCCACGATCGGGATCGCGTCCCTCTCGGTTGATCCTTCCACCGAGCGTTTCAACGCGATCATCACGGTTCCCGCCAACGATCCACGCGCCAAGCGGCTGACCGTTGCCGGCCGGATGTTCGCAATGCTCGATATACCGGTTCCGGTTGCGACCTTGCGCCCGGGTGAGACGATCCGGCCCGACGACATCGTCTGGAAACCGGTTCGCGCGCGTCTGGTGCGCGACAACACGATCACCGATGCAGACGACCTCATCAATATGGAACCTCGTCGCGCGCTGCGACAGGACACACCGGTGCGACGCGCCGACCTTCGCCGACCGCAAACCGTCAGCAAGGGCGCCGTTGTGACCATGGTTTATCAAACCCGCGCCATGTCGCTGAGCGCCACGGGCGTTGCAGAGGGCAACGGTACTGATGGCGACATCATCCGGGTGCGCAACCGACAGACCAAGCTGGTGGTCGATGCCCGCATTACCGGTCCGGACCGTGTCGAAGTTCTGATCCTGCCACAACTTGCTGCCAATCAAGGAACGTCCCGATGAATGCCTTCATAAATTCCACGACCGCGACGCTGCACGCCGCTCATACACCCCGGGTCGTCATCCTGGTCGGCCTCGCCGTCGCTTTGAGCGGCTGCAACGCACTGACGCGGCTGGCCTCAGTTGGCGCCGAACCTCCGCTGACCCAGATCGAACGCAACGCCAATTCGCTTTGGCGCACGGGCGCGCGGGCCTTTTTCAAGGATCAACGCGCCGGCGAGGTTGGTGACATCCTGACCGTCGTGGTCGATCTCGACGATCAGGCACAGATCAACAACGCGACAACAAGAGCACGCACGGCAACGGAAGACGCGTCATTGAATGCCCTGCTTGGCTATGAAACGAGCCTGAGCGAAGTCCTTCCCGACACCATCAATCCCGGCAACCTGCTTGATGCGGACAGCGCGACGAATTCGACCGGGACCGGAACGATTACGCGCGACGAAGACATCGAACTTCGTATCGCCGCCGTCGTGACGCAGCTTCTGCCGAACGGCAATATGGCTATATTCGGCCGCCAGGAATTCCGTGTGAACTTCGAGGCACGCCAGCTCCAGGTTGCCGGCGTCATCCGACCCGAAGACGTGACCTCGACCAATACCATCTCTTACGACCAGATTGCCGAGGCCCGCGTGTCCTATGGCGGTCGTGGACAGATTTCCGATCTCCAGCAGCCCCGTTACGGGCAGCAGGTGCTCGACATCATCTTCCCGTTCTAGGCGGCATAGGCAGCATCCCTAGCTACGGAAGACAGGCCAGGTAGGCCACCCGGGCAGGAAGCCCGGGGACGTCAAAAAGGGTCGGTTCCAGGCAGGGACCAACCCTTTTCACATGCGCGAACGGTCGTATTCGATGATAATGGCGGGAAGGTTAAGGGAGTTTCACGAATGTCCGTCGCCGTTACACCGTCTCGGCTGTCACTGGCCGAGCAGATCAAGACGCATCTCGTTGCGCAGATAACCAGCGGGGTTCTCGCCCCTGGCGACAGGCTGGTTGAGCTCAAGATCGCGGCAGAGATGCAGACCAGCCAGGCGCCGGTTCGCGAAGCCCTGCGGGAACTCGAAGCCATCGGCGTCGTCGAGACCCGGCGCAATCGTGGATCGCGCGTGCGGGTTATCTCCGATGCCGAGCTTCAGGAAATGTACGAAGTTCGTGCACAGCTGGAGGTCTTTGCAGCACGGCGTGTCGCGGAAGCAAAAGCGCCGCTGAAACAGGAATTGATGCGATGCATTGATGCGATGCGAACGGCCGCGCGCACGCAGGATTTCCTGGAGTACGCCAAACATAATTTTATGTTTCATCGGCATGTCGTCACGGCGGCGGGTAACAGCGTTTTGCTGGAAGTATGGGAAAACCTGAACATCCCGATTAGGTCGGTTTTCAACTTGTCACGCGCCGACCGAGACCTTGGGCTGCTCGCCGAATCTCATCTCCTCATTGTGGACGCCATCGCCGCCGGAGATCCGGAATTGGCGGCGCGTGTCACCCACGCGCACGTCTTTGACAATTCCCCGCAAGGCAACGGCTGAACGAACGCCGTTTGTCGGCATAGATCGGGCGTTGACTAGTTTATCGATAATCGATTATCTACCCGCGGTGAGGCAGCAGTGATAGCCGCTGCACAGAAGACTCGAATCAGCCGCTCGCATGGTGTGAGCTTGTTCATACGCGTGGCGTGAGGTCGATCGACTATTCTGCCTCATCCAAACGGCGGTCCTGTCGACCGCAAGATAGAACCGTAATAAATGCGGTCAAAAAATAATCATAAACATGGAGGCACTGATCATGCTTACGAAATCAAAAATCCTGCTCGCCGCGAGTGCCGTCGCACTCACAGCAGCAGCCGGTACGGCACACGCCGATTGGCCGGAACGGCCCATCACCGCCGTCGTCATGTATTCCGCAGGTGGCGGTACAGACACGGTCCTTCGTGCCCTTTCGGCCGAGATGGCAAAAGAAATGGGTTGGGACATCAATGTGGTGAACAAGCCCGGCGCGGTTGGCGGCGTGGCGACGAAGTTCGTTCTCAACACCAAGACCGACGGCTACACATGGCTCGGCGCGGCGAACTACAACAAGTTCTCGCGGGTCAAGGGTGGTGCCCAGTCGAAGTCCTGGGAGGACTGGTACTACATGCAGGCCGGCACCTCGCTGGCCAGCTGGTCGGTGAAGCCCGATTCCCCGTTCAAGAGCTTCGATGACGCCATCGCCGAGGCGCGCAAGCGTCCCGGTCAGGTGACGATCTCCACCTCGGGGTCGGGTGGTCTCTGGCACGAACTGGCGGCAATCGTCGCACAGGCAGCCGGTGTCCAGCTGAAGTATGTCCCCTACAAGGGTGGCAAGCCGGCAACGCTGGCAGGCCTGAACGGTGAAGTCGACATCGCCGGTGGCGGTGTCCATGAGCACATCGAGTTCGTGCGCGCCGGCCAGCTGCGGAATCTGCAGCAGACCGGGCCCGTGGACATCAAGCTGGACGACGGCAAGGTGATGCCCTCGGTTGGTAACTTCCTGCCGAGCATCAAGGCCGATCTTCCGTTCAGCGGCATCTACAACATCGGCATTCGCCGTGACACGCCGATCGAGGTGATCCAGGCTGTTCAGGATGCCTTCGTGAAGGCCGTTAACTCCCCCGCTTTTGGCGAAGTCGTGAAGAAGCGCAAGCTGTTCATCGACATCAAGCTCGGCGAAGAGACCGACAAGCGCGCCGCGTTCCTCGAGGCCGTGACCGCCAGCACATTCCAGAAACTGGGTGTGCCGGGCGCCAAGACGCCTGCGGAGCTTGGCTTGCCGGATCCGGAGAAGTTCGACCAGTGGTGGCCGCCGCAAGGCTACAAGCCGCTGCCGCTCAAGACCGGCTCCTAAGCCAACCCGTCCAACGGGTTAAGCAAACGCCTTGAATGGTGGGCCGCATATTCGTGCGGCCCACCGTCACGGCTGACCACCACAAATATCAGGCCATGCCATGAGCAAGGACGACACGAGCGACCTGCCGGACGAACTCACGAAGTTCACCGGTGAGGAAGGCGGCGACGAACGCGCGACGCCGCACAAGGACCTTGGTGCCGCCGTCGTCATCGGTGCGATCGCGATCTTCGCGATTATCCTGTCCCTCCGGCTGGAGGTCCCGACGTCGCTGTATACAGCCCCCGGCCTGCTGCCGCTTCTGACCGGCCTCAGTTTGCTTGCAATGTCGATCGGGCTGGGTATTGGCGCCTTACGCAAGGGCGGCGGCTCGAACTACCGCAACGTGATGCGCGACGGTGCTGCGATGTATCTCGGTGCACGTGAGAACCGGCGCACGCTTCTGCTCATGCTGGCACTCTTCGTCTATGTGCTGCTGATCGGGCATATCGGTTTCGACCTTCGCCTGCCCACCGGCTTTTTCGTCTTCCAGTTCTCGAGCTGGGAAGCGATCTCGATCCCCGTCCTCGCGGGAATTCTTCGCTACTTCTGGCGCGGCCCCTGGTGGGGCTGCGGGCTTCTGGGTCTCGGCATGGTGTTCGCGCTGGCCGGCATCTTCCGCTACGCGTTCCACATCCTGTTGCCGGCGGCCTGAACCATGCTCCTCGAACAAATCTACCTGGCGTTTACGCCGCTGATGATCGGGACCGCGCTGCTCGGCGTGACCCTCGGGATCATCTGGGGTGCCCTTCCCGGCCTGTCGACAACAATGGCGATGGCGCTTCTGATCGGCCTGTCGACCGGCATGAGCCAGTCGGTCGCGATCATGTTCATGCTCGGCGTCTATACCGGCAGCGTGTTCGGCGGCGCGATTTCCGCCGTCCTGATCAACATCCCCGGCACGCCGGACGCCGTCCCCACCATGATGGAGGGCCATGCGCTGGCCAAGCGCGGCGAAGGCGGGCTTGCGCTCGGGACCGCGATCGCGGCCTCCTTCATGGGCAACTGGGTCGGCATCATTCTGCTGATCACCCTGATCCCGGTGTTGCTGACCCTGGCGCTCCAGTTCCGGTCCTGGGAGATGTTCCTGCTTGCGCTGTGGGGCATCGCGATCTCGGGCACCATGTCAGCTGGCGAACGCCCGCTGAAGGGCTGGATTTCGGGCTGGATCGGCCTGCTCATCGCCTTCGTCGGTCTGGACGCAATCCATGGCGTCTCCCGCTTCACCTTCGGCTCCTACGTCATGGACGACGGGATCAGCTACATCCCGCTTCTGATCGGACTGTTCGGGCTCGCCGAGGTCTTGCGGGTGCTGCCAAAAGACAAACCCACCGGCATACCGTCCGAAGTGGGTCGCGTGGTGCCGCCCATCCGCACGATGGTCAAATACTCCGGCACGGCCATCCGCTCCGGCCTTATCGGGACCATCGTCGGCGCCATCCCCGGCGCCGGTGCCAATGTCGCGTCGTTCTTCTCCTACGACATCGCGCGCCGGCGCGCGAAGCCCGAGGAACGCAAGAAATGGGGCAAGGGCAGTTACGAGGGGATCGTGTCTGCCGAGGTTGCCAACAACGCCAATGTCGGCGGTTCGATGCTGCCGACCCTGACCCTGGGCATTCCCGGTAATGCCGCGGCAGCGGCGATCCTGGCCGCACTCGAACTCAAGAATGTCGTGGTCGGCCCGACCATTCAAACCGAAAATCCGGGCCTGATCTTCTTCATTTATATCGGCCTGATCATCGCCAACCTGCTGATGTATGTGATGGCATTCGCGCTGATTAAACCCTGCGTGAAGCTGTTCAGCCTGCCGCAGACCCTGATCCTCCCGATGATCATTCCGATCTGCGTGATCGGCGCGTTCGCGGTTCGGCTGAATTTCGTCGATGTCTATATCATGCTGTCGGCCGGCATCGGCGGCTACATCCTGCACCGTTTCGGGTTCCCGGTCGCACCCATGGTGCTGGCAGTTCTGCTCGGTCCGCTGGCCGACGAGAACCTGCGCCGCGCGCTCGTGATCTTCGAGAACAAGGATTGGTGGTATCCGTTCACCAGCCCGGTGGGAAATATCCTGCTTCTGGTCGTGCTCTACACCTTCTATGACGGTATCTTCCGACGAAGATCCTAGAATCCGGACGCGATCATCGCGGCCGGCACCCCAACCCGGCCCGTTTGCGCATGACCAGCTCACAGAACATCCTCGATGCGCTTCTCGATGAAGCCCGCGAACACGAATCACCCTGCGGCGAAGGCCGGATGGTGTGGCGATCCTGGGGTGACGACACCCTGCCCATCGTCGTGCTGCTCCATGGCGGATTCGGCGCATGGAACCACTGGGTGCGCAACATTGCGGCGCTGGCCGAGACTCATCATGTGATAGCGCCCGACCTGCCGGGCTGCGGGGATTCCGCCGATCCTGCCGGGCATCCGGACGCCATCAGCCTGGCTGCCATCCTGTCGGCGGGGTTGGACCTTATTGTCCCTGGCGACGCCAGCTTCGATCTGGTGGGGTTTTCATTCGGCGGCCAGCGTGCACGTGCCCCATTGCGCGGTTGCAGCGACAGCGTGTACGCAGCCTGACCATCGTCGGCACGCCCATCCTGGGTCTCACCACCACCGGCCCGGCAAATGCGCTGATGCCCGTGCCGCCGGAGCTGACACCCGAAGAGGCCGCGCCCATCTATCGTGGCAATCTCGAAAAGCTGATGGTCCACAACCCCGATGCGGTCGACGAACTTGCGATGACCCTGCACATGGCGAACATGGCAAAAAACCGCCTTCGCTCACGTGGCATCGCGCGCCGGACGATCGCGGCCGACAGCCTGCGCGGGCTGGCCTGCCGTCTCAATTTCGTATTCGGCGACAAAGACCCCACACTGGATCCGGACCTGGATGGCATCCGCGCGGCCGCAGCAGAGCTTCAACCCGGTGCGCCGTTCCATGTTTTCGCCGATACAGGGCACTGGGTTCAGTATGAGGCGGCGGACCGCTTCAACGCGCTGCTGCCGGAGCTGCTCTCAGACCGGATGTAAGGCTTATCAATCGGCGAGAAGATTACCGTCGTCGTCCAGCGAAAGGCCGGTCTCGCGGGCGGCATCCAAAACCGAGGGGTGCCAGTTGGGTTTGCCGGGATCAGGGCCGCCGATCACCGCCAGCAACAGCGCATCGAGATCGTCACAAGCGCAACGGAATCCGCGATAAATGCCCAGCGGTACGTTGACGACGTCGCCGACGTCGAGCGTCACCGACTGCTCATCGTCGCCGGCGAGCCAGTAGATCTCCCACTGGCCGCGCACCGGGATGAAAACCTCCTCGGTCTCGTGCGCATGCAAGGCAGCCCCGCATCCATCCTTGGCGCGGATATACCCCACACTGAAACCATGTGCGGGGGCCTTGATGATCGGCGCCAGTGCTGGATCGTCGACATTCTCGGTCACGTTGAGGCCGATGATGTTTATGTTCTCTCGCTCATGCGCGGGCATGCGCATGTCGAGGAATGCGAGGGGGGATCCCTTCATCTCGCCGGCGCGCGAGACGTTGTTTGCCAACATTTCCTCGCGGGTCACGAACGGTACGTCCATTCCATATCTCTCCAGTTCGTATTTGACCTTCGGTCAGCGTCCCTTCGCGGCAAGCTCGACCCGGCGGCTGTAGCGCGGATCACCGCGCTTGATCTCACCGAGCAGCCGCGATGCCTTGAGCAGCAGCACATCGTTTGTGCCATCGGAATGCACGAAGCTGAGCCCGTCGCGCAGGAGTTTTTCGATCGGGTTCTTCTTCATGTAACCGGTGGCCGCCCACAGCTCGAAGGCCTCCATCAGCACCTTCACCGAATTCTCCGCCGCATTCACCTTGCACAGGGATGCCGACGCGGCATCCGGCGTGCCGCTGTTTGCGGTCCAGCCAGAATACCAGAGATAGAAGCGCGCAGATTCGAGCAGCATGTGCATCCGCGCAAGCCGCTGGGCCTGGATCTGGTGTTCGAATATCGGCTTGCCGCCCTGCACGCGTTGCTTGGCGTATTGCAGAGTCACGTCATAGGCACGCTGGGCCACACCAAGCACGGTCGCTCCCGCCTGAATGTTCGACCCGAAGCGCGTCAGAAGTGCACCCAGTTCACCGAGTGCGCCGTTGGGCGTACCCATCACATCGGCCTGTGGAATCTCGACATTGTCGAAAATCATCGTCCCGTTGGCCACGTTGCGCTGGCCGAGCTTGTCCCAGATCTCCGTCACGGAATAACCCGGTGTGTCGGAGGTCAGCAGAAACCCGGTCATGCTCTTGAGCGGCGCCTTGCGCATATCGGTTCGGGCCATAACATAGATGACATTCGCCAGCCCGCCGTTCGAGATATAGCGTTTCTCGCCGTTGAGTATCCACTTGTCGCCGCGCTTCTTGGCGGTCATGCGCACGCCGCCATCGGGCTTGTTGTAAGGCAGGATCGAATCACTGCCCGAGAGGGGTTCGGTCGCGGCCGCCGCGAGCAGGCAGGTCGGGTCATCCATGACACGGGGCAGCCATTTCTTGCGCTGCCGCGCGGTCGTCAGGTGGCTGATCATGGTCATGATTTTCCAGGTCTGATCGAACGCCACCGCAATCCCGAGATCGCCATAGGCAAGGTTCTCACCGATCATCGACAGGGTCAGCACATCGGCACCGCCGCCGCCATATTCCTTGGGCACAGACAATGTACGCAGGCCCAGCTTGTCGGCCTTGCGGATGACATCCCAGTTGAACGACTTGGCCGGATCGGGTTCACGATCACCGACCTCCGCAACCGGGATGATTTCCTCGATCGCAAATTTCCGGGCCTTGTCACGCAGCGCGATCTGGCGCTTCGTCAGTGCAAATTCGACCATCTTTTTCCTCCGTGAGAGCTTATTGCTAGTCGTCGTAGGTGAGCGCGCCGCGGCCCAACAGGGTCTCGGCCTGCAAATCCTCGAACAGCGTCTCGACTTCCGTGAAGTGAACGCGCTTGCCGATCGCCGACTTGATCGTGCCCTTGGCCATCACGTCCATGGTTTCCATGAGTTCGGTCCGGGTCGAATGGCGCGAGCCCGTCACGATCTTCTCACCAATGACCAAATCGATCGGGTTGATCTCGACCTTGCCGGGTTTGGCACCGATCATCACCGCGCGACCCGCTGTCGTCAGGGCGGCAATAGCTGACGTGAACGTCTCGGCAGCCCCCACATAGTCGACCGCCGCCTCAACACCCTTGCCGTCGGTCAGCTTCCGCGCCGCTTCGGCGATATCGTCGACCGCGCGCACATTGATCACCTCATCCGCCCCCCATTGCCGGGCATAGTCGAGCTTCTCGTCCGAGATATCGGCGGCGATGACCCGGGCGCCGAACGCCTTTGCCACCTGGATACCGTGGACACCGACGCCCCCGCCCGCGCCAATCAGCAGCACGTCGTCATGGGGGGCGATCTGCGCGCGCTCGCGCATGCAATGCCAGTTGGCGTTGACCGCATCGGCTGCAATGGCAGCCCCCTCATAATCGAGCTCGTCGGGGATCGGCAGGAAATTGCCAGCCGGCAAGACCACATAGTCTGCATATCCACCATCGACATGGACGCCGACATAGCCGCCATGGTTCTCGCACAGGGTTTCGCGCCCGCCATGGCACCAGCGGCAATGGCCACAATTGAGATAAAAATAAACCGCACAACGGTCGCCGGGTTTCACGTTGGTCACGCCCTCACCGACCGCGACGATATCTCCGCCCAGTTCGTGACCCATGACACGCGGCGCCTCGCCGCCGAACACGCCTGTCCGCATGGTCACGAGGGTTAACCCGACCCCCGCCGCGCGCACCTTGAGCATTGCTTCGCCCGGGCCCGGTTCCGGATCGGGACGCTCCTCAAGTGTGAAGGGTTGTCCCCACTCTTTCACGACCATCGCACGCATCGTGCCACCCCCTGCTGATTTTCGGCTCATGACATTCGCCACGCGGGCCTCTGGACGGGCCCGCTTGCACAAACGCTAGCAGGTTTTGACGGGGCATGCACAAGCGTTGAACGCCGGAAATGTCCGGCATGTCCGCGGTTTTCAGATGAGTGAATTTCAGCCCGTCGAAAGGCAACCAATCGCCACGTCCGACGGATTGATTGCTACTCGTCGCGGTGGGTCTTTTCCATTCGCTCGTGGCGCTCCTGGGCCTCGATGCTCATGGTCGCGATCGGCCGCGCGATCAGCCGCCCGACACCGATCGGCTCTCCGGTGTCTTCGCAGTAACCGAATTCGCCGGTCTCGATTCGACGCAGCGCGGCATCGATCTTGGAGATCAGCTTGCGTTCACGGTCTCGGGTACGCAGCTCAAGCGTGCGCTCGCTCTCCTGGGAGGCGCGGTCGGCGATGTCCGGTTCCTGAACACTCGTCGTCTGCATGTTCTGGAGTGTCACCCCGGATTCACGCAGCAACTCCTCGCGCCACGCGGTCAGTCGTTGACGGAAGAATTCCTCCATCATCGGATTCATGAAGTCTTCTTTGTCTGTCGGTGTGTAATCCGGCGAAAGCATATTTGACGACATGCGGCACTCTTCCCCTGCAACGCTGATTTTTGTTCGTCAGGCGATTTTGCGCGCGGAATATATGCGTGAGACCCTGTTGCGGCAAGACCCGTCGCGTGACGAATTTGTGACGGTGCGGAATGCGAACACGACCGCGCCGGAACAATCGGCGAAAACGGCGGATTTCTGGAACTTTCTTGGAAATAAAGTGTGCGCCGAGAGCGACGCGGCCGCACACGCTGACCTAGTTCATGGAAAGTTTGGCCAACTCAACACGTGCGCGCAGTTCGATTTCGTCGATCAGCGTCGCGAGGCGGGGTTCCACGCCTTCCGTGCGGCGCTGCGCCAGGCGATTGACGATATTCTGCAAGGTGGCGCCGGAGATCCCGCCCGTAAGTATGCCGACACGAATGCGATCCAGCTGATCGAGCAAATCCTCGGCCCGGTCGATTTCAACCGCTGTTGTGCCTGTGCCGAAGCCGGTTGAGGCCTGAAGCGCGACCAGTGCCCCGACAGAGGCGATCTGGGTCGGGCCCGATACGGCCGGCGCCTGCACGTTTGCCGGGCCGCTCATATGGCCAGCAAAGTTTCCGGTGGCCGCATCGGCGCCGGGTTTGCGGCGCGCGACGTTGCTGCGTGTGGATCCGGTGCCGGCAATCTTCATAGTTTACGAGCCGCGAAAGATGGGACGGGGATGTCTCAAGGCATTCTCGTCAAACGCGGTTAATGGCCGGTTAAGAGGCCCGGATACGGGCTAGATGAGTTCACCTTTCAGCTTGAGCAACTCAAGCCAGGTTTCGCCAGCCGCCATAACCTGACTGGTTCCGTCGGGCGATGTCAGGACAATCGTCCAGGAATTCCCGTCCGGAGATGAAAACACCTCCAGCACCGAGCCGTTCGACGCGATGCCGCCGGCCACCGGGGCCTCATCATATGCCTGACCCAGATAATCGGCGATCTCGGTGCGGGTGGAGAGATCACGCGGTGTACCCAGCGACTGGGCCGATGCGTCCGCCGCAGCCCATACCAGTGCTGCACCGAGAACGACGCCCGAGACAGCTGCGGATAATTGACGCTTGAAACCCCGGTCACGTGGGTCAACACGGGGACGACGGTGTGGGGTTTTGCTCAACATATTTTTCTCCTTTCGCTAACAGGGATGTCGAGCGGAACGCCAGGAAGACCTGTGATGGCGCGCACACTTCACGGGCTCGTGCGGGTACGTGTTCTGCATGGATGAGCGACAGGGCATCACTGGGAAAAACTTGCCCGCCGGCAGGTCACGGATTGCCCTCAACGCCTATTAGTGCGCAGGGGTGTCCGTATTTTTTCGTTTTATTACAACCGGTTATTCGTTTTTCAAATCTGGCATGCTTCTCGCACTCATCGGGCGGGAAATGATGCCCGAAACGTCGCAAACGGACCCGGTATGACTTCGATTTTGAATATTTCTCGTTTCGCCAAACTGACCGCGCTGGCGGCACTCGTCGCAAGCATCGCGACTGTCATGGGCCCCACCACACCGGCGGATGCGCAATCGCGGATCAAGGATATCGTCGCGATCGAAGGTGTCCGGGACAACCTGCTCGTCGGCTACGGTCTCGTGGTCGGGCTGAACGGATCAGGCGATACACTGGCGAACGCGCCGTTCACCACGCAAAGTCTGGTGGGCATGCTGGAACGCCTTGGCGTCAACACCCGCAACGATATCGATTCCCTCAACACTGCCAACGTCGCCGCGGTCATGGTCACCTCCACCCTGCCGGCTTTCGCGCGTCAGGGTTCGCGGATCGACATTTCCGTTAGCGCGCTCGGTGATGCCACCAGCCTGCGTGGTGGCACACTTCTGGTCACGCCGATGCTCGGCGCCGACGGCGAGGTTTACTCGGTGGCACAGGGCCCGCTGGTGGTCGAAGGCTTCTCGGCCCAGGGTAATGCCCAGACGATCATCAAGGGCGTGCCGACAACTGCGCGCATTCCCTCGGGTGCAATTGTCGAGCGCGAGATCATGTTCGACCTCGCCGCCCTCTCCGAAATTCATCTCAATCTGCGCAATCCCGATTTCACAACCTCCCAGCGCATCGCTCAATCCATCAACGGCCTGCTGGGCAATGGCAGCGCTGCCGTGCTCGACCCGGCAACAGTGCAGGTCAAGGTGCCCAGCGCGTTCGCCGGCAACACAATCGGCATGCTGACCGAAATCGAGCAGCTCGAAGTCACCCCCGATCAGGTGGCCCGCGTTGTTATCGCGGAACATTCCGGCGTCATCGTCATGGGCCAGGATGTGAAAATCAGCACCGTGGCCATCGCCCAGGGCAATCTGACCATCCGGATCACGGAAACCCCGCAAGTCAGCCAGCCCAACGCATTCGCGAGCCAGGGCACGACGACGACCGTGGACCGCTCAAACATCGAAATCGACGAAGACGACGACAAACGCCTGGCCGTGCTGGACCCGGGCATCACATTGCAGGAACTGGTCAACGGACTAAACGCGCTTGGTATCGGCCCGCGCGACATGATCTCGATCCTGCAGACCATCAAGGCGGCCGGCGCGTTGCAGGCCGAGATCGAGGTGATCTGATGTCCGATATCGGCGGGGGCCTGATCCCCAACGCACTTTTCGAAACAACGACCCTCGCCCTGCAGAGTACGGGACCCAAGCTGCAGCCCGGCGCGCCGGACGCGACGCGCGAGACGGTCGAGGAGTTCGAGGCGTTTTTCCTGTCTCAGGTTTTCGCCCAGATGTTTCAGGGGCTCGACGTCGATCCTGTATTCGGCGGCGGCCCGGGCGAAACCATGTTTCGCTCTCTCATGAACGAAGAATACGGCAAGGCCCTCGCCAAAAACGGTGGGGTGGGCATTGCCGACGCAGTGATGCGCGAACTCATCGCACAGCAAGAGGACAAATAATCATGGCCGCCACACAAGCCGCACCCGCACTGCCAACGGGTACCGAGTTCGCCGACAACCTCATCCGGGTGACGGAACGCCTCTCGGCGCTCATGGAATCGGAAATCGACCTGCTGCGCGGCAACCGTGCGCGCGACATCAAGGCGCTCCAGACGGACAAGGAATCCCTGACCGCGGTCTACCAGCGCATGATGGGCGACTTGCACGCCACGCCGGACGCGCTGACCGGTATTGACGACGGCCGCAGCTCGGCATTGCGCCGGGCCGCCGCACGGTTGGAGAAGTCGGCACTCGGCAATTCGATTGCCCTGCGGACCGCCGTTGAGGCCAACACGCGCCTGATGGAGGCGATCGCCGATGCAATCCGCGACCGCGGCAACGAGAACGCGACCTACGGTGCAAACGCCCAAATGGGACACGCCGGCCAGGCACCGCTCACCGTATCCCTGAACGAGACGCTCTAGAAAAAACCCTACCCGGCTCACCAGCCCAGGATCCACGCGAATATGTCGCTTACGATTTCACTGCAATCCGCTCTCGCCTCCCTGAATGCCACTCAGGGTGCGATGCAGGTCGTCTCGAACAACGTCGCGAATGCCACGACAGAGGGCTTTTCGAAGAAGACAGTCTCGACCCAGACACAGATCGTCGCCGGCCGTGCGAGCGGTGTGCGCCTGACCGACATTCAGCGCGTGGTCGATCAGAATCTGCTGCGCCAGATCCGCGAACAACTTGCAAAGGTCGAGGACCTGTCCGTCCGTAATGACTATTACGGTCGGATGCAGGATTTGTTCGGCTCCCCGGGCAGTAATTCCGACGTCTCGCATTTGTTGACCGAATTCGGTGTCGCCCTCGAATCCCTGTCGACCACGCCCGAAAGCGCACCCGGCAAGTACGACACCATTGCGCAAGCCGTACAGTTCACGGACCGGCTCAACCTGCTGAGTTCCGAAATCCAGCAGATGCGCCGCGAGGTCGACCGGAACATCTCCGACGCCGTCACGCTTGTGAACACAAAGCTGACCGCCATCAACGACCTGAACAACCAGATATCCCTCGCCTTTGGACAGCAACAATCCGCCGCGGATCTGGAAGATGCCCGCGACCAGGTCATGGCGGAACTGTCCGAGTTGATCGAAATCCAGACATTCGACCGCTCGAACGGTCACGTCGTGGTCTTCACCAGCTCGGGCCGCCCGTTGATCGACAACGGTGTCGTCAACCTGTCCCACACGGCCGTCGCCCAGTTCGACGCCTCGATCAGCTATCCGGGGAATGTCAGCGGTATCACCTATGGTGCCGGCGCCATCGACATCACCAACGAAATCGACAATGGCCGACTGGCCGGTCTTATCGAAATGCGTGACCAGCGTCTGGTCGAGCTGCAGCAAGAGTACGACCGCATCACCGAGACCATGACCAGCGGCATCAATGCTGCGCACAATGCCGGCACGTCTTTCCCCCCGCCCGCGACGCTGACCAGCACGCGCGGTTTCGCATCGGGTGACGATCCAGGCATGAGCGGCACCTTCCGCGTCTCGGTCCTGGACAGCAGCGGCGACGTCGTCGAAACGACGGACATCGCGCTGGGTGGTCTGGCGGATATCGGGGCCCTGGTCACCGCGATCGACGGCATGACAAACGCCACAGCAAGTCTCAACACCCAGGGCAAGCTTGTCGTCACGGCCACCGGCGGCAACAGCATCGCGGTCAACGAAATGACCAGCGCCGTGACCACCGGCGACGAGACCACCGGCCTGGCACAATTCCTCGGCCTGAACGATTTGATTACCCTCAACACGGACTACACCCGATACACCTCGGGTCACCAGTCGAGCGCCACCACGGCGGTTGGCGTCGGCGGCACGCTCACCTTCAACCACCCGGGTGGTACGAGTGCGGTGGCCTATACGGTCGGCGAAACTCTCACCACAATCGCTGCCAACATCACGGCAGCCTTGGCCGGACAGAATATTTCCGCCACCGTCCTCCAGGAGAACGGTCGCTTCCGACTGAACATCAACGACACCGACGGCGGCAATTTCTTCGTCACCGATTCCGGGGCTCTCGCGAGCACCCTCGATTTGCGTGCGGGCCAACCCGGTGCTGCATCGCTGGTCGGCGTTCGCAGCGATATCGTTGCCGACCCGAACCTTCTGTCCACCGGCGAATTGTCGAGCAGCGGGACCCTGGCAGCCGGTGATCCGGCCATCTCGACCGGTGACAGCACCGCGCTCAACGCCCTGGCGAACGTCTTCAGTGCCGACCAAACCCTGGAATCCGCCGGCGGCTTGCCAATTTCAACGATGCGCCTGGCCGATTATGCCGCCAGCATCGTTTCACTGAACTCCACCCGGGCGAGCGACGTGACCGCGCAACTCGATGTTCAGGAAAGCTACCGCGCAGCCCTGTCGACCAAATCTGCAAATTTGAGCCAGGTGAACATCGACGAAGAAATGTCATCTCTCATGATCCTCCAGAATGCCTATCAGGCGTCCGCACGCGTCACCCAAGCGGTGAGCGACATGATGGACACGCTGATCGGCATCATCCGCTAGGAGACCGGCCATGACCCGCGTCGCCCCGTTCGCACAGCAGCAGCTCACGATGTTCCATACGTTGCAGGCGCAAAACCGCCTCTACAACGGCAACATCCAGATCGCGACCGGCCAGAAAGCTCAGAATTACTCAGGCATCGCACAGGATTCCAACAGGCTGATTTCTGCCGAAGCGTCACGCTTGCGCGCCGAGCAATATATTCAGAGTATCGAAACCGCCGAACGCCGCATCGGCCTGACGGACTCGAACCTTCAGGGCATCGAGAATATTGCACGCGAACTGCGATCGGTCCTGGAGAGTGCGCAAAACGGGCCCGGCGAAAATCACGTGGAGGCACGGCAATACGCCATCAACGCGCGCGCGCTGGTGGTCGAGCATCTCAACGCACGCGATGGCGATCGGTATCTGTTCTCGGGCGACCGCGTTGACCGCCCCGCGGCCTCTCTCGAAGCGCCCGGCTACACTTCGACCAGCCTGATTCAGGCCGACGCCACGACCGTCGATTCCACTTTCTACGCGCAGTATCGCGCCGATGTGCTGGGCAGTGCAGGTTTCCCGGCCGGCTCGTTCTACGAGCAGATCTATTTCGACAAAAACGGTGTCGCACCGACCGCGCCGTTGCCGGCCGACCTGAACAATCCGACCCTCGACGAGTTCGTCGGCGAGGACGCAACGTTGTGGGACTACTATGTCAGCCGGCTGAGTTCGACCGAGATGCTCAACACCCCGAAGCTCGACTATTATCAGGGCGATGCTGGGGTCGCGTCGGCGCGAGTCTCCGAGCGCACCACCGTGAATTACGGCATGAACGCACAGGAGGAGGCGATTCAGCAGCTCCTGATCGGCCTGGACACCATCGCAAACCTGCCAACGACCGCACCCGCCGACACGTATCTCGGCGAGGTGTTCGACCATGTCCGAGGCATGATGAACACGGTCATCGAAGCCGACCCGACAACGAGTTTTGAATCCATCACCGAACTTCGCAGTCGCGTATTGGGACCGCTCAACCTGTTTGAATCCACCCGCGAGGGCCATGTCAGGTTCATCAACTACGCGGCAGATGTGATGGACGATGTCGAGGGTATCGAGGAGGCCGAGGTGATTGCCCGAATGCAGGCCGACCAGGTTGTCCTGCAGGCGTCCTACTCGACCCTCTCCCAGCTCCAGGGTCTTTCCCTGGTCAACTACCTGAACTAGCCGGGGCGCCCTCGCGATCGGCTCGAAACCATTCGTTAAACCATCAAGGTCATGATGGGTCATAGGGGACAGGATGTCCCGCGCGCACGATAGCGCTGAATCGCAAAGGAATTGCCGAGATGGTCTCCCCTGTCGAAGGTCTGGCGCTTACCAACATGCTCCGCGGCGAGCAGAACTTTTCGCAATCCTTCGTCCAGGCGCAGCAGCTGGCGGCCGGCCCGCAGTTCGAACTTCGGTTCTTCAATACCCAGAATGCCCTGCTCGACAAGCTCGACGATGATATCACCGAGATTCAGAACGGCATCAACACCAACGGTGCCACAGCATTGCTGAAGGTCAAGATCGCGCAGCTCGAAGATGCCGGCGCCAGGATTTCGGCCTACAAGGACACGACCGACAAGAAAGGCCAGAAAATCGAAGTGGCGCTCGAGTATATTGCCGAACTGCAGACCCTTGCGGGCTCCGCAACGGCCGCCGAGTTCGATCAAAAGTTTGCCCTGTTGCGCGACACGCTCGAGAAAACGCCGAGCCCTACTTACGAACAGTTCGGGACCCATGATCGCCTGAAGGCGACCAAGTTCGCCGCCCTGGCATCCATCGATGCCCACAATCACAACAACTTCGCCACCCAGCAGGATATCGACGACACCCTCGCGCTGCTGTCGTCGATCGAGGGCGACCTAAATACATCCAAGGCGATCGTGGATATCAACGGCGATATCGCATTTGATCTGCAGCGCGCGAACTCCGCCAAGACCCTTGCTGTACGCAGCGACATTTTCGACATCGAGATATCGGCCCAGCAGGCCGCCAACGCCTCGATCACCGAACAGCAGGAGCTCTACTCCAAGATCCTGACAGTTATCTCGCTGGCGTTTGACGCGTCCCAGGAGTTCACGAATTTCATCGCGCAGGAGGTCAACTTCGAGAAGAAGACCCCCGCCGGCTCGATCCTGAATTTGTTTTCCTGACGAAGATTACCCGCAGAATATTCGCGACAAGCGTCGGCCCCCAAATTCAGGACCGGCGTTTTGCGTTCTGGGCCTTGGAACCCGGTCAGATGTTCGTTCAGTCCGGCAAGACTTGCCGAACAATCGGCATGACCTGCCCCCCAACAGCACTCCTTAAAGTCTTAGTCTGTTGTTTTTGTTCGTATTTTTTTGGCACGGGCCTTGCGAACTTCTCCATTGAATCATTTGCGATCCTTCTATCGAGAATTTTTGTGATGAACCGTAAATCGCCAGTAAGAGGAGAAACCACTCATGGCTGACATTTCCCTAAGTGCTGCCGTACGCAGTAATCTTCTGTCTCTCGGCAATACCGCAGACCTGATCAGCCGGACGCAGGAGCGTCTGTCGACGGGTCTTAAGATCAACAGTCCGATTGACGATGCAAAGGTCTTTTTCGAAGCCAAGGCGCTCACCGACCGCGCCAATACGCTCGCGGAGAAAAAAGACGGCATCGATCAGGCCGTCAGTTCCGTTTCGGTTGCACTCGAAGCAGTCAACGCGATCGATTCAATCGTCGATCAGTTGAAGGGTATTGCCATCTCCGCGCAATCCGCATCGACGGCCGCCGAATTCACGGAACTGAACGCGCAATACAACTCCCTGGTCTCCCAGATCGGCAATGTCTCGGCAGACGCCACCTACCAGGGTACCAACCTCGTGAACGGCACCGGCACGACGTTGACGGTTTACTTCAGCGAAAGCACCACGAGTGTTCTCTCTGTCGCATCGGTTGACCTGCGCAACAGTTCGAACGGACTGGCGATCACCACGGGGGCAACCCTCAGTGCCACATCGTTGAACACATGTGCGATCAACCAGCTGGATACGGCCATCGCGACCTTGAGTGCCAAGGCCAAGACGCTGGGCTCGAACGTCGCCCTGCTCCAGACGCGTCTCGACTTTACCGAGAGCTACGTCAATGAACTGGAAGTCGGCGCCGACAAGCTGCGTCTTGCCGACACGACCGAGGAAGGCGCCAATCTGGTGGCGTTGCAGACACGACAGCAGCTCGGGATCTCGGCATTATCCTTCGCCGGCCAGGCTGAACAGTCGGTCCTGTCATTGTTCAACTAATCGAACCAGCAGTCATAGTTTCGAATCAGGGGGGCTGACGCCTCCCTTTTTCTTTGCCACCTCACTATTTCGAGGTCGCCAGACGAACATTATCGAAGTTGGTTAAATACTATTAACTGATTGTTTTTAAACATTTATTTAGGATATAATCTGCCGTGTTCGCGGCAGTTTTTGCCGGGTTCCCGGCAAGTTTTGCCGATCGGCAAGCTTCGACCCGGTACCAACCCGTTGATTCTTCACAATTCTCCAGAGTGGCACGGCAATTGCTGCCTGTTGGGTGGGGCAAGAAGCCCCTAACACCAACGCCATAGTTAGGAGAACCCATCATGGCTGATATCTCACTTAGTTCTGCAGTACGCAGCAACCTTCTCACCCTTGCAAATACGTCCGACCTGATTAACCGGACCCAGGACCGTCTGGCCACTGGCCTGAAGGTCAATGGACCGGCGGACGACGCAAAGATCTTCTTCGAGGCCAAGGGGCTCAATGATCGGGCCAACACCCTCAGCGAGAAGAAAGACGGCATCGACCAGGCCGTGAGCTCCGTTTCGGTGGCTCTCGAAGCGGTCAACGCTGTCGACTCGATCGTTGATCAGTTGAAGGGTATTGCCATCAGCGCGCAGTCCGCGTCGACGGCGGCCGAGTTCACTGAGTTGAATACTCAGTACAACTCGCTCGTGACCCAGATTAACAACGTCACGTCCGACGCCAGCTACCAGGGCCTCAACCTGGTCAACGCGACCGGATCGAGCCTGACGGTTTATTTCAGCGAGAGCACAACCAGCCAGCTGGCTGTTGCTTCCGTCGATCTGACCAACGGTTCGCTGGGTCTCGCGATCACCACGGGTGCAACGCTCAGTGCGACGTCGCTGAACACTTGCGCCATCAACCAGCTCGATGCGGCCGTTGCCACTTTGAGCTCCAAGGCCAAGACGCTGGGTTCCAACGTCGCCCTGCTCCAGACGCGTCTCGATTTCAACGAGAGCTACGTGAATGCGCTGGAGACGGGTGCCGACAAGCTGCGTCTTGCCGATACGACCGAAGAAGGTGCCAACCTGGTGGCGTTGCAGACGCGTCAGCAGCTCGGTATCTCGGCCCTGTCCTTCGCGGGTCAGGCCGAACAGTCGGTTCTGTCGCTGCTCCGTTAATCCGGAACTTCGACAATCAGTCCCTGGGAAAGGGGGAGCTTCGGCTCCCCCTTTCTTTTGGGGCTTATATACTTAACTTGACAACCCGTTCCCGAGCCCCTATATTCCTGACATAGAGCACAATGACGGGGACAGGGAAATGGCACAGAAAGCACCCGGCAGATCGCACCGCGAAGGCATCAGCCTGGTCGAGTTGACGGA
Source organism: Alphaproteobacteria bacterium (assembly GCA_965205535.1). Taxonomy (GTDB): domain Bacteria; phylum Pseudomonadota; class Alphaproteobacteria; order UBA6615; family UBA6615; genus UBA8079. The sequence goes on along the minus strand of CBDBHH010000005.1, from coordinate 2,393,177 downwards.
GATGTTTCCCGATGAGGCATCGGCGGCAGCCTGGTTCGAGACGGTCCGCTGGCCGGACGGCAGGTCCTGCCCCCATTGCGGCGGGACGGAGACCGCTGCGGTTCCTAACGCCAAGCCCGCGCCCTACCGCTGCCCGGAATGCAGGTCCTATTTCAGCGTCCGCACCGGCAGCCTGCTTGCGGGGTCCCGCCTGCCCCTGCGCAAATGGGTGTTCGCGGTCTATCTCTATGTCACCAGCCTCAAGGGCGTGTCCTCGATGAAACTCCACCGCGACCTGGGCGTGACCCAGAAAACAGCATGGTTCATGCTCCACCGCCTGCGCGAGGCATGGGACCAAGGCGGCCTGGATAAACTCGCCGAAGGCTTCGAGGGACCCGTCGAGGTCGACGAGACCTACATGGGCGGGAAGCGCAAGAACATGCCGAAGTCGAAGCGCAAGGCGCTTTCAGGGCGCGGGGCCGTCGGCAAGACGCCCGTGGTCGGGGCGAAGGATCGCGGGACCGGGCGCGTGGTCGCCACGCCGGTGTCAGCGACCGACCGGGAGACCCTGCACGGGTTCGTTGCCAATACCACGGCGGCGGGTGCCAAGGTCTACACCGACGACGCCGTGGCCTATCGGGGAATGGATCGGGACCACGAGGCGGTCAACCACTCCGCCGGGGAATACGTGCGCGGCATGGCGCACACCAACGGGATAGAGTCGTTCTGGTCGATGCTCAAGCGCGGCTACCACGGCACCTATCATCAATTCAGTAGCAAGCACATGGCCCGCTACGTCAACGAGTTCGCGGGACGCCACAACGTTCGTGACGCCCACACGATTTTCCAGATGTCCGGTGTCGCCGCCGCCATGGTCGGCAAGCGGCTGATGTATCGGGACCTGACCGCCTAGCGCCTAGCGCTCTGGGCCGCACCCTTCTTCTTCTGCGACGTCTTGTTCTTCAGCCCATCGAGCGCCTTCTGGTGAGAATCCAGCCGATTGGTGATCTGGGTCAACTGCTTGCCGGTCTCGTCGAACCCCTTGTTCATGTCGTCGCGAAGCGGTTCCACCGCACCCGTGACGGCCTCCGTGAACACCTTGCGCAGGGCGTTGGCCAGCAGATCGACGCTGCCGTTCAGCCCGCTTTTTGTGTTTTTGACCATGTGCCAAATATCCTCTTTTGTTCTGTTCTATATAATCACACTGTCCAGGAAAGTCGCCCTTTGCCTGTATAATACAGGGAGTGAGAGACTTTCCATCAACTGACTGCATCAAGTTAAGTATATAAGCCCCTTTCTTTTGGGGTTAATCGCCCGTTAAGCATGAGTTTCTACGATGCCTGCATGACTCTCGCAGAGCCCCAAGACTCTCAGAACCCGGCGCCAACACCGGCGTTCGACGCCAACATCGAACACCATGTGCGTGCCGCCCGGGCCGCCTTCGATGTTGAGAATTACGATGGCGCCATCGCTGCGTGTGAACGCCTCCTGGCCGCATACCCCGGTTCGCCTGAGGCCTTGATGCTGCTGGGGTTGGTGAGCTGGAAGCTCGATGAACCTGTGTCGGCGGTAGACTTGCTGCGCCGGGCTCATGAAGCAGATGCGGATTCGCGAGAATATGCCGACGCACTGGCCACCATCCTGGCTCAGCTCGGTAACAGCACGGAATCTCTCTATTACGCCAAGCTCGCAACCATCCTCGCACCTCATCCGCTTGGTGCCACTTTGTTGCCACCCAAATTCACGGAGTATTTCAAGAATCTGAACTTCGCCCGGCCGCACACCTTCCGCAATCGCGCACGCAAAGCACTCGAACGCGGCGCCACACAAGAAGCGATCGATCTGTGCAGCACCCAGTTGGAACTTACGCCCAACGAGCCCGAAACCCTGCGACTGATCGCATCTGCGCTCTACGAACGGGGCCAGATCACGAGCGCCGTTTCGGCTCTGCAGGCGGTAATCCGCGACTGTGCGACGGCAGCTGACTATGAAAATCTCGCCCTTTTTCTGGCCGCCAGCGGCAAGTTTGATGACGCGATGCTGGCCCATGATATGGCCATCCAACGCCAACCGAGCGACCCGGCGCCGATGCAGGCCCGCATCAGAACATTGGCTAGCCAGTATGGCGTCGAAGACAAGTCGTCTCCCTTCGCGACGGCGTGCCGCGGGTGGTCCGAGCGTTTCGAGGGTCAGTTGCCTGAAAACTTCGCTGCATTCGTGAATCTGCCGGATCGCGAGAAGCGCTTGCGTATCGGGTATGTCGGCGCGGGTCTGCATGGGGGTGATCTCGCACCGATGCTCGAACCGATTTTGGCGCGGCACGACAGACGCTCGTTTGAAATCTGTGTCTATGCAGACGACACCCGCCACGACCCGATGACCGAGAGTCTGATGCGCCACGCGGCGCGCTGGACAGATCTCCGCAATGTCGACCCCGACACCGCCGCTGAAATTCTTCGTGGTGATGCCATCGATATCGCCGTCGATCTGCGCGGACACAACTCCGACAATCGAATGCTTACATTGTCGCGCCAGCCCGCACCTGTGCGCCTGGGCTGGCTCGGCACGCGGCCCGCATCAACCGACGCCCACGACACTCATCTCATCGCCACCGGTCCAAAGCGGGACCAAACCGATCCCGGAATCCTGGCGGCCGACTATCCGATCACCATGGCCGGCATGCCAGCGATCAACCCGACCCCGCCCCTCTCGGCCAACGGTCATGTCACTTTCTGCGTGCTGGGACCGCTCGCGGCCATCGGTCATAGAAGTGTTTCGATCTGGAAGACCGTCCTCGATGCCGTGCCAAGCGCCAAACTCCTGGTTGCCAATTACGGTCGAGTGGACAACGAGACTGTGGATCGCATCTATGCTCTGGCCGCGCATGTCGGACTGAGCGAACGTGTGACCGTTGCCGAGCTCGAAGACGAGCGCGCGCCACGCGCGAAGTTCATGGACTATATCGATGTCGTGCTCGACACCATGCCGCATAGCGGCTTCACCGAAACCGGCGAGGCGCTGTGGATGGGTGTTCCCGCACTCGCGGCATCAGGGTCAGCCGGCGCGCGGGTGCTGGAAGCCGCGGGAAAAATCGACTGGATATACTCTGATTTCGACAATCTGCGCGAAACCGCATGTCAACTGGCTGGCAACGTCGAGATGCTGCATGCATATCGCCAGAATTTGCGACTGTCGCTGTCGGATACCCCCCTGTTTGATGTCGGGGAATTCACGCGCAGCCTGGAAGGCGCTTACCGCACCCATTGGGTCCGCTGGTGCGACACACAGACCGGGGCCTGAAGCAGGCCGGGATCTAAATCCCTAGGCCACATCCTCCTTGAAGGCCTCAAGCTCATCGCGCGCGCCGTCGAAGAATTCATCGACTTCGTCGAGAAGACGCGTATAGCGACCCGCCATGCGCGCATACAGCGAATGGAGCTCCGCCAGCGCCGCGCGCCGGTATTCAATCCGGGCCTCAGGCTCGGTGATTCGGCCATCGACCCAAATCATGCTTGCCAACAGAAGTACGGTCGTCCCGAACAGGAACACCCGAGTTGGTGGTTCCGTCGTGATCACCTCGGCATAGCGGGTCTCGGTGTAGAGGTCGCGTGCCCAGCCCATATCACCAGCCGGGTCGGCCTTCGCAAGAATCTCGTTCACGCGCGCAAACACGCCATCTGCATGACGCTCGAGCTGGTCTCGGCGCCACAGGCTCTGGCAATGAGTATCGGAATAATTCGGCAAGCCGTCGGCCACGCGTTCTTTCACTCTTTCCTGGTCAAGGCGCCCCTGCGGAAAAGTCACGTAGCGCGACAATTGGGGCGTGACATGCGCGATGCGGACGCCGTCGCTGCAATTGATGCAGTCGAGGTCACGATGCAGGCGCACAACATTCTCGAAGGTGAAGCGGCTCCAGTTGAGGATGCCCTCGGTATAGGCGGTACCGCCGAAGTTCGCCGGCACCTCGAAGCGGTTATCACCGCCCCATTCAGGCGCCTGGCCCAACCCGATATAGGTGGCCGACGCGTGATAGGTCTCGCGTTCGCGCGTGCCCATATCAACCCCGAACAGGTACATTTTCCGAAATCCCATATACAGAAGGGTTATCAGCGCGGCGTTGGCCACCGACGGTCCGCACGCACCCAGGGGATCGGCGCCCGAACTCAACAGCATCGTCGAGCTGACCCGGTCGCGAAAATAGAATATCCGGTCGTCGAAATAGCGGCACACTTCCGGCCGCACGCTGGTAGACGCAATCAGCGTGGTGCCCTCTGGTTTGCCGAACTCCTCGACAGCATTGCGAACGTTGCGTGCATTTGCCGCCTCATTCTCCAGCTCGACATGATAATCCGGCGTCAATCCATGTGCGCGCAACGCCCGGAGGCTCGAGCCGAGCGATACCAGGATAACGTTCTCGCGGTTGGCGAGAATGAAATCCATATCCTTGTCGATCGACGGCCCCGATCCGCAGACCATCACCGGCGTGTCGCGGACCGGAAGCGGACTGGCGATGACCTTGGTCGTTCCCCGCCCCAGATTGCTGACGGCGTTGGACATCATCACCACTTCATCTTCGTAGAACCCGAGCCCGTAGATGTGCAGCGCGAAATCATCGTGAAATGCCTGATGTGCCCCGTTGAGCACACCCGATCCCAGATGCTGATAAACATAGGATCCATCGAGGAACGCGGTCCCGGTCTCGCGCACAACTTCGCGAATGCGAGAGGAGATTCCATCGATCTCTCGTTCGAAAATAAAGTAGATCGAACCGCCGGACGCATGGATTGCTGCGAATATTCCGGCCCAGTCGATGACCGAAAGGCTGTGGCGAAGATGTTCGAAATTCGGTTCGATCAGAACCAGATCGCGGCAATTCGAATGGGCGACAAGCGGCGCCAGATGCAGGCCAAGCCCCACCCCATAGACAAACATGTAACCGGCATGCGCGTCGGTGCGGACCTGTTCTATGGCGATGTCGTTCGCCTCGGGATAGTCGACAGACCAGCGCGCGAATTCGCCGGCCAGCCCCAGAAGCTTGTCGGCAGCTTTCATGGAGATATAGACGCGCTCGGGTTCCACGAAATATTCCGATAGCTGCGTATTCGCGAAGTCCGTCGCGTCGGCGTGGTAAAGCGCACCATCGCCAAAAGCGATATCGACGCGTCCGGTATCATCGACCCTCAGCTCGGTGGCCAGGCGGTCCATATTCGCCAGACGTGCATGGAGTTGCGGTGCGTGACGCTCAAAGGCAGCAAGATTTTGCGCGAGACGCGCATCCACCGCTTCGGTCGACATATCGGGGCGAGACAGGGCCATCAGATCGGTCATGTAATTCTCCAGCTTCTTGGCATCGTCATGCCGCTGTCAGGTGATCGCGCACCTGGCGTTCCGTAAACTGTTCGAACTCGACCCAGTCGAGAAACTCGAACCAGACACCTGGTCGCCCGGCACACGCGTTCAACGCCGCCGCGGCCTGGGTTTCCGGGCAGCCTGATAATATTTGCGCCAGCATCTCCAGGCGGCCATGTCGGGTAGCAAGCTCCCGGGTGGCCGGAAACGCCCGGTAGTGGCGCAATGCGATATCGATCGAGCGCTGCAATTGCGCACGGGTTGCAGGCACGCCGGCACCCAGCGTGTTGCCCCCATAAAGTCGATAGGCCCCGACGGGAGACATCGTGCGGCGCGCCGTACGGCCCGCGCGAAGCAATGTCGTGAAAACCCACCAATCCGCCGCCACCACATCAGCAGGAATATGCAGTGCTTCCTCAGTCAACGCGCTCGCACGTACGGCCGTGTTGGAAAGGCCGAGAAAGTTTCGCCCCGCCAGCACCGCCGGATCATCCACGTGGCGCGGAACATCCACACCGTCGAAGAAACGCCGACGAAGATACTCGCCTCGCGCATCCATCAGATCCAGATCACCGAACGAGATATCCGCGCCGGACCCAGCGGCCAGCGCATCGGCATGAAGCCCCGGTGCATTGGCGGCGAGCATGTCGTCCATGTCGGCGAACACCAGGATGTCGGCACCGCTTTCAAGTCCGGCGGCGATGAGGGATTGTCGGACCTGGGCCGGCGTCGCTCCGTCGCGCACCTTGACGGTCGAGACGGGGCAGATTTGTCCCAGGGCCGTAATCAAGGGATCAGGCGCAACGAAGTCATCGAGCGCAAGGACCAGGCCTGCATCGGTGCCACCTACGGCGGCACGCAGCCCGGCCGCGTAGGCCTCAAGATAAGGCCGTCCGGCCTCATACAGCGCGGTGCAAATGGCGAACCGGGTCATCGGCCTGGTCATGGTCCTGTTGGATTTCGTGTTGGTCAGCGCGATGGCTCTCGAGGCGCTGAAGGAAAAGTGCCTCTGCGGCGAGAAAATCTGCTTCGGCATCGATGTCGACCGAGCGATCGGCGGGCATTACATAGGCGAACATATCGCCGCCATAGATCGAGCCGCGCATTCGCGCCGCCTCGATGTCAAAGACGTAGATCGAACCATTGGGCAAATAGGCCTGCTTATGCGCCTGGCGGTTGACCAACGGACCATCGCTTGCGACGACCGGTGCCATCTGACCATCGGCTGCGACTGTGTGCAGCCAGGCCAGCGGCTTGGCCTCGCTCACGGAAATCACGGCGTCCGCCTTTTTCCGCCGATAAAGCGCGATCGCACCGTCGATATCCGCCGCCGAACGCAGCGGCGAGGTTGGCAACAGCACACACGCTTCGCGCGGCGCTGCGCCCTCGATGATCTCGAGGCTGTCGACCAGATGCAGATAGGCATCGAGCGCATTGGCGGTGTCCGACGCGAGATGCGGCGGGCGGCGGACCGGGATCTCGACACCGTCGACATCGCGCGCGATCCGCATGATCTCGTCGTCATCCGTCGTGACCATCACCCGTGACACGGATTGCGCCGCCAGGGCCGTGCGCAAGGTATGGACGATCAGCGGCGCACCGCCAAACGGTCGGGTATTCTTGCCTGGCAACCCTTTCGAGCCGCCGCGCGCGGGAACGATTACAATCATGCGGCGTCGCTGATTCCGGGAGCTATCGAAGCAGCTGGCGCCAGGTCGTCATCCGACAGCAACGCATCAACTGCGATGTCGCGTGTGAGCACACGACCGTAAAGCCGGTTCGCATCGTTGGGGGTAATCCCGGTGCCGGGACGACGATAGGTGACATCTGCCTCGGACAACACATGACCGGCCGGCAGCGGCCGCGCCGCCACCACGCTGCGTCGCATGCCGCGACCCTGCTCACGCTCGGCGTCGGACACGACACGGCGACGTTTGCCCAGCGCGGCGGGGATCCGCCCCGCAGCCGACGTGATGAGTGCGAGATCGGCGGGATCGACCGAGACGGCGTGGTCCCATCCGTCCATGCTCTTGTCGAGCGTGAAGTGTTTCTCGATCACGACCGCGCCAAGCGCAATCGCGGCGAGCGGGATTTCGACCCCGATCGTATGGTCCGAGAATCCGACCGGATATCCGAAGGCATCGCGCAACATCTCGATATTGCGCAAGTTCATATAGTCATCGGCAGGCGGCGGGTACAAAGCAATGCAATGCAGGAGCGTTGTGTCGTGGTGACCGCACGCCTCCAGCGTGGCAAGCGCGTGCTCGATTTCCCCCATTGTCGCGAAGCCTGTCGACAGCACGATCGGCCGGTCTTTCTCCGCGGCGACGCGCAGCAACGGATCGTTGTTCAAATCCATCGACGCAAGCTTGATAAAGGGCGGGTCGAGAAGATCGAGCGCGTGCAGTTCCTCGTCCGAGCAGGGCGTGGACGCGAAGTCGATATCAACCTCGCGGCAGTAAGCCGCCAGCTGGGCCATGTCGCCCTCGGCGACGGCGTATTCCGCAACCTGATCCTCGAGACCGGGATTTTCCTCATAGACGCTGCGGGCAAACAACCCCGTCCCCCAGCTCTGGAACTTGGCGGCGTCGGCACCGCCCGCTTTGGCCGCATCGACCAGCTCGCGGGCGAGTTTCATGTCGCCATTATGATTGGCGCCAATTTCGGCAATGACGTAGGCGCGGCCGTCAGAATGAAGAGGCATGGTGAACTTTCCCGCAAATGGCATGGGCGCGCCGGCAAACGACCGACGCTTCATAGGGGGAAAGCTTAGTTAACAGGGGTTAATAACGTCTGAACCCGACGGACAGATTTCCGCGTCGGCCAACCGTGCCAGATACGCCTAGACCGGCTTGTCACCCTTGATGACAACCCGGTGCATCAGCCGGTGGCCGGTGTAATCGAACAGCGCATAGTGCAGCGACAACCGATTGTCCCAGACGGCCAGGTCGTTCGTCTGCCATTTGTGGCGATACTGGAACTCGGGCGTGCGCAGATAATCGAACAGGTAGCGCAGCAGGAAATCGCTCTCGCGACGATCCATGTCCTTGATGAAACTGGTCATGGATTCATTGACGAAGAGCCCCCTTTTGCCGCTTACAGGATGGGTCCGCACAACCGGATGGAGCGCGGGCGTATAGGTTGCCTTGCGATTACGCAAATGCTCCTGATGGTCCTTGCCCCACAACTCGGGGCGGACATGTTCGTCATAGGCCTTGAAGCGGTCGTGATAGGCCCAAAGCCCGTCCACATGGGCGCGCATACGATCGGACAAACCCTCATAGGCCGCGATCATGTTGACCCACACCGTGTCGCCACCGCGCGGCGGAATGTCCCGGGCATAAAGCGTTGTGCCCATACTCGGAATTTCCATGCCGGCGAAATCCGTGTGCCACAGATCGAGAGTCTCATGCGGCGGATTGGAGGCATCATATTCGAGGATGTCGATTTCGGGATTGTCCTTGCTCTTCTCGAAGCCGGATACCGCGGAAGGCTGCAGCTCGCCGAACCGGCGCGAGAAAGCGACGTGCTGATCGGGGGTCAGGTCCTGATCGCGGAACACAATCACGGTGCGGTCGAGCAAGGCCTCGTGGATTTCGTCAAACTCCCGGTTGGTTAATTCCCGGGAGAGATCAATGCCTTCGATGATGGCGCCACAGGCCGGCGACATCTCGTGCATCTCGAAACTTTCATAGGTCATCTGAAATTCAATCCCGCTGATTGTTTTGCCCGGTATCACGGGATTTTCCCCAATTTCAACCGACTCCACAAGTACAGAGCATGCCGATGAGTAGGAACAATTTTCGGCAAATTCGGCGCTTTTTACTGTTCCTTAACAGCCAGGGGTGAAAGTAGCGTCCGAACGTCACTCAACCCGGTAGGGGTCATGCCTCTTAAATTATCGCTCGCCAAAGGTGAGAAATTCGTTGTCAACGGCGCCGTCATCAAGAACGACGGGGCGGACATCAACCTTGTCTTCGAAAACAAGGCCCATATCCTTCGCCAGAAAGACATCATGACGGCAGACACGGCGAGCACGCCGGCCCGTCGGGTCTATCTGGCTCTGCAATGCGCCTACATGTTCCAGGACCGTGAAACCGACCATCTCGGTGATTTCACAACGCTACTCGAAGAATTCCAGGACGCCGCGCCCAGTACGGGTGATGTCGCCGGGCTCATTCGAAAGCATGTTGACGACCACGATCTTTATGGCGCCCTCAAGGAATGCCATCGGCTCATCGACCTCGAAGCGGAGATTATGAATCATGTCCAATGAACACGCATCGACGCAGTATCGTCAGCCTGGCCAACATGGCGGCTCCCCGCGCGAGACCGAAGGCCGTGCGTTGCTCGAAGCCGCGCGTCGGCTCACCGCGGCGAAGGACAAGCCCGAGAACAGAAAAGAACTGCTCGACACCGTGCGCCTGAACTGGCGGCTCTGGACGATTTTCCAGTCGGAGGTCAATTCCCAGGAATCGCCGTTGCCGCCCGAGATCAGATCGAACGTGATCACCTTGTGCAATTTCATCGACAAGCACACGGTCGAAATTCTGTCGGACCCGAACCCCGACAAGCTCGATATCCTGATCAGCATCAACCGCAATATTGCCGCCGGCCTTTTGGCCGATCCCGGTGCGGTCATGGACGCCCCCGCCGCCAACACCGACGCGCTGGAACGCATGAGCGCCTAGGCGTCATCCTTGATCAAAATCGCAGCGGCCGGCCTCTCGCCGGCCGTTTTGCATTTTCGGGGAATGCTCCCGGGTAGTTCACAGGCAGCGATTTCCGTCATCCGGCAATTATTACCTTCTCCAGCCCCCTCGCGTCGTGTGCTCAAACCACAAGTCGAACCTTTTTTGATTGTACTTCAATAGGTTAGCAGACCTCTGCAAAACTGGCCCGGCGCTTGCTGAGTAATTGGCAAGCCGCGGCATGTAGGCCGCATCAGTTTCGCAGGATGCGATGATGGATTTACCGATTACCGAACACGAGCTGTTCATGCAGCATGCCGCCGGCAACAATTCCGGCCGCACCACATCAGCTTCTCCTGTTCAGTCCTTCGCCGATCTGCTCTCCCCAGACCTGCTCTCGGACAGACCAGAGAGCGCGGCGCCCGAAGATTTCTACGACGACCTCGACACACTTTCTGCGCGCGACGATCGCACCGCAGATGAAGAACCAATCGAGGATGAATATTCTGACGATGACGTCGATCGTGATCAGGAATCCGATGGCCCGCAGCAAGACGATCATGCCACGAACGATACCGGCGCCGACGAAAGGCCTGAGCAGAAACGGACCGATGTCGATGGCAATCCCGTCCAAATCCTCGCCGAACTGCCACAACCCCTGACGCTCGCAACGGCCTCGGTCCCGGCAAAAGGCGTCGACGGCGCCAGCCCCGCCATCGCGCAGGCGTCCAGCTCACCAGCCGACGTCACGACAGCGCAACTGCAACCCGGCGCCGCCGCCAACCCGTCCGCCCCCAATGTGGCCGGACTGGCCGAGATGCGGGTCCTGGGTCGGCGCGCAAACACCTTGCAGGCGAATGCCAAGCATGCCGACGTGGCGAAGACGCAACTTGCGAAGGCCGAGATCGCGAAGGCCGATACGCCAACGCGTGCTGCGGACACGCCCAAAGGCGCACCAACAACGCCGGACACGCCCGCACCGAAGAACGAAGCCGGACGCCTCGATCAGCTGTTCCGAGCCGCTTTCCCGCAAAATCCGACCGCGCCCGGCGCCACACCCAATGGCACACCCAATCTCGCCCAGGGCCAGTTCGCCGGCCAGAACACTCCTCTCTCCGAGACAATGAAACTTGCCGGACGGAACGAAACAAGTGGCGACACAAACGCCCAGATCCAGAACACCGCAGAGCGCAGCAACAGTTTGACGGCCAGCAAGGCAGCCGCGAACCGTACGCCGTTCAATCTGCCGGGATCACGCCCGGCCGAACAGGTGTCGGTACAAATTCAGAATGCGGCACGAAACGGCACCGACAAGATCAGCGTCCGTTTATCACCTGCCGCGCTCGGCAAGGTCGAGGTGAAGCTCGAACTCGCACCGGACAAGACCGTGCAGGCGATCGTGACGGCTGAGAAGCCCGAGACGCTCGACATCCTGGAGCGCGATGCACGAACTCTGCAGCGCGCGCTTGAAGAAGCGGGACTGCGGACCAACTCCGACAGCCTCTCCTTTGAACGCCGGGATCCGGGTGCAACGGTCGACAACGCCGCGGACTCCGAACAGGAAACATCGAACGGAGCAAACGGTTCCGATCCCTCGCAGCAAGAAGACGGCAGTGACCTGGTCGAGGTCGAAACCTCCAACCGGCGGACCCATGACGGCCTGCTGGATGTGGAAGTCTAGGAAGGAATCCGATGGATATCGCAGCACTCACCGCCGGCGCGAGCGCATCTGACGCCGATGTCGCCAAGAAATCGCTGTCGGAGAATTTCGACCAGTTCCTGACTATGCTGACCGTCCAGCTTCAGAACCAGGACCCGCTCTCGCCGATGGATTCGACAGAGTTCACCAACCAGCTCGTCATGTTCAGCCAGCTCGAGCAGGAGATAAAGGCGAACGACAACCTGGAACAGGTCATCGCGCTCCAGCAGTCGGCCGAGGCCACGGCCGCACTGTCCTATCTGGGCACCGAGATCGAGGCACAAAGCTCCGCAGTTTATCTCGACGGCGGCAGCACGGAATTTTCATACGACATGCCGGTCGGCGCACACACCACGTCGATCACGGTCTTCGATGCCGACGGCAATATCATCAAGACCCTGCCGGCCGAGACCGACCCGGGACATCACAGTGGATCCTGGAACGGTCTGAACGAACAGGGTGTCCTGCAGGCCGACGGAATTTACTCGATTCTCGTCAGTGCGCTGGATCAGGACGACGTCCCGCTCGACCCCGTTTCGGTCTTCCTCAAAGGCACGGCCACGGGCGTAACCCAGGAATCAGGACAGACCTTCGTCCAGGTCGGCCCGATCAACATACCTCTCACATCAATTTTCGCGGCGGCAACGCCCGACGAAATTCCCGCCGAATAGTTCGGCCACCGTTTCAGCTGCTTTCCAACCCCAAGTGGAGAACCGAATATGAGTATCTACGGCGCAATGTTCTCGGGCGTATCAGGCCTCAATGCCAACAGTCAGGCGATGGGCATGATTTCCGACAACATCTCCAATCTGAACACGATTGGTTACAAGCACACCCAGGCCCGGTTCTCGACCCTGGTCACCAACGCCTCTTCGTTGAACCGCTACGCACCTGGCGGTGTGCAATCCAATCCGTTCCAGATGGTTGACCGCCAGGGCCTCCTGCAGGCCTCGCAGAATCCCACCGATCTCGCCGTCGCGGGCAAAGGCTTCTTTGTCGTCAACTCGGACTCCACCCCCACGGCGGGCACCTATCTCTACTCCCGCGCCGGGCAGTTCTCGGTCGACGCAAACGGCTATCTGGTGAACAACACCGGGCAGTATCTGCTCGGTTGGCCGACCCTTCCCGACGGATCCTACGATGTTGATCAGAACGGCGTCGACGATGGCAGCGTGCCCGACCCGACGAGCCTGACCAACCTTCAGTCCATCCAGGTTACCAGCCTGTCGGGCACCGCAACCCCGACATCCAATGTGACCCTGGCGCTCAACCTGCCGGCGACAGCTGCGGTCAGCGATACCCAAAACCTGACGGTTCTCGTCTATGACTCCCTCGGGGTTGGTCACAACGTCGCGCTGGAGTGGACCAAGACCGTCGCCGCACCGCCGACATGGCAGGTCAACGCGACCGGCATCACCCGGTCCGACAATGGTGCGGCATCCCTGCAGGGTGCGACCCTCGCCTCCTTGCCTCTGACCCTGGACACCGTGGTGTTCAACGGCGACGGTACACCGGCGAGCTACACGCCAACCGCCCTGGCGATCCCGACCGCCGATTGGACGACCGCTGCGGCTTCCAGCAGCATCACTTTCGACCTGGGCACGGCCAACCAGGCAGACGGCATTACCCAATTCGCATCGAACTATTCGATCACGTCGATCAACCAGAATGGCGTCACCTTTGGCCGCTTCCAGTCGATCGAGGTCGATGAGAATGGTGGCGTGAATGCCCTGTTCGACAATGGTGGCACCCGGTCAATCTACAAGCTGCCGGTCGCAACATTTGCAAACCCGAACGCATTGCAGGCCCAGAGCGGCAACGCTTGGTCACATACGGTCAATGCCGGCAACGTGTTCCTCAACCCGGCCGGCACGGCCTCGGCAGGCAACATCTCACCCGCGAGCCTCGAGGCCTCGACTGTCGATCTAGGTGAGGAATTCACCAACATGATTATCACCCAGCGTGCCTACTCCGCCTCAAGTCGAATCATCACGACGGCGGATCAGATGCTTGAAGAGTTGGTGCGAATCAAGCGGTAGGCGCCCGCGGGTGAAGCGGCGACCCCGATGCTTCCAACGTGGCAGGGAGCATCGGGGCCGTAGCCGCGTTCGGCGACGGCAGATACCTAAAATCCAACCATATAAAATCCGCCATTTAGCCTTTCCTTAAACCACGGAGCACTACCTTCCTCGGACCACAATCAGGAAGAGGTGGTTGCATAATGGACAGTCAATTTTACACCCGGCAGGACGCCGAAGTGTCACCCATCGATACGATCGCAAAACGTCGACTTACCAATATGGAGGAACTGCCCCCGCGCGATACGAAGCGCTGGGTCGTTCGTCGCAAAGCCGCTGTCGTGAACGGCGTGCGCGATGGTCTCCTGACGGTTGAGCAGGCTTGCGAACGATACGGTCTGACCGTCGAGGAGTTCCTTTCCTGGCAACGTCTGATCGACGAGCACGGGGTTCGCGCGCTGCGGGTCACTCGGCTTCAGGACTATCGATAGGCCGACCCACCGCGACGGGCGACCGGCGCGGTGACGACCTTCTTGCCATCACGCCTGAACGGTGTGACGCCAGAGATTCCGCACTGGGAAAACTTTTCCCAGTGAGGCGGCAATTCTTGCCGCCTGTTAACTGCTTCTTCATCCGGCACCCCTAAATTGCCCCTGTTCCCGCCGCAACCGGTGGGCAGATTTTTTTGGGTTACTCAGGGACGGTCGACAGGGTGAACGGGTTTCAACAAATGCTGCAACAGCTGGGTCCTGCCCGGCTCGCGATCATGGGCTTCGTCGCGGTGGGCCTGGTCGCCTTCTTCATGTTCATGTCCACCCGCCTCGGAAGCACCGATATGTCGCTCCTGTTCGGCGATCTCGCCGTTGAGGACGCCGGTGCGATTTCCCAGCGGCTCGAATCCAGCAACATTCCCTTCGAAGTTCGCGGGAATGGCACTCAAATATACGTACCGTCAGATTCCGTCGGGCGCCTGCGCCTGACGATGGCGGCAGATGGTCTGCCAAACGGCGGCTCGGTCGGCTATGAACTGTTCGACCAGACCGACGCCATCGGCACGACTAATTTTGTCCAGCGCATTAACCATGTTCGTGCACTCGAAGGCGAACTGGCGCGCACCATCAGTGCGCTCGCGCAGGTTCAGACCGCCAGAGTGCATCTTGTGCTGCCGCGCCGTGAATTGTTCACCCGCGACAAACAGGAGCCGACCGCGTCTGTGGTCCTGAAACTCCGCGGCTCGTCGATCCAGGCGAGCCAGGTCCTGGCTGTCCAGAACCTTGTTGCATCCGCCGTTCCCGGCCTGACCACGGATCAGATATCGGTCGTCGACCATACCGGACGCCTGCACGCACGCGGCGGCGGATCAAGCGATGACGGCCTGTCCGGCGCCAACGGCGAGGAAGCGCGTCAGCGGTATGAAGCGCGCCTCGCCCGTTCGATCGAGAAACTCCTCGAAAGCACGATCGGATTTGGTGGTGTTCGGGCCGAAATCTCGGCCGAAATCGACTTCGACCGGGTCACGACGACTGATGAATCCTATGATCCCGACGGCCAGGTCGTGCGCTCGACCCAATCGGTCGAACAGGAAGACGCCAACAGCGAAGCGCAGAACAATGATTCCGTATCGATCACCAATAACCTGCCCAACGCTGGGAGCGTCGATGGTGCCGGAGATGCCAACCGCAACACCAACAATTCCCGCCGTGCGGAAGAAACCGTCAATTTCGAGATTTCGCGAAAAGTCACAACGCTGGTCCGTGAATCCGGCCAGGTAAAACGCATCAGTGTCGCGGTCCTGGTCGATGGCACCTATGACGCCGAGGGAAGCTATTCACCGCGTTCTGCCGAAGATCTCGAGAACTACGTTGCATTGGTGAAGTCGGCAATCGGCTTCAACGAAGAGCGTGGCGACGTCGTGCAGGTGATCAACCAGCAATTCGTCGCCCCGGATATCGGTGACGAGGTTGCGGTGGAAGCCGGCTTGCTCGGTTTCCAGAAGAACGACCTTTTCCGGCTGGCCGAAATGCTGGTGCTCGGGATCGTCTCGGTGCTCGTCCTGCTGCTCGTCGTGCGTCCGCTTCTGACCCGCGCGTTCGATGCCGCGGCAACGGCAAATGCTGCAGGCGAAGCTGCGGCCATGTTGCCTGCGGGTGCCGAACAAATGCGCCTGGCACCGCCGTCGGGTGATTACGAAGCGCTTGATATGAGTGCCGAAGCCGAACCCATGCCGCGTGAAATCGATGAGGATGATGATCCCGAAATCGATATCGCCCAGGTGGATGGCAAAGTGAAGAAATCCTCGCTGTCGCAGATCAACCAGATCGTCGAGAAGCATCCCGACGAGACGATTTCGATCATGCGCGGCTGGATGTACCAGGACGCCTAGGAGCATTTGAGATGGCGGGACGGCTACGCGAAGACATCCGTGCAATCAACGGTGCCGAAAAAGCAGCGATCATGATGCTTGCGGTTGGTGAAGAAGGCGCATCGCGTCTCTTCGGCATGATGGACGATGAGGAAATCCGCGAGGTTTCCCAGTCGATGGCCAACCTTGGAACCATCGACTCCAAGATCGTCGAGAAGATTTTCCACGAGTTCGTCGACCAGATGTCCGCAACCGGTTCGCTGACCGGTTCGATGGACAGCACCGAACGGCTGCTCGCCAAGGTGCTTCCTGACGATCGGGTCAAGGGCATCATGGAAGAGATCCGGGGGCCGGCCGGTCGCACCATGTGGGACAAGCTGGCCAACGTGAACGAACAGGTGCTCGCCAACTACCTGAAGAACGAATATCCGCAAACGGTCGCGGTGATTCTGTCCAAAATCCGTTCGGAACACGCGGCCAAGGTCCTGGCCACGCTTCCGGAATCCTTCGCCATGGAAGTGGTGATGCGGATGCTCAACATGGAATCGGTTCAGAAGGAAATTCTGGACGATGTCGAGCGCACCTTGCGCACCGAATTCATGTCGAATCTCGCACGCGCGCAGCGGACGGACTCCCACGAAATGATGGCGGAAATATTCAACGGTCTCGACCGTCAGACCGAGGCCCAGTTCCTGACTTCGCTCGAAGACCGCAACAAGGACGCCGCAGAGAAAATCAAGGCGCTGATGTTCACCTTCGAGGACCTGTTGAACCTGGAGGCCTCGGGCGTTCAGACCCTGTTACGTGAAGTCGAGAAAGACAAACTGGCCATGGCCATGAAGGGCTCTTCGGAACAGATCCGCGAGCTCTTCTTCTCGAACATGTCCGAACGCGCGGGCAAAATTCTGCGCGAGGACATGGAGGGGATGGGCCCCGTGAAACTGCGCGACGTCGACGATGCACAGGTCGAAATCGTGAACACGGCAAAGGAGCTTGCCGACAAGGGCGAGATCATGATCGCCGACACCAAAGACGAAGATGAGCTGGTGTACTAGATCATGGGCGCAGGACAGAAATTTCTCTTCGAAAACGACTTCGCCCATCCCGATGAGGCGCGCAAACGTGCCGCGATCCACACCGATGAGGATTTGGCGGCCGCACGCGCGCAAAGTTTTGCGGAGGGCCGCGCCGCCATGCAGGCGGAACAAGAGGCCGCCGACGAACAGGAAATATTCACGCTTCTCACGCAGCTGTCCGGTGCTGTGGAGAGCCTTTGCACGCAACGGAGATCCGAAATCGACAATGCAGCCACGCAGGCAGGAGAGCTCGCGCTGACCATCTGTCGAAAAATTCTGCCAACACTCTCGGCCCAAAATGCCATGACCGAAATCGAAGGGTGGATCGTACGTACGATTACCGAAATGCAGGACGAACCTCGCCTCGTCGTGCGTGTCGCCGACGCCAAGGTTGAAGACCTGCAAACCCGTTTCGAGCGGATGGCCGGAGCCTTCGAGGGATCGCTCGTGCTGCTGGGCGACGACGAGCTCGCCGAGACCGATTGCAGTCTGCTTTGGGCCGATGGCGGTGCGGAACGGAAACTCGACCGACTTTGGGCCGAGCTCACCACCGCCGTCAGCACGCTTGACGACACAAGAACACAACCGACGCCGGCATCGCCTCTCGAGGATCTCGAAGGCCTGACGGCACAACCCAACGACCTGCCGGACGCGCATATCGCCGCAGCCGCGCAGACCCCCACGACCGTCGAAAACGACACCGCGAAACAGGAGAGCGGGCATGGATGAAACTGAAAATCTCGAACTATCCGATCTGGACACCGAACCCGAAGCACCACCGGAGGCCGTCAGCGCTGAGCCAATGCTCAACGCCGAGGATCTCGAGGCGCTCGACGTGGGCCAGGAGGTGTTGCCTGCCGACGGCGAAGATCCGGAGCTCAATGCCGCCGGTCTCGGTGCGGTTTACGACATCCCGGTTCAGATCGCCGCCGTTCTGGGCACCTCCCAGATGCAGGTCAGTCAGCTTCTGAAACTGGGGCGCGGCGCGGTCGTCGAACTCGATCGAAAGGTCGGCGAGGCCATCGATATCTACGTCAACAACCGCCTGGTCGTACGCCGGCGTGGTCGTTGTCGTCAATGAGCGCCTGGGCGTGACGATGACGGAAATCATCAAGGCCGACTGAACGCAAAATGAGCGAAACCACCGCCCCCGCAACGGCCAATTCGGTCGCGCAAAAACGCAACCGGAAGGGTTCGAACGGCGACACACCGCTGGTCGAACCAAGCCGGAGCCGCAGCATCGACATCGCGACGGTCGCCGGATTATCGGGTGGCCTCGCATTGATCGTCGGGGCGATGTTCATGAGTGGTTCGATCGGCGGCTTTATCGATGTGCCGGTCGTGTTGATCGTGTTTCTCGGCACGGTCGCCGTCACCAGCATCAGTTTCAATCTGACGGACATCCTGCGCTCCCAGCGCGTGGTCGCGAAGAGCATCTTCAACATCTCACGCGACCCGGCCGAATCCGCATTGGGTTCACTCCAACTTGCCGAACGCGCCCGCAAGGACGGTGTCTTGTCGCTGCAGAACTATCTGGACGAGGGCCGCGGAGACCCGTTTCTCGGACGCGGCCTGGGTCTCGTGATCGACGGCACACCGGCAGGCGAAACCGAACGTGTCATGCAGACCGAGATGCATGCGATCGCCGAACGTCACAACAAGGGCGCGGACATTCTCAGACGCGCCGCGGAAGTCGCACCCGCGATGGGACTGATCGGCACGTTGGTCGGCCTGGTGCAAATGTTGGGTAATCTCGACGATCCGGCAGCGATCGGCCCGGCAATGGCTGTTGCCTTGCTCACCACCTTCTATGGCGCGGTTCTGGGCAGCATGGTCTTCGGACCGCTCGCCGCGAAACTGGAGCGCAAATCCGACAAGGAAGCGCTGCTCAATGAAATCCACCTGCTCGCGATCGTCTCGGTCGCCCGCCAGGAACACCCCCGCCGGCTGGAAGTTCTGCTGAACACAATCCTGCCGCCGGCAAAACGAATTTCCTACTTCGGATGAACCACCGGACAAATCCCGTCCGTATTGGAGAAATCACATGCGTTTGTTGATCATCGGTAGCCTCGAAGGCCACATCACCATGGCGAGCAAGATCGCCATCGCCCGCGGGGCGAAAGTCACCCAGGTCGATGATGTCGAAGCCGGCATGAACACCATTCGGTCGGGCTATGGCGCCGAACTGGTGATGGTCGATATTGATCTCGATATCGCCGGGCTGGTGACAAGCCTCGCGAGCGAACGTATCAGCGTTCCGGTCGTTGCCTGCGGGTTCCGTAACGACGCCGAAGCCGCTGTCGCGGCCATCAAGGCCGGCGCGAAAGAATACATCCCCCTGCCCCCCGACCCCGAGCTTATCGCCGCAGTGCTGGAGGCCGTGGTCGAGGAAGATAGCGAAATCATCTTTCGCGATCCCGTGACCGCAGATGTCATCACGCTGGCCGAAAAGGTCGCGCCATCGGAGGCTTCAATTCTGATCCTCGGCGAATCCGGGACGGGCAAGGAATTGATGGCGCGCCATATTCATCGAAAGTCGAAACGCGCAAAGGCAAGTTTCGTATCGGTCAATTGTGCCGCGATCCCGGAGAATCTCCTGGAATCGGAACTGTTCGGCCATGAAAAAGGCGCCTTCACCGGCGCGGTGGCCCGGCGGATCGGCCGCTTCGAGGAGGCCGACGGCGGCACCCTGCTGCTGGACGAAATCTCGGAGATGGACATCCGATTGCAGGCCAAACTCCTGCGGGCCATTCAGGAACGCGAGATCTCACGCGTCGGAAACAACGAGCCGATCAAAGTCGATATCCGCTTGATCGCAACATCCAACCGCGATCTCGCGACCGAAGCTGCCGAAGGCAAGTTTCGCGAGGATCTGTACTTCCGTTTGAACGTTATGAACCTGACGCTGCCGCCATTGCGCGAACGCCCCCTGGATATCTCGCTGTTGGCCGACCATTTCGCCCAAAAGTACGCCGAGGCCAATGCCGTACCTTTGCTGCCGGTATCCGAAACCGCCCTGGCACTGCTGCGAAGCCATCACTGGCGCGGGAATGTTCGCGAACTCGAAAATGCCATGCATCGCGCCGTCCTGCTGGCGTCGGGTGACGAAATCGGACCGGAGGCCGTCCAGCTGACAAGCGCGACCATGGGTCAGGCAACAACCGCGCTCGGGACTGACGGCGAAATCCTGGACGATGCCACGACCGAGGCATTGGTCGGCCGTACTGTGGCCGAAGTCGAACGCGAGCTCATTCTCGACACGCTGAGCCACACGTTGGGCAATCGCACCCATGCGGCAAACATACTAGGCATCTCAATCCGCACCCTGCGCAACAAGCTCAAACTCTACACCGAGCAGGGCACCGAGGTGCCCATGCCAGGCGCCGGCGCCAGTACCGGCGCCGCAGCGTAACCTCGATATTTCCGCCAGACGCGACACCGAACCCGCATGAGCGATCTTTCCACCAATGCGCTACCCGCGCCTACATCCGTTGTGCCGGTAACCGGTGGCGGCGGACATGGCGGCTCGGGGGGAACAGGTGATTCAACCGAACCGGGACTGGCGCAGCCGATGCCTGGCAGCGGCGGCGAGACTTTCGACGTCGACCGATCGACTGTAACCACCTTCGATCTGAGCGGCATGCTTCAGGCGCTCCTCCGGCGCGGTGACATCGGGCTGGCGCTCGGCATTGTCGCCATCCTCGTGGTGTTGATCCTGCCCATGCCGAAATGGCTGCTCGATATGAGCCTCGCCATTTCGATCACCTTCGCTGTGTTGATCCTGATGACGGCGCTGTTTATTCGAACACCGCTCGAGTTCAGTTCCTTCCCCACGATTCTGTTGATCGCGACCATGCTGCGGCTTTCGCTAAACTTGGCTTCAACACGGCTGATTCTTGGTCACGGGCATGAAGGTACCGCGGCGGCAGGCGGGGTCATCGAGGCCTTCGGCAACTTTGTCATGAGCGGTAATTTCGTCATCGGAATTATCGTATTCGCGATCCTTATCATCGTGAACTTCATCGTCATCACCAAAGGTTCCGGGCGCATCGCGGAAGTCGCGGCGCGATTCAGCCTCGATGCGTTGCCGGGCAAGCAGATGGCCATCGATGCCGATCTCTCGGCCGGACTGATCAGCGAGGATGACGCGCGCACCCGACGGCGCACATTGGAAGAAGAATCGAGCTTTTTCGGCGCCATGGACGGTGCCGCGAAGTTCGTGCGCGGCGACGCCATCGCCGGGCTGATGATTACCTTTATCAACGTCGTCGCCGGCATCATCATCGGTGTGGGCCAGCAGGGCCTGACATTCTCGCAAGCGGCTGACACTTATACATTGCTGACGGTCGGCGATGGGCTCGTTAGCCAGATCCCGGCGCTGATTGTCTCGACGGCAGCCGGCATGGTCGTCACCAAGGCCGGCGTCAGCGGCAGCGCAGACAAAGCGGTGTTCGGCCAGCTGTCAGGCTATCCGAGCGCGCTCGGCGTCAGCTCTTTTCTGATGGTTTGCCTCGCGCTGCTGCCCGGGATTCCGTCCCTGCCATTCCTGGCATTGGCGGGTGCCACCGGTGCGGGTGCGTATGCGTTGATGAAGCGCAACCAAAACGAAGCCCAAGAAGTCGTGGACGCGGAAGCAGCCGAAGCGGCGGCTGTGCCGGTCGAGGACGAACCCATTTCAACGGCGCTGCAGATCGACCAGATCCGGCTCGAGCTCGGCTACGGATTACTGTCGATGATCAATTCGGAGAAAGGCCAACGCCTGACCGATCAGATCAAGGCATTACGCCGCCAGCTCGCGTCCGAGATGGGTTTCATACTTCCCGCCGTACGTATCCAGGACAATATGCAACTGGGGCCCAACGCCTATGTCGTACGGGTCAAGGAAATCGCTGCCGGGCGTGGTGATGTGCGCCCGAACATGCTGCTGACGATGGACCCGCGCGGCGAGCCGATCACTCTGCCGGGCGAAGATACCGTCGAACCCACCTTCGGGCTGCCGGCCATGTGGGTCTCCGATGGCCACAAGGAAGAAGCCCTTTTCCGCGGCTACACCGTCGTCGACCCGCCAACGGTTATCACCACCCACCTGACCGAAGTGGTGAAGGACAGCATGTCCGAAATGTTGTCATTCAGCGAAACCCAACGCCTCCTCGACGAGCTCGACAAGGATCACCAGAAGCTGATCGAGGACCTGGTCCCCAACCAGATCACGGTCGGCGGCATCCAACGGGTACTGCAGAACTTGCTGACCGAGCGGGTGTCGATCCGTGACCTCGCCACCATCCTCGAGGCAATCAACGAAGCCTGTGTCGCGACGCGCAACGTGACCGCCATAACCGAACATGTGCGCTCGCGTCTGGCGCGCCAACTCAGCGACAGCCACATCAATGACGATGGTTTCCTGCCAATTGTCACGATGTCGCCGGACTGGGAACAGGCATTCTCGGAATCACTGATCGGCGAGGGTGACGATATCCATCTCGCGATAGCGCCATCCAAGCTTCAGGACTTCATCACGATCGTGCGCCAGGAGTTCGACCGCCAGGCTCTGGAAGGTGCGGCTCCCATTCTGCTCACCAGCCCCGGTGTGCGGCCGTTTGTTCGCTCCGTCGTCGAGCGGTTCCGGCCACAAACGACAATCCTGTCCCAGAACGAAGTTCATCCGAAGGTCCGCATCCGGACCCTTGGTGCGGTCTAGGAGCAAAACCCCATGCGACTAAAGAGTTTCGAAGCTGGAAGTTTGCAGGACGCAATCAAGAAGGTACGCGAGACGTTTGGCGAAGACGCCCTGATCGTTTCCACCGACCGGGTCAAGAAGGGCAAGGCGATGCGCGTCACCGCCGCGATCCCGGAGAAGGACACGGACGCCAATTCGCTCGTCATCGACAAAAAGCCATTCAACGGACAACCGGTCGACGATCCGATTCCCACACTGCGCGCCGCACTGGCCGACAATGGTGTCACGAGCGATCTCGCAACGCGCCTGCTGGAAACGGCATCCTTCGTCACCAAGCCAATCGCGCCCGCTCTCGCCCTCGCCGCCGCGCTGGATACTGTCTTCGACTTCCAGCCGCTCGGTAAACTCGGTGGTCGTGTCGTCACCGACGCCGGCCTCAAACGCGCAACGTTGCTTATTGGCCCACCGGGCTCAGGCAAAACAGTCACCGCGGCGAAAATGGCCGCCCGCGCAGATCGCGCCGGACATGGTGTACGCCTCTATTCGATCGACACCCTCAAGACAGGCGGCATTGACCATCTGCGTGCGCTGGCCGAGGCGCTCGGCGTGGGCATGCGGGCCGCGCAGGACCCGCGAGAGCTGGCGGCACTGGTTGCCGGCAGCACGGGCGATGTGTCGATTATCGACAGCAGTGGCATCAACCCGTTTGACAGTGTCGACGTCGATCATCTTTCCGAATTCATCGAGGCAGCAGATGTCGAACCGATCCTGGTCATGCCGGCCGGTATCGACCGGGTCGATGCGATCGAAACGGCGCATGCCTTCACGCAACTCAAATGCAAACGAATGATCGTGACGCGGGTCGATATGACACGTCGTCTCGGCAGCCTGCTCGACGCTGCGCATGAGGGCGGTCTGGCCTTCTCCGACGTTTCCGTATCTCCCGAGATTCTGGGGCAAAACGGCGGCGGACTGGGCACCCTGAATCCGGTCGCGCTGGCGCGGTTGATGCTCCCGGCAATGTTACTTCACGAAGACGCAGAGGCGGAGAAACCCGCCTTTGGTGCAGAAAGGATTTCGGCATCATGACCGAACTTGGCACGCATCAGGACCCAACGGCGGCGCCGTCCGCCACGCCGAACACAACGCCAGGTACAGATGTCCTGCGGATCGCGGTCGCATCGGGCAAAGGCGGTGTCGGCAAGACATGGTTCTCGTCAACGCTTGCGCATAACTTTGCGCTCAAGGGCCGTCGCACCTTGTTGTTCGATGGCGATCTGGGTCTCGCAAACGTCGATGTTCAACTCGGAATTTCCCCCGAGACGGACTTGTCCGAAGTTATTGCCGGGCGCGCACGGATCGAAGATTCCGTGACAACCGACGTGGCCGACAATCTGGATGTCATCGCCGGTAGTTCCGGGACGGCAGCCCTGGCAACACTCCCGCAGGGTAGAATCGACCGGTTACTCGCCGACCTTGATATTGTCAGCCGCGACTATGATCGCATGATCCTGGATCTTGGCGCCGGCGTGGACAACATGGTGCGCTCGCTCGCCGCCAGCGCCGACATCATATTGGTGGTGACGACGACCGAACCGACAGCTCTGACGGATGCCTACGCATTCGTCAAACTGATGAAGATGCGCGAACCCGAAAAAGACATGCGTATTGTCGTCAACCAGGCTGCCAGCACGGCCGAGGGTGAGCGCGTCTACCAAACGCTGTCCAAGGCATGCGAAAAGTTTCTCGGAAACACGCCACAGCTGGCCGGCATCATCCATGTCGACCGACTGGTCACCGAGACCATTCGCAATCAAACCCTGATGATGACCCGCCATCCGACAGCCACCGCGGCCGGCGATGTGGAGAAAATCTCCAAAAGCCTGCGGCGGTACTTCTAGCGCTACCTGTGTTTGGTCTCGTCAGCGGGGATCAAGCGCCTCGCAGTGCGCGCGAGACGTGCTCAACCTAGCCGTTTTCCCGGTTGCGAAACGCCGACAGCGCCACTTCATCCAGTGCCGCCTGCTCACGGTGACCCGCCGCGGCGCGCTCTTTTTCGAGACGCTGCGCATCGGCGATTCCGAACTGTTTTAGATCGCGAAACGCCTCGCGCACCCCGGCTTCCGCCAGTGCAATTTTCTGCAGGAGTTCGTTCTCCTGGGCATCAAGCAGCCGGTGACGCTCGCGCACCGTGACCAGGTAGTTGCCATACCGGTAGGACGCTTCGACATCGTCCCGGGCGGTCGCAGATTCGGCCGCCAGCTCACGTTCGAGGTTTTCACGTGCTGCATGAATCGCATCAACGGCCTGCTGCAACACGGTCAACTCACGTCGGGCTTCATCGAGGGTATGCTTGCGGAGACGGATCAGGGTCGTGAGTGATTTCATGCGTCACTCGGTGCCAGCGCGGTTCCGATAGGCTGGGGCGAAAAGGAAACTGGCGGTTCGTCCGGCGTCGCCTCTCCGAATTCCGGAAGGTCAGCGCCGAATGCCGAAGCAATGGCTTCCGGGTTGTTTATTCCCGGGTCGGATAATGGCTGTGCCCCCGGTGGCAGGTCGAAATCGAGAGCATCGTTGTTCGACATTTCGAGAATTTGCCCCAGGGCGGCGTAACCCTCGTCGAGGGTGCAACGCTCGTCGATGGCTTGTGACAGGAACGCTTCAAGCGCGGGGTAATACTTGATCGCCTCGTCGACATCCGGATCGGCGCCGTGGCGGTAAGCGCCCAGTCGTATCATCTCGGCCATATCTTCATAGCGAGAGAGCAAAGCGCGCGCGCAGCACGAGCGAGTTCTCGAAACTGTCATTGCAGTCCGGCATTGTTCGCGAAATAGATCGCAGGATGTTCACCGCCGGGTACCGCCCGCGTTCCGCAATGGCGCGTTCCAGCACAATATGACCATCGAGCGTTCCGCGGGCGGCATCCGCGACCGGCTCATTATGGTCGTCTCCTTCAACCAGGACCGTGAACAGGCCCGTAATATTGCCGGTGCCCTCCACACCCGGCCCCGCCCGCTCCAGAAGCTTGGGCAGTTCGGAGAAGACCGTCGGGGTATAACCCTTGCTGGCCGGCGGTTCACCCGCACTCAGGCCGATCTCGCGCTGAGCCTGGGCAAATCGGGTCACGCTGTCCATCAGGCACAGAACCTCATTGCCCTGATCGCGGAAATATTCAGCGATCGACATCGTCAGGTAGGCGGCCTGCCGACGCATGAGCGGAGACTCATCCGACGTGGCGATGACGACCACACTCTTGGCCAGGCCTTCGGGGCCCAGATTATCCTCGAGAAATTCCTGCACCTCGCGCCCGCGTTCGCCGATCAGTCCGATGACATTTACATCCGCACTGGTGTAGCGCGACAGCATCGACATCAGCACCGACTTGCCGACGCCCGAGCCCGAGAAAATCCCCATGCGCTGACCGCGACAGCAAGTAAGCATGGTGTTGAGTGCGCGCACGCCCAAATCGAGTTTCTCGCCGACCCGGCGGCGTTGGTGGGCCGGGGGCGGATTCGCGCGCAGCGGATAAGCCTGACTTCCGCTTTCAATCGGCGCCTTTCCGTCAACTGCCTCCCCCATGGCATTGACCACCCGGCCGAGCCAGCTCGGGTCGGGGCGCACCATCGGAGAGGAATCGGCCAGCTCGGCGCGTGAACCGATACCCACGCCATCGAGCGTATCGAACGGCATCAGCAATGCCCGGTCATCGCGAAAGCCGACAACTTCGCACGCGACATGCCCGCCGCCACGCTTCTCTATATTGCAGCGTCCGCCCACCGAAAGTGATCTGTGGACACCCCCGACTTCAACCATCATGCCTTTAACGGCGGCAACGCGCCCATGCCGGTAACAGTCGGGAATGGCGTCGACCTGGGACAAAAGATGACGAAAATTAACCACGTAACACCCATCGCTTGGGTTCATTATGCTGGGAGAGAACGGCCTCGAAAACCGCCCAAACCCCTGAGAACCAAGCAATTCTGCCCGCATCGTGTTTAAGGAAGAGTGAATATGTGCCGGGGAATTTCAGCTCTGGCCAAATCTGGCAACATTCCGTTAACCATTTGGGCCTAGTCTGTTAACGATGATTAAGGCGAAGAACACCCTGGCACATGGGTGGGCAATCTACGGAGAGATAGAATGCGTGTTCTATTAGTTGAGGACGATACCGCAACCGCCCAGAGCATCCAGATGATGCTCAAGTCCGAGGGGTATATTTGCGACACCACCGATCTCGGCGAAGACGGCCTGGAGATCGGCAAACTCTACGACTACGACATCATTATCCTGGATCTGATGCTGCCCGACATGGATGGCTACGAGGTCCTGCGACGCCTCCGCGAGGCCCGCGTTGAAACACCGATCCTGATCCTTTCCGGCCTCAACGAGCCGGACAACAAGATCAAGGGCCTCGGGTTCGGCGCCGATGACTATCTGACCAAGCCGTTCGACAAGCGTGAGCTGGTCGCCCGCGTCCAGGCCATCGTTCGCCGGTCCAAGGGGCATGCAGATTCGGTCATCCATACCGGCCTGATGGACGTGAACCTCGACGCCCGGACCGTGTCG
This sequence comes from Alphaproteobacteria bacterium, assembly GCA_965205535.1. Classification (GTDB taxonomy): domain Bacteria; phylum Pseudomonadota; class Alphaproteobacteria; order UBA6615; family UBA6615; genus UBA8079. The sequence continues at coordinate 2,365,760 of CBDBHH010000005.1, read as the reverse complement.
GTCGAAGGCAAGCCGGTTCATCTCACCGGCAAGGAATATGGCATCCTCGAACTGTTGAGCCTGCGCAAGGGCACAACCCTGACGAAGGAAATGTTCCTGAACCACCTTTATGGCGGGATGGACGAGCCCGAACTCAAGATCATCGATGTGTTCGTGTGCAAGCTGCGCAAGAAGCTGTCGACCGCCACCGACGGCGAAAATTACATCGAAACGGTCTGGGGGCGCGGCTATGTGCTCCGCGACCCGGTCGAAGAACCCCAAACGAAGAAGGCCAAGGCGAAAGCCGCCTAGGTCAGTCTTTCCGAAGCATTTACAACGGCCGGCATTTTGCCGGCCGTTTGCATTTGCGGCGCCGGCTAGGCTCCGGCGGGCAATTGCGCGCTGAAACTCACGCGGTCATCCGTGGCCGAAACCGCCACGTCGACCGACAGACGCTGGCTGACGCAACGGGTGAAATAGGCATGCGCGGTTTTCGGATCGAGCCCATCGACGTCGAATGTGCCATCCAGAGCGGCCTTCTCGTCCTCACTGATACGCGCGCCCTCTCCGGCAGCTGTGATTTCTGCCGTCATATCCGGGCCGACCCGCACCGTGAGCGTGCCACCACGCGGCAGGCATTCCCCGGCCATAAGCACGACACAAAGCAGCAGCTTGACTGCCCCCGCCCCAGGCATCGTCCCTGCACTCGCGTCATCGATCACGGTCTCCGTGCGCTGGTTCACGCACACCGGCGCGACAAGGTTGAGACCGTCCGCCAACGGCACGTTGGTCCCCGAGCCCGCATTGCCATAGGCGATCCGGAAAAACAGCAACTTGTCCGAGGCCGTGCGCGCGCTGCTCGTAATCAACGCCATGCTCTCGCCGTCCGGATCGTCGCCGAACTCGGTCATCAGCTCGATGCCGCTGTTCACCGCACCCACGGGGCTGATGAGATCATGACACAGGCGCGATGCGAGAAGTTCGGCGACCCGCAATTCGATTGTCGGTTCCATCACTGGTCCTCGATAGTCTGCCAATCTCACCGCCCGGTTGACCGCGGCTACGGGGGGCAATCTAATGCGATTCGCCCACCCCATTCACACGATCAACCGCGAGCAGCCGGCCGACCATGAGTGAACAGACGCCACAGGACTTTCACCACCCGGGCAGCGGGCGCCGAAAGGCGCCGTCTTTGCCCAAGGGCCGGCAGGTTGATCCCGACGCAATGGCGGAAGTGCAGACGCTCCTCGGCGATGCACCAATACGCCGCGACTTCCTGATCGAGCATCTGCATCTGATCCAGGACGCCTGGAACGGCCTGTCACCACGCCATCTGGCGGCACTGGCCGAGCTGATGAAACTGTCCCTGGTCGAGGTATACGAGGTCGCGACCTTCTACGCCCATTTCGACGTCGCGACCGACGACGACGTGGATATGCCCGCGCTGACCATCCGGGTGTGTGACAGCCTGCCCTGCATGCAGGCCGGCGCGGACCAGTTGTTGGCCGCATTGGCGGCCGACACGGCAGACGATGTGCGCGTCGTGCGTGCGCCTTGCATGGGCCGCTGCGATCATGCACCCGTCGCCGAAGTGGGCCATCGGCACATCGACTTCGCCACCCAGGAGAATGTCGTCGCGGCCGTTTCCGCGGGTGAGACCGAGGCCCGTATCGAGCCTTATCAGACCCTCGATGTCGCCTTGAAGCGCGGCGCCTATGGCATTTTCCAGTCTTGCGTCTCGGATCACAGAACCTACGAGGAGGTACACGCCGCCCTTGAAAAAGCAGACCTGCGCGGCATGGGCGGTGCCGGTTTCCCCGTGGCGCGCAAATGGGACTTCGTGCGCGCCGAAGATGGCGCACGCGCGGTCGTGATCAACGCCGACGAAGGCGAACCGGGTACCTTCAAGGACCGGCATTTTCTCGAGCGCTCGCCGCATTCCATTCTTGAAGGCGCGCTGATCGCGGCCTGGGCGGTCGATGCGGAATCACTATGGATATATCCGCGTGATGAGTATCCCGCCGCGCGGGAGATACTCCGGCGCGAAATCGCGGCCATCGAGGAAGCGGGTATCATCGGGCCGGGCTTCATCCAGCTCCGGCGCGGCGCGGGTGCGTATATTTGTGGCGAGGAAAGCGCCCTCATCGAATCCATCGAGGGCAAGCGCGGCCTGCCCCGCCACCGGCCACCCTATGTGGCCCAGAACGGTGTCTTCGGTCAGCCGACCCTGATGCACAATGTCGAAACCGTCTTCTGGATTCGTGAGATCCTGGAAACCGGTGTTGATTGGTACAAGGATCAGGGCCGCCGCGGGCATGCCGGCGTGCGGGCCTATTCCGTCTCGGGCCGGGTCAGGACACCGGGCGTCAAAATTGCACCCAACGGCATTACCCTCAACGAACTGGTCGCAGAATATTGCGACGGCATGGCCGACGGCCACGAACTTCGTGCCTATCTGCCCGGCGGCGCGTCGGGCGGCATTCTGCCCGCATCCATGGCCGACCTGCCGCTGGCCTTCGGGTCGCTCGAGAAACATGGCGCGTTCGTCGGGTCCGGCGCGGTCGTCGTGCTCTCGCAGGAAGACGATGTCCGTGCCGTCGCGCTCAACCTCACGCAGTTCTTCGAGGATGAGAGCTGCGGCCAGTGCACGCCCTGCCGGGTCGGCTGTGAGAAGGCCGTCACGCTGATGCAGGCCGACAACTGGGACGCGGAACTGCTCGGTGAGTTGTCACAGACCATGCGCGACGCCTCGATCTGCGGGCTCGGCCAGGCTGCCCCCAACCCCATGGAAAGCGTGCTGAAGCACTTCACCGACTAGCGACGCGCGTCCGAGAACCGGTCGCCGCGCCATTTCTTCAATGCTACGCGACACCTGCGCGGTCAACATTCACGGGTTGACCCGGTGCGTGAACGCGCATAAAAGCCGCGCCATGACAAACCGAACCGCCATGACGAATTACATGTGGAAACTTGCCGCGCGACGCGCGAGCGAGGGCGGTTCCGTGTTTGTGAGGACGATGGCTTAGCACCCATCACATCACAGAAGACCAACGGACCGCCGGCAACATGCACGGCGGTTTTTTTGTGCGTGGACCCGGCAAACAACCCAAGCGAGCGGGGACCGAACCATGCAAAGCGAATACAGACTAAGCGACGAACTCTCGACCATCGACTGGTGGGCGCTGGCCAACATCATGGCCGCGGCGAACCTGTTCGACCGCAAGGCATTCGATATCGCGCGCGCCTTTCACAGTAGCTACGCATCGGTTTTCGTCCATAAGGGCGACGAACTCGTCGCCGCCGCACGCGCGACATCCGACGGGGTCTATTACGCAACGGTATTCGATGTGGTGGTCGCCACAGAGCATCAGGGCTGCGGGGTCGGTCGGATGCTGATGGAGGGCCTGCTGGCAAAGCTCCCGTTCGAGCGGATTTTCCTGACGTCGGTTTTCGGCAAGGAGGATTTCTACGCAAAGTTCGGATTCCTGCCGCAAACCAACGCGATGGGACTTTATGAAGGTCCAGCGCTGACGAGCGCGGTGCAACGGGGTGTTCTCCAGGCCAACGCGTGATGTCTTCACGCGCTGTTTATTTCGATAGAGTGCAGGACCGGGCTAGTGCTGGTCCGGTCCCGTACTATTCAAATCAGAGGTATCCCATGGCACGCCTAAATCGTCTCCAACACTTGCTGACCGCGATGCTTCTGGCCGCGGCAATGGTTTTCATCATGCCCAACGATTCAAACGCCCAAGACACCATCACCACGTCCAGCGGTCTGCGCTATGTCGACAACGCCCAAGGCGCCGGCGAAGCGGCCAAGGCCGGCGACAACGTGGTCGTCCACTACACCGGCTGGCTCTATGTCGATGGTGAGAAGGGCAGCAAGTTCGACAGCTCGGTCGACCGCAATCAGCCCTTCAACTTCCCGCTGGGCGCCGGTCGCGTGATCGGTGGCTGGGATGAAGGCGTGGCGGGCATGCGCCCGGGCGGCAAACGGACGCTGATCATTCCCCCCGCGCTCGGTTACGGCGCGCGCGGCGCGGGCGGCGTCATTCCGCCGAACGCCACGCTGATGTTCGACGTCGAACTGATCGAGATCAGGTAGCTCAACAGACCTCCGCGCAGGCCCTTCCCGCGTGATATAAACGGGATATGAGCAACACGATCCGTTTCACCCTCAACGGGCGCGAGGTCACCGCCGCGCCCGATGAGACCATCTGGCAGGTCGCGGCCCGCGAAGGCACCGAGATTCCGCATCTCTGTTATGCCCCCGAGCCGGGCTACCGGCCCGACGGCAATTGCCGTGCCTGCATGGTCCATATCGAGGGCGAACGCGTGCTGGCAGCATCATGCCTGCGCCAGCCAACCGACGGCATGGTGGTCGACACTGAGGCCGAGCGCGCCAGCAAGGCCCGTGAAATGGTCATCGAGATGCTGGCGGCCGATCAGCCGGATCGCGCGACGGCCCATGACGGGGATTCCAAGTTCTGGCAGTGGGCCGACCGGATGAATGTTGAATCCAGCCGGTTTCCCGCACGTGATTCAGCACCAGAGGCCGATTCCAGCCACGCGGCCATGGCGGTCAATCTCGACGCCTGTATCCATTGCAATCTGTGTGTGCGGGCGTGCCGCGAGGTCCAGTCGAACGATGTGATCGGCATGGCCATGCGCGGCGCGGAATCGAAGATCGTGTTCGACTTCGACGATCCCATGGGCCAGTCGACCTGCGTGGCCTGCGGCGAATGCGTGCAGGCCTGTCCGACCGGCGCGCTGCTACCGTCGACCATGGTCGACGAAGCCGGTATCGGCGTGGCGAAGGCGGACGAGACGGTCGACAGCGTGTGCCCCTTCTGCGGGGTCGGCTGCCAGATCACCTATCATCTGAAAGACGGCAAGATTCAGAAGGTCGAGGGCCGCGACGGCCCGGCCAACGAGCAGCGGCTATGTGTGAAAGGCCGCTTCGGGCTCGACTATGTGCACCACCCCCACCGACTGACCACGCCGCTGATCCGCAAGGACGGTGTGGGCAAACGCTGGGACGACCAGGTCGACCCGACCAACCCCTCGACCCATTTCCGCGAGGCAAGCTGGGAAGAAGCCCTCGAAGTGGCCGCCGGGGGCCTGAACCGGGTGCGTGACGCCCATGGTGGCAACGCCGTCGCCGGGTTCGGCTCGGCCAAGGGCTCCAACGAAGAGGCGTATCTGTTTCAGAAACTGATCCGCGCCGGGTTCCACACCAACAATGTCGATCACTGCACGCGTTTGTGTCACGCCAGTTCCGTGGCGGCGCTGATGGAGACCATCGGCTCGGGTGCGGTCACCGCACCGTTCACGGCGGCCGAAGACACCGACTGCATCATCGTCATCGGCGCACGGCCGACGGAAAACCACCCGGTCGCGGCCACCTACATCAAGGATGCGGCCAAGCGCGGGGCAAAGCTGATCATCATGGACCCGCGCGGCTACGCGCTGACCCGCCATGCCGATCACTTCCTGCAGTTCAAGCCGGGAACGGACGTCGCACTTTTGAACGCGATCATGCACACGATCGTCGCCGAAGAGCTGACCGACGAGCAATATATCGCCGGCTATACGGAAGATTATGAGGCGCTGCGCGCGTCCCTCATCGACTTCACGCCCGAGGCCATGTCGGAGGTCTGCGGCGTCGACGCCGAGACCATCAAAACCATTGCCCGCACCTATGCCACCGCCGAGCGGGCGATCATCTTCTGGGGCATGGGCATCTCCCAGCATGTCCACGGCACCGACAATGCGCGCTGCCTGATCTCGCTGGCGCTGATGACCGGCCAGGTGGGCCGCCCCGGCACCGGCCTGCACCCGCTACGGGGCCAGAACAACGTCCAGGGCGCGTCGGACGCGGGCCTGATCCCGATGGTCTATCCCGACTACCAGAGCTTGGCCGACCCCGACACGAAGGCAAAGTTCGAAAAGCTGTGGGATGTCGAGAATCTCAACCCCGAACCGGGGCTGACCGTGGTCGAGATCGTGGACGCCGCACGCGCAGGCGACATCCGCGCCATGTATGTGATGGGCGAGAACCCGGCCATGTCGGACCCGGACCAGCATCACGCCCGCCAGGGCCTGGCCGCCCTCGATCATCTGGTGGTGCAGGAAATCTTCCTAACCGAGACGGCGTTTCATGCGGACGTGATCCTGCCCGCGTCCGCCTGGCCCGAGAAATCCGGCACGGTCACCAACACCAACCGCCAGGTCCAGCTCGGCCGCCCCGCCCTGGATGCGCCGGGTGAAGCCAGACAGGATTGGTGGATTATCCAGGAACTCGCACGACGTGTCGGGCTCGACTGGAACTATGAGGGGCCGGCCGAAGTCTATGGCGAGTTGCGCGAGGCCATGCACTCGATCGACGGCATCAGCTGGGAGCGGCTGGAGCGCGAGGATGCTGTGACCTATCCGTGTGACCATGAGGACGGTCCCGGCACGGAAATCATGTTTGCCAACGGCTTCCCCACGAAATCCGGCCGCGGCAAATTCGTGCCGACCGAAGTGCTGCCCCCCGACGAGTTGCCGGACCCGGACTACCCGATGGTGCTGTCGACCGGGCGCCTGCTCGAACATTGGCACACCGGTGCGATCACCCGGCGCGCGACAATCCTCGACCATCTCGAGCCCGCCGCAGTGGCCTCGCTCCATCCGCGTGAGATGAAGCGCCTCGATGTCTGGCCCGGCGACCCGATCCAGGTCTCGACCCGGCGCGGCACCATCGAGATCGCGGCGCGTTCGGATCGCGATGTGCCCGAGGGCATGGTGTTCATTCCCTTCTGCTTCGCCGAAGCGGCAGCCAACCTGCTGACAAACCCGCAACTGGACCCGGTCGGCAAAATCCCCGAGTTCAAATTCTGCGCAGCGAAGGTGGAAGCCGGCGCCAGGAGTGCCGCGGAGTAACCACCAAGATTGACTTCGCCTTTGGGCCGCCCGAGACTTTCCCGCTCGACAACGGGAGGACGCCCCATGGACACACCGAAAGTTTCCACCGCCGACATGGAGAAAAACCATGTCGTGCGCTACGCCGACTGCAACGGGTCAGAGCTCGCCTATCTCGACCAGCGCATGCCCGGGCATGAGCGCGAGATCGTCAACGTCATCGGCATGAACGTGACGGAGAATCGCGACGACCCCGATTTGGTCCCGAAGCTGGGCAACGCGGTGGGCTTCTCCCTCGTCTACAACAAGCGGACGAATGACGGCGGCGCAGGTCCGGCCTTCCATGTGCACCAGACCGAGGAGGTGTTCGTGCCCATGAAGGGCACCTGGGAAGTGGTCTGGCTGGAGGGGGACGAGGAACGCGCGATTGCACTGGAACCGCTGGACGTGGTCAGCGTACCGACAGGCGTCTATCGCGGTTTCCGCTGCATCACCGATGAAGACGACGCGCTGATGCTGGCCATCGTCGGTGGGCCCGACGCCGGGAACGTCGCCTGGCACCCAAGCGTGATCGACCGCGCGCGGGAGACCGGCCTTGAAGTGGACGATGACGGAAATCTCAAAGAGCTCGAGTAGCGCAATACTGTGCCCGGCAATTCACGGATTTGTGGTGGGCAAAAAGAAAAGGTCCGGCGCGTATCCGCACCGGACCCCTCAGATCTAAGCAAGAGCATTTTCCACGGGTAGGTCTATTTTTGTTCCGTTCCCGCTGGTTGAGCGCCAGGCGCTCGTCCGTCTTTGCTCTCCTCTCCTCCCCTCCCTCGGGCCGTCATGCGCACCGCCAAAATTTGCTTCCGGCTGGTGCGCGACACCTCGGCTTTGCCAGGGTGCTTTATTCTGCGGACGCGATTTAAGTGAGTCCGGAGACAAGAGTCAATTCACGTCTCATCTCTTCGGACTATTTCTTGATTGCGAATATATCTTCCGCCGCAACGACATCTTCGGGATGGTTGATATTAAAGAACGGATCGACCACTGGAGCGGGAAACGAAACCACGGCCAACCTGTGGCGTGCAGTCCAGAGATCGACCTTGCGGATGCCCTCATCGACCAGCGCATGACGCAAGTCGCCTCGTAGCCTCACCGGCCATAAACCGAACACCGGATGCGTTCGCCCCCCGGTTTCCGCGCATGCGAGGTCGGCAGACTCTGACGTCGTCGCCGACAGGAGGTGCGCGACGAGGTCTTGGGGAAAGAACGGTGCGTCCGTCGCCACGGTCGCCACCCACTCGCAATCAGGTGTGTTTTTCGCCGCCCAGTCGAGCCCCGCAAGCACCCCCGCCAGCGGGCCGGCGCCCGCAACGCTGTCGGGGACAACAGGCAACCCGAACGGCTCAAACCGTCGCGGGTCGCCATTGGCGTTGATCGCGATTCGCGTAACCTGCGGTGTGAGCCGCTCGATCGCGTGAGCCAGCAGCGGCCGACCCGCGACCTCCCGCAGCGCCTTGTCCCCGCCGCCGAGACGCCGCGCCTGCCCGCCTGCGAGGATGACACCGAGGATGGAAGGCGAACCGGTCAACGCCCGGGGATCCGCCCGAGCGCGATGTAGCCGAACAGCAGCACGCGGAGAAACGCGATCGGGGTGCCGAGCAGCCACATCAGAAAGGACCCGACGAGCCAGATCGACATGACCGTGCCGGGAATGTCTCCGCCGTCGGCCATGACGACAAAGCAGATGAGAATACCGAAATCGGCGATCAGGATCGCCAGCAGCACCGCGAAGACAACCGTCGCAGCGGCGAACATCGCCGCGCCGAACCACGGCAGGATCGGCAGCCCAATCCCCAACAAGCCGTAGGAGACGACGGCAGCAATGGAGAGAGGCGCCAGGGCCGCGATCGCAATCCACAACATGCGCGGATGGCGAAACTCCCAATCATCTTCGGACAAGTTGTTGGCCTCATCAGTCATTCCGCGACCTCACCGATGTCTGCATCAAACGTAATCCGGTCTTCCCCCGCCAGTGCCATGAAGCGCTTGCCCCGGGCGCGGCCGATTAGGGTGAGATTTGCCTCGCGCGCCAGGTCCACGCCCCAGGCCGTGAAGCCCGAGCGGGAGACCAGGATGGGGATGCCCATATGCACGGTCTTGATGACCATCTCCGAGGTGAGCCGGCCGGTGGTGTAGAATATCTTGTCGTCGGCCGGGATGCCCTTGAGGCGCATGTAGCCGGCGATCTTGTCCACCGCGTTATGTCGGCCAACGTCTTCCATGTAGATCAGCGGCCGGTCTTTTTCGCACAGAACGCAACCATGAATCGCGCCGGCGGCGAGATAAAGGCTCGGCATGGTGTTGATGGTCTTGGTCAACGCATACAGCCATGAGGTCCGTAGCTCCGCATCCGGCTTCAGGACCACGCCTTCAAGGCTTTCCATCAGGTCGCCGAACACAGTCCCCTGGGCGCAGCCGCTGGTCAGCGTCTTCTTCTTGAGCCGCGCCTCGTAGTCGGTCTCCCGGTTTGTGCGGACCACCACGACCCCCAGGTCATCGTCATGATCGATACCGATGATCTCGTCGTCGGGCAGCAGCATGTTCTGGTTGGCCAGGTAACCGACGGCGAGATAATCGGGATAGTCGCCGATGGTCATCATGGTGACGATCTCCTGCCCGTTGAGGAACAGGGTGAGCGGACGCTCGACCACAACCCGCGCGTCGACAGGATTGCCGTCCTGATCGATCCCGCGGACCGGTTCGGTCAGGCGCGGATCGTCCGGATTGGGCTGAATGCTGTCGTCGGATGCCATGGTGACCAGAGCATATCAAAAACGCCGCGTGATTGGACATGCGCGGCCGGCCTGCATAGATAATGGGCCTTGGACCCAAACCAGCGGATTTACTCGGAAACCAGATGGAAACCTTCGCCACAGCCTTCGCGGAAGCCGGCGCCCTGCTGGTCAGCTTCGACCCCGACTTCATGTCCATCGTCGGGTTGTCGCTGCGTGTCAGCCTGACGGCGGTCGCACTGGCCTGCCTGATCGGCTTTCCCCTGGGCGCCATCGTCGCGCTGAAGCGCTTTCCAGGCCGCGGTTTCGTCATCCTGCTGCTCAACACCTTCATGGGCCTGCCGCCGGTCGTCGTCGGCCTGATCGTGTTTCTGATCCTGTCCCGCGCCGGCCCACTCGGCGTGCTGGGCCTGCTGTTCACCCCGACAGCCATGATCATCGCCCAGACGATCCTGGTCACACCCATCGTGGCGGCGCTGACCCGGCAGATCGTTGCCGACCTGTGGGTCGAATATGGCGAGCATCTGCGTTCTTTGGATGCCGGACCCGTGACCACACTCGCGACCCTGATCACGGATGCGCGCTATTCTCTCGCCACGGTCGTGCTCGCCGGATTCGGCCGGGCGATCGCCGAAGTGGGCGCGGTGATGATTGTCGGCGGCAACATCGATCATGTGACCCGGGTGATGACCAGCGCCATCGCGCTCGAGACCAGCAAGGGCAATCTCTCGACCGCACTCGGGCTCGGCATCGTGTTGCTGTTCCTGGCTCTCACGGTCAACGCCGCCGTGCAGATCATCAACACCTCGGCCGGCAAACGGGCAGCGCTGGCATGAGCAGGCTTCCATGAGCGGCCCCGCCTCGATCCTGCCCCTGCAGGCCCACCGCCTGGCCTTCGAGGCCGGCGGCTCACGTCTGCTCGACGACGTGTCCTTCAATCTGCAAGCCGGGCGGCGCACGGTTCTGCTGGGCCCGAACGGTGCGGGAAAAAGCCTCCTGCTCCGCCTGTGTCACGGGCTCCTCCAGCCCACATCGGGCGAGGTGCGCTGGGCCATCGACACGCGGCGGTCCGCGCGGCGGCAAGCCATGGTCTTCCAACAGCCGGTGATGCTGCGACGCTCGGCGATCGGCAATATCAGCCACGCGCTCGCCGCGCATGGCGTGCCGCGTGCCGACAGGATACCCCGCGCGAACGCGGCACTCGCACTGGCGGGGCTCACCCCTGCCGCGCGCCGACCGGCCCGGGTGCTCTCCGGCGGCGAGCAGCAACGTCTCGCGCTGGCACGCGCCTGGGCGACCGAACCGGAGATACTGTTCCTCGACGAGCCGACGGCGAGCCTCGACCCGGCCGCCACCCGCGCCGTCGAGACGCTGATCGAGGGGTTCCACGCCGCCGACACCAAGATCGTCATGGCGACCCATGACCTGGGTCAGGCCCGTCGGATCGCCGACGACATCCTTTTTCTGCACAAGGGCCGGCTCCTGGAGGCTTCGGATGCGGCAACGTTTTTCGATAAACCCCAGACCGAAGAGGGTCGCGCCTTCATCGCCGGCGAACTGCTGTGGTAGTGCAATGGGCCCGCATAAGCATTGTCGCGATCATGTTGCTGGCGCCCGCTCGGGCCATGGCGGCAGACGATGACAGCACGCTGTTACTCGGTACCACCACGTCGGTCGACAATTCCGGCCTGCTCGCCCCCCTGCTCGATGCGTTTTACGACGAGACCGGAATCGAGGTGCGCGCGGTCATTCGCGGCACCGGCGCGATCCTCCAGCTCGGGCGCAGCGGTGATTTCGACGCGGTTCTGGTTCATCACCCCCGGGCCGAGGCGGCCTTCGTTGCGGGCGGCGACGGCGTTGCCCGCCACCCGGTGATGACCAGCCGGTTCCTGATCGTCGGCCCCGGGAACGACCCGGCGAATGTCCGCAACGCGCCGGACGCTGCAACAGCATTGGCCCGGATCGCGGACGGCGAGTTCGGCTTTATTTCGCGCGGTGATGAAAGCGGCACCAACGCCGCGGAGCGGGGCCTTTGGGGTCTGGCGAAACAGACGCCGTGGATCGATCGCGCCCGCTGGTACCGGGAGACCGGATCGGGCATGGGCGCGACCTTGAACATGGCGAGCGTGCTGTTCGCCTACACCTTCACCGAAAGCGGCTCCTGGACGAATTTCGCCAATCGCGGCGATCTCGATGTGCTGTTTGAGGGCGGCCCACATCTGGCCAACCCTTACGCCATCATCCCGGTCAATCCCGAACGCCACCCCCATGTTGCCGCGACGTCGGCCCAGAAGTTCGTGGACTGGCTGACCGGACCGGTGGGGCAATCCTTTATCGGCGACTTCCGGGTCGACGGCGAACCACCCTTCGCACCCGTCCGGTAGGCCGCGAAAGGCCATGATTGACGTGCCAAACCGACACCGCCACGCTGTCGATATGGTCGGAATCTCATCTTCCCGGAGAATCATTGCTGCACTCGCGATTATGCTCATCGCCTTGTTCGCGAGCGGCGGTGTTGTGCACGCCCAGGACCGCGACGCGGAAAAGAAAACGCCGTTCATTGCGGTGACGACAATCACCAGTAGCGCAGAAACCCAGGCGATCATCGACGGAATGCGCGATCAACTTGCGCAACGTGACCGCTGGCCCGGTGATACGATCACCATCGAAATCGCCGACGCCGGGGCAGACGCCACGCGCGCAACGGAACAGGTGCGCGCGTTCGTACGGCGCGGTGCCGACATTCTGGTCGCGATCTCCGGTCCATCGATCGAAGCGGCCGTGGCAGCAAATTCGCGCCTCCCGCTGGTGGTGGCCGGGGTCTCTCTCGAGACAGCAGAAGCCCATAAACGCACGCGACGTCGCCGGACGGTAACCGGCATCGTGTCCGGCGACACCCACAACGAACAGCTCGACCTGATCCGGAAACTGGCACCGGAAACCAAGACAGTCGCCGTGCCGGTGGACCCGATCGACGGGAACATGCAAACCCGTTTGCGTGCGCTGACCGCAACCGCGCGACGCAAGGGACTGTCGATCATGCCGCTGCCGGTTTCGGTGCTTCAAAACGCCGTCAGCAACAGGATCTCGGAACTCGACCCGAAAACCAGCGTCATCCTTCTGGACCGGGACCTGTTGTCGAACGCCCCGGTCGAGGCGCTTGCCGCCGCGGCCGAGACCCGAAAACTTCCGCTGTTTGCAAATGACGAGGACAGCGTGGTTCGTGGCGCGCTGGCAGCAATGGTCGTGGAACCCTTCGGGATCGGTGTCCAGCTCGGCAATCTCGTCGCACGAATTCTGGAGGATGATGCTGCCTCACGCGCGCCCTTCGAACGCGCGCGGGCATCCCATCTGGTGGTCAATCAGGACGCGCGTGCCCGTATCGATATAGCGGCTCTTGAACGCGAAACCGCCCTCGGCCAACGCTCGGTTGTTGATTGGGCAGACATCGCCGGGCCGCGACCGCGGATCAAGCCGAGCATACCCGATCGACCGCCACCGCTTGGACTGGCGCGTGGGATAGACGTCCCGATACCGCGTGACAGGCCAAAGCCGCCGTCACCATGACCTGATGCTGCGGCATGAACGCCGTGCGTGGCACGAAACATGCTTCTTTGATACTGAAGAGAATTGACTATTCGACGCAAAAAGCGCCGGAAGTATGCACTTTTACGCCGATAAGGCCGAATTGACGCGGATCGTGCCCTACATACCGTTCGCGAAATGTACTACATACACAAGCATGAGCACTGAACTGTCTAAAAACGCGAATTCCCAGAAGGCACCAACCGAACCGGCGTTGATTGACCCGTATGCGCGGCCAATCGACTATTTGCGGGTCTCGGTCACGGACAGGTGCGACCTCCGCTGCGTGTATTGCATGGCGGAAGATATGACCTTCCTGCCCAAGGCCGAGATCCTGTCCCTGGAAGAACTGGACCGGCTGTGCAGCACATTTGTCGATCTGGGTGTGCGGAAACTGCGCCTGACCGGCGGCGAACCGCTGGTACGCAAAAACATCATGTGGCTGATCCGGCGCCTTGGCCGTCACCTCGATACCGGCGCACTGGACGAACTGACGCTGACGTCGAACGGCACGCAGCTGGCGCGTTATGCAGACGACCTCGCGGATGCCGGCGTTCGCCGGATCAACATCTCCCTCGACACGCTCGATCCCGTGAAGTTCAAGGCGATCACCCGGTGGGGCGACCTCGACCAGGTGCTCGACGGCGTTGCTGCCGCCCGCAAGGCCGGCCTGGCGATCAAGATCAACACGGTCGCACTGCGCGGCGTGAACGATGACGAGATCGATCGCCTGATCAACTGGTGTGGTGAATGTGATTTCGACCTGACCTTCATCGAAGTCATGCCGATGGGCGAGATTGGCGAGCAGCGGCTCGACCAGTATCTCCCGCTCTCGATGGTCCGGAGCGACCTCGCGGAACGCTGGACCCTGACCGAATCCGATCATTCGACCGGCGGCCCGGCACGCTACTTCGAACTGGCCGAAACCGGCCAGCGGTTGGGTTTCATCACCCCGCTGACCCACAATTTCTGCGAATCCTGCAACCGGGTTCGCCTGACCTGCACCGGCACTTTGTTCATGTGCCTCGGGCAGGATGATGCGGCGGATTTGCGCGCACCCTTGCGGGCCAGCGAAGACGACGCCCTCCTGACGGAAGCCATCCATGAAGCCATCGGCCGCAAACCGAAGGGCCATGATTTCGTCATCGATCGACGCCACAATGCTCCGGCGGTCGGCCGTCACATGAGCGTGACGGGCGGCTAGTCAGGGTAGCGCCCCGACATGTATTTCTCGACCGGCACTTCGGGCATCGTCCATGTTGTCATTGTGGCAGCATCGCTGGGTACTCTGCCCGCCATCGAACTGGCCTTCGGAGACCGTTTCGGTCGCGGCGCCACCCGCGACGTCCTGTCCTATGAGGAAAGCAATGAATTCCAGAGCAAGTTCTCGACCGGCGCGCTGACCGACACCCCGGGCGAGACCATCGAGGATGAAAATGCTTCCGGCGTCGATCCCGATGACGATGTCGACAGCCTTACCAGCGGCGATTTCGGCTTCGACGAAGTCGGCGAATCATCCCAGACCGACACGCGGCGCGGTTCGCCCGATGCCCTTCGCCAGCTGAACGAGCCTGCCGGCGGCGCCGGCCAGGGCGAGGATCAGGCCAAGGAGGCCAGCCTCGAGGGCGAACGTGAGGACGAAGGCGACACGGGTGATGCAGAAGAAGTGGGTGAAGCCACACGCGAGATCATAATTTTCGTTAACCTCCGGCCCGAACCCGAGCCCGATCAGGAAGTCGTCGAGGCCGACCCGGCACGCGAAGCCGGCCCCACCGATATACCCGCACCGATTTCCGCTGAGACGGCAGGCGAAGCGCTGGCACAGCTTGCCGCGCTCGACGAAACCGAACCAACTGTCGAACCCGACGCAGAGCGCGCCGGCGATCCCGATGCCCCGGAGGACGGTGAGAGCGCCGAGGGTCGTCAGAGCACAATCGACCCGACCAAGGCCATCGCCCCCGAAATCGGCGAAAACTCAGCTACCAGCGGCACCGCAGCGGCGAAAGCGGACGTCGAGGGCGGCCTCCCGGACACCGTGCCGGTCGCAAACGAGAATTCATTGGCCCCGACACAGACCACCGCTGCGATCAACCAGGATGAAGACCCGACCGGCGTGGCCGAAGCATCCGAACAAACCACGGCCGTTCAGGCCGCAACCGGCCAGCCTGGCCTGCCCGACGCCGGTCCGGAAGTGAAACCAAAGAATGAACCGATCCCGGCCGATATCACGGCCCAGGCGCAACAGACCGTGGCGGTGCCGCTCAAGGGTATTCCGGGTGCCCTCACGCCCGCACCGCAGATCAAGGACCATCAGCAACTACGAGAACCCGAGGAAGTCGGAACCTCTTTGGCTCGCATCGGCTCGAAGCTCGCCGGTGTGACCGAACAGGAAGACGGGCTGATCGGCCAGAATGAGGATACCCCCCAGCGACAGGTAAAGGTCGCCGAGGGTCTGGCCGACGCACCTCTGCTTGCGCGGAAATCCGAAGAAGTGAGAGACGGCGCACCGGAAAGCGAACTGGAGCGGGCTGAAAAATCCGAGGATTCCGACCTGGCCGGCACAGAGATCGCAGCCGTAAAGCCCGGCGAGGCTTTCCGTGCGCCCGAAACCAACGAATTCGACAGGCCCGCACTGCGCGACGGCGAAGACGACCCGCTCGCCAAGGTCATCGCGGCAATCGCAGGCGAGGACGAAACATTCGCGCGCGCCTTTTCCGACCCCAGTCCCTTCGACACGATTGGCGGTGTTCCCGATCCCGGCACCCAGCGCACCAACGAAATTCTGGAGAAGGCCGCAGAAGCCGGTTTGGCACAGGCACAGACCAAACTCGCGAAGCGCTACGTTCTCGGCCTCGTCGACGGAAGCGATCCCGATGAGCTGATCGAACTGCTTCGTAACGCCGCCGAACGCGGCGATGAGGAAGCGCAACTCATGCTCGGCGCATTATTCGCCGACGGACGTATCGTGCCCCAGGATACGGTCCAGTCTCATGTTTTCTTCGATCTGGCCGCGGCGCAGGGCAGCGAAGAGGCGAATGAAATCCTGCCGGTCCTCGAACGCCAGATGGCGCCGAGAGAGATCGCCGATTCCCGTCGATTGGCGCGGGAATACAAACGTCTGCTCGATGCGGTCGCTCAGCCGCGCGCACGGGGTTCGTCAGGTGACGGGCTGCGCGATGAACTGCTCGACGCGGCGGCGGCCGGCAATACGGCGAAGATCGCCGAATTGCTATCACGCGGCGCCGACCTCGAGGGCAACGACACATCGGGGCGCACCGCCGTTATCAATGCTTCATGGCGCGGACGAACCGAAGTTGTCGATCTTCTTGTCGAACTGGGCGCAGACTTCAACGTCACGGATTATGACGGCCGCACAGCCGTATCCTGGGCCGCGAGCAACGGTCACAAGGATATCGTGCAGAAGCTCGTCGAGGCCGGCGCGCGCCCCAATGTGATCGATGGCGACGGACTTACACCCCTGATGCGGGCCGCATGGAACGGCCATGATACGATCGTGCGTCTGCTGATCGAATCCGGCGCACGTGCGGGCTTGAAAGACGGCAACGGAAAATCGGCGCTCGATTACGCGATCGAAGGCAAACACCGTGACGTTGCGCGCACGCTGCGTTCATTCGGCGCCTAGCAGCACTTCACCGAAGTTCTATCTGATGTGCGAATGACGCCCCGTCGGTGTAGGTGATCTGGCTAAACCCCAAAAGCTTCGCAAGATCGAAGAATGTGAAGCGGTCGGATTCAGGCTGTTCCTGGAAGAATGGTGTGCCACGCGCGATGGCTGTCAAAATCGCGAACTCCGGCGGGTAGGGATTCTTAAGCATCTCGTTCGTCATGACGGTGACGAAACCGACACGGCGCCGGCGGTCGCTGCCCGGCAGAATCGGGACCCGGACTTCGTAAACCTCAAACGTCGCTGGCGCGGGATAATAGTATCCGACATGACGGTCATTCGACTGGGCGTGGGCAGACATCCCGAACGCTGGCACTGCCAACCCGGCGACCAACGTTATGGTCATCAAACGATAGAACTTCATTGGCGTTCGTCCTTCGGAAACTGGAGCGGCATCTGGTCCCGCAACACGCTGGCATGACGTGGATACCGTGACGTCGTTAGCGTGACTACGGCTGGTTTGTCACCATATCCCTACGATATACTGCATTTTCCCCGGCCGACGGCCAAACCCTGTTACCCGCGTGCATGACCGTGTCCCAAGCAACATCCGACAAGGCGAGCGAAATCAGAGCCGATCGTATCGCATTCGTCGCAGCAAACTTTGACGCCGCCCAAGAGACGCTGAAGAGCCTGACGTCAACCTATGACAATGTCGCACCGGAAGATGCCGACGTGGTCGTGGCACTGGGTGGTGACGGTTTTATGTTGCAGACCCTGCGTCGCTTCATCGACAGCAGCGTGCCCGTATTCGGCCTCAACCGCGGTTCGGTCGGCTTCCTCATGAATGAATTCAGGCCCGAGGACCTGCCCGATCGACTGAAAAACTCCCAGGCCGTGACCCTGTATCCGCTGCAAATGATCGCCAAGACGGTCGGAGGCAGCACTCAGGAATCCGTGGCCATCAACGAAGTCTCCCTGCTGCGCGAGACCTATCAGGCAGCCAAACTCGAAATCCTGGTCGACGGTGTCGTACGCATGCCGGAACTGATCTGCGACGGCGCGCTGGTCTCCACCCCGGCGGGCAGCACGGCCTATAATCTATCCGCGCACGGTCCGATCATCCCTCTCAGCGCGGAAATCCTGGCGCTCACGCCGATCAGCGCATTTCGGCCGAGACGCTGGCGCGGCGCATTGCTGCCCCACGACGCCGACGTCGTCTTCCGCATTCTCGAAGCCGAGAAGCGACCGGTCAGCGCGACTGCCGATGATTTCGAAGTCCGCAACGTCGTCGAGGTCAGCATCCGGGAGGACCGGACACGAAGTTTCGAAATCCTCTTCGATCCGGAGACCAACCTCGAGGAACGGATCCTCAAGGAACAGTTCGCGCCATAATGAGCGCCGGCCGCACTTCGATGCACGCCGGCAACGCCGACAGGGTGGAACTCGAACCACCGGATATTTCGGCTTACCGAGCGGGAAACACCGGCATCCCCTATGTGACCAGCTTCCGCAGCGGTCGCCCGGGGCCCCACGCCGCGATCGTGGCGCTGACCCATGGCAACGAAATATCGGGCGCCCTGGCTCTGGACCACCTCCTGCGCAGCTATTTACGACCTGCTTCCGGCACGCTCTCAATGGTTTTCGCCAACGTTGTGGCCTATGAAAAATTCGACCGGCACAACCCGAGTGCGTCGCGGTATGTCGACCATGACATGAACCGACTTTGGGGTACCAACATCGACCAAGCCGTCGAACGCGCATCCGTTGAAGGCATGCGTGTACAGGCTCTGCGACCGTTCTTCGAAACCGTCGACCTGTTGCTTGATCTGCACTCCATGCAATCGGAAAGCCCCGCCCTGTTGCTCGCAGGGCCTGGCGAGAAGGGCCGAAGCTTTTCTCACAGCCTTTCAAGCCCGGCCGTGATTGTTTGCGACACCGGGCACGCCAATGGAACACGGCTGCGGGACTTTGGTCCGTTCAACACCCCGGGCCAACCGCAGAAATCTGTCCTCGCGGAATGCGGTCAGCACTGGAAGGCCGAAACGGAAACGACGGCCATCGATACCGCCTACCGTTTCCTGCTGGCGTCCGGCATGACCACGGCGTCGGTGGCGGCCGATTACCTGTTGGCGGACGACACGCCGAAGCACTGGATCGAGGTGACCGGAAGTTTCATTCCGCGCCATCGCAATGCGCAATTCACCAAACCTTTCGTTGGCATGGAGGTGATCGCGGATCGTGGCACGGTGATCGCCCACGACGGCATGTCTCCCATACGCACACCCTATGACGATTGCGTCCTGATCATGCCATCGCGCCAACCGACTGCCGGACAAACCGCGGTTCGACTGGGTCGCCAGCACCAGATCGAGAAGCGCTTCGATGTCTGATACGCAGCCGTCACCAGAGATCATCCCGGTCCGTCGCCTGAAGCGAGCGGATATGCCGGTGTTCATGCGGACGGTCGCGATCGCCTTTGTCGGCGGCGCCATATTCAACGCCCTCAATCTGCCGCTGCCCTGGATGCTGGGTGCGATGATGGCCACCGGGTCGGTCACGTTGATGCGGATCGAGACGAACATGGATGTTCGGTTGCGCACCCTGATGATCATCGTGCTGGGGGTATTGCTCGGCAGCGCGTTCTCACCCGAGATCCTGGACCGGGCGGCCCTCTGGCCTATCACGCTCGTCTCGCTGGCCGGCTATGTGCTCCTTAGCACGGTGACGGGGTACATCTATTTCCGCATCGCCGGGTTCGAACCCAAGACCGCCTTCTTTTCCGGGGTGCCCGGCGGGCTGAACGAAATGGTGACGCTGACGGGATCGATGGGCGGCGATGAACGCCAGGTCAGCGTCGCGCACACAACACGTATCTTCCTCGTGGTGATGATCCTGCCCTTCCTGTTTCGCCTGATCGAGGACTTCGATCCCGGCTTGCGGACATTCTCGGGTGACGGGGCGCCGCTCACCGTCAGCGATTTCATGATGCTCGCCGGGAGCGCCATCGTCGGGCTCTATGTCGCACGATTCCTGCGGCTGCCCGCGCCGCATCTGGCGGGCCCGATGGTCGCCAGTGCGACGGTGCATCTGTTGGGCCTGACGCACGCCGCGCCGCCGGTCATCGTGGTGGCCGCCGCGCAAATTCTGCTCGGCGCTTCGGTTGGCGCGCGGTTCGCGGGGCTGACTTACCGCGATCTGGGACGTGTGCTGCGGCTGGGAGGGATTGCAACGATCATTCTGCTGACCATCACAGGAGCTTTTGCCGTCGGCCTGAACGCGCTGACGGGGATACCGTTCGAATCCCTCGTGCTCGCCTTCTCACCGGGCGGATTGACAGAAATGAGCCTCGTGGCGCTGGCACTTAATGTCGATACGGCGTTCGTCGCGACCCACCATATCGTACGCATCACCGTCGTGGTGATGCTGGTGCCACTGCTGTTCAAGCTCATGCGCAAGCGCGGCATGATCGACTGATTCCCGTTCGCCGGAACCTAGCCTAGGTACCGGTGGCGGCGTATGTTGAGGCCAACAGGACAAATCACGGGGTAGAGACATGATCGTCGAACAGATATGGACCGGGAATTCGGGCCGCAACTTCTTCTACATGGTCGCATGCTCGGACACGGGCGAAGCCATGGCCATTGATCCGATCGACCCGCCCAAATGTCTGGCCGTGGCCAAGGACAAGGGCTGGGACATCACCCGCGTTTTCAACACCCACGAACATGCCGACCATATCGCCGGCAACGACGACGTGATTGCGGCAACTGGCGCCAAGCTGATCGCGCCGTACAATTCCGGCAACCGCATCCCGAGAATCGACGAAGGCGTGCGCGAGGGTGACCATCTGAAACTCGGAAACACGGTCGACCTGGAAGTCATCGAGACCCCGGGGCACACCCCGATCCATATCTCGCTGTTCGGCGAGAATGACGAACCACACCTGCTGTGCGGCGACACCGTGTTCAACGCCGGTGTGGGCCATTGCCACTCGGGCGACCCGAACGTGCTGTACGCGACCTTTCGGGACAAAATCTCGAAACTGCCGGACGCCACGCGAATTTACCCCGGGCATGACTACATCACGAACAATCTGCAGTTCACCCTCGACCGCGAGCCCGACAACGCAGACGCAAAAGCCCTTCTGGCCGACGTCGAGGGTCAGGATCCCGACGACGCACTTGTGACGACGCTGGGCATGGAGCGGAAGGTGAACACCTTCATGCGCCTCGACAGCGCGGGCGTCGTCGCCGGCATTAAGGCGAAGTTCCCGGACCTGCCCGACACACCGAGCGACGAGGATGTGTTCCTCAGCCTGCGCCTCTTGCGCAACGATTGGTAGGCGGCGATCTGCGCGCAGCCGCTTGGTTTGGTGATTGGCCCCGACACACGTCAGCGGGATAGGCTTGCGGGGTGTGCGATTGGTGGGTTTTTGAGATTGCTGTTCTGAATGTCGTTGAGATATCGCCCAGAAATTGACGGCTTGCGCGCGATCGCAGTGATTTCGATCGTTCTTTTCCATGCCGATTTTGTTTTCTCGAGCGGTGACAAATTTCTCCGCGGCGGCTTTTTGGGGGTCGACGTCTTTTTCGTTATCTCGGGTTACCTGATTACCTCGTTGATAATGAAAGACCTCGGTGCCGACCAATTCTCCATCAAGGACTTTTATCTAAGGCGCGCGCGGCGCCTTCTCCCATCACTGTTCACCGTGATGGTGATTTCGATTCCCGCCGCATGGCTGCTTCTCTTCCCCTACGAAATGAAGCAGTACGCCGGATCAGCGCTGGCAGCGCTGTTCTTCAGCTCGAATATCTGGTTCTGGCAAGAAAACAGCTACCTGGCGGTGGCGAGCCAACTCAAGCCGTTTCTGCACACCTGGTCGCTGGCCGTCGAAGAGCAGTTCTATCTGCTTTATCCGATCTTTCTCATCGCGATGTGGAGGTTTGCCGGAAAGTATATCACTGGCGCGCTTGCCGTTGTTTTCCTGCTCTCTTTGCTGTTCTCGCAGTTTGAAAGCGATGTAGACCCCGACGCTGCGTTCTATCTTCTGCCCACGCGAATCTGGGAGTTGATGGGGGGAGCGATTCTCGCGCGGATCGAACTGAGAAAGGGACGGGCCAGTAGCCGCTCCCTCAATCTTGCAATGCCGATCGTTGGATTTCTTTTGATTTTCGGATCGATCGCATTTTTCGACGAGAACACCAGCCACCCGTCGTTTCTCACCCTGGCGCCCGTCCTCGGAACCATGTTGGTCATCTGGTTTTCGAATACTGACGGCCTCTCGACCAGAATCTTGTCGATGCGGCCGCTCGTATGGATCGGCTTGATCTCCTACAGCCTTTATCTATGGCATTTCACTGTGTTCGCATTCGTCCGAACCTATGTCGACATCCCGTCAAATACTGACATGCTTGCGGGCGTGGGAATATCGCTGTTCGGGGCGACGGTGACGTTCTACGCAATTGAACGACCAATGCGAAATCGTCGTCGCGTTTCAACAAAGCGATTTGTGATCTTGTCAGCGCCAGTCTTTCTGGCCTTACTCGCCGCATACAGCCACTTCTATATCTCGAATGGTCTCCCGGGCCGGTTCCCGTTCGAAACAATTGTCAAGAACACCGCCGCGACGTCACCTAACGAATATCGCAGTCACGGTCAGCCTATTTGTGGCCATCGATCGCCCGATATGGTGATGAAGGACAATCTCTTTGACAATTGCAGGGCTGACGAGACCGCGTTCGATTTCGATAAGGAATCCTATTTTCTCTGGGGAGATAGCCATGTCTGGCATCTCTACACGGGCTTCACGCGCCTGCTTCCACCTAGAACGCCGATCATCAGCCGATCAATATCGGGGTGCCAGCCTCTGCTGAATTTCACTGGCACACAGAATGGCAAGTTGGGTGCCAGATGCGCGGTCGTGAACGACGAGATTTTCGAAGACCTCGTGAGCACGGAACCCGACTACATCGTGATTGCCGCCGGCACATTGTCTGAGCTGGACGAACTGAAAGATACGATCAAAAGGATAAAGGAAAACGTCGACAGCAAAATTCTGGTGATCGGGCCGAGCCCGATGTGGGGCAAGAAGCCACTTGAGCTGCTTCAGGAAGAATTCGCCAAGACAAAATCATACCCGGAGTATGTGACACTTGGTCAGGGGCCGCGTGGTCCACTGGACAAGAATCTCGCAAAACTGGCGCGCGACGAAGGTGTTGAGTTCGTCTCCGCGATCGACGTGTTCTGCAAAGACGGAAAGTGTCAGGCGCATGACGGCGAGCAACTCTACACGCTCGATCATTCCCATCTCTGGCCGAACATGTCCGAAAAGCTGACCAAGGTTATCCTCGAGACCCTGCGCGCCGATTGACGGGCAGGTGCGCGGTCTACGTCTTGTGCGCAACGACTGGCAGGCGGCGACCTAAGCGCTGTCAGACCAGCACGCGCGCGATCATCGAAGCGCCAAGCGCGCCCAGTCCGATCAGCACCCACCGCTGAAAGACCGCGAGGGAGAGCCGGCCGCGTACGCGTTGCCCGATGGTCATCCCCGCGATGGCGGCAACCAGGGCGACAAGGACGGCCGGCCACAATTCGAGCTCGAACGGCCGGTTCAGCCCGAAACCAAGGGCCAGGGCCAGCGGCGCCACCAGGCCGACGAACCCCAGCGCCTGAATGAGCTCGCCCTTTTCGAGGTCCAGCGCCTGCATATAGGGGGCGCCCGGCAGAACGAAGATCGCCGTCGCACCGTTAATCAGGCCTGTCGTCAACCCCGCGACCGGACTGGCGGCAATCTCGGCCTTCCGCGGAACGCGAAAACGCGGCCTCGACAGCCCGAACACGGCATAAGTGACAAGCATCGTGCCGATCAGCGGCACGGCGATGCGCGGGTCGGCGCCCGTGATCACACCGGCGGTCGCCAGCGTGCCGATGAAGACGCCCGCAAGCATCGGCCAGAAACGCCGCAGAACCGCTTTCACATGCGGCCCGCGAAGGACTGCCAGACATTGGTCAGGAATGTCGGGATGATCAGGATCGCGGCGGCAACATCCGGTGCGATCAGGGCACCGAGAACGCCCATCGAGATGGTCGGCAGTCCAAACCCGATGACGCCCTTCACAATTCCCGCAGCGCCGAACACGGCGGCCACGAGCGCCAGTCCGGCAAGGTCAAACTCCATCGCGCGAGCCTAGCCGATAGCCTTCAGCCAATCGGCAAGCGCCTGGCCGATCTCGTCGGGTGAATCTTCCTGGATGAAATGAGATCCCTTGACCTGGACCTCGGTCTGGTTCGGCCATGTTCGACAGAAATCCCGGCTCGGACCATCACTGAGAATCGCACCGGGACTGGCGTCTACGAACAGTTTCGGTACCTCGGACGTCGAAAGCCATTCGGCATAGTCTTCCATGATCTGCGTGACATCGGCCGGCTCGCCATCAATGGGAAGCTGGCGCGGCCAGGTCAGGGTAGGACGACGGGCCTCGCCGGGCTCGGTGAATGGCCGGCGATACTCGTCATGCTCCGTCTGGGTCAGGTCCCGCAGGATCGACCCCGGCAACATCGTCTCGACGAAGAAGTTGTTCTCGAGCACCATCTCGTCGCCTTTGGGCGAACGCATCGCCTGGAAGGCTGGCCGCGCACGCTCCGGGAAATCCTCCCAACTGCGCGGTTTGACCATGGCTTCCATGTACGCGATGCCCTTAACCGCATCACGATTGCGGTTTGCCCAGTCGAATCCGAGCCCGCTCCCCCAGTCGTGAATCACCAGGGTGACATTGGCGTTCACGCCAAGCTGGTCGAGCAGCGCGTCGAGATATTCGCGATGCTCGACGAAGCGGTACCGGTCCGGCCCGCTATCGGGAAGTTTCTCGGAATCCCCCATGCCGATGAGGTCGGGCGCAAGACAGCGCCCGAGGCCCTCGGCATAGGGGATGATGTTACGCCAGAGATAGCTGGACGTGGGATTGCCGTGCAGAAACAGGATGGGATCGCCATCGAGGTCGCCGGTTTCCACATAGGCCATACGGCGGCCGTTGACGTCGGCAAACTTCTTGTCTGTCCAGGTCATCTCGCGTCCTTCACGTGCTTTGGGTTACGGAATCAGGATCGTCTGTCCGGTCGTCCGGCGGCCCTCGATATCACGGTGTGCCTTGGCGGCATCCTTCAAGGGATAGCGCTGATTCACGCGGATTTTGACATGGCCCTTCTTGATCGCCTTGAACAGGTCGTCGGCGCGCGCCATCGTTTCCTTGCGGCTGGTCGTGTAGTTCACCAGGGCGCAGCGCGCGATATAGGGAGAGCCGATCGGTCCGGTGGCAGCGATGTCCGTGAGCGGCGGGTTACCCGACGCGCTGCCGAAATTGATGACGGAGCCGCGGAGGCGAACCGAGGCCAGGGATTCTTCCCAGGTTTCCTTGCCGACAGAGTCATATACGCAATGCACACCCTTGCCGTCCGTCAGTTCGCGGACCTTCTTGGCGAACTTCGGCCCCTTGCGCTTGACCACGATGGGGTGATGGCAGCCGTTGCGCTTGGCGATCTTCGCCTTTGCCGCGGTGCTGACTGTACCGATCACCGTCGCCCCGATGGCACTGGCCCACTGGCACATGATGAGCCCGACACCGCCTGCGGCGGCGTGTACGAGGATCGTGTCGCCCCGCTTCACCTTGTAGGCGTCACGCAGGAGATACTGCGCGGTGATTCCCTTGAGCAAGGCGGCCGCAGCGGTGCGGTCGTTGATGAACTTCGGCAGCGGAATCAGGCCCGACACCTTCGCCACGCGACGTTTTGAATACGCATCGAATGTCTGGCCACCGATATAGCCCACCCGGTCACCGACCTTCAGGGCGCGCACGCCCGGGCCAACCGCCTCAACCACGCCCACGGCCTCGTTGCCCATGCCATTTGGCAGCGGCATCGGGTAGAGCCCGGTCCGGCGGTAGGTATCGGCCAGGTTGAGCCCGACAACGGTGTGTCGCAACAGGACCTCGCCGCGCCCCGGCTTGGGGACCTCGACGGTCTCCCACTTCATCTCCTCGGTGCCGCCAAACTTGTAGATGCGGAATGCGTTGGTCTCCATAACTCTCTCCTCGAACTCTTGATTGATTAATTTGATATCAGGACGCGCGCTGGAACAGCTGCACGAGATTGCCGTCGGGGTCACGGAAGGTCAGCGTCTTGCCATGGTCGCCCATGTCCCGTTCGCCGAGAATTTCACCGCCCGCTTCTGCAATAGCGGCACCCGCCGCCGCCGCATCGGGCACTTCGAACACCACGGTCGCGCCAACCGCACCTTCGGGGGCCTCCTCGGCAGAACTCAGCGCGAAGTTGCCTTGAGCTGGGCCCATTTTCCACCGTCCTGAAACGCCAGATCGAGCCCCAGCGTGTCGCGGTAAAACGCGATCGCACGGTCCATGTCTGCCGTGACATAGTAAGCGTTCTGAAGTTTCTTGACGGTCATCATGGCCTCCCCAAGCCGGGCTATCATTCTATCTCGCGGCGCGAAATACCACAGACAAGTTGTTGACCGGCATCTCGACGACCCGGTCCAGCGAAAGACCCGCCGCCCCTGCCGCGTCGCACACCTCGGTCAGGTCCCGCAATCCCCATTCGGCATTCTGCGCACGCAGTGAGCGGTCAAATTCCGCGTTACCTTCCGATGTGTACGCACCATCGCGATTGAACGGTCCGTAGATGAACAACACGCCATCAGCGCGAAGAATGCGCGCCGCCCCGGCGAGAAGACCCAGGCATGCCGACCAGGGTGCGATGTGGATCATGTTGACGTTGTAGATCATGCGTATCGGCGGGTCGGACCAGCTCACCTCGACAGGCCAGCAGTCGGCACTCACGTCCAACAGAACGGGGTCGCGCAGATTTGGCAGATCGAGACGCGAGAACCGTCCGCGCATGATCTCGATCCGATCGGGATCATATTCGCTGGATTGCCAGACGCGCGGGGCAAACTCAGCGGCAAAATGAGCCGCATGTTTTCCCGCACCGCTCGCGATCTCCAGAATGCTTCCCGCTTCCGGCACGACCTCACGCAACACCATAAAAATGTCATCACGATTGCGATCGGCCGATGTCTGTTGCTCGGTCACGTCGCGGCGCCGAGCTCACGCTGCACAAGTTCATGCAGCTCGCGTGTCTCTCGGTCCTCGAGGCCGTGGTGGTCCAGCGCCTCGACCAGCAGTGAGAGATACTCGTGGCAGGTCCCGAAGGTTCCGAGCGCGGTAGCGATAATCCGCGCCGATGTCTCGACGGGCAATTGCCCCGCATAGTTCAGATGATCCCGGTTCGCGACGAACCCCAGCGCCCAGACCTCGCCCGCGTCGGTTTCTGCCTTTGCCCAGGTCGGCACATAAACCCCGCCGCTCATTTCGCGCCGCCACAAGGCATCCAGAATCTCGTCGCGCCCCGTCTCTGGCACGCGAAACACCATGCCTTCACAAGTGCCACCCGGCTCCAGCGCCAGGCCGAGGCCCGGGCGCTCGAAGGATCCGCGCGAGCGAATGGTCCAGAAACTGAAGGCGCGGCGATAGTCCGACAGCGTGGCGATGCGGGTTTCGTCGGGTTCGAAACGCGGGTCCCAGATCAGGGACCCGGCCGCAAACACCCACAATGTATCCGCGTCGGGTGCTGCGGCGAGCGTTTCACGAAGGTTCGCAGTGCGCGCGGTATCGCTCCATTCGACGAAGGATGTCGGCGGTGGATTAACGGGTTCTTCTGGCATCTCAATTCCGTACGCGGTGCGAACCGTTCGATAGAAAGTCGACGCGGTATAGCCCAGCACCTGTTACGCTAACAATCAAACAGCATTCCCGAGGGAGAGAGAATAATGTCTGGCGACAATCTGAAGTCACATACCGTCGGTTGGATCGGTACGGGCAAGATGGGCTACCCGATGGCCGGGCTTCTGATCGCGGCGGGCGCCGATGTGAAAGCCTACAATCGCACGGCCGTCAAGGCGGAACCACTGGGCGTCGAAGTTGTCGGTAAGCCGTCCGATCTCGCCGACCGGGATATCGTCTTCACGATCGTCACCGACGACACGGCAATCCGTGAAATGATCACAGGCCCGGACGGTGTGCTGTCCGGTTCGGCCTTGCCGAAAATCATCAGTGACAGCTCGACGATCTCGATTGAAACATCGATGGAAATGCGCGCTGCATGCGAGGCCAAGGGTGTCATGTTCCTGGCCACGCCGATCAGCGGCAACGGCCATGCGGTGGCCGCGGGCAAGGCAACACTGGGGGTATCCGGCCCGCGCGAGGCCTACGACATCGCGCGACCTTATATCGGCGCCCTCGGGCGCGCCGAGACATATATCGGCGAGGGTGATTCCTCACGTCTCGCGAAGCTCGCGCACAACGTCATGCTCGGCGTTGTCGCGCAATGCATGGCCGAAATTACGGTTCTTTGCGAGAAAGGCGGAATTGAGCGCCATGCCTTCCTGAACTATTTCAACAACAGCGCCATGTCGTCGATCTTCACCAATTACAAGGCACCGGCCCTGGTAAACCTCGACTACACGGCGACCCATACGTCGAAGATGCTGCGCAAGGACCTCGATCTGGCCCTCGCCGAGGCGCGTGACCTGGAAGTGCCGATGCCCATCACCAATCTGACCCGCGAGATGGTCCAGGCGCTGATTGGTGCGGGCCACGGAGAAGACGATTTCGCCGCGCTGATCAAGATGCAGGCGAAGGCCGCCGGCTACGAGATCAAGGCCGAGAATGTCGAGGTCGATGACGGCCTGAAAGACGCCGCCGAGTAAATTTTCAAGGAACCCACCAATGACCAAGACCCTCATCAAGGGCGGCGCCATCATATCGATGGACCGCAAGACCGGTGACTTGGCCAAGGGCGACATTCTCGTCAATGGCAGCGAAATCGAGAAAATCGGCAAGTCGATCCGTTCACCGGGCGCAAAAGTGATCGATGCGACCGGCATGATCGTTATGCCGGGCTTCGTGAATGCCCATCTTCACACCTGGCAGACCGGCATTCGTGGGGTCGCAGGCAACTGGTCCATTCCTGAATATCTGCACCAGATGCACGCCACGATCGCGCCGCGCTACACAGCGAACGATACCTATCTCGGCAATCTTGTTGGTGCCCTGAACCAGATCAATCTGGGTGCGACCACAATATTCGACTGGTGCCACAACAACTCGACCCCGGCCCATTCCGATGCCGGCGTTCGGGGGCTACAGGAAGCGGGAGTGCGGGCCCTGTTCGGCCACGGCTCACCCAAACCCGACGCCAAAAAAGGCGCAAAACATTTCAGCGAAATTCCGCACCCGCGGGCCGAGCTGGAGAGATTGCGCGCAGGCGCCCTGTCCGACGACGACGGCCTCGTCACGCTGGCGATGTCGGCACTCGGTGTCGACTTTTCTACATGGGACGTCGTTGAGCATGATTTCCGACTGGCCAAGGAACTCGACCTGATCATCAGCACCCATGTCTGGGGCGCGCCCAATCGTCTGAACCCCGACGGCTACAAGAAACTCGCCAAACTCAATTTGCTCGACCGCCGGCACAACATGGTTCACGGCAACTACCTGTCGGACGCGGAACTCAAGCTCGTCATCGACAGCGGTGCGTCGACAACAATCACGCCCGAAGTCGAGATCCAGATGGGGCACGGCAACCCGTTGATCGGGCGTGTGCGCGCACTGGGCGGCAAGCCGAGCATCGGCATTGATGTGGAGTGCAACATCTCCGGCGATATGTTCACGGTGATGCGCATGGCCATGCAGCCCCAACGCCTGCTCGACAATCAGGCGACGTTCCACAAGACCAAGGCCATGGTGGGCAGCCTTTCGATCAAACCGCGCGAAGCGCTTGAATGGGCGACCATCAACGCTGCCAGGGCGATGGGCCTGGAGCGGAAAGTCGGCTCACTCAAGGTCGGCAAACAGGCCGATATCATTATGATCAATGGGAACGACCTGAACCTGTTCCCGGTTCACAACCCGATCGAAAGCGTGGTCTTCCACGCCCATGGCGGCAACGTGGACACGGTCATGATCGCGGGCAAGATCCAGAAGCAGAACGGCAAGCTCAAATATCGCGGTCTGCGCGGCAAGATGGATGAACTCGCCAAATCCGGCCGGCGCGTCCTCAAGGGTATCAAGCTGGCCGCATAGCCCACCGATACCGCACCGGGTTTCGGTGATGTATCATGATGGCTTCCAGACTGGAGACCGGCATGCCCGACGATTCACCTCGCCCAAACTCGCCCGAAGCGCGTGATGCCGCATCGGTAATCCACCCGCTCACCAACCTGAAGACGCATCTGGACAAAGGCCCTGTCGTCATCGAAGAGGGCAAGGGCGTTTGGGTCGCGGATGCCCATGGCAAGAAATACATCGAGGGCATGGCTGGCCTGTGGTGTATCTCGCTGGGCTACGGGCAGGACCGGCTGGTCAAGGCCGCCGCCGACCAGATGGCCCGCCTGCCCTACTATCACCTCACCAATCACAAGAGCCATTCGCCGGTGATCGACCTGGCGGAGAAGCTGCTCGAACTCGCGCCTGTGCCAATGTCGAAAATCTGGTTCGCCAATTCAGGCTCGGAAGGCAACGACAGCGCCGCGCGGATCGTCTGGTACTACTGGCACGCGATGGGCAAGCCCGAGAAGCGAAAGATCATCGCCCATCAACGCGCCTATCACGGCAACACGATTGCCTCGGCCAGCCTGTCGGGCATGCACTACAATCACGCGTCATTCGGACTGCCGCTCGACGGCTTCCTGCATGTCACCCCGCCCCATCACTATCGCTACGCAAAACCGGGCGAGAGCGAGGAAGATTTCGCCACCCGCCTGGCCGATGAACTCGACGCGCTGATCGAGGCCGAGGGTCCCGAGACGGTGGGCGCGTTCTTCACAGAGCCGATCATGGGCTCTGGCGGCGTGATCGTGCCGCCGCCGACCTATTACGAGAAAATCCAGGCGGTCATCCGCAAGCACGACATGCTGCTGATTGCCGACGAGGTGATCACGGCCTTCGGGCGAACCGGCAATATGTTCGGCACGACCACGATGGGCCTGGAGCCCGATATGCTGGTCTGCGCCAAGGGCCTGTCGAGCGCATACATCCCGATTTCGGCACTGATGGTGAATGCCCGCGTGTTCGACGTGATCGCGGAAGAAAGCGACCGGGTCGGCGTGTTCGGGCTGAGTTTCACCTATTCCGGACATCCGGTGTCGGCGGCCGTGGCCCGCGAAACCCTGCGCATCTACGAAGAGGAAGACATCGTCGGCCATGTTCGGGCCATGGAACCGCACTTCATGGGTGGATTAGAAGCGCTGCTCGAACACCCCCTCGTCGGCGAAGTGCGCGGCAAGGGCCTCGTGGCTGGTGTGGAACTGGTCCGCGACAGGACGACGGGCGAGGCCTTCGACCCGGCACTCGGCGTCGGCCCCTACTGCAATGAACGCGCGGAGGAACATGGGCTGATCGTGCGTGCCATCGGCGACACCATCTCATTCTGCCCGCCGCTGATTATCAACAAGGACGAGATCGCGGAGATGATCAAGCGTTTCACGCGTGCGCTCGACGACACACTTGCGATGCTGCGTGACCAGGGGACGATGGATGACTGACAATCTTGCTGCACTTACCGCCACCCAGCTGAGTGATCTGTACGCCAGTGGCGAGGCTTCACCTGTGGATGCAACGCAGGCCGTGCTCGATCAGATCGAGACGCACAACCCGACCCTGAACTGCTTCTGCCTGGTCGACCCGGACTCTGCGCTTGAGACAGCGCGCGCATCGGAAGCGCGCTGGCAAAAAGGCGAACCTCTGTCCGCTATCGACGGTGTTCCCGTTTCGATCAAGGACCTGACCCTCACCAAGGGCTGGCCCACCATGCGTGGATCGCGCACGGGCAACCCCGACGGTCCGTGGGATGAAGATGCCCCGGCGACGGCGCGCCTTCGCGAAGCGGGGGCGGTGCTCACCGGCAAAACAACGACGCCCGAATTCGGCTGGAAGGGTGTCACCGACAACCCGCTCACCGGGATCACGCGCAACCCGTGGAACCCTGAGCGCACGCCGGGGGGATCTTCCGGTGGTGCGTCTTCGGCCTGCGCGTCCTTCATGGGGCCTTTGCATCAAGGCTCGGACGCGGCAGGTTCGATCCGGATTCCCGCTGCCTTCGCAGGCATCTTCGGCCACAAGCCGACCTTCGGCCTCGTGCCCAACTATCCCCTGCCCGGCCATATCGGCAACCTGGCCAACATGGGCCCCATGACCCGGACGGTGACCGACGCCGCGTTGATGCTGAATATTCTCGCCAGCGCGGATTCGCGAGATTCGATGGCCGCCCCGGCATCGGCCCAGAACGAAAACTATCTGAACGCCCTCGACGCCGGCATCGAAGGCGTACGTATCGCCTACAGCCCGACCCTGGGCGAGAATGGCTGGGCGGATGACGATGTCGCCGCCGCCGTCGCTGCGGCTGCCGAAACCTTGCGTGAACTTGGTGCCGTCGTCGAAGAGGTCGATCCCGACATTCCGCCCGTCCGGCCGATCATCGAAGTCATCTGGGCTGCGGCAGATGCGTGGCTGGTGGACCAGATACCGGCCGACAAACATGAACTCATGGATCCCGGTCTGCTGGCCATCGCCGAGGAAGGGCGCAAGCTAAGCGTCACCGACCTGGTGGGCGCCCACGCCGCACGCGTCGAGCTGGGCAACCGGATGGCCGTGTTTCACGAGAATTATGACCTGCTGCTGACCCCGCAAATGCCGCTGGAAGCGATCGAGGCCGGCAAGACCGTGCCCGACGGGCGGGACATGAAGCAGTGGGTCGACTGGTGCCCGTTCACCTATCCGTTCAACCTGACCATGCAACCGGCCTGTTCCGTCCCTTGCGGGTTAGGGAGCGAACGCCTGCCCGTTGCATTCCAGCTTGTCGGCCGCCACTGGGAAGACGCGCTGGTGCTCAGGACCGCACGCGCCTACGAAAAAGCGCAGCCATTCGCCGCGGCACCGGGCTACGTCTAGCAACTTCAGGCGGCCGGAAGCCCCGGCGGTTTTCGGTCACGCCACGGCATCGCCTCCTCGAGCTGCGCCGAAAGGCGGAATAACGTCGCCTCATCCGCAAAGCGTCCGACTGCCTGAACCGAAACCGGGAAACCTTCATCGGTCGTCCCCACGGGCAGACTGATCGCCGGCTGACCGGTCAGGTTGAACCAGACCGTGAACGGGGAAAACGCGGCCACCCGACCCCAATACTCATCGGCATCGTCCATCATCATGTCGAGCCAACCGAGCTTCGGCGGCATGTGACCGAGCCCCGGGGTTAACAGTACATCGTAATCGTCGTGGAACGCCGCCATGCGCCGGCCGGCCTGATGCATCCGGCCCTGCGCCAGGAACACATCGTATCCGGTCACGCTCTTGCCCTTCTCAGCCGTCGCCGCGACGACATTCTCGACCTCGCCCGGTTCCGGCAAGCGCCCCTTGGTCGGATGCAAGCGAATGGTCTGCGCCGCATTCGACGCCATCAGGGTGCGAAAAATCTCCTGCATCTCATCATTGTCGAGGGGCGGATCTGCCTCGACCAGGTCATGGCCGAGCCCCGCCAGCACCGACAGGGTCTCGTCGAGCACGCGTGTATGCTCGCCATCCGTACGTGCACCCGTGGCCCCGCCATAACTGAACCCGATCCGCAGTTTCCCCGGATCGACCCCCACTTCATCCAGAAATGGCCGTGACGGTGGCGGCGCATAGTACGGATCTCCCGGTGCCGGGCCCGCCGTCGCATCGAGGATCGCTGCGTGATCGCGCACGGAAATCGAGACCGTGTGCTCGGCAACAATCCCACCCATGCGCTCACCGAGCCCCGGCGAGAAGCTGTTGCGGCCACGCGTCGGCTTCATCCCGACCAGCCCGCAACACGACGCCGGCACACGTATGGACCCGAACCCGTCGCTGGCGTGGGCCGCGGGCAAAATGCGCGCAGCCACCGCGGAGGCCGCCCCACCCGACGACCCGCCGGGGGTGACCGCGTCATCCCATGGGTTGCGTGTCGGGCCGTAAAGCTGCGGCTCACAGGTGATCGACATGCCGAACTCGCAGGTGTTGGTCTTGCCGAAGATCGCCATCCCCGCCGCCTTCAGGCGCGTGACGGTTTCACTGTCCGCGTCCGGCACAACACCGGCCATGAACTTGCTGCCGCCCGTCGTAGGCGTCCCGGCCAGGGCCGCCCCGAGGTCCTTGATCAGATAAGGAACACCCGCCAGCGGGCCATCGGGAAGATCGCCAGCCACTGCCGTCCGGCCGTGGTCATAAAGCTCCATAACAACCGCATTAAGTGCCGGATTGCGCGCCTCGCAGCGGGCAATCGCGGCTTCAAGTACATCGGCGGCCGTGACTTCACCTTCCCTGATCAGCGTTGCCAATCCCACTGCGTCATGGTCTTCAAATTCATCAAACGCCGTCACCACTCTCTCCTGCTCTGCAGATACCGATATCGCCGATTGAACCTGATGTGTTGATCGGCGCGTCCGATATGTCCAATGTCACGCGAACACATGGTCCACTGAAACGGCACACGATGTCACGTCCCAACATGTTGCTCGGTGCCGCATTGGCGGGTGCCGCCGGTATAGGCTTTGCCACGAATTCCACCGCGGCAAAGGTGGCCTATGAAGGCGGCACAAACCCCCTGACATTCCTGACCCTGCGCTCGGCGCTCGCGGCCATCCTCGTTCTGATCATCATTCTCGCGAACCGGCGGAGCCTGCACATGCCGATGCGGCGCAGGTTGGCAGCGATCGCGATCGGCGGCCTGCTCGCGATCTATTCCTATGGCACGCTGGCATCGATCCAGTTTATCCCCGTCGCCCTCGCCATCCTGATCCTCTACACCTTCCCGCTTCTGACAAGCATCTACACATGGGTCAGCGGCCAGGAACGACCGACATTCCTGTCTGTCGGCGCATTGCTCGTGGCGTTCTTCGGGCTCGTCCTGGCGCTCGATATCCAGGGCGCCGCAGCACTCGACCTCCGGGGCGTCGGCCTCGCCGCGATGGCGGCGCTGGGCCTCACCACCGTAATCATCCTCAACAACCGGCTGGTGGGTGACGGGGATTCCCAGCCGATCACGTTCCACATGATGCTGTCGGCGTCGATCATATTCGCCCTCGTCACCTGGATCGCCGGCGACTACGCCCTGCCTCAGACGCTGTCGGGGTGGACCGGCTTCCTTATCGGACCAAGCGCTTACGCCTTCGCCATTGTTACCGTCTTCGTTGCCATCTCTCTTGCAGGGCCTGCCCCGGCCGCGATGTCGATGAACGTGGAACCCGTGGCGAGCCTGATGTTCGGATTCCTGATTCTCGGCCAGGCCCTGAGCACCTTGCAAATGCTCGGCGCCGCTCTGGTCATCGCGGCCGTCGTGTCGCTACGCTTGACCGACATACGCATCCCCAGCGCCAATATGGAGAAAAAGCCATGACCGACCTGCTCGAACACACAAGCGCCATTGCCGAACTGCTGAAGGCTCGCGGCGAGACAGTCGCCGTCGCCGAGACATCTGCCGGCGGTTTGGTATCAGCCCAGCTCCTCGCGGTCCCGGGGGCCTCTGCCTATTTCCTGGGAGGCGGGGTGCTCTACACCGGCGAATCCCGTGTGGGTCTGGCCGGGATTACGGACGAGGACATGGCCGGTATTCGCTCCAGCAGCGAGCCGTTTGCGCAGCTTCTGGCAGAGACATTGCGCGTGCGCCTCGGGGCAACTTGGGGGTTGGCAGAGACGGGCGCCGCCGGGCCCACGGGTAACAGATATGGCGACGATGCGGGACATACTTGCATTGCCGTATCCGGGCCTGTGTCCAAAGTATCGACGATTGAGACCGGAAATGGCGACCGTAGCGCCAATATGTGGCGGTTTTCCGCGGAAGCGCTGGCTTTGTTCATGCTATGTCTGAATGAATCATAAACTGCATATCTTGGTACCTAACGGGTTGGATTAATTTTCTACTTTGGTAAAATCCCCACGATCGGACAAAACCGGTCGGGGGAGTATGTGAGCGGGGGCCGTGTAAAGTCGTTCCCTAACATCGACCGGAATAAATTTTACAAGGGGATCCTTAGGATGACCAAAAAGGCATTACTCGCTGCCGCGGCAATGATCGCACTGACAGCGTGCACGGGGCAGCAACTGGGCAAGGCGCAGATGACTGCAGCGGACAGTACAGAGTTCGATAACGCACTGGCGGCCGGCTATCTGCGGCTGGCTCAGTCCGAACAGGCCGAAGGCGACTACGCCGACGCCGACTATTTCGCTCTCCAGTCCATGGCAGCGGCGAACCCCCAGAAGGTGGTTGACCTTCCGGAAGCAAACGTGCGCAACCTGCCGAAAGCCGACGCGATCTATGTCGCCACGGCCCGCCAGGAGCTCGCTGAGGTTCTTGAAGCCGGCGCCCGCGTTCGCGCACCGCAGCTCGCTGCCGCCGCACAGGTGGCCTACGAGTGCTGGACCCAGGAACTCGAAGAGAACAACCAGCCGCCGCATATCGAAGCATGTCGCGACCAGCTCGATGGGCTGATCCCGGCGCTGCGTAATGCAACGGCCGTTGCCGAAGCCGCGCCTGCGAAGAAAGCCAAGCCGCCGAAGGGCAAGACCTTCGTCGTGAACTTCCCGACCGGTGGTGCCAAGCTTGATGCGGCCGCAAACGCGGTTCTGACCGACGCGGTCAAGTATTCCGCGAACTTCAGCCCGGTTCAGGTTGTCGTCAGCGGTTACACCGACACGGTCGGCAGCGCTGCCAGCAACGATGCGCTTTCGAAGCGCCGTGCCGCTGTGGTCGCAGCCGCTCTTCGTATCCGCGGCATCTCGCGCGATAACATGAAGATGGATGGCTATGGCGAGGACTTCCTGGCCAAGCGCACCGCGGATGGTGTTGACGAAGCCAAGAACCGTCGCGTTGAGGTTTCTGTCGCGCCGTAAGCGACATTGATACCGAACAAGAAAAGGGCGTCGGCACCAGCCGGCGCCCTTTTTCTTTCCTGATCGTGCGGAACGGTCCCACGAGACAACATCACTGATGACGCCATGACCAGAGCCGCCCCCCAGGCGCCATCAATGCCGCTGCTGTTCGCGATGATGTTTGCGAGCCAGCTCGCCACCACGATTTTCCTGCCCGGACTGCCGGGCATCGCGAATGATCTGCAGACAAGCCTTTCGGCCGCACAAATGTTGCTGCCGGCCTATCTCGGTTCCTTCGCGATCGCACAACTCGTCGTCGGCCCCCTGTCGGATTCCTTCGGACGCCGGCGTGTGATCATCGGCGGCCTGGGATTGTTCAGTCTGGCCAGCCTCGCCGCGGCGTTGGCACCCGACATCGAATTGCTTCTGACCGCGCGCGCCCTGCAGGCCAGCGGAGCCTGCGCGACCATGGTCGTGGCGCGCGCCATCATCCGCGATACCGCCCAGGGCGCGGCGGCGGCGCGCGCGATGAGTGCACTCGCCATTGCGATGGCCGTCGGTCCGTCAGCCGCGCCTCTCTTCGGCGGTCAGCTCGTGACCTGGTTTGACTGGCGTGCCACGTTCTATTTCACCTGCCTGATCGGCGCCGTCACAACCTTCGCCGTACTGCATTATCTCGAAGAGACCTTGCCGCCCAGCCAGCGACGGACTGCACACATCGGCGAGCAGCTCGTGACCTATGTCAGACTATTGGGAAATCCGGTCTTTGTCGGATACAGCCTGACTGTTGCATTGGCGAGCGGCGCCATGCAGGCCTTTCTGACCGCGTCGCCCATCGTCCTGATCATTCGGATGGACGTGCCACCCGCGATCTACGGCATCTGCGTCATGGTCATGCCAATGTTTTATATGGTCGGCAGTTACATTGCCGGCCGGCTGACATTGCGGGTACCGATCGACGGGATCGTTCTGGCCGGCGCGCTGACCAGCGCAAGCGGCGGGTTGCTGCAGCTAGGCTTTGGACTTGGAGTCGGCGGGGTCGAGGTCACGCCGTTGCATGTGCTCGGCGCCTTCGCCATTTCAAACCTGGGCACCGGTCTGGTGCTCGCCTGCTGCTATGCGCAGGCGCTCAATACGGTCACACCGTCATACGCCGGTGCGGCATCGGCACTCAGCGGTTTCATACATATGGGATGGGCGTTCGTCCTGACGCTTACGGTGGCCAGTGTCCCGCATCTTACGTCATTGCCGCTCGGCATCGCGCAGATGGCCACCACCGGCCTCGGCCTGACCACGGCGCTGCTGCTCGTCTTCGTCTTCAATCGCCGCGTTCAGACGGGGACGTAAAAAGTACCTTCGACTTCGAAGATATCATCCTGGTTCAAGGCCGACACCTCCAGGATCGTGCGCGGCGGATAGGGCCCGCCGGACCACATCTCTTCCTGCACCTTGTTCACGATCGGCCGATAGCGGTCCATATCGGTGACATAGACGGTCAGTCGGACAGCATCGCCCAATCCCGCGCCTTCCGACGCCGCAATATGCGCCATGTTCACAAATGCCTGGCGTATGCGGTTCTCATCGCCTTCGACCAATGCGTTCGTGGCGGGGTCGATACCGCGCATGCCGGCGACAAACACATAGTCCCCGGCACGGCTCGCCAACGACCAGGTACCTGTGGGTTCGATGGCACCTGCGGGTGCAAGATAACGCACAGGTGAATCATGCACGGTCATGCCATTGCTCCGGATCGCAACATTCTATAGCCCGAATACCCGGACCGCGTTGTCACCGCGAATCGCCGCGATTTCGTCCGCGGGGCGGCCATCCACGAGGTCGTAGAGCTTGGGGACATCCGCCGGCATCGGCAGGTCGGTGCCGAACATCACCTTTTCGGGGCCGGCGATATCGATCACCAGCTGCAGCGCCGCCGGATCGTAGACGATGGCGTCATAATAGAGCTGGCTGAAATAGTCACTCGGCAGCTTGGGAATATCGAACTTCGCCAGGGTCTCGACGCCGAAGAACATATCCACGCGACCATTCACGAACGGAAGATAGCCGCCGCCATGGCTGGCGATCATCTTGATGTCCGAATAGCGCTCGAAGAAGCCGTCGATGGCCATCCGCGCGAGCGCGATCGTGGTGTCATACATGAAGCCTGCCGCCGGCATCAGGATGCGCTCGAAGCCGAAGTTGACGTCCTTGGCCCCCAGCGGCGCGGTCGGATGGATGAGCACCGGGAACGCGCGCTTGTTCAGCGCGTCCCAGACCGGCGCGAACAGCGGATCGATCAGGTGCCGCTGGCCGATATGGGCCACGCACATGACGCCGACAGCGCCCAGCGCGATGCAGCGGTCGAGCTCGGCAATGGCGGCATCGGGGTACTCCCATGGCAGGGACGCAAACCAGCGGATGCGGTCGGGGTGCGCCGTCTGCCCGGCGGCCATCTCGTCATTCGCCAGGCGCGCGGTGGCCACGCTGATCGCCTCGTCGCCGAAATGCACATTGGGCGAGGTCAGCGAGACGATGGAGATGTCGATGCCCAGCCGGTCCATCATCTCTACACGCTTGTCATAGTCGAACGCCTCGACCTCCAGGGCGCAGGCCGGCGTGCCGTATTCGACCAGATAGTTGCGCCGGTCTTCCATATCGGCAATCTCATAGGCGGGCGCGCCATGCTTCTTGATCATGTCGAGCCAGCCGTCGCCGAACATGTGGGTATGGATATCGATGGTGGGCATTGCGGAGGCTCCGACGTGAGGTCAAACGAATAGGTGCCCCTGAAAATAGGCTGTCTGGCGACGATTGTCAGGGCCGTGTGGGCAGAATGGATTGCGCTCAGGCATTGAGACGCGGAACTTATCCATAGTTCGACGGTTCCGGCCATTGTTAGGCTGTATGCCAATAAGGGAGAACATCATGATACCGGCAGACGAGACATTCGACGGCACCTGGCCGTACGCGCCGCATTTTTTCGAGGGCAATGGCTTTCGCCAGCACTATGTCGATGTGAACAACGCGCCCGATGGCGCGGATGACGTCATCATCCCCCTCCATGGGGAACCGACCTGGGGCTACCTCTACCGGAACTTCATCCCCCGGTTAAGCAAGGTCGGCAGGGTCATCGTGCCGGACCATATGGGCTTCGGGAAAAGCGAAACGCCACAGGACCGCGACTACTCGATCCGCGATCACGCCGACAATCTGGAGCGGCTGCTGCTCGATCTGGATGTACGCAACATCACCTTCATCATGCAGGATTGGGGCGGCTCAATCGGCATCAGCTTTGCGCTGCGCCACCCCGACCGGGTCAAATGCCTGGCGATCTGCAACACCTACGCGCCCTGGTCCGACGAGCCGATGGACGCCACCTTCCCGACCGAACACCACAAATGGTTCAACTGGACCCAGACCCACGAGTTCGAGCCGACCCTGTCCCATCTCGGCTCGACCATCCTGTCGGTCATGAAGCGTGTCGGCTTCGAGAATACCAATCATGTCGACGAGACCTGGGTCCGCGCCTTCTCCGGCCCCTTCCCGACCGTCGAATCCTGCCGCGGCGCGCTGGCCTTCCCGCGGGCGATCGCCAACCCGGACACGTTCGGCTTTTTCAATGAAATGGCTGAGACCCACGACATCAATGTGCTCAAGACCATCCCCGCGATGTGCATCGTCGGCGAGGAAGACCGGGCCATGCCGCCCCACTGGGTGAAGTTCCGCTTCAAGAGCTTCTGGCCCAACGGACCGCTTATTTCCCTGCCGGGCGTCGGGCATTATCTTCAGGAAGATGCGCCGGAGACCGTATCTGCCCTTGTGGAACAGTTCATACAGATGAACAATCCACCGACTGAGTTTACCGAGCCCAAGCGGAGTTGGAATGACACCAAACGCTGGGCGGACGACTAGGCACCAGGAGAGAAAGCATGTCGCGCGTACCGAACATCAATCCCGAGAATGCCCCGGACGAGCTCAAGCATTTCTATGACGCGGTCACGGGCCTCGTCGGCCGGGTCCCGAACGCCTATCGCACGATGGCGCATGCACCCTACCTGGCGATGCTGTACCTGCCCTTCCAGGCTGCTAACCAGCGCGAGTGGCCGGGCGTGCACCTGTCATCGAAGCTCAAGGAAATGGTCATCATCAAGACCAGCCACGTCAACGGCTGCGAATATTGCTACGCCCACAACACCGCACTCGGTGAGGCGGCCGGCATCTCACACGACCAGGTGATTGCCATCTCGTCCGACGACTACCTGACATCTGACTTGTTTGACGCGCGCGAACGCGCCGCCATCGAGTGGGCCGAACACATGACCAAGAACACCGCCGCTGCGCGCGACGACGTGTTCGAGCGCGTAGAGGCGCAGTTTGATTCAGCCGAGATCATCGAGCTGACACTGATCTGCGCGATGTTCAACATGATCAACCGCTTCAACGATTCCCTGAAGCTGCCGATCGAGGCGCAGCCCGAGGTGGACAAGATCCGGGGCTCCGTGCGCATCGACCCGGCGAACATAAAGACCTATCTGCGTTGGCTCGCCGACAACTGGCCCGATGATTTCGACGACCTCAACGCCCGCGCCCGCGACGCTGCGGACGCCGCGTGATCCTTCAGGGTGCAGCGTACCAATAGAAGGAATTTGGTGCGGGCGGCCGGACTTGAACCGGCAAGGCCGTGAGGCCGAGGGATTTTAAGTCCTATTGTTCTTGTTATTTTTCAATGAGTTACAGACTCACTGTGTAATATACTGTGACATATTTCTCATCGGAAAGGCTACAGGCCTTCGTCTCCGACATCAATCTCGATAGTTGATAGGGTCGGCAACTGCAGAGATTCGATTGCAGAGTTTTCAGGTTTTTTGTGATCTACCTTGTAGTGAAGTTCGGCCATCACGGTAGTTGTCGTCAACTTGGAGCCTGAAATGTCGCGCCATGGTATGAGCACCTTATCCTCACTATCGTATGAGGCAGTGTCGTAGTCGGGATACGAAAATTCCGCTTCAAATTCCACTTCTAACTTCACCTCGGCATGAACATGGTCATCGCTTACATCCAATACATACCAATCAACGATGGCCGTATCGTGTACATCAACATTAGAAACCTCACCGTCATACTGGTCTTCGATTACAAAGCCGAGGTCGCCAAAATTGTTGGGAACCCAGTCGATAATTCGTTTCTCAATTTTGGGTTTCATCCTGTTAAAGGCGGTTAGCGTTTCCGCGCTGGCTATATCCTCGCCAACAAACAAAAAGTTCACATAGGCTTCGGTTGACGGAAAATGTATTAGCTGATCTGTCACCTCGCAGAACGCCTTGATATCGCCGTCGGTGCTAATCACGTGCAGCTTTTGTCCGTTAGTTTCGCTCCATTCTTTCAACGTCGCCATTACGAAAGCGTCCGGAAATTCTTTTGATTTTTTGCCTTCCTTGAAGGGCGGCTTTACGTGGAAGTAGTCGTTAAAAATGCTTTCGGCATCACATTGAAAAGCATCCAGAACGGTTCCGGAGCAATCACGGAAATAAGCTTCATAGAGTTCATGTACTTTTCTAATCAACCCGGCTTCAGAAAATTTGATCCGCGTGAAGGTATAAACATCGGAAGGCACATCTCGGAGAGATGCGAGATTCGCCTGAGCGCCGGATAATTTTGATAGGCCGTCTTTCACCGATTCAGCAATTTTTCGCCGAATTTCCATTTCGGTGATTGAGGTCGAAATTAGTCTGACCCTTCTTTCTTTTGCATGCGATTTTAATGCCGACAAAGCCGGGTTGCCGAAATGAAAATTCTTCGACCGGTATTCGCCTGTATCTACAAAAACCGTTCTCGGTGTATGGGGAATCTCATCCATCGATTGTTAGATTTCCTAGTTTTTGCGAACGCTCGACACCTGATAAAGGCACTTAAAACTGTCAACCTATTGAATATACTGTTTTTAGGGTTCTCTCTTTGAAAGCCACTTTACCTGCGTAAGACCCCTTATCTCGCCCAATACATCCCATCAAGAAGACCCGGTGCCACACAACCATATGCGCGGGTCACGCATTGGAGTCACTTGAGTTATTGATTAACAGCGTTTTTCCAACGTTCATTATCGACAAGAGTGGAGCGATAAACTTTCAAGTGTTGGCACCCTTTTATACCTTTCAACGTCGATTTCACTGCATCTGCGAGGGGTCTTGGCATCCAAGGGCTGAGCGTTATGCGTCTGATTGCATTTAGAGAGATTTCCATCCGCTGAATATTTTTGCCATCATCCTTGTCAACAAAGATTATGCGAAATTCTTTCTCATCCGAGTAAGGAAACCGCTTAACAAATGGCAGTTGATCTGTCTCAAAACCCTTTGTCGCGGCAGCATCAATCGTCCTGTAATCAACTGATCTGCATGTAAACCGACCATCGTCCTGAACACACTTTTCGACCTTGGCTTTATCAAACTCCAAACATACGCCACCAGAGCCGGACGAAAACACCCGCCAATGGTGGTAGGTCTCGGGTGCTTCTGCAAAACAAAGAGCGAGCACAGACTGCGCATGGACTCTTCTTTGATACTCGGTCAGATAATAAGCGTCATTTCTATCATCCCAACTACTTGGGCTGAGCAGCGTGAGACTCCTGTCCTGCAAAATATGAAGCGTGGCAGAAAGGTTTGTGTAGCGCCTCAGACTGGACTCGGTCATGCGATGCCCCCCCTATACTGACGATTTTGGCCTTTGGTAGGCGACTGCGACACCTGTAGCATGTATCCCTGTCTGACGTCAGCACCCGTGGGACAGAATTGAGGATTTGAATAACGGAGGATTTCTGGTTCATCTTATCGATTAGGAGATCGAGATGACGAAGAAGCCCCAGACATCGAAAGACGCCGC
Source organism: Alphaproteobacteria bacterium (assembly GCA_965205535.1). Classification (GTDB taxonomy): domain Bacteria; phylum Pseudomonadota; class Alphaproteobacteria; order UBA6615; family UBA6615; genus UBA8079. The sequence continues at coordinate 2,322,063 of CBDBHH010000005.1, read as the reverse complement.
CGGCAAGGTGGTTAAGAACATCCGCCGCAAGACGCGGCAAACCTATTCAGCTGAAGAGAAAATCCGCATCGTCTTGGCGGGCCTGCGTGGCGAGGAAAGCATCTCGGTGCTGTGCCGCCGCGAGGGGATTGCCGAGAGCCTGTATTATAGCTGGTCCAAGGAATTTCTCGAAGCTGGCAAGCGCCGGTTATCTGGTGACACGGCACGGCAGGCTACGCCGCCCGAAGTGAAGGATCTGCGCTCGGAGTCGCTGGCATTAAAGGAATGCGTTGCCGATCTCACCCTTGAGAACCGTCTGCTCAAAAAAAGCATGACAGGGGCTGGGGAGTTCGAGGAATGAGATACCCTGCGTCTGAGAAACTGGAGATCATCCGCACCGTTGAGGGATCACATCTGCCGGTGAAACAAACCCTCGACATGCTGGGCATCCCACGCACGACATTCTACCGATGGTATGATCTCTATATTGACGGCGGCCTGGATGGACTGGCTGACAAATCCCCACGCCCAGGATCGGTCTGGAACCGCATCCCTGATGCTCGTCGTGATGACCTGATCGAGTTCGCGCTGGAACATGAGGCGCTGACCACACGGGAACTGGCGGTCAAATACACGGATGAGAGGCGGTATTTTGTCTCTGAATCATCAGCTTATCGCATTCTCAAAGCAGCTGACCTCATCACCGCGCCAGACTACATGGTGATCAAAGCTGCCGACGAGTTCACCGACAAAACCACGGCCATCAACGAGATGTGGCAAACAGACTTCACCTACTTCAAGATCATTGGCTGGGGCTGGTATTATCTGAGCACGATCCTCGATGATTACAGCCGCTACATCATTGCGTGGAAGCTTTGCACCAACATGCGTGCTGAGGACGTGACAGACACGATCGAGCTGGCGCTGACGGCGTCTGGTTGCGACCAGGCGGTTGTGCGTCACAAGCCACGTCTGCTCAGCGACAACGGTTCATGCTACATCTCCGGCGATCTGGCCAACTGGTTGGAGGATCAAAAAATGACGCATGTTCGCGGCGCGCCGTTCCACCCACAAACCCAAGGCAAAATCGAACGCTGGCACCAGACCATGAAGAACCGGGTTCTGCTGGAGAATTACTATCTGCCAGGCGATCTTGAACGCCAGATCGGGGCCTTCGTCGAATACTACAACAACCGGCGCTACCACGAGAGCCTGAACAACGTCACACCAGTCGACGTCTACTTCGGCCGCGACAAAGCAATTCTCAGAGAAAGGGAAAAGATTAAGAAAAACACAATCAAACAACGCCGCTTGCAACATCAGAAACAAGCCGCATAATCAATCACACAAACGAGCCAGAGACTCCAATGCTCAAACCACTCTGATGTCCCATTTTATATGACGACGGACAATGTGCCGGATGACATTCGGCCGTTGGAGGATATGGAGCGCGACGCCATCGAGCGCGCGATCGAGTTGTGCGATGGCAATGTGCGTATGGCGGCGACGTATCTGGAAGTCTCGCCCGCCACGCTCTACCGCAAGCGCGCTAAATGGGACGAAACCGACCCGGCCGTCGACGCAGACTAGGCTTTCGCCTCGCATTTTGACTGCGGTATCACGTTTCACAATGCGATTTCGTGTCTCAAACTGCGACCGCGAAGACACAATGGCGGCGCACCCGCAGAGGTCGGTTCGTAGCGCTGATCGAGACCAATAATTCATATCAAGCATTTGATTTAATTGTTGTTTTAATCTGTTTCGGCCCGAAAACAATAAAGGCGGCGACCAGGTTGGACGCCGCCTTATTGGGGGAGGAGGACACAAATACACTCAAGTGTCCTACCCCTAACGATGCAACCGGCGTGCCTGTTGCTCGCATTTATTGGCTTTTCAGCTGAAAATCGATCCGGCCGGCCAGTGTTTCGGCCTCTTCAGCGACTTCGAGCATGTGTTGCGCCTCGGAACGAAGGTTCTTGGCTTCCTTTCGCAGCATTGTGATCCAGCTGCGCATTGCCTCGCGGTCCGCATCAGAGTGGCCAACATCATTGGCAACATCGTGATTCCGGCCACGGATGAGAGATAGATTGTTCATACCCCCTCTAGAGCAATCTGCATGCCAACTTGTCGCCGCGCGATGGCGGTTGTGGTTAAGGGCGTTCACCGCGAGAATGGTCCCGCTTCGAGCGTCGAAGCACCCTTCCGACCTGACACTGAGGCACGCCTTCCATGCACCTGCTGAAGAACGGAAATCGGCCGTTTCATCTGGGTTCGTTTCCCCTGGAAACGTTGCCTCGAGACGACTCTCTCGGGACACTTGAAATATCACGACCGCCCGCCCCACCGGCCGATGATCGCCCGGCGTCGCCGCTGCTCGGCGAAGTCACGCGCAACTTCCGCGACATGTTTGCGCAATTCGCGGTCGGTGATGTTGCGCCCGAGACCGCCCCCGATACCGATGATGTGAAACGCTGCACGGTCGACATCATGGGCGCGGCTTATTTCCTGGATGCAAGCCAGGCCGGTATTTGCCTGATCCCCGAAAGCGCGTGGCGAACCGGCACGACGCCCCTGCCCCACAGCCACGCGATCGTCATCATGGTCGAACATAGCCGCGTGCCCGATGATGAGCCGCTCTCGGCGGAGTGGACAAAACCCGCGGTGGTCGAGACGGCCGAAATGCGGGCCACCGAGATCGCCGTCAATATTGCAGGCCATATCCGGCTGATGGGCTATGACGCACGCGCCGACGTTCCCGGCGACCGGATGCTCGACGAAGACCGCCTCGCCGTGCTGGCCGGTATCGCCATCCGCAACGACGATGACAGCCTCGCCAACCCGTATATCGAGAACTTCACCTTCGCCGTCATCTCGACCAGCTATCAGCTTGAATGCGACCGCCCCCTGGCCGCGAAGGCGATGAATGCCAAGGGCCTGCGCTACTGGTGGGGCATCAACGACGCCCAGTCCGGCCGCGAACGAAACCGCCGCGCAGGACGCCCGTCACATGCCAGCCGCTACCCGATGGAAACGGTCAAACGCATTGATCGGCCCACGACGCTTATTCTCGATGACGAAGTCCCGCGGGTGCCAAAGCGGGCGGCGTTTTTTGAGCGTGCCCTCCAGGGCGATCTCGGCGACAAGGCCCAACGCGAACGCGCCCGGTTTGCCACGAAGCACCCGCTCGCCCGCTCGATGGTGTCTTTGATCCGCGCCATGGTGCCCCATCAGGATGGCAACCCGACAACCGCGCCGGATATGTCGAAATATTCCGACGCGGCACAGAACAGCAAGGCACTGAAGTCGCTGTCCTACTTTCTGGGGGCCGACCTGACAGGCATTTGCGAGATCCCCCGCTATGCCTGGTATTCCCACAAGGATGACGGCACTGAAATCGAGATGTATCACAAATATGCCGTGGTGATGCTGATCGACCAGGGCTTCGACACGATGGAAGGCGCCAGCGGCGACGACTGGATTTCCGGCAGTCAGTCGATGCGCGGTTACCAGCGCGGGGCGGAGATCGCCGGCGTGATGTCTCACATGCTCGGCCAGTTGGGGTTTCCCGCCCGCGCCCAGACCAACGCCGACAGCGACGTATTGCAGATCCCCCTGGTTCTGCTCGCGGGGTTGGGCGAAATGAGCCGAATTGGTGAGCTGGTGTTGAACCCGTTTGTCGGGCCGCGCTTCAAATCCGTCGTGCTGACCACGGACATACCACTCGAGGCCGACAAGCCGATCGATTTCGGGCTCCAGACCTTCTGCAACAACTGCCTTAAATGCGCGCGCGAATGCCCATGCGACGCCATCCCGTTCGGCGACAAGGTAATGTTCAACGGCTACGAGATCTGGAAGCCGGACGCCGAACGTTGCGCGCGCTACCGTGTCACCAATCCGCACGGGTCGGCCTGTGGGCGCTGCATGAAGACCTGTCCCATCAACAAGGTGGTCGATACCGACGGCGCCCTGCTCACCCGCCTGGCGAGCTGGATGGGGGTCAACGCCCTGTTCCTGAAACCGATCATGGTACCGATCGCGACCTGGCTGGACGACGCGCTGGGCAACGGCAGGCGTAATCTGAAAAAGAAATGGTGGTTCGATCATGAAGTGGTCGGCGACCGCACGGTCGCGCCCAAGGGGGTCAACCAGCGCGAGATCGACCCGTCACGCAAGGTCGATCCGGCCAAGCAGCGCATGGCCTATTACCACGCCAACATGATGCCGCCGCCCGATACGCCCGACCCCGTCCCCGTCGACCGCAAGGCGGCCATGGCGGCCGGCGCGCTCATGGAGACACCGGACGAGGCACGCGCGCGCGTCGCGGCCGGCAAACCTGCGCCAGCCCATTACACGCCGACGCCTTCTATTGGGGCGGGGCCGGCCAAGAAACTCGTCGAAAACCCGTATGCGGCCGATTTCAAGGACGTAAAGGCTGCCGACGCCGACTGATCGGCACCTCTCATCCCAGATTCATGTATGGAGACAAGAATGGCCAACTTCGTTTTGGTTCACGGCGCTTGGCACGGCGGATGGTGCTGGACGCGCATCACGCCGCATCTGCGCGCCGACGGGCATGACGTGTACACCCCGACGATGACGGGCTTCGGCGAACGCTCGCATCTGCTGACCCCGGATGTGGGGCTCGAGACCAACGTCACCGACATTGCCAACGTTCTCGAGTGGGAAGCCCTCGAAAACGTCATCCTGGTGGGGGCGAGCTATGCCGGCATGGTGACAACCAGCGTCGCCGACCGCATGCCCGAGCGGATCGCTGCCCTGGTCTACATCAATGCCTTCATCGCCGCGGATGGCGTATCCCAAAATGACATGCTGCCCGACTGGCGGCGCGAAATGATCGAGAAAGAAGTGGCGGCGGACCCGGATGCCTGGCGCATGCCGCCCCCGGCCCCCGATCTCATCGGCGTGGATGACCCGGACGATGCCGCCTGGATCGCCGGGAAAATGACAATCCAGTCCGCCAAGACGTTCCACGATAGAGCCACGATCACCGGCGCGCTGGATGCGATTACCAACCGAACCTATGTCCGTGCGACCGGCTATCCCAACACGACGTTCGACGCGAATGTCGCGGCGTTCGACGAACATCCGACATGGCGCGCGGAAACCCTCGACACCAGCCATGACGCCATGATCACCGCCGTCGATGATGTGGTCCGCATCCTCCGTGAAGTCGCTGCCAGCATCGCAGACTGAAGCCGGCCCCAACGAAAAGAGCCGCCCCGTGAGGGGCGGCTCCGTGAGCGGGCATTGCGCCAGCCCATGGTCTTAGAAAGACCTGTGTCTCTGTCCGGCCTAGAGAGGTTGCTCCAAAGTCCGAACCCGACACGTTGGGTTGAACATAATGCCTATCATCTCACTCGACATCGGATCACCTCCTTTCGATTGTTGAACGGTATCGAAACCCTAGCACTGGATTCCGCGTCGCCGGCAACCGGAAAATGACCTGTTGGCGAAGACGTTACTCCGCCGCCATCGCACGATATTTTTCAGGAATCTCCAGATCGAAAATCCGCGCCGCGTTGTAGCCGAGGATGTTCCGTTTGGCCCGCTCGTCGAGGAACGGCAGGTCCCAGATCGTCGCGGGCAGATCGAAGTCCCAATGGGGCCAGTCCGAGGCGAACAGCATCTGGGATTCCGCATTCATTGCGTCCATCGAGGCTGCCAGCAACGTCTCGTTGGTCCGTTCCAGCGGCTGGGATGTGAAGAACATGTCGCGGATATACTCGCTCGGCAGCTTCTTGAGCAGCGGCGCTTCCGACGTCCGCATCATGTACTCATGATCGAGCCGCTGCATGATGAACGGCAGCCATGCCACGCCGCTTTCGATCCACATCACATTCAGTTTCGGAAAACGCTCCGGCAGGCCGTTGATCACCCAGTTCGTCAGGTGCACGAGGTTGCACAGCACGAAGGAGATCGCGTGCATCGAGATGAACCGGTTAAGCTGGGAGGTGTATTCATCCTGCCAGTTCAGATGGGTGTGGAACCCCAATACCTGGCCGGCCTCCTCGAGCATGCCATACAGGCGCATGTATTCGTTTGCATGAACCGGCTTGTGCCGCGATGAGGTCACCATGAATCCGGCGACACCGGGCTTGCCCAGGAAGCGTTTGACCGTTTCTTCCGCTTCCACCGGATTGTTGAACGGCAAGTACATCATCGCCTTGATCCGCGGGTCCTCGGGCAATACCCGTTCGACCAGCCAGCGGTTGTAAGCCGTCGCCAGGTGAATTTCCATTTCCCGGACCGGATGCATCCCGAGAAACAGCATCGCGTTGGGGAACATCACCTGATAGTCGAGCCCCATCTGGTCGATACAGCGCCGCGCCAGGACGGTTTCGCGGGAGAGTTCACTTTCCTCTATCTGCTCCTTCAGCCCCTGTCCGTGGGGAATACGGCCCCAGACATTCTGCCATTGCAGGCCGTTGGTGCCGTTCAGGAACGCACCGCGCTTGCTGCCGTCGCCGAACGCCGACGCCGCCTCACGGACCACCGGATCTTCGACATAGTCCATGATCTCGGGCCAGTTGCCGCCATCGCTGATATGGGAATCGATATCGACGATGAAGACATCATCGAGCTGACGTTCCTCAGCCTGCTTGCGGGCATTGGCCAGCAACTCCCGACTGTCCGTCCAGTCATCGATCTCCGGGTAGGTCCGTTTGAAATCGTCATCCATTGCCATCGTTACCCTCCCCGACGGGTTGTGCCCGCCCGGACCACATTGCCAGGTCGAAAAGATTTAGATCGGCGGCGCGCAGCAATGCGGTCACCGTCACGGCCACGTCCGTGGCCGTCAGAATGCTGCCATCGGCGAGCGGCGAGAAGCTCCGTGCTTCTTCATCTGTCTTGCGGGCGTAAAGCCGCGTGGCCGTCGTGAGCAATTGCCGGACACTCTCGTCCGTAATGGTTGCCGTGTCGCCCGCGGCCAGTCTGCGATCGCCCTCACGCATGGCCGCCGCCGCCAGAGACGCGAAATCATTCTCAGATGGTGACATAGACCGCTCCATCCCGAACTGACACAGGGAACCCACGCAGGCGCGTTTCGGGATCTCCCGGATGGACGCCGGTCCGGATGTTGAACTCATACCCGTGCCAGGGGCAGATGATATGTACATCCGCCTCGACGAATTCATAGCCATGGGCGCGTTTCTCGTCGTCGAGTACTTCATTGACCCGGTTCATGACCCGTCCCTGGCAGACCGGCCCACCCGCATGGGGGCAATTACTCTCCCACGCGAAAAACTCGTCACCCAGCCGGAAAACCCCGATTTCCACTGCGCCGTCCACAACGATCCGTCGTTCGCGATCGGCCAGTTCTTCGACTTTCGCCACATATACGTCCGACACCGTGAGTCTCCGGGCTCTCTTTGTTCACTAAAAGAAAATCTTTAGGCGCTGGCCCATCCCCCGGTCAATGGCTGCGCGACAGTGGCCTGACGGCGCAGCCGGGGTTATCGTTCGGCATCTCAACATATTGCGTGCAATGCCCATGACCAAAATTACCGACTGCGACATCTCGCTTCTTGAGATCAAGTTCGACAAACCACGCGGCGGCTCGGGCGTGCGCCAGGTCGATATCATCGTCGCCGACATCACCGACAGCGACGGGGCCACCGGGCTGGGTTTCAGTTATGTCATCGGCGGCGGCGGCGCGATCTCTGCGACGATCGCCGGGCAGTTGGCCGAGCGCTTTTTGAATGGATCTCCTCTTGCGCACCCCGAAGCTCATTGGCGCACGATCGAGGCAAGTTTCAACCGCACCGGTGGCGGCCCCAACCTGATCGCCCTCGCGGCACTCGATGTCGGCCTCTGGGACCTGCACGCAAAGCGTGCCGACGTCACTCTATCGGCGGCCATGGGAGGCAATGCCGGCCCGGTGCCAATCTACGGGAGCGGCGGCTTTTCACCGGCAATGGGCCCCGCGGAAGCAGCAGATATTGCGATCAAACACCGCGACGCGGGCTTCCGGGGGGTCAAACCCCGCGTGAACGCCCAGCCTTCCGACACAGCGGTCATGAAAGCCGTCCGGGCGGCTGTCGGTGACGACATCTCGGTGATGGTCGACGCCAACGAGAAAGGCGATCTCATGCGCGCCACGCGCCTGCTCGCGGAGGCGGCTGAATCAGGCGTCCTGTTCGTCGAGGAACCGCTCCCCGCCCGAGACCTTCTGGGATATCGAACCCTTGCCGATACGTTACCCGTCGCGATCGCCGCCGGCGAGCATTTGCAGGGACAAGATCGTTTTACCGCGCTCATGGCGGACCGTGTCGTCTCGACGATCCAGCCTGATCTCGCCATGGCCGGCGGCCTGACGCCGTGCATCGCTGTCGCGCGCAGTGCGGGCGCATTCGGTGTCGTGGTCGCGCCGCATTTCCTGCCCGGCTTGTTTGTACATTTCGCAGGCCTGGCGACAGCCGGCCTGTGGATCGAAGATTTCCCGTTGCTTGAGGAAGCCTTCGAGGGATGGCCGGAAATGAGCCCGGACGGCGTGATGTCGGCGCGCGATGCAGCGGGGCACGGCCTCGCCTTGACCGCGGCCGCGCGCAAGGCCCGAGCCTGACCGGCCATTTCACCGTGCGGCAACGGCGTCCCGAGGCGTGGCGTGCAGGTAAGTCGCCGCCCGCATAAACTTCAGCGAGCGGCGAATTCCGTTCTAGACGAGGTTCAGCTGGTAGCTGTGCGGCACCCAGACATAGCCATCGCCATGGCGGTCCATGTAGCCAACCGACGGGAACGGCATGTGGAAGCCGATCGCCAGCATCTCGTCATCGGCGACCCTTGCCAGCACGCGCTTGCGTGACTCAACGGCCTTCACCGGGTCGTCATCCATCCCGAAGTGAAACTCAGGGTTCGCCGTGGAAATTGCGAAATGCGCCACGGTGTCGGACATGATCATCAGCTGCTGGCCGTTGCTCTCGATGTGATAGGCCATATGCCCCGCCGAGTGCCCGAAGGCATCCACGGCCGTTACACCGCCGACGATATCGTCTCCCGGTTTCACGAAGCGCGCCTGATCCTCGAATGGCAGGCAGACATTGTTGAACATCTCGAGGGTCGGTGGACGATGGGCGGGAATATTTTCACCCTTCTTCCAGAAGGCGAACTCGCCCTCACCGAACACGACTTCCGCGTTGGGAAAGGTCGGATTGCCGTCATCTGTGAGGTTTCCGATATGGTCGGGGTGGCAATGGGTGATCACGACATAGTCCACGTCGTTCAGATCGTAGCCCGCATCCGCGAGGCGGCCGTTATATTTGCCCGCGCCCGGGTTCTTGTCGCCGAAGCCCGGATCGAAGGCGATCAGCTTGTCCCCGGTATCCACCAGAGTTGGAATGAACTGATGCTCCATCTGCGGGAACGGCAGCTTGTGGACCTTCGCGATGGCCTCGACTTCGGCCGCCGTTCCATTCGTTGCCGTGACGGGGTGCATATCATCCCGGGTAATGAAACCCTCCAGGATGTTCGTAATCGTGAAATCACCGAGCTTGAACTGATAGACGGTCGGGCGCGTCATATTGGGCTTGTTGGCAACCACTTTCGATCCTCCTCCGATACCTAGAAGCCGCTATATACCATTCCCATGCACCCCGCTGAAAGGCGCTGCCGGCGTAAATCCATTGACAGGCAGGCACACCCGACATGAACCTGTCCGAACTCGTGAACCGGAGACTGGCCGATGTCCGTGCGTGAACAGATTGAAACAGTTCGTCTCGCAGATGCCCTGGGCGCTGAAATTCGCGGTGTGGACTTGTCTGTCCCCCTAAACGACATGACCATTGCCGCGATACGCCAGGCCTGGCTCGAGCATCAGGTCCTCGTGTTTCGTGGCCAGCATCTGACGGACACGCAGCTCACGGAATTCAGCCGCCATTTCGGCGACCTGGACACCGTTTCCGGCTGGGAGCCCTTTTCACCAAAGGGGCACCCGGAAGTGCTAATCATCTCGAATGTCCAGGAAAACGGGAAAACAATCGGCGTTCTGGGTGACGGCGAAGCCTCCTGGCACACGGATATGTCTTATCTGGATCAGCCGCCGCCAGGCAGCCTCCTCTTTAGCCTTGAGGTGCCAGATAGCGGCGGCGACACCTGTTTCATGAGCATGTACGCCGCGCTCGATGCCCTGCCGCCGGATTTGCAAGCGGCGATCGAGGGAAAATTCCTGAACCATGATTCCAGCCACGACAGCGCGGGCAACCTGCGCTCAAACCACAGCCCTTTCACGGATGTGAGTACCGCCCCCGGCGCGCAGCATCCGATCGTGCGCGCGCACCCGGAGACAGGACGCCCCGCCCTGTTCCTCGGAAGGCGTCTGCATGCCTGGGTCGTCGGTGAAAGCATCGAGGCCAGCGAAACACTGCTCGACCGCATCTGGGAACACTGCGCCCAGGAGGCATTCACCTACTGCCATCGATGGCAGGTCGGCGATCTTTTGATGTGGGACAACCGGTGCGCGATGCACAGGCGCGAACCGTTTGGTGCACACGCACGACGCGTCATGCACCGTACGCAGCTCAAAGGCATGGAAAACGTCGAGGCCGTAGCCTAGTCCGCAGACCCCGTGACCATCGCGCCCTCGAGGGCTGCCCGAATATCGTCGGGCAGAGGTTTCGAACTGGATGTCTCGGGATCGAAATGCACCGTCACAACCTCGGCGGTCGCCACGCATGCCCCATTCTGAAACACGCCCTGCCCCAGCCCGTACGAAGAGCCGCCGACCCGTGTGACCACCGTTCCGATTTCGACGGTTCCGGGATAATGGGCTGGCGCCCGGTAGCTCACGGAGAACTTCACGACCGCAAAGCCCGTCAGCTTGTCGCCGTCGGTGCTCGAAAGCCGTTCCTGGCGGAAATGCACCCGGCCGTCCTCGAAGAACTGGTTTATCGCGCCATTATTGACGTGAAGGTTCGGATCGAGATCCCCGTAGCGGACCGTATCCGTCGTCCAGACCGCAAACACATCGCGCCTGGTAAGGTCGATGTCGTCACTCATGCCGACCCGCCGCGACGAAGGATCGCGATGTAGATCAGGGCCGTGGCAAACATGATCAGGCTGTAGGTCGCGGCCGGCACGACGGCGAGGCCACCGCCGAACAGCAGCGTCGCAACCGCAATCGCCAGCGTTCCGTTCTGCAACCCGCATTCGATCGAAATCGCGATCCGCTGCTTCACACCGGATGCGAACATCCGGGCGATCAGATAGGCCAGCACCATCATCACCACGTTCAGCACCAGGGTGATCACCCCCGCTTGCGCGAAATACTCGACGATGTTGGCGCGTTCCTGGAGTATCGCGCCGACCAACACCAGCACGAACAGCACCGCCGAGACCTGATGTGCGATCGGCTCAATCTTGATCGCCGCACCTTCGGCAAACCGCCGCACGGCAAGCCCCAGAAGCACCGGAACGGTCACGATTACGAAGACGCTGATGGCCGTTTTCGTAACGGACACATCGCCCGCTTCTCCGCCAACCAACTGCCCATAAGCGAACACGACAACAATGGGAATCGTCATCACGCTGAGCAGGCTGATGACAGCGGTCAGCGAGATCGAAAGCGCCACATCGCCGCGGGCGAACGCCGTCAGGATATTCGACGTTACGCCGCCCGGTGCCGCCGCAATAATCATCACCCCGAGCGCGAGTTCGGGCGGCAGCGACCAGACACTGACCAACGCAAATGCCACGATTGGCAACAGGATAATCTGGGAGAGCGCGCCGACGATGAAATCCCGCGGGCGCCTGGCCACGCGCGCAAAGTCATCAAGGGTTAGCCCGAGCCCCAACGCGAACATGATAAATGCCAGCGCAAGCGGCAGAATAACATCCGTAACAACGCCCATGATTCCCCCCATCCATCGACAATCTCTGCGGCCCAGTTACCGCCGAGACCGGTGATTTGGCAAGCGAAGGGACTGGCAGGGTTGTCCCTGTTTCGTGCCATACTATGGGCAAAACGAGTTCCCGGAGCCCCCATGAACACGCAGAACACCGCCGCCTTGAAAGGGCTGAAGGTCGTCGAATGCGCCACCGTCATAGCCGCGCCCCTATGCGGGCGATTGCTCGCGGATTTCGGCGCCGACGTGATCCATGTGGAGCCACCCCGTAAGGGCGACCCGTTGCGCAAATTCGGGTTCACCAAGGACGGGATCAATCCCTGGTGGAAGCACTACGCCCGCAACAAGCGTTTCGTGACCCTGAACATCTCCAAACCGGCAGGCCGGGACATCCTGATCCGCATGCTGGCCGACGCCGACATCTTCATCGAGAATTTCCGCCCCGGCCGGCTGGAGGAATGGGGTATCCACTACGAAGACCTCGCCAAGGTGAACCCGCGCCTGATCATGGTGCGGGTCAGCGGGTTCGGGCAAACCGGCCCCTATTCAAGCCAGCCCGGTTTCGGCACCCTGATGGAAGCCATGAGCGGCTTTGCCGACATGACCGGCTTTCCCGACGGACCTCCGGTTCTGCCGACATTCGCACTGGCCGACAGTTTCGCAGGCTTCTATGCCGCCACGGCCGCGATGTTCGCGGTCTATAACCGGGATGTCATTGGAACGGGTCAGGGCCAGGTGGTCGATGTGAGCATCCTGGAGAGCGTCTTTTCGATGCTCGGGCCCAACGCGCTGGTGCACCAGCTGACCGGTGAGGTGCCGGCCCGTACCGGCAACCGCAACACCACCTCGGCACCCCGCAACGTCTACCGCACGAAAGACAATCGCTGGATCGCCATCGCCGCGTCCACTCAATCCACGGCGGAACGCCTGTTCGCGACGATGGGCCAGCCCGAACTGATCAAGGATCCGCGTTTTGCCGACAACACATTGCGCGTGGCCAACGCCGACGAACTCGACCCGCTTGTCGGCGCCTGGATCGCGGAACAGACGCTGGATGAGGTTAGTGCGCTTCTCTACGCCAATGAGGTCCCCGCCGGCCCCATCAACAACATCGCGGACCTCAAAGAAGACCCCCATGCAATTGCCCGCGAGATGGTCGTCGCGGCACCGGACGGCGACGGCGACCCGCTGGAAATGGAAGGCATCTTCCCCAAACTGAGCCGTACCCCCGGCGAAGTGCGCCATGCCGGCAAGGACATCGGCAGCGACAACGCCGAAATCTTCGGCGCACTCGGCCTATCGGCCGACGAGATCGCGGCCCTCGAGCAAGACGACATCATTTAGCCAACGTGACGGACCGCCCCATGACCAACCCCCTGATCACCCTCTATACGCCGGGCACCAAGCCCGACCTCATGCGCAAGGCCGCCCAATACAACCCGGACGCGATCATCATCGACCTCGAGGACACCGTCCCGGTTCAGCTAAAGGCCCAGGCCCGGGCCGAGGTGGGCGAACTGATCCCGACGCTTGAGATCGAAACCCTCGTGCGGGTGAACAGCGAACCGGAGAATATCGAGGCCGACCTCGAGGCCATTGTCTCGGCCGATCTGCGCGCGGTCGTCTACCCCATGGCCGAGGATGTTGCGACCGTCCAGCATGTGGATGCCATCATCACCCGGCTGGAGCGTGAACGCGGCCTTGAGCCGGATTCGATCAAGCTGATCCTGCTGATCGAGACGGCTTTGGGCGTGGTGCGCTGTTTCGATTGCGCCAGCGCCGCCACACGGATCGAGAGCGTGGCCTTCGGCAGCGCCGAGGACGCCGGCCTGCAACGCGACCTCAAATGCGCATGGTCCGTCGAGGGTACCGAGATGCTCTACGCGCGGTCCAAGGTCTTGCTGGATTCCCGGGCTGCGGGACTGCCTTACGTGCTCGACGGCGCGTTCAGCGACATCGGCAACGACGACGACCTGTTCGCCGACTGCCGGTTATCGAAGCGCCTCGGCTACGATGGGCGCACGCTGATCCACCCCAACCAAATCGAGACCGCGCGCCGGGCCTACGCCCCGAGTGATAAGGAAGTTGCCTACTACACCAAGGTCGTCGAGGCCTTCGAGGAAGCCGAGGTGAAGGGCATCGCCGCCATCAAGGTCGAGGGCAAGCTGATCGACTATGCGATGTACAAGATGGCAAAAGCCTTCATTCAGACGTGAGCGCCGGCACTCGCTGCAGGAACGGCTCGATGATCACCGTTTCGAAGACACCGCCAAGCGTATAGGGGTCGTTGGCGTGGAAGGCCTCTGCCGCCGCGCGATCGGGAACATCCAGCACCAGCACATTGCCGTTCACGCTGCGGATGCCCTCTTCCCCATAGACGAAATTATCGACGTCGGTGCCATCCTCAACCAGGCCGCCCCCGAAGGTGATCACGGACATGAACGCCTTTTGATATTCGGCATGGGCCGCGAGCAATTCGGCGCGTTTGTCACCCATGCCCGGCTTGTCCCGTCGTGCGATCGCAAACAACATTTCGCGCCTATGCCGCCACGACGGTGTTGGTGAGTTTGCCGATACCCTCGACCTCGACCTCCACAACGTCCCCCGGCTTCATGAATACCGGCGGCTTGCGACCCACACCGACACCCGGCGGCGAGCCTGTGGTCACGATGTCCCCCGGGCTGAACCGGTAGAACTTCGAATAGTGGCTGATGATCTGGGGCAGATTGAAGATCAGGTCGTCGGTGTTCGACGACTGCATCACCTCGCCGTTCAATGTGACTGTCAACTGAAGGTCGTGAGGATCGTCAATCTCGTCCTTGGTAACGATGACAGGGCCGCAAGGACAGAAGGTCGGCAATTGCTTGCCGAGGATATTGTGATCCCAGGCGGCAACCATCTCGAACGGCTTTGTGACCGTGAAGATTGGGCCCACCCAGTCGCGCGCCGAGATATCGTTGGCGATCGTGTAGCCGGCGACATAATCCATCGCCTCTTCCTCGGAGACGTTGTGACAGGATTTCCCGAACACAAATGTCATCTCACCTTCATAATCGATCATGTCGGGGCACTGCGGCGGCGCGATGATGTCGCCCCGGTGCCCGGTCAGCGCCGGATGGGTCATCGTGAACCCCGTGGGCCGCGGCGGCACCGGCGTGCCCTCCATCTCCTCGAGATGCTCGCGGTAGTTCATGCCGATCGACAGGATGATGGTCGGGTCCGGCACAGGTGGGAGGAATGACGCATCGTCCCAGGCCTGGAGTACGCCCGAGCCGCGCAATGTGCTCTGTTCGTCGGCCGACATTCCCGCGACGGCGTCGAGACAGACCTGTACCGCGCCCAACGCGGCGTCGCCACCGGCGAGCAGGTTCCGCATATCTGCAGGGACGTCCTTCGCAGCCTCCAGCGTGCCGCGCAACGCAACCAGGTCGAGCAGTTCGTTCTCGGCCGTGACGACCGCAACGTGGGCGTGATCGGCGCCTTTTTCGATTGTGGCCAGCTTCATGGCATCCCCCCAGTTGATATTCGTGCGCCGATAATTAGCTTCACGGCATTCGCCAACCAATTTACGGTTCATTCAGGCGGATTTCCACATCCAGCGGACCGCCACATTCGAGAAATAAGGGGAGGCACCCAATGTCAGCCACGGATACGGACCTCATGGAAGGCCCGCTCGACATCAAGTTTTCGTCTCATGCCACGATCGACACGCTCGATTCAGAGAACAGCCGCAAATTCTACGAGGAATTTCTCGGTTTTGAGGTCATGCGCACCAGCCCGATCTCGCTTCTGCTCCGCCTGGGCGGCAGCCACACGATCGCCTGCGTCGAGGTGAAGGACAAACCGCCGATGCAGATGCTCAACCATAACGGCCTCGACGTGCCGACCAAGGCGGATGTCGATGCGGCCCACGCCAAGGCAGAAGCCCAGCAGGAAAAATGGGGCATCAAGAAGATCACCCGCCCGCTGGACCAGCACGGCACCTATTGTTTCTTCATGCTGGATGCCGATGAAAACTGGTGGGAAGTCCTGACCAATCCCGAAGGCGGTTACTCCTGGATGTTCGAAAGAGGCGACCAGGAAGGCCGCGGCCATCTCGACAAGGACTTCGAACGGCCCGAGGAAACCCTCTAGCCCTTCAACAGATCGAACATCGTGTCGCCGAACCGCGCGCGTGCATCGTCATAAAGCGGCGCGACAACGTCGCGGAATGCGGCGCGCTCTTCATCGGTGAGTTCGACGGTCTCACAGCCTTCGTCATCGAGCGCCTGTTGGGAGAGGTCTTCCTCCGCCACCGCCAGTTCGCGCTGATAGGCCGTCGCCGCCTGCACGGCATCCCGGACCGCGTGACGAAAGTCTTCCGGCCAACCGTCGATAGTCTCGCGGTGCCCGTAGACGCCACGCGAGAGATAGAAATGGCCGCTAAGCGTGTGATGCGGGTGATATTTGTGCACCCCGTAGGTCACCGTGTTTGCGAGCGGGTTTTCCTGGGCATCCAGGGTGCCGTCAACGACCTGCTCGATGGCCTCCGTCAAGTCCATCATCAGGGGCTTCGCCCCCAGAAGCTCGAAGGTCCGCACATGCATATCGCTGGGCAACATGCGGATTTTCATATCCGCGAGATCTGCCGGCAGATGGATCGCCCGCAGCTTGTTCGAGATATGCCGGAAGCCATTCTCGAAATAGCCCAGCATGCGGAAATTGAAGCCGGCCTCGATACGTTCATCGAGATAGCGCCCGAGCGGGCCGTCGAACGCAGCGCGCGCCTCGTCCAGACCCGCGAAGAGAAACGGCAGATCGACAAATTCAAGCTCCGGCACCTTGCCGGTGAGATAACTCGTCGACTGGTACGACATCGTCAGGATGCCGCATTCGGTCAGCCACATGATCTCGTCGGCCCGGTAGCCGAAGTCCATGATATTCCAGATATATTTGACATCTACCCCGTCACCGAACTGTTCCTCGAGGCGGTCGCCGATAAACTTCAGCGCCCGGCTGTGGGTGGTGGTCGGGGGGCCATAACCGCCCATGCGAATCTGAATAGGATCGGCCACGATAATCTCCTGATAGGCAAAACGCTCAACGCGCGCCAATCTAGACCATAGCGGCGGCGCGAACACCCGCAGAAGCGGTGGAAAACAAAGGAAATGACGGTCCCATGAAGCTCTATATGACGACCATGTCGGGAAATTCTTTCAAGGTACGGGTTCTGGCGTCCATCCTCGCTGTTCCGATCGAAGAAATACAAATCGACTGGGACAATCGCGAACATAAATCGCCCGCGTTTCTCGAACGTAATCCGCGCGGGCAAGTCCCGGTCATGGATATCGAGGACCGAACCTTCTGGGACTCGACAGCGCATCTGGTCTATCTCGCACGGAAATATGGCGGTGAAGATTGGCTTCCCACCGACCCGCTCGACATGGCCGAGGTCATGCAGTGGATGTCATTTGCCCAGGATGAGGTGCAGTTCGGATTGATGTGGGCGCGCGGTGTGACGGTTTACGGGCGGCGGCCCGAGAGTTTCCAGGGCTATCTCGACGACAGCCGCACCGCGCTAGAACTTTTGACATGGCAGTTACGGAAAACAGGCGACTGGCTGGCCCTGGGCCGGCCGACCCTGGCCGAGATCGCCTGCTATCCCTATGTGAAGCGTGCACCCGAAGGCGATGTATCGCTCGAGCCATGGCCGGAAGTACGCGAATGGCTCACACGTTGCGAGGCAATTCCGGGCTGGTTCCGGCTCGACGACTAGGCGCGAACCAGTGTCGCGTCGTCGCCATCACGTGGGCGACGAAGCGTGCGCCAGCCCACAAGTGCGACGGCCAGGGCCACGGCCGGGCCATGAATCAACGGATCAACCAGCAGTACGCCGAGTGCCAGCGCCGCCCGCAGGGCGCGTTCAGGCGCCCCCAGCCTCTGGAATTCGTGGCCGGAAAATGCGGTCGCAATCAGCCAGATGGCCAGCGGCAGCCGGGCGATGATCCAGATGAACTCACCCCACTGGAACTCGCCGACCAGAATCAACGACGGGTAGTAGATCCAGACGTAGGGGATGATGAAGCCGATAAAGGCAACACGCACCGCCTGGAATCCGGTCGTCAGCGGATTCGCCCCGGCAATCGGCGCCGCGGTATAAGCCGCAATCGCGACCGGCGGGGTGACATTCGACAGGATCGCGAACAGCAACACGAACATATGTGCGGCCAGCACCGACACACCGAGTTCCGCCACCGCGGGTGCCAGGAAGATCGCGACGAGGAAGTATGCAGGCAATGTCGGCAATCCCATGCCCAGGATCAAAGACGAGATCATCGCCAGTCCCAACGCCAGAAAGAGCGATCCGTCTCCAAGATTGGCAATCACGGTCGCGAACCGGAAGCCGACGCCAGTTGTATTGACGACACTCATGAAGATGCCGATCGCTCCAACGATCACCAGAATGCTCGCCGATGCCTTACCACCCGATATCAGCGCCCGGCCGACGGCACGCATGAACTCGGTCGTCGTTTCCAGCGGCTTGCGATAGAGCTCCCGCTCAAGGATCAATCCCGTCGGGATCGCCACGAGAATACCGACGAACCCCGCCATCGCGGCGGATCGTCCCGAGACCAGGATGACGACAATGACGATCAGAGGCCCGAAGAAGCGCAGGGACTGGAGCCAGTCCGCGCGGGTCAGGACCGGGCGATCCGCCTCGGGCAACGCGCCAATCCCGAGGCGCGCGGCTTCGGTATAAACCGCCGCAAAGAGACTGATGTAGTAAAACAGCGCCGGGAATATTGCGGCGATTGCCACTGTCAGATAGGGCACACCGGCCAGGTCCGCGAGGATGAAGGCGACCGCCCCCATCACCGGCGGCGTGAACTGCCCGCCCGACGAGGCCGAGGCCTCAACCCCGCCCGCAAAGGAAGGTTTGAACCCCTGCTTTTTGATCAGGGGGATCGTGAACACACCTGTCGAGGCCACATTGGCCACCGGACTGCCGTTGATGGTGCCGAACATGGCGCTGCCCAGGATCGCGGCATGCGCCGGGCCGCCTCGCAGGCGCGCCGTCGCCGCGGTCGCCATCTTCAACAGGATGGCACCGCCGCCTGTGCCTTCGAGCACGGCACCGAAAATCAGAAACACGAGGACGATGCGGCTGACCACATCCAGCGGCAGGTTGAAGATACCCTCGCCCGGCCGCCACCAGATCAGCTCGAGCGTTTCTGCGAGCGGGAACCCGGAATGGCGCAGCAGGCCCGGCAGGTTCGCGCCGAACAGCATGTAGAGGACGGACAGCAGGATGATCACCGGCAGGATCAGTCCGAAACGTCGTCGCGTTAACTCGACAGCTATCAGGCCGGCAAAAACCGCCAGCCAGCGGTCATAGTCGGTAAAAAAGATGATCGAATCCGACATCTCCTCGGCAACATCGAGGAACCGGATCATCGCCAGGGTGAAGGCGATCACCAGCACCGCATCGATCAGCCACAAGACCGCGCGCACCGGACCTGGTGCCGCGGCATGGCGGCGTACCAGCGGATCCATCAGAAAGACGATACCGGCACCCGCCGCAAAGAAGGAACTGCGCTGGAGGTTTTCTTCCAGAAGCGCAATGCCGGCGACATACATGGCGTAGAAGCACAGCACGAACGCGGCGAGGCGCGCTACGAAATCCATGCCGCCGATGATCGAGCGCTCAGGCGCGGTCAGATTGTCCATGCTATGCCCCGAATATGCCGACGGCCGGAACGTTTTCGGACCTTAGCCCGTTGTTCCGGCCGCCAATTGCATATTTGACGTGGGTTCGCTTCGCTCTACTGCGGGACCCGCTTGCCACCCTTGAAGGCGTCGGGGATATCGAGCCCCTTTTCCTTGTAATAGCGCAGCGCGCCCGGGTGGATGCCGTTCGGAATCGGGAACAGCGCCTCTTCGAGCGAGACAGCCGCGCTCATCCAGGGGGCCAACGCATGGGCTTCCTCGATATTCTCCCAGAAGGCCTTGGTCATCGCATAGACCACGTCGGCATCCATGTCCGCACGAACAGCCAGCGCCACCTTTGGGTCCACCAGCTTAACGGGCGTGGTGTTCATCTGGTTCGCACCATAGGCGTCCGGTGGCAGATCAGTCAGCGAGTTCATCGGGTTGGCGAGAATCCGCTTGGTCCCGGGATCGGCCATCATCTGCGCTTCGTCGACGCCAATCACGCGGATCTTCGAAGTGAGCGCAATCTGCTGAATGCGCGGATCGGGGGTGATGCCCGGAAGCATCATCACGTCATACTTGCGATCCTGGAATGCCTGAATTGCCGGGCCCCAGTTCAGCTTGACCAGCTCGAAGTCCTTGCCCGGCTCATAACCGGTCTGGCCCTTCACCGTGATCAGGTTCTGCTGGGTGGCCGTGCCGCCCGGAGGTCCGAGGAACACCTTCTTGCCCTTGAAGTCGGCGAAGGTCTGGATCGGAGATTCGTCGAACACGACATAGTGGCGCGCGCCGATCGGATGGGCGAACACGATCGACAGCTTCTCGGCCGGATTGTCGCCTTCCTTCAAATTCTTGAAGGGCCCCTTATGGGCACCCATCAGCTGGATCGAGATCATCGAGGTGAGCGAGAAATCCATATCGCCCGCCGCAACCTGCAGCATGTGGCGGGTCGCCGGCCCTGACGCCGAAAGTTGCACTTCGGCATTCGGCACGTGCCGGTTCACGGCATTGGCCCAGGCCGTGTGAATGATATTCACCGACGTACCGGGCGGGAACGTGCCCATCTTGTAGAATGTTTTTTCCTGAGCATCCGCGATGCCCGTGGCCGCCACAATGGCGATCCCGGCAACAGCGAAGCTCCTGAACAGAGTCTTCAGCATTTCGGTCTTCTCCCAGTTCGACACCCGGCTTAGCGCGGGCGGTTGATGCGGGTTCGTCTCGCGATCTTCTTGGCGTCGTCCGCAGTAGATGGGCGGAACCTCTCGAATAACCCGATTGTTCACGTTCGCCGTGCGAACGCCTGAATTCCAAGGCTTTATCCGGAGATTTCTATAGGCGAAATCGTTCTGTGTACGGGATCGGCAATTCAATGAAGCACGAAGGTCCGCTACACTCGCGACAAGCTGCACACCCCTTCCCGAACGCGGATGTGACTGATCGGATTATCATGAAGAAAACGGCCCTCCTCGCAATCGCCTTCCTGATCCTCGCCGGCGCGCTTGGTGGTTTTGGCTACTACCATTATGTGATGAAACCCGCGCAGGAGAAGAAGGCGCTGTCCGAGCGCCCGCGTCCGCCCGCAACAGTCTCCGCCACATCGGCCGAAGTTGCGGGAACGGTTGAGCGAATTTCCTTCGCGTCGGGCGCCGACATCAAACAGGGTGCCGAACTGGTCGTCCTCAACCTGACCACCGAAACAGCGGAACTCAAGGCCGCACAGGCGCAGCTCAAGGATTCGGAGCGCAAACTTGCACGCCAGCGCACGCTGAAAAGCCGAGGCGTCGCATCGGGACAAAATCTCGACGACGCCATCGCCTCACGCGACAGCGACAAGGCCGAGGTCGAGCGGATTAACGCGCTGATCGCCGAGAAGCAGATCTCGGCACCCTTCGACGGCCAGCTGGGAATCCGTCAGGTCGATATCGGGCAATATGTATCGGCCGGCGAGGTCCTCGTCAGCCTGCAACAGCTCGATCCGGTCTATGTGGATTTCCCGATCCCCGAACCGCGCATCGATGATATCGCGATCAACGACGACGTGGAGGTCACGGTGGACGCGTTCCCCGGCAAGACCTTCACCGGTAAAATCACGTCGATCGATGTGCAGATCGACCAATCGACCCGCAATATCCTCGTACGGGCACGCTTCGCAAACCCCGGCAAGCAGCTCCTCCCGGGCATGTTCGCCAATGTGAAAGTCCTCGAAGCCACAGCCCAGAACGTGGTGACGGTCCCGCGGACAGCTGTCACGATCAGCCTGGTCGGCGACAGCGTGTTCGTCGCGAAACCCGACACGGCAAAACCCGACACCGCGAAACCGGCCCCAAGGCGGACAACACCAAACCCGACGCCGCCAAGCCACCGGCCGCACCGTTGTTTACCCTTGAGCAACGCCGGGTCACCGTCGGCGAACAGCGGGATGGCAAACTTGCCATCCTGACCGGTGTGAAGGCCGGCGAGATGGTCGTCGTGGCGGGCCAGAACAAGATATTCAACGGCCAGAAAGTTCGCCTCGCCAAATCACCGGCCCTGCAGGCGACGACGCCGCGGCCACGGCCGTAGGGCAGGCTGCGATGCGTTTCACCGATATATTCGTCAAGCGGCCCGTCCTGTCGACGGTCGTGAGCCTGTTGATCCTGCTGGTCGGCCTTCAGGCGCTGCAATCGCTGCAGATCCGCCAATATCCGGAGCTATCGAACACGACCATCTCCGTCACGACCGCCTATCCCGGTGCCAATGCCGACGTGATCAAGGGTTTCATCACCACCCAGATCGAGCAGGCCGTGGCGAGTGCAGAAGGCATCGACACCCTGGAATCGAGCTCGCGCCAGGACGTGTCCTCCGTCACGCTGAGCCTTAATCTCAACGCCAATGCCGATCGCGCGGTGGCGGATGTCCTGTCCAAGGTGAACCAGGTGCAGGGCGTGCTGCCGGCCGAAGCCAGCGACCCTGTCGTCGTCAAGCAATCGGGCGATTCCACCGCGCTGTTCTATCTCGCCTTCGAATCGCGAGAGATGACCTCGCCCCAGATTACCGACTATCTGACCCGGGTCATCCAGCCCAAGATCCAGACCGTCGACGGTGTGGCCAACGCCCAGATTCTCGGCGGCCAGAGCTTCTCCATGAGGATCTGGCTCGACCCGGTGCGCATGGCCGCGCTCGGCATCACCCCGACCGATGTCGCCTCCGCCCTGCAAACCAACAACTTCACCTCGGCCGCGGGCGAGGTGAAAGGCGACTTCGTCCAGATCAGCGTCAATGCCGAGACATCGCTCGATTCCGCAGAAGAATTCGAACGCCTGGTCATCGCGACCCGGGGCGAGACCCTGATCCGCCTCTCCGACGTGGCCCAGATCGAGCTGGGGCCACAGACCGCGAATGCCTCATCCACCTTTGACGGCGCGCCGGCTGTGTTTATCGGCATCTTCGCCACCCCGTCGGCCAACCCGCTGACGGTCATCAACGACGTCCGGGACCTGATTCCCGATATCCAGCGCGAGCTGCCACCAGGACTGGAGGCGTCCGTCGCCTATGATTCAACGGAGTTCATCCGGACCTCCATCGACGAAGTCATCACGACGTTATGGGAAGCAGGCCTCATCGTGATCGTCGTGATCTTCCTGTTCCTGGGAAATCTCCGCGCGACCCTGATCCCGATCGTCACAATTCCGCTTTCCCTTATCGGCGTCCTGGTCGTCCTGCAGGCGCTCGGATTCTCGATCAATCTCCTCACCCTCCTGGCGCTGGTGCTGGCCATCGGGCTGGTGGTCGACGACGCCATCGTTGTGGTCGAGAACACCTATCGACATATCGAGGACGGCCTCACGCCGTTCAACGCAGCGCTGACCGGCGCACGCGAAATCGCCGGGCCTGTCATCACGATGACCATCACCCTGGCAGCCGTCTATGCGCCGATCGCACTGGTGTCCGGCCTCACGGGCGCGCTGTTTATCGAGTTCGCCCTCACGCTGGCCGGCGCGGTTATCGTCTCCGGCGTCGTGGCGCTCACCCTGTCGCCGATGATGTGCGCCAACTTGCTCAGCCGCGAATCCACC
Source organism: Alphaproteobacteria bacterium (assembly GCA_965205535.1). GTDB lineage: Bacteria > Pseudomonadota > Alphaproteobacteria > UBA6615 > UBA6615 > UBA8079. The sequence goes on along the minus strand of CBDBHH010000005.1, from coordinate 2,298,482 downwards.
GAGGGGCGGTTTGCCCGCGCCGTCGACAGGTTCTTCGGCTGGCTGCGGGACACCTACCGGTCCCGCCTGTCCAAAACCCTCAATTTCCGGGCGATGACGGTGTTGATCCTCGCCGCCGTCATGGGCGCGACCGCGATGCTGTTCCTGGCGACGCCGAACGAACTCGCACCCCAGGAAGATCAGGGGATCGTCTTCGCGCAGGTCCAGGCACCGCAATACGCCAACCTGGACTATCTGGAACAAACGACCGGGCGGCTCGACAAGGAACTGCGTTCGATCCCCGAGGTCCATAATACGTTTGCCATTAACGGCCTGCTGAGCCCGACATCGTCCTTCTTCGGATTCCTCCTGAAACCATGGGGGGAGCGCACACGTGATGCTGCGCAGGTCCTGGGCGAGATGCAGCCGGCCTTTTTCTTCGAACCCAGCGCCCAGGTGGTCGGCTTTCAGCCGCCCGCCCTGCCCGGCTCGTCCGGCGGCACACCGGTGCAGTTCGTCGTCACCACCACCAACGAGTTCCATGAGCTGGCGGGCGTGGTCGCCGAGTTGCAGCAGGCGGCCCGGCAGAGCGGCCTGTTCCTGTTCACCGACAGCGATCTGAAGTTCAACACGCCGCAGATCCAGCTGTCGATCGATCAGGACAAGGCGAACCTCCTCGGGGTCTCGATGGAGGATATCGGCCTGACCCTCAGCTCGCTGCTCGGCGGCAACAATGTGAACTTCTTCAACCTCCAGGGCCGCAGCTACGAGGTGATCCCCCAGGCGCCGCGCGACTTCCGGCTCGATGCCGAGTGGCTCAGCCGCTACCACGTTCGCACCACGGGCGGAGACCTGATTCCCCTGTCCGCGGTCACATCCATCTCAACCGACGTGCAGCCCAACGCGCTGACGTCGTTCCAGCAACTGAACGCGGCGACCCTGTCGGGTGTCCCCTTCCCGGGGCGGACCATCGGTGAGGCGCTGGACTTCCTGCGCACCACCGCCGACCAGACATTCCCCGAGGGCTACACCTATGACTTTAAGGGCCAGAGCCGGCAGTTCGTCGAGGAAGGCTCGAGCCTGACAATCGCCTTCATCTTCGCACTGGTCGTTATCTACCTGGTGCTCGCAGCCCAGTTCGAGAGCTTCCGCGACCCGTTCATCATCCTGGTGGCGCTGCCCACGTCGATGTTCGGCGCCCTGCTGCCGGTCTACCTGCTAAGCCTGTCGGGTCAGGCCTCGATCAACATCTACACCCAGATCGGCCTCGTCACCCTGATCGGCCTGATCTCGAAGCACGGCATCCTGATGGTCGAGTTCGCGAACAAGCTGCAGGAAGATGAAGGCGTGCCCCGGCGCGAGGCCATCACCGAGGCGGCAGCCGTGCGCCCGCGCCCGATCCTGATGACCACAGCGTCGATGGTTGTGGCAATGGTGCCGCTGCTGATCGCGACGGGCGCGGGCGCCAACAGCCGCTTCGCGATCGGCCTCGTGATCGCGGCGGGTATGACCGTCGGTACGCTGTTTACCCTGTTCGTGACCCCGGCGATCTACTCGCTGATCGCGCGCGACCATGGCGGCGATAAAACGGATTCCCCAGCACCGGATACCGTCTAGGTTATTCGGTCCCGTGAGGCCACACGATCGCCCAACTTATTCGCTGTCCGGCACGGGCGTGGCGTACATCATGCCGTCTTCGAAAATTTCCCATCCCAGACGATCCTGCAGCGCCAGCGATGGCCGGTTGGTCGTGCGGGTCATCGAATTCAGATCGTTGATCCCGCGCGCCATGAATTCGTTGCAGGTCGCCAGCACCAGCGCATCGGCGAGGCCTTTGCCCCAGTGGGAACGGGCGACGGCAATACCGGAAAAATAGCTTCCGGGTCCGGCCTCCGACAGGCCGACGACGCGCCCGCCATCATCCTCGCGTGCGACCATGAACCAGATATCCAGTGTCCTCACGGCTTCCTCAAGCACCTCCGGGGTCAGCACCGGCTCGATCGGATCGGACCGGAACGCCGATTTCCAGACCGCCGCGATCCCCGCATTGGTGTCCGGGTCGCCGCCTGCATAGGGTGCCATGGTGACACCTTCGACCGCCGATACATCGACCAGCGCGCCGCCGTTGTCCCATTTCAGGCGGTGGTACGGCATGATCGGCACAAGACCAACGACGTCGCATAATTTCCCGACGATGGCATTCGCCGGTCCCACGTTGACCAGTTGCCGGCGCGCACCAATTTCCGCCAGAACCTCATCCACCGCCACCTTCAACGCCGGGCCGAGTTCCAGGGCCATATCGTCGTCACCCCGGGGCAGCAGGTAAAAAACCACACGCCCGTCGCCGTCGGCGAGCGGACGCCGAGCAATGATCGCGCGCCCTCACCGACCCTGACGGTATTCACAGCATTCATTCATTTCGCAAGCCGATCAATCTTGGCCCGTTCCGCGAACTGCTGGACCGCTAGTTACTTCGCCTGACGCCAGAGCTTGTAGCTTCCATGAAAAATGTGACGAACCCGCCTCGCAATCCGGCAGAACCGGCCACGTACGGACGGGCGGTAAAATTCGCATCCCGTTTTGTGACGATGCGCGTCGTCCTTGCGATCGCCTTTACGATGATCGCCATCGTCCCCTCGATGTTTCTCAGCAGTTGGGTTGAGCGGGCCGTCCTCGAACACGAAGTCGAGGCCGTTGAAGAAAAGCATTTGCTGCTGGCCACCAACTCCAGGCAATCCCTTGAACGCTATGTGGATGATGTAGAAACCGGCTTCGATCTGTTTGCTCAGGCTCTACGTTTCAATCAAACGTCCCACTACCTGCAACAGCTGGCACTTCGCCTAAAATTCCGTTCGCTCGAGATCTATGCGCCGGACGGCTTGCCGGAATATGTCTGGGGCGTTGCCGGCAAGGAACGTGTCGAGATCGCACCCGACATTCGCGCCGATCTGGTCGCCGACGCGCCGACGGACACACTGCGTTTCTACCCCGTTCAACTGGATAGCCGCGGGCGTCCGACAATCTTCCTGACGCGGGAATTGCCGAGCGGCGACGTCGCGATTGGCGTTCTGTCCACCGATTTCATCCGCAAGCTCCAGCAATCCATCGCGTTTGGCGAGGGCGGACATGCGGCAATTGTCGACAGAACGGGCCATGTCCTGGCGCACCCGAAATCAGAATGGGTGAATACCCTCAAGAATATTTCCGGCGTCGACCCGGTCGCGCGCATGTTGCGCGGCGAAACCGGCGTCGTGCAGTTTTATTCACCGGCCGCCAAGGTCGACATGATCGCCGGCTACACGTCCCTGCCGGATTCCGGCTGGGGCGTCATGGTTCCCCAGCCCTTCTCCGAACTACAGGCCCGGGCCGATCGCATCATCAACGCTGCCTACGCCATCATCGCGCTGGGCGTGGTGACGGCGGCCATTCTCGGATGGTTTCTGGCGGGTCTCCTGTTGCGCCCGGTTAATGCTGTCATCGGAGGTACCTCACAGATCGCCGACGGGCATCTCGATTGGCGCGCGCCGACCGATTCCCTGATCGTTCCCGTCGAGCTCCGTGCCCTTGGACAAAATTTCAATGTCATGGCTGACGAAATCCAGGCAAGCCATGCCGCACAAAAGCTGCATGCCGAAGAGGAAAGGCGCGAGCTGCTCGGGCGAATTGTCGAGCACCTGCCCGGAATCATATTCCGTCGGGTCGCCGGACCCGGTGGTGTCACCTATCCGATCTTCAATGTCGGCACTGCACGCGTATTTGGCCTTGAGCGCCACGTGGTCACGGCTGACCCCACGAAATTTATCGACACGATACTTCCCGAAGACCGTGAACTCTGGCAACGCCTCGTCGACGGCGAACTGGAAACCTCGGAAGCCCGCTATCTGGACGTCCGGGTCAAGATGCCCAACGGCCAGATTGCCTGGGCACGCCTGTTCGGCACGGTTCGTCGCCAGGGAGAAAGCATCGTTTGGGATGGTGGCGCGATCGACGTGACTCAGGAGAAAACGGCCGAGCAACAGCTGATGCAAAGTCAGAAGATGCAGGCCATGGGCAAGCTCACCGGCGGTATTGCCCATGATTTCAACAATTTGCTGGCCATTATCCTCGGACATCTGGAACTGGTCGAGGAACAGCTCGACACCGACAGCGCGATGCGTCCTCTCGCGCGAAACGCCATCGACGCGGCAGAGAAAGGCGCAGAGCTGACATCGCGTTTGCTCGCCTTCACGCGCAATCAGGAGCTACGGCCCCAGGCGACCGACCTCGATATGTTGCTCGCGGACATGCATCCGTTGCTCGACAGCAGTGTCGGCGAAATTGTTGAGATCGCATATGAGAACAAAAGCGCTTCCAACATCATCAAAATCGATCAGAACCAGCTCGAGAACGCGCTTCTCAACCTGGTGATCAACGCGCGCGACGCCATGCCGGATGGCGGCAAAATCACCGTTCAGACCGATTGCGTCGAGATTGGTGGCCCGCGGTCGGCGCATGCCCTGGAACTGCCGGACGGGCGTTATGTGCGCCTGTCTGTTACCGACAATGGCAGCGGCATCGAACCTGAGGATTTGACGCGTGTTTTCGAGCCGTTCTTTACGACCAAGCGCTTGAACGAGGGCAGCGGGCTCGGCCTGAGCATGGTCCATGGCTTTGTGCGCCAGTCGGACGGCGACATCGAAATCATCAGCGAACCCGGTACCGGAACCTCGGCGAATATCTACCTCCCGCAAGCGACAGAGCTGATCGTCGACCGTCCGGCACCACCGGTATCATCGGATATCCCGGTGTACGGCGCCGGTAAGTCGATCCTGCTCATTGAGGACGAAACCGTCGTCGGTGATATCTGTGAGAACTTCCTCACCCAGCTTGGCTACGGCGTTGTGCGGGCCGAGACGGGAGACGGTGCGATCCAGATCCTGCACGATCACAATTTCGATTTTGACGGGATCGTATCGGATGTCGTGTTGCCCGGTGCCCTGACAGGACCGAATGTCGTGGAGTTTGCACTCCAGCATAACCCGGCGATCGGCATTCTCATGATGTCGGGCTACCCCGAGGAACATTGCAAGAAATTGCTCGCGCATTGCCAGCACGCGATTTATCTGCGCAAACCGTTCCGCAAGCAGATATTCGGCGAGCATCTGGCGATGGCACTCAATGCCACGCGTTTCAAGAAGCCGAAAAAACCGACGGTCCGCTAGAGCAGGCCGACACGACAGCTGCCAAGGCCTGACCTCCCCGGCGCGCTCGATCAGGCGCTGACGCCCGATCCGCCATGCCGGCGCATGAAGTCGGCGAACACGCCGACAATCTCTGGTTCCAGATCACGCCACTCGGTGAACGGGATCACCGGCTCGTCCGAATCCTCGATCGGCAACATGTGCAACTCGCTGCCCGGAATCAGGGCGTGGACTTTCTGGCCGACGCGCGAATCATGCACCCGGTCATTTCCCGGGACGATGACCGAAGGCATCGTAAGAGAACCCAGTTCGGCCTCGCTCACGCCGAACACCGGCAGTTCCGAGCCCGCCATAAACAGATCCCGGAGCTTGGTCTGGATGGCGATGAACGTGTCAGCCGACATCTCCATAAGTCGCTTGTGGTTGTCGGCGTTTGCGGCAATCCGTTCGCCATATTCAGGTGTCGCGCACACGGCTTCCATGCCGCCGTCCTGCGCTGCGCGAATGAACTGATCGTAATAGGCCTCCGGCAGGCGCCCGGCAGCAAACGCACCTCCGGTGACGCGCAGCAAGAGCAATCCCCGTACAGCCTCGGAGTGGCGCAAGGCGAAGAACAAGGCCGTACGCGCACCGGATGAAGACCCGCCGATAAACGCCGGGACCTCACCCAGTTCGTTCAGCAACGCATGAAGGTCATCAGCCCAGACGGCCTCCTCCACTTCGTCCGCACTCATCACGATGTCCGAGGCCCCGGTGTTTCGCCGGTCGTGCAGCAAAACGCGATATCCCTCGGCCGACAATTTTCGGGCCATCGGCAGAAATTCGTCGTAACCGCGTCGTCCACCGGTGATCAGGGTTACAACCGGTCCGTCGTCCCCGACAATCTCATAGCGGAGATTGACGCCACGAATGTTGATCGTTGCCATCGTTTTTGTCCTTCGTGCCCGCTACTCGGCAGCGTCTACCATTTTGCCGTCCGCATCGAGTTTCAGCCCGACGGCGGCGGCCTTATCTATGACATCCTGCGGGCGACTGACGGTGGTGTTCTCGGTCCCGCCGATAATCACCAGCAAATAACCATAGCTATCCCCGACATTCTTGAAGCTGCGCATCACGCCGGCGGGCACGGAAATACAGTCCATCGGGCCCAGCACGACCTCCTCGGCCGCCTCGCCTTCGTTCCAGTAGATCGCCCACTGCCCCGAAACCGGAATGAACACCTCGACTTCCTCGTCATGGGAATGCATTGCCGAGCCGTTATCCGGCTCCGCACCGACATAGGCGACATTGAAACCGGTCGAATCCACGATTCCCGGCTGGGTGCCGGCATCTTCCGACACGCCGCGCCCGATGATCGAGTAAATATCTCTCTGGAACCCCGGAATTCCCTGGGTGATCATCAGTTGGTCGTTACCTGTCTGCTCCGCGAACATTGCAATGCGCGAGCGCATCTCTTCCAGAGACATGACAACGATACCGTCCTGCTTTTCGCTCATTCGTCCCTCCTCCAGCATGTATCCGCACAGTCTGGCACCAGCCACCGCCCGGCGACAAGCGGGCTGTATTCAATGGCCGTCCAGTATTTCGGCAGAAATCTTCTCGGCAATCATGATGGTGGGAATGTTCGTGTTGCCGCGCGGCACCCACGGCATCAGAGACGCATCGACCACGCGCAAACCCTCGACGCCATAAACCCGACCATGAGAATCGGTAACGGCAAGCGGGTCGTTCGCGAGACCCATCCGGCACGTGCCCGCATGATGTGCCTGACCGGCCACACTGTTGCGCACGAATTCGTCGATCGCCGCGTCATCCTGAACGAGTGTTGCAACGTCCAGACCTGGATGGCTCATTGTTCCCATCACAGGTCGGCTGAGCGCCGGCAGCAGATCGAGCATCGCCGAAATCGCGCGGGCGCGTGTGGCATTAAACCGGTTCACGTCGTTGAACGTGCGCAACCGGCGGGTATTTGCGACCGGCACCGCCGATCGCCACGCGCCGCGTACCGACGAGGAAAGCAGCATCTCTGCCGCGCGACGAACCGCCACGGCGAGCCTTACTCGGTCCCGCGCGTCGGAATCGAACGCGAAATCGATATCTGCAGCCCCGACGGGGTTTTGAGGATCCAGTTTCACCCGCCCGCGCGAGAATGGCTTCAGCACAATTGGGGTGAGCGCACTAATTCTTCGGCCGAGGGCATGCCAGCCGGTCCGGCCGACAAAAGCAGTGTACGCATCCCGCGGCGGACAATCTGCAACACCCGATGAATAGCGCCAACCGGCAATCGTATGCGTGCGTTGATCCACGGGCGGGACCGCGTCTTTGCTCAAATGCACGGCCAGCATCAGGGCCTGGTGGTTCTGCAGGTTGCGGCCCACACCCGGACGATCGGCAATCACGGAGACACCGCTGGCAACCAGCTCGTCCGCCGATCCGATACCCGCGCGTAACAGCATCATCGGCGACAGCAAAGCCCCGGCCGAAATAATGACCTCGCGCGCCGTCAGCTCGCGTAGTCCGCCATCATATTGCGCAACCACGCCTGTTACCCTGGTCCCATCGACCATCACCCTGCGGACCATCGCGTCTGTGACAAGTGTCAAATTCGGCCGCGCGCGGGTGGTCGCATCGAGGTAACAGATTGCGGTCGAGGCACGTTTGTCTTCGAACTTACTGGTGGGCAAAGGCCCGAAGCCTTCCCGAAAATCGCCATTGAAGTCGTCGATACGGGTGATCTGCATGTCGCGGCTATGCGCGAACATTGCCTTCATGAGCGGCGGCCAATTCGCCTCGGCTAAGCGCCGGATCGGCACAGGCCCATCTGCCCCGTGGAGATCGCCTTGAAAATCGACATCGCTTTCGAGCTTGCGGAAGTACGGCAGCACGTCTTTCCAGGCCCAGCCATCGGCACCCAGCGCCTGCCATTCGTCGTAGTCATCCGGTGTCCCGCGCAGGGCCACCATCCCCATCAGTGACGATCCACCTCCTAGAATTTTTCCCTGCCGAAATGGAACTTTCGGCGACCGCGGCTCGCTCCTTTCACGTCCAACAATTCCCCGCCACGCGTAGACCGGGTTGTAGTAGGACGTCGGATAGGTATCGAGCACATCGGCAGGTTCGGCGCCGGGTGCGGTATCCCGGCCAGCTTCGAGCAGCAGCACCTTGTTTGACGCCCGTGCCGACAGCCGATTGGCCAGCACACATCCCGCGGAACCACCGCCGACGATGATGTAGTCGTAAGTCTCAGTCATGGCGCCGCATTCGGGCCATGGGCACCCGGCGGCTCAGGTGCCGGCGGCAAATGCGACCTGGAGTGCCGGACGGGCCTTCAGACGATCGATATAGGCTGCGACGTTGGGGAGATCCGAGACATCCGCACCGAAACGCGACGCTGCGATGCAGGCATGCCCGGTCATGATGTCCGCACCCGAGAATTCCCCCGCGAGATACTCCCGGTTGGCAAGATGCGCGTCTGCGGCTTCCACCATCCGTCCCAGCAGCTTCGTCGCCCGGTCGACGTTCACCTGATTTCGCCGCTCTTCGGAAAGAAATAGCGTTTCGACGACGATCGTGTTGATCGGCGGCATCAGCATGCCTTCGGCGTAGTGCAACCATTGAAGATAAGTTCCGAATTCAGGGTCGTCCGGGCTCGGCACGAGCGCGCCATCGCCATACTTTGCCAAAACGTACTGAACGATCGCACCGGATTCGAAAATTGTCTCATTTTCGTCTTCCAGCACGGGGACACGTCCCAGCGGGTGCCGTTTCAGGTGATCGGGCCCGCGCATCTCCCGGTCTCCCAGTTTGTATATCTCCAGTTCGTAAGGCAGTCCCAACTCCTCAAAGAGCCAGATAATACGGACGGACCGGGAATTGGGCGCGTGATGAATTTTCATGTGAATGACCCTGAATGGATGTTTGTGCAAACTGTGAACGACAGGTTGCCACAATTGCCAATTACACAGTTCCGCGCAATTTGAATCCGCCGAACTCTTGCACAGCCGCGCGCGGCATGCTCCCTATTCGCTCGGCTGATAATGGAACGCTGATTCGGGGGATTTACGTGGGCGACCTGTCCAAACAAGCACTTAACATTGATGATCTGCGGCGCTTGGCGAAGCGTCGGCTCACCAAGGCTCTTTTTGATTTCTGTGACAAAGGCAGCGAAGACCAGATCGCCATGCGCGACAATCGGGACGCGCTCGACCGGATCAAGATCATGCCGCGCGCACCGCGCGACGTCTCCACGCGCGACCCGGCGATCAGCTTGCTGGGCAAACAGCATGATCTGCCGATCGTGATCGGGCCAACGGGCCCGGCGGGCTTTGTCTGGTATCGCGGCGAGACCGCACTGGCGCGTGCCGCCGCCAGGGCCAACATCCCGTTCACGCTTGCCAGCACTTCCAACACGGCCATGGAGCAGGTCATCGAGAATGGCGGCGGTACCCAGTGGTTCCAGCTCTACGTCTGGCGCAACCCCGAAGCTGCTTTCGTCACCGTCCAGCGTGCCCTCGATGCCGGGTTCGAAGCGCTGGTCGTCACCGTCGACTCTCCTGTCTACAACAACCGCGAAATCGACGTTCGCAACGGCTTGGTGTTCCCGCCGCGCATCACCCGCAAGACCGTCGTGGACAGCTTGCGCCACCCCCGTTGGCTGGTTGGCACCGCGGGCCGCTATTTCCTCAGCGAAGGCCGACTACCCGCCTTCTCCAACATTCATATTCCCGCAGAAGACAAGGCCGAAGCCACCGGATACGTCTCGGCAAGCTCCGGGTCCTTCCTGAACCGTAACGACACCATGGGCTGGGACTACCTGCGCCGGTTGCGCGATGCCTGGCCGCACAAGCTTCTGGTAAAGGGCATCCTGCACCCGGATGATGCCGTCGATGCCGTCGAAATGGGTGCGGACGGAATCTTTGTCTCCAATCACGCCGGCAATGTGAACGACACCTCGATCACGCCATGGGACGCACTCCCGGCCATCGCCGAGGCGGTGGGAGGACGCACCACCATCATCGCAGATAGCGGCGTGCGGCGCGGCAGCGATGTACTGAAGGGGTTGGCGCTCGGCGCGGACGCGATCGCGATCGGCCGTGCGACGCTCTATGGCGTCGGTGCCGCGGGTGAAGCCGGTGCGAACCGCGCATTGGACATCCTTGACGCGGAGATCCGACGCACGATGGCTGTGATGGGCGTCAACGACATCGCATCCATCACCCGCGAGAATATTCGGCTGCCGGGCCAACTTCCCGTATCGGGCAACGGTTAACCGGTCAGTTCAAATTCCTAGAGAGGGAGAATAATCGATGGCACTGCATGACAAGAAATCGATTCAGCACAAGATCGAGGACCAGGTTTACGCCTCCGTGGATCTTTCGGTGAGCTTGCCGAAGTATCAGTTTCCCGAGGACGAACAGGAGCCGCGCCACGCTTATGCGGTCGTTCGCGACGAACTGATGCTCGACGGCAACGCACGTCAGAACCTGGCGACCTTCTGCCAGACCTGGGAAGAGCCCGAGCTGCATCAGCTTATGGACGATTGCATCAACAAGAACATGGTGGACAAGGACGAGTATCCTCAGACGGCTGAAATCGAGGCACGTTGCGTCCACATGCTTGGTGATCTTTGGCATTCGCCTTCAGGCGCCAATACCGTTGGTTGTTCGACAGTCGGGTCGAGCGAAGCGGCGATGCTGGGCGGCATGGCGATGAAGCGACGCTGGGAGGCAAGCCGAAAGGCCGCCGGAAAGCCTATCGACAAACCAAACTTGATCACAGGGCCGGTCCAGGTCTGCTGGCACAAATTCACCCGCTATTGGGATATCGAACATCGCGAAATCCCCATGGAAGAAGGCCGGTTGCTGATGACACCCGAAGAAGTGCTCGCGCGGTGCGACGAAAACACGATCGGGGTCGTGCCCACGCTCGGCGTGACGTTCAATGGTGTGTATGAACCGGTGAAGGAAGTGGCGGACGCCCTCGACGGGCTACAGGCTGAAACCGGTCTCGATATCCCGATCCATGTCGATGGCGCCAGTGGCGCATTTCTCGCGCCCTTCTGCGCGCCTGATCTCGTCTGGGATTTCCGCCTGCCGCGGGTCAAATCCATCAACGCGTCGGGACACAAGTTCGGCCTGGCTCCCCTGGGCGTGGGCTGGGTTGCATGGCGCGAGGAAGCTGATCTTCCCGAAGACATGATCTTCTGGGTCAACTATCTGGGCGGCAACATGCGCGATATCGCGATCAACTTCTCGCGGCCGGGCGGATCGGTGGTGTGCCAGTACTACAACTTCCTGCGCCTGGGCCGGGAGGGATACCGCAAGATACATTCTGCCTGCTACGACACCGCGCAGTTCCTCGCCGGCGAGATCGCCAAGCTCGGGCCGTTCGAGATCATCTATGACGGGGATATGAGCAAAGGCATCCCGGCGCTGTGCTGGAAAATGAAAGACGGCGTCGACCCCGGGTTCAGCCTGTACGATCTCGCCGATCGTCTCAGCACCCGCGGCTGGCAGGTACCTGCCTACACGTTACCGGCGAACTGCGAGGATCAGGCGATTCAGCGAATCCTCGTCCGCCACGGCGTTAGCCGGGACCTGGCGTCGCTGTTGATGAACGATATCCAGGGCGCACTCGACTATTTCAAGGACCACCCGATGCACACACCGCTGACCCATGAAGAAGCGTCAGGCTTTCATCACTGATCAGTGGTGTTTGCCTTCACGCTGCGCCCGGACAATCTGTGCAACACGGCCTCGCTAACAAACGCGACCACAACGATCCCACCGACCCCGAGCAACAAATAGGGTGACGTGGTGCCCAGGTGATAGGCACCCAGTGCGATAGCGGCGCCGGCGGAAATAATGGCGAGGAGAACCAGCGTTTTCGAGGCACCCGTTTCATTGAGCAGGCGCAGATGCCCGATATGCACGGTCAGATGAATGATCAGCATCGACAATGCGCCGATGATCGCAATGGCCGACAGATCGAGGAAGATGGCCAGTATCGCAATGATCACGGCGCTGATGATAAGCCCTTCGTGATTGCTGCCCACGGGCCGGGCGAAAGCGGCCGGAAGTTCACCTTCCTTGGCCAGCTGGTAGGACACATTGGAGATTGCATATAAACCGGCATTGATCGCCGATGCCGTGGCAAACAGGGCCGTGATCGAAATGATCGTGAACCCGACATGCCCGAACACGGGTCGTGCGGCCTCGGCCAACGCGAAATCCTTAGCGGCGATGACCTTCTCGGGCGGGAGATTGCCAAACACGACAATGGCGATACCCACATAGACGATCATCACCAGGACAATCGACGTGATGATCGCCCGCGGCAACATACGGACCGGGTCGCGCATATCGGCCGCCGCATTGGTAATGAATCGGAATCCCTCATAGGCAAAGAAGGTGAGAGCAACCGTGGAGAGAATACTGGTGACAGGCGGATAGGATGATGGCGCCAACCGATCGGGCGAGATGAACGTCATGCCGACAACCGCAAAAATCACCAGCACCGACAATTTGGCAACCACGATGATGTTCTCGATGCGGGTCATGGAGCGCGCCCCGGCGAGGTTGATCGCCATGAACAGCACAACAACGGCGCCGGAGAATATTTCCACCATGAATTTGGGTGCGCCGGCAGGCAGGAGCGCGTCCGCATAGGACCCAAAGGTCCGCGCCACCAGCGAAATGGACACCAGCGCGGAGATGTACATCATCAAGCTCATCGCGCCGGAAAATCGGCCCGACCCGAAACCACGCACGAGATACTCGACGATGCCACCGGCGGCCGGATACCGCGCACCCAGGCGCCCCATGGAATAGCCACTGAGCAAGGCGATGCCGCCGGCGACCACGAACGAAATATAAACCGCGCTCGCCGCGATGGCGCCAGCCTGGCCGAGGAGTGCAAAAATACCCGCCCCCACCATGGCGCCAATGCCCATGGCTACAGCCGACCAGAAGGTAACTTCGTTTTTGGGGTTATTCACGGGAACCTCATAGTTGAGATTGAAGCCACGAACCGCCGCATCATCACCTGCGGGTGCCCGTCTCTGCCCGACGCGACATCGTCTAGCGCGGCAGCACCGAGCTACCCATCAGGAATGCGTCGACCGCGCGCGCGGCCTGGCGGCCTTCGCGAATGGCCCAAACAACCAGCGACTGGCCGCGGCGCATATCACCGGCGGTGAAGATTTTGTCCCGCGATGTTCGATAGGCCTCGGTATCCGCCTTCACGTTGCCGCGCTCATCGAGATCGACATCCAACTCGCGAAGCATGCCCTCAGCCACCGGATGCAGGAAACCCATGGCCAACAAGACGAGATCGGCCTTGAGTTCGAATTCGGTACCCGGAACCGGCTGGAACTTCTCATCGACGCGCTGGCAATTGATGTGAGTGACACGCCCATTGTCCCCGCCGATGCTGGTGGTCGTGACGGAAAAATCACGCTCCGCACCCTCGGCCTGGCTCGACGATGTGCGCATCTTGAGCGGCCAATTCGGCCATGTCAGGCCTTTGTCTTCCTTCTCGGGCGGTTCCGGCATGATTTCGAGCTGAACAACCGATAGCGCACCCTGCCGGATCGACGTACCAATACAATCAGAGCCCGTATCACCGCCGCCAATAACGACCACATTCTTCTGTGTGGCCAGGATCGGTTCGACATCGCCGTCCTGGTTGCTGCCCGCGACACGTCGGTTTTGCTGTGGCAGAAAATCCATGGCGAAATGAACACCATCGAGATCGCGTCCATCGACCGGAAGATCGCGCGGCGCTTCCGACCCACCACAGAGCAGAACCGCGTCATGCTGGGTGTCGAGCTCAGCCGCGGTGATATCCACGCCCACATGCACACCGCAATGGAGGGTTACACCTTCGGCGATCATCTGTTCCATACGGCGGTCGATCAGATGTTTTTCCATCTTGAAATCGGGAATGCCGAAACGAAGCAGCCCACCGGGAGCCTCGTTCTTCTCGAACAGATGTACATCATGGCCCGCGCGCGCGAGCTGCTGGGCCGCCGCCATACCGGCCGGACCCGCGCCGACAATCGCGATCTTCTTGCCGGTCTTCGTTTCCGGAATCTGGGGCGTGATCCACCCTTCATCCCAGGCCCTGTCGACGATCGCGCATTCGATCGTCTTGATGGTGACCGGGTTGTCATCGATGTTGAGTGTACAGGCCGCCTCGCAGGGCGCGGGGCAAATCCGGCCGGTGAATTCGGGGAAGTTGTTCGTCGAATGCAGGTTGCGCGACGCCTCTTCCCAGTCGGCGTTGTACACAAGGTCATTCCAGTCGGGGATCTGGTTATTGACCGGGCAGCCGTTATGGCAAAACGGAATACCGCAATCCATGCAGCGTGCCGCCTGGCGTTCAAGATCACGCTCCTCGAGCGGAATCACGAACTCCTTATAATTCCGGATACGATCCGCGGCCGGTTTATAGGTGCGGTCGTGCCGCTCGATCTCGATAAAACCCGTAACCTTGCCCATTAGCCCCTCCGCAAACCGATGTTCATTTCGCCTGTCTGCTCGACCTGCATTTCCTGCAGGGCCCGGCGATACTCGACCGGCATGACCTTCACGAACTTCGGCAAATACTCGTCCCAATTGTCCAGAATCTGCTGCGCACGGGTCGACGCCGTGTAATGCGCATGGTTCTGGATCAGCTGTCGCAAACGCTCGGCATCAAACCGCGTCATGTCGGACCCGACATCCACCAGACCGTGGGATTCATTGTCCGAGAGATGCAGTTTTTCCATTTCCTCGGCCTCACCCTCGATCGGCTCCAGATCAACCATCGCAAGGTTGCAGCGCCCCTCGAAATCGCCGTCCTCATCGAGCACATAGGCGATACCGCCCGACATGCCCGCGGCGAAGTTGCGCCCGGTATCACCAAGTACCACCACGATGCCGCCCGTCATGTATTCGCAGCCATGATCACCGGTGCCCTCGACCACGGCGATCGCGCCGGAATTGCGCACCGCAAAGCGTTCGCCGGCAATCCCCCGGAAATAGCATTCCCCGGTCACCGCGCCATACAGCACCGTGTTGCCGACAATCATGCTTTCGTCCGGGTTGATGCCGCTTTCAGGTGCCGGGCGTACGATTAGCTTGCCGCCCGAAAGGCCCTTGCCGACGTAATCATTGGCCTCGCCCTCCAGGTCGAGGGTCACGCCATGCGCCACCCACGCGCCGAAGCTCTGCCCCGCCACGCCCTTCAGCTTCATCCAGATCGTGTCTTCCGGCAGGCCGGCATGGCCATATTTCTTCGCAATCTCACCCGACAGCATGGTGCCGGTCGTGCGATCGGTATTTCGGATCGGGAACTCCGCCTGAACAGAAGTGCCGTCTTCAATTGCCGACTTTGCTGCCTCGATGAATTTCCGATCCAGAATGTCCTTGATCGGATGATCCTGATCGATCGTGCGATGGACATCGACATGGTCCGCTTCGGCCGGCTTGAAAAACAGCTTCCCGAAATCCAGTCCCTTGGCCTTCCAGTGATCAATCGCGGCGTCCGTGTCGAGCATATCGGTCTGACCGATCATCTCGTTTACGGTCCGGAAGCCCATTGCGGCCATCATCTCGCGCACTTCCTCCGCAACATAGAAGAAGTAGTTCACCACATGCTCGGGCTTGCCCGTGAACTTCTTGCGGAGTTGCGGGTCCTGGGTGGCGATGCCGACCGGGCAGGTGTTCAGATGGCATTTGCGCATCATGATGCAGCCCGACGCGATCAGGGGTGCCGTGGCGAAGCCGAACTCGTCTGCCCCCAGCAACGCGCCCACGACCACGTCGCGGCCGGTTCGCAGACCGCCATCGACCTGCACCGAGATACGTCCGCGCAAGTCATTCATCACGAGTGTTTGCTGGGTCTCGGCCAAACCGATCTCCCAGGGTGAGCCCGCATGCTTGATCGACGTCAGCGGCGAGGCGCCCGTCCCGCCCTCAAAGCCCGAAATCGTGACATGGTCGGCACGCGCCTTGGACACGCCCGCCGCAACCGTCCCGACCCCGACTTCCGAGACCAGTTTGACGCTGATATCGGCGCTGGAGTTGGTGTTCTTCAGATCGAAGATCAGCTGCGCCAGATCCTCGATCGAGTAGATGTCGTGATGGGGCGGCGGTGAAATGAGCCCGACACCCGCCGTGGAGTGCCGCACCTTGGCAATCACCGCATCGACCTTGTGGCCCGGCAGCTGACCGCCCTCTCCGGGCTTAGCGCCCTGGGCCATCTTGATCTGAATCATGTCGGAATTGACGAGATACTCAGTCGTCACGCCAAACCGGCCCGATGCGACCTGTTTGATCGCGGACCGCATGGAATCGCCGTTGTCCATGGGCGTGAAACGGTCAACTTCCTCACCCCCCTCACCGGTGTTCGACTTGCCGCCGATCCGGTTCATCGCGATCGCCAGATTGGTATGTGCCTCACGGCTGATGGAGCCGAACGACATGGCGCCCGTCGCGAAGCGCTTCACGATATCGGCGGCCGGTTCGACCTCGTCGAGTGGCACAGGCTTCCGTCCGGATTCCTCGGTCGATTTGAGACGGAACAGCCCGCGCAGGGTCATGTGTTCCGCATCCTGCTCGTTGATCGCCGCTGCGTAGGACCGATACTTGTCAGGCAGATCACCACGCACCGCGTGCTGTAGGTCCGCGACCGTCTGGGGCGTCCAGGCGTGCTTTTCGCCGCGAATGCGGAACGCGTATTCCCCGCCCACATCGAGCGCGCCCTTGTAGACCGGGTCGTTGCCGAACGCCTGGGCATGACGCTCCAGCGTCTCGCGGGCGATTTCCTCGAGCCCCACACCCTCGACGGCCGTGTGGGTCCCGGTGAAGTATTTCTCTACGAATGACGACTTCAGGCCGACCGCGTCAAATATCTGCGCGCCGCAATAGGACTGATAGGTCGAAATGCCCATCTTCGACATGACCTTCAGCAGGCCCTTGCAGAGCCCCTTGATGAAGCTGCGGTTGATTTCCTCGATGCTGAGGTCGTCGTCGAACTTGTCACGCAGGTCCTCAAGCGTTTCGAAGGCAAGCCAGGGGTTGATCGCTTCGGCGCCGAACCCGGCCAGGGTTGCGAAATGCTGGACCTCGCGCGCCTCCCCGGTTTCAACCACGAGGCCCACTGACGTGCGCAGGCCCTTGCGGATCAGATAATGATGCACCGCCGATGTCGCCAGAAGCGACGGGACCGCCACCCGGTCCGGCCCCACCAAACGGTCCGAGAGAATGATGATGTTGTAGCCCTGGCCGACACTCTCCTCGGCGCGTTTGCAGATATTCTCGATCGCCTCTTCCATGTATGACGCACCGCGCGCCACGCCATAGGTGATATCGAGGGTCTGGGTCATGAACTGGTTGTCGGCGATGTCACCGATCGCCCGAACTTTCTCCAAACCACTGTTGGAGATAATCGGTTGGCGCACTTCCAGTCGTTTCAGCGTCGACGTGCCTTCAAGATCCAGCAGGTTCGGACGCGGCCCGATGAAAGAGACCAGCGACATCACGATTTCCTCGCGGATCGGGTCGATCGGCGGGTTCGTGACCTGGGCGAAAAGCTGCTTGAAATAGGATGCGAGCGGTTTGGATCGGGACGACAGGGCGGAAATCGGCGTGTCCGTGCCCATGGCACCCGTCGCCTCCTGCCCGGTATGGGCCATCGGCATCATCAGGAATTTGAGATCTTCCTCGGTATAGCCAAACGCTTGCTGACGCTTCAGCAACGGTGTCTGGGAAACTGCCGGCGGACGGCCAACGTCGGGCAGGTCACGAACGCGGATCTGCGTGTTCGCCAGCCATTCCCTGTAGGGGTGGCTCGCGACGAGCTCGGTCTTCAGATCCTCGTCCGAGATGGTTTTACCCTTCTCGAGGTCGATCAGCAGCATCTTGCCGGGCTGCAGGCGCCATTTGCGCGCGATATTCTCTTCCGGGATATCGAGCACGCCCATTTCGGACGCGAGCAGCACAAAGCCGTCCTTGGTCTCGAGATAGCGTGCCGGGCGCAATCCATTGCGGTCCAGCGTCGCACCGATAACCTTGCCATCGGTAAACGCGATCGCCGCCGGCCCGTCCCACGGCTCCATCAATGCCGCGTGGTACTCGTAGAAGGAACGCAACTGGTCATCCATCAACGGATTCCCGGCCCACGCTTCGGGAATCATCATCATCATCGCATGCGGCAGGGAGTATCCGCCCTGGTAGAGCAGCTCCAGCGCATTGTCGAAACAGGCCGAATCCGACTGCCCCTCATAGGAGATCGGCCAGAGCTTCTCCATGTCGTCGCCGAATATCGGGGACGACATCGTCGCCTGACGTGCGGCCATCCAGTTGTTGTTGCCGCGCAGGGTGTTGATCTCGCCGTTGTGGCAAATCATCCGATACGGATGGGCCAGCGGCCATGACGGAAAGGTGTTGGTGGAGAAACGCTGATGCACCAGGGCCAGGGCGGAAATCACGCGCTCGTCCTGCAGATCCTTGTAGTACTGCACCACCCCGTCAGCGAGAACGAGGCCCTTGTACACAATCGTGCGCGACGAACAGGACGCCGGATAATATTCGCCGGCCCAGTCCGGATAGTTCGCCCGAATGTAGCTCGACGCGGATTTCCGCATGACATAGAGCTTGCGCTCGAACCCGTCATCGTCGGCGATGTTCTCGCCGCGTGCGATGAACACCTGTCGGTGCATCGGTTCTGTCGGCTTCACGCTCTCACCGAGAATGGAGGAATCAACCGGCACGTCGCGCCAGCCGAGAATTGACATGCCTTCGCGTTCTGCGGCCGCCTGGTAGGCTGCCGCGACCAGTTCTTGTTGTGCGGAGTCACGCGGCAGGAAGAGATGCGCGACGCCGTAATGGTTCGGCTGCGGCAGTTCAAAGCCGAGGCCTTCGACTTCGGCTGCGAAAAACTCGTGCGGCAACTGGATCAGGATCCCCGCGCCGTCACCGGCCTTCGGGTCCGCGCCCACGGCGCCACGATGCTCGAGGTTGCAAAGAATATTGAGGCCGTCTTCGACGACCTTCCGGCTGCGCTCGTTGCGGATCGAGCAGATCATGCCGATGCCGCAGGCATCGTGCTCATGCGCCGGGTTGTAGAGACCCTGCGCAGGCTTCACGCCGCTGTAGAGCGTGTTCGAGGCGGCATTCGCCGGGGAAATGTTGTTCGTTTTACGCAAGTTCTAAATCCCAACTGCCATGACCGGCCGAACCGGCCGATCCACCTAAATAACCAATCTGGCCAACGGATTACGTTGACCCTTTGCACTGCGCGGAACGGGCCTTCCTGCCCCGGTGCGCGGCGGGCTGGATATTACCGGAACCAGTCCCTAAACCCACCTTGAATCCGGCATAAAACACAGTCGAAACCGCATTTTTTTAACTCGTTTCCGGCCAATAAAAAGCCCCGCCAAAGCGGGGCAAAGAAGCTGTCTATCAACCAGAGTTGGTTGCGGGGGCAGGATTTGAACCTGCGACCTTCAGGTTATGAGCCTGACGAGCTACCGGACTGCTCCACCCCGCGTCGATAACGTCTCGCGTTGCCACGCAAAATCTGTCTCGTTCCTAACATGCGTGAAGGAACCATCGTGAACTAGGTTGCATTGCTTGCCGGCGATCATGCGTTTGGAAGACCTGGCAACGACCTACTCTCCCGTGCCTTAAGACACAGTACCATCGGCGCTAGGGGTCTTCACGGCCGAGTTCGGAATGGGATCGGGTGTGGCCCCCCCGCTATAGCCACCAGGTCGTCCAAACGCATGGTGTGCCGGGGTTGGTGCAATAATCCTGACGAACGCACCCATGGGGTGCGGCTTAAAACCGAAAACCTGAGGTATCGAAACAATTAGTGTTAACGAACCTTGCCACTGTACGCGGCGGTTTATTGCCGTTTTATCCCGAAGGATAGGGCCCCGAAGGGTCCTGCAAACGGCCTACAATCAAGCCAATCGAGCAATTAGTACTGGTCAGCTTCACGTGTTGCCACGCTTCCACATCCAGCCTATCAACGTGGTGGTCTTCCACGGCTCTCATGCGAGACCTCGTATCAAGGTGGGCTTCCCGCTTAGATGCTTTCAGCGGTTATCCCTTCCGTACTTAGCTACCCGGCGATGCTCCTGGCGGAACAACCGGTACACCAGAGGTACGTCCACCCCGGTCCTCTCGTACTAGGGGCAGCTCCTCTCAAGTCTCGTCCTGACACGGCAGATAGGGACCGAACTGTCTCACGACGTTCTAAACCCAGCTCACGTACCACTTTAATTGGCGAACAGCCAAACCCTTGGGACCTGCTCCAGCCCCAGGATGTGATGAGCCGACATCGAGGTGCCAAACACTCCCGTCGATGTGAACTCTTGAGGAGTATCAGCCTGTTATCCCCGGCGTACCTTTTATCCGTTGAGCGATGACCCTTCCACACGGGATCACCGGATCACTATGACCGACTTTCGTCTCTGCTCGACTTGTCAGTCTCGCAGTCAGGCAGGCTTATGCCATTGCACTCAAAAGCTGATTTCCGACCAGCCTGAGCCCACCATCGCGCGCCTCCGTTACTCTTTAGGAGGCGACCGCCCCAGTCAAACTACCCACCACGCAGGGTCCCGAACCCGGGTTCACGGGTCTCGGTTAGATATCAAACAACAGAAGGGTGGTATTTCAAGGGTAACTCCACCGCAGCTGGCGCCACGGCTTCAAAGTCTCCCACCTATCCTACACATCCATTCTCGGATACCACTGCGAAGCTATAGTAAAGGTGCACGGGGTCTTTCCGTCTGACCGCGCCTACTCCGCATCTTCACGGAGAATTCAATTTC